>CAVVWD010000038.1:0-114502 GCA_963751835.1 uncultured Thermoleophilaceae bacterium | reverse complement strand
CGGGCCAAGAATGCGGAAATCCATGCCAGACAGGAAGGCGGGGGCCAGTCATGCCAACGTACAGCAGCCCCGCGCCGCCCGCCAACCCATTGTTGCCCCGCTGCTACCGCCTCGTCGCCCCGCCGAAACCGCCCCCCGGCACGATCGCCACCGATACCGGTCCCCACAATAAGCGGGCGAGCCGCCAGCGGCCGCCCCCCGGACAGGAGGCAGTGATGGGCCAGGCAATCCCCAGGCAGCACCCCGCGGTCGTACTTCGCTCCCACTACCAGCAGCTGCGCGCGCTGCTCGCCATCGCGATGATCGCCGTCGTCGGCCTCACCGCCGCCGTGGTGATCCTCGCCACCGACGACGCCCCTGATACGAGCGCCGGCTCGGCAACGCAGGCGAGCACGCCCAGCCCGGCCGGCAGTACCCCTGCGGCGGCCCGAGGAGGCCGCCCGCTACGACGGCGGCCCCGAGGAGGGAACCGCCGCGCTCACCCAGCGCTCGGCGCCGGCCACCTTCGACCCAAACTCGATCAAGAGCCCGCCCGGCGTCCGCTACGACGGGGGCCCCGAAGAGGGCACCCGCGGCGCGCTGTCATCCGACGCGCCCTCGAACGCCATCCCCGGCCCCCGCTACGACGGCGGCCCGGAGGAAGGCAGCAGGGGCTCCGGCCGCTAGCTACTCACCCGTCCGAACGCGAACGGGCCCCCGGTCACGAGGGCCCCGTTCGCTGTGCAACGCCAGCGGAGGAGCAGTCCCATACAAGAAGGGCGGCCGGGCCACGCTTCCGCTTCGCGCCGACAAGCGGGCGTCGGTATTGGGGCGCGACTCGCTCTCGCAGCGGACGAAACGGAGGCGTCCGCGGGCGCAGTCAACGGCTCCGCGTCGCACTCGCATCCGTCGAAGAGCAGCACTGCCGCCTTCCACTCCTGCAAGTCCGGGCGATGCCGGTATTGAGCTGCCGGCTAACCGCGCCGCCGGTTCGCGCTCTCGGCTAGTCAGCGAAGCCGCGTTCAGGCGCTTCGGCTATAGCGGGTCACAGATTGCGGCCCCGGTCTCGAAGTCGATTGGGTCCCCGAACGCGGCGATCGGATCGAACAAGAAGAGCTCGCCTAGGTCTGTGGTGATCCTCGCCACGAATCCGTTCCTCAGCCTCGCCGGCCCGTCGCCCTGCAGCACGAACAGGTCGACCATGATCCCGGAGTACAGGTCGGGATTGGCGATCGTGTTGGAGACCCGGAACTGGTTGCTGTAGAGGAATCGGTACCTGTTGCCGTCTTGGTCGGTTGCCCTGCCGGGCGCGATCGTGGAGTTGAAGACCGTCGTGATCCCACGCCGATCCGTCTTGGTGATCGTGACCGACTTGCCGGTTCCGGTGCCGGTGATCGTCGTTCCCTCGGGCAGATTCGGGCACGTCTCCGAGGACATCGTGAAGTCCGCCGGGAACGGCTCGACCGTTGTGGTTCCCCCGCCGGCGACGGCGCTCCCCGGGAGCAACACCACGGCGGCGGCGACAGCGATAAGGACCAGTCGCTTCAACTCCAACACCTCCTCGGGTAGGGCCAACCCGGCGGGGCCTCGTATGACGAAGCGACGGCGAGCCGCTACGCGGCTGTCCACTGGGGGATGCCAACCGACGCGCACGGGCGGTCACCCACCGCGACCGTAACAGCCCTCCGGAGCCCTTGCAAGACACCCAGGCACCCGGCTAGAGTCGACCTGCGGTCGCCAGGCAACGAGACGTCCGAGGGCCGAGCGACGCCAGATCTCACCGCGCACCCGCCGACGGTTGTGGTGGCACCAGCCACCCAGGGGAGGGCTTCGCTCAGCAAGCGGACGTTCTACTTCATGACCGCCGTCGTCGCCATCCAAGGCGGCCACGTCGTCGAGCACATCGTGCAGCTCCTGCAGGTCTCGCTGCTGGGCGTCCCCGAGCAGGACGCCCTCGGCCTGCTGGGCTACGTGCTGCAGTTCAACGGCACCGAGGAGTGGCTCCACCTCGGTTACAACACGCTCTACGTACTCGCGCTCTACGCGCTGATCATCCCGCTATGGCGAATCACGCCGGCCGTTTTGCCGATGTCGGCGTTCGTGTTCTACATCACAGCCAGCGTGTGGCTCGAGACCTGGCACATGGTCGAGCACGGGGTGATCATCTCGAACGTGATCGCCAACGGAGGCTGCCCATGCCCCGGGATCGGGGACACTGCGCTCGGTCTCAGCGACACGGTCCTGCACTTCATCTACAACGCGATCGCCTATGCCGGCCTCGCGTACGCCTACATCCTCATCGTTCGGCATCGCCGCGACCGCCTCCGCCGCCCAGCGGCACCCTAAGACCCCGTCGCCTCGTTCGCTGCGGCTCGTCGTCGGGAAGCAGGCGTCGCGTCCTGCTTGCCGCAAAGGGCGGCGCAGGAGCGCGTCCGGCCCAGACCGTGGGAGTTGTCGTCAAAAACAGGCATGCGGAACGCGGCCCTTCATTCAGTCAGCGACGGCTCGTCCGGCGCAGACAGGCTGAGCACGGCACCGGCCACCGCAGGAGACGCATCGATCTTCGCTTCCAGCGCGCGGAGCCGGACGGCGACGTTCGACTCGGGGGCGTCTCCGGTCAGGTCGACATCGCCGATGACCGATACGAGACGCGGGCCGACGAACTCGAGGCGTAGGTAAGTCACCCGAGCGACTTCCGGCTCGGCGAGCAGCGCCCGGATCGCGGCCGCGCGGACTCGCGGATCGGCCTCCTCCCCGATCAGGAACTCGCGATTTCGGTCGATGAGAACCGTCGCGACCGACGCGAGCAGGACGCCGACGAGAATGGATCCGACGGCATCGGGGGTCGAAGAGCCCGTCAGCTCGTGGGCCGCCAGTCCGATGGCTGCGATCACCACGCCGATGAGCGCCGCCGAGTCCTCGGCGAATACGCCCCGAAGCGTGGGGTCGCTGGTGGCCATGACCGCGCCGATCAGGTCCCGCTCCATTAACTCAGCCGCGGGCCGGGCTTGCCGGACCGAGCGCAAGAACGAGATTCCCTCGAGGACGAAGGAGACCGCGAGCACGACATAGCCGACGAGGAAGTCGCTCGCCGGCGCGGGATGCAAGAGCTCCTGCACGCCGTGCGTCACCGAGACGGCGGCGCCGGCCACGAACAAGCCAAGTGCTGCGAGCAGCGACCATACGTAGGCCTCCCGGCCGTAGCCGAGCGGATGCGCGCGGTCGGGCGGTCGGCGCGACCGGCGGAATGCGATGAGCAGGAATACTTCGTTGCCTGTATCCGCCCAGGAGTGCGCCGCCTCAGCCAGCATCGACGCTGACCCCGTCACCACCGCTGCAACCGACTTCGCGACAGCGACGAGAAGGTTGGCGGCGAAGGCGATGAGAACCGTGGTGAGGCTGGCGGAACCAGCGCCATGCGCTGCGCGCGAGAGTCGGCCGAGAAACGGCTCTGAGTTCACAGCAGCACGCCGTTAGAGGGCGGCATATGCCGCAAGGATGGCCGGCCCAGCCCCCGTGGCATCGGCTGGATGGGCGACTCCACGCAGAAACTCCATCTCGTAGCGCGACCACCGTCTGGATGCCCGGGAGGCGAAGCTGCTCGCAGTGTCGCGGAGAAGGTCGGACTGTGTTTCATACACACGCGCGACTAGCACAGTCGCGCAAAACGTGTGTCCGGCCACGCCAGCTGGCTCCAAAGGGACTGCCCTGCTCGCCGATCGGAGCTGGATGCTCAGCTCCGGGATGGATGACGGGCTTTCCCTTGCAATTGGTGGATCGCCCTCCCGAGGTCTTGCGGGTCTTACCGGCAGTTGCTCGAGAACGATCGGGCCCTGCGCGTCGACGGTAGCCCGAGCCGGTGATCACCACCGTCTGGCAGCCCGATCCGGCGCGCCAAGCCGTCGATCACCTCGGCCGCCCTCTGCAGCTGCTCGAGTCCCGTCGCTCACCCTCCGAAAAGCCCCGCAAACCGAGGATTCCGCTCTGGGACCGGGCCGGATCTGTTCCACCCTGAGCTACCGATGAGCTACCGATTCGTTGTTGGCAACGGGCTTCTCCGGGACTTGACTGGCGTCACGTGTGACGTCGCGACGCCTGCTGCGCCTCGTCCGCGGTCCCTGCCAGGCGGTCTGCTCCGCCGGAGCTCTTCAGCATTGCCAGCGTCTTCGACTCGATCTGGCGCACGCGCTCGCGGGTCACGCCCACCTCGTGGCCGATGTCCTCGAGCGTCATCGGGCCCTTGTCGCCAAGGCCGTAGCGCAGCTCGATCACCCTACGCTCACGCAAGGAAAGCGACTCGAGCACCTTCTGGATATCGTCGTCGCGCATCCGTTTCGAGACGATCTCCAGCGGCCGGTCGGTAGCCGAGTCCTCGATGAAATCGCCCAGCGAGGCGTCGCCGTCCTCGCCGCCCACCGGCGCCTCCAGCGAGACCGGCTCCTGCCCGAGCTTCAGGATCTCCTCCACCTTCCTGGCCGGCATCTCCACCAGCTCGCCGATCTCCTCGCACGTCGGCTCGCGGTTGTGCTGCTGGAGCAACATCCGCTTGGCCTTCGCCACCCGGTTCATCCGCTCCACCATGTGCACCGGGATCCGGATCGTCCGCGACTGGTCGGCCAGCGCGCGCGTGATCGCCTGCCGGATCCACCAAGTCGCATAGGTCGAGAACTTGAAACCGCGGCGCCAATCGAACTTCTCGACCGCCCGGATCAACCCCAGGTTGCCCTCCTGAATCAGATCGAGCAGCGTCAGCCCCCGGCCGCTGTAACGCTTCGCGATCGAGACCACAAGCCGGAGATTGGCCTCGATCAGCGCGTTCTTGGCGCGCATGTCATTCTGCTCGATCCGCTTCGCCAACCGCACCTCATCCTCGCGCGTCAGCAGCTGCACCCGCCCGATCGTGCGCAGATAAAGCCGCACCGTGTCCTCCACCCCCTGCTCCGGAGGCGCCACCGCAAGACCGGCCGTGACAACGCCACCCTCGTCGTAGACGTCTGCCGGTTCCTCCTCGTGCTCCCCCACATCGTCATTGAGCTCGGACGGATCGTCGGCGCGGCGTAGCACGTCGTCCCAGCCGTCGGGGTCGTTATTGAATGGCGCAACGAGTTCAGCCAGGGCATCGAGTGGGTCGCGTTCGTTCATATGGGCTCCTCGAGCCG
The DNA here is from genome assembly GCA_963751835.1 of uncultured Thermoleophilaceae bacterium. Classification (GTDB taxonomy): domain Bacteria; phylum Actinomycetota; class Thermoleophilia; order Solirubrobacterales; family Thermoleophilaceae; genus JACVRW01. Next base: position 109,364 of record CAVVWD010000038.1, on the reverse strand, counting down.
TCGGCGCAAGTTTGCGCGCGCTGTGTGCAGGGTCGCGCCGACCGTGCCGATGCTGATGCCGATCGCTTCGGCGATCGTGGCGTAGTCGAGGTCGGCGTAGTAATGCAGGAACAGGATCAGGCGTTGGCGTTCTGGCAGCAGTGCCAGGGCGCTGCGGACTCGTTCGGTTGCTGCGTCGGTGTGGCCGTTGTCGGAGGTTGAGGGATCCCCGGCGAGTGGGCTAGTCGGTCTGCGTGCGCGGGTCTGGCTGAGGGTCGTGTTGATGACGATCCGCCAGATCCACCCGTTGAGTGAGCCTTCGCTGCGAAAGCCGGCTTGTCGACGCACGGCGCGGGCGAAGGCGTCTTGGACGGCGTCGCAGGCGAGTTCGCGGTCGCCTGTGATGGCTGCGGCCGCGCGTCGAAACTCGGGCAGGTGGGAGCGGTAGATGCCCTCGATCGCGGCCAGGGTCGCACCGGGTTGCCCGCGAGCGTTCATGCTCGTATGACGCTTGAGCGTAGCCCGATTCTTTACCAACCGAGGCAACTGACAGGTCCGAAATACAGGCGGTCGGGCGCGGCGGGTTCGCAGTCGCCTCATACGACGAGCGGGCGTCTGGGAATGCTGACGCGCGCCTATGTCGGCGGCCGCTCCCCTGACTGGAACAGGTGTGCGCCCGACGCGCGCGCTCGAGCGGCGTGGCTGTCAGGCGGCCTCCCGTACCGTCGCCTCAACCTCAGCGCCAACAGCTGCCTCCGCCCGCCGCAGCTGCTGGCGGGCCTCGGTGACGTGGCGGTTGACCCAGGTGTGGGTGACGCCGAGCAGCTGCTGGATCTCGCGGTAGCCTGCCACCGAACGGTCGCCCCGGTCGGGACGTGACCGGTTCGGCGTATCTCGACGAGCCCCATCGGCGACGCCTCCTCTACGGCGAAGCGAGGTCTCGGTCGGCGCTGTGTGATCATCGGGATTCGATGGCGACGAGCGCGTCGCGTACCGCCGAGCGGATGGGCCGGGCGGAGCACAACCTCCCGGTTCCGTTGACTTCCTTGGTCGGCCGGGCGCGCGAGTTCGAGCGGATCGGCGAGACGCTGCGCAGGACGCGGCTGGTGACGCTGACCGGTCCGGGCGGGGTGGGCAAGACCCGCCTCGCGTTGGCGCTCGCCCATAGTCAGCTTGGGCGGCGGGCCGATGGGGTGTGGCTGGTGGATCTCGCTGCGGGTCCCGAGACGCCCGACGTGGCGGCCGAGACGGCCCGGATGCTGGGTGTTCGCGGCCCGCGCGGGACGTCCCCGACGGACGCGCTGCGCGGCTATCTGTGGGATCGCGACCTGCTGCTGGTGCTCGACAACTGCGAGCACGTGGTGGACGCCTGCGCCGAGCTGGCCGGTGCCTTGCTCGGCTCGTGCGGCGACGTCCGGATCATGGCCGCCAGCCGTGAGTCGCTCGGTGTCGACGGGGAGACGGTCTGGAGGCTGGAGCCGCTTGCGCCCGACGACGCGTATCGCCTGTTCGTCGAACGGGCGCGGCAGCGGCGGCCGGAGTTCGTCTCCGGCGAGGAGAGCGATGCGACGATCGACCGGTTGTGCGCGCGCCTCGATCGCCTGCCGCTCGCGATCGAGCTTGCCGCCGCCCGGGTCAGTGTGATGTCGCCGGCCGAGGTGCTGTCGAGTCTGGAGACCAGGTTGGGCGCGCTCGGCGGAGGCGGGCGGCTCTCGCCGCCGCACCACCGGACCGTGCGGACCGCGGTCGAATGGAGCCACCAGATGCTCGATCCGACCGAGCAGCGGGCCTTCCGGAGTCTGGCGGTGTTCGTCGGCGGGTTCGACGCCGGCGCGGCGACCGCGGTCGCGCCGGCGCTCTCGCTCGATGTGCTCGCGCGGCTCGTGGACAAGTCGCTGATCGCGGTCATGGAGACACCCGGGGGGAAAACGAGGTACCGGCTGCTCGAGACCGTGCGCGAGTACGCCTCGGAGCTGCTCGCAGAGGCCGGCGAGTTGGATGTGACGTGTGAACGCCATCTTGGCCACTTCGCGACGCTCGCCGAGACCGCCCGCGAGGAGTGGTTGTCCACTGGAAGGCAGCGGTTCGTCAACGAACTGGACGACGACTTCGAGAACGTCCGGGCGGCGCTGGAATGGGCGGCGGCCTCGGATCCCTGCGCTGCGATGCGGATGCTCGTCGGGACGCGAGACCTCTTCTTCAGGTTCGGGCAGGCCGACGGGCTGCGGCTCGCCCAGCTGTTGCTCGAGCGCTGTCCGCGCCGTGACCGTCACCGGGTGGAGGCTCAGATCTCCGCGGGGCAGCTCGCAACGACGATGGGCGATTCGGAGTCGGCACGGATGGTGTTGGCGGAGGCGCGCGAGCTGAGCGCCGAGCTCGGCGAGCCTGTGCTCGAAGCGTGGACGTGCTTCTTCCAAGGGCTGGCGGAGACGCTCGCCGGCGCCCTCGAGCCGGCGCGCGCGCACCTCGAGGCGAGCCGCGCGCTGCACCACGGGCTGGGCATCCCGATCGGCGAGGCCCGCTCGTTGGCGTCGCTCGGCCTCGCGTCCGTGATGGCCAACGAGACCACCCGAGCGAAGGAGCTGCTCGAGCAGGCGCTGTCCACATACGTGGCCGAGGGCGACGAATGGGGCCAGGGTTCGTGTCACACCTTTCTCGGCATGAGCGCCGAGGCGGCGGAGAGCGATCCCTCGCGCGCGACGGCCCATTACCGCAAAGCGGTCGAGTTGCTGCGTCCCTCGCGCGACGCGTCGCTGCTGCCGGTCGCGCTGCTCGGGCAGGCGAGCGTGCTCGCGCGCTCCGACCCGCCGAGTGCCCTGAAGCTCGCCGCCGCCGCTACGGCGATGCGAGCCCGGATCGGCGGCGAGTTCCCGCCGATCTTCCGAGCGCGGCTCGACCGCGTCCGCGCAAAGAGCGAGGCTTCGCTTGGCAGCGATGCCGAGCGGGTATGGGCAGAGGGAGCGCGGCTCGACGTCGACGACGCGGTAGCCCTCGCGTTCGGCAGGGCGAGGCCGCGCCGCGTTACGCCGGCCGGCTTGAGCCCACGCGAGCTGGAGGTAGCGGCGCTGGTAGCCGACGGGCTCGCCAACAAGGCGATCGCCGCCCACCTTCACCTCTCCGTCCGCACGGTCGAGAGCCATGTTCGACATGCCCTTACCAAACTCGGCCTCGACAACCGCACGCAGCTAGCCACCTGGGCGCGGGACCGCGTTCAGTAGCGATTCCGCAATCGCGCTGATGACAGCCAGACCGGGCGTGCCTACGGTGCCGATCAGCCCGCCGCGGCCCCCACGAGAGGCGGACACCCAACCCAAGGAGCGACGATGGCGATCTGCCAAATAGTCGAGAACCCCGACCAGAGCCTGGAGCAGGCCGAGCAGGTCTTCGCGCACGTGCGCAGCACCGGACCCGTCCCTCCGGACGGCGCCCGTCTCGTGCTCGCCGGCCCCGCCAATCCGGGCTGGCGGGTGATCAGCGTGTGGGATTCCGAGGAGGCACGCGACCGGTTCCTCGCCGAGCGACTCGCCCCCGCCTACAAGGAGGCCGGCCTCTCGCTCGACAGCATCAAACGGACGCAGTTCGACCTCCACACACTGACCGCCGGTGATCTCACCGGCGCGGCACAGCCGGCCTGATCGGAAGGGATAGTGCAGCGCGGGCGCCCGCTGACGGGCGCCCGCTCCGGCGCTCTCCTAACGCCTCGTACCATGGGAGCACCGACGTTCCGCCAACGAAAGCAGGCGCAAGCCGGCCCGCGGGTCGCACTTCTCCCCATCGTCCGGACCAGGCGCGGCGATGACCGACGCTCGGGCGCTCGCACTCGGGCCGAAAGCGGGCGCGTGGCGCCCTGCTTCCGCGCTAAGGCGGTCAATGCGCGCCCTGCCCGGCCACGGGATCGCCTGGCGTGTCGCTCTCGCATCCGTCGAGGAGCAGCACTCCGACCCTGCGCGCCGGCTCTTCGTCCCGACCGAGCGCCACCGAAGTGGTGATTGAGACGCGCGCTTGCGCCCGAGAAGGAGACGGGCCATGGCGCTCGAGGTTGGGAGAGTGGCTACGGAGCCGTGGCGTTCGGCGGCGCTCGCCATTCACGGCGTAGGATCGCGTAGATGCGCAGCGTGGACCACTCGCCTTTGAACCAGTCGGCTTCAAGCAGGCGCGCCTCGCAGCGAAAGGCCAGGCGTTCGAGAAGTCGATGGACTGCAAGGTTGCGGTCGTCGGCCTCGGCATAGATCCGATGGATGCCGTACTCCTCGAACAGCTTCTCCATGATTGCGGCAAGCGCCTCGCTCGCCAGGCCACTGCGCTGGCTAGCTCGGGCCAGCGTGATGCCGATTTCGGCGGTCTCCGGCTGATCGGTCGTGACGCGCACGGCGCAGTCGCCGCACAGAGCCCCACTGACCCGGCTGACCGCCGCCAGTTGCAACCACGCCCCCAGCCGACCGAACGCTACGCCTTGTTGTGAGGCCAGAAATTGCTCTGCGTCGGCCATCGAATAGGTGCTATCCCAGGACTGGTAGCGCGCGACTTCGGGGTCGCTGCGGTAGGCCACGAACTCTCGTAGGTCATCGGCCCGAAACGGTCGCAACGTCAGCCGCTCGGTGACGATCTCAATCACCACGCCATCCTGGCAGCAGGGGGCGATCAGACGACCGCTGCACGGGATGCAAGCGAGCGCGTTCTGGCGACCAGCGCAACGCAGCTCCTAGGACGAGCAGCAGGCGTGCGCCGGCACGGATCGGCGCCCCCGCCAATGGTGGATCTGTCGGAGATGGAGCACTGACCGCGGCGAGCTGTGGAGCTACGCCGCGACAGGTAGGACCAGAACAGCTCGGCCCGTCGTTACGGGTCGAGTTGACCACGGGGCTCGCCGGCCGCACGACCATTTCGTGGGGCGGAGTGGCGAGAGCAGCTCGCGTGCGGCAGAGCTGTCGAGGGAGGGGTCCAGCCAGGCGTGCCATGCCTCGTGGCCGGCGAGGACGACCGGCATGCGGTCGTGGATCGGCCGGGCCAGCTCGTTGGCCGCACAGGTGATGATCGTGCAACTCGGGACCACCTCACCGCGGGGCGCGCTCCCGCGCGTCCAGAGCCCGGCGAAGCAGAGTCTCCTCGCCTCGGAGGCGAGCAGCACGTCGTCGGGATGGCCGCGCGGGGTCAGCTTTAGGACGACCGGCCGGCCGTCGCGCACGGCGGCACAGACCAGCGCGACGTTCCCGCCTGGAAGCGGGCGCACGTCATCCAGCTCCCAGGCCTCCGCGGCGCGGCTCAGGCTGCTCTCGACGTCCCTCGCGAGCCTGTCGAGATCGCTCTCCGGCCAGTAGCGGCGCCAGAAGCCGGCAAGCCGGCGAAGCGGCTCGTCGACGAGCCGGGTTCTATCCGCTTTCCGGACCAGACCGGCGCTCGCGGGCGCGTGTTTCCTCCCCGGGCGGAGCGGAGCGGTCCGGGCCCTTCATACCCGGCTCCTTGAGCGCGTCGACGGCGGCCTTGGCCTTGTCCGACATCGACCCTCCGCGCGCATGGATGTCCTTCAGCTCCTGAAGGTCTCCCTTTGCGGCCTCGGTGCCGCCGCGCTGGGTGAAGATCTCCCTGGCTTTGTTGGCAAGGCTGCTGAAGCCGGCCATTTCGATCACTTCCGTCGGGGGCTACGGCAGGAATGCACGGTAGCGATCGACGACTGGGTCGAATTGGACCCTCGAGACTTACACCTCGACCTGGGATCAACGTCGCGCGGTGCGCCCGAGGCACCACCTGGCGCCTGACGGCCGTCGGCTGACTGCCCGGTCTTACGAGGGAAATCGCCAGGCGGTTAACGACGCGAACGGACCAGCCGTCGCCGCTCCACTGTCCCCGGAACCACCACAAGCGGCGTGGCGTGTCGTGCGCTGCCGGCCCGGACTTCCGCCTTCCGCGGCGAGCGAGCGTCTCCGACCGGGTGGGCCCTAGGCTAGACGCCTGCTTGGATGATCGAGCGCCACTACGGGACGCTGCTCGACGGCGCCGGAGCCGACATTGCCGCGGCGTCTGAGCGCCTTCGAGCTCGAGCAGCAACGGGCCAGCGAAGACGAAGCCGACGACGTTTAGGCCACTATTGGGCCAGCGGCGCTTAGTCTCAAATTTGGGACTATCCGGCGAAAGCCGCTCGTATGCAGCGCTTTCCCTCAGTGCCCCGGACAGGATTCGAACCTGTGACCCGCGGCTTAGAAGGCCGCTGCTCTATCCGGACTGAGCTACCGGGGCAGGTGCCGGTGTAAAGCCTAGGCCCGCCACCGGTCCTTGACGACGTCAGCGGCCGATCGAGGAGCCCGAGAAGAAGAAGAACCAGACCTCAAACAGGATGGCGGCGAGGATCACGCTCACCACGACGATCCTCTCGGCCCCGGAGATCCTTGCCGCCCGGGAGATGTGCTCGGGCCGCTCGCCGCGCATGCTTCGCAGCCAGGGGGCGTGTGTCCGCACCGTCGGCTGTGTGCCGGTGGCCTCCTGGTAGGCGCCCGCGGTGATCTTGAGCAGCTGGTAGAGCCCCCAGCTGAATGCGATCAGGCAGAGGATCACCACGGCGAACGCCCCCATCGACGGCTGGCTCTCCTCCCCCTGCACCCGTGACCCGATCCAGAGCGCGAGCAGCGGGCTCCCCGTCCAAATGTTGAGGGCGAGGAACGCCATCAGGGCGGCCAGCAGGATCGGCTTGAGGCGCCCGCCCGGGCGCTGTCCGGCATGGGTCTCGGCCATGAAGTCGGGGCGACCGGATTCGAACCGATGACCCCCTGGTCCCAGGCCAGGTGCGCTACCAGACTGCGCTACGCCCCGTCGGGCGAGTCTATCCAGTCCTCTCGGACCCGATCCATCCATGCCTGAAGTCGTGCGCGCAGCATCGTGTCGCCGACTCGGACCGTCAGAACGCCGTACTGCGAGCGCCAGGTCCGGCCGCTCAGGCGGTTGCTGTTCGACTTCCTGAGCACTTTGACGTCCTCCACGCCGATGTCGAGCCGGGCCGCCCAGAATGCGACCAGCTCGTCGAGCTGCTGATCCGCGTGGTACTGGAGCAGGTAGCTGACCTTGTTCCCGGTGAGCCTCGTAATCCAGGCTGCGCCCAGTTGCACGACGCAGGGATCCGAGTTGCAGATCGCGACGGTGTTCCGAGATCGCTTCGAGGGGGATCAGACGAACCCGCTGTGCTGCAATCCCGGTGCCCGTGCGATCCGGCAGGCTGACAGCCATCGGGCTCGGCGCCGCCTTGGCGGTATGCGCGGTGGTCCAGGCCGCTTGCGGGGAAGACGAGGAGCCTCAGGTGCTGAAACTCGCCGTGGTCACCTCGCCGGGTGTGATCGAATTCGACAAGGAGCGCCTCAGCGCGAAGGCCGGCCGGATCGTCTTCGAGCTCACGAACGGGAAGCGGAAGGGCCACAACATCCGCATCCACACCGGGGACGAGTGCTGCTTCGGCCCCGGCTCGAAGGACATCGGCGGCACGCGGACGATCGGCACCGGCCGGACACGCGCGGCCGTCGACCTCGAGCCCGGTACGTACACGTATCTGTGCTCCGCGGGCGGCCACTGGCGCACCCAGCACGGCACGCTCGTGGTGCGCTGAGCGGGCCCGTCAGGCCGCCGACGCGCCGTATGCGAGCACTACCGACGCCGCCGCGAGCAGTGCCACCCCGCTCACTGGCACCGCCTGCGCTCCCGTGGGACGCGTCTTCTCGTGGATCATCAGGGCCGTCAGGGCGGCCATCCACAGGACGCTCGCCATACCGGCCGCGAACAGCACGAGCATCAGCGCCCAGCAGCAGCCGACGCAGAAGGCGCCGTGGTGGGCGCCAAGCTCGAAGGCGCCGCCCGCGCCGCGGCGGTAGTAGCGGGTTAGGAACTGGGCAGGGTGGCGGCACTTGTCGAGGCAGGCGTCCTTCAGGGGCGTGAACTGGAACGCCCCCGCGAGCGCAAGCACGGATCCGCCGATCGCCCACTCGTGGCGGTGGAGCCAGGGACTCGCCTCGACGGCGGCATGGAGGCCGGCGTCGAGACCGAAGGCCAGTAGCCCGAACGCGCTCCAGACGAGTGCGTATCCGCCGAGAAAGGCCGCCATCATTTTCCTCCGCGCGGGCGCGCGCGAGGATGCCTTCGCGAAGAGCCGCACGAGCGGCAGGCTCGACGGCAGCATCATTGCCGCGATCATCACCTGCCAGGCCAGCAGGAACACGAGCGTCGCGAGAACGGGCGACGGGCCGTCCACGAGCAGGGCGTCGTGGTGGACGAGTGCCGCCGCGCCGGCCGCCTGGGCCGCGATGGCGGCGGCCCAGGCGGCGGCGATGCCCGCTAGCACGGGCATGGGGAGCGAGCCAAACCGGCGGCTTTGTGGCGCGCGCGCCAGCGAGTCGGGGACGGCCGTGGTCACTAGCCCGCGAAGTCGATCTTCCAGTCGGACTGGATCGCGTTCTTCCCCTCGAGCTCCCACTGGTATCCGTGCTCAGGGATGTCGATCTTCTGGTGGTCCGACTTCGAAACGTACGCCGGCGAGCCCGGCACCGTCGAGAAGATCGAGTTGTTCAGCGTGGTGATGCTGCCGTCCGGTCCGCGGTACGGCTCCATCGAGCAGTCGACCATGTCGCCGACCGTGAGCTTGCCGGCACCGTCGACGATCGAGTGCTCGATCGGCGCGCGCCTGACCTCGACAACCTCACCCACGAGCTCGGCCAGGTCGGCGAGCGGACCGCCCAGCTTGCCGGTGAAGGCGTCGAGGAGGGCCTCCATCTGTTCGTCGGTCGCGCGGTCGTCGACGAAGACGATTACCCGCCAGTTCCCCTCGAGCACGTTTCCGGGGATCTTGCAGACGTCCACGATCGTGAGCCCGTCTACCTCCACACCTCGGATAGTGCCCTCCGAGATCTGGTAGGCCACGACGGAGTCGCAGGTGCCTTGGTCGGGGTCCTCGCCGATCCAGCAGGGACACAGGGTCTCGCAGCTGCAAACCTCCAGCAGCGATCCCACGAGCTGGTAGCCGGCGGTGGTGGTGGCGGGGCTTGTCTCGGTGGTTGTCATGTCATGTCTCCTTCCTGGGCCTGGGATGCGAGTCCGGCGCCCACCGGGGGCGAGCGTCCGGCTCGTTCGACGAACTCCCGCAGGAGGCCGTTCACAAGCACGGGCTTGCGGCAATGCGGGCCGTGGCCACAGCCCGGCAGCGGCACGTAGCGGCCGCCGGTGGCCTCGGCGAGCGCGCGCCCGATCTCCGGCGGCCTGACGACGTCGTCCTCGCCGTGCAGGACGAGCACAGGGGAGGTGACGCGGTCACACAGATCGAGCGTCTCGTCGCGGCCACCGAGCCACGGACCGAGGGTGGTGGCCACGAGAGTGTCCGGATCGGTCTCGAGCCCCCACCCGATCGCGTCCTCGATCTGCTTGGTCGAGTGTGGCTCGCAGAAGACGTGGGCGAAGAAGAACTCGAGGAAGCCGCGGTAGTCGTCTCGCCAGTAGTGCGCATTCCACTTACCCCAGCCCTCGTAACTCTCCTGTGGCTCGGTGAACCGCTCGAACGCGCTCGCCCGCTCCGGGACCACGGGAGCGAGCGGCACGGCCGGTCCGATGAAGGCGGCGCCGAGCACGCGCTCGGCGTGACCGGCCGCCAGGAGCAGCGCCCGCTGGGCTCCGCGCGACCACGACACGAGCACAGCGCGCTCGGTGTCGGTCGCGTCCATGACCGCCAGCGCGTCGGCGGCGAACTCGGCTTCGGCATAAGCGTCGTTGTCCGCGGGCCGGCCGGAGCGCCCGTTGCCGCGCCCGTCGAACACGAGGACCCGGAAGTGCCGTGCGAAGTACGGCACCTGCGCCTTCCAGCAGCGCGAGTGGACTATCGACCACGTCGGGAGGAAGAGCACGGTCGGATCCCCGTCTCCGAAGCGCTCCCAGTAGACCGGCACCCCGTCGCGCTCGATGAACCCGGAGTCGTCGGGGGCGAGCGCCCTCACAGCAGCATCTCCGCAAGCCGGCCGGCCGCCCGGCGCGCGCCGTCGGTGTCCACCGGCCGGTAGTCCACTTCGCGGCCGATCTCGTCCGCGATCGCGGCCGCCACGTCGTCCGGCTCGGTCTCGTCGAAGTCCATACGCCGGCCGGCGCCGTAGCGCTCGAGGCGGTGACGCACGTGCAGGTTCTGCTCGAAATGGTGGGCGAGCGGGAAGTAGAGGAACGGCCGTCCATTGGCGGTCAGCTCCATCGCCGTGGTCAGCCCGCCCTGGACGACGGCGAGGTCGCAGGCGGCGAGGTGGCGGTAGAGGTTGTGCACGTACCGGCGCACCTCGAGGCCGTCGGCCGCCGGCAGCGAGGCGGGGTCGATCCGCGGCCCGGCCACCACGATCATCCGCAGGTCGGGCACCCGCCGCTTGGCCTCTGGGAACGCAGCGATCACCTTGCGCAGGAGATCGTCTCCCACGCCCGAGCCGCCAACTGTGACGATGCACACGTTCTCCGCGGCTCCGTAGCCGAGCTCCGCGCGGAGCCGTTCGCGGTCGCGGAACTCGTTCGGGTCGAAGCCCGTCACGTAGCCCACGAAGCCGAAGTTCTGCTCGGTCCAGTCGCGGATCAGCGGCAGGTCGGCGCCGAGCCGGTCGGGCACGATGTCATCGGGATCGCCGACGAACAGAGCGCAGTCGCGCACCTCGGGGTGGGCGGCGATGTGCTCAATCATCTCGGCGTTGTAGTCCGCCGTCAGGAACGCTTCGTGTGCGCCGCCGTCCTCCATCGGCAGCCAGCCGACGAAGTCGGTCAGCCACGCGTAATGCGCGCGCTTCTCGAAGGGATGCTCGTGCAGGTAGTAGTCGATCTCCCATGCCTCGTCGCCGACCCACAGGTCGTAGCGCTCCGCGTGCACGAGGTCGTGGAAGACCATGTAGTTGGCGACCAGGATCTCGTCCATACGCCGCCATGCCTGGAAGCAATGCAGGTCGTGCTCCGCTGACTCGGACTCCATGTGACCCGACTCGCTCGCGAGGTGACGGCTCATCGGATGTATGCGCTCGCCCTCCCCCTCGAGCACCCGCGTGACGGGATCCTGAGCCAACCAGTCGATCTCGACGTCGGGGACGAGCCGGCGCAGCTCGCGCGCGATCGCCACGTCGCGCTGCGCGTGGCCGAGCCCGATCGGCGACGAGATGTAGAGCACGCGCGGGCTCCTCACCGGCCGTCCTCCCGGGAGCGGAGCCAGTCGTCGATCCAGGCGAGCAGCTCCTGGTGCCCGCTGTGGATCCCGTTCAGCTGCTCGAGCTCGATGCCCTTGTTGAAGGTGATCACGAGCGAGACCAAGGCCTCGAGCGGGAAGTCATCGGGGTCGAGGCCGTACTCGTGCAGCGCGCGGCCGAACGCCGTCCGCAAGGTCGAGCGCCACTCACCGTCGACCGCCACAACGCGCTCTCGTAGCCCACGGTTGTTCCAGGACATCGCCTGCAGCTCGAGCCAAACCTTGGGATAGCCGGCACTAAGGTCCTCCTCGAGGTAGCGCATCGCGGTCCGCCACTTCTCGATGAAGGGCATGTCCGCCTCGTACATCTCGCGCTGGCGCGCCACGAGCCGGCCGGTGAAGCGCTCCAGCACCTGCAGGAGCAGCTCCTCCATCGAGCCGAAGTAGTAGTGCACGAGGCCGTGGTTGACACCGGCCTCGGCCGCAACGCGGCGGGTGGTGATGCGCGCATAGCCGTCGCTCACGAGCATGCGCTCCGCGGCGTCGAGGAGGGCCAGCGTGGCCTCCTCGCGACCCTTTGCGTGGACTTTGGTTGCCACCAACTTGGTCAACTGCCTTAGTCGACTGACTAAGTCATCCAATGTAACGCAGGGCGCAGGCCGAAGTCAAGTAGGGTGGCCGGTCCCGATGGCCGAAGTTCAACCGCTGCGAACCGTCCGCTACGAACCCTCGGCGGCGGGGCCGCTCGAGGATGTGATCGCTCCTCCGTACGACGTGATCGACGCCGAGTTGCGGGCGGAGCTCGTGGCCCGCAGCCCGAACAACGTTGTCGAGATCGACCTGCCGGAGCCGCCGCCCGGGGGCGGCGACCGCTACGAGCACGCCGCGGCCACCATGCGCGACTGGCTCGAGCGCGGAGTGCTCGTCCGGGAGGACGAGCCCGCGCTCTGGGCGTTGCGGCAGGACTACAGCGGCCCCGATGGCGGCGAACGCACCCGGACCGGGTTCCTCGCGCGCGTGCGTGTTGAGGAATACGGTCCCGGGCGGATCCGGCCGCACGAGCGGACGCATCCGGGACCGAAGGAGGACCGGCTGCGCCTGACGCGCGCGACGCGCGCCAACCTCTCCCCCATCTTCAGCCTCTTCGCCGACCCCGGCGGCACCGCGGCTGAGGCGCTCGACCCCGCCCTCGACGGCGAGCCGTTTGCCGGCGCGGCCGACCACGAGGGCACCCGCCACACGCTGTGGCGGGTGACGGACCCGGACCGCATCTCGGCCCTCCAGGCGGCGCTCGCCGGCGCCGAACTCCTCATAGCGGACGGGCATCACCGCTACGAGACGGCGCGCGTATACGCAGAGGAGATCGGCGGCGAGGGCGATCACCGCTACGTCCTCATGCTGCTCTGCTCGCTGTCTGACCCCGGACTGCTCGTGTTCCCTACGCACCGGCTGCTCACGGGCCTCAAGGACGACACCAGCAAGCAGGTGGCGATCCGCGACGCCCTCAGGCGCGACTTCGAGATCGAGGAGCTGGGCGCACCCTCCGAGCTCGAACCGAGCGCGAACGGGCGCATCGCCTACGGCTACATGGACAGCTTCTTCAAGCGGCCCTTCCGGGTCACGCTGAAAGACCAGTCGATCGCCGACCGGGCGCTTGCGGAGATGCCCGAGCCCTATCGCCGGCTCGACACCGCGGTGCTCGAGTCGCTGATCCTGCGCGGGGCTCTCGGAATGTCCGAGGACGACATCGCGCACCTGCGCGGCCTCGACTACTCGAAGAACCTCGAGGACGCGATCCACAGGGTCGAATCGGGCGCGGCCGACGCCGGTTTCTTCATGCGCGCGACCCCGGTCGAGCAGGTCCGAGAGGTGGCGGAGGCGGGCGAGTCGATGCCGCCCAAGTCGACCTACTTCTATCCCAAGGTCCCGACCGGCCTCGTTTTCAATCCGCTCGCCTGACCGACGGGTTCCCACTCGCCTGACAGCCGGTTCGGGGGTACATTGGGCGGCTAGATGAAGACCGCCATCAGATCAACAACCTCCCAGTCCGTCCCGACCCTCGGCTACGCGAGCGTGTCCTCCGATGAGCCGTTGGACGGACCCGAGATGGAGACCCAACGGCTCGCCATCGAGGGCGCGTGCGACCGCCTGAACCTGCGCCTCGTCGACATCGTGCGAGACCAGCAGGAGGACGGCCCGAACGAGGAACAGCCGGGGCTGATCCGGGCGCTCGAGCGGATCGAGTCCGGCGAGGCCTCCTGCCTGATCGTCAGCCATCTCGAGCGGCTGACCGGCCGCACCGCACTGCTCGAGATCGTGCTCGACCGGCTCGACGGGGGCGAGGCACGGCTGGTGGCGCTCGACGTTGGCCTCGACTCGGCCACCGAGACCGGCCAGCTCGCGATGGCGTCCCCCGCAGCGCCGGCCGCGCCGGTTGTGGAGCCCGAGCCCGAGGAAGCTCCGGATGCCGATACCGCCCTGATATCAGAGCCGGAGCCGGCTGCGCCCGAGCCCGAGCCGCCCGCGCCCGAGCCCGAGCCGCCCGCGCCCGAGCCCGAGCCGGCTGCGCCCGAGCTTGAGGTCGCGCCGGTGGTGGAGCCGCCCCCGCCCGCGGTCGAGGCACCGCCGCCCCCGGCCGCCCCGGCGCCCGAGCCCGCGCCGGCGGCAGCCGAGCCCGCGCCCCCGGCCCCGCCCCGGCCCGCACCGGCAGCACCCGCGCCCGCCGTCGCGGTCCGCGCGCTCGGCTATGCGACGGTGCCGGCCGACGTGGACGAGGGCACCCGCGAGCTCGATGAGCAGCGGATCGCGATCGAGTCCTACTGCAAGCTGCTCGGAATAGACGTCGTCGAGGTCGTGCGCGAGCGGGAGCCCAAGGACGGCAAGGCACTCGACCGGGCCGGCCTGTCGTTCCTGATCGAGCGCATCGCCGCCGGCGACGGGTCCTGCCTCGTCGTGACGGGGCTCCAGCGCCTCAGCCGCTCCGTGGCGGAGCTGGGAACGATCGTGCAATGGCTCGAGCGCAACGATGTCCGCCTGGTGGCCGTTGAGCTCGACCTGGATACCGCCAGCCCGGGCGGCCGGACGACCGCCCGAGCGCTCGCGTCGGTGGCCGGCATGGAGAGCGAGCGGCTGTCAGATCGCACCCGGAAGGGCCTGGCGGCCGCGCGCGCGAAGCGCCATGCCTCCGGCGGGGCCGGACCGGACTGGGACGAGATTCGCAAGCGGATCGCGAACATGCGCGCGGACGGGATGACGCTGCAGGCGATCGCGGACACGCTCAACGAGGAGGGCGTCCCGACCCAGCGTGGAGGCGCGAAGTGGCGGCCGTCGAGCGTCCAGACGGCGGCCGGCTACAAGCGCCGGAGCGGGTCGAAGAAGGTGGGCGATCTGCCCTCGGTCAAGAGGCCGGGCGGCCAGGGCCGGAAGCCCGGGCCGCCGAGGCCGTCGTAGATCAAACGTCCACAGCGGCGCCTTTCTCCGAATAGTCGCCCTGGTTTGGGGCGTTTGCGGAATTTCGCAAATTGGGGCCTCATTTTTCCGCGAGGCTCGACTGCGTAAACGGCCCCGGGTCTTGCGGCAACGGCGGCGGCGGGCGCACACTGGTCAAGCGAACGGACTGGCCCCTACGTCTGTTCGCACAAAGCGCGTGACACTCTGGCCCTCACCCACCTGCCCGGCACACGGTGCTCCTCATCACTCGAGGAGGCCGCTGTCGGGACGTGGGTTCGGCCGTTGCGCGCGAAGCAACACCATTGATTCGACACTCACAACGGAGCGGCCGCATGCGCCAGATCGTCGGAGAACGGTCATGCCTCCGCTCAAGACCCGGGCTTGCCCCGAGGTCGCTGTCTATCGATATGCCGGGCCTGGCCCTCAGAGCCCGGCGGGCGCGCGCTGCGCCCGCTATTGGTTCAAACCCGATCACTCGAGAGGAGGGGGCCGGTGAGGAAACTCCTCGCTCTGGGTTTCAGCGTCGTATTGCTGATCGCCGTTTCGGCAGCGCCTGCGTTCGCGCAGTCCGCTGACCAGTCGGCAGGCAATGCGGGCGGATCCCAGGCCTCCAATGGCAGTACCACCGCCCAGAACGCCGGACAATCACAGTCGGCGCCTGGGCTGCAGTCAGTCTCACAGAACTCCGACACTGTGCAGACCGCTGATTCCGATGCGAATGCCAACCAGAACGCGGTAAACGCCAATGTTCAAGTGAACGTCGGCGGCTACAACGTTTACGGCGGCGACAGCTCAGCGACACAGAATCTGAGCAACTCCGCATCGTCATCCGCGAACAACTATGCCGAGACTGAGCAGAATGCCAGTCAGTCCGGCGGTGGCGCACAGTCGGTTGAGCAGGACTCCTACACCGAACAGGACGCTGACTCGGAAGCGAACGCGCATCAGAACGGCGTGAACGCGAACGTGTCGGTGAACATCGGTGGCGGGGACGTGCACGCCGGCGACAGCTCTGCGACGCAGACGCTGCGCAACCGCGCGGACTCGGACGCCAGCAACAATGCCGACACCGACCAGAACGCCGATCAGGTAGGCGGCGCGCAGTCGGTCGATCAGGACTCGAACACGGACCAGGACGCCAAGTCTGAGGCGAATGCCAAGCAGAACGGTGTCAATGCGAACGTGCCGGTCACGATCGCTGGCAAGAATGCATACGCTGGCGACAGTTCGGCAGACCAGGACCTCGACAACTCAGCCGAATCTGAGGCGAGTAACGAGGCCGAGACCGAGCAGAACGCCTTCCAGGGCGGAGCTGCCCAGTCGATCGAGCAGGACTCCGACACCGAGCAGGATGCCGACTCTGAGGCGAATGCCCACCAGAACGGCGTCAACGCGAACGTGCCGGTCACGATCGGCGGCAAGAACGTCTACGGCGGCGACAGCTCGGCGGATCAGGACCTCGACAACTCAGCCGAATCTGAGGCGAGTAACGAGGCCGAAACTGAGCAGAACGCCGAGCAGTTGGGCGGCGAGGCTCAGTCGATCAAGCAGGACTCCGACACCGACCAGGACGCGGACTCCGAGGCGAACGCCAAGCAGAACGGCGTGAACGCCAACGTGCCCGTCGAGGTTGGTGGCGACTATGTGGGCGGCGGCAGTAGCTCCGCCGACCAGGACCTCGACAACGAGGCCGATTCCGAGGCAAAGAACGAGGCCGAGACCGAGCAGAACGCCTTCCAGGAGGATGGCGCGAAGCAGGAGATCGACCAGGATTCCGAGACCGAGCAGGACGCGGACTCGGACGCCGACGCCGATCAGAGCGGTGTCAACTCAGCCGGGTCCGAGGCAACTCAGGACGCCGACAACGAGGCTGACTCCGAGGCCAAGAACGACGCCGAGACCGAGCAGAACGCCGAGCAGTTCGGCGTGGGCGCTCAGTCGATCGACCAGGATTCCGAGACCAAGCAGGACGCGGACTCGGACGCCGACGCCGATCAGGACCTGACCAACGCCGCCTTCCATGGCGACGCTGACCAGGAGGCCGAGAACGAGGCCGACTCTGACGCCAAGAACGAGGCCGAGACCGAGCAGAACGCCAGTCAGGACTCAGGACGTTGAGTCCGACTGCGAGAAGCTCTGTGGCGGTTCCGTCCAGGCTCAGAAGATCGATCAGGACTCCGAGACCAAGCAGGATGCGGACTCCGAGGCCGACGCCGACCAGTACGCCACCAACGTGGGCGGTCTGATCGGCAGCGCTGACCAGGACCTCGACAACTCCGCCGATTCGTCGGCGAAGAACGAGGCCGAGACCGAGCAGAACGCCGACCAGTACCAGGCCATCTTCGATGGCTGCAAGTTCCTGTGTGGCGGTTCGGCTCAGGGTCAGTGGCTCGAGCAGGATTCCGAGACCAAGCAGGACGCGGACTCGGACGCCGATGCCAACCAGGACGCCACCAACGCGGGCGGCCTGATTGGCAGCGCTGACCAGGACGCCGAGAACTCCGCCGATTCGTCGGCGAAGAACGAGGCTGAGACCGAGCAGAACGCTTCCCAGGAGCAGGTCATCTCTGATGGCTGCAAGTTCCTGTGTGGCGGCCACGCTCAGGGTCAGTGGCTCGAGCAGAAGTCCGAGACCAAGCAGGACGCGGACTCGGACGCCGACGCCGACCAGTACGCCACCAACGTGGGCGGCCTGATTGGCAGCGCTGACCAGGACCTCGACAACTCCGCCGACTCGTCGGCGAAGAACGAGGCCGAGACCGAGCAGAACGCAAGCCAGTCTCAGAGCATCGAGGGTGGCTGCGAGTTCCTCTGCGGCGGTCACGCTCAGGGTCAGTGGCTCGAGCAGAAGTCCGAGACCAAGCAGGACGCGGACTCGGACGCCGACGCCAAGCAGGACGCCACCAACGTGGGCGGCCTGATTGGCAGCGCTGACCAGGACGCCGAGAACTCGGCTGACTCGTCGGCGAAGAACGAGGCAGAGACCGAGCAGAACGCCGACCAGTCGCAGTCCATCTCCGATGGCTGCAAGTTCCTGTGTGGCGGTTCGGCTCAGGGTCAGTGGCTCGAGCAGGAGTCCAAGACCGAGCAGGATGCGGACTCGGACGCGAACGCCGAGCAGGACGCCACCAACGTGGCCGGCCTCTTCGGCGACGCTGACCAGGACCTCGACAACGACGCCGACTCGTCGGCGAAGAACGAGGCCGAGACGGAGCAGAACGCCTCCCAGGACCAGTCGATCGAGAGCGATTGCCTGTACCTGTGCGGCGGTTCGGCTCAGGGTCAGTGGCTCGACCAGGACGCCGAGACCGATCAGGATGCGGACTCGGAGGCCAACGCCGATCAGGACGCCACGAACGTGGCCCTGGGCGGCGACGCTGACCAGGATCTCGAGAACGAAGCCGAGTCATCGGCCTCTAACGAGGCGGAGACCGAGCAGAACGCCGACCAGTCCCAGGACGGCGGCGACGAGCAGGCTCAGTATCTCGAGCAGGATGCCGATACCGAGCAGGATGCGGAATCGGAGGCCAACGCCGAGCAGGACGCCACGAACTCGGCCACGGGCGGCAGTGATTCGTCCGAGGAGAGCAATGGCAACAGCGGCGGCAGCGGCAACGGATCCAGCAACGGGTCCGGCAGTGGCGGTTCGCAGTCGTCCCAGTCCGCAGCGGGTTCCGGCCAGTCGGCCGGGGCCGCGGCGGCGCTGGCGTCGAGCTTCGTCGCCACCGCGTCGGCCAAGAAGAAGGCCGGCAAGCGCGCCAAGAGCAAGAAGGCCAAGCGTGGCAAGAAGGCCAAGCGTGGCAAGAAGGCTCGGCGTGGCAAGAAGGGCAGGAGGTCTCGCAGCTAAGCGAGCATGAGCGTGGAAACCCGCTCAACCGGTACCCCTCGGCGGCCGTCTGGCCGCCGAGGGGCAACCTCCGCAGTGTCCTCAGGGGGTAGGAGCGCGGGCATGCTGCCCGCGCTCCTCGTCCTGCTTGCGGCGGTCGCCGCCTGCGCGATCGCAGCTCCCGTCGTGTCGGCCCAGGACGCTGCCGCCGTCCTGGCGGCGCCCGATGGCGCGGCCGAGGCGGCAGTCCCGGCGGCAACCGAAGCGCCGGAGGGCTCGGTGGCCGAGCCTGCCGCGGAACCACCCCAGGCGACGGAGCCCGGGGCCGAGGGTCCGCCGCCGGCTGAGGCGCCGCCCGTCGAGCCGTCACCGGTCGAACCGCCTGCGCAGCCGGCTGATCCGCCTGTCGATCCGCCGCCTCCGGTGGAGTCGCCTCCGCCGGACCCCGAGGCCGAACCACCGCCGCCTGCGGACGAGCCTCCCGCTGGAGAGCCTCCTCCGACGGAATCCGAACCGCCGCCGGCCGGCACGCCCGAACCGCCCCCCGAGACGGAGGTCGGAGTCGCGCAAAACCTGAGCACGGTGCTGCAAGTGATCCTGCAGGTCCAGCGCGGCTGCCAGAGGTACTGCAACGGGACGAGCCAGACGCAGGAGGCGGTACAGCAGTCTGAGACGACCCAGAACGCGAGTGCCGTCGGGACGGGCGACAGCGGCGGGGCAATGGCCCTGAACGAGAGCCGGACGTTCCAATTCGTCTGGCAGATGCAGATCGGCTGCGTGGCCTTTTGCTACGACACGACACAGACCCAGTTCGCGTCACAGACGTCGCAGACGACCCAGACTGCCGAGGCCATCAGCGCGGCCTTTGCGCTCGCGCTGAACATGTCGGAGACGATGCAGCTCGTCTGGCAGTCCCAGGAGAGCTGCCGGGAGGAATGCCACGGCGCCTCGGCGACGCAGACGGTCAACCAGGCCCAGGGCACGAACCAATCTGCCGGCTCCTCGACGGGCTCAGGCGGCCCGGACGGCGTCATCGGCTGGCTCGCGACGCTGGCCGCCAACATCGGCGCCACCCTTCAGACGATCTTCCAGTACCAGGACGCGGACTGCCTCGAGAACTGCATGGGCGGCTCGCAGCTGCAACGCGCCTTGCAGCACGCGGCGACCACGCAGGAGGCCTCTGTGGGCGAAACGCCCGTCGAGGCCCCGGCCTCGCCCGCCGCTCCGCCATCGACCGCCGCGGCTCCTCCCGCCGAGACGCCCGCGGCCGCCCCTGAAGCCGCGAGCGCGGCGCAATCGTCGTACGTCGAGGGACGCGTCAGCAGTGACGGCGCCGCTACCCGCGGTCAGGCCGCTCTCACCGAGGGCAGCTCGCGCTTCAGCAGTGCAGCGGCGCCGCGCCCGGCCCCGAGCACCGGCGGGGGCGCCGGCGCCGAGACGCGAGAGGGCGCCCTGGCGACCGAGCGGCCCTCGCCGACCACCGAGTCGAGCGGCCGAAGCTCACGGCCCCGGCCGGCCGCCGCATCGAACCCGGGAGCGCACGCGAACGCGCCAATCGAGCCGTCCCCGCTCGATGACCTTGGAATAAAACTGACCGAGCACGAGTCTTCTCCGTTTGGTGATTCCTCTTTCTGGCTCGCGCTGGCGCTCCTCGCCCTCACCGGCGTGTGCCTGGGCGCCGCGCGCGTTGCCCAATCCGCGCGAATGTGACCTTTTTCACACCCCGCACATGCTTGCGTTGGGTACAAGATGCGGGTTAGTCTGGACTGCGTAGAACCCTGGCCCAAGGGGGTGACCCCCGAATGATTCGCCAGTCCCCGGCGAAGCAGTTGATGACCTGGGTCCGCCGACATGCGGCGGGCAAGGAAACGGTGGTGCCCCGACGGGCGCCGAGGCGCTTCAAAGCGACGGCCGGCCTGCTGGCCGTGTCGGCGCTCGCGCTCGTGGCTGCCCAGATCGTGATGGCGGCGCCGCCCGTCGCGGACTTCACGATCTCGGACACCGTTCCGGAGGTCGGCCAGAGCGTGACCTTCTCCGGCACCGTCACGGATCCGGACACCGGCGACACCCATACCTTCGCCTGGACCTTCGGCGATAACACGAGCGGAAGCGGACAGAGCACCTCGCACTCGTACGGGAGCGCAGGCACGAAGACAGTGACCCTCACCGCGACCGACTCGCCCGGAGGCGAGATCGGAACCGTTACCAAGACGCTGCGCGTGAACGCGGCGCCGACCGCGTCGTTCGGCTTCTCGCCGGCGAATCCCAATCCCAACCAGCCGGTCACCTTCACGTCGAACTCGTCCGACCCCGAGGGAGCCGTCTCACATGCGTGGGATCTCGACAACGACGGCGCGTTCGACGACGGCAGCGACGCCTCAGAGCAGTTCAGCTTCCCGACCGGCGGCGACAAGACGGTCCGCCTTCGGGTGACTGACAGCGACGGCGTTCAGCGAACGACGAGTCGGACGGTTCCCGTCTTCAACAACTCTCCCCCGGCCGCGAACTTCACCTTCGCGGGGACCAACCCGGTCACGCCGTCGGTCCCGGATGTCAACGAGACGGTCAACTTCGTCTCGACGTCGACCGATCCGAACGGGAACGGCACGATCGTCAGGACGGACTGGGACCTGGATGGCAACGGCCAGTTCAACGACGGCAGCGGGACGACGGTCGCGCGCTCCTTCCCGACGGCCGGTAACAAGACGGTCGGCGTTCGGGTCGAGGACTCGAGCGGCGCGTCGCACTCGACGACCAGGACCGTCCGGATCAACGCGCTGCCCACGGCGGGGATCGGCATCCTGAACACCCAGGCGGAAACCGGGCAGCGGCACACCGTGCCGCTGGCGGGCCAAGCTTTTGTTTTCACGTCGGGCCAGGTGCCCGCGATTGCGGGGGTCCCGCCCGCAACCGGTTGCCCGGCGCTCGCCGGCACGCCCGCCTCGCCGGGGTCCTCGGACACCGAGCCCGGCAACCTTACGTTCGCGTGGGACCTCGATAACAACGGCAGCTACGAGCTCCCTGGCGCGAACGTCCCGTCCCCTGCCGCAGGCTATCCCGCCGGCCCGAGAACCGTCGGCCTACGGGTCACGGACTCCGACGGCGCCCAGGCCACCACGACGTTGTCGTTCCGGGTCAACACGCCTCCGACCCCCAACTTCGTGTTCGAGCCGCTCACGCCGATCATCAACCAGGAGACGACCTTCTCCTCGATCTCTTCCGATCCCGATGCCGTCGACTCCGCCAGCGCTCTGACGTACTCATGGAACCTCGACGGCGACACCACCTTCTGCGAGCCGGGCGAGACAGGGCTCAGCGCGAAACACAAGTTCCTGACCGCCAACACGAACCCGGGGCATCCGGTCCAACTGTGGGTGACGGACACCGGCGGCATCACTCGCAAGGTCACGCGGAATGTGATCGTCCAGACCACGATCCCCACCGGTGGAATCAACTTCGCTCCCTCGGCTCCGCTGCCGGGGCAGGCCGTCACCTTCAACGGCTCGGCGTCCAGCCCGACCGGGAAGGCAATCGCAAGCATGCAGTGGGACTTCGACTTCAATCCGGCGACACCGTTCGAGGCCAACGCGAGTGGCGGCTCTGTCTCGCACGCGTTCGGGAGCGCGGGCCCGAAGACAGTCGCACTCAGGGTCGAGGAGGCAGGCGGCGGCTTTGCGATCGTGACGACGACCGTCGTCGTCAACGCCCCGCCGCAGGCGGGATTCAGGGTCGCCCCCGAGAGCCCGTTCGTAGGCGAGCCGGCCACGATCTCCTCGTCTTCCATTGATCCCGACGGACCGATCGCGGCTCAGCACGTGGGACCTCGACGGCGACGGTGCGTTCGACGATGCGTCCGGACCGCTCGTGTTCGCCACCTACGCCAGCCCGGGGCCCCGTACGATCCGCCTGCGCGTGACCGATTCGAAGGGAGCGACCGCGGTTGCGTCGGGCGTGCTGACCGTCCGCTCGCGTCCGCTCGCGCTCCTGAGCGGCGTCACCATCGACATCAAGGGCAGCCTGCGCGGGAAGATCACACGGCTCCGGCGTCTGCTTGTCCGCGCCCCCGCGGGCACGAGCATCGTCGTCAGCTGTAAGGGCAAGGGCTGCCCGAAGAAGAAGACGATCAAGCAGGGCAAGGGCAAATCGCTCCGCTTCAAGAAGCTCGAGCGCGGTTTCAGGCCTGGCATTAAGATCGTCATCACCGTGACGAAGCCGGGATTCCTCGGTAAGCACACGACGTTCACGATGCGTCGTGGCGCTGCACCGAAACGGGTGGATCTCTGCCTGGCGCCGGGTGCCAAGAAGCCGACCGCCTGCCCAGCGCCATGAGGATCGGTACGGCACTAGCCCTGGGCGGCGCCTGCGCAAGTCTGTTCGGCGCGTCCTACCTGGCCGCCGATCTGACGGGCGAGGAGGAAGAGCCGGCAAAGCGGGCTGCCCCCGCGGCTGCGCCGGCGCCGGAGCCGGCCGCTCAAGGCCGCGCTCTCGCGCTCGAGCAGGCGATCGGCCTGCCCGATCTGCGTAAGCCGCCGAAGCCGCCGCGCCGGCCCGCCGCGCCGGCCTCACCGGCGCCAGGACCGGCCGCGGCGGCCGCGACCACGGTGGTCAGCGCTCCCGCGCCCTCGCCGGCTCCCGCGCCTGCTCCGGCCCCGGCGCCCGCTCCGGCCCCGGCGCCCGCCCCTGCTCCGGCCCCGGCGCCTGCCCCGGCCCCCGCCCCGGCGCCGGCACCTGCGCCTCAGTCGCAACCGGCGACCCCGACCGAGTTCTGGGACTCCGGCTGATGGCGCGCCGACGAGGACAGCTCGGCCATCACGGCTCGAAGACCACGATCGACGTCGGGACCCGCGTCGACGGCTTCCGGGTGGAGCGCATCGTCTCGAGGCGCCCCGGCCTGAACACTCTCGCCGAGGCTGCAACCCTGCGCGGTGAGCGCGTGACGTTGGACGTGGTCGCGAGGCCGCTCAACGAGGACCGTGAGCTGCGGCGCCGCATGGCGAGGCTCATTCCCCTGCGAGCGTCGGTCGACCATCCGAACGTGCTTCGGCTGCTGAAAGCCGTGGACGGCGGCCAGCGCCTTCACATGGAGAGCATCCCGCGCGGGGCCGGCACGCTCGCCGACCTGCTCGTGGAGGGCCCGCTCGAGCGCACGCAGGCGCTCAAGATCCTCGGCCAGGTCGCCGGAGCACTGGAGACCGCCCGCGCAAAGGGGCTCGTGCACCGTGCGCTGTCACCGCGCTCG
Source organism: uncultured Thermoleophilaceae bacterium (assembly GCA_963751835.1). GTDB lineage: Bacteria > Actinomycetota > Thermoleophilia > Solirubrobacterales > Thermoleophilaceae > JACVRW01. The sequence continues at coordinate 85,709 of CAVVWD010000038.1, read as the reverse complement.
ATCGTCGTGCAGCCCGGTGACGAGCCGAAGGTCTTCCTCACCGATTTCGGCATCGGGGCTCCTCGCGTTCTGCCCTGCGAGCTTTCGGCCGCCCTCGAGGACGCCGCCTACCGCGCCCCGGAGGAGGTCCGCGGAGAGGCGCCCGAGCCGGCCAGCAACGTCTACTCGCTCACCTGCATGCTGGTCGAGTGCCTGACGGGCGCCCCGCCCTACGCGTACTCGCGGCCGGTGCTGACGCTCCACGCGCACCTAACCGCACCGCCGCCGCGCCTCTCCGAGCGTGATCCGAGCCTTCCGCCCGAGCTCGACGAGGTGGTCGCCCGGGGACTCGCCAAGGACCCGCGCGAGCGCGAGGGCTCACCGGGCGCGCTCGTGAACGCCGCGGCCCACGCGGTCGGCCTGCACGTGCCCATCCCGGTTGTGCGCGCGCCCCGGAAGCAGTCGGCGGCGGCGCCCACACCGAAGCGCCGGCCGGCGCAGGAGCGGCGGCCGGCACATGAGCCGCCGGCCGCGCGCCCGGCCACAAGCTCGAACGAGCGCGGCGCTCCAGCGCCGGCTCGCGCCGAGAAGCCGCCCCGCCGGCGCGAGAAGCCGCCGCGGCGGGAGAAGCTGCCACGACGGCGCGAGAAGCCGCCCGTGGCGCAGGAGAAGCCGGCGGCGCGGCAGGACAAGCCGGCGGCGCGGCACGAGAAGCCGGCGCGACGACGCGAGAAGGGGCCACGCCAGCGCGACCATGCCACCGCCAAGCCTCGTCGTTCGCGCGGGCTGCTCAAGCGCGCACCCGCCTGGGCCGCGCTGGCACTGGCCGCCAGTGCGGTCGCCGGGTTCGCGACCGGAAACTCCTCGTCATCGGGGCAAACCCCATCGCCCACGTCGGCGAATGACGTCGCGCGCCAGGCTCCCTCGGAGCCCGTGGACACGACCCCGGTCGTGAGCAGGGCCGTCGACCGCCTCGATGCGCGGCGGGCGGCAATCCGCAAGAAGCTGCGAGACGCAAAGCGCGCCCACGGCCAGGCGGCCGCGGCCCGCACCCTGGCGGCCGCGTATGGCACGGCGGAGGCCAAGGTGGCCCGCGCCGCCTCGACCGATGCCGAGGAGCAGCTCGCAGAGCGCCTCGCTGAGGTAGAGGCCGCCTATCTGGGGCTCGCCACCGCCGGACGCCGCGCCGACCGCAAGGGCTGGCAGGCCGCCCGTCAAGCGGCGCTCGAAAGCGAGCGCGAGCTCGAGCTGCTGCTGCGTACGCGAACCTGGATCTAAAGCAGGGGCTCTAGGAGCCTAACCCGACGCGGCCCGGTCCTCGATCCAGGCCGCGATCGAGCGCACCAGCCGGTCGGCATCGCCGATCGCCCGCTCGGCCTCCTCGGCCGGCGCGTTGGCGAGCGCCTGGTCCACGTCCGTGCGGTCCTCGAAGAGCTTCCGGAGCATGCGGCCGGCCTCGGGATCGAAGCCGTCGTCGGGCACCCGCCGGGCAAACGCCGTGACGATTCCCACCTCGCTCGTCTGCGGATCGCCGAGCACGAGCAGCGCCGCGGAGGCGGCGTGCAGCGCGGCGAAGTACGCGCGTGACACCGCCTGGTCCGGCAGGTCGGCCTCGAGCAGGACCCGGGCCGCGCGCAGCTCGTCACGCGAGCGCTCCTCCGGGAGTGCCCACTCGCCCCTCATTCGACGTGCACCCCCTGCTGCAGCTCAGCGGCGAGCTGAGGGGATAGCGGCAGCTCGAGATCCTCCGGGCTCAGCGGCACAGCGGTCACGACCGTGTCGTGACGCACCGAGTAGCGCCACATCACCCGCTCCATGCGGCGCTTCTCCGCCCAGCGGTCGAGCACGCCATCGAGCACCACGACCAGCGAGACGGGCGAATCGGGATGCGTACCGCCGCGCGCCCACGGTCCGATGATCACGAGGCCCTTGAGCCGCTGGCGATAGATCCGCCGCAGGTCCTCGACCAAGCGCCGCGCGAGCCCCTGGGCATCGAGGAGGCCCGGGAGGCCGGGCGGCAGATCCTCGCGCCTCGCGATCGCTTCCTGCGCCGCTGCGGGCTCGATGAGCTCGTGCTCGATAAGCCATTCGATCGCCCGGCGCTCCCCGCGGGAATCGTGGAACTGGAACCAGGCCCGCCGCAGCTCGGGGTAGTCGAGCAGCGTGTCCTTGAAGCGCCGGAAGGCGCCGCGTCCCGCGATCGAGCGCTCGAGCAGGTCGCGGGCGCGCGGATCCCGCACGGCGGCCACGAAGGCCTCCATGTCGGCGTACCCGACCCCGGTCGGGAGCGGCTCGATGGGGATCAGCGATGGATCAGGCTCCGACTCCTCGAGCGAGGACTCGAAGCGAGGATCGATCTCTCCCGTGGCGGGATCGAGCCACCAGCTGTGCTCGGGCGAATGATCCTCGAGCGCCATCGCGAGGTCGGCAATATCAACTGTCTCCAGCGTAAGTACGGCAGCCTCCGTGAATCGCCTGCGGCTCCATGGTAAGAGCGACTGAGCGGAACGCGCAAGCGCGGGTAGCATGCGCCGCCGTGGTCAAGATCTACACGCGCAAGGGCGACGACGGGACCACCGGCCTCTGGTACGGCGGGCGGGTTGCGAAGTTCGCCGGGCGCCCGGAGGCCTACGGCTCCGTTGACGAGGCGGCTTCGGCGCTGGGGATGGCGCGCGCCGCGGCCGAGCCCGGCAGCGAGCTGCGGGCCGACATCCTCCGCATCCAGAACGAGCTGTTCATCGCCGGGGCCGAGCTGGCAACGGCGCCCGAGGCCGCCGGCCGGCTCGAGGAGGGAGTCTCGCGGGTCACGCCCGACATGGTGGAGCGGCTCGAGGGCGACATCGACCGCTACATGGAGCGGGTCGACCTGCCGCCCAAGTTCGTCATTCCCGGCGGCACGGAGCTGTCAGCGCGGCTCGACGTGGCCCGCACGGCGGTCCGTCGCGCCGAGCGCCGGGTGAGCGCGCTCCGGCACGAGGGCGAGCTGGCGGACGACGCGGTCCTGACCTATCTGAACCGGCTCTCCGACGCGCTGTTTGCGATGGCGCGCTTTGCCGACGAGCCGGATCCTGAGCTCTTCGAGGGGAGAGGATGAGAGCGATCTCCACCCGGATCGGCGCGAAGCTGCGGCAACGCGTGCAGGTGCGTGAGCATGAGTTGACCGCCGACGAGCCCAAGAGCCATGGCGGCGAGGATGCGGGCCCGAGCCCTCAGGAGCTCCTGGCGGCGAGCCTCGCCGCTTGCACTGCGGTCACGATGGAGATGTACGCGGCGCGCAAGGGCTGGGAGATCGGCGAGGTCGCCGTGGATGTGGACTACGAGCCGGCGCAGCGCGGCTCGCCGACGCGCTTTGTGATGAAGGTGAGCTTTCCGAAGGAGCTACCGGAGGAGCAGCGCGAGCGGCTCATGCAGATCGCCGCCAGTTGTCCCGTGCACCGCGCGCTCGAGGGCGAGGTCATGTTCGACGAGCGCGTCGAGCTCGTCTGAGTCAGGCGCGCCGCTCCAACATCTGGAAGTCCCCGACGTCCTCGAACCCGAGCCGCCGGTAGACGGGATAGCCGAGCTTCGTGGCGATCAGCGTCGAGCTCGAGCTGCCGCGCTCCGCGGCGTCGGCGAGCGCGTGCGCGAGCAGCTTGCCCGACAACCCGGCACCGCGCGCCTCGGGCACCACGGCCACCATCTCCACGTCGCTGTTGCCGTTCGCGTCCACGATCACGACGCAGGCCACCGGATCGCCGTCGCGGCGCTCCACGTAGATGTGGAGGTCATCCCGCGGAAGCCCGCCGAGCGCCCGGCTCCACGAGTCGGTGCCGAAGGTGTAGGAGCGATCGTTGATGGTGCCGACATCCGCCATGTCTCCGTCCGCCGTCCAGTCCTCGAGCGCGTCGGGGGCAGGCCGCTCGGGCGGCTCGGCCAGCCGCAGCGCCATCGCCGCGGGGTCGGCGTCGAGCACGTGGCCCCTGTCCGCAAGCAGCGCGGTCGCCTCGTCGCGTCCCTCGGGCTGCACCCACACCGTCCAGTTCGCGCCGATCCCTCGGTAGGCCGCCGCGAGGTCGTCGTAGGCGGCCTCGAGCTCGCTCGGCGTCCGGTACAGCACCGCGTTGGCGACGGCCCGCTCCGGTGCCACGGGTATCACGGTCGCCACCACCCCCGGCGCCTCGACGCACCGCGCGCCGGGCGAGGCCCGGCCCACACGCCGGTACCAGTGGAACATCGCTTCGTGGACGCGCTCGAACATGGCCGCCCGATAATAGGCCGGGTGAGGGAACTGCTCCTTACGCCGGAGGAGGCCGCCGCGATGGACGTGCACGGCACGAAGGACGCGGCTGTGCTGGTGCCGCTGTACCCCGACCTGCGCGCCGTTTTTACCGAGCGGCGGGAGGACCTGCGCAGGCACGCCGGCGAGATCTCGTTCCCCGGTGGGCGCCGCGACCACCCGGATGAGGACCTGCGCACGACCGCGCTGCGCGAGGCGCACGAGGAGATCGGGCTCGACCCGACGGACGTCGAGCTCGTGGGAGCGCTGCCGCCGGTCGGTACCTTCGTCACCGGCTACCGCATCTTCCCTTTCGTGGGGCGCATCGACGAGGGCCACGTGTGGACACCCCAGGAGAGCGAGGTCGCGAACGTGCTCGAGTTCTCGCTCGCCGACCTCGTGCGTGGCCACGAGATGAAGCGCCTCGTGCGCAAGGGCGTGCCTGTCAAGACCCCCACCTACACGGTCGAAGGCCACCTCGTATGGGGCGCGACCGGACGCATCGTGCAGTCGCTCCTCGAGCGGCTCGAGCCGCTGCTCGAATAGAGCGGCTACACGTCCTTCTCGATCGGGACGCTCACGAGGTTGCCCCATTCCGTCCACGAGCCGTCGTAGTTCTTGACGTCGTCCTTACCGAGCAGCTCGTGCAGGACGAACCAGGTGTGCGCCGAGCGCTCGCCAATCCGGCAGTAGGCGATGATCGGCTTCGAGCCGTCGATCACGCCCTTTGAGCTGTAGAGCTCGCGCAGCTCGTCGGCGGACTTGAAGGTGCCGTCCTGCTGGACGGCCTGCGCCCACGGCACCGAGGCGGCGCCCGGGATATGGCCGCCGCGCTGGGCGCCCTCCTGCTCGTAGCCCGCCATCGCGATCAGCTCTCCCGAGTACTCCTGTGGCGAGCGCACGTCGACGAGCCGGGTGCTCTGGTCGAGCGCCGCCAGCACCTCCTCGCGGCGGGCCCGGATCGCCTCATCGCCTTCCCGGGCCGTGAACTGGCGGGGCTCGTAGCGCGGGACGGCGCTGCTCGTAGGCCGGCCCTCCGAGATCCACTTCTCGCGCGGGCCGTTCATGAGCTTCACGTTGTCGTGGCCGTAGTACTTCAGGTACCAGTACGTGTAGGCGGCGAACCAGTTGTTGCGATCGCCGTAGAGAACGATCGTGTGCTCGTTCGAGATACCGCGGCTGCCGAAGAGCTCGCCGAACTCCGCCGGCCCGAGGAAGTCACGCTTGATCTGGTCCTGGAGGTCCTTCTTCCAGTCGAAGCCGATCGCGCCAGGGATGTGCGCCTCGGCGTAGAGCGCGGGGTTCTCATCGACTTCGACGATTCGAACCGAGTCGTCGCCGAGGTGATTCTCCACCCACTGCGTGTCGACAAGAACGTCCTTGGCGTAGTCGGCCATTGCTGCCGAGTATCTCACTTCGGGAGGAGGCGGCCGACGGCCGCGTTCATCGACGCGAGCCACGCGTCTTGCGGCACGGGGTCCTCGCGCACTATCTCGACCGGTATCCGCCATATCTCAGACGCCCGCCGGACGACCTCCGCTCCCTGGTCGAGGAGCGCAGCACCCGAAGCTCCCGCCGCCTCGTAGACAAACCCGCGGACCGGCGTGTCCACCAACCTCTCCATAAGGGTGCGGAGGCGGTCGCCGTGGAGCGCCGGGCCGTCGCGGACGCTGCCCAAGAGCCAGCAGATCGCGCTCACGCCCGCCAGCGCCGGCATCAGCGTCCCGAGCCTGTCGGGATCCGCGACGACCCCCTCCGCCCCCGTCGCCGCGATGGCCGTGAGCGCCGCCGGGTCTCGGGTCGTGCCCCGAACAACGTGGCCCTCGCTCGTGAGCGCGCCCGCCAGTGCCCGGCCGCGGCACCCGCAGCCGACGATCAGGACGCGCGCCACGTCAGCTCTCGCCGTGCGCCCTGCGCCTGAGCTCGTCCCGCCAGCGCTCGTCTTCGGCCACCTGCGCGCGGACGTCTTCCTCGGTCAACTCAGGCCGTCCGGTCGCCCGGCGGCGCGCGTTCTGCGCCTCGAGCATCTGGTCGATGTCGTCGAGCTCGAGCTCGGCCTCGACCTCGGGTGAGCGGGTCGGACGCCAGTCGACCTGCTCGGCCCCGCTGCCCGGATACCACTTACCGATCGCGAGGAAGATCGCGAGCACCACGAGACCCATCCCGAGGACGAACACGGCGAACTCGTCCATTCGGGCGAGTGTACGCTCCCGCTCCATGCCCGACGCGGTGATCATCGATGCGCTCCGCACGCCGATCGGCCGCTATGCGGGGGTGCTGTCGGGCGTGCGCCCCGACGATCTCGCCGCGCGCGTCATCGAAGCGGCCCTGGAGCGCAACGGCCTCGACCCGGCGTCCGTGGACGAGGTCTACATGGGCTGTGCGAACCAGGCGGGCGAGGACAACCGCAACGTGGCCCGAATGGCGCTGCTCATGGCCGGGCTGCCGGTCGAGGTTCCCGGCGTGACCGTCAACCGGCTATGCGCCTCCGGACTCGAGGCGGTAGTGCAGGGAGCCCGACAGGTCCGGTTGGGCGAGGCGGAGCTCGTGCTGGCGGGCGGCGTCGAGTCGATGTCGCGCGCTCCGCTCGTGATGCTCAAGCCCGAGCGCGGCTTTCCGCGCGGAAACCCCGAGCTCGCCGACACCACGATCGGCTGGCGCTTCACCAACCGGCGCATGGCCGCGCTCGGTTACACCGAGTCGATGGGCGAGACCGCGGAGAACGTGGCGGAGCGCTACGGCGTCTCGCGCGAGGATCAGGACGCCTTCGCGCTGTGGTCGCACCGGCGCGCCGTCGCTGCGGCCGAGGCGGGCCGCTTCGACGACGAGCTGGTGACCGTCGAGGTCCCCCAGCCGAAGGGCGAGCCTGTGACGGTGCACGCGGACGAAGGCCCGCGCCCGGACACCACGCTCGAGCGGCTCGCCGCGCTGCGGCCCGTCTTCCGTGAGGGCGGCAGCGTCACGGCCGGCAATTCGTCGCAGATCAACGACGGCGCCGCCTGCCTGGTGGTGACGAGCGAGGATGGCGCGCGGCGGGTCGGGCGCGAGCCGCTCGCCCGGATCGTGTCGAGCGCGGCCGCCGGCGTCGAGCCTGGCTACATGGGTATCGGCCCGGTCCCCGCGACCCGCAAGGCGCTCGACCGCGCCGGCCTGACCCCAGCGGATATCGACCTCGTCGAGCTGAACGAGGCGTTCGCTTCGCAGGCGCTCGCCGCGATGCGCGAGCTCGGCTTCGACCGCGACAGGCTCAACGTGAACGGCGGCGCGATCGCCATCGGTCACCCGCTCGGCTGCTCGGGCGCTCGTTTGATCGGCACGCTCGCGCACGAGCTGCGTCGCCGCGGCGCCCGCTACGGGGTGGCGACGATGTGCATCGGCGTCGGCCAGGGGCTCGCCGCGGTGATCGAGAACCCGGCGGCGTAGGCCGGGGGCCCCCGATGTCCGCCGCCGCGCCCTCCCCTGAGAGCCTGTCTCAGAACCCGATCGTGGTCCTCAGGACGCCGGATCGTGGCGCCCTGCGTCGCACGCGAGCGCAGTCGATGCCGGAAGCATCGGCGAGCATCGCGGGTGGCGCAGGGCGCCATGAGACGGTGGCCTGAGGCCGCGAGAGGTTCTGAGACAGGCTCTTAGTTCCGCGTGTCGTCCGGCGCGTTCGTCGCGCGCGTCCGCTGGCTGACCGAGGCGTTGTGGCTCGAGTCCGAGTTGCCGTTCTTGTTGTCGTCGGAGTTCGACTCCTCGGAGCCGCGCGTGACGTTCGACGCGTCGGTGCCCTGAGTCTGGTCGACGCCGTCGGTGGTGTTCGCCGTGTCGTCGGTGCCGCGCGTGTCCTGAGTCTGGCTCTCGTCCGTGCCCTGCGTGCCGTCCTGGCCGTCCGTGGTGCCGCGCGTGTCGTCCGTGCCGTTCGTGTCGCCCGCGCCGGTGTTCGTGGCGGTGTCGTCGCCGTCGGTGCCGGTGTCCTCGTCACGGGCGGTGTCGTCGTCGTCATCATCGCCGCCGCCGCCCGGCCCGGAGCGGTCCTCATCGTCATCGTCGTTGCCACCGTTCCCCGGCCCTGACTGCGCGGTCGCCTTGTCGAGCGTCCAGGGCGCGCCGTCCGGCCCGGGCAGCCCAGCCGCCGCCGCGATGCCGGCCGCGAGCAGCACGAGCGCCACCAGCAACACGATCAGCCGCCGCGTGAGCGACCGCTCGCTGCCCAGAAGGTCGTCCTCGCCCTCGGCGAGACGCAGGTACATGGATGACGGATGGGCGTTCATACCCCTTGAACACATTCCGGGAATGGAAATCACGCGCGCCGTGTGCCGCGGCGCCCGAGCACGAGCTTCGACGGTAGCGCGGCCATCAGCGGTTGTAAACGCAGCGCGAGCCCGGAGGCCGTCGGCCGTTCCGCCGGATCGGGCCGCAGGCAGGAGAGAATCGCCTCCGACAGGACCGCCCGTACGCGCACGGGCCACGGCCGCACCTCGTCGACGAGCTGCGGGAAGCGCTCCTCCGGATCGGCGTCGGCGTCGGTCGAGGCGGGCTTCCGGAACGGCCGCTGCCCTGCCACCGCGTGGTAGAGCGTGGCGCCCAGGCCCCATATGTCGGCCGGCGGCCCGATGTCGCCGTTCGGGAGGCACTGCTCGGGCGGCATGTACGCGTTGGTGCCGATCGGGTCGCGCACCCGCGCCGCCCGCTCGAACGTTCGCGCCAGCGACAGGTCGATCACCCGTGGCGGAATGCCCATCACGATGTTGTCCGGCTTGAGGTCGAGGTGGAGCCAGCCCTCGCCGGCCATGTAGTGGAGCGCCGCGGCCGCGTGCAACGCGAGCGGCAGCACCTGCTCAGCAGGCAGCGGGCCGCCGCGGCGGATGAGCCGCCGCAGTGTCGGGCCCTCGAGATGCTCCACCAGCACGTGCGGATGTGGCGGATCGAGCACCGCGTCGAAGCCGCGCAGAATGACCGGATGCGCAAGCGCCTCGAGCGCCTCGGCCTCGCGCCGCAAGCCGCGCAGCGCCGACTCGTCCTCGACCTGGTCGGGACGAATGAGCTTCGCGACCATGGGCGCGAACATGTGCTCGTCCCAGACGAGGTACGCCTCGTAGCGGTTGCCCCCGCCGAGCAGCTTCAACACCGAGCGGCCCTGGGCGATCTCGTCGCCCTCGGACAGCTTCCAGGAGGCTCTTTCGACCATCTGAACGCTCATCTTGCAGAATCAGGAACACATGATCGACTTCGGACTCACAGACGAACAGCAGCTCATCAAGGAAACCGCCCGCGACTTTTCCGACCGGGAGATCGCCCCACGTGCCCGCGAGAACGACCGCAACGAGCATTTCGACACCGAGCTCGTCCAGAAGATCGCCGACATGGGTTTCCTCGGCGCCATCGTCCCGGAGCAGTACGGCGGGCGCGGCGTCGACTACCGGACCTACGGCCTGATCGTCGAGGAGATCGGCCGCGGCTGCTCCGCGATGCGGACCGTCGTGTCGGTGGTGACCTCGCTCGTCTGCTCCTCACTTGACCGCTGGGGCAGCGAGGAGCAGAAGCAGGAGTGGCTGCCGCGGCTCTGTACGGGCGAGGCGCTCGGGTGCTTCGGCCTGACGGAGCCCGACACCGGCTCCGACGCCGCCAACCTCAAAACGCGCGCCGAGAAGATCGACGGCGGCTGGCGGATCAACGGCACCAAGATGTGGATCTCGCTCGGCAACTACGCCAAGCTCGCGCTCGTCTTCGCGCAGACCGACCCGTCCCTCGAGCACCGCGGCATCGCCTGCTTCCTCGTGCCGACCGACAGCGACGGCTTCTCCTCCCAGGAGATCCACGGCAAGCTCGGCCTCAAGGGCTCGGACACGGCGTCGCTCGGGCTCGACGGCGTCGAGGTGCCGGACTCCGCCCTGATGGGAGAGGTCGGCGACGGCTTCAAGATCGCGATGTCCGCGCTCGACTCGGGCCGCTATAGCGTGGCCGCCGGCTGCGTGGGGATCTGCCAGGGCTCGATGGACGCGTCGGTCGCCTACGCGAAGGAGCGCACCCAGTTCGACCGCCCGATCGCCTCCTTCCAGCTCGTCCAGGAGCTGATCGCGGACATCGTCGTCGAGACCGAGGCGGCCCGCTACCTCGTGTGGCGAGCCGGCTGGATCAAGGACCAGGGCCGGCCCAGCACCACCGAGACCTCGATCGCGAAGCTCTATGCCACCGAGGCGGCGGTCAAGTGCGCCAACAACGCGATCCAGGTTCACGGCGGCTCGGGATACGTGGACGACTACCCCGTCGAGCGTTACCTGCGTGATGCCAGGGTGACGACCCTGTACGAGGGCACGTCCCAGATCCAGAAGCTGATCATCGGCCGGGCGGTCACGGGCGTGAACGCCCTGGTCCCGTGAGCGGGCTCCTGGCCGAGATGCGCGGGCCGGTGGGGCTCGCCCAGCTCAATCGGCCTGATGCCCGCAATGCGCTCTCGCCGGAGCTGATGGAGGAGCTCGCGGCAATGTGCGAGCGCTGGGACGAGGATCCGGGGATCCGCTGCATCGTGATCGCGGGCAGCGAGGAATGGTTCGCCGCCGGCGCCGATATCAAGGCGATGGCCGACCGGACCTTCGCCGAGACGCTCACGTCGCCCACGGCCCGCTTCTGGCCCCGGCTCGCGGCCGTGCGCACGCCGCTCGTGGCGGCGGTCTCGGGCTATGCGCTCGGCGGCGGCTGCGAACTCGCGCTCGCCTGCGACATGATCGTGGCCTCCGAGACGGCCGAGTTCGGCCAGCCCGAGATCCTGCTCGGGATCATCCCGGGCGGCGGCGGGACCCAGCGGCTGGCGCGCGTCATGGGCAAGCAGCGCGCGATGGAGCTGGTGCTGACGGGGAGGCGTATCGGCGCCGAGGAGGCGCAGCGGCTCGGGATCGTCAACAGCGTCGCGTCGAAGCGCGAGTGGCTGGACGCCGCGCTCGAGCTCGCGGGCGTGGTGGCAAGCCGGCCGCCGCTCGCTGTGCGGCTCGGCAAGCAGGCGGTGCTCGCCGCCGAGGAAACCTCGCTCAGCGCGGGCCTCGACCAGGAGCGCCGCCTCTACGAGCTCGCGATGGCGACCGAGGACCGCGTGGAGGGAATGACCGCGTTTCTCGAGAAGCGCAGGCCGGAGTTCCGCGGGCGGTGAGGCCGGACACGATCGGCGTCGTCGGCGCCGGCACGATGGGCGCGGGCATAGCCCAGCTCGGCGCGGCGGCGGGCATGCGCACGCTGCTACACGATCCGGTCGAGGAGGCGCTCGAGCGGGGTTCGTTCGCGGTGCGCCGCGGTCTCGCGAAGTGGGTTGAGAAGGGGCGCGCGAGCGCGGACGCCGCGGGGCGGCTCGAGCCGGTGGCCGCGCTCGAGGAGCTCGCCCCGTGCGAGCTCGTGGTCGAGGCCGCGCCTGAGCGCGCCGACCTCAAGCGCTCGCTCTTCGAGCGCCTCTCGGGGATCGTTGGCGCCGACGGGGTGCTCGCCACCAACACCTCCTCGATCCCGGTCACGTCCCTGGCCGGCGCTGCCGCCCGGCCCGAGAACGTGGTCGGCATGCACTTCTTCAACCCGCCACCCTTGATGCGCCTGCTCGAGCTGATCCGGGCCGACCAGACCGGCGAGCGTGCCTTCGAGATGGCGCGCGCCACAGGCGAGGCGATGGGCAAGGAGGTGATCGTCGCGGCCGACGGGCCGGGGTTCCTCGTCAACCGCTGCGCACGGCCCTTCGGCGGAGAGGCGCTGCGGCTGCTCCAGGAGCGGGTGGCCGGCCACGAGCAGATCGACCGCATCTGCCGCCTCGGCGGGGGCTTCCCCATGGGCCCCTTCGAGCTCATGGACCTCGTGGGAATCGACGCGGGCTTCGAGGTCGCCAAGTCGTTCGCGGAGCTCTCCTTCGGGGAGCCCCGCTGGCGGCCGAGCCCGCTGCAGGCGCGCATGGTCGCCGCCGGCCGGCTCGGAAGGAAGACCGGCCGCGGCTGGTACGAGTATCCGGAGGATGGGTCCTACCGGGACCCTGATCCGGCGCCACCGTCCCCCGGGCGCGCGGGCGACGGGAGGCTCGTCGCGGTCCTCGGCGACGGCCCGCTCGCCGACTCGCTCCGCGAGCTCGCCCGGGACGCCGGCTTCGAGCTTCGCGAGGGCGCGCCGGCGGAGCTCGTGGTCGACGCCGGCGTGGAGCCGCACGGGTCGCCACCGGGCGGCGCACCGCTGCTCTCCCTGTGTGCCCGGCAGAGCCTCGCCGCGCGGGGTGAGCCGGGGGCGGTCGGCTTTCACCTGCTGCCGCCCCTCGACGCGACTGCTCTCGTTGAGCTCACCCGCCTGCCGACCACGCCGTCGTTCGCGGCGGAGGCCGCCGAGACCTTCTTCGCCGCGCTCGGCTTCACCTGCGAGAGGGTCGACGACGCACCGGGCCTCGTGCTCGGCCGGATCGCCGCCCAGCTCGTCAACGAGGCGGCCTTCGCGATTGGCGAGGGGGTTGGCTCGGCGGATGACATCGACACCGGCCTCGAGCTCGGTCTCTCCCACCCGCGTGGACCGGTCGGATGGAGCGAGGCGATCGGGCTCACCCACGTGCTGGCAATCCTCGACGGGCTGTGGGAAGAGCGCCGCGAGGAGCGCTACCGGCCGGCGCCGCTGCTCCGCCGCCAGGCCACGCTCGGGCGTAACCTGCGCGAGTCATGGCCACCGCCGACCTGACGATCCTCGCCCTCGGCCGCGCCCAGGTCAGCGCGAGCGAGTACATCGCGGAGATCCAGAGCAAGCTGGCCCGGCAGGATCGGGTCCGCTACCGGATGCACGCGATGGGCACGTCGCTGGAGGGTACGACCGCCGACATCCTCGCGGTCGTGGCGGAGCTCCATGCCGTGCCGTTCGACCAGGGCGTGCCTCGCGTGTACACGATCCTCAAGCTGGACGAGCGCCGCGACCGCCCCGGCCAGACACTCGAAGAGAAGGTGCGCGCCGTCGAGGACCGGCTCGGCGGCGAGGACATCTGAGCGGGCGCCGGCGCTCCCCGAGGGCCCGCGCCCCCGGGCGGCCCCGGCCGGCGTCCACGAAGCTGCGCCGGTAGCCAGGGACCTGCGGAAGCTCGCCCGTATCCGTCCGCGCTGCGTTGCCGTCAATAATCAACGGCAACGTAGCGCGCGTCGCATCGATGTCGCTAGACGCGGCGCCCCGGCAGCGGCGCGATCGGCATCGCCTGGGCGCGATCAGGCGCAGCGCCGCGCGCGGCTAGATCCTCCAGCGCCTCCAGCAGGCGGTCGACCTCGTCCTCGGTCGTGTAGTGCAGGAAGCCCGCCCGCACGGCGCCGCCGCTGTCCTCCAGCCCGAGCGCGCGGATCGGCTCCAGTGCGTAGTAGTGGCCGTCCCAGACGTAGATGCCGCGCTCGCCGAGCGCCTGCGCCACCTCGCGCGGCTCGCGGCCCGCGACGTTGAAGCAGAAGGTCGGCGTGCGGCCGGCGGCGGCGCGGATCCCGTAAAGCTGGATGCCGTCCGGAAGCGCGGCGAGGAAGCGATCCGCGAGCCGCGTCTCGTGCTCCTCGATGCGCTCGAAGGCCGTGTCGAGATCGCCGTTACCGAGCGAGCGGAGGTAGTCGATGGCCGCGACGGCGCCGGCAATCGCCTCGTGCGACTGCGTGCCCGTCTCGAAACGGTGGCCGGGCGGATGCTCGTCGGCGGGTCGCACGCGGTCGGCCGGGAGCGTCTCCGCAAGGTCCGGCCGGATCGCGGCGATCCCGAGGTGCGGTCCGAAGAACTTGTAGGGCGAGCAGAGCACGACGTCGAGCCCAAGCTCGCGCGCACGCAGGCGGCGGTGCGGGGCGAGGTGTACCCCGTCAGCCCATGCGAGCGCGCCGACACGGTGTGCCGCGGCAGCGATCCGGCCGGCGTCCGGGATCGAGCCGACGGCATTCGATGCGAGCGTGAAGGCCACGACACGCGTGCGCTCGCCGAGCAGCTCCTCGAGCCGCTCGACGTCCAGCGTCATGTCCTCGGTCCGAACCGGCGCGGTGCGGACGACGAGCTCGTGATCCCGCGCCACGAGCAGCCAGGGCGAGATGTTGGCGTCGTGATCGAGCGCCGTCACGACGATCTCGTCGCCCGGCTCGAGCGTGCGGGCGACCGCGTGGGCAAGCAGGAAGTTGAGCGTCGTCATGTTCGCCCCGAAGGCGACGCCGCCGGCCTCACCGCCGGTGAACTCGGCGGCCGCCACGCGGGCATGCTCCAGCAACTCGTCCGATGCGGCGGAGGTGGGGAACGCGCCGCCCAGGTTGGCGTTCGACCCGCGCAGGTAGCCGCCGACCGCGTCGAGCACCTCCTGCGGCGCCTGCGAGCCGCCGGGCCCGTCGAGATAGGCCGCACCCGACGCCAGAGCCGGGAACCGCTGCCGCAGCGCTTGGACGTCGAGCACAGGCGGACCCTAGCGCGCCGCCGCGCGGGCGGTTAGCGTGCGCACGTGAGCACGGCCGTACCCCGTCGCCGCAATCTGAGCGCGGTCGAACGCCGCCTCGAAGCCTTCGCGGGCTCGAAGCCGGGCAGCTGGTACTACGTCCACGTAGCCACCCGGCTCGACCGCGTGCTGCTGCCGCTCTCCGGCGGGCGGATCAGCTTGAGCCCGGGGCAGCAGGTGGGCCTGCTCGAGACGGTGGGCGCCAAGAGCGGCGAGTCGCGCAGGACACCGCTCCTCTACCTGCGTGACGGCGAGCGCGTCGTGTTGATCGCCTCCAAGGGAGGGGCCCCGCAGCACCCTTGCTGGCTCCACAACGTCCGTGCCAATCCGGGTGTGCGCTTCATCGCCCCCGGAGGCCTCACGGGCGACTACGTCGCCCGTGAGGCCGAGGGAGCGGAGCGCGACCGCCTCTGGGCGGAGGCGGTCGACTACTACGCCGGCTACGACACCTACCGCGTGCGAGCCGGTTCGAGGTTGATCCCGGTCGTGGTGCTCGAGCCCTCGACCGCCTGATCCTGACCCAGCGCCGCCCGGCCCGGAATCAGGAGCGCGATCAGCGCGCCCACGGCAAGCACCGCGGCGCCCACCCAGACGGCCGGGACGAGCCCGTCCACGAACGCCGCCGGCGAGCCGAAACCGCCGGTGTCCATGAAGACCGTGGCCAGCACGGCCACGCCGAGGACACCGCCGATCTCTCGAATCGTGTTCGTGGCACCCGAGGCCTGCCCGGCCTCCTCCTGGCGGACCGCACCGAGCACCGCGTTCGCCGCCGGGGCAAACGTCAGCGCCATGCCCGTGCCGGCCATCACGAACCCGGGGACGAGCGTCCCGTAGGCCACGGTCGCCTCGCTGACGGTCGCCAACCAGGCGAGACCGGCCGACTGGAGCGCCAGCCCGGCCGCCATCAGCGGACGGGAGCCAATCCGATCGGACAGGAGCCCCGCCACGGGGGCCACGAAGATCGGCATCGCCGTCCAGGGCAGAGTGCGGAGCCCCGCCTCGAGCGGCGAGTAGCCCTGCGCCGCCTGAAAGAACTGGGCCAGCAGGAAGATCGACCCGAACGTGCCGAAGAACATCGCGAGCGAGACGGCGTTGGTGGCCGCGAAGGCGCGGTTCTGGAAGAACCGCATCGGCAGCATCGGGGCCGGCGAACGGAGCTCCCAGACGACGAACGCCGCGAGCAGGATGAGGCCCGCGCCGATCGAGGTCAGCACCATCGTGCTGGTCCAGCCGAGCGACTGCGCTCGGACGATGCCCAGCACCACACCGAGCAGCCCCGCGCTGGCCAGGGCCACGCCCGGAATGTCGAGCGACTTGTTCGGGCCGTGACTCTCCCGGAGCAGCGCGCGAGCGGCTGGCGCCAGCGCGATCCCGATCGGCACGTTGAGCCAGAAGATCCACTGCCACGAGAAGCCCTCGACGACGGCGCCGCCCACCACCGGCCCGAGCGCCACGCCGAGACCGGCCACGCCGGACCAGATGCCGAGTGCCAGCCCGCGCCTGTTCGCCGGGAACGCCTCGCTCAGCAGCGTCAGCGACAGCGGCGTGATGATCGCGGCGCCGAGGCCCTGTAGCGCACGCGCGGCGATCAGCGCCTCGGTACTCGCGGCGAGCGCCGCGGCGGCGGAGGCGACGGTGAACACGATCAGGCCAACGGCGAACATCGACCTTCGGCCCAGCCGGTCGCCGAGCGCGGCGCCCGTGAGCAGGAAGACCGCGTAGCTGAGCGTGTATGCGTTGACGGTCCACTCGAGCTCTTCGAGCGTGGCACCGAGGTCCTCGCGAATGCTCACAAGAGCGTTGGTCACGACGAGGTTGTCGAGCGTGACCATGAAGAGCGCGACCGAGACGATCGCGAGGGTCCAGATGCTGCGCGTGCGTTCCATTCTGTATCTCCGTGTTATTGGTTGATCTATCAGTTCGTTGAGAAAAAAGAGAGCCGCTCATTCCTCGTGTGTCACGGGCGAGTACTCGTCCGGGAGATCGAGGGCGGCGACCACGTTGAGGTACATCCCGACAGCGACGAACTCGACCGCTCGCTCGCGGCTGACGCCCGCGACGCGGCTGACGTGGTCGACGACGCCCATGAATCCCTTGCGCACCGGGTCGCGCAGGGCGGGGTCGCCGGCAGCGGCTTGAGCCTGCATCTGGACCAGGATCTCGTCGCGGTCCTCGAGCAACTTCGCATAGGCCCTGCCCATCGCCTCGAGCTTCGCCTCGGGATCGTCGGCCCCTTGGGCGGCCTCGGTGAACGCGTCCCGGATGCGCTGCACGACGTGCGCCTCGGTGGCGAGGAACAGCTCATGCTTGTTCGGAAACAGCGCGTAGATGTACGGCTGCGAGATCCCCGCGCGCTTCGCGATTGCGCCGGTGCTCGCGGCGTGGAAACCGTGCGCCGCGAATTCCTTCGTGGCGGCGGCGATCACCTGCTCGCGACGCTCGTCCGAGCTGGCTCGCTGGCCTGACCTGCGCGTCGTTGTGGTGCTTCGAGTGGCCATCAGGAAGAAGCTTATTGATTGACCTATCAGATGTCAAGTGCGCTCACAGCGGGTGCCGGAGCGTGGGCCCGGGGGCGCGTTCACCGGCCGCGGGCCCGCTCAGTCCTTGGCGAGCAGCCCCCGCAGCACGAAGTGCAGGATCCCGTCGTGGCGGTAGTACAGCCACTCGTTGGGGGTGTCGATGCGCACCCGCGCCTCGAACCTGACCGGCTCGCCCCCGTCCTCCGGCGTGGCCGTGACCTCGAGCGTGCGCGCGCCCTCCTCGAGCGGCGCGAGGTCGAAGGTCTCGTGGCCGCTGAGCCCGAGTGACTCGGCCGATTCGCCGTCGGGGAACTGGAGCGGCAGCACGCCCATCCCGACCAGGTTGGAGCGGTGGATGCGCTCGTAGGACTCGGCCACGACGAAGCGGATCCCGAGCAGGCGCGGTCCCTTGGCGGCCCAGTCGCGCGAGGAGCCCGAGCCGTACTCCTTGCCGGCGAGCACGCACAGCGGCACGCCCTCTTCGGCGTACGCCACCGCCGCGTCGTAGATCGTCTCCTGCTCACCGTTGCGAATCGTCCAGCCGCCCTCGGTCCCCGGCGCCAGCAGGTTGCGCAGGCGGATGTTCGCGAACGTCCCGCGGATCATCACCTCGTGGTTACCGCGCCGTGAGCCGTACGAGTTGAACTCGCGCTGCCCGACGCCGCGCTCGATCAGGTAGGCCCCGGCGGGCGAGTCCTTCTTGATCGCGCCCGCCGGCG
This sequence comes from uncultured Thermoleophilaceae bacterium, assembly GCA_963751835.1. GTDB lineage: Bacteria > Actinomycetota > Thermoleophilia > Solirubrobacterales > Thermoleophilaceae > JACVRW01. Next base: position 67,820 of record CAVVWD010000038.1, on the reverse strand, counting down.
AGATGTGGTCCGTCGTGACGCTGTCGCCGAGCACGGCGATCACGCGCGCACCCTTGATCTCGTCGAGGCCCTCCGGGGCCTCGGCGGGCATGCCCTCGAAGTACGGCGGTCGCTTCACGTAGGTCGAGGCGTCGTCCCAGTGGTAGCGGTCCCCCTCCGGGATCTCGAGCCCGTTCCAGTTCTCGTCGCCTTCGAACACCTCGCCGTAGCTCGAGCGGAACATGTCCGACTCGATCGCGGACTCGATGGCGTCGTTGACCTCGCGCTGGGAGGGCCAGATGTCGCGCAGGTAGACGTCGCCCTGGAGCGGCTCTCCGGTGATGTCGACGTCCATGCGGCCTACCAGCGCGTAGGCCACGCACAGGGGCGGTGAGGCCAGGTAGTTCATCTTGACCTCGGGATGGATGCGCCCCTCGAAGTTGCGGTTGCCCGACAGCACGCTGGCCACCACCAGATCGCGCTCGGCGATCTCCCGCGAGATCTCCTCCGGCAGCGGCCCCGAGTTCCCGATGCAGGTCGTGCAGCCGTAGCCGACGAGATCGAAGCCGAGCTGCGACAGCGGCTCGGTCAGGCCGGCCCGATCGAGGTACTCCGTGACCACCTTCGAGCCGGGCGCGAGCGAGGTCTTGACCCACGGCCGGCGCTCGAGCCCTGCCTCGACGGCCTTCTTTGCGAGCAGGCCGGCGGCCAGCATCACCGACGGGTTCGAGGTGTTGGTGCAGCTCGTGATCGCTGCGATCACGACCGCCCCGTGGTCGAAGCCCTCCTTGCGGTCGACCGCGACCGCGGTCCCCTTCGGGGCGTGGACGTGGACCTCCTTCGGCACCTTGCCGTCGCCGTCGCGCGCCGGCGGGTCGCTCGCCGGGAACGACTCGGCGGAGGCCTCGTCCCAGCCGTTCAGCGACTCGTCGCCGACGTAATCCTTCAGCTCCTCGATGAAGTCCCCGGCGGCGCCGGACAGCGGCACGCGGTCCTGGGGCCGCTTGGGCCCGGCGAGCGACGGCTCGACGTCACCGAGGTCGAGCTCGAGCGCGTCCGAGTACCTTGCCTCCTCCGAGCTCTCGTCGTGGAACAGCCCCTGCTCGCGGCTGTAGGCCTCGACCAGCTCGACCCGCTCGGCGGGCCGGCCCGAGAACTCCAGGTAGCGGAGCGTCTCGGCGTCCACCGGGAAGATCGCGCAAGTGGCGCCCATCTCCGGCGACATGTTCCCGATCGTGGCGCGGTCCGCGAGCGGCAGCCGGGACAGTCCCGGCCCGTGGAACTCGACGAACTTCCCCACGACGCCGCGCTCGCGCAGCATCTGCGTGACCGTCAGAACGAGGTCGGTCGCGGTCGAGCCCTCGGGCAGCTCGCCCGACAGCTTGAAGCCGACCACCTGCGGGATCAGCATCGACACCGCCTGGCCGAGCATCGCGGCCTCGGCCTCGATGCCGCCCACCCCCCAGCCCAGCACCCCGAGCCCGTTGACCATCGTGGTGTGCGAGTCGGTCCCCACGAGCGTGTCCGGGAAGGCCTGACCGTCGCGCGACTCGACCACCCGCGCGAGGAACTCGAGGTTCACCTGGTGGCAGATGCCCGTGTTCGGCGGCACGACGGAGAAGTTGTCGAACGCGGTCTGGCCCCAGCGCAGGAAGGCATAGCGCTCGCGGTTGCGCTCGAACTCGAGCTCGGCGTTGCGCTGGAAGGCGAGCCGCTCGGCGAACACGTCTACCTGGATCGAGTGGTCGATCACCAGCTCGACCGGCACCAGCGGGTTGATCCGCTTGGGGTCGCCGCCCAGCTCCTCCATTGCGTCCCGCATCGCCGCGAGGTCCACGATCGCGGGCACGCCGGTGAAGTCCTGCATCAACACGCGCGCGGGCGTGTAGGCGATCTCCGTCGATGGCTCCGCGTTCGGGTCCCAGCCCGCCACCGCCTCGACGCCCTCGTCCTCGCCGTGTCGCAGCAGGTTCTCGAGCAGGATCTTGAGCGAGTACGGAAGCCGGGCGACGTCGTACTCGTCCTGCAGGGCGTCGAGACGGAAGACCTCGTAGGACTCCCCGCCCGATTCGAGGGTGGCGCGGGCGCCGAAGGTGTCTTCCCGGCTCACACTGGAAAGTTACCCAGTCCGACCTGGCCCAAGGCCCGCCGTGCGGTCGGGTAGCTTGCGCCGCGCATGACGGACGTCGCGGCAGTCGAGATCGAGGGACTAAGCAAGCGCTTCGGCGCCGTGCAGGCCGTCTCCGACATGTCGTTCGAGGTGAACGCCGGCCGCGTAACCGGATTCCTCGGACCGAACGGGGCGGGCAAATCAACCACGCTGCGCTGCCTGCTGGGGTTGATTCACCCCGACAGGGGCACCGGCACATTCGGCGGCAAGCGCTACGAAGAGCTCGAGCATCCGAGCGCCCACGTCGGCGCGGTGCTCGAGAACGCGAGCTTCCACCCCGGCCGCAGCGGGCGCAACCACCTGCGCGTCCTCGCCGCCGCCGGCCGCCATTCGCCCGAGCGCGTATCCGAGCTGCTCGAGCAGGTGGGCCTGACGGAGGCGGCGGACCGCCGAGTGAAGGGTTACTCGATGGGCATGCGCCAGCGCCTGGCGATCGCGGCCGCGCTGCTCGGCGACCCGCGGGTGCTGATCCTCGACGAGCCGACCAACGGTCTCGACCCGCCCGGCATCCGCTGGGTGCGGGACCTGCTGCGGGCAGAGGCCGCCCGCGGGCGGGCGGTGCTGGTCTCGAGCCACCTGCTGTCCGAGGTTGAGCAGTCGGTCGACGAGGTCGTGGTGATCGCCAAGGGCGTGATGCGGGCAAGCGGCCCGATCGAGCACGTGCTCGGCGGAGGCGGCGAGCCGATCGCGCGCGTGCGCTCCGCCGACTGCCAGCGGCTTGCCGGCCTCTTGCGCGAGCGCGGCATCGCGGTCGACGGCCAGACGGGCGATCTCCTGCTCGTTCACGGCGTGGCGCCCGAGGCGGTCGGCGAGGTTGCTGCCGAGCATCGCGTGGTGCTGCGGGAGCTCGGGGTTCAGACGCGTTCGCTCGAGGAGGCCTTCTTCGAGCTCACGGAGCACGGGGTATGACGGCGCTGCTCCAGGCCGAGCTGATCAAGCTGCGCACCACGCGGACGTTCCTGGCGCTCACGGCCGCCGCGGTCGGGACGTCGCTCCTCATCACCGTGCTCGTGGCTCTGCTCACGGAGCCGACCAAGGACGAGGTGCTCACCGACGTCTTCACGTCCGATACCAGCAGCCTGTTCATCACGATCCTCGCGGTGATCGGGATCACGGGCGAGTGGCGCCACAAGACGATCACCAGCTCGCTCCTCGCCGCCCCGGACCGCCTGCGCTTCCTCGCCGCCAAGACGATCGCGTTCGCGGCGGCAGGGCTCGTGCTCTCGCTGCTGATCTCGATCACCATCACGGTGGTCGGGCTCGTCATCCTGTCCGTGCGCGATCTCCCCACGCCGGAGGCGGGCGAGCTGATCGAGCAGATCGCGCGGAACGCAGTGGTGGCGGCGCTGCTCGGCGCCTTCGGCGTAGGGATCGGCGCGCTCGTGCGCAACCAGGTGGTGGCTGTGGTCGGCCTGCTCGTGGTCGGCTTTGCGGTCGATCCGGCGGTCGCCGCCCTCGCCCCGGAGGTCGCCCGCTTCAGCCCCTTCAGCGGCCTGCCGATCGGCATCCAGGACATCCCGCCCGAAAACGCCGGGCTACCGGAGGACGTCGACGTCCTCTCCCCCGGCCTGGCGCTGCTCGCCATGCTCGCCTGGATCAGCGCGGCCTTCGCCGCCGGGGCGGCGCTGCTGATCAGCCGCGACCTGGACTAGCCACCCATGCACGACCTCGCCTGCGTGGTCCACCTCCACTCGACCTACTCGGACGGGACCGGGACCGTGCGCCAGATCGCCCGCGCGGGCCGCCGCGCCGGTGTGGACGTGGTGCTGCTCACCGATCACGACACGCTCGAGGCCAAGCGGCGCGGCGAGGAGGGCTGGTACGGCGACGTGCTGCTGCTGGTGGGCGAGGAGGTCTCCCCGCGGCGCCACAACCACTACCTCGCCTTCGGGATCGACGAGCCGATCGACCACCGCGAGCTGGACGCGGACGGGATCTGCCGGGCCGTGGCGGAGGCCGGCGGTGTGGGCTTCGCCGCGCACCCCTGGTCGCAGGGGTCGCGGCGCTTCAGGCGCGTCGGCGACGGGATGCCCTTCGACGGGCTCGACAGCGAGGCGCTCCACGGCGTCGAGCTGTGGAGCTTCGTGACCGACACAGCCGAGGCGGCGGACAGCATCGCCCAGGTCCTGCTCTTCATCGCCGCGCCGCTTCGGGCTCTCAAGCGCCCGCCGGCACGCAACGTCGACGCCTGGGACGAGCTCTGCCGCCGGCGCCGGGTGGTCGCGCTGGGAGGGCTCGACGCGCACCAGGTCGGTAAGCGGATCGGGCCGGTCGTGCCGCTGCGCCTGATGGCCTACCGGCGCTCGTTCCGCTTCATCCGCACGCACGTGCTGTGCGAGGAGGCGCCCTCCCGCGATCTCGAGCACGACCGCGAGCAGGTCTACGGAGCGCTCCGTACAGGGCGCTGCTACATCGCGGTCGACGCGATCGCGCCGGCGCGCGGCTTCCGCTTCGAGGCCGACGACCTTGCGATGGGTGCCGAGGCGCCGGCCGGCCGGCGGACGCTGCGGGTGCGGACGCCCCTGCCCGCGCGAGTGCGGCTGTTTCGCGACGGTGAGGAGATCGCCGCCGCCGAGGGGACGCTGCTAGACCGCGAGGTCGAGGAGCCCGGCGTGTACAGGGTGGAGGCGCTCCGCCGCGCGAAAGGGCGCGAGCGCACCTGGATCCTGTCGAACCCGGTCTACCTGCGCTGACCGCGTTGGCGCGCGATCAGGGCCGGAACTCCGGCCTCAGGTCCCGGACCGCCAGGCAGACGCGCCTGATCAGCTTCACGCTCCGTACGTTGCCGGACGTCCGCACGCTCACGAGCGAGCGGCAGATGCTGCCCTCGGGCGCAGGATGCGCGAGCAGGCACAGGGCTCGCCGGGAGCGGCCGCTCCGCTGCTGCTTGTCGGCCGGGAGGCAGACCGCGGCCAGGACCGGCTCGGGAGCCGTCGCGGCGCGGGCGGCCTGTTCGGCCCGGTCGAGGGGCCCCGCCATGGCCGGAGCCGCCAGCACTGCTCCGATGGCGAGTGAGGCGAGGCCGGCGGCCGTCAGGCGCCGTACGGCGGAGGCGGACATCGAGGGCTCCTTGGTCGAGATCGTCTCGTCAACTCAAGCGTGAGGTCCGGCCTCACGGCGTGAGATTGGTCTCAGAGCAGCCAGTCGACCGGACGTTCCGGCCGGTAGGAGCAGAAGGTCCCGGTGCTGACCGAGTTGCGCAGATGGGCGCCGAGCGCCGGATGGGCGGCCTCGACCTTCGAGAGGGCGCTGCGGATGCGCCATGTCACCGCCGAGCGGGCGCGTTCGGCCGGGTCGCCGGCCTTGCGGGCGCGGCCGCCGAGCCCAAACGCCGAGGCGAGCGCGGCGGTCACGGCGTCGAGCTCGGCGCGTGCGCGCTCCACCCGCAGCGGGTCGTTCGCGGCCTCCGCCAGTTCGAGGTCCTCGCGGAGGTCCTCGATGCGGCGCCGGAACTCGGTCCGGGCGCGCTCGTCGAGCAGCTCGCCGGCGTGGCCCTGCCTTCCGAGCCCGTCCTCGGCCGCCGGCGCGCGCGCCGGAGGTGCCGCCGCGCCGGCCGCCAGCTCGAGGCAATGGACCTCCTCGCCGGGCGCCGCCAGCAGGCGGACCAGGTCGTGGAGACCCTTCAAGTCCGGGAGGTGGGCGTCCGCCCCGTCGTAGGAGAGCCGCCACAGCTCGCCCTCGCGCCGGAACACCTGCCCCGGAGCGGGCGCCTCGGGCGCGGGAGCCCCGGCGACCGGCGTGTCCGGGGCGCGCAGCTCCCCCACCACCGCCGGCCCCACGTCCTCAAGCAGGGGCGGCGTCAACGAGGCCGCCCGCCGCTCGTCCGCCAGCTCGGCGCCCAGCTTCGCGAGCGCGTCCGCCTCGAGCGGTGCGGGACGGCGGGCACGCGGGTCGGCCTCGGCGCCCGCGAGCACGCGTGCCGCGAGCTCCCGGCCTCCGCGCCGGGCCAGCAGCGGCGCGCTCGTTCGCAGCACGTCCCAGCGCTGCGGACGGTCACCCGTGGACGTGAAGTGCTCGTACGCGCGCACCAGGAGGTCGGCCGCCTCCCCGTCGCGCCCCGACGCGATCGCGAGCGCCGCGAGCTGGCGCATGCTGCTGCCGGTCACCAAATAGGAGTCGTTCTCGCGCGCCAGCCGCAGGCTCTCGGTGAAGCAGGCCGCGGCACGCTCGTCCCCGCCCGACTTCAGCACGGTGCCGAGGGTGTAGAGCACCCAGGCCAGCATGTAGGGGCTCTCCATGCGCCCGGCCTCGCGGCGAGCGGCCTCGCCGACACGGACGGCCTCGTCGTAGCGGCCGGCCGCGGCGAGCGCCTGCGAACGCAGCACCGACATCTCGAGCGCCACGGCGGGCATGGCCGCGGCCCAGGCCGCCTGGACCGCGTCGTCGATCCGCTCGAGTCCGTCCTCCACGTCGCCCAGGAAGCCGTAGGTCACGAGCGCCACCGCCCGCCTGGCCAGCGCGGCCGGGGGTGCATCGTCGCGCTCGGCCGCGATCGCGCTGCGCGCATGCTCGGCGGCGAGCGAGGCCTGGCCCGAGGTGAACTCGGCCACGGCCGCCGCGCCCAGGGCCTCCTGCCCGAGGGCGTCGTGCACGTCCGGCCAGCGCTCGAGCGCCTGCCGGCAGAGCGAGGCGATCTCGGCCGCGTGGAGGGAGTGGCACAGCGGCCACAGGGAGGCGACGAGCGTGAAAGCGCGCTCGTGCGACTCGTCGTGCCGGACCGACCAGAGCGCCGCCGCGCGCACCTCGTCGAACGCCCTTATTCCGGCGCGCAGCATCTCGCTCGACCAGAACGCCTCGGCGTCGCGGCGCATGCTGTCGGCACGCGCCGCGAAATGGTCGGCGTGCAGTCCGCGCACGCGCGTCTCGTCGCCGCGCTCTGCGAGCCGCTCGAGCGCGTAGTGGCGGATCGACTCGAGCATGCCGTAGCGCATGACCCCGTCCTCCTCCGAGGCCACGAGCAGGGAGCGCCGCACGAGGCTGTCGAGCAGGTCGAGTATGTCCGCGCGCTCGACGCCCTCGCCGGCGCAGACCTCGCCCGCCGCATCGAGCTCGAGCCGCCCGGCGAACACGCCCATGCGGTCCAGGGCGAGCCGTTCGGGCTCCGACAGCAACCGGTACGACCAGTCGATCGTGGCGCGCAGCGTCCGGTGACGCTCGCCCTCCCGCGAGCGCGGGCGGGTCAGCAGCGAGAAGCGCTCGTCGAGGTGCTCGGCGATCTCGGCGGGCGAGCGGGAGCGCGAGCGCGCTGCGGCCAGCTCGATCGCCAGCGGCAAGCCGTCGAGTCGCCGGCAGATGCGCGCCACCGGCTCGACGTTCTCGGGCCCGAGCTCGAAATCCCAGCGGACGGCCCGGGCGCGGTCGACAAACAGCGCGACCGCCTCGGAGCGCTCGGGCGCCTCGAGGTCGTCCTCACGCGGCAGCTCCAGCGGGCCGAGCTGGAGCACGTGCTCGCCGTCAACACCGAGCGGCTCGCGGCTCGTGGCGAGCAGGCCGGCGTCGGGACAGTCGGCGAGGATGCGGTCGACGAGCTCGACCGCTCCCGCCAGCACGTGCTCGCAGTTGTCGAGCACCAGCAGCCGCGGGCGCTCGTTCAGCGCCTCGACCACCGCGTCGGCGCCGCCGTCACGTCCAAGCGCGTCGGCGACCGCGTTCGCCACGGCCGCGTCGTCGTCGAGCGCGGTAAGCACGCACCAGCGCGCATCATCCGCGTGCGGCGCGTCCGGCCCGGCCGTGACTTCGGCGGCGAGCCGTGTCTTCCCGGCCCCGCCCAGCCCGGTGATCGTGACCAGCGGCTCGCGCCTGAGCAGCTCGCGTAGGTGAGCCAGCTCGCGCTCACGCCCGAAGAAGGTGGTCCTGGCTGCCGGGGCCGCGGCGCGCGGGGACGTCACAGACGGGATCGTAGGTTCGGCCTCACGATGTGAGGCAAGTCATCACGCCCGTAGTCGAAATGACCTCGAAGGAAGAGACGGAGTGACGACGACGCACGCTGGTGTGACCAAGCAGACCGAGGCCCTGGCCCAGCTCGCAGGCTTCCCCCTGCTCGAAGCGCTGTACGGGCGGCGCGCCCGGCGCGTTGCGCTCGGCGCCCAGATCCCGGACGGCCCGCTCGCCTACGAGTCGCCGCATGACCCGCTGCCGCTGTCCGAGCTCGAGCGCATGGTCGTGCTCACCTCGATGGCCGGCACCACGGGCTGGCACTACTCGATCACGCGCAACGCCCACTACGCGCCGCACATGGCCAACTACGCGGCCGGCGCGGCCGGGCGCACGTTCCCGTCGGCGGCGGGCTTCCACACCTCCGAGCTCTTCTTCACGGACGACTCCGGGACGTACCTCTTCCCCACCCGCGACGCCGGCGCGCTGGTCGACCCGGCGGACGAGGAGGTCACCCCGGAGCTGATGGTGGAGCGCCACGCGGAGCGGCTCGTGAAGCTCTCGGACGAGCGCATCCACCTGCCGCGCGAGGAGCCCTACCTCGAGGGCCACAACACCTGGTGCGTCAACGTGCCCGGTTCGCTGCTCGCGATCCCCGTCGGCGACCTCGCCCAGCACGCGCTCGCCGGCATCTGCTTCCTGGTCCAGAACGGCTACTGCCTCACGGACGACGTGAACGGCCGGCCGATCCCGGGGATGGAGCGCTACCGCGGCCTGGTGGACGTGGACGACCCGTTCCCGCTCACGTTCTTCGACCAGTACATGCTGGCCGAGATCACCGCCGAGCTGGCCTGCTCGTGCTTCGCCGGGGTCCTGACGCTCCAGGCGATGGGCCTCGGCGGCTGGATGTTCGACGGCGTCGACCGCTTCTCGATGCTGGGCGCCTCGGGCAACCCCGAGGTGCCGGGGCTCGGTTTCCGCTACGACGAGGACGAGCGCTGGTCGGTGCCCAACCCAACCGGCCGCGAGGGCGTGTTCGAGGCGTTCTGCCCGCCGCATTACGAGGACATGCGGGCGGCGGTGGAGGCGCTCTGCGAGCGCAAGTTCGGCTCCGGCGGGGTGCACAACAAGGACACCAAGGGCGCCTGGAGCGAATCGGCCTTGATCCGCTCGAGCGCACAGGTGCACGACGAGCGCTTCCGCGAGTGCGTCGCGCAGCAGGCCCAGTACCTGTACGACACGTTCGGGAAGTTCCCGGCGACGATCCCCTCGGTGATGATCCTCAACTACGTGCAGGCCCAACACCTCGACCTCGACTTCTACGACCAGAAATTCCGCCCAGGCGCCTACCTGGGGAGCCACGCGAAGCACATGGAGGTGTGGCACTGATGCGGCTGCCCTACGTCGAACAGGGAGAAGGAACCCCGGTCCTCCTCCTTCACGGGCTCACCGACTCCTGGCGCTCGTGGGAGCCGGTCCTCGGGCACCTGCCGGAGACCGTCCGCGCGATCGCCGTGACCCAGCGCGGACACGGAGACGCCGAGCGGCCCGAATCCGGCTATCAGGCAGAGGACTACGCGGCGGACGCGCTCGAGCTGATGGACGAGCTCGGGCTCGACTCGGCGGTCGTGGCGGGGCACTCGATGGGCACCTATGTCGCGGAGCAGATCGCCATCGAGCGGCCGGAGCGCGTGAGCAAGCTCGTGCTCGCCGGCGCTCCGGGCCCACCCGCTGGAAATCCGGTGATCGTGGAGGTAGCTGACGCGGTGGCCGGCCTCGAGGACCCGATCGACCCCGAGTTCGTACGCGAGTTCCAGGCCTCGACGACCGAGCGGCCGCTGCCACCGGGCCGCCTCGACACCTTCGTGGCCGAGAGCCTGAAGCTCCCCGCGCGGGTCTGGCGGGCCGCGTTCGCGGGGCTGCTCGACATGGACCTTTCGGCGGGCCTTCGCCGGATCGAGCAACCGGTGCTGCTCGTGCACGGCGAGCGGGACGCGCTCGTGCCCCGTGAGGAGCAGGACTGGCTCGTGCGGACGCTTCCGAATGCCCGCCTGCTGTCCTTCGAGGGCACGGGGCACGCGCCGCACTGGGAGGAGCCTGAGCGCTTCGCCCGTGAGCTGGCGGCGTTCGCCGGAGCGCCCGCTCCGTCGGACGGCGCCGAGGGTCTCGCGAGCGCCAGACGGGGTCGTGGACAGCGGCCCCTAACCCGGGATCTGGCGCCACATTTCTCCCGAGTTTCTGCCGCTCCTGGCGTGCCAAATCCGGAAACGAGCTCGCACCGCATGAGCACCACCCCTCTTCCCCAGCCCCATACGCGAGACCGACCCGGCGCCACCACCCGAGAGACGGCCCAAGCTCACGCATCCCGCGGCGCCAGCACCGCCTCGCGCGATGCGCCCGCGCTCGCCGCGACCACGAACAGGATCGCGACCACCTCGCGGGTGACGAGCTCCTCTCCGAGCACGATGAAGCCGGCCAGGGCGGCCACCGCCGGCTCGAGCGACATAAGGACGCCGAATATCCCGGTCGGCATCCGCCGCAGCGCCTCCATTTCGAGCGTGTAAGGGATCGCCGACGACAGGACCGCCACGGCCGCCGCCACGGCGAGGATCCAGGGAACGAGCAGGTCGCTGCCGCCATCGGCAACGCCGACCGGTATCAGCACGACGGTGCCGACGACCATCGCCAGCGCCAGGCCGTCGGCCCCCTCGAACTCCCTGCCGATGCGGGCGCTCAGCAGGATGTAGGCAGCCCAGAGCGCGCCCGCCAAGAACGCCAGCCCTACGCCTAGCGCGTCGAGGTCGGCGCCGCCGAAATCCGACAGCAGCAGGATCCCGATTGCCGCGAGCGCCACCCAGAGGAGGTCGAGCGCCTTGCGCGAGCCGGCCACCGCCACGCCGAGCGGCCCGACGAACTCGAAGGTCACGGCCACCCCGAGCGGGATGCGGTCGAGCGCGGCGTAGAAGGCGAGGTTCATGCACGCGAGCACGAGCCCGAACAGGACGACGAGCCGGAGTGCGCGGCGGCCGTGGCCCCGCAGCGAGGGTCGCCAGAGCGCCGTGAGCACGAGTGCCGCGAACAGCACGCGCAGGAAGACCGTCCCGCCGGCGCCGATCTCGTCGAACAGGCCCTTGGCCAGGGCTGCACCGAACTGCACCGAGGCGATCGCGAGCAGGACGAGGACGGTGGGCGGCACCCCGGGATAATGCCCTCATGGCCGTGACCGCAGCCGCACCCGCTCTGGCGCGCGAGCGCTCCTACGAGGAACTCGAAGCGATCTGTGCCGACCTCGACGCCCCCTTTGCGCTCGTCGACCTCGACGCCATGTGGTCGAACGCGCGCGAGATGCTCGGCCGCGCGCGGGGCACCCCGATCCGGGTGGCGAGCAAGTCGGTGCGCTGCCGGGCGCTGCTCGCGTCGATCCTGGAGCCGGAGCCGGGCTTTCGCGGTCTGATGACGTTCACGCTGCCCGAGTCGCTCTGGCTCCACGGGCACGGCTTCGAGGACATCCTGCTCGCGTATCCGACCGCCCACCGCCGGGCGCTCGCCGAGCTGGCGCGACTGGAGGCCGAGCGGCCGCCGATTCTCATGGTCGACTCGGTCGAGCAGCTCGACTTCATCGAGGCGGCAACCGGGACCAGCGGACCGCCCGTGCGCGTTTGCATCGACGTCGACCTGAGCTGGTGGCCGCTCGGCGGGCGGCTCAAGATCGGCGTCAAGCGCTCTCCCGTGCGCACGCCCGACCAGGCCCGTGCGCTCGCGGCGGAGATCGCACGCCGCCCGCGCTTCGAGCTCGCCGCGCTGATGGGCTACGAGGCCCACATCGCGGGCGTGGTGGACCGGCCGCTCGGTAAGCGAGTCCAGGAGCCCGTGATCCGGGCGATCAAGTCGCTCTCGGTGGCTGAGATCGCCGAGCGGCGCGCGGCGGTGGTGGCGGCGGTGCGCCAGGTCGCCGAGGTCGCGATCGTGAACGGCGGGGGGACCGGGAGCATCCACACGACGTGCGAGGAAGAGGTGATCACCGAGATCACCTCCGGGTCGGGGTTCTACGCGCCAACCCTCTTCGACCGCTACTCATCGTTCAGCCTCACCCCGGCTGCGATGTTCGCGATGCCCGTGGTGCGGCGCCCGAGCGGCGGAGTGGCGACGTTGCTGGGCGGGGGCTACCTCGCCTCCGGGGCGGCGGGACGGGATCGGCTGCCCTCACCCCACCTGCCACATGGCCTGCGGCTCGACTCGCTGGAGGGCGCCGGCGAGGTGCAGACGCCCGTGATTGGGTCCGCCGCCGCTAGCCTGCGCGTGGGCGCAAACGTCTATCTGCGCCACGCCAAGGCCGGCGAGCTGTGCGAGCGATTCAACAGCCTCTACCTCCTGAGCGGCAGCGAGGTCGTGGAGGAGGTACCTACTTACCGCGGCGAGGGCCGGGCGGAGCTGTAGATCCGCAACACGTACGTACCCCAGGTGTTGGAGTGCCTGTGCCCCGCTTCCTCCTGAGCGTCGCCGCCGCGCTGGCCGTGCTGGCCTGCCTGGCTACGCCTGCGCTCGCGCAGCCGAACGTCGTCGTGCTCATGACCGACGACCAGACGGCGGCGACCGTGCCGCTGATGCCGCAGCTCAACGCGCTGCTCGCGAGCGACGGCACCCACTTCAACCAGGCGATTGCGAGCTTCCCGCTCTGCTGCCCCTCGCGCGCCACGAACCTGACCGGCCAGTACGCCCACAACCACGGCGTGCTCCACAACGGCGGCCCCTTCGGCGGCTTCGCCGCGCTCGACCACACCAGCACGCTGCCGGTCTGGCTGCGCGCAGCCGGCTACCGCACGATGCACGTGGGCCGCTATCTGAATGGCTACGAGTTCAAGGACGGGGTGCCGGCGGGCTACTCGGACTGGTACGGCAGCCCCCACTCCGGCGCCTTCAACTACGCGAACTGGAAGGTCAACGAGAACGGGGTGCTGCGCTCCTATCCGGATCCCGACCGGCCCGGCGACTACCAGACCGACCAGTCCACCCGGCGCGCCGTTGGGCTGATCGAGGATGCCGCGCCCTCAGAGCGGCCCTTCTACCTGTCGCTCTGGTACGTGGCCCCCCACCGCGGCGGCCCGCGCGATCCCGACGACCCACCAAGCCCCGGCACCCCCTCTCCGGCCCCGCGGCACCGTGATGCCTTCGCCGGCTATGCGATGCCGCGCTGGCCGCACTTCAACGAGCGCTCGATGTACGACAAGCCGCAGGTGGTGGCCGACCGTCCCCGCTTCACGCCCGAGAAGGTGGCGGGTATCGAGGAGAACTGGCGCCAAGAGCTGGAGAGCCTGCAGGCGGTGGACGAGGGCGTGGCCCAGGTCGTCGACGCGCTCCGGCGCACCGGCGAGCTCGAGAACACCCTGATCGTCTACATGTCCGACAACGGCTTCATGCACGGCGAGCACCGGGCCCTCGCCGAGAAGGTGCTCCCCTACGAGGAGTCGATCCGGATCCCGCTCCTGATGAGGGGGCCGGGGATACCGCGCGGCCGCGTCGACAGCCGGCTGGTCGCGAACGTCGACGTGCCCGCCACGATCCTCGACGCCACGGGCGTCGCGCCCTGGCGCCTGATAGACGGCCGCTCGCTGCTCGACCTCGCCTCCGACCCCGGCGAGGAGTGGGGCAGGGACATCCTGATCGAGAACGGCCGGGGCGCCAACGGCATCCCGACCTACCGCGGCATCCGCAACTACCGCTTCCTGTACGTGGAGCACCAGACCACGGGCGAGTACGAGCTCTATGACCTCGTCGAGGACCCGTACGAGCTCGACAGCCGGGACGGCGACGAGCGCTACCGCCCCGTCCAGCGCGACCTGAAGCGGCGGCTGCGAGCGCTCCGCTCGTGCGCCGGCACGTCCTGCCAGACCGCCCCCCACCTGCGCCTCTACCTGCGCTCGGCGGGCCGCCCGGTCGGGCCGCGCTGCGTACGCGACGATCTCCGCGTCCGCGTCGGGGGCTCGGAGCGTGACGAGATCGCGATCGCAGACGTGCTCGTGGGCCGGCGGCCCGTGGGCCGCGGGCTCACGCCTCCGGTGGTGGAGGACATCCCGCTCAAGAAGCTGCGCCCCCGTGGCCGCTTCCGACTGCGCGTGCGGACCGAGACCGTGGACGGACGCCGGCTGACGCTCGACCGCATCCTGCGCGCCTGCTCGTGAAGGGCATCGCCGCGACCTTCCTGCTCGCGGCGCTTCTCACGCCGGCTGCCACCGGCGCCGCCGCCCCCCAGCGCCCGAACATCGTCGTGCTGATGACCGACGACCAGACGCTCGAGTCGATGAGGGTGATGACCGGCGTGCGCGATTCGCTCGCCGCCGAGGGCACGACCTTCGACCGCGCGTTCGTGTCGAACGCGCTCTGCTGCCCGTCGCGAGCCACGCTCTTCACGGGCCAGTATTCACACAACCACGGGGTGCTCGGCAACGCGCCGCCGGACGGCGGCTACGGGCGGCTCGACAAGCGCGAGTGGCTCCCGGTCTGGCTCCAGCGCGCCGGCTATCGCACCGTTCACATCGGCAAGTTCCTGAACCAGTACGGGATCGCCAACCCCACCGAGGTGCCGCCGGGCTGGAGCGAGTGGTACGCGTCCGTGGACCCGTCGACCTACCAGTTCTACGGCTACATGCTCAACGAGAACGGCCTGCTCAACACCTACGGACTCGACCGCAACCCGATCTTCCACTCGAGCGACTACTACGCCGAGCGCGCGGTCTCGGTGGTCCAGCGCATGGGCGAGACGCGCACGCCGTTCTTCCTCTCGGTCGCGTTCCTGGCGCCCCACAGCGGCACGCCGCGCGACCCGGACGACCCGCAGGGACTCCCCACGCCGTCGCCGTCGCCGCGGCATATCGACCGCTTCGCCGCCGAGCCGTTGCCCGGCGACCCCTCCTTCAACGAGGTAGACGTCTCCGACAAGCCGAGCTTCATCCAGAGCCGGCCGCCGATCGGGGCCCAGCGGGCCGCCGCGATCGACGAGAACTACCGCCAGCGGCTCGAGTCGCTCCTCGCCGTCGACGAGGGGATCGTGCGGATCGTGGAGGCGCTGCGCGCCGAGGGCGAGCTCGACGAGACGCTCATCCTGTTCACCTCGGACAACGGCTTCTTCCACGGCGAGCACCGGGTCCAGGACGGGAAGGTACTCGTGTACGAGCCCTCGATCCGGGTGCCGCTCATCATGCGCGGCCCCGGGGTGCCGGAGGGCGCGCGGCGCCGCCAGCTCGTGACCAACGCCGACCTCGCCCCGACGATCCTGGAGGCGGCACGCGCCGTCCCCGGTCGGACGCAGGACGGCCGCTCGCTCTTCCGGCTGCTCGAGGACCGCGGGCTCGAGTGGGGCCGCGACCTCCTGATCGAGGGAGCGCCCGGATTGAACCAGCCCGCCTTCGACGCCCTCCGCACCTACCGCTATGTGTTCGTCCAGCACGCCAATGGCGAGCGCGAGCTGTACGACCTCGAGCGCGACCCGTACCAGCTGACGAGCCTGCACGCCGACCCAGCGTACGCGGGCGTCCAGGAAGAACTGTCGTTGCGACTCGGCCTGCTGTCGGTCTGCGCCGGCCGGGGCTGCCGCACGCGCCCTCCCGCACGCCTGGCGGTTCGCGGCTGCCGCGCCCGCGTGGGGGGCGCGGGACTGGAGAGCGTCACCTTCCGCAGCGCCCGCCGACTGCGGCTGGACCGGGCAAGCCCGTTCGGCTCTCCGGTGGGCGGCCGGAGACTGCGGGCCCGGATCCACACGAACGACGGCCGCGTCGTGACGCTCGACCGTCGCCTTCCGCCCACCTGCCGCCGCTAGACAGGCCCGAGGACCCGCCGCGTGTAGTCGTTCTCGTAGCGCCCCTCCGGGTCGAAGCGCGCGCGGATCTCCGCGAAGCGCTCCCACTCGGGGTAGCGCGGCGCGAGCGTGGCGGCCGACTGGTAATGGCGCTTGCCCCAGTGCGGGCGGCCGCCGTAGTCGTCCATGATCGCCTCGACGCCGCGGAAGTAGCTCTCGTACTCCATCCCCAGGTACTGGTGCACCGCGATGTAGGCGGTCGGGCGGCCGTGAGCGGTGGAGAGGAGAGCGTCGTCGGACGCCGCCACGCGCAGCTCGATCGGGAACCCGATCGGCAGCCGGCGGCGCTCGACCAGCTCCAACACGCGCTCGAGCGCCTCCGGCGCGTGCTCGCGTGGAATGCCGTACTCCATCTCCGTGAAGCGCACGAGCCGCACGTTCGCGTACACGCGGTTGCTCGCGTCGAGATGCTCTGAGCGGCCCATCAGCGAGGCGATCGTGCCGTTGAGCCGCGGGATCAGCGCCGGAAAGCGCCGCCCGAGCCGGCAGGCCAGCCCCAGGGCCGCGTTCTCCAGCAGCACGTCATGCAGAAACGCCCCCACCGGGCCGGCGGGCTCGGGCTCGCGGTCGGTCCGCGCCGAGGTCAGCGTCAGCGCCCGGCGCGTGTACGGCATCACGAACGCCTCCCAGTGGTCGTGTGCGTCCACGTGCTCGTCGAGACGCGGCAGCACGTCGTCGAGCGGGCGCCGCTCGTCAACCCGGTGGATGGTGAATGCGGGCACGCAGCGGAGCGTTACCGCGGAGATCGCGCCGAGCGCCCCGAGCGAGACCCGGGCCGCGCGCAATTCGTCGCCGTCGCGGATCTCGTGCGGCTCGGCGTTGCCGTCCACGAGCCGCACTCCCACCACCTGTGACGAGAGGTTCCGGAAGCTCCCTCCGGTGCCGTGCGTGGCGGTGGAGATCGCCCCCGCCAGCGTCTGCGGGTCCACGTCGCCCTGGTTCTCCATCGCGAGCCCGCGCGTCCGGAGCTCCTCGCCGAGCTCGCGGAGCGTGATCCCGGCCTCCACCGTCACGTCGTTGCCATCGACGGCGAGCAGCCGCCGCATGCCGGACAGGTCGAGCATCAGCCCGTCGGTGCAGGCGATGTCCGTGAAGGAGTGGCCCGAGCCCGCGACCTTCACCCGCGAGGCGCCCTCCACGACCCGAACGAGCTCCTGCTCGGAGCGGGGCCGCGCTATTCGCTCTGGCGCGCAGCGCTGCTGGCGCGCCCAGTTGGTCCATGATGCTGGCCGGGGGCTCACGCCCCCGGACCCCCGCGACACTGGCCCTGCCGCGCTTGCCGGACTGTTTAGGAAGCGGCCGACTCCGCAGCCGCCTCGATCCGCTCCGGCAGGCCCGCCCAGTGCGCCTCGGCGTCGACCGGCGTGTCGCGCAGGTAGGCCTCGGCGTCGAGGGCCGCCATGCAGCCCGTGCCGGCGGCCGTCACGGCCTGGCGGTAGACGCGATCGGTCAGGTCGCCGGCGGCGAAGACGCCCGGGAGCTTGGTCTTCGTGGAGCGCCCCTCCACGAGCACGTAGCCATCCTCGTCGAGATCGAGCTGGCCCTCGACGAGCTGGGAGTTCGGCCGGTGGCCGATGGCGATGAAGGCGCCCCCGATCGGCACCTCCTTCTCGGAGCCGTCCTGCGTGTTCTCGAGCACCGCCTGCGACAGCGATCCGTCCTCGCCGGCGTCGAAGCTCTTGACCACGTACGGCGTGACCAGCTCGATGTTGTCGATCTCCTTGGCGCGGTCGAGCATGATCGCCGAGGCCCGGAACTCGGGCCGGCGATGGACGATGTCCACCTCGTCCGCGAACTTCGACAGGAAGGTCGCGTCCTCCATGGCCGTGTCGCCACCGCCCACCACGATCGTCCGCTTGCCGCGGAAGAAGGCGGCGTCGCAGGTGGCGCAGTAGGAGACGCCGCGCGAGGCCAGCTCCTCCTCGCCGGGCACGCCAAGCTTCTTGGGCTCGGCGCCCATCGACAGGATCACGGCGCGCGTCTTGATCTCCCGGCCGCCCACGTGCACGGTATGTAGGCCGCCCGCCTGGTCCGATAGCTCGAGCTTCGTGGCGTCGTCGGTGATGAAGCGGGTGCCGAAGCGCCCCGCCTGGTCGCGGAAGTCCTGCATCATCGCCGGCCCGGTCACGCCCTCGGGGTAGCCCGGGTAGTTCTCGACATCGGTCGTCTGCTGAAGCAGGCCGCCCCACGCGAAGCCCTCGATCATGAGCGGATCCAGGTCCGCCCGCGAGGTGTAGAGAGCGGCCGTGTAGCCGGCCGGGCCGCTACCGACGATGACGACGTTCTCGATTTCCCTGATTTCTGTATCCATTTCCGCCTATTACTTTACTTTCTGAAGTGCGGGAGCGCCAACCCCCACGGCCGCACGCTCGCGTTCCCACCGCGCCACCGTACCGCGCAACTGGAAGAAGGCGACGATGCCGGGCGGAATCGGCAGCCAGAACGCAATCACCCTATAGGTGAGCACGGCCGGGAAGACGACGGCGCTCGGGACCCCGAACAGGACATCGAACGCGAAGATCATGCCGGCGTCCACGGAGCCGACACCGCCCGCCGGGGAGGGAATCAGGTTCGCGGCCATGCCGACGAAGAAGCCCTGCACGAGCACGGCGAAGGGCACGTCGCCGCCGAAGGCCTCGAAGCTGGCCCAGAGGACAGCGATGTTGGCGGCCCAGAAGCCGACGGCGCCGCCGACGGCCAGGGCGCCGCGGCTGGGATGGCGCAGGTAGGCGAGCGCCGTTCGGGTCCCGGTGGCGAGCGTGGCCGGGCCCTTGGCGAGCCGCTGCAGGTAGCGAACGCGTCGGTACCCGCCCGCGAAGCTCTCGATCCGGCGCTCGAAGTCCTGCGGGATCAAGGCGATCAGGAGGAACAGCCCCATCACCCCCGCGGCCAGCGCGGCAGGCACGATCGTGCCGCCAACCGGCGCCGGCCCGGGCAGGACGTGCGTGCGCAGCAGGATCCCGAAGACAACGAGTGCCAGGAGGTAGACCGCGTAGGTGAGGACCAGGAAGGCCACCATGCGGCAGGCCGCGCGGCGACGCGGCATGCCCGCCTTCCGCAGCGCCCAGTAGGTGACCACGATCCCGCCGGCCCCGGCGGCGGAGAAGATGCGCGTGGCCGCGAGTCCCGCCATCGTGATCTGGTAGGACGCCGTCGCGTCGAGCCGCCGATGTAGCTCATCGTCGTGCGTCCCGCCGAGCACCCCGCGGAACAGCGCCACATAGGCCACGAACGCGAGCACGTTGAAGAAGACCGCCGCGACGATCCAGTACCAGACCCCGTCGTCGAGCTTGTCGACGGCCTCCTCGACGCCGATGAGCTTCGGCAGCAGGACGTAGATCGCGACCACGACCAGCACGACGAACAGCGCACCGAGGGCCAGTTTGCGCGGGTCGCTGAACAGCGCCTGGAGGCGTCCGACCTCCTCGTCCTCGCTGCGGTCCTCGCTGGTGTCGTCGAACGATGGATCCTCGTCCGGGAGGGGACCCTGATCACCCAGATGGAGGCGCTCCTCCAGGCGGCGGCGCTCCTCCGCCGCCATCACCCGGCCCGCGGCTCCAGTCGCTGAACGGCCCGAGCGATCGTCGCGATCGCCGGATCGAGGCGCGGCGCGGCGCGCCAGATTCCCTCGGCCAGCACGAGGCCGGCCAGCAGGTCCATCACGTAGTGCTCGCCGAGATAGACGAGCCCGAAGCCCAGCGTCAGGGCATAGGCCCACCCGACCGCGGCGTGGCCGGGTCCGACCTGTGACAGCAGCCGGGCTGCCATGACTGATGTTCCGAAGTGCAGCGAAGGCATGGCGGCGAAGGGGTTGCCTTGCAACGAATGGTAAAGCGGGCGCCAGAGGCGTCGCCAGAAGCGCTCGCCGGCCTCGGCCATGATGCGCCTGACCGGCGGCATGTTCCCGTTCTCGCCCGCCCACCAGGGCGGGGCGGTCGGCACCACCCAGTAGACGACGCAGCCGAGGTCGAAGCAGGCCGCCATCAGGACCGCCGAGCGCGGATAGAGCCGGCGATGGCGCAGGAGCATGTAGGCGAGCGTCCCGTGGGGCACCAAGAACCAGCTCCAGTGCACCAGCGACAGCCCGAAGTCGAGCGGCGCCACGTGGCCCTCGCGGCCGAGGGACCGCTGCAGGCGGATCGTGGGTGTGGTGCCGAAAGCGATCGCGCGGTCGAATTCGATCGGGTAGTCGACCTTCAGACGCCGGAGCAGCGCCTCCGGATCGTCGTCTGCCATGTCGAAGTGCGCGAAGTACGCCCACATTTGAAGGGCGTATATGGCCGCGTCGCGCAACGGGGTGCGGGGCGCGGCAAGCGCGAGCGCGGCGGGAGCCGGCCATGTGAGCGCCGACACCACGGGGGCACGGAGTCTCAGCCGGTGCCTGACCAGCGGAGTGACGACTCCGATCGCCACCACGCCCCACGCAAGCGATCGCAGGGCGCGAGTGCTTCGCAAGGCCGAGGCAGCATACCCGGGGCAACCGCCCGTGCAGCGCGGAGGAGGATCGGGCGGGGCATCGAAGAGCGTGGCAACATGACGAGCTCGCGCGCCCTCCTGTCCGCCCTGGCCCTGCTGGCGGCGCTCGCCGCGGTCGGCACGGCGTTCGCCACTCCGGCCGATCAGGAGTCGGCCGTGGCCAGGTCGGGAGGCACGCTCGCGAAGCCGGTCGAGCCGGTCGTCGAGCTGCGCGGCGGCGGAAACATGGCGCCCTCAACGCACGAGTCCGCGCACACGGCCGCCGCGGGCGAAGCGGCCGATGGTCCGCGCGCCCAAGCCGGCCAGACGGAGCAGCCCACGACCCCCGGCGCCGAGGAGCAGAGCGGCGGGCAACCTCCGGTCGAGGAGTCTGCCCAGACCCTCGCGGAGGATCCCGCCACCGAGGAGCTGGCCGGGCCGGTTGCCGACACGGGCGGCGGCGGCCTGCCCTCGACCGGCTTCGAGCTCGCCGCGATGGCGATCATCGGACTTGGCCTGCTGTTCCTGGGAGCGGCCCTCAGGCCGCGCCGCGACCTGCCGGCGCACCGCCGCTAGCGGCCAGCGATTAGTTCCGCGGCTCTGCCCGGTCTTGATGGGAGATGCACTCGTAAGCGCACGAGGAGATCCCGTGACCAAGGTACGTTCGAGCGACGGCACCGCAATCGCCTTCGGCCAGGTGGGCGATGGGCCCCCGATAATCATGGTGGGGGGCGCCACCGAGTATCGAGCCATCAACCCGACCGCCAAGGAGCTGGTGGCTCTGCTTGCGCCGCAGTTCGCCGTGATCACCTACGACCGGCGCGGTCGCGGCGAGAGCGGCGACACGCCGCCGTACGCCGTCGAGCGCGAGGTGGAAGACCTCGCGGCGCTGATCGCCGAAGCGGGCGGGTCGGCGTTCCTCGTCGGCTTCTCGTCGGGCGCGGTCCTCGCCCTCGACGCTGCCGCGAGCGGGCTGGACATCCCGAGACTGGCGGTCTACGAGCCTCCGTTCGTGGTCGACGACAGCCGGCCCCCGCTGCCGGCTGACTATGTCGCACAGCTCGACAGGCTCGTTTCCGAGGGCCGCCGCGATGGCGCCGCCGAATACTTCCTGACCAAGGCCGCCGGCGTGCCTGCCGAGTTCGTGGCACCCATGCGCGACGACCCCGGCTGGTCGGTCATGGAAGGGGTCGCCCACACGCTCGCCTACGACGGCAGGATCATGGGCGACACCATGTCGGGCAAGCCGTTGCCGGCCGGCCGCTGGGCCTCGGTCACGATGCCGACGCTGGTGATCGACGGCGGGGCGAGCGACGCCTTCATGCGCAACGGCGCCGACGCGCTCGCGGAGCTTCTCCCCGATGCCGAGCGCCGGACGCTGCCGGGCCAGACGCACGCCGTCTCGGCCGACGCCCTGGCGCCGGTGGTTCAGGAGTTCCTTGCCGTCAGCGCAGGCGCGCTGCGCTAGCTCGGCTGCTTGAGCTGCGGAAAACGCTCAGGTCGAGGCGGAACAGCGTGTGCCGGCGCACGAACTTCTTCCCGGGGCTGAGGTAGACCTTCCACGTCCCCGAGCGCGCCGCCACGGGCAGGAAGGGCTGCTTCTTGCTCGCGATGCCGCACGCCCCCTTCGCACTGCCGAGCCCACGCGTCGCGTAACGGCGGCCCTTGAACGTCCAGTGCGCGTAGATCCGCGCCCCGGTGGGCGCGCCGTAGACGGACCAGCGCACCTTCCTGCGGAGGTTGCGGCGCACGCGCGCCGGCTTCACGTCGGCCCCGGCCCGCACCAGCGTCACCGGCGCCGTGGCGGTGAGGCCGGGCGTCTGGCGGTCCGTCGCGATCAGCGTGTAGGTCTTGGTGCGGCCCGAGCTGGAGCTGATGAAGTCGCTCGGCATGAACACGTTCGTGCCGAACGAGCCGTCGACGGCGAGAGGCGTGAACGCCCCGAGGTCACCGTTGTCGTAGTTGAGCTCGACCGAGTTGAAGGCCGGATTGGTGTTCGGCGTGAAGCCGGAGCCCGCGATCGGGATCCACTGCCGGCCGGCGAGGCCAGGCACGTAGCGGGCGCACGGCGTGCCCACCGTGATGGTGGCGGCGGAAGCGGCTGAGGCGGCGACGCCCGCGAGGGCGGCGCCGGCGATGGCGACTGCGAGGGGTCTTTTCACCCGCGTCACCTACCCACCTTCGGCAGAATCCGCACCTCCACGTCGGCGTGCTCCGCGAACCTGCGCGCGTCGGCCTCGGTGCCGATGTGCTCGCCCCAGTTCATCGGCACGGCCACGCCCGGCTGGATCCGTCGCGCCGCCTCGGCGGCCTCCTGGGCGGTCATCACGTAGGTCCCGCTCACCGGCAGCAGCGCCACGTCGACGCCGGTCACGCTGTCCATCTCGGGGATCACGTCGGTGTCGCCGGAGTGGTAGAGCCGCTCGCCCCGCACGTTCAGCTCGTATCCCACCCAGCCGGCGTCACGCGGGTGGAACGGCCTGCCCTCCCCGTCCAGCTTGGAGGTGTTGTAGGCGGCGACCGCCGCGACATGCACCCCACGGACGAGCTCGCCGTCGAGCGCCTCGCCGGGAGCGATCGAGTGCACCTGCCCGCTTACGCGCTCCGCCACCGCGGCGGGGCCGACGAGCCAGGTGCCCCGCGTCGACAGGCGCTCGACGTCCCGAGGCGAGAAGTGGTCGTAGTGCCCGTGCGTGACCAGGATGAGGTCCGCCGGCGGGGAACCCTCGGGCACCCGGTACGGGTCTATGTAGACGAACGATCTTCCGACGGTGATGCGGAAGCCCGAGTGGCCGAGCCATTCGACTGAGTCGAGGAGCACTCCTCCGAAGCTTGGCACGGCACCTGCCTGGCGAGACGGACCGACGTCCCCTCGTCCCCCCTGACCACTTCCACCGAGTCCATCAGCGCTTCCATCAGCGGCAGCCCGTGCCCGCGGAACGGGAGCGGCCCGTCCGGGCGTTCCACCCAGTGGCCGCTGTCGCGCACCTCGATCTCGATCCTGCCGTTGTCGAGTGCCGCCTCGACGGTGACGGTTCCGGGGCCGAAGCCGCAGCCGTGCTCGAACGCGTTCGAGCAGGCCTCGTGGCACGCGATCTGTATGGCGTCCACGTCCCCGTCCTCGACCCCCCGGGCCCGCAGCCAGCGCATCAGCTGACGGCGCATCGAGCTGAGCCGGTCCGGATCCGCGGGGAGCTCGAGCCGCAGCGGCCCCGCGGGCACCGGGAGCGCCTGCAGCGCGAGCACCGCGATGTCGTCGTCGGCCTTGTGCACGTCCAGCATCGTCGTGATGAGCCGCTTGCAGAGCGCCTCGGGGTTTTCTCCCGGCTCGCGCGCCGCTGCGCGCAGCGCCTCCAGCCCGGCGTCGATCGACACGCCGCGCTGCTCGACGAGCCCGTCCGTGTAGAGGACGAGCGTCGAGCCCGGCGCCAGCTCGACCTCGACCTCGCTGTGGCTCGCGCTCTCGAACACGCCGAGGGGCGGGTCGGGTGGCGTCGCCCAGATACTCCGCTCGCCCGTCCGGACCGATGACGAGCGGCGGCACGTGTCCGGCGCTGGCGAGCTTCACCGACGAGCGATCGGGCTCGACGACGAGATACAGGAGCGTCGCCATGTGGCCGCCGTCGAGGCTGCGAACCAGGTTGTCGAGCCGGTCGAGCACGCCCCCCGGGGAGTGACCGTCGAGCGCGTACGCGCGCGTCGCGTGCCGCAGCTGAGCCATCAGCGCCGCGGCCCCGAGACCGTGGCCCACCACGTCGCCCATCGCAACGGCGACCCGCCCGCTGCCGAGCTCGAGGGCGTCGTACCAGTCGCCCCCCACCGCGTCACTGCCCGACTCATAGTGGGCTCCGATGCGCACACCGTCGGGCTGCGGCAGCACCTTCGGGAGCAGGCTGGTCTGGAAGACCTTCACGGTGTCGAGCTCGCGCTCGTAGGCCCTCGCGTTCCCAATCGCGAACCCGGCACGGTCCGCCATCAGGCCAAGGAGGCTCTCCTCGTCGGCGTCCCAGCGCCGCGAGGAGCAGAGGCCGACCTCCACGACTCCCGCCACTTTCTCGTTCACCGACAGAGCTGTGGCCATCAGGGCGCGCGGCTTTCTCGCGGCGAGCGACGGATCCAGCTCGGTCTCTGCGGAAAGGTCGGCGAGCGTGATCGCCCGCGGGCTGGCGAGGACCTGGTCGAGCACGGCCGTGAGCGGCACGGCGTCGCCCGGCGCGAGCCCCCGGAATCCGCTCGCGGCGCCAACGCGTAGCTGCGACTCGTCGTCAGGGTCGCGGAGGAGTATCCGCGCGAGGTCCGCGCCGAAGGCCTCGGCGATCCCCTCGACCAGCGCCTCGAGCGTGCCGCTCAACGTCAGCTGCTCGAGGGCGGCCGCCGTCACCTTCTGAAGCTTCAAGTGGGTGCCGGCGAGGGTCTCCGCCCGGACCCGCGCGGCGGTCTCCATGGCCGCGCGGCGCCGGTCGGTCATGTCGAGCACCTGCCAGATGAGCTGCAGTGGGCGCTCCTGGGCGTCAAGGGACAGCGAGAGGCTGACGAGCGCATAGCCCACCTCGCCGTCGCTGCGGATGAAGCGCAGCTCGGCCTGGTGGAACCCGCGCCCGTCGCGCAGCACCCGCTCGAGCGCCTCCTGGTGGCGCTCTCGGTCCTCTGGATGGGGCAGCTCGGCCGGCGGGCGCTCGAGCAGGTCGGCACGCGGCAGCCCGAGCATGTCGCAGAGGGCGTTGTTGACCTCGATCCAGCGGCCGTCCGCCGAGCTGAGGCCCATGCCGATGGGAGCGCTCTCGAATGCCGCCCGGAAGCGGCGCTCTGACTCGCGCAGCTCCGCGTTCTTCTGCACGAGCGCGAGCAGCATCGCGACCTTCGAGCGCAGCACATCCGGGTCGACGGGCTTGACGATGTAGTCGACGGCGCCCGCCGAGTAGCCGCGCCGGATCTGCTCCGCGTCGGCGTCGGCGGCCGTCAGGAACATGATCGCGGTGTGCTCGTGGCGGCGCCGCTGGCGAATCAGCTCGACGGTCTCGAAGCCGTCCATGCCCGGCATCCGGACATCCATGACGATCACGCCGAAGTCCTCGTCGAGCAGCCGCCTGAGTGCCTCCTCCCCCGAGCGGGCGGTGATGACCTTGTGCCCCAGCGGCGCGAGCAGCTCCTCCAAGGCCGTGAGCGTCGCCGGCTGGTCGTCGACGACCAGAATGCCGGGGGTTTCCGTCACCTGTGCAGCCACACACGCATCAGCGAGAGCAGCTGGTCGATGTCCACCGGCTTGGTGATGTAGTCGGAGGCCCCGGAGGCGATGCTCTTCTCGCGATCGCCCTTCATCGCCTTTGCGGTGAGCGCGACGATCGGCAACTGCTCGAACGCCGGCATCTCGCGGACGGCGCGGGTGGCCTCGTACCCGTCCATCTCGGGCATCATGATGTCCATCAGGACGAGCGAGACGTCCGGGTTCTCCTCGAGCGCCCTGATCCCGTCGCGGCCGTTCTCGGCGAACACCACCTCCATCCCGCGCCGCTCGAACACGCTCGTCAGCGCGAAGACGTTGCGGACGTCGTCGTCCACGATCAGCACCTTCTTGCCGTCGAAGACCTCGTCGGTCGAGTGCAGCCGTTCGAGCATGCGGCGCTGCTCGGCCGGCATGCGCGACTCGACGCGATGGAGGTAGAGCGAGGTCTCGGCGATCAGGCGCTCGGGCGAGCGCGCGTCCTTGACCACTATCGACTCGGCGTAGCGCCGGAGCCGTGCCTCGTCCTTCGCCGACAGGTCCTTGCCGGTGTGCACGATCACGGGCAGGTCGCGGTGGCGCTTGGTTCGCTTGATGCGCTCGAGGAGAGCGAAGCCGTCCCCCTCCCCGAGGCCCAGGTCCAGCACCACGCACTCGTACGGTGCGCTGTCGAGCTCGGCGAGCGCTTGGTCGGGCGATGCCGCGCCGACGACCCTGACGTCACCGCCGTCGATCAGCTCGATGAGGACGTCGCGCTCGCGCTCGTCGTCCTCGACGACGAGAACCGAGAACGTGCGCCTGTCGAGGAACGCGCCCAGCTCCTGGAACACGCCGCCGAGCGCCTCGGTGCTGAGCGGCTTGGCCGCGAACCCGACCGCACCGGACCGGCGAGCCTCGTGCGCGCGGTCCTCCTCGGCCAGCACGTAGACAGGGATGTGGCGAGTCTGCGGATGGCGCTTCAGGTGGTCGAGCACAGCCTCGCCGTCGACCTGAGGCAGCTCCCGGCTGAGCACGACTGCCTCCGGCATGAACTCGTGGACGAGGGCGAGCCCGGCATCGCCGCGGAGCGCAAGCAGGCACTTGAAGTCCTCCTCGTGCGCGACCCCCACCGCCTTGCGGGCGAGCTCGGCGTCCTCGCTCATCACGAGCGCCACCCGGTCCCCCGGGGTGAGGTTCGCCCGGTCGTCGGTGAGCGGCTCGGGCAGCACGGCGCTCTCACCGCGCGGGCCGCCGTTGGCCGAGCCGGGCGCCTCGGTCAGCTCGGAGATCTCGAGCGGCTCCGCGTGCCGCTCGAGGGGTCGGTGCCGTTCCGGCAGGTAGAGCGTGAACGTGGCGCCCTCGCCCTCCACGCTCTCGACCCTGATCTCGCCGCCGAGCAGCCGGGCGATCTCGCGGCTGATCGAGAGGCCGAGCCCCGTGCCGCCGAAGCGGCGGCTGATCGAGCCCTCGGCCTGCTGGAAGGCCTCGAAGATCAGCCTGAGCTTGTCCGGCGGGATGCCGATTCCGCTGTCGGTGACCGAGAACGCGACGACGCGGCCGGCGTGCGCGAGTCCCTCGCCGGCGAACTGCAGCTCCGCCGGGGCGGGCCCGATCGACAGCTTGACCGAACCGCGCTCCGTGAACTTGAACGCGTTCGACAGCAGGTTCTTGAGGACCTGCTGGAGCCGCAGCTCGTCCGTCTCGATGCTGCCCGGGCCCTCGGGCTCGATCTCGATCTCGAACGACAGCCCCTTCTCCTCGGCGAGTGGCCGGAACGAGCGCTCCACGAAGTCGCGCACGCCCGCGAGCGAGGTCCGCCCGGCGTGGACGTCCATCTTGCCGGCCTCGACCTTGGACAGGTCGAGGATGTCGTTGATGAGAGCGAGCAGGTCCGAGCCCGCGTTGTGGATCGTCGCGGCAGAGTCCACCTGCTTGCTGGTGAGGTTGCCGGTCTCGTTGGAGCTCAGCACCTTCGACAGGATCAGGAGCGAGTTGAGCGGCGTACGCAGCTCGTGCGACATGTTCGCCAGGAACTCCGACTTGTACTTCGAGCTGAGCGCGAGCTGCTCCGCCTTCTCCTCGAGTGAGCGGCGCGCGGTCTCGATTTCGCGGTTCTTGATCTCGATGTCACGGTTCTGGCGCTCGAGCTGCTCGGCCTTCTCCTGGAGCTCCTCGTTGGTCTGCCGCAGCTCCTCCTGCTGCGCCTGGAGTGCCTGCGACTGCTGCTGTAGCTCCTGCCCCTGGGACTGCGACTGCTGAAGGAGCTGTTCGGTGCGGACGTTGGCGATGATCGTCGAGAGGACGACGCCGATCGTCTCGGTCAGCTGGTCGAGGAACTGAAGGATGATCTCGCTGAAGGGCCGGAACGACGCCAGCTCGATCACTGCCAGCACCTGCTCCTCGAACAGAACCGGGATCACGATCACGTTGCGCGGCGCGGCCTCGCCGAGCCCGGATGAGATGTGTATGTACTCCGCGGGCGGGTCGTTGATCAGGATCGGCTTCTTCTCGAGCGCGGCCTGGCCGACCAGGCCCTCGCCGACCCGGAAGAGGTTTGCCACGGAGCGCCGGCGGGTGTACCCGTAGCTCGCCAGGAGGCGCAGCTCATAGCCCTGCTCCTCGTCCTCGAACTCCGCGATGAAGAAGGCCCCGTGCAGCGCCGACACCGCCGGCGAGAGCTCCGACATGATCAGTTGCGACACGGTCTCGAGGTCCCGCTGACCCTGCATCAACCCCGAGATGCGCGCGAGGTTCGTCTTGAGCCAGTCCTGCTCCTCGTTCTGGCGCGTCGTCTCGCGCAGGTTGGCGATCATCTGGTTGATGTTGTCCGAGAGGTCCGCCACCTCTCCCCTGGCCTCGACCGTGATCGAGCGGGTGAGGTCGCCCTGCGTGACGGCCGTGGACACCTCGGCGATCGCGCGCACCTGGGTCGTGAGGTTCGACGCGAGCTGGTTGACGTTCTCGGTGAGCCCGCGCCACGTGCCGGACACGCCCTCCACCTGAGCCTGGCCGCCCAGCCTGCCCTCGGTGCCGACCTCCTTGGCCACGCGCGTGACCTCGTCGGCGAAGGAGGACAGCTGGTCGACCATCGTGTTGAGGGTCTCCTTGAGCTCGAGGATCTCGCCCTTGGCGTCGACCGTGATCTTCTGCGTGAGGTCGCCGCGCGCCACGGCCTGCGCGACCTGGGAGATGTTGCGGACCTGGTCGGTGAGGTTGGAGGCCATCGAGTTGACCGACTCGGTGAGGCCGCGCCACGTGCCGGACACCCCGGCCACCTCGGCCTGGCCGCCGAGCGAGCCCTCGGTGCCCACCTCGCGCGCCACGCGCGTGACCTCGGCGGCGAAGGAGTTGAGCTGGTCGACCATCGTGTTGATGGTGTTCTTGAGCTCGAGGATCTCGCCCTTGGCGTCGACCATGATCTTCTTCGAGAGGTCGCCGTTCGCGACAGCCGTCGTGACGTCGGCGATCGAGCGCACCTGGTCGGTCAGGTTCGAAGCCATGAAGTTGACCGACTCGGTGAGGCTCCGCCAGGTGCCCGACACGCCCTCGACCTCGGCCTGGCCGCCGAGCTTGCCGTCCGTGCCGACCTCCTTGGACACGCGCGTGACCTCGCCCGCGAACGCGTTGAGCTGGTCGACCATCGTGTTGACCGTGCTCTTGAGCTCCAGGATCTCGCCCTGGGCGTCGACGGTGATCTTCTTGGACAGGTCGCCGTTCGCCACCGCCGTGGTGACCTCGGCGATGTTTCGAACCTGATCGGTCAGGTTCGAGGCCATCGAGTTCACGTTCTCGGTGAGGCCGCGCCACGTGCCGGACACGTCCTCGACCTCGGCCTGGCCGCCGAGCTTGCCCTCGGTACCCACCTCGCGCGCCACGCGCGTGACCTCGGCTGCGAACGAGCGCAGCCGGTCGACCATCTTGTTGATGGTGTCGGCGAGCGCGGCCACCTCGCCCTTGGCCTCGACCGCGATCTTCTGCGACAGGTCGCCCTCGGCCACCGCCGTCGACACCTGGGCGATCGAGCGCACCTGGTCGGTCAGGTTGTTCGCCATCAGGTTCACCGACTCGGTGAGCCCGCGCCAGGTGCCCGACACGCCCTTCACCTCGGCCTGGCCCCCGAGCTTGCCCTCGGTGCCCACCTCGCGCGCCACGCGCGTGACCTCGTCCGCGAACGAGGACAGCTGGTCGACCATCGTGTTGACGGTCTCCTTCAGCTCGAGGATCTCGCCCTTCACGTCCACGGTGACCTTCTGGGTCAGGTCGCCCTCGGCCACCGCGGTCGTGACCTGCGCGATGTTCCGCACCTGGTCGGTGAGGTTGTTGGCCATCAGGTTCACCGACTCGGTGAGGTCCTTCCACGTGCCCGAGACGTTCGGCACCTCGGCCTGGCCGCCGAGCTTGCCCTCGGTCCCCACCTCGCGCGAGACGCTCGTGACCTGGTCGGCGAAGATCGCCAGCGTGTCGGTCATCTCGTTCATCGTGTCCGCGAGCTCCGCCACCTCGCCCTTCGCCTCGACGGTGATCTTCTGGGTGAGGTCGCCGCGCGCCACGGCCTGCGCCACGTAGGAGATGTTGCGGACCTGGTCGGTCAGGTTCGAGGCCATCGAGTTGACGTTCTCGGTGAGGTCGCGCCACGTCCCCGACACGCCCTCGACCTCGGCCTGGCCGCCCAGCTTGCCCTCGGTACCCACCTCGCGCGCCACACGCGTGACCTCGTCCGCGAACGACGAGAGCTGGTCGACCATCGTGTTGATCGTGTCGGCGAGCGCCGCGACCTCGCCCTTGGCCTCGACGGTGATCTTCTTCGACAGGTCGCCCCGGGCGACCGCCGTCGTCACCTCGGCTATGCCGCGGACCTGCTCGGTGAGGTTGTCCGCCATCAGGTTCACCGACTCGGTGAGGTCGCGCCAGGTCCCGGACACGCCCTTGACCTCGGCCTGGCCGCCCAGGCTGCCCTCGGTCCCGACCTCGCGCGCCACGCGCGTGACCTCCGCCGCGAACGAGGACAGCTGGTCGACCATCGTGTTCACGGTGGTGCCGATGCGCAGGAACTCGCCCTTGACGGGCTGGCCCTCGATCGTGAGTGCCATCTTGCGGTCGAGGTCGCCGTCGGCCACGGCGTCGAGCACCCGCGCGACCTCGGTCGTGGGCCGCACGAGATCATCGATGAGCGCGTTGAGCGATTCCACGCTCGCCTCCCAGCTGCCGCCGGCCGGGCCCAGCGACGCGCGCTGGTCCATGCGGCCCTCGCGACCGATCACACGCCTCATGCGCGCGAGCTCCTTCTCCATGCGGCCGTTCATGGTCACGAGCTCGTTGTAGGCGGCGCCGATCTCGCCGACGACGCCCTGGCGGCGGCGGGAGAGACGGCGGGAGAAGTCGCCGTCGCGGGCCGCCGTGAGGGCGTCGAGGATCTCCTCGAGCACGGCCGGCTCGACGACGCCGTCGCCGGAGGGGGAGGGCTGTCCGGTGGCGGTTCGCCCGTCAGTCGCCTCGTGCTTCACGGTCTTCACACGCTTCGCGGGCGCAACTGCGGACTTGGAACGAGCCACCAGCATCCTCCCAGTTGGTGGTCACGCTGCACGGGGCCAGCCCCGGAGCGGAAACTCGGGTTTGCAGGGCTGAAAGCCTCGCATCGCTTCAAGCGCTGCGCAAGACACAAGCGTCGGAGCGGTGCGAAAACGGGCCTAGGCGCGCACCCGAACGGGGTCCCCGTGCGGCGCCTGCTGCGGCGCACCACGGGCCGGCGCGCGTTCCTGCCGCATGCCAAGCGTTATCCCGGCGGCCACCACCGCCACCGCTGCGAGCCGCTCCGGGGTCACGTCGGCCGCGCCCAGCGCCGCCGAGCAGGCGAGTGCACTCACCGGCAGCACGCCGGAGAAGAGGCCCGCGCGCTCGACCCCGAGGAGCCTCACCGCCGTGTACCAGGACACGAAGCCGCCGGTCGTGACGATCGCCCCCAGGTAGACGAGCGCCGACAGCTCCGCGGCGCTCGGCGCCGGCAGCTCCGGGCCCCCTGCCGCGAGGCTCCAGACAGCGAGCAGCGGCAGCGCGAACAGGCACGCATAGGCGGACACGACCAGCGCGCCGAGCCGCTCGAGACGCGGCGCGGCGAGCAGGGAGAAGGCGGCCTCACAGGCAAGCGCGCCCAGGGCGAGGCCGAGGCCAAGCGAGGTGATGCCGCCGTCTGCCCATTGGACACCGGCGGCGCCGGCCGCCACGACCACGCCCGCCAGCAGCACGCGGCCGCTCACCGGGCGCCGCTCGAGCAGTGGAGCGGCCACGGCCAGCACCACGGGGACGCAGCCCACGATCACGCCCACCGTGGCCGGGTCGGTCTCGCGGACGCCCTCGATCACGAAGAAGTTGAAGAGCACGAGGCCCGTGGCGGCGAGTGCCGCGAGACCGAGCGCCTCGCGGGCGCTGAGCCGGGGTAGCCGCCCTCGCGCCAGGGCGACCAGGATCGCCGCCGCGAGCAGGTAGCGCACGAACTGGCCCTCGGCGAGCGGGTAGCCCTCGACCGCGTCGGAGGCCGCCACGAGCGACCCCACGGCGGCGAGAGCGAGCGTCGCGAGCAGCGAGCCGCGCAGGGTCGTGCTCACGACGGGTGCCGGGTTGCGGTCGCTGCCATGGCCGTCAACCGTATGATCGAACTGGTTCGAGCGGAAGGACCAGTTGGACGCTCGATTCAAGGACCAGTTGGCCGTACGACGATGGGCCTCGACCTCCTGATCAACCTCGACAGGACGCGCCCCTCGCTGCGCGCGCAGATCGAGGAGCAGCTGCGCGAGGCCGTGCGCGACGAGCGGCTCATGCCCGGCACGTCGCTGCCGTCGAGCCGCAGCCTGGCCGGCGAGCTGGGCGTCTCGCGCGGGGTCGTGGTGGAGGCCTACTCGCAGCTCGCCGCAGAGGGCTACCTGGTTTCGCGCCCGGGCGGCTCGACACGCGTGGCCCAGGCCGCCTCGCCGCCGGCGACGGCGGCGCCCGCACCCGCGGCCGAGCGGCCGCCCCGC
Organism: uncultured Thermoleophilaceae bacterium; assembly: GCA_963751835.1. Lineage (GTDB taxonomy): Bacteria > Actinomycetota > Thermoleophilia > Solirubrobacterales > Thermoleophilaceae > JACVRW01. The sequence goes on along the minus strand of CAVVWD010000038.1, from coordinate 35,277 downwards.
TTCGACTTTCGCCCCGGCCGCCCGGACGTCTCGCTCTTTCCTCGCGGCGCCTGGCTCGCCGCGCTCCGCCGCGCGCTGAGGGACGCGCCCGATGCCCGCCTCGACTACGGCGATCCGCGTGGCGCGCCCGAGCTCCGGCGCGCGCTCTCCTCCTACCTGGGCCGGGTGCGCGGAGCGGCGTGCGATCCCGAGCGCGTGATCGTGACCTCGGGGATGGCGCAGGGCATGGCGATCTTCGGGCGCGTCCTGGTCGAGCGCGGCGCCCGGCGGATCGGGTTCGAGGAGCCGGGGAGCGGGCCGGCGCGGGTGCAGCTCGCGTCCACCGGGCTCGAGACCGTGCCGGTCCCGGTCGACGAGCACGGCCTGCGGGCCGAGCTGCTCGAAACGCGCGGCTCGCCCCCGCTCGACGCCGTCGTAGTGACACCGGCCCACCAGTTCCCGACGGGTGTGGTGCTCTCCGCCGCACGCCGCGCCGCCCTGATCGAGTGGGCGGCCGCCGGCCGGCGGCTCGTGCTCGAGGACGACTACGACGCCGAGTACCGCTACGACCGTGCCCCGGTCGGCGCCCTGCAGGGCCTCGCGCCCGGCCGCGTGCTGTACGCGGGCTCGGTTTCGAAGACGCTCGCACCGGGCCTGCGGCTCGGCTGGATGGTCGCCCCCGAAGGCATCGCCGCGGAGCTGGTCGCGGCCAAGGAGCGCGACGACCTCGGCACGCCGGTGGTCGAGCAGCTTGCCCTTGCCGACTTCCTCGAGCGCGGCGAGCTCGACCGCCACCTGCGCCGCACGCGCGCCGTCTACAGGAGACGCCGCGACCTGCTGGTGGCCGCGCTCGCCCGTCACCTGCCCGGCTGCGAGCCGGCCGGCATAGCGGCCGGCCTGCACCTTGTCCTCCGGCTGCCCCCGGGCACGCGCGAGGACGCGGTGCTTGGGGCCGCCCGGGCCCGCGGGGTCGGCCTCTACGGCCTCGGCGAGCACTCGGTGGGGGAGGCGCCCCCGGCGCTGCTGCTCGGTTACGGCCGCATCGCCGAGCCGGCCATCGAGCGGGGCGTGGAGGAGCTCGCTGCGGGATACGCTGCCGCCGGACGCGCACGTCGAAGAGGAGGCTCTAATTGAGCTACGAGACCGTCATCTGGGAGCAGGACGAGGGGGTCGGGCGCATCACGCTCAACCGGCCGGACTCGCTGAACGCGTGGACGGCCGAGTTCGGCCAGGAGCTCAAGCAGTTGATCACGGTGGACGCGGCCGACCCGTCCGTGCGGGCGCTGCTCGTGACCGGGGCCGGCCGCGGGTTCTCGTCCGGCGCCGACCTCAAGACCGGCTTCGACCCCCATCCGGAGGACGGAATGCCGGACATCCGCAAGGAGCTTCACGAGGTCTACCACCCGATCATCGCCGGCGTGCGGCAGCTCGAGAAGCCGGTGATCGCCGCGGTCAACGGCCCGGCCGTGGGCATCGGCGCCTCGTTCGCGTTCGCCTGCGACCTCGTGCTCGCCGCCGAGTCGTCCTTCTTCGGGCTCGCGTTCGTGAACATCGGGCTGATGCCGGACGGCGGCTCGACGCTGTTCGTGCCCGCCGCCGTGGGCAAGGCGCGCGCGTTCGAGATGGCGCTCCTCGGTGAGCGCGTCCCCGCCGCCAAGGCGCTCGAGTGGGGGCTCGTCAACGCCGTGCACCCCGACGACCGGCTCATGGACGAGGCGGGTGGGCTCGTGGAGCGGCTGGCCAAGGGCCCCACGCGTTCGTACGCGGGAACGAAGAAGGCGCTCAACCGGATGCTCTATCCGGACCTGGACGGCCAGCTCGACCTGGAGGCCGAGCTGCAGCACGCACTCGCGCGAACAGGTGACTTCCAGGAGGGGGTCGCCGCGTTCGTCGAGAAGCGCGAGCCGGCCTTCCAGGGCACCTGACTTAAAGGCACCAGCCACGAGGTGGAGCCGCCATCCGGACCGGGGATATGATGCTGCCCGCCTTGCTCAGGCGCTGGACTTACCTTGCCCTGCTCGCCACGCTGGCCGCGGCCCTCGTCGGCATGCTGGTCCTGGCGCCCGGCGCGTTCGCGGACGCCTTCACGCCCGAGTCGCGCGGCTCGCAGAACGCCGTCGACATAGACACGCTCTACAAGATCACGCTCTACATCGGGATCGTGATCTTCGTCGGCGTCGAGGGGACGCTGCTGTATTCGCTCATCAAGTACAGGGCGCGGCGGGGCGGGCACGAGGCCGAGCAGATCCACGGCAACACGCCGCTCGAGATCGGGTGGACGATCGGCGCGGCGCTGATCCTCGTGGTGCTGACGGTGGTGACCTTCATCTCCCTGCCCGACATCGAGAACCCGCCGGCGTCGGGCCCCAACGGGCTCCGCGCCGAGCAGGCGAGCTTCGCCTCGATCGACCAGCCCAACCCGCCCACGAGCGGCGGGCCATACCTGACGATCCGGGTCAACGGCCAGCAGTACATCTGGCGCTACGACTACGCGGGCGGCGACCAGCTCTTCTCCTACTACGAGATGGTCGTGCCCACCGACACCACCATCGTGCTCGAGGTGAGCGCCTCGGACGTGATCCATTCCTGGTGGATCCCCGACCTCGGCGGCAAGGTCGACGGCGTGCCGGGTTACGAGAACGAGACCTGGTTCAAGATCCCCGCCGGCAAGGAGGGCGTCTACGACGGCCAGTGCGCGGAGCTGTGCGGCTCCGGGCACGCCGACATGCGCGCGCAGGTGAGGGCTGTCACGCCCGACGAGTTCGAGGACTGGGCGCGGCAGACGCGCCGGGACATCGCGGAGGCGGGCGAGCTACTCGCCGAGCAACGCAAGCGCGGCGAGGGGGTTGAGGGGCAGTAGTGGAAGCGGGTAGCCGAATCGAGCCGCGGCGCATCGCCCGCCCCGAGGTCACCCTCCACGGCATCCAGACGCCGCCGCGCGGCTGGCTCTCGTGGCTCACCACAACCGATCACAAGAAGATCGGGATCCTCTACATCGCCACCGCGTTCGTCTTCCTGATCATCGGCGGCGTCGAGGCGCTCATCATGCGCCTCCAGCTGGCCCAGCCGGACAACACGCTGGTCAGCCCGGAGACCTACAACGGCCTCGTGACGATGCACGGGACGACGATGGTCTTCCTGTTCATCATCCCGCTGATCGCGGGCTTCGGGAACTACCTCGTCCCGCTGATGATCGGCGCACGCGACATGGCGTTCCCGAGGCTGAACGCGCTGTCGTACTGGCTCACGCTGTTCGGCGGCGTCGCCTTCTACTCCAGCCTGTTCTTCGAGCCGCCCCAGGCGGGCTGGACGATGTACGCGCCGCTGTCGGACGACCTCTACTCACCGAGCGGCGGCGTCGACGCGTGGATCTTCCTCATCCACCTCACCGGGCTCTCCTCGCTCGTGGGCGCGATCAACTTCGTGGCGACCATCCACAACATGCGCGCCCCGGGGATGAGCTGGGGCCGCATGCCGCTGTTCGTGTGGTCGATCCTCGTGTTCAGCTACCTGCTGATCGCGGCCCTGCCGTCCGTCGCCGCCGCGGTCACGATGCTGCTGACCGACCGCCACTTCGGCACCTCGTTCTTCGACCCCACCGGCGGCGGCGACCCGATGCTGTGGCAGCACCTGTTCTGGTTCTTCGGCCACCCCGAGGTCTACATCATGGTGCTGCCGGCCTTCGGGATGATCTCCGAGATCCTGCCGGTGTTCGCCCGCAAGCCGATCTTCGGCTACAAGGCGATCGCCGCCGCCACCGTCGCGATCGCCTTCCTCGGCATGCTGGTCTGGGCGCACCACATGTTCACCACGCCCACGGCCACGGTCGTGCTGGCGTTCTTCATGCTGGCGTCGTTCACGATCGCCGTGCCCACCGGCATCAAGATCTTCAACTGGATCGCCACGCTCTGGCGCGGCTCGATCGTGTTCAAGACGCCGCTGTACTTCGCCGCGGCGCTGCCCGCGCTGTTCGTGATCGGCGGCATCTCGGGCATCCAGCTCGCGATCTTCCCGGTGGACTGGCAGCTGCACGACACCTACTTCGTCGTGGCCCACTTCCACTACACGATCTTCGGCGGCGGCGTGTTCGGCTATTTCGCGGGGCTCTACTACTGGTTCCCGAAGGTCACCGGCCGGATGCTCTCCGAAGGGCTCGGGAAGGTCTCGTTCTGGATGATGTTCGTCGGCTTCAACCTCACCTTCTTCATCCAGCACTCGGCCGGGCTCTCGGGCATGCCGCGGCGCGTGTACGACTACAGCTCCGACCTCGACGTGACCGGCTACAACCTCGTCTCCACGATCGGCGCGTTCATCCTCGGCGTGGGCGTGGTGATCACCGTCGTGAACATCATCATCAGCCTGAAGAAGGGCAAGAGGGCAGGCAACGACCCGTGGAAGGGGAACACGCTCGAGTGGTTCACGAGCTCGCCCCCGCCGGCCAACAACTTCGATGTGATTCCCGCGCGTGCGCAGCGTGGAGCCGATGAAGGACATCCGCCGCGAGGTCGCGCTTGCCTCCAAGGCCCCGGAGACGTCGGCTCAGCCGGTCGCGCCGCGCGGGGTGTAGGGCGCTAGCCTGGGGCGCCTCGTGAGGAAGCTCGCGCTCGCCACGCTGCTCGCCACCTTCGTGCTCATCATCGTGGGCGGGGTCGTGCGGGTGTCCGACTCGGGGCTCGGCTGTGGCCCGGCCGGCTCGGGCTTCCACGGTTGGCCGTTCTGCAACGGCGACGTCGTGCCGGGCGTCGACCTCAACTCGATCGTCGAGTACACGCACCGGGTGCTGGCGGTCGTGGTCGGCTTCATGATGCTCGCCCTGGTCGTGATGGCCTGGCGGCGCTACCGCGAATACCGCCTGGTCACCGGCGTGTTGCTCGTCCTCGTCGGCATCCAGGGCGCGCTCGGCGGGCTGACCGTCGAGGAGAACCTCGAGGAGGTCTACGTCGCCGCCCACCTCGGCCTCGCGATGCTCCTGCTCGGGCTGCTCCTCTACCTGTGGCGCTCCACGCGCGGCGCCGAGCCGGAGGACGGTGGGCCGGGCATCCGCGTGCTGGCGATCGCCGCCACCGCGCTCGTCTTCTGCACGATCGTGGCCGGCGGCTACATGGCCGGGACCCAGAACTACGGGCGCGCCGACTACCAGCTCGGCCAGGGCGCCCACCACGCCTGCGGCAAGCAGTTCCCCACCTGCAACGGCGAGTTCATGCCGTTCGGCAAGGCCGAGCTCGTCGACATCCACCTGACCCACAGGGCGTTCATGTACCTCGCCTCGATCCTCGTGATCGCGCTGGTCGTGACCGCGCTGCGGAGGGGCGTGGCGGTCCGCTACGCCTGGGCTCTGCTCGGGCTGCTGGGAGCGCAGATACTCGTCGGCGCGCTGAACGTCTGGCTCGAGGAGTATGAGCTCCTGATCCTGCTCCACCTCGCACTCGGCACGCTTCTTTGGGCGACCTCGCTCGGGATGACTATGCAGCTATCGCCCGCACGCGAGCGCGCGCCGAGGCGCGCGGAGGTCATCCCTGCATGAGCATTCGGCCGGCAGCTGACGGCGTGACCACCAGGGCACACGCCGCACAGGGCGCCGCCCGCAGCGGCTGGCGCGTCGTCGTCTCGGATTACGTCGAGATGACCAAGCCGAAGGTGCAGTCGCTGCTGCTCTTCACAACCGTCACGACCATGTATGTCGCCGGCGACCCGTCCCTCGGCCTCGTGGCGCTCACCTGCCTCGGCGGCGCGCTGTCGGCGGGCGGCGCCGGGGCGATCAACCACTACCTCGACCGGGACCTCGACCGCCTGATGACCCGCACCGCCGACCGTCCGGTGGCGTCGGGCCGGGTGGCCCCCGCGGCCGCGCTCTGGTTCGGGATCGGCCTCGGGGTCGCGTCCTTCGTCCTGTTCGCGAGCACGGTCAACCTGCTCGCCGCCGCGCTCTCGCTGTCCGGGCTGCTCGGCTATGTGTTCGTCTACACGCTCTGGCTGAAGCGGTCGACCCCCCAGAACATCGTGATCGGAGGAGCCGCCGGAGCGGTGCCGCCGCTCGTGGCCTGGGCGGCCGTCACCGGCGAGCTGTCGGGCACGGCCTTCTACCTGTTCGCGATCGTGTTCTTCTGGACGCCACCACACTTCTGGTCGCTGTCGCTCCTGATGAAGGACGAGTACGCGCGCGCCGGCGTGCCGATGCTGCCGGTCGTGCGGGGCGAGCGCGAGACCCGCCGCCAGATCCTGCTGTACACGGTCCTCCTGTACGCGGTCTCGCAGCTGCCGTTCTGCGCCGGCGCCTTCGGGGTGCCGTATCTGGTGGCCTCGGTCGGCCTCGGCGCCGTGTTCATCTACGGCGCCTGGCGGCTGACGAGGAACGCCGACCGGCGGACGGCCTTGCGGCTGTATCTCTACTCGCTGGCCTATCTCGCGGCGCTGTTCGCGGCGATGGCGTTGGACGCGAGGCTGTAGCTCAAGAAAACGCGATTTGTCCTGGATCAGTGGGCCAGGAGCCCCACAGGGCAGGATTGTTGGATCAAAGGCCGGGTTGGCGGCCGCTGTCCACACCCCTCCCCAGCTAGCCGTCGTGGGCAGCCCAACCCTCGCTCGCACGCCCGAACGGAGCGCTGCAGCATCCGTCAGTCCACCGAGCGCTGCCTCGTGAGCTCCCGCTCCAGTGGCAGCTCGCCCAGCTCCAGGCCCTGCTCGGCGCGGATCACGTGCATCACCGCGTTGATCAAGGCGAGGTGGGTGAACGCCTGCGGGAAGTTCCCGAGGTGGCGCCCCGAGCGCGCGTCGATCTCCTCCGCATACAGCCCGAGCGGGCTGGCGTAGCCGAGCAGCTTGGCGCACAGGTCCGTCGCGCGCTGCTGCTCGCCTATTTCGACGAGCGCGGACACGAGCCAGAACGTGCAGATCGTGAACGTGCCCTCCTCGCCCTCAAGCCCGTCGTCGGTCTCCTGCACGCGGTAGCGGAGCACGAGCCCCTGCTCGGTCAGCTCGTCCGCGATCGCGAGCACGGTGTTGACGATTCGCTCGTCGTCTGACGAGAGAAAGCGCGTCATCACCATCAGGAGCACCGAGGCGTCGAGAGCGTCGGTGTCGTAGTGCTGGGTGAACACGCCGCGCTCGTCGAGGGCGTTCTCGCAGATGTCGTTCTTGATCTCGTCGGCGGCGGACTGCCAGCGGGCGGCGAAATCGAGCTCGCCGCGCAGCTCGGCGAGCCTCGCGCCGCGGTCGGCCGCGACCCAGCACATGAGCTTCGAGGAGGTGAAGTGCTTGGGGTCGCCGCGCACCTCCCAGATCCCGCGATCGGGCTCGCGCCACTTCTCGAGCGCCGTCTCCACCTGCCGCTTCAGGATCGGCCAGATCCGCTCCGGCAGGTGGTCGCGCGACTTGGTGTGCAGGTAGACCGAGTCGAGCAGCGCGCCCCAGACGTCGTGCTGGTCCTGGTCGTAGGCGCTGTTCCCGATCCTCACCGGGCGCGCTCCCTCGTACCCGCCGAGGTGCTCGAGGACCTCCTCGGTCAGCTCGTCCTCGCCGTCGATTCCGTACATGATCTGGAGCTGGCCCTGCTCGGCCTCGGCGACGTCGGCGATGAAGTAGAAGAAGTCGTTCGCCTCCCAGTCGAAGCCGAGTGTGTAGAGGCCCCAGAGCGCGAAGGTGGCGTCGCGGATCCAGGCGTAGCGGTAGTCCCAGTTGCGCTCGCCGCCCGGGGTCTCGGGGAGGGAGGTGGTGGCCGCGGCCACAAGCGCGCCGGTGGGCGAGTACGAGAGGCCCTTCAGCGTCAGCGCGGCGCGCTGCAGGTGGGTGCGCCAGGGGTGATCGGGGAACTGGCCGTGGTCGAGCCAGTGCTGCCAGTGGTGGGCGGTCCAGACGAGCCGCGCGTAGGCGTCCTCGTAGGTGCTGGGCCCCGGGTGCTCCGACCAGGCGAGGGACACGAACAGCGTGTCGCCTTCCTTCATCAGCGTGCGCGCCGTGGCGCGCGGGCCCTCGAAGCCGACGTTCATGTCCGAGTTCAGCTTGAGCTTGACGTCGCAGCCCTCGCCCGTGCAGCAGGCCTCGTGGTAGCCCGGCCCGGTGTGCTCCCAAGTGCCGTTCAGGCGCCCGTACTCGAAGCGCGGCTCGCAGTCGAGCGTGACCTGGACCTCGCCGTTCACGCAGCGGATCAACCGCAGCAGCACGTGGTCGGCGTCGTAGTCCGTGGGTGCGCGGCGGTGTGTGTGCGAACGATCGTGCTCGTGGTGCCAGGGCCCGATCAGGAGCAGGTCGCGCACGATGATCCAGCCTCCGCTCGTGCCCCAGCTCGTCTCGACCACGGTCGTGCCGGGGAGGTAGCGGCGTGCGGCGGGCACCTCGACGTCCGCCGGCCCGAGCCGGAAGGTGCCTGCGTCGCGATCGAGGATGGCGCCGAAGACGCTCGGGGAGTCGAAGCGCGGCAGGCAGAGCCATTCGACGTTGCCATTCGGCGCCACGAGCGCGCAGGTCTCGCAGTCCGAGAGGAAGGCATAGTCGGCGATCGCGGGGAACTGACCGGCGCCGAGCCCGCCGTGCGGGACCCAGGGGGTGCTCATAGGCGGCCCGCGGCCGCGGGGTCGAGCAGCACGGTCAGCTCGCCGTCCAGGAGCGAGGCGGGCGCACGCGGGTCCGGCCGCCCCGAGAAGGCGCGGGCTACGGCGTCGGCCTTGTCCTCGCCGGTCACGAGCAGGAACTTGCGGCGCGCGCCGTTCACCACCGGGAGCGTAAGAGTGATCCGCGGCACGAGCGGCGCCATCCCCGCCGTCTCTACGCCGACGACCTTCCGCTCGCGCTCGCCGAGCGCGTCGTCGCCCGGAAAGAGCGAGCAGGTGTGGGCGTCGGGACCGAGGCCGAGCAGCATCAGGTCGAAGGCATCGGGGCCGGCCTCCTCCAGCTCGCGCTCGTAGGCCGCGGCGCCGTCCTGCGGACCGAGCTCGCCCTGCATCCGGTGGACGGTCGCACGCTCGATCTTCGAGAAGAGGGCGCGCTCGACCATGCGGTAGTTCGAATGCTCGTGATCGGGGGGCACGCAGCGCTCGTCGGTGAACCAGAACTCGACGCCCGCCCAGTCCGTCCGCCGCTCGGCGGCCCGCTCGTAGGCAGCGCGTGGCGTCGAGCCGCCCGTGACCACCACGTGGCCGCCGGACCCCACCAGCAGCTCGCACGCGGCGGCGGCCGGATCGTCCGAGATCTCGAACTCGGGCTGCAACGTCACGCCAGCATCGACTCCGCGCAGCCGAGCGCGCTCTCGTATGCGGGGTCGCGGAGCAACGCCTGGCGGATGCCCTCCCCGAGGATGCCTCCCTCGCCGCGCGAGGCACCGAGCACCGTCCAGGTCGACTCGCGGCCCTTCGGGTCGACGCGCCGCGCCGCCAGCCCGCCGGGGCCGCGGTCGAGCGAGATGCTCATCCCCGACGCGGTTGAGATCTCGATGCCCGCGAGCCCGGGGACGCTCTGGCCCTCGTCGGGCACGAGCTCGAGCGTCACGTCCTGGCGCTTGCCATGCGCCTTTCCGTGCAGGGTCCCGTTGGCCTGCATCAGCGAGCCGGCCTCCCAGCCGAGCCGCGAGGCGAGCCAGCCGCAGAACAGCACGCCCGCGGCCCCCGAGTCGGGCCGGTGGCGGACGCAGACGGAGTCGATCCGGCCAAGCTCGGGGCGCCACTGCGGCGGATCGAAGGTGGTGGCCACGCGCTCGCGCCAGGGCGTGCCGCGCAGCCAGGCAAGGTCGACCAGGTAGGCCTGCTTCGCGAGCTCGAGCGCGCGCCGCACGGCCGCCGCAGGGTCGGGCTCGCCGACCGAGTCGATGAGCACGACCTGGGCGAGCCCGAGCAGCGCGTCGACGGCGTCGGCGTGTCCGTGCGGCGACCAAACGAGCGTTGCGATGTCGCTCACCACCAGCGGGTCGACGATCGTGCCGAGCCTGGCCAGGTGGTGCGGGCCGATGTCGAGGACGATGCGTTCGCGCGTCAGCGTCAGCTCGCCGGGCCGGTGCTCGTGGGCGTGCGTGATCGCCGCCCAGGCATCGATCGTCTCGCGTCCCTCCTCGACCGCGCAGAGGATCGTGCGCGACGCGTTGTAACGCCCCACCTGCTCGAGCCTGTTCATGATCTCGCCGCGCCACTCGCGGTCGACCACCACCACGAGGTTGAGGACCCGCGCCGGTGCGTAGGCCTCGTCCTGCTGGAACTGCTCCTTGAGCATCTCGCGTAGCGCCGCCTCGATCGCCGACGGCGTGGTGTCCTGCTCGGACCAGACGGCCCCGCCGTCGACCATCTAGATCGCCCGCCAGTGCTGGCCCGGCGCGAGCAGCGTGTCCGCCTCCTCGGGACCCGCCGTGCCGGCCGGATACGTCGGGAGCGGGCTGCTGCCGTCCTCCGCCCAGTTCGCGAGGATCGGGTCGATGATGTGCCACTGCGCCTCGACCTCGTCGTCGCGCGTGAAGAGGGTGGCGTCGCCGCGCATGGCGTCCATGATCAGGCGCTCGTAGGCCTCGGGCGACTGCGACAGGAAGGCCGTGCCGTAGAGGAACTCCATGTTCACAGGCCGGATCCGCATGCGCGTGCCGGGGATCTTGGCCCCCAGCGTGAGCGACACGCCCTCGTTGGGCTGCATCGTCATGATCAGCTGGTTCGGCTGCACGCCCACCGAGCCCGCCGCCTCGAAGGCGAGGTGCGGGACCGGCTTGAGCGTCACCGCGATCTCGGTGACCTTGCGTGCGAGCCGCTTGCCGGTGCGCAGGTAGATCGGCACGCCTGCCCAGCGCCAGTTGTCGACCTCGAGCCGCAGCGCGACGTAGGTCTCTGTACGCGAGTCGGCCGGCACGCCCTCCTCGGCGAGATAGCCCACGACCTCCTTGCCCTCGGCCATCCCCGCCGTGTACTGGGCACGCACGACCTCGTCCCGGCGCGGAGGGCTGATCGCGTGCAGGACCTTGACCTTCTCGTCGCGCACCTCGTCGGCGGTGAAGGTCACGGGCGGCTCCATGCACAGCAGGCTGAGCAGCTGAAGCATGTGGTTCTGGACCAGGTCGCGCAACGCCCCGGCGGAGTCGTAGTAACCGGCGCGCCGGCCGATGCCGAGATCCTCCGAAGCGGTGATCTGCACGTAGTCGATGAAGTTGCGGTTCCAGATCGGCTCGAACATGCCGTTCGCGAACCGGAACGCGAGCATGTTCTGGACGGTCTCCTTGCCCAGGTAGTGGTCGATCCGGAACACCTGCGACTCGTAGAGGACGGACAGCACCTCGTGGTTGAGCTGCTGGGCCTCCGCGAGCCTGGTGCCGAACGGCTTCTCGATCACCACCCTCACCTCGGCGTCATCGACGCGGTCGAGGCCGTGCTCGCCGAGCTTGTTGATGATCAGCGCGAAGAACGACGGCGCGGTCGAGAGGTAGAAGACGCGGTTGAAGACGATCCCCGCCTCCTCGTCGAACTCGGCGAGCTCGCGCTCGAGCCGGTCGAAGACGCTGTCGTCGTCGAAGCTGCCGGGGATGTAGCGCACCCGCTCGAGCAGCTTCTCCAGCACCTGCGGGTCCGGCTCGCGGCGCGAGTGCTGCTCGATCGACTCGCGAGCCATGGCCCGGTAGTCGTCTTTGGGGATATCGGAGCGAGCGACCGCGATCAGGTTGAAGCGCTCGGGTAGGGCCCCCTCGTGCGCGAGGTTGTAGAACGCCGGCAGGAGCTTGCGGTGCGCGAGATCGCCCGTGCCGCCGAAGATCACGACGGTGGTCGGGTGGACCGGAAGCCGCTCGAGGCCTTCGACGAGCGGGTTCTCCTGTTCGACGGTGGCCATCGCTACTCCGCGTGGGCCTCGGTCTGGGCAACCGGGTCGACCGCTTTGATCGCGTGGCCGCCGAACTGGTTGCGGAGCGCCGCGTTGACCTTGGCCGCGTACTCGCTCCGGCCGCGGGAGGAGAACCGCTCGACCAGCGAGGCCGCAAGCACCGGCATCGGCACCCGCCGCTCGATCGAATCCTCGAGCGTCCAGCGGCCCTCGCCCGAGTCCTCGACCCACGGGGCGATTGACTCGAGATCGTTGCCCTCCTGCTCGAACGCGCGTGCCGCCAGCTCGCAGAGCCACGAGCGCACGACCGAGCCCTGCATCCACAGGTGGGCGACCTTCGCGTTGTCGATCTCGTACTCGCTGGCGGCGAAGAGCCCGAAGCCCTCGGCGTACGCCTGCATCATCCCGTACTCGATCCCGTTGTGGACCATCTTCACGTAGTGGCCAGCGCCGGTGGGCCCGAAGTGCCCCCAGCCGGGACCGTGCTCGGGCGTGGCCGGCGGCGCGAGCACGTCCAGGATCGGGGCGAGCCGCTCGACCGCGTGGTCGGGGCCGCCGACCATCATGCAGTAGCCGACCTCGAGGCCCCACACCCCGCCGCTCACCCCCACGTCGACGTAGTGGATCCCGCTCGGAGCGAGCGTTTCCTGGCGGTGCTTGTCGTCGGTCCAGCGCGAGTTGCCGCCGTCGACGATCGTGTCGTCCTGCTCGAGCAGCCCGGCCAGCGTGTCGACCGTGCTCTGGGTCGGGTCGCCCGCGGGCACCATGATCCAGACCGAGCGCGGCGGCTCCAGCTTCGCGACGAGCTCCTCGAGCGAGGACGCGCCGGTTGCGCCGTGCCCCTCGGCCTCCTGCACGGCCTCCGCGCTGAAGTCGAACGCCACACAGGTGTGGTCCGAGTCGCGGTGGATGCGGTGGACCATGTTGCCGCCCATCTTGCCCAGCCCGACGAAACCCAGCTGCATCAGATCAGCCTCCTAACGGCGTCCGCGGGATCGCCCTCGAGCCGCACCTGCACTGCGGGCAGCCCGTGGTCGCGAAGGGTCAACAGGTCGCCCACCGCCTGCGCATTCTTGAGGTGCCCGAAGCTGTAGCCCGCCTCCGGGATCTCCACGTCCTCGTCCCCGTCGTGAATGAGCTGCAGGAACAGCCCGGTGGGCGGGCCTCCCTTGTGTATCTGGCCCGTCGAGTGCAGGAAGCGCGGCCCGTAGCCGAAGGTCGTGGTACACCGCGTTCTCGCCCGGATCGTCGCACGCAGCTCGGCCACCGCCGCGTCGAACTCCGCCGAGGGGGTCACGTAGCCCATGATCGCCACGTAGTTCGGGGGGGCGGCGCCGGATAGCAACCCGCCCACGTCGCCCGGCTCGACGTCCGGGAGCGCGCCCTCGGCGAGGACCCGGTTCGTGTTGTCCTTGGCCTCCTGCACGTTCGGCTGGTCGAATGGGTTGATGCCGAGGACCCAGCCCGCGACCGCGACGGCGAACTCGGCGAAGAAGAAGATTCGTCCGAGGTCGGCCGGCCCGTGCGTGGAGACGGTGACGGTGGGGTGTCCGGCGCGCCCGAGCGCCTGGACCTTGCTGTCGAGCTCCTCGTCGGGGTTGTCGTCGTCGCGCAGGTAGGCGAACACCCGGTCCGGCCCGTAGTCGTCCGGCTCGCCGAGCGGCTCGTCCGCGACCGGGAGGATCCCCTTCCCCTCCTTGCCGGTCGACTCGGCGATCAGCTGCTCGACCCAGAGCCCGAAGCTCGAGATCGGCTCCGAGACGACGAAGGTGAGCTTGTCGCGCCCGAGCAGCGCCAGCTGTCCCATCGCCACGCCCTGCCAGAGCCCGGAGTTGCCCACGCTCGAGTCGTGGTGCGCGCAGTTCTGCTCGGCCACCTGCGCGCCGTGCAGCAGCGCCCGGATGTTGACGCCCGCGAGCGCCGCCGGCACGAGCCCGAAATGGGAGAGCACCGAGTAGCGCCCGCCGATCTCCGGGTCGGCCTCGAAGACGTGCCGGAAGCCGCGCTCCCGTGCCAGCTCGACGAGCGGGCTGCCCGGGTCGGTGACCGCGCAGAAGCGGTTCCCGTCCCCGCCGCTGCGCTCGTAGAAGTAGCGCATGTGCGAGAGCGTCTCGATCGTGCCGCCCGACTTGGAGGAGACGATGAACAGCGTCCGCTCCAGGTCGATCGCGCGCTCCGTTTCGAGGATGAAACCGGGGTCGGTCGAGTCGAGCACGTGCAGCCGGAGGCCGTCCGGCACGTCGCCGAACGAGCGCCTGATCACCTCGGGGCCCAGGCTCGAGCCCCCCATTCCGAGCAGCAGCGCGTGCTCGAAGTCCTCAGCCTTCGCCGCGGCCGCGAACTCCTCGAGCTCGCCCGCGTGCTCGAGCATCTTCTCGCTGATCGTGAGCCAGCCGAGCCGGTTGCCGATCTCGGGCACTCCGGGACCGCCCCAGAGCGACTCGTCGTGCTGCCAGATGCGCTTGGACACCTCCTCTGCCTGGGCCTGCCGCACGCGCTCGGCGATCGGCGGCTCGAGCTCATCCGGCAGCACCGACTCGATCGTCTTCGGGCGGCCGGTCACGATGCCCTCGCGGGTGAGCTCCACGCCGGCGATCAATGCGTCGAAGGGCTCGACGAACTTCGCGATGCCGTCGCGGAGCAGCTTGGCGGTCACATCACCCATGTCGATCCCGGCCTCGGCGAGCCGCTCGAGGTCGGCGCTCGGGTCCTGGTCGGCCGTCGCCCCGGTCACCTCGAGCTGCTCCTCGCAGGCCAGCATCGTCGGCATCGGCATCGTGTTGACGGTGTGCGGCGCGACCAGGCTGTCCACGTACTTGGTCTCGGGGTAGCGCGGGTCCTTTACACCGGTGGACGCCCAAAGCGGGCGCTGCAGTGGGGCGCCGGCCTCGCGCAGCTTCGCGAAGCGCTCGCCCAGGAAGAGCTCCTTGAAGCGCTGGTAGGCGGCGCGCGCGTTCGCGATCGCCGCGATCCCGATCAGCTCCTCCTTGCCCGCCTCTGCAAGGCGCTTGTCGACCTCCGTGTCCACGCGCGAGACGAAGAAGCTCGCCACCGAGTGGACGTCGAGTGACTCTCCGGCCTCGTGGCGGCGCTCCATCCCGCGGATGTACGCCTCCGCGATGGCGTTGTAGGACTCAACCGAGAACAGCAGCGTCACGTTGACGTTGATGCCGGAGGCGATCGCCTCCTCGATCGCCGGCACGCCCTCCTCGGTGCCCGGGATCTTGATGAAGAGGTTCGGGCCGGTCGACGCGGGCCCAGTAGTCGCGCGCCTGCGTCAGCGTTCCCTCCGTGTCGTGCGCGAGCCCGGGCTCGACCTCGAGCGAAACGAAGCCGTCCCCGTGGCTCGCCTCCTCCCACACCGGGCGCAGCACGTCGCAGGCGAGCTGAACGTCGAGGATCGCCAGCTCGTCGTAGATCTCGCGCGCGGACAGGCCCCGTTCGGCCAGTTCCGCAACCTGCTCGTCATAGTCGGTCGAGCCGAGGATCGCCTTCTCGAAGATCGCGGGGTTCGAGGTGACCCCGCGCAGGGAGTCCTCGCGCACGAGCCGCTCGAGCTCGCCGCCCGTGATCATGCTGCGCCGGATCTGGTCGAGCCAGACGCTGGTGCCGGCGGCGGTCAGCGCCGCGAGCCGCTGGTTGACTCCTGCTCCGACGCTCATCGCGCACTCCTCTCCTCGGCCCTACGCGCGGGCCGCCACTCGTTCCACGACCGCCTTCGCACGGGCGGCCACATTCTCCGGCGTGAAGCCGAAGTGCTCGTACAGATCCTTGGCGGGCGCGGAGCCGCCGAACGTCCTCATAGCGACCTCGTCGCCGTCGTCCCCGGTCCACATGCGCCAGCCGAGGGGCGAGGCCGCCTCCACCGACACACGCGCGCGCACCGACGGCGGCAGCACGCTGTCCCGGTACGCCTCGTCCTGCTCCGCGAAGCGATCGAGGCAGGGCGCCGAGACCACGCGCGGGGCGACGCCGTCGGACTCGAGCAGCTCCGCCGCATCGAGGCAGATCGACACCTCCGAGCCGGTGCCGATCAGGATCAGGTCGGGGTCGCCGTCGCCGTTCTGAGCGTCGCGCAGCACGTAGGCGCCGCGGTGGATCGCCTCGGGCAGGATCCAATCCGGGTCGAGGATCGGGAGCGACTGGCGGCTCAGCACCAGCGCCACCGGGGTCTCGGTCTGCTGCAGGGCGAAGCGCCAGCCGAGGGCGGTCTCGTTGGCATCGGCGGGGCGGACGCAGTACATGTTCGGCTGCGCGCGCAGCGTGGCCAGCTGCTCGATGGGCTGGTGGGTCGGGCCGTCCTCCCCGAGGCCGATCGAGTCGTGCGTGTAGACCCAGATCACCGGCTTGCGCATCAGCGACGAGATCCGCACCGCCGCCTTCATGTAGTCGAGGAAGTTGAAGAACGTCGAGCCGAATGCGCGCAGCCCATGCAGGTTCAGGCCGTTCACGATCGCGCCCATCCCGTGCTCGCGCACTCCGTAGTGGACGCTGCGGCCCGAGTAATCGCCCTTCTCGGGAGCGCCGCCCTCGTCGATGAAGGTGAGCGTCGAGGGCTCGAGGTCCGCCGAGCCACTGACGAGCTGCGGCACCCTGGCCGCGGCCCACTGGATCACCTGATTCGACGCCTTACGGGTGGCGACCGGGTCTCCGTCGGGGCTGAAGCGCGGCGGATCGGAATCCCAGCCATCCGGCAGCCGCTCCTCCATGACGTACGCGAGCTCGGCGGCGGCGTCGGGCTCCGCGGCGCGATAGGCCTCGAGCTGCTCGTCCCACTCGGCGACGAACTCCCTGCCGCGCTCCACGCACTCACGGAAGTGCGCGAGCACCTCGTCGGGCACGAGGAAGGTCGGCTCGAGCGGCCAGCCGTAGACCTCCTTGGTGAGCTTGACCTCTTCGGGGCCGAGCGGCGAGCCGTGCGCCTTGTAGCTGTCCTGCTTGTTCGGGGAGCCGTAGCCGATGTGCGAGCGCACAATCACGAGCGACGGGCGTTCCGTCTCCGCCTTGGCGGCGTCGGCCGCGCCGCTCAGCGTCTCCAGCGAGAGGTCCTCGCCGACGTCCTGAACGTGCCAGCCGTAGGCCTCGTAGCGCTTGCCGACGTCCTCGGAGAACGCCATCGACGTGTTGCCCGCGAGCTGGACGTGGTTGTTGTCGTAGAAGACGATCAGCTTGCCGAGGCCGAGGTGACCCGCCAGCGAGCTCGCCTCCGACGTGACGCCCTCCTGGATGTCTCCGTCGCTCGCGATCACATAGGTGTGGTGGTCGATCAGCTCGTGCCCCGGCCGGTTGAAGCGGGTGGCCAGCATCGCCTCGGCCAGTGCAATCCCCACGGCCTGGCCCAGGCCCTGGCCGAGCGGACCCGTGGTGGCCTCGATGCCATGCGCGTGGCCGTACTCGGGATGGCCGGCGGTCGGGCTCCCGAGCTGACGGAAGTTCTTCAGGTCGTCGAGCGTCATGCCGTAGCCCGTGAGGTAGAGCATCGAGTACAGGAGCATCGACGCATGCCCGGCCGAAAGCACGAAGCGGTCGCGGTTGAACCAGTCGGGCTGCGACGGGCTGTGGCGCATCGCGCGCATGTAGAGGGTGTAGGCGAGCGGGGCGAGCGCCATGGGCGCGCCGGGGTGCCCCGAGTTGGCCTTCTCGACAGCATCGATCGAGAGCGTGCGGATCGTGTTGATGGAGAGCTCTTCGAGCTGGGAAGTGCTGGTCTTCATACCGATCCTTCGGTAGCTGTCGGGTTGGCCTGTCCACTATGCCCAATCTCGTGCGCGGCAAGCAGTCCCGCCCCGATCACGCCGGCGTCCGGGCCGCGCTGGGCAAGCGAGATCTCCACGCGCCGGAACAGTGCCGGGAGCGCCCGGGCGCCCGCCTCCTGGACTGCCCGGTCCAGGTAGAGGTGGGACGCGCGCGAGAGCCCGCCGCCGATCACCATCCGCTCCGGCTCGAACACGTTCACATAACCCGCGATCGCGACACCCAGCATCCGGGCGAAGCGGTCGAAGACGAGAAGAGCGTCCGGGTCGCCCCGCTCGGCCGCGAGCACGAGCTCGCGTCCGGACACGCGCCCGTCGCTGCCGAGCGCGCCGGATAGCCGGCTGTCGGGCTTGTCCCGCGCCAGCTCCGTGGCGTCGCGCTCGAGCGCCTGGCCGGAGCAGTACGACTCCACGCAGCCGTGGTTCGGGCAGTTTCCGGGGCAGGGCGGCCCATCGGGGCTGAGCGTGAAGTGGCCGAGCTCGGCGCCGAGACCGTGCGCACCGCGGAAGATGCGCCCGGCCGTTACGACGCCGCCGCCGACCCCCGTTCCGAGCGTGAGCATCACCAGCTCGTCGCAGCCGAGCATGCGCGCCTCGGCGAAGGCGGCCACGTTGGCGTCGTTGTCGACGAACACGGGGACGCCGAAGCGCCGCCCCAGCTCCTCGCGCAGGCCGACACCCGCCAGCGGAATGTTGACGCTCGTCTCGACGGTCCCGGTGGCGTAGATGATCTGCGAGGGAACGCCCACGCCGATCGCGGCCGGCCGGCCATACTGCGCGATCACCTCGCGCGCCGTCGCCTCGAGCCCGTCGAGGAGTGCCGAGCTGCTCTCGAGCACGGTCGGCTGCTCGGCTCGCCCCGCCACTTCCGCGCCGCGCAGCGCCGCCACGGCCACCTTCGTGCCGCCCACATCCACGCCCAGCACAAGCTCCTCTTCGGAGGCCATGCGGGAGTCCTATCCGCGGCGGCCCCTCGAAGCAAGCTTCGTTACGTCGGGTTCACCCTTCAGGGGGGCGGCGGCGCGGTGTTCGAGGCGTCCGTGCGGACCTCGGCGCCATCCTGCGCCCAGCGCGTGTGGTAGGAGCCCTCGCGGTCCAGGCGCCGGTAGGTGTGCGCACCGAAGTAGTCGCGCAGGCCCTGGATCAGGTTGGCCGGCCCGCGCTCGCGGCGGTAGCCGTCGTAGTACGCGAGCGACGACGCAAACGCCGGAACGGCCACGCCCAGCTCAACCGCGCGTGTGATCACCCGCCGCCAGGATTCCTGCGCCTCGGCCACCGCGTCGCGGAAGTACGGCACCATCAGCAGATTGACGGTGGCCGGGTCGTCGGCGTACGCGTCGCGGATGCGGTTGAGGAATCGGGCCCTGATGATGCAGCCGCCGCGCCAGATCGTGGCGAGTGAGCCCATGTCCAGGTTCCAGTCGTAGGCCTTGGAAGCCGCCGCCAGCTGCTCGAAGCCCTGGGCGTAGGCCACGACCTTGCTCGCATAGAGAGCCCTCTGGACGTCCGCGACGAGCCCATCTGTCGCCCGCGCGCCGGCATCCGGGATCGGGCCCGCCAGGAACCTGGCCGCCGCCCCGCGCTGCTCGCGCAGCGCCGACAGGGAGCGCGCGAACACGGCCTCGGTGATCCCCGTGAGCGGCACTCCCAGCTCGAGCGCGTCCTGGCTCGTCCAGCGGCCCGTCCCCTTCTGCTCGGCCTCGTCGACGATCACATCGACGAGCGGCCGCCCGGTATCCGGATCCTCCTTTGCCAGCACGATGGCGGTGATCTCGATCAGGAACGACTCGAGATGGCCGCTGTTCCAGTCTTCGAAGATCGCCGCTATCTCCCCGACCTCCAGGCCGGCACCGTGACGCAGCAGGTCATAGGCCTCGGCGATCAGCTGGATGTCGGCGTACTCGATGCCGTTGTGAACCATCTTCACGTAGTGGCCCGCGCCGTCGCGCCCGATGTAGGCGCAGCAGGGGGTCCCGTCTACGCGTGCAGCGATCGACGTCAGCACCTCCTCCACGGCGCCGTAGGCCTCCCGCTCGCCGCCGGGCATGATGCTTGGCCCGAGCAGAGCTCCCTCCTCGCCGCCGGAGACGCCGATCCCGAGGAACCGCAGACCTCGCTCGGCGCAGGCCGACGTGCGCCGGCGCGTGTCGGCGAAGTGGGAGTTGCCCGCATCGATGATGATGTCGCCCTCATCCAACAGCGGGGAGAGATCGCCGATCACGCCGTCCACCGCCGGCCCGGCCTTGACCATGGCGATGATCCTGCGCGGGCGCTCCAGCGCGGCGACGAACTCCTGCAGCGACTCGGCCGCCGAGAACGAGCCTTCGTCCGCGTACCGCTCCATGAACTCGCCGGTTCGCGCAGCCGTCCGGTTGTGCACGGCGACCGGAACGCCGCGACGGGCGATGTTGCGAGCGAGGTTCGCGCCCATGACCGCGAGCCCTGTGACCCCGATCCGCCTGTCCGCGCTCATCTCTTCCCCCTCGGGTCGGGCATGGTCGGGCGTTCAGGATGAGCGTATCCGCATGCGGAGTTAGGCTTGCACCCGTGCGGGCCGGCATCGACCTTGGCGGAACGAAGATCCAGGCCGTCGTGATCGACGACGACGGCCGGGTGGTCGGCCAGGAGCGGCTCCCCACGCCGACCTCCGGCGGCCCGGCCGACGTGGCCGAGGCCATGGCCGCATCCGTGCGCACCGCCGCCGCGCAGGCGGGCATCGACACCCACTCGCTCGCGGGCGTGGGGGTCGGCTCCCCCGGCGTCATCGACGGGCGCAAGGGCATCGTCACGAGCGCGCGCAACCTGCCCGGCTGGGAGGGTTCGTTCCCGCTC
Organism: uncultured Thermoleophilaceae bacterium; assembly: GCA_963751835.1. GTDB lineage: Bacteria > Actinomycetota > Thermoleophilia > Solirubrobacterales > Thermoleophilaceae > JACVRW01. Next base: position 14,938 of record CAVVWD010000038.1, on the reverse strand, counting down.
GCGGCCACGCTAAAGGAGGCCCTGGGCCCCCGCGTCAAGATCGACAACGACGTGAACGTGGCGACCGACGCCGAGCTCAACCTCGGCGCCGGCCGGGCCTACAAGTCGCTCCTCGGTGTCTTCTGGGGCACCGGCGTGGGCGGCGGCATCGTCCTACGCGGCAAACCCTGGCTCGGCCGCGGCGGCGCCGGTGAGATCGGCCACGTGTGCGTGGTGATGGACGGCGCCCGCTGCCCGTGCGGGCGGAAGGGCTGCATGGAGGCGTATGCCGGCCGCAAGGCCCTCGAGGAGCGCGCGCGGCACCGGCACGAGAAGGGCCACAAGACCGAGCTGTTCAAGATCATGGAGAAGCGCGGGCGCGACCGGCTCACGAGCGGCGTCTGGGGGCGGGCGCTGGAGCACGACGACAAGCTCGCCCACAAGCTGATTGACGAGGCGGTCGAGGCGCTCGGCGCCGGGATCGCCTCGACGCTCAACGTCCTCGACGTCGAGGCCGTCATCCTCGGAGGCGGCCTCGGGCTGCGCCTTGGCGAGCCCTACCGGAAGAAGATCGAGAAGGCGATGCTGCCTCATCTGTTCTCGAGCGAGAACCCGCCGGCGTTCCTGATGGCGGAGCTCGGCGACCTCGGCGGGGCGATCGGCGCCGCGCTCCTCATCCGCCAGCCGACCAGAGTGCCCGTAGGGTCCTGAGCGCGTTCTCCGAGCAGATCGCCCGTGCGCCGTCCTCCTCGTAGCGGCCCACGAGGGCGCTCTCCAGCGTTGCCATGTCGGCCATCGACTCGAGCCCCGTGAGCGTGGGCTTGATGAAGCCGTCAAAGTCGGAGCCGATGGCCGTGTGGCGGTGTGAGCCGGTGATTTCGCGCAGGCGGTCGATGTGCCGGAACAGCACCTCGAGGGACTCATCCAGCGTGCTGGTGCGACGCCGTCGGATGCCGTCGTTCAGCTGGTGCTGCGCGAAGATCAGTCCGACGAGGCCGTCGCGCGCGGCGATGCGCTCGACGGTGCGCTCGTCGAGCATGTAGCGCAGGCGCCCGAAGCGGCAGCCTGCGTGCGTCGCGACAACCGGCAGGGTCCCCTGCGGATCCAGCTCGTCGAGCAACGCGAAAGTGTCATCGAGGGCGGCCTCGCTCATGTGCGAGACGTCAACGAGCACGCGCTCGCGGGCCATCGCCCGCACGGCGGCCCGGCCGAGATCGGACAGCCCCTCAGCCGGCTGCGGGAAGAGCCGCCGGTAGAGCGAGTCTGGCATGAACGGGAATGCGGGCGCGTTCGTCGCAACGCCGCGCCAGACGAGGTGCGGGAGCGTGATGTAGGCGACGCCCCGGGCCGCCAACTGCGCGACGGCGCGCTCGACGGCCGCGGGCTCGGCGCCCAGGTGGAAGCCCCCCTCGACGCTGTGCACGAAGGCGATCCGTCCGTTCGCGACGGCGGCGTCAAGGGATTCGATGTCGCGGACAACGGCGGCGTCCTCCGAGTGGCGCTCGGCGATGTCCTCCTCCACCAGCTCCAGCTGGCGCAGCAGGCGCGGCAGGTAGTCCTTGTCCGGCCGCGCGCCGTACGGCACTTCGAGGTCGAGCTCGTCGAAGAACGAGTAGAGGACCGAGAACACGAGCCCAGCTCCGCCCTGCCGCAGCGCCGGCAGCGTCACGCGCGGGCCCGAATCGAACGAGCGGTAATTGGCAAAGCGGCCGGCGAGTCCCACCAAGCGGGCCCGGATGCGGTCGAGCAAGCGATCGCGACCCCGAGCGGTTGCGAGCAGCTCGAACGGGCTCTTCCCGCCATCCGGCACGAGGTGCATGGCGTAGTGGGCGTGCACATCAGCGATCACGAGATCGCTGCCTCGGTCAGGTCGCTTCGCTGCCGCAGCGCATTGAAGGTGCTTCCCCACACGGCCGGGGCGGAGGGCGTGAACGGGAGGCGCAGCACCTCGGTCCCCTCGTCGTCCGCCCTTCGCACGGTCCGGCTGGCAAGCAGGCGGTCGCCGTCGTGCGCTGTCAGGTAGAGGTGGGCGGAGCGGCGCCAGAACGTCGACTCGAGGCGGTAGCTGACCGTGCACAGCTGCCCGTCGAGGCGCGCCTCGAGCTGTGGCGGCTTGGGGTAGGTCGCGCGGCCGGCGAGGTGCAGCGCGCGGCCGAGCAACGAGCGGAAGCGGCGGCGTCGGATGCGCTTGTGGAAGGTGGCGGGCCGGTCCCACTTCGGCCGCTGCCAGAAAGGGCTACGGGGCCCATTCCCGATCCGCCGGGCGATCACCCGTTCGGAGTTGCCCCAGCGTCCCGGCCACTCCGCCCAGTCGCCGAACGGAACGACCGGCAGCAGCCCCTCCGGGCCGTCGCCGTAGGGGTGGTCGATGCCGACCGGGTACGGGTGGGTGCCGGCCTCGAAATAGGAGGCGTGCGACAGCGGCGCGATGTAGACGACCGCGTGCGGGCCCCCCTCGCGCTCGACCCATTCGATCTCCTCCCGGCGGCGCGCCTCGCCGGTGTCGTGCTGCGCGTAGGTCGCGACGTCGACCTCGCCGTCCTCATCGAGGCCGAGCTGAACCATCTCCCAGTCGCCCTCGTGCTTGCCGAAGCCGAACAGGTTCTTGGGGTTGTAGTAGAGCCAGAACCAGTACTGGAGCCAGGTACGCCCACCGTCCTCGACCGCCCGCCCGTACATGCGCGCCGCGTAGCGGCTCTCGCCCTCCATGCGGATGGCGTCGCCGAGATGATCCGGAGCAAGGCAGAGGCAGTCGCGCTCGTCCGGAGAAAGTCCGTCGGGGTAGCCGCGCAGGAGGTCGAGCGTCAGCTCCGGTTCGCCTGCCGCTCGCGCGATCACCTCGCCGTAGCGGGTGCGCAGCAGGTTGCCGGCGTTCTCAATCACACCCTCGACGGCCGCGGCACGGTAGTCGTACTGTCGGTCGAAGCGGAGGAGCGGGCGGTGGCGCTCGAGCAGCGCCTGGCTCGGGCCTACCTCGCTCTGCGTCAGATCGAGAACTGCGCCCACAGCGGCCTGTGATCCGATAGGTGGTAACGCAGGTAGGAGAGGAACTGCTTCAGGGGGCGCGACTGATACAGGTCCGCGAAGATCGCGTTGTCGAAGTCGAACACGTCGACGCGCTCGGCGAACTCGCTCGTCTCTCCCGGGAAGAAGGCGACCTGATCGTAGTGCTTGTGACCTTGGAGGCTCGACCCTCCCACGGCGCTCTTGTGGGCAGGTAGCTCGAGCCCGCGTGCCGTGAGCGTGCTGTAGATCGGATCGTCGTCGGACAGCTCGGGCAGGTTGAAGTCGCCGAGCGCGACTATGTCGCGCAGGTACGCGTTCGGGTTCGTGCGCCGGCGGTCGCACCAGCGCGCGACCGCGAACGTCTCGAGCATGCGCCGTTCGATATCCGCCCGCTCGCTGTCCGAGCCGAAGAAGAGGTGCACGTTGACGAGCTCGATGCTGAAGCGCCCCGCGCGGAATGTGCCGACGTAGGGCCCGCGGTCGAAGCCGCGGAACTGCTCGCGAACGCCGTTCAGCCTGATGCGCGCCAGCTCCGACGGAGGGATCGCGAGCCGCCCGGTCTTCTCCAGCGGCTCCACTTTGCTCGCGTCGTAGATGAAGGCGGCCCGCTCGCGGTTGCCGCCCGCCTCGGAGAACTGCATCCGCCAGCTCGGCGGGAGCTGGTCGCGGACCGCGCGGATCCCACTCAGGTTGTCGCCGACCTCCTGCACCGCCACGAGGTCGAACCAGCCGACGATCTCGGCGATCAGCTCGTGGTCAGCTTCGCTGCGCTCCTGCGCGCCCAGGTTCGCGATGTTCCAGGTGGCGAGCAGGAGCCGGTCGTCGCGCTTGGCGGGAATGCCGCGCTCGTCGCGCAGCGCCCGCAGGGCACCCAGCTCACGGGCCACGCGCGGGCTGTAGTCGAACCGCGGCTTCGGGAACGGGGGCATCGTGGCTCTCCTAGCGGGCGACCAGAGCGGGCGGGCGCGCCCCGGCCGGCGCCGTCGCCGTCGTGTGCGCGGTGGGGGTCGGCAGCTTGCCCGGGTCGATCATGTCCTGGGCCCAGCGCTCGGAGAAGCCGGCGAGGAACGCGATACCCGCGAAGAAATACCTCTGCTTGTCCCCGTCCGGCACCTCCATCGGTATCAGCGCGCCGGAGATCAGCACGTACAGCGCGAGGCCGAACAGTGCCCCGATGAACGGCCGCATCCCTCCCAGGATTCGCAGGGTCGCCTTGCCGTACTCGTGGTTGAGCGTGAGCTTGCCGGCCGTCAGGCGCTCCATGACCGAGACGAGCGCGCCGAGCGCACCGCCAATGAGCGCGATCGAGAACTCCTGCGGTACCTCGGTCACGTTCCAGATCAGGACTGCCACGAGGGCCGCCAGGATGAGGCCGGGGATCATCCCGATCAGGTACTCGAGCCGGGCGGTGCGCTGCGCGGACTGGAGGAAGTAGGACTCGGTGCTCTCGAGCTCCTTCTCGATCGTCCGCTGGTCCTCGGGACTCTGATCGAAGGCGCTTGCCTGTCCGCCGTTCCCCGCCCGCGTGTCGAGCGTCCCCAGCAGCATGGTGATCACGTTGAAGGTCATCCGCATGCAGATCTTGCGCGGCTTCGGCTTGAGGAACTCGAGTGCGTGGTAGTGCACGCGCAGGCAGCGAAACAGCAGCTCCTTGGCGCGCGGACTGTCCGGGTCGCCGAAGATCGGCTCGAGGTGAATCGCGGTGTTGCTTGCCTCGCCCTGGTGGACGTTGCGGCGCCGCGCCCTGAATCGCTTCCAGGCCCCCCACTCCGCGGACTCCTGCTCGTAGGCCTGGCGCTCCTCGAGGGATTCCAGAGGTCCGTCGTCGGTCTCGGCCGCCGCGGCGATGTCCGTCAGCGCCACGCCCACCCGTATGTTTCTGCAGAAGTAGGCGCTGATCAGGCAACCACGCTGCTCGCCGAACACCTCGAGCAGCTTGGGGAAGACACGCGCGTAGGCCTCGCGGGTGGCGTCGTCCGGCCGGCCGTTCCGGCTCGGGTCCCCGCTCGCGAAGCGCGACTCGAACCAGGCGGTCGACACCTGGTGGAACGTGACGTCGCCGCGCTCGACGGCCGCCCAGAGCGCGCTGACCTCGGGTGGGTCTTGGGCTTGGCTCATTCGCCTTTCGCCTCGTCGGCTATCGATTCCTTGGTCGCCTCGGCCTGCATCCGGATCTTCTGCAGCACCTGGGGGTTAAGCCCCTTGGACTCGAAGATCGAGACCATCCGGTCCATGACCTTCGCCGCCTTGGCGGGGCTGCCCGCCCTGGCCTCGGCGCGGGCGTGCCGGCGCATGGCCATGTTCAGCGTGATGTTGTCGACGCCGCCGTCGTCGGGCGCCGCGGAGGCCCGTTCGACGGCGGTGAGCAGCTTCGCCGCGTCCTTCGGCTCGGCCTCGCGCACGTGCAGGCGCTTGTCGGGAGTGAGGTTCTTGTAGTCGCGGCCGCAGTTGATGCCCTTGGCGAGCTGCGCGTAGACCGCCAGCGGGTGGTCCGGGTGCTCCTCAACCACCGTGTCGAGCGCTTCGCGGCCGTGCCGCAGCTCGACCGAGTCGGAGCCGAGCAGGGCGAGTAGCTTGCCCTGCTCCTCACCCATCATGAGCTCGCCGACGCGCTCGTCCTCGACGGATGCCGGTGGTCGGACACGGACTCGCAGGACCGGGGACACGATCCGCGAGCCGTCGGCGGCCAGGTACTGCGCGCGCAGCTCGTACTGCCCGGGCTGCTCGAAGTAGAGGCCGTCGCGGCCGAAGCCGATGTACGCGCTGTCGTAGATCGCGGGCTGCCCGGGGTCCAGCCGCACGCTGCGGTCATGGTCCATGCAGCGGCGCAGCATCGGCCGGTAGTGCAGCACGCGGCCCGAGGGCTGCCGGATCGCGAGGCTCACAAACTCGTCCTTGGGATGCAGGTAGCCGTGGGTCTCGCGCCCGCGCAGGTCGGTCGCCGATAGCTTGAGCTCCACCACCACCGGCTCGCCGTATGCGAACGCGTCCTTCGCTCGCAGCTCGAATGCGAGCCCAGAGTTGTCGGTCAGCGGGTCGTCGAAGAGGTCGGGGTCGATCTCCCCCGCCCCCTTGGCGAACGGGTTCGCCCCCATGATCACGTTCCGGAGGAAGCCGTGGCGCAAATGCGCGAGCTCGTTGTTGGTGAACTGGAACGGGAAGTTCGCCCAGTACGCGCTCTCGCCGCCCGGGGCCGGGGGCGACGGCTGGTACTTCCAGGCGTAGTTCATCCAGGACAGGTCCCCGAGCCCACCGTTCGGCCCGAGCGGCTGCGGCGGGTCCGCGAAGCCCTTGTCCCACGAGTGGAGCAGGTTGAAGGCGTGCCCCAGCTCGTGCACGTAGGTGCGCACCTGCGCCCGCTGCGCGTCCGCGGACGTGCCCTTGATCGCGTCGTAGAAGACGGCCGCGCCCTGGCGCTGGAAGGCATCGGAGTAGTCGAACATGATCCCGCGCGCACCCTGGTCGTGGGACGTCGCGACCAGCATCCAGACGCGCCACTGGGGCCGGTTCGAGTGCAGGCTGAAGTGGCCCGTCATCGCGTTGTGGAGCTCGCTGTCGCTCCAGCTCGGCGCCGTCCCGGGGCCCGCCGCCGACACCGGGATCACGTTCGGCGTACCGGCCTCCTGCAGCGCGATGCCCGCCTCGGCGAACGCCTTCGAGACCGTCAGGATCCGCGCCGGGCTGCCCGCGGGCTGCGGAAGCGAGCCGGTGTCGTAGGAGACGAAGGGGACGGCGCCGGCCACCGAGTCCTGCTCCCACTGGACGGTGCGGAAGTAACGCGAGCCGAAGCTGCAGAGGTAGCTCGCCCCGGGGGTCGACGGCGGCGTCAGGAACTGGATCGTCGCCGGCTTCAGGGCCTGCCCGACCGTCACGCGCGGGATCGTGATCTGCACCAGCGGCGCGGCCGCGGCCCAGGTGAACGTGCCCATCCCGACGATCCTCACCTCGGAGGCGGTGGTCACGATCGAGACGGCGTTGACGACGAACGAGCCGAAGTAGCCGTGGTCGCGCCGGAGGTCGAGAAGAAGTCTCCGCTCACCCGGTTGGTCGGGCGCGGCCCGTCGACGTCCACGCGCAGGTCGAGCTGCCAGCCGACCGCCGCGCCGCGATAGCGGCCTCGCACTTGGCGCTTGACTCCGACCGGGGGAAGGGGGATCGGCGCGCCGTCGACGGGCGCCGGAGGCGCCTCGGGGGCCTCCTCCTCCGCCAGCTCGCTGGTGGTGGGCACGGCGCCGTTCCCGGAAGTCGGCTCGCCGAATGCGCTCCCGTTGCCGGTCGCGAGCTCCTCGAAGTCCAGCTCGGCTGCGGCGACGCCATTTTCCTGGACGACGGTCGGGTCTGAGGGGGCCGGCATGTGCGGGGCCTCTTCTGTCGGGGTGCGGGCTGCGCTCAAGGTGTCCCTGAGCCGTCACCGCAGCGTCACCCGTGCGTCACCGATGCGACCGCTGAGCGTCACCCCAGTCGCGGCTTCTCGCCTCCCATCGGGCACCGCGGACCCCTTTGTGGGATGGCTCACAATGCGGTTGACGGCGCCCCGATGGGGGCGTACAAGGGGGTCGTGTCCGCCGGCGCGCGCCTGGCCCTGATGGGGAGGCTGGAGTATCAGAGCTCTGGCGTGAGCGTCGTTCTGCCCTCCAGCGCGCGGCGCCTGCTGGCGTTCATGGGCCTCCGGCGCGGACCGCTCGCGCGTGCCTATGTGGCCGGACAGCTATGGCTCGACTCCACCGAGGAGCGCGCGGCAGGGTCCTTGCGCTCGGCGCTGTGGCGCCTGCATCGCGCGGCGGGCGAGGTGGTGCGGACGAAGGGTCGCGAGCTCGAGCTTGCGCCCGGCGTCGAGGTCGATCTGGACCGCGTCGGCGCCGCCGCCCGCGAGGTGCTCGGCGGCCACGGACCGGTCCGCCCCGCGCTGGTGGCGGAGCTGTGCAGCTCCCAGGATCTCCTCCCCGACTGGTACGACGAGTGGGCCGAGGCGGAACGCGAGCGCTTCCGCCAGGTCCGGCTGCACGCGCTGGAGTGCCTCTGCGAGCGACTCACCGCCGAGCGGCGCTTCGGGGAGGCCCTCGAGGCCGGCCTCGCGGCGCTCCGGGCCGAGCCGCTGCGCGAGTCCGCCCACCGGGTGATGATCGAGATGCACCTCGCAGAGGGCAACGTCTGCGAGGCGGTCCGCCAATACGATCGCTGCACCCGACTCATGCGGAGCGAGCTCGGCGTGCCGCCCTCGGGCGATCTTGGGCGCCTGATCGAGGAGGGCGTGGCGGCCCGCCGCCGTCCCGAGCGAAGCCACCGGCGACGACAGGACTGAGCCTGCGCGTGCCCGCCGGGCCGTAGGCTTGCGCCGTGCGACTCGAGTCCTTCGCCCGGCAGCCGCTGCTCTTCGGCCCCTCGCCGATCCACCCGCTCGAGCGGCTCAGCGCGCATCTCGGGGGCGCCGAGCTCTGGGCCAAGCGCGACGACTGCAACAGCGGGCTCGCCTACGGGGGCAACAAGACCCGCAAGCTCGAGTATCTGGTGGCCGACGCGCTCGCCAAGGGCTGCGACACGCTCGTGTCGATCGGCGGCGTGCAGTCCAACCACACGCGCCAGGTGGCCGCCGTGGCCGCGCGCACGGGGCTCGGCTGCGTCCTCGTGCAGGAGAGCTGGGTCGACTGGCCGGACGTCGTCTACGACCGGGTCGGCAACATCCAGCTCAGCCGCATCATGGGCGCGGACGTCCGGCTCGTCGAGGCGGGCTTCGGGATCGGCTTCAAGGAGAGCTGGGAGCAGGCGCTGGCCGACGTGGAGGCCGCGGGCGGCACCCCGTACCCGATTCCGGCGGGGGCCTCCGACCACGAGCTGGGCGGGCTCGGCTTCGCAAACTGGGCGATGGAGGTGGCCGAGCAGGAGCGCGAGCTCGGCGTCTTCTTCGACACGATCGTCGTCTGCTCGGTCACCGGCTCCACGCAAGCCGGGATGATCGCCGGCTTCGCCGCGCAGGACAGGCCGCGGCGCGTGCTCGGGATCGACGGCTCGGCGAAACCAGCCGAGACACGCGAACAGGTGGCGCGCATCGCCCGGCGGACCGCCGCGCTGATCGAGGTGGGCCGTGAGCTGCGGGACGACGAGATCGTGCTCGACGACCGCTACCACGCCGGCACCTACGGGATACCCGACGAGCGCACGCTCGAGGCGATCCGCACCGCCGGGCGCCTCGAGGGCATGATCACGGACCCGGTCTACGAGGGGAAGTCGATGGCGGGGATGATCGACCTGGTGTCGAGCGGCGAGATCGAGCCGGGCTCCAAGGTCCTCTATGCGCACCTCGGCGGCCAGCCTGCCCTGAGCGCCTACGCGGGTCTGTTCAGGTGAGCATCGCCCCCGACACCGGCGTGGGCGCGGTCCGGCTGAGGGTGGCCGACCTCGACTCGCTGGCGGCGTTCTACGAGCGCGCCGTCGGGCTGCGCCCGCTCGCCCGCGAGGGCGACATCGCGCGGCTCGGCGCCGACGGCGGCCCGCCGCTTGTGGAGCTGGCGGCGGCGCCCGGCGCACCGCCACGCCCGGCCGCCAGCACCGGCCTCTTCCACCTCGCGCTGCTGGTGCCCACCCGCGCGGACCTCGCCCGCGCCCTGCGCCGGGTGATCGGTGCGGGCTGGCGCCTCACGGGCGCGTCCGATCACCTGGTGAGCGAGGCGCTCTACCTGAACGATCCCGAGGGCAATGGAATCGAGCTCTACCGCGACCGCCCGCGGGACGAGTGGCGAAGCGGCCCGAACGGCGAGCTCGAGATGGCGACGCTGCCGCTCGACCTCGACGGCGTCCTCGCCGAGCTCGGGCCGGGCGAGCCCGATGACGCGGGCTCGATGCCCGCCGGCACCCGCATGGGCCACGTGCACCTCCAGGTGTCGAGCCTGGACCCGGTCGAGGGCTTCTACGCGGGAGCGCTCGAGCTGGACGTGACCGTCCGCAGCTACCCGGGCGCGCTGTTCCTGTCGGCCGGGGGATACCACCACCACGTCGGCGCGAACATCTGGCAGAGCCGCGGGGCGCCGCCCCCGCCCGAGGGCGCGCTCGGCCTCGAGCACTGGGAGCTCGCGCTGCCCGACGAGGCGGAGCGCGACCGGCTGGCCGGCCGCCTCGAGGCGTCGGGAGCGGAGACGCTCGAGCTCGCCGCTGGCGTGCGCACGGCCGACCCGTCGGGGAACCGCGTGCTGCTTACAGCCCCGGCCTGAGCGGCCCGGGCGGCGGGCCGCGCCTGAGGCGCGGCCCGCTCCCTGGCTCCCTGCCAGGCCCGATGGATCTTGGCCTAGGGGGTGTCCTGCACGGCCGCGAGGCCGGTGATCGTGGTGGCGCCGCGGCCGATCTGGCCGAGCTTCATGGTGGCGCCGGTCTGGACGTTCACGCGGTAGAGCTCCGCGCCCGGACGCCGGTCCGAAGCGGTTGCGACGTAGCCGACGTTGTTCTTGCCGGCGATGTCGAAGCCGCTGTCACCGCGGACGTTGATGTCCACCGGAGTGGGCATCGTCAGCGTGCCGTTGTTCGGCGGGTTCTGCACGTAGAGCGCGTCGTCGAGCGCGTCGAGCGCGTACAGGATCGTCGACGCCGCGGGGGTAGCGCTGAACGACGAGTTCGTGTAGGCCGAGCCGACGACGGTCGGATCGTTCGGGTTGAGGTCGGCGTCCGCACCCGCCAGCGCCCCGGTGTCCGGGACCAGCCGCAGGTTCTGGTTCGCATCGCTCGTGACCCGGATCCGGTCCACGGTCGGGTTGAAGTCGACGCCGAAGAACCGCCCGCTGAGCGCCGGCGTGAACGCCGGGCCCTCGCCAACCGCCTTCGCGGTCACGGGGCTGACGCGGTAGACGACGCTGTCGCTGCCGACGCCGTACAGCTCGCCGGTGGCGGGCCGGAAGTCGATGCCCCTGAGCGTCACGCCCATCGGCAGCCCGCTGATCTGCTGGCTGCTGTCGAGCTTACGCGGGCTGTCCGCCGAGAAGCTCACGAGGTTGTTCTGGTCATCGGTGGCGTAGAACGTACGGCCGCCGTTTCCCTTCGAGTCGGGCTGCCCCGCCTGGCCGGCCACGGGTACCGCCAAGGCGGCCACGCAGCTCAAGCCGAGGGCCATTCGCAAGAGCCCTTTGCGCTTCATAGTCCTGCTCCTCCTGGGATCGGGTATGTCCCCTATTCGCAGCCGCCCCCCGACTTGGTTCATCGAGACGAGCGCCAGCGCGCCCGAAGCGGCAGCAGGCCCGGTCCCTACGCTTGGACCGCGGTGGCGCCGTTCTCCGTATCGGGCCTAGTGCGAATCGCAGCCGCGATCCTCATCATCGTGCCGCTCACGGCCGCGACGGTGGTCGTGACAGCACTGGCCGAGGAGCGGCGCCCACTGGCAGACCTCGCCTTTCCCGCGCAGCCGCCGCCCGAGGTAGCGCCGCCCGAGCCGCCCGTGCGGCCCGAGCCGCCCGAGTCGCCCGAGCCGGAGCCGGTTCGCTGGCGCCAGTCCACCGCGATCGGGACCCACACGGCCGGGCGGCTGGTGAACGGCGTGCGCCTGCCCCCAGAGAGCCCCGACTTCTTCACATGGGATCCGGTGCTGCGGCGCTCCCCGAACCGTCCCTGGCGCCGCTGGGGCACCGACCGCCTCGTGCGAACCGTGTTACGGGTTGCCCGCGACTACCTCGAGGCTCACCCTGTGGCCCCCCGACTGACCGTCGGAGACCTGAGCCGCCCGCACGGCGGCGACTTCGGCCCGCGCTTCGGCTACATCGGTCACGCGAGCCACCAGAACGGCCTCGACGTCGACATCTACTACCCACGCTCGGACGGACGCGAGCGGGCCCCGCGCGACGCCTCGCAGATCGACCGTCCTCTCTCCCAGGAGCTGGTCAACCGCTTCCTCGCCCAAGGCGCCGAGGTCATCTTCGTCGGACCGAACACGGGCTTGACCGGCCCGCCCCGCCGCGTGCAACCGCTGATCAACCACGACAACCACCTGCACGTGCGGTTGCCCTTCTCAAATGATTGAGGGCTCCCTCCCGGAGAGCCCTCGATGTCGAATGTAGGCGCGTTCGGGCATCGGCGCCACTCGATCGTCCGTTCATGGAGCGACGATCTGATACATCTTCCGAGCCGTGGATCGTCGCCTGGCCACCAAGAACATCCGCACAGGGCTGATCGCGGGCGCCGTGGCGCTGGTGGTGTTCGCGCTGGCCTGGGTGGTGGGGTTCGTCTACTGATGGCCGAGGAGATCCGCCTTGCCGAGGAGACCGTGGAGCCGCGGGGCGAGCTCATCCATCTCCCGGGCCCGTCCTACCTCCCGGTTCTCACAGCCGCCGGTATCGCGGTCGCGGTCGCCGGCATTGTGATCTCACCGATCATGGTCGTGCTCGGCGCCCTCGTCGCCGTGATCTGCATCTTCAAGTGGGTCGGCGAGACGCGGCGGGAGATCTCAGAGCTGCCGCTCGAGCACCATTGAGAGCGCCGGCGCCTCTCAGGTGGGCGGACGGGCGGCCGACTGGAGATCCGAGGGCAGTTCGCTCGTAGCCCCGTCCGAGACCCAGCAGCGGACGATGTCGCGCATCGATAGCACGCCGCTCATCTGGCCTCCGTCGACGACCACCAGGTGCCGGAAGCCGCCCCGGATCATCGCCTCGGCGGCGCGCTCCAGCGACCACTCGGGAGCGGCGAACGTCAGTTTTGGCGAGAGGTGGTCGCGCACGAGCTCCTCGTCGGGGTTCTCGCCGCTGCCGATCGACTGGAGCACGTCGCGTTCGGTCACGATGCCGGGTCCCGGCTGCTCGGGATCGATCACGACCGCCGCGCCCACGCTGCGATCGGCCATCGCCCGGGCGGCATCACGCAGCGTATGACCTGGGTTGACGGTGAGTACGACCTCACTCATCCCTGCCCTGACCTGCATGCAACTCCCTTCGAGGGGCTAGTGACAATCGGCATAAGCCAGCGTATCGAATGATCCGGTAGGCGTGCCAGGGCGTATTCCGTTTCGAGGTGCGTGACTCGACCGTGCACAGGCGCAGCGAGCTGTATTTCGACGCGCTGCGGGTCATCGAGCAGGACTACGCCAACGAGGAGCTGTCCCTGACGGTGGTGGCGCACGAGATCGCAACCTCGCGGCGCCAGCTCCAGCGCTCGTTCTCGGAGGCGGGCGGGACGAGCTTCCGGCGCGAGCTGCAGCGCGTTCGCATGTCGCGGGCGGCCGAGCTGCTGCACGACGGAGGGCTCTCGGTGCAGGAGGTGGCGGCCGCGGTCGGCTACCGCCAGGCGGCCCAGTTCGCCAAGGCGTTCAGGCGCAGCCACGGGGCGCCGCCGTCCTCGTTCCGCCGTGCGAACGGCCGCCTCGCCGCCTGACCGGCCGCGCGTCGCAGGCGTCGCCGTGACCAATTAAACTCGCGCGCCGTGAGCGAGAGGGAGCCGGTTTCGCAGGAGACGGCGAAGGGAGCGCCCGAGACCGATCCGCGCATCGCCGGAGAGAAGCACCCGGTTGCCCGGATGATCGGGATCGGCGTGTTCGCGTCGCTGGTCGGCATCGCGATCACGCTCTACATGGACTGGTTCCCGGAGGACGCCTCCGGCGCGGCCGGGGACATCGACACCCTCTACGACGTGCTCCTCATCTGCTCCGTGCCGGTCTTCATCCTCGTGATGACGATCGCGATCTACTCGGTGGTCCGCTTCCGCGCCAAACCCGGGGACATGGGCGACGGCCCCCCGATCCACGGCAACGCGAGGCTCGAGGTCATCTGGGTCACGATCCCCTTCCTCATGGTCACGGCGCTCGCTGCCTACGGCTGGATCGTGCTCGACGACCTCGAGGCCAAGGCCCAGGACGAGATGGTCGTGAACGTGACGGGCCGGCAGTTCACCTGGACCTTCGAGTACCCCCAGCAGAAGGTGAATTCGGAGGTGCTGGTGCTGCCCGTCGACCGGCCCGTTGAGTTCAAGATCAAGACCAAGGACGTGCTCCACTCGTTCTGGGTGCCGGAGTTCCGCCTCAAGTCCGACGCGGTGCCGGGCCTGACCACGATCATCCGGCTGACTCCGAACCGCAGCGGCAGGTACGAGGTGGTGTGCGCCGAGCTCTGCGGGCTGGGCCATTCGACCATGCGCCAGTTCGTCCGGGTGGTTCCGCCCGGCGACTTCGAGAACTGGCTCGAGCGGCAGGCCGGTGCGGGCGGCGCCGGCGCGCCGGCGGGCGGCGGCGGCCAGGGTCAGGGCGGCGGGCAGCCGGCGGGCGCCGAGGGCGAAGAGATCTTCGCCGCGCAGGGCTGCGGCTCCTGTCACACACTGGCGGCGGCGAACGCGAGCGGGACGGTGGGCCCCGACCTCGACAAGCTCTCGAACACAAGCGAGGCCTACGTCCGGCAGTCGATCGTCAAGCCGGGCGCGGTCGTGGTCAAGGATTTCCCGGATGGGGTCATGCCGACGGACTTCGGCGACAAGCTCTCGCCCCAGGAGCTCGACGCGCTTGTGAAGTACCTTCTGGAGTCTCAGGAATGACGCTTACCAGGAAGCTGCTCGCACCAGGCTGGTACCGCGCCACGCTCGGCACGATCCTTGGCTTCGGATTCGGCATGGGGCTCGTGGTGCTGATCCGCGCTTTGTACGGCTGGGACCCGATCCTCAACTGGGACGCCATCATCACCGTCGGGGCGCTGATCGCGGCGCCGCTCGGCTACCTCGTCGGCATCGGCTGCTTCGACTACTGGTTCCGCTGGGCGTCCGGAGCCCCCACGATCCCCGAGGACCACTCGGGTCACGGCGCCCACTCGTGGAAGGACTACTTCCGCGTCAACACCGACCACAAGGTCATCGGCATCCAATACATCGTCACGACGATGTTCTTCTTCGTCGCAGGCGGCCTGATGGCGATGCTGATGCGCGCGGAGCTCGCCCAGCCTGGCACCCAGTTCGTGGACCCGAACACCTTCAACGGGCTCTTCTCGGTCCACGCCTCGATCATGAT
>CAVVWD010000037.1:0-39672 GCA_963751835.1 uncultured Thermoleophilaceae bacterium | reverse complement strand
AGCTCCGCCCGGCAGGCGCCGTCCGCGGACACGCGCCAGTCTTCACCGAGCAGCAGGCGCCGCTCGCCGACTGCAAGCAGGACCTCGTGCTCGCCGCGGTGGTGTCCCACGACCTCCTTGAGCTCCTCGAGGAAGCTGTCGGGCACCCCGGGCGACACGTGCAGGGTGAGCCGCCTGACGACCGGGTCGGCGGCGGCCGCCTCGGCGGCGCGGAGGACCTCCTCCGGCGAGGGCTCGAAGGGCTCGACCTCCTGCGCGATCAGCTTGGTCTCGCCCGCCTCCTTGTGGTCGACGCGACCGCGCACGATCACGATCTTGTCGAGGTCGACCTTGTCCGCGTTGGCCGCGTAGGCGGAGTTGAACACGAGCATCTCCACCTGACCCTCGAGGTCGTCGAGGGTGGCGAACATCATCGGATCGCCGTTCTTGGTGCGGATCCGCTTGCACTCAGCGATCATGCCGCCGACGGTGACCCACTCGCCGTCCTTCTTGGACGCGAGCTCGGAGATCGAGCAGTCGACACGCGCGCGCAGCGCCGGCCTGACCTCCTTGAGCGGGTGGCTCGACAGGAACAGCCCGAGTGTCTCCTTCTCCCACTCATTCAGCTGCTCGCGCTCGTCCGGCAGCTCTGGCACCGGCAGGTCGGGCTCGGCCACCCCGCCCGGGCCGTCGTCCATGTCGAAGAACGAGCCCTGGCCGCGCTGGGCGTCCTGCTGCGCCTGCGCGCCGGCCGCCTGGGCGGTCGGCAGCACCTGCACCATGCCGGTGCGCGTACCAGGCAGCGAGTCCATCGCCCCGCACTTGACGAGCGACTCGCTCGCCTTCTTGTTCACGGCCTGGCAGTCGACGCGGCGGCAGAAGTCCCATACCGAGCCGAACGGCCCACCCTCCTCGCGCGCCCGGATGATCGCCTCGACCGCCTGGTAGCCGAGCCCCTTGACGGCGTCGAGCCCGAAGCGGATGTTGCCCTCGACGACCTTGAAGTCGTGACCCGACAGGTTCACGTCGGGCGGCAGCACCTCGATCCCCATGTCCTCGCACTGGGCGACGAAGAACGGCACCTTGTCCTTCGTCGACATGACCGACGAGATGAGCGCGGCCATGTATTCGGCCGGGTAGTTGGCGCGCAGCCAGGCCGTCCGGTAGGAGATGAGCGCGTAGCAGGCCGCATGCGAGTTGTGCGAGACGATCCCGTTGGCCATGAAGTTGAGCGGGCCGTCGGGGGCCATCTCCACGTCGTAGGTCATCTCCTCGCCGACCGGCTCGATGGAGACGATGCGGTCGCCGTTCTCGGCGTGCGCGGTGGCCAGGTGGCGGTCAACGCGGAACCGAAAGTCCTCCGGCGTGACCACGACGTACGGCAAGTCCCCGTACTTGGCCTCGAAGAACTCGGGCGCGCGGTCGAGCCCGTCCATCTCCCAGTAGACGCCGTCGAAATAGAAGTCACACATCCGACCGTTGACCAACGGCCTGTGCATCTCGAACTCGATGCCGCGATCGATCAGGAACTCGGCCATCTCGCGCTCAGGCCAACTCGCGCACCACATTCCGTTTGAAGCCACCGAGCAATGCCCATAGCCGGGACCGCTGTCGTAGGCAGCTCGGACCTTGCGAAGCGACTTCTCCATCTTGCTCCGGCGCCACTCCGGATCGTTCGCCCACAGCCAACGATTGCGCTCCTGCATCGCTGCGATGCCCTTGCGCTTCATGTCCGGATACAGGTCATGCATGCGACGCATGTGCGCCGCCTTCTCCTCGTAGGGCCGCGAGTCCTGATACGCCTTCATTCGGATAGAGGCCTGACGGTCCCATTCGGCTCTCTCGGCACTGTGGGCGAGCCGCGTCATCGTCTCGCGCCGCGCCTCACGCTGCTTCTCGCTGATGATCGGCATGGTGATCAGCTCGTTCTCCCCGACCTTCATCGCGCCAATCTCCAGATAGCCCTCCGTGGTGAGCAGGCGATGGTCGGCGGTGGCCTTGATCTGGCGTCCGCTCTCGCAACGGACCCGATAGACGAGCTTCCGCCCGGTGCGCACGATCCGCTCGACCTTGTGTGGGCGGATCGTCCCGTCTGCCCACATCGACATGATCTCCGGTTGGTTCAGCCGGTAGGCCTCCGACAGCCGGATGCGCTTGCCGTCCGGGAGGATCACGCGTGTCTGGGAGGAGGCGCAGCGGTTGAAGGAGTAGTCAGCCGCCGCCTCGTTGACCGCCCACAGCTCCTGGATCACGTTCTCCTGGGTACCGCTCGCGCGGGCGCCCTCGAAGAAGCGCTCCCTGAGGGCCGCCATGGCGGCGCGGTTCTTCTTGCCGATCGCCTTGCGCAGGTCGTCCGCCTCGGCGCCGGAGAAGCCGGCGATCGCCTTGGCGATCTGCATCGACTGCTCCTGATAGAGGATCACCGAATAGGTGGCCTCCGTGATCGGGCGCAGGCGCTCGTCGACGTATGAGATGAGCTCCCGGTTGTGCTTGTTGCGCGCGTAGGTGTCGATGTGGCGCATCGCGCCAGGGCGGTAGAGCGCGTTCAGCGCCACGAGGTCCTCGAACTCGGTCGGCCGCACCTTGCGCAGGGCGTCGCGCATGCCGTCCGACTCGAACTGGAACACGCCGATCGAGTCCCCGCGGGCCATCATCTCGTAGGTGCGCACGTCGTCGAGCGGCAGGTTCGCCACGTCCGGCCGCTCGCCGGTGGACTCCTCGATGATCGACAGGCAGTCCTCGATCACGTCGAGGTTGCGCAGCCCCAGGAAGTCCATCTTGAGCAGCCCGATCTCCTCGATCGGCTTCATCGAGTACTGCGTGACGACCTTGTAGGAGCGCTCACCGCCTGGAGAACCAGAGCTCGCGCGCGCCGCGCGCTCGCTCAACGACGGGACACCACGGTCCTCCATCAGCTGCACCGGCACGATGTCGGTGAGCGGCCGGTCCGCGATCACCACCGCGGCGGCGTGGATGCCCGTGTTGCGCACGATGCCCTCCAGGCCGCGCGCGGTGTCGATGATCTGCCGCGCCTCGGGCTCCGAGTCGTAGGCGCGGCGCAGGTCGGGCTCCTCGGTGAGGTACTCCTCGAAGGACTTCGAGCGTCCCATCACCGGCTCGGGGATGAGCTTGGCGAGCCGGTCGCCGGCGCCGTAGTCGAGACCGAGCACGCGGGCGGCGTCCCGGGTGGCGTTGCGCGGGAGCATCTTGCCGAAGGTCACGATCTGCGCCACCGAGTCCTTGCCGTACTTGTCCTCCACGTAGCGCATGACCATCGCGCGGCCCTTGACCGAGAAGTCGATGTCGATGTCAGGCATCGAGACGCGCTCGGGGTTGAGGAAGCGCTCGAACAGGAGCCCGTAGGCGAGCGGGTCGACCTCGGTGATGTTCAGGCTGTAGGAGACGAGCGAGCCGGCGGCCGAGCCGCGCCCCGGGCCGACCGCTATGCCGGAGTCCTTCGCGTACTTGACGAAGTCCCAGACGATCAGGAAGTAGCTGGAGAAGCCCATCTTCTCGATCACGCCTAGCTCCATCTCGAGGCGCTCGACCGCTTCGGCGGGCGGCGGGTCGCCGTAGCGGCGCCGCAACCCGGCGTGCGCGAGGCCGCGCAGGTACTCGGACTCGGCCGTCCCGTCAGGCGTCGGGAAACGGGGGATCAGCATCTTCCCGAGCTCGATCTCGACGGAGCAGCGCTCGGCGATCTCGTGCGTTGCCGCGAGTGCCTCCGGCCACTCCGCGAAGTCGCTCGCCATCTCATCCGAGCTCTTCAGGAAGAACTCGTTGGTGTCGAACGAGAGCTTCGGCTGTGCCAGCGTGCTCTTGGTCTGCACGCAGAGGAGGGCCTTGTGGTTGTCGTAGTCCTCGCGGCGCAGGTAGTGCACGTCACCGGTCGCGACGAGCGGGCGGCCCAGCTCGCGGGCGATCTGGACGATGCCGGCGTTCGCCCGCTCCTGCTCGTCGATCCCGTTCTTCTGGACCTCGAAATAAACGTTGTCGGCGCCGAACACCTGCACGAGGGCGTCGGCGTGGGCACGCGCCTCGTGAGGTGAGCCGTCGACCAGCCGGCGGCAGAAGCGCGACTGCAGGCAGCCCGTCAGGGCGATGATGCCGCCCGCGTGACGGGAAAGAAGCTCGAGGTCGACGTTGGCCTTGCCGCGGCGGTAGCCCTCGAGGTACCCGGCGGAGCTCAGCTTGACGAGGTTGCGGAAGCCGTCGTCGCTCGCCGCGAGCAGCGTCAGGTGGTTGCGCTCGTAGCGGACCGCGTCCGAGCGGCAGTCGTCGACGAAGTAGGCCTCGAGGCCCAGGATCGGCTTGATCCCCTGCTTCCGGCACGCCTTGAAGTGGTCGACTGCCCCGTTCATGACGCCGTGGTCGGTGAGCCCGAGAGCCGGCTGACCGTACGCAGCGGCACGCTCGGCGAGGGCATCAATCCGGCAGGCGCCGTCGAGCACCGAGTACTCGGAATGCACGTGGAGATGGGCGAAGCTCATCGGGGCACCCGAATATACGGTCGGGATCCGACGGCTCCACCGGCCCGCTCACGCGAGCCCGCATGTTGCGGGTTGCCCGAGCCGGTCGGCCCTACTCGTCGCCGCTACTGGTGGCCTTGGCGGCGAGGAGCCCCGCCGCCAGGACAGCGAGCACAGTCGCGGCCGCGCCGATCTTGACCTTGTTGGCCGCCAGCTTGCGCCCGATCACGATCTCGATCCCCTGCCACGCCATCCAGCCGAGCAGCGTGTAGACCTTCGTCTTCATCTGTCCTTCCTTTCCCGGTTGCGCACGTTGTACGCCATGCGCGATTGGAGCGACCAGAGCTCGATGAACCCCGGGCTGGCCTGTTGCGAGAAGAGCCCGCCGGACTCACCGAAGCCGGCCAGCGCCGGGTCGTACAGCGCGTTCGGCGACCTCCGGGCGACCGGCCGCGTGCTGCCCTTGTAGAGGCGCACCGTGATCTCCCCGGTCACCTGCTCGTTGACCGAGTCCATGAACGCGTTCAGGTCCTGCACCAGCGGCTCGTACCACAGCCCCGCGTAGACGAGGTAGGCCCAGTGGTTGTCGAGCTGCGGCTTGAAGGTGTTCTGGTGGATCGTCCCGACGAGCTTCTCGAGCTCCTTGTGGGCGGTCAGGATCAGCGCCGCCGCGGGCACCTCGTACAGGTCGCGCACCTTGAGTCCCACGATCCGGTCCTCGATGTGGTCGACGATGCCGATGCCGTGCCGCGAGCCGATCTCGCCGGCGCGCTCGAGCAGGTCCACGAGCTCGAGCCGCTCGCCGTTCAGCGCCACCGGCACGCCCCGCTCGAAGCCGACGACGACGTCCTCGTGCTCGTCGGGCGCCTCCTCGGGCCGGGTCACGAGCTGGAAGACGTCGTCACGCGGGGGCTCCTCGATGTCCTCGATCGGGCCGCCCTCGGAGGAGCGGCCCCAGAGGTTGTCGTCGATCGAGTACGGCGGGGTCTCGGTGCCGCCCTTGACGGGGATGCCGTGCTCGCGCGCGTAGGCGATCTCCTCCTCGCGGCCCATCTGCCACCCGCGCACCGGCGCGATGATCTTCATCTCGGGATCGAGCGCGATCACCGTCGATTCGATGCGCACCTGATCGTTCCCCTTGCCGGTGCAGCCGTGCGCGATCGTGTCGCAGCCGGTCCGGCGCGCGTACTCCACCGCCAGCTTCGCTATCAGGGGACGCCCCAGCGCGGTGAAGAGCGGGTAGCCCCCGCCGTAGAGCGCGTTGGCCTTGATCGCGGGCACGACGTAGCCGTGCGCGAACTCCTCGCGGGCGTCGACCACGTGGCAATCGAGCGCGCCGAGCCGGAGCGCCTTGCCCTTGACGACGTCGTAGTCCTCACCCGGCTGGCCCAGGTTGACGGTCAGCGCCACGACCTCGGCCTCGTACTCGTCCTGGATCCACTTGAGCATCACGCTCGTGTCGAGCCCGCCCGAGTAGAGCAGCAGCACGCGCCCGACCTCGCCGGGCTCGGCCTCGTACGAGGCTGTTCTGCTCAGGGTCCGGCGTTCGACGGCCACGGGGCGCTGGAAGCTAACAGGCGAGCGCCGCAAATCAGGGTTGACCTCGAGTCCCATTTGTGGTCGGGTAACTCCTGGACTCGACGGAAGGAGAAGCCATGCGAAGGGCTGGCTTCATGCTGGTCGGCGCCATGCTCGTGGCGCTTTTTGTTATTGCCCCCTCGGCTGGCGCGGCGCCGAAAGCGAAGGTCATAGCGGACGGATTATTCGACCCGCGCGGTATCGCCGACGCGCCGGGCGACCGCTTGCTCGTCGCCCAATCCGGTTCAGGGACGATCACGCTGATCCGAGACGCCGACGATCGCAATCCGAGAACTTCGATCTTCGCCGAGCTGCCGGACAGCGGTCTCGTCGACGTGGCCGCCTCGGGGTTCTTCAGGGCCTTCGCCGTGGCCGGCGGCGCGCCTGAGGCCGGCGGGGGTACGTTCGGCCAGCTGCTTCGGGTGCGCCGATTCGGCGAGCCGACCGTGTTGGCGGACATCGCCGGCTACCAAGAGGGCGACCCGGATCCCGATGACCAGGCCGATCCACCGTTCCCGACGGAATCAAATGCGAACGGGCTGGCGGTGCTCGGCGGCGGGCGCTTCCTGGTGTCGGATGCGGCCAACAACGACCTGCTGAAGGTCGACGACGGCGAGATCACGACCGTGGCCCGCTTCAAGCCGGAGGCGGTGCCCTGGCCGGACGGCCTCGACTTCGGCCCTCCGCCCGGCACCCCGTTCTTGGCGGAGGCAGTGCCCACAGCGGTGGCGGTCGGACCCGACGGCGCCTGGTACGTCTCCGAGCTCAAGGGCTTCCCCTTCGACCCGGGTAGTTCGCGGATCTGGCGAATCAGGCGCGGCGCCGAGGGCGCAACCTGCGATCCGGAGCAACCCGACAGGGGACCCTGTCGCACGGTCGAGACGGGCTTCACGTCCGTGATCGACCTCGCCTTCGGGGACGACGG
The DNA here is from genome assembly GCA_963751835.1 of uncultured Thermoleophilaceae bacterium. Lineage (GTDB taxonomy): Bacteria > Actinomycetota > Thermoleophilia > Solirubrobacterales > Thermoleophilaceae > JACVRW01. The sequence goes on along the minus strand of CAVVWD010000037.1, from coordinate 32,721 downwards.
CGAGCTGTACGTGCTCGAGATCGCCAAGGCCGGCCTGCTGGCGGTCGAGGAGTTCGGCGCACCGCCGATCGGCGGCCTGTGGAGAGTCGAGGACGGCAAGAAGAAGGAGCTCGCGCCCGATGAGCTGATGGCCCCGGGCGGAGTCGCGGTCGACGACGACAACATCTACGTCACGACCGGGACGATCTTCGGCGAGGGTGCCGGTGCGGTGGTCCGCATCAAGGCGCCGGACGAGGACCGCGGCCGCGGCGACGACGACGACTGAGCCGAGCGGAGCCGGCGCCTCGCAAGGGGCGCCGGCTCCCCCGGCTTCAGAGCGCCGCTTCGATCCGGCGCACGGCCTCGTCGATCTCCTGGCTCGACACGGTGAGCGGCGGCAGCAGGCGAATCGTGTCGGGGCCGGTGGCGTTGACCACGAGCCGCTGCTCGAGGAGGAGGCGGCGCGCCAGCTCGGGGGCATGCGCCACGTGGAAGCCGACCATGAGCCCGAGCCCCCGCGGCTCGAGCCTGGCCGCCTGAAGGGCCGCGGCCAGCTGCGCGCCTCGTTCCCGGACTCCGGCCAGGAACGTCTCGTCGTCGATCGTGTCGAGCACGAGGTTCGCGGCCGCCGCGATCACCGGGCCGCCGGCGAAGGTGGAGCCGTGATCGCCGAGCTCGAACACTCCCACGTTGTCCTTGTTCGTGACGCAGGCGCCCACGGGCAGCCCTCCGCCGAGGCCCTTCGCGACGGTCATCACATCGGGGGTCACGCCGAGCTGCTGGTACGCCCACAGGCTCCCGGTGCGGCCCATGCCGCACTGGATCTCGTCGAAGACGAGCAGCGCGCGATGGGTGTCGCAGGCCTCGCGCGCGGCGCGCACCACCTCCGGATCAATCGGATGGATGCCGGACTCGCCCTGGATCGGCTCGATCAGCACCGCCGCAGTGTTTCCGTCGATGGCCTCGGCGAGCGCGTGGGCGGCGTCGCGGCGCACCACCTTGAAGCCCGGCACGAGCGGCGCGAACGGGGCCTGCTTGGCCGCGTGGGGTGTCGCAGACAGCGCCCCCATCGTGCGGCCGTGAAAGCCGCCCTCCAGCACCACGAAGTCGCCGCCTTGGCGGCGCCGGCGCGCCAGCTTGAGGGCGCATTCGATCGCCTCGGTCCCGGAGTTGCAGAGAAAGACGCGCCCGCCGAGTGAGCAGTCCGCGAGGTGCTTCGCAAGGCGAATCCCGGGCTCGGTGTAGTAGAGGTTCCCGACGTGCATCAGGCGCCCCGCCTGCTCGCGGACCGCCTCCACGAGCCCCGGGTGGCAGTGCCCGAGCTGCACGACGGAGATGCCGGTCAGGAAGTCGAGGTACTCATTGCCCTCGTCGTCCCAGAGCCGCGTGCCCTCGCCGCGCACGAACTCGACCGGGTGGCGGGCGTAGGTCGCCATCACCGCGTCGCGCTCCAATGCCTGCAGGGACGCTAGGGCCACAGCTTCGTGCCGGTTCCCTCGTTCGTGAAGAGCTCGAGGAGCAGCGAGTGGGGCTGGCGGCCGTCGATTATGTGCGCATTGCCGACGCCGGCGTCGAGCGCGTTCAGGCAGGCCTCGAGCTTGGGGCGCATCCCGCCGCTCACCTCGGGCAGCCGTGCGCGCAGCTCCTCCGAGCTGGCCTCCGAGATCTTGCTCGCCGCGTCCGAGGGATCGGCGCGCCAACCGTTCACATCGGTGAGGAACACCACCTTGAAGGCGCCGAGCGCCTCGGCCACGGCGGCGGCGGCGGCGTCGGCATTCACGTTGTAGGAGTTGCCCGCGGGGTCGGCGCCGACCGAGGCGATCACCGGGATGTAGTCGGCCGCGATGTGGTTGAGGACGGCCGCGTCCACGCGCTCGATGTCCCCGACGAAGCCGACGTCGGTCTCGCCCGCGAGCCGCTTCCTGACGGTGAACAGGAGGCCGTCGTCGCCGCACAGCCCCACCGCCGGCTGCCCGTGGCGGCCCAGCAGCAGCACGATGTCCTTGTTCTGCTTGCCGACCAGCACCATCTTCGCCACCTCGACCGTCGCCGCGTCGGACACGCGCAGGCCGTCGACGAACTTGACCTCCATGCCGAGCCGCTCCATGTAGTCGGTTATGTCCGGCCCGCCGCCGTGCACCACGACCGGGTTCATGCCTACGTACTTGAGGAGGACGACGTCGCGGGCGAACTCCTCCTTGAGCTCCGGGTCGGTCATCGCGGCACCGCCGTACTTGATCACGACGGTCTTGCCGTGAAATTCGCGGATGTAGGGAAGCGCCTCGAGGAGGGTGGCTACGTCCCTCATGACGGGTACTCAGCGTTGAAGGTCACGTACTCGGGGCTGAGGTCGCTGAAGAAGACCTCCGTCTCGCCGCCCTCGCCGGGTAGCGTGAGCTCGAAGTCGATCTCGTCGCCCTGTACGAGCTCTTCGAGCTCGCGCAGCGCGTTCGCATCGAGATCGAGCGCGTCGCCGGCCGACACGACCTGGCGGCCTTCGATCGAGAGGTCGGCCACGAACGGTTCGCCCGCCGGCCAGGCCTGCCCGGCGGCTTGGAGGAGGCGCCCGAAGTTCGGGTCGCCGCCGTGGAGCGCCGTCTTCACAAGCGGCGAGTTGGCGATCTGGCGAGCCACCGGCTCCACTGCATCGGAGCGGCCGTGCACCACGATCCTCCCCACGCGCCGCGCGCCCTCGCCGTCGGCGACGATCATCAGCGCCAGCTGACGTAGCAGCGCGTCGAGCGCCTCGCCGAAGCGGATCTCGTCTTCGCTCTCGGCGTCGATCGTCACGCCCGAGTTACCGCTCGCCAGCGCGAACACCGTGTCGCTCGTCGAAAGCTGGCCGTCCACGCTTATGCGGTCGAAGGAGCGCTTGACGCAGACGCCGGTCAGCAGGTCGAGCGTCTCCTGCTCCATCCTGGCGCCGGTCTCGATGAAGCAGAACATCGTCGCGTGGCGCGGCGCGATCATCCCCGCACCCTTGGCCTGGGCCGCGAGCTTGACCCGCCCCGAGGGCAGGTTGACGTCGAGGCACGCGCGCTTGGGGCCGCTGTCGCTCGTCAGGATCGCCTCCGAGAAGCTCTCGGCGTCGAGCCCGAGGGCGTCGCAGGCGGCCTCGACGCCGCTGACAACCTTGTCGCGCGGGAGCTCGTGCCCGATCACGCCTGTGGACGCGACGCCGACCTGCCCGGGTTCGAGGCCGAGCTTGCGGGCAGCGGCCGCCTGCATCGCGGCGGCGGTCTCGAGACCGCGGCGGCCGTCGCCCACGTTGGAACAGCCGGAGTTGGCCACCACGGCCCGCAGGCCGGCGAGGTCGGCCTGCCTCGACACGATCACCGGGGCGCCCACGCGGGCGTTCGTCGTGAAGCGGGCGGCGGAAACCGTGCCCGGCGCGTCCGATACGAGCACTCCCACGTCGAGCCCGCTCGGCTTGATGCCCGCCGCCACTCCGGCGGCGCGGAAGCCGGTCGGCAGCTCGGTGTCGCGCGCCTCGCCGGCGTGGACGGGCGCCTCGACCCAGCGAGAGCGGAAGAAGGTCATTCGAGCCCCGCCGTCTCCGGTAGCCCGAGCATGAGGTTCAGGTCCTGCACCGCCTGGCCGGCCGCGCCCTTCCAGAGGTTGTCGATCGCGGCCAGCGCGATCACCCGCTCCCCCACGACGGTCACATGCACCTGCGCGCGGTTGGTGTTGCGGACGTTCTGGGTGCGTGGCGAGCCGGCGATCACGTCGATGAACGGCTCGTTCGCGTAGCGCCCCTCGTAGAGCGAGCGCACCTCGTCCTTCGAGAGCGGCTCGTCCAGGCTCACGTAGCAGGAGGCGAAGATGCCCTGGTCGACGGGCAGCAAATGGGTGAGGAACGAGAAGCCGGCGCCCGGCAGCTCCTGCTCCATCTCAGCGCTGTGGCGGTGGCCGTCGATCTTGTAGGCGTTGACGTTGTCGACCGCGGAGACATAGTGGGTCTCCTCGGTGGCCTCGCGGCCCGCGCCGGAGACGCCGGCCTTGATGTCGACGACCGCGTCGCGGATCCGCCCCTGCAACGGAAGCAGGGCGAGCAGCGCCGCGGTGGAGTTGCAGCCGGGCCCCGCCACGAGGCTCGCCTCGCGGATCTCCTCGCGGTGCGCCTCGGGCAGCCCGTAGACGGACTCGGCGAGCAGCTCGGGGGCCTCGTGGGGCTGGTACCAGCGCTCATAGGCGGCCCTGTCGAGGCGGAAGTCGGCCGACAGGTCCACCACCTTGAGCCCGCGCGAGCGCAGCGCCTTGACAGCGCCGGCCGCTGCCTTGTGCGGGTAAGCGACGAGCGCGGCGCCGGCCCGCTCCGCAATCGTGTCGGGGTCGAACTCCTCCATCGTGAGCGGCACGCGGTAGGCGGGGTAGAGCTCGTCGTGGCGGCGCCCCGCCTCGCTGCGAGCGGTCAGCGCCGTGAGCTCGACGTCGGGATGGCGGTGCAGGATCGAGGCCGCGACCGCTCCGCCGAAACCCGTGGCGCCGAGAACGGCGGCGCTATGCACGCAGCCGCCCTCCGACCTGCTCCAGCTCGCGCTCGATGGCCGTCCGGCGCTGCGCCACCTCCTCGTCGGTCAGTGTGCGGTCGGGTGCACGGAACTCGAGCCGCAGCGCGAGCGACTTGTTGCCCTCCCCCACCTGTTCGCCGTGGTAGACGTCGAAGACCTCGACCCGCCCGAGCAGCTCACCGCCACCGGCGCGCACAGCCTCCTCGACGTGACTCGCCGGCACGTCCTCGGCCACCACCACCGCGATGTCCTGGAGCACCGCCGGGAAGCTCGTGACGTCGCGGTACACCTGGACCTCCCCATCGGTCAGCTCCTCCAGGGCGTCCACGTCGAGATCGAACGCCGCGACCGGGCCCTCGAGGTCCCACGCGCGCGTCACGAGCGGATGGAGCTCGCCGATCCAGCCGAGCTCGCGGCCGGCGTCGGTGCGCACCAGCGCCGCACGCCCGGGGTGCAGGAAGGGGCGCGCCTGCGGCTCGGCGTGCCATTCGATCCTCGCGACGCCGAGCAGCGCTTCGAGGAGCCCCTTGGCCGCGAAGAAGTCCGCAGGGCGCGCCTCCGTGCGCCAGCCGCCGGGGGCCAGCTCGGTCATCAGCACCGACAGGTGGTGGGGCTCGTCTGCGGGGAGCGCTCCCCGCGGCGATCCCTCGGACGGCTGCTCGAGCGAGCCTGTGGGCCGGTAGACGTGTGCGGACTCGAACAGCGCGACGCCCGCGCGGCCGTGGGCTGCGTTGTAACGCGCGGCGTCGAGCAGCCCGGGCAGGAGCAGTGGCCGCATCACGCTGTGGTCCTCGCCGAGCGGGTTTTCGAGCCTCAGCACGGGCTCGTCGGGGAGGCGGAGCCTGCGGAGCGCCTCGGGGGAGGTGAAGCTGTAGGCGATGCACTCGTGCAGGCCGCGGTCGCGGAGGAGATCCTCGATCCGGCGGCGCAGGCGCTGGCCGTGCGAGAGGCGCCCGACCGCGCCCTCGCGCGCGGGCAGGGTGGTGGGGAGCTTGTCGAGGCCGTGGATGCGGGCCACCTCCTCGATGAGGTCGGCCTCGCGCTGGACGTCCGCGTCGCGCCATGGCGGGACGGTCCATCCGGAATGCCTGGCGCGAGCCTCCGGCTGGCCGGAGGCGAGCGATTCCATCTTCTGCTTGAACCCGAGCCGTTCCAGGATCTCGGTCACGCGCGCCGACGGGATGCTCTCCCCCAGTAGCCGCTCCATGCGTTCCTCGCGGAGCCCGACGACCCGCGGCTCGGCGGGGTTCGGGTACACGTCGATCGTGCCCGGCACCAGCCGCGCGCCGCAGAGCTCGACCATGAGCCGCGCCGCCAGCCGCTGCGCCGCGATCGCCTGCTCGGGGTGGAGCTGCTTCTCGAACCGCGCCGATGCCTCGGTGCGCAGGCCGAGCGCCTTCGAGGTGCGCATGATGTTCGGGCCCGACCCAGGTTGCGGCCTCCATCAGCACGCGCGTCGTGCGCTCTGACACCTCGGAGATCTGGCCGCCCATGATCCCCGCGATGCCGCTGGGCCCCTCGGCGTCGCAGACGAGCGCCGCCTCCGAGCTGAAGCGACGCTCGACCTCGTCGAGCGTCGTCATCGTCTCCCCCTCCGCCGCGCGCCGCACGATGATCCGCGAGCCGCGCACCTCGTCGAGGTCGAAGGCGTGGAGCGGCTGAGTGGTCGCGAGCATCACGTAGTTGGTGATGTCGACGACGTTCGAGATCGGGCGCTGGCCGGCCGCCATCAGCCGCTGCTTCAGCCACAGGGGCGAGGGACCGATCTTCACATCCTCGAAGACGCGCGCGGTGAAGCGCAGGCAGATCTCCGGGTCGATCTCGACCGCGGCGTGGTCGTCGACCGAGTCGCTTCCGCAGGGCTCGGCGTCGGCCTCGGTCGGGTCCTCGGCCAGCGGTGCGCCGGTCACCGCATGCAGATCTCGCGCGACCCCGTAGACGCCCATGATGTCCGGCCGGTTGGGCGTTATCTCGAGCTCCAGCACCTCGTCGGCTATCGGCAGGTGATCGGCGAGCGGCGCGCCGATCGGGAGGCCCTCCGCGAGCACCATGATCCCGTCATGGTCCTCGCCGATGCCGACCTCGTCCTCGGCGAGGATCATCCCGGCCGACGCCACCCCGCGCAGCTTGGCCTCGCCGAGCGTGCTGCCGTCGGGCATCACCGCACCCGGCAGCGCCACGGCCACGGTCTGACCCGCCGCCACGTTGGGCGCGCCGGTCACGATCGTCTGCGGCTCGCCGCGCCCGATGTCCACTGCGTTGACGTTGAGCCGGTCGGCGTTCGGGTGCTGCCCGGATGCGAGGACACGGCCCGTGAGGAACGCCGACGTGTCCCCCACGCCGGTGCGGTGCAGCCGCTCGAGCTTGTCGCCCGCCAGCGTCAGCGCGTCGGCGATCTCCTCGGCCGGGAGCCCGGGATCGCAATAGGAGCGCAGCCAGGAGACCGGGATCCTCATCCGAACTGCTCCAGCAGCCGCAGGTCGTTCTCGTAGAGCATGCGCAGGTCGGGCACCTCGTGGACGATGCTCGCGATGCGCTCGATCCCCATCCCGAACGCGAAGCCCTGTACGCGCTCGTTGTCGTAGCCGTTGTCCCGCACGTAGTCGAGCACGTTCGGGTCGACCATCCCCGAGCCGAGGATCTCGATCCAGGCCTCGCCCTTGCAGGTGAAACAGCGCTCACGGCCCTCCCAGCCCGTCCCGCCGCAGCGGAAGCACGACACGTCGACCTCGACGCTCGGCTCGGTGAAGGGGAAGTAGCCGGGGCGCAGCCGCACGCGCGTGTCCTCGCCGAACATCTGGCGGGCGAACTGGAGCAGCACCCCCTGGAGGTCGGCCAGGGTGATGTTCTCGTCGATGGCGAGCCCCTCGAGCTGCCAGAACATCGGCACGTGGGTCGCGTCCGGCGTGTCCGGCCTGTAGACCCGTCCCGGGACCACGATGTAGATCGGCGGCTCCTGGGCCTCCATGGCGCGCACCTGCATCGGCGAGGTGTGCGTACGGAGCAGCACGCTGTCCGCCAGATAGAAGGTGTCGTGCGGCGCTCGAGCCGGGTGCTCGGGCGGGTGGTTGAGCGCTGTGAAGTTGTAGTAGTCGTACTCGATCTCCGGGCCCTCGACCACCGAGAACCCGAGCCCGACGAACACGTCCTCCATGCGGCGGCGAATCTGCGAGACGAGGTGGAGGTGACCCGGCCGCTGCGGCGGGTCGCCCGGGAGCGTCACGTCGACTCGGTCGCTCGCCAGGCGCCGGTCGAGCTCCGCGGCCTCGAGCTCGGCGGTCCGCCGTGCCAGCAGCTCCTCGAGCGCCCGCCTGACCTCGTTGGCCTCCTTGCCGAGCGGTCCGCGCTCCTCCGGCGGCAGCTCCCCGATCGAGCGCAGCGTCGCGGTCAGGTCGGACTTCCGGCCGAGCAGCCGGACGCGCAGCTCCTCGAGCTCGGCGGCGGTGCCCGCGGCGGCTATCGCGCTCTCGCCCTCGGCACGGAGCTCTTGGAGGTCAGGCATGGGCGGCCATCCTATTTGCCACCTCGTAGAGCGCGACGGTGGCGGCCATGGCCACGTTCAGCGAGTCGGTGGCCACCGGGATGCGGACCGCCTCGGCCGCGAGTTCGGGGGGCAGCCCGGCCCGCTCGGCGCCGAGACACAGGACGACCGGGACGTCGAGCCGGGCGTCGTGGAGCGTGGTGCTCGCGTGCGCGTCGAGCGGGAGCAGCCGGCCGGTCAGCTCGCCCGCGTCACCCACGCGGGCGGGCGGCCGGGCGAACAGCGACCCCATGCTGGCCCGCACGGCCTTGGGCGAGAACGGGTCGGCACAACCGGGGCCGAGGATCACCGGGCCGTCGGCGAGGGCGTGCGTCGAGCGGATCACGGTGCCCACGTTGCCCGGGTCCTCGACGCCCTGGAGGTAGACCGACACGCGCCCGCGCGGCTCGCTCCAGCGCTGGGGGTAGACGCCGATCACGCGGCTTCCCGACCCGAGCGCGCTCACCTCCGCCAGCAGCTCCGGCTCCACGTCGGCGCCGGCGCGGAGCACGAACTCGGTGGGCCACTCGGCAGCCGCGGCAGCCTCGACCAGGTCCTCGCCCTCCGCCACGAACAGCCCGAGCTTGCGGCGCCAGCTCTTCTGCCGGAGCTTGCGGATCGTCTTGAGCTTCTCGTTGTCTGGTGAGGTGATCATGGAACGAAAAGGGCGCCCACCTTGGGCGCCCGGGAGAAGATCGGTTCCGTGGTTCGCTCGCTTAGGCGGCCACGGCCTCCCGGGCTTTCTCGGCAAAGCGTCGGAACGTCTCGGGGTCGCGCACGGCGATGTCCGCGAGCACCTTGCGGTCGACCTCGATCCCGGCCTCCTTCAGACCGTGCATGAACTGGCTGTAGCTCATGCCCTCGCGGCGGGCGGCGGCGTTGATGCGGGTGATCCAGAGCCTGCGGAAGTCGCGCTTGCGGTTGCGCCGGTCGCGGTAGGCGTAGGAGTCGGCCTTGAGCAGGGCCTCCTTGGCCCGCTTGTAGCTCGAGTGGGCCTGCCCCCGGTAGCCCTTGGTCCGCTCGAGCGCGGCGCGGCGCTTCTTGCGCGCGTGGACTGAACGCTTTACCCGGCTCACTTGTGCAGCAACTCCATCACGCGGCTGCGGTCATGCTGGGAGACCACGACCGGCCGGCCCAGGTGCCGCTTGCGCTTGGCGCTCTTGTGCCCGAGATAGTGGCTCGTGAACGAGTGCCGCGCGCGTAGCTTGCCGCTGGCTGTCTTACGGAAGCGCTTCTTGGCGCCGGAGTGGCTCTTCATCTTCGGCATGTGGACGGTCTATTGAAGCAGACGCTATTTGGCCGGCCCGCATAACGATGATCCCCTTGCGGGGTTGGTGCGAAGTAGGAGGTATCACCATGCTCACTCGACTCCGACACTCCACCCGGCCTCACCAGATGCGCCAGCGCCCGGCCCGCGCGGCAGTCCGCGCCACCGTCCCCGAGGACGCCGGGTTCTACCGCTGCGGCTGCGGCAAGGCCTTCACCGCGGCAGTCACCACGTGTGTGACGTGCCCGGCGTGCGGCAACCCGCAGGCCTGGTAGACCCCGCGCCGAAACGCCCTATGAGGCTTCGGCCTGCGGCGGGACGTTGTTCTCGCCCGCCTGCGGCGGGGCGTTGTTCTCGGCCTGCGGCGGGGCGCTGTCCTCGGCCTCCGGGGCCGAGATGTCCTCGCGCTGGTCGGCGCGCGCGCCGTCGCCGGAGGGCTGCTCCTGCGGCTTCCGCTTGACCGGCGCCAGCAGCATGGTCATGTTGCGGCCGTCCTGCTGGGGCGCCTGCTCGACCGTGCCGAGGTCGGCCACGTCCTCGGCGAGCCTCATCAGCAGCATCTCGCCGCGCTCCGGATGGGTCTGCTCGCGGCCGCGGAACATGATCGTGACCTTCACGCGGTCATCGCCCTTGAGGAAGCGGACCACGTGGTTCTTCTTGGTCTCGTAGTCGTTCGTCGCGATCTTGGGCCGCAGCTTGATCTCGCGGACGTTGACCTGCTTCTGGTGGCGGCGGGCGGCCTTGGCCTTCTGCTCCTGCTCGTACTTGTACTTCGAGTAGTCGAGCACCCGCACGACCGGCGGGCGGGCATCCGGGGCCACCTCGACAAGGTCGAGATCGCGCTCCTGCGCGTAGCGGAGCGCCCTCTGCGTGTCAACGACCCCGATCTGGCCGCCGTCCTCGCCGATGAGGCGCACCTGCGGAACGCGGATGCGCTCGTTGATGCGAGTCTCGTCGCGCTCAGGCGGGCGCCGATCGAACTTCCGCGGGATCGGCACTAGCTGCAGCTACCGGCCGTCAAAAGCGCGAAGTTTTGCGGAACCTCATTCGCGGGCGAGTATAGCGGCGGATACCCGGCCCGCGAACTCGGCGACCGGCACCGCGCCCTGGTCGCCTTCGCGGTGGCGGCGCACCGCCACCTTGCCGTCGGCCTCCTCCTGGTCGCCCACCACGAGCATGTAAGGGATCTTGTGGAGCTCGGCGTCGCGGATCTTCTTGCCGACCGACTCCGTGCGCTCGTCGAGCCTGACCCGGATGCCGGCCTCCTCGAGCTCGCGCTCCACCGCGCGGGCGTACTCCAGATGGCGGTCCGAGATCGGCAGCACGATCGCCTGGACGGGCGCCAGCCACAGGGGGAACTCGCCCGCGTAGTGCTCGATGAGGATGCCGATGAAGCGCTCGAATGAGCCCATCGAGGCGCGGTGGATCATCGCGGGCCGGTGCTCGGCGTTGTCTGCGCCCGTGTAGACGAGCTCGAACCGATCGGGCATGTAGTAGTCGAGCTGCACGGTCCCGAGCTGCCAGGAGCGGCCGATCGTGTCGGTCATGTGCAGGTCGATCTTCGGGCCGTAGAAGGCGCCGTCGCCCTCGTTCAGCTCGTACTCGAGCCCGCGACTGTCGAGCGCGCGCTGGAGCGCCGCCTCGGCCTTGTCCCACATCTCCTCGGTCCCCACCCGCTTGTCCGGCCGGGTCGACAACTCGAGCCGCGGCTCGAAGCCGAACTGGTCGTATATGAAGTAGCTGAAGTCGACGCAGCGCAGCACCTCCTCCTCGATCTGCTCCTCGGTGCAGAACACGTGCGCGTCGTCCTGAGTGATGTGGCGCACGCGCATCAGCCCATGCAGCGTGCCGCTCGGCTCGTGCCGGTGGACCAGGCCCTGCTCGCAGTAGCGGATCGGCAGGTCGCGGTAGGAGCGCAGGTCTCGCTTGTAGATCTGGACGTGCGCCGGGCAGTTCATGGGTTTCAGGCCCATCGGATGACCTTCCACGTCCGTGAAGTACATGTGGTCGCGATAGACGTGCCAGTGGCCCGACTGCTTCCAGAGCTCGACGTCGTAGAGGATCGGCGTGCGGATCTCGGTATAGCCGTGGTCGACGTTGCTCGTGCGCCACAGCGTCGTCAGTTCGTTCCAGATGTGCGCGCCGTTGGGCAGCCAGAAAGGCGATCCAGGCGACAGGTCGGAGAACATGAACAGGTCGAGCTCACGGCCCAGCTTGCGGTGGTCGCGGGCGCGTGCTTCCTCGAGCCGGCGCAGGTGCTCGTCGAGGTCGTCCTTCGACAGGAACGCGGTGCCGTACACGCGCGTGAGCATCTGGCGGTCGGAGTCCCCGCGCCAGTACGCGCCGGCCACGCTCGTCAGCTTGAACGCCTTGATGCGGCCGGTGCCGGGACCGTGGGGCCCGCGGCAGAGGTCGGTGAAGGGTCCGTTCCGGTAGAGGGAGACGGTCTCGACCGGGTGGGCGGGGTCGGCATCCCGGATGAGGTCCTCGATCAGCTCGACCTTGTAGTCCTGGCCCTCCGCCCGGAAGCGCTCGATCGCCTCGGCCACGGGCACCTCGGTGCGCTCGAAGTGCTCGTCGGCCTTGATGTGCTCGCGCATCTTGGCCTCGACTCGCTCGAAGTCCTCCTCGGTGAGCTTCTGCCCGTCTGGGAACTCGAAGTCGTAGTAGAAGCCGTCGTCGATCGGCGGGCCGATCGAGATCTTCACACCTGGGTAGAGCTCGAGCACCGCGGTGGCGAGCACGTGGGCGGCGTCGTGGCGGATCAGCCAGAGCGCGTCGGGGTCCCTGGAGGTCACGATCTCCACGGGGCCCTCTTCGAGCGGGGCGTCGAGGTCGCGCAGGTCGCCGTTCTGGCGCACGCCCAGTGCCGCGCGGGCGAGCCCCTCGCCGATCGCGCGGGCCGCATCGGCGCCGGTGGCGCCGTCCGGGAGCTCGAGCGGCGAGCCGTCGGGAAGCGTGACCCTCATCTGTCCCGAGACGCTACCGACCGGGTTGCTCAGCGCGCCAGCTCGGCGAGCTCGGTCAGCAGCCCGTCGACCTCCTCAGCGGTGTTGTAGTGGAACAGGCCGATGCGCACGGCCTCGTCCTCGTAGGGCAGCAGCGGCCTGAGGCCAAGCGAGTACCAGCTGTCGTGGTGCCACACGCCGTAGCCACGTGCGGCGAGCCGCTCCGCGACGTCGCGGGCGGCCACCCCCGCCACATTGACCAGGAAGGTCGGCACCCGGTCGCGCTCGGTCGCCGGCCCGTAGAGCTCGACGCCGTCGGGCAGGCCCCTGAGGAAGCGCTCGCAGAGCTCCCGCTCGAACGGGACGATCGCCTCGAACCCGCCGATCGACTCCATGTACTCGACCGTCGCGGTCAGGCCGGCGAGCAGCTCGAAGGGAGGGGTGCCGGTCTCGAAGCGACGCCCGATCGGGCTGCTCGGGGACGGCCGCGCCTTGAACGGGCGCCAGTGCTCGACCGCCTCGGGGCGCACATAGGCCATCCCCAGGTGCGGGCCGCACCACTTGTAGGCGGAGCAGAGCAGCAGGTCGGCGCCGATCGCCCGCACGTCGACCGGCTCGTGGGCCGCGTAGTGCACGGCGTCGATCCACCCGAGCGCGCCGGCCTCGTGCGCGAGCGAGCAGACGCGCGCCGCGTCCGTGACGGCACCGACGGCGTTCGAGGCCCACGCAAACGCCACCACCCGAGTCCGCCCGGAGAGCTTCCGCTCGAGGTCCGCGTAGTCGAGCGTGAGGTCGTCGATGAGATCCACGTGCCGGATTTCGAGACCGAGGTCCGCCCCCAGCTCGACCCAGGGGGCCACGCCTCCATCGTGGTCGAGCCTCGTCACGACGATCTCGTCGCCGGGGCGCAGGTCGCGCGCGAGCGTGCGGGCGAGCGCGAAGTTGAGCGTCGTCATGTTCGCTCCGAAGACCACTTCGCCCGGGTCGCAGCCGAGCCAGCGCGCGGCGGCGGCCTTGGCGTCCGTGAGGATGCCCGCAACTCGGCGTCCCGTCTCGTACGGGGCGCCAAGATTGCCGCTCGCGTCCCGAAGCGCGCGGGCCATGGCTTCGCCGACCTCGTCCGGCACCTGCGACCCGCCGGGAGCGTCGAAGAAACGGAAGTCGTCGCCAAGTGAGGAGTAGCGGCGCCTAACCGCCTCCACGTCGAACGCGGCCACGCGCCCTAGCGTCCGGAGCCGTGGCCCGGGGAGCCCTCTCCGGGTGGCTGGTCCGAGAGCTCAGTGAGCCGGTCGCGCGCCTCCCAGAGCTCCGGGACAAAGCTCTGCTGGATCAGCCGGCCGAGCACCTCGACGGGGGTCCCCTGCGTTCCGACGACATTCGCGCCGATCACGCGCGTGATCACCTTGTAGTGACGGTAGCGCCAGACGTTGACACGCTCGTCCCACTCGATCAGCTGCTCGGCAAGCTGATAGAGGTCCTCATGGTCGCGGCGTGCTGGTATAGCTCCACCAGGGGACCGGCGCGGTCGAGGCCTTCCGGAACGCGCCAACAGACGGGCGTATCTCCCGCACCCCTCGAAGCCGGGGAGTCGAAGCCGCTGCCGTGGCCCAGCACCCTGCGCACCTCGTGGTACTCCCACGGCGAGATGTGCTCGAGCATGTCGAGCTGCGAGGTGATCAGGCTCAGGCACAGATTGGCCCGGCGCAGCACGCGCAGCGCGGCGGGGAGATCGCCCTGCTCGACCCGTTCGGTTCCCTCCCCCACCTCGGCGATCGCGAGCTTCAGCCACAGCTCCGACGACTGATGCACGGTCTGGAAGAGGAGTTCGTCGCGATGGGCCTGCTCTTCCGGCGTCTTCTGTAGAGCGAGCAGCTCGTCGGTACGCAGGTAGCGTTCGTAATCGCTCGCCCCGGCACCCGGCAGGATCGGCTGGTCGTAGTCGCTCATGCCCCCAGCAAGCTACTAGCGGCGAGCGCGCTCACCGACCCACGGCCGGCTCGATCCTGCCGCGGACCTCGCCGAGCGGCTCGCCGCGCAGCACCACCTCGTCGCCGTCCTCGAGGAAGCTGCGCGTTGCCCCGCCCGGGAGCTCGAGCGGTTCGGCGCCGTTCCAGCTCAATTCGATCAGGCTGCCGCGCTCGTCGGGCTCGGGACCCGAGATCGTCCCGGTGGCGAGCAGGTCGCCCGTGCGCAGGCTCGCGCCGTTCACCGTGAGGTGGGCGATCTGCTGGCTCACGGACCAGTACAGGTGCCGCGTGTTCGAGTGCGCGATCACGGTTCCGTTGAGCTCGACCTCGAGCGGGATGTCGAATGCCCAGGGCTGCTCGCGGAGGTACGGCAGCGGCTCGGGCTCCTGGCGCTCGGCCGCCACGCGCCGGTCGAGCAGCTCCTCGACCGGGACCACCCAGGCGCTCACCGAGGTCGCAAACGACTTGCCGAGGAAGGGCCCGAGCGGCTGGTACTCCCACGCCTGGATGTCGCGCGCGGACCAGTCGTTCACGAGCACCATCCCGAACACGTGGTCGAGAGCCCGCTCGATCGGCACGGGCTCACCGAGGGTGCTGGGGGTGCCGATCACGAAGCCCGCCTCGAGCTCGATGTCGAGCCGCTCGCTCCGCCCGAAGATGGCGCCGGGGCGCTGGCCAGACGGGCGCACGACGGCGCTGCCCGTGGGCACCACGGTGCCGGCCCGACCGTGGTAGCCGACCGGCAGGTGGCGCCAGTTCGGCATCAGCGGATCGCCGTCGGGGCGGAACATCCGCCCGAGGTTGCGAGCGTGGTGGATCGAGGAGAAGAAGTCCACGTAGTCGGCGACCTCGAACGGCATCGACAGCTCGGCGCCCTCGAGCGGCCGCCCCTCCTCCTCGACGCGCGCGGCGACCTCGAGCCTGAACTCCGGCCCGCGGGCCATGAAGGCGTTGAGCGAGGCGGCGTCGAGCACCTCGTCGAGCTCGCTCAGATCGAGCACGCGGCCGTCCACGCGAGCGCACACGCCGCCGCCCGCGAGCACCCCGTAGGCGAGGGTCACGCGAGCACCCCCATCGCCTGGAGGTCCTCCACGGGCTCGCGCCAGCTGCAGCTTCCGTAGGAGGCGAACAGGTGCCTGCGTGCGGCCTCGATCTCGTCCGCGGAGGCGCGCTGCCGCCCGACGCGGATGAAGTCGGCGCCGACCTCGAACGCCTGCGGGTCCTCTTCGGCGAGCACCCGCTCCAGCCCGCCGGCGCGCAGGTTGTGGGCAGCGGCAAAGGACGCGGCGGCGAGCAGGTTGAGGAAGCCGTGCATGTGCGTGCCGGTGGCCTCGTCGATGTGGCGCACGGGATGGTGGAGGCCGGCCGTGGCCTTCAGCACGACGCCCGTGTCGCGGCACGCGGCGAGCACGAGGGCGACCTGCTCGACGGGCGGGAACGCGGCCGCCGTCTCGCCGCCGCTGCGCAGCTTGGCGCGCGCGCCGATCGCGGCGGCGGCGCCGATCGTGGCGGGCAGTGTGTCGCGCCAGCGCTCGCCCGGCAGCAGCTCGAGGTAGACCTCGGCCCTCAGCGGCCGGAGCGCAGCCTGGGCCGCGATCAGCGCCGCGGAGCCCGGGCGCGGCGAGGGCAGGCGCAGCTCCACCGCGGCCACGGGAGCGCCCGCGCGCGCCGCGTCGGCCAGGTCGTGTGCTTCGGCCTCGAGCGCCTCGGTCCAGCTGGGCTCGTCCCCGGCCGCCACGCCGTCGAGAACGACGCTGAGCTGCGGGGCGTCGCCCCAGCCGCCGAGCGCGTCCTCGAGCTCGCCGAGGCGTGACGCAGGGCAGACGAAGCGGGCGATCATCCAGGCGTTGGGGTCTCGGCGCGCGAGCCGGTCCTCGGCCACCGCCTCCTCCATGTCCATGCTGGCCGGCGGGAACAGCGGGGCGTGGTCGATCAGGGAGCCGAGCAGCGCCCGGCGGGCATCGCTCACCGGCTCACGCGGCTGCCCGGCACGATGTCGTCGCGCCCGTCCGGCCAGCGCACCCAGGCCTTGTGGCCGCCGTCGTAGTCCGGTGCCCACAGCACGAGCGTCGCCTCCTGATCCTCTACCCGGCAGGGATCGTCGCCCTCCTCGTCGAGGCCGCGCCACAGCCGCACGAAGGCGTTCGACTCCCACTCCTCTCCCACGGTCGTCGGGTCGGTGTGCCCGGGGTGCAGGCGGGTGTCCGGGGGCAGCTTCATCAGCACTTCCATGATCGAGTGGCGCAGGTCCTCGAAACTCGTGGAGCCGGGCGCGCGCACGCCCCCCACCGAGCCCCGGAAGAGCGTGTCGCCCGTGAAGACGTCCTGCTCGTTGACCACGAAGTTGAGCATCCCTGCGGTGTGGCCCGGCGTGTGCAGCGAGCCGATCTCGAGCTCGCCCGCCTGCACAGGTTCGCCGGGCTCGATCGTGCGATCGACTCCCGTCAGCAGCTCGGCCTCGAGTGGGTGCGCGAGCGTCTCCACCCCGTGCCGCTGCCGCCAGGCGTCGGCCTCGGCCACGTGGTCGTGGTGATGGTGGGTGAGGAGCAGTAGCCGTACGTCGAGCCCGAGCCGCTCAGCCGCGTCGAGCAGCGGCCGTGACGGGCCGCCCGCGTCGATCACCACGCCGGTACCCCCCTCCCGGTCTGCCACCAGATACGTGTTCGACAACCAGTCGGGGTGCATGGAGCGCTCGATGATCATGGTGGCGTGAGACTAGTGCCCCCGACTCGGGGCACTAGTCTCCCGCCGCCATGCACGACCTCCGCGCGGAGTTCCCGGTGTTCGAGCGGCTCGCGTACCTGAACGCCGGCACCAACGGGCCGGTGCCGCGGCGGGCCATCGTGGCCGCCGAGGCGTCCCTGCGCCGCCAGGCCGAGGAGGGCCGCAGCAGCACCGAGTTCTTCGAGGAGCTGATCGAGCGGGCCGACGTCCTGCGCGCCCGGATCGCCGGGCTGATCGGCGCTGACGCGGCCGAGGTGGCGCTGAACGGCTCAACCACCGATGGCGTGAACGCCGTGCTACATGCCGTCGACCTGCGCGCCGGCGACGAGCTGCTCACATCCGACGAGGAGCACCCGGGCGTGCTCGGACCGCTGGCGGCGGCGCGCGCCGCCCACGACGTGCGCGTGCGGGTCGTGCCGTTCGACGGGCTCGCGTCCGCGGTCCGGCCCGGCACGCGCATGGTGGTGTGCTCGCACGTCTCGTGGATCACCGGGAAGGTGGTCGACGCCGCCGCCCTCGCGGCAACGGGGACGCCCGTCCTGCTGGACGGCGCCCAGGGCCTCGGCGCAGTGCCGGTCGACGTCCGCAAGCTCGGCTGCGATTTCTACGCCGCCTCCGGCCAGAAGTGGCTCTGCGGCCCGAACGGCCTCGGCTATCTGTACGCACGCGCGGAGCGGATCGAGGAACTACGCGCGCCCTGGTCCGGCTACCACGCCGTCGAGGACCCCCACGACCCGCTCGGCTCGCCGCTCCAGCCGGACGCGCGGCGGCTCGGCACCGGCTATCCCGCTCATCACCACCTCGAGTGGGCGCACGCGGCGCTTGACGTCCTCGAGGGGCCCGGCATCGGCGCCGTGCAGGAGCGCGCCATCGAACTGGCCGCCTCGTTCGCCTCCCGGCTCGCCGGCCGGGGCATCGTCGTGTCGCCACGCGGCCGTTCGACGCTTGTCTCGTTCGAGGCCCCTGACCCGCCCGCCCTGGTGGAGCGGCTGGCCGCCGACCGGTTCGCGCTGCGCCACCTGCCAGAAACCGCCTACGTGCGCGTCTCGGTCGGGGCCTGGAACAGCGAGGAGGAGGTCGAGCGGCTGGCGGCGCTGGTCGCAGCCTGAGAGCCTGTCTGAGAACCCGATCGTGGTCCTCAGGACGCCGGATCATGGCGCCCTGCGTCGCACGCGAGCGCAGTCGATGCCGGAAGCATCGGCGAGCATCGCGGGTGGCGCAGGGCGCCATGAGACGGTGGCCTGAGGCCGCGAGAGGTTCTCAGACAGGCTCCGTCCTACTCGGCAAGCACGACGATGCCGAGCACGACGGCGGCGACCACGGCCGCCATCGCGACCACGCCCAGAGCTCCGAACAGCGTCGCCGCCCCGGAGCGGCCCGCGCGACCGAGGTCGATCGCACGAGCGGCGCCGAAGATGGCGAGCCCGTAGACCGCGGTGACCCCGATGCCCGCGGCCAACGAGACCCAGATCACCTCGAGGAGGTCGCCGGTGTCGACGATCGACGCGATCACCCCGAGGCCTCCGCGGCGCTCGGCACCTGGCCGGGAGCCCGCTGCTGGGCCCGGCGGACGAACAGGAGGGCGCTCGCGGCGACGATGAGGCCCAGCACGATCAGCGGCCCGGCGGCGCCCGTGCCGAACAGGCGCGTGACGCTGTAGGTGAGCGCGCCGAACACGGCCGCGGCCGGAAGGGTGAGGACCCAGGCGACGATGATGTTGCCGGCCACCCCCCAGCGCACGGCGGAGAGGCGCTTGGCGGCGCCCGAGCCGATCACGGCGCCCGAGATCGTGTGCGTTGTGGAGAGCGGGAAACCGACCTTCGAGGCGGCGAGGATCACGACCGCGCCGGCGCCCTGGGCCGCGAAGCCCTGCGCCGAGTCCATCTTGTGGATGCGGCTGCCCATCGTCTTGATGATGCGCCAGCCGCCTGCGTAGGTCCCCAGAGCAATGGCGGTCGCGGCGGCCACCACCACCCAGCTTGGAACGTGGAAGTCGTCCTGCGCGATGGTCCCGTTGGCCACGAGCGCGAGCGTGATTACTCCCATCGTCTTCTGGGCGTCGTTCGTGCCGTGCGCGAGCGCGAGCATCCCGCCCGAGATCACCTGGCCGAGCCGAAAGCCGGACGTCACGGGGCCCGGATGCAGTCGGCCGACGATCCGGTAGAGAGCGACGATCGCCGCGCCGGCAACCACGAAGGCGAGGATGGGCGCGACGACGGCGGGGATCAGCACCTTGCCGAGGATGCCCTCGTCGAACGAGACCGCCGAGGCGCCGTCGGCCACCAGCACGGCGCCGACCATCCCGCCGATCAGGGCGTGCGACGAGCTCGAGGGCAGGCCGAAGTACCAGGTGATCAGGTTCCACGCGATCGCGCCAACGAGCCCGCCGAACACCGCGAGCAGGCCCACCGCGGCCGGGTCCACCACGTCGTTTGCGATCGTGGCCGCCACCTCGAGCGAGATGAACGCTCCGGCGAAGTTCAGCACCGCGGCATAGCCGACGGCGATGCGCGGTGACATCGCCCGTGTCGAGATCGACGTGGCCACCACGTTCGCTGTGTCGTGGAACCCGTTCGTGAAGTCGAAGGCGAGCGCGGTCACCACGACGATCACGACGATGACGTCGGTCTCCATGAGTTACCGCTACCCCGCCCGCAAGCGACCCCGCTACGAGTTCTTGATCACGATGCCCTCGAGGATGTTCGCCACGTGCTCGGTCGCGTCGATGGCCTCCTCGAGGCGCTCGAATATGTCCTTCCAGCGGATGACGACCATCGGGTCGATCCCGGTCCCGAACAGCGACGCGATGGCCTCGCGCACGATGCGGTCGCCGTCGTTCTCCAGGCGGTTGATCTCGACCGTGTGCCGGCTGATGTCCTTGAAGCCGCGCAGCCGCGGCATCGCCTCCGCGATCTGACGGGCCGCGGCGTGGAGCACCTTGGCCAGGTCCTGGGCCTGAGCCATCGGGGCCTCGATCTTGTAGATGCCGAGGTAGTCCGCCACCTCCTCGGTGTAGTCGACGACGTCGTCGAGCGCGGATGACAGCTCGTGGATGTCCTCGCGGTCTATCGGGGTGACGAACGTCTGGTTGAGACGCTGGAGGATGTCGTGCGTGATGCGGTCGCCATCCTGCTCGCAGATCAGGATGTCGCGGGCAAGCTCGTTGCGCTCCGGGAAGTCGGCGAGCATCTCCTCGAGCAGGCCAGCCGCGCGCAGGATGTTCCCACCGGCCTCCTCGAAGAGGTCGAAGAACTCGCGATCACGTGGGACGAGCGCGCTCGGGAGCCGCACGAGTCGCGGAAGGTAGCATCAGACTGGATCGAAGCGGGCCTGTTCGAGGCGCCTCGCAGGCAGGTCGCCGGCTCGCTCGCGAGCGGCCTCGGCCGAGACCCGCCAGTCGTACTCGACCCGGCGCCGCTCGACTCTCCCGTCGTCGTGCACCAGCGCGTATGCCGCCCGGTGATCGCCGTCCCACGGCAACCCGACGCTGCCCGGGTTGACGAGCTCGACGCCTTCGGCCGTCGTGCGCGCGAACTGGATGTGCGTGTGGCCGAACACCACGCGGCCGCTGTCGACGCCCCCGAGGAGCTCGTCGTCGGAGTCCTCATCCTCGGGCGCGAAGCTCCGCATGTCTGAGCGGGGCGAGGCGTGGCAGTAGAGGACGCCGTCGCGCGTGGTCGTCTCGGGCAGCGCCACCAGGCGCTCCACCAGCTCCTCGCCGAGCGCCTCACGGGCGCGCTCGATCACCGGGAGCATCGGCTCGGGCACGTCAGAGGTGTCGACGAGCCAGCGCTCGGTGTTGCCGCGAATCCACTCGCCGTCGAGCTCCTCGAGCCGCTCCACCGTCTCGCGCGGCCAGCCACCCGCGACCGCGTAGTCGCCGCCGAGCAGGAAGCGCTCGGCCGGGCAGTCCTCGAGCACGGCCTCGAGGGCGGGCAGGTTGCCGTGCACGTCGTAGAGCAGGGCGAGCATTTCGCCGGACGCTACAGCCCTACCGCCTTCAGGGCCTGTTCACGGTCCATGTAGTAGTCCGCCTCTTTCACGAGCCCGTCCTCGACGCGCTGCACGACCGCAAAGGACTGCGTGTACGGCGGATCGCTGGCCGCGCTCTCCCCGACCATCCGGACGCAGGCGACGAAGCGGCCCTCACCCGCATCGATCAGCTCCTCGAGGCTCACCTCGATCGGCCCCACCAGCTCGACCACGCTCTGCATGCGCTTGAGGGCGGCGGCCCGGCCCTTGAAGACGCCCGCGTCAGGCCAGCCCGGCCCTTCGCGGTAAACCGCATCCTCCGCCCAGAAGCGCTCGACCAGGGCCTCCGGCCCGGACTCGTTCCAGACCTCGAAGGCGCGCCGGAGCATGTCCGCGTCGCGCTCGGACACATCGGCAAGTATCGCGCGCCGGCCTCAGAAGCTGCGCGCCGACCGCCGCCTAGCGCCGCCGGCGGCGCCGATGAGCCTTCCGCCTGCTCACAGGATGGGGCCTATCCGGACGCTTGGACGACGGGTTGGGTTCGCTGTCCGGCTCCTCCTGACCACGAGCGCGCCGGGACATCGCCACCCTCAGCGCGATCAGGCCGCCTACCGCGCCGAGCTTCGCGATGGCATACGCAGGGCCTCCCGGTGTGAGCGGATGGATTGCTGCGTGCATTCCGGGGAGTATGGCTACCCCGGACCCGCGGGATCGCCAAATCCAGCAGCCTCTGGTGCGCAAGACTCCACCTTGGTGGTCTTGTGCGGGCGAGATGCGGACGTACCGTCGAGCCATGTCCCTCATTCGAACCGGTCTCACTGCGTCGGTCCTCTCCCTCGCACTCGCCGTCACCGGGAGCCTCGGCAGCGCGGCGGCCCAATCCCCGGGTGCGGCCACGGGCAATACCTACGGAGGACTGAGAGGTCTCCAGAGCGCCTGGCTGAGGGTCAGCCCGTCGCGGAGCCTGATCATCGCCCTGGAGCTGCCCTTCCCAGTGGCTCGCGAGCGCTGCTCGAACAACCGCGGCTACTTCGGCTGGGTCCTCACCGGCGTGGAGAACTTCGAGCCGATCTATATCCGGCGGAACGGTACGTTCAACGGCACCGCCAAGAGCCGCTACGCGGATCTCGGCAGCCGCTTCGAAGAACACGCCGTCGTACGCGGCACGATCACCCACGCCCGAGCGTCCGGCACAGTGCAGGGCACGGTCGAGGATCGTCCGCCCGAGCGGTCTCGTGGTGCGCTGCACGTTCGGCCCGCAGCGTTGGACGCTCTTCAACTGAGTGGCGCCGGCCGCGATACTGGCGGGCGTAGCGGGCTACGAAGCGCGTGGTCTCGGGCGCGTAGGCGGCGCTCGTGCGAGCCGCGGCCTCGTCCGCGATCTCGGCGCGCGTTCCTGCCGCGGCGTGGGCCGCTCCCCAGTCCGCTGCGCTGCGTCGCATGAACGCGACGGCCTCGGGGCTCGTTTGGAAGGTCTCGGGATCAACGCTCAAGGCGCCGGTGCGGACGTACTGCGCGAGGCCCAGCAGCGCGAGGTCCCAGCCGACCCCGGTCGCTCCCGGCCCATAGGTCGCCCAGTGGTCGTTGTCGCCGACGGCGTGGCGCAGCAGGAGCTCCGTGGCGTCGTCTCCTGCGGGGGCGAGATCGAGCGTCACGAGGCTGGCGTCGCCGCCGAACTCCCAGGTGACGGCGAGCCGGCGCGGTGGCTCGCATTCGGTGATCTCGCCTCCGGCGTTGCCTTCCAATTGGAACCGTCCGCCGAGCCGCAGGTCGCCGCTGATCGGGCAGAAACCAGCGCGGGATGCGCTCCGGGTTGGTGCAGGCATCCCACACGTCCTCTGCAGGCGCGTCGTAGGTCCGCCGCAGCTCGACGACGTGGACGGGCCCGTCAGGAGCGTTCTCGCTCGCGACGGAGCGGCGCACGCGCTCGAGCTCGGCGATCAGGTCGTTCATGCTCGGTCGTCCTCCTGGTTCTAAGCAGTCGGGTTGCGGCGCCTGCCGCGGGCCAGCTCGGTGCCAAGCGCGTCGAGGCGCCGGCTCCACTGGGCTCGTAGGTCGGCCAGCCAGCCCTCGGCATCCTCCAGGCCCGCGGCGTCGAGGGCGTACAGCCGGCGGGTGCCGACGGGACGCACGGTCGCGAAGCCGCTCTCCCGAAGCATGCGCAGGTGGCGCGACACGGCCGGCTGTGTCAGGCCGAACTCCGCCTGGATCTCGCCGGCGACATTCCCGGCGGCACGCTCACCCGGCGCGAGGAGCTCGAGGATCCGCCGCCGGACCGGGTCTCCGAGGATGTCGAATGCCTCCACCGGAAGACATATTTGCAGCTTGGCTTATATACGTCAAGACTGAAACTCGAGCTCACGACAGAGGCCCCGCCGGGTGGCGGGGCCTCCAATAACGACGCGGCGTCTTCAGCTCGCGGTGCGCAGGCGGCCGCGCCGGTCGAGTGCCATCGCCGTGAGGGTGCCGGCGGCGAACAGGCAGGCGGCAACGGCGGCGCCGATCGCCGCGGATCCCCAGTCGAAGCCGGAGTCGGGCGAATCGGCGCGCGAGGCGTCGGCCACCGCGGCTGTGGGCTGGGTGGGCGCGCCGGTGCCGCGCGAGGCGAGGGCCTGCTCCACGCACGAGCCGGAGGCCTCGGTGCCGTAGGCGGCGTGCCACTGCGCCGCGCACGAGTTGCCGGGCGGCGGCGGGGTCGGACCTGTGGACGCCGTAGCGGCCGTCGGCGCCACCACGAAGGCAGCCAGTGCCAGTGTCAATGCCAGCGATTGCAGACCGAGCTGATGGAAACGACGGGGAAAGGTCACGAGTCCTCCTTGGGTCAGTGAGTGGTCCTGCAGTCCTGCGCAGCAGCCCGCCAGGGGGCCGATCAGGCCTCCGGTCGGTGGCTGCGTCACGGACGGCATACTCACGTGCGGCGTGCGGCCCGACCACGTCGTCCTGCACGAACTTGTGCGGCATTGTGCACAGTCCACTGCGGCACGGATGAGCCAGCGGGATGCAGGGCCGGGATCTCGATGGGCCGTACTGGTTCAACTCCGCTCCCCCTGCGGGATTGAGGCGTCCTGCGTCTGGATCTGCGTCTGAAATGCCGCGTCGATCTCGTCAAGTCGCCGGTCGTCGGTGGCGTGGCCGTAGGTTTCGACCGTCTTCGTGACGGAACGCTCGGACCAGCCCGCCTGCGCCGCGATAACGGCATCCGGCAGGTTCAGCCGGACCTTCATAAACCAGACCCCGTAGTGCTTCGTGCAGGAGTAGAAATCCCGGTCCACCCGCGACCGCGCCCGGACCTCTTTCCAGTACGCCGTCAGCGTCGGCTCGGTGAGCTGGCCCCCGGTCTGGTTGCGGAACACGAACCCGGTCGGGTAGTAGCCGGGGATCTCTAGGAGCGAGTCGACAGCTTGCCGCATCGGCGGCGTGAACGTGATGGTCCGCTCCTTATTCGACTTCGGTATGTCGCTGCGGCGTCGGTAGCTCCGACTCTGGATGCGTGCACGGCCGTACGGGCCGGCGTCGAGGCTGATATCCCGCTCCCAACGGGCCGAGCTTCTGACGGCGCTTGCGGGCACGCGAATGATGACGTGGCAGCTTGCGCCACCTATTACGAGGGGCTGGGTCGACTAGGCCCGGCCGACTGCGGCCTCGAACGCGTGCGGCGGAGTCGCGCAGCTTGGTCTATGGCGACGCTTGGTGTTGGGCCTGGATCGGCGAGAGCGCGGGGTCGCACGGGCCCCGCACCCTCGCGCCGGTCACTGACTCAGCTGACTGGCGATGAAGTTGACGATGGGGGGTGGGGACGATGCGAACGTGTAGCTCGCAGTCCAATTCGGGCTCGAGAACTGTTCGAAGATCGAAGTCGGGTTGCCACCGGAACCGTTGATCGGCGTCAACATGAGAATCGGCGTGTTCGTGAAACGACTCCCGGCGAATCTGATCGTGCAGCCGTTCGTTCCGTTGGCCGTCACGGTTACGCCTGCTATCGGGGTTTGCAGCGTGCAGTTGGATTGAATCGCTCCGACCACCTGATTGACCGGACCCGGCGGCCCCTGGGAACCGGTCGCGCCAGTCGCGCCTGTGTCGCCCTTCGGTCCGGGCAGTCCGGCGGACCCCTGCAGGCCGCGCTCACCCTGCAGGCCGCGCTCACCCTGCAGGCCGCGCTCACCCTGCAGGCCGGGCTCACCGTCCGCACCGGGCTCGCCCGGCGGGCCGGGCTCACCCTGGGGGCCGCGCTGACCCTCCGCGCCGCGCTGACCCTGCTGACCGGCCGGGCCCTGCGGGCCCGCATCGCCCTTCGGGCCCGCCGCTCCTGGCGGCAGCTCCCCGAGCTTGAAATCCGCTCCCAGCAACGATCCATCCTTGATGGCAGCGCTGGTCAGCGAGTTGCTCTTGATGTCGGCGCCGGTGACGGAGCGGTTCTTGATCTGCTTGCCGGTGATCAGCTTCTGCGCGGACGTGACGGCAGACTGGCCAACGGCCGTACCGCTCAACGCTACGCAGAGAGCGAGAAACGCCAAAACCAGCGCCGCCGACGGCCGTCGCGGCCGAACCTTGCCCAACATTGAGACCTCCTAAGCGGCGCAACGGCTGGCGCGCCGGGTCGTAACACGCTGCGATTTCTCCGTTACTCGCTAGGAAGCCGATAGTTCCTGGCAGAGGGGAGGAGCTGCGCTGAAGCAGAGCACCACCCGCTGACATTTCGCAGACGTTTCGCTGACGCGGGCGTGAGAGCGACCGGCTGGCGGCACGAAGGCTCGTGGCCCTTTCGGCGGGGGCGTCGGTGCGGCGCTTGGCCGCCGCGCTCGCGCCCGCAACGGCAAGGGTGAGCCGCTACGGGGTGAAGGACGCCGGCGGGAGAGTTCGCCCCCCAGACCGCAGAAATAGGACCCCGAATAGGACCCCGGCGTCCCCCGATCCGCCGCAATCCCGCTAGTCGTGCGGAATTCTCGATGGGCCGTGCTGGGCTCGAACCAGCGACCTCCGGCTTGTCGAGCCGGCGCTCTCCCAGCTGAGCTAACGGCCCGGGAGATGGGCGCCGAGTATAGCTTTGGTCAGGCGACGCTCGTGGGCGTCTCGGCGGGTATGCCGTTGCCGCCCACGGTCGTGGCGGGGGCCTGCTCGGGCGGGAGCTTGCCGTGTGCGCGCATCGTGACCTCGAACGTCTCGCGGCTCGTGTGGGCCGGTCTCCAGCCTGTCGTCTTTTCGAGCTTGTCGGTGGAGACGATCCACGGGTACAGGGCGAAGTCGATGTTGCCGGGCGGCGACTCCGACAGCCGGGCGCCCCACATGGCTCGCGCCAGGCCGCGGTAGGCGCGCAAGGGCATCTTGCGGATCGGCATGCCCAGCACCTCGGCGCACTCGCGGAACGTCATCGTGCCCGCGCCCGCGATGTTGAACGCGCCCGCGTGGCGGCCGATCAGCAGACCCGTGATCGCCTCGACCAGGTCGTCCTCGTGCACGAACTGCACCCGCTCGTCCAGGGTCCCCACGTCGACCGCGAACGGTTGTTTGGTCCAGAGCCGGACGATGTAGTTGTCGACGTTGGGCCCGAACACGATGCACGGGCGCACGATCGTCATCACGCGCTCGGGATGGGTCTTGGCCCAGAGCTGGCAGAGGCGGTCGGACTCGGTCTTGTCGCGCGCGTATGAGAAGCCGGCCACGCCGCGCACGGGGTCGTCCTCGGTCAGCGGCACCGGGTTGTCGGGAAAGGCTCCGTACGCCGTGGCGGAGGTGGTCACGAGCACCTGGCCCGTTCCGGCGTCTCCAGCCGCCTCGAGCACGTTGTGCGTGCCGTTCACGTCCACGTCGTACATGAACTGCTCGTCGTGCGAGGGGTTGATGATGAAGGCGAGGTGCACGAGCACGTCGGCCCGGCTGCGCTCGAGCACGGAGCGCACGGCGGCGCGGTCGCGCACGTCGAGGCGCTCGTACTCCGTCTTCGGCTTGTAGCCGTGCGGTGGAGCGACGTCGCAGATGACGATCCGCTCGGTGTCCTCGCGTCGCGAGAGCAGATCCACCAAGCGAGTCCCGATGTAGCCGGAGCCTCCGGTGATGACGTAGCGCATCCCCGGATCCTACGGGGGCGGCTCAGCGCACGGTGTAGGGCCCCGTCGACTCCGCGTGGTAGCCCTTGGCGCCGACGGCCACCGCCAGCGCGCTGCGGGCCTCCTCCCCGGCCCGCACGCGCTCGAGCGCGTGGCCGAAGTCCCAGCGCGGCTTCCAGCCGAGCTCCTCGCGCGCGCGATCGTTCACATAGACGCGCTCGATGCCCGGGAACATCCTCCAGCCGCGCTTCTCGTAGATCGCCTCGTAGTCCGGGAAGTAGCGCGCGACCACGGCGGGCGCGTCTGTGCGCAAACCCTCCAGGTCGTCGCGGCCGAAGGGCGTGGTCGCGCTGATGATGTAGCGCCCGAAGCCGATCTCGGGTGCCCGCTCGAGCGCGAGCCGGTGCGCGCTCACCACGTCCTCGATGTCGACGCGCCGGTACAGCAGCTCGTTCACCTTTAGGTTGGCGTCCTCGTAGGCGGAGCGCACGTCGTCGCGATCGTCGGGTTCGGGGAAGAAGCGCGAGGTGCGCAGGATCAGGCACGGCAGGCCGTGATCGCGGTGGACGAGCTCGCAGACGTCCTCGGCCGCGGTCTTCGTGGCGCCATAGATGTTCCGCGGGACCGGGGCAACGTCCTCCGTGATCCAGGCGGCCGGCGCGCCCGGCGGCGGGCTCAGCGCTCGGCCGAATGCGCTGGTCGTGCTCGTGAACACGAACGTCCCCACATCCGCCGCGACCGCCTCCTCGAGCAGCACGAGCGTGCCGGTGACATTCGCGTCCACGAATGCCTGCCGGTCGTGTGAGCCCACGTGCGGCTTGTGGAGGGTCGCGGCGTGCACGATCGCGTCAGCCCCGCGCACCAGGCCGCGGACGAGCGCGCGATCGGTGATCGAGCCGACAGCGCTCGTGTAGGGCGACTCGAGCACGTCGAGGCCAACGACGTCATGGCCGTCGGAGCCGAGGACGCGGACGAGCGCCTCGCCGAGATGCCCGGAGCTGCCGGTTACGAGGACGCGCAGCTTCTACGCCTCGTCGCCCGCGAACTTCTTCTCGAGCTCCTTCATCGCGCCCGGCTCGCGCAGGGTCGTCACGTCGCCGAGCTCGCGGCCCTCGGCGATGTCGCGCAGCAGCCGACGCATGATCTTGCCCGAGCGCGTCTTCGGGACATCGGCGGTCCAGATAATCCGCTTGGGCCTGGCAAACTTGCCGATTCGCCCAGCCACGCGCTCGCGGACCTCCTGCTCGAGGTCCTCGCTGCCCTCGAGGTCGCCCTCGAGGATCACGAAGGCGCAGATCACCTGACCGGTGTCCTCGTCGCTGATACCGATCACGGCGGCCTCGGCGACCTTCGGGTGCGACACGATCGCCGACTCCACCTCCGCCGTCGAGAGCAGGTGGCCGGAAACGTTCACCGCGTCGTCGGCGCGGCCGATCACCCAGATGTAGCCGTCCTCGTCCTTGCGCGCCGCGTCGCCGACGTAATAGCGGGCCACGTCCCACTTCGAGTAGTAGGTCTCCTTGAAGCGCTCCGGATCCTTGTAGAGGGTGCGCAGCATCCCCGGCCAGGGGCGCTGCAGCGCAAGCAGGCCCTGTTCCCCGTTCCCGACCTCGTTGCCGTCCCCGTCGAGCACCGTCGCCGCGATGCCGGGCAGGGGCTTGGTGGCCGAGCCGGGCTTTGCGGCCGTGAGGCCGGGCAGCGGCGAGATCATGATGTGGCCGGTCTCTGTCTGCCACCAGGTGTCGACGATCGGACAGCGCTCGCCACCGATCACCTTCCAGTACCAGAGCCAGGCCTTCGGGTTGATCGGCTCGCCGACGGTCCCCAGCAGCCGCAGTTTCGAGAGGTCGTGTTTCTGCGGTTCCTCGACACCCCACTTCATGCAGGCCCTGATCGCCGTCGGCGCCGTGTAGAACACGGTCACGCCGTAGCGCGCACAGAGCTCCCACCAGATGTCCTTCGCGGGGTAGTCGGGCGCGCCCTCGTACATCACCGAGGTCACGCCGTTCACGAGCGGCCCGTAGACGATGTAGGAGTGGCCGGTGACCCAGCCGACGTCGGCCGAGCACCACCACACGTCCTCGTCCGGCTTGAGGTCGAACACGTGCTTGGTGGTCCAGGCCACACCGGTCAGGTAGCCGCCGGTCGTGTGCTGGATGCCCTTCGGCTTCGCGGTCGACCCACTCGTGTAGAGGACGAATAGCGGGTGCTCCGCGTCGAGCGGCTCCGCCGGGCAGTCCTCGGAGGCGCCCTCGATCGCCTCGTCGTAGTAGAGGTCGCGGCCTTCGGTCATCGCGACGTCGGCCCCCGTGTTGCGCACCACGACCACGGTCTCGATCGTCGGCAGCTCGTCGAGGAACGCGTCCACGGCCGGCTTGATGTCGGCCGCCTTGCCCTTGCGCCGCGCCTGGTCGACCGTGATCAGCGCCTTGGCGTCCGAGAACTGCATGCGCTCCTTGACCGCATCCGGTGAGAAGCCGCCGAAGACGACGTTGTGCGGAGCCCCGATCCGCGCGCAGGCGAGCATCGCCACCGCCACCTCGGGGATCATCGGCAGGTAGATCCCGACAACGTCGCCGGGTTCCACGCCGCGCTGCTTCAGGACGTTCGCCAGCCGCTTCACGTCGCGCAGGAGCTCCGCGTAGGTGACGTCGCGCTCCTCTCCCTCCTCGCCCCGCCAGTGGAAAGCCACCCGCTCGCCGCGGCCGGCCTCGACGTGCCTGTCGAGCGCGTTGTGCGACGCGTTCAGCTTGCCGCCCGTGAACCACTTGTAGAACGGTGCCTCCGACTCGTCGAGCACCGTGTCCCAGCGCTCGAACCATTCGAGCGCCTCGGCCTGGCGCGCCCACCACGCCTCGGGATCGCGCGCCGCCTCCTCGTGTACGGACTCGTCCGAGACGAGCGCCTTCTCGACGAACGCCGCGGGCGGCTCGAAGATCTCCTGCTCGAGCAGCTCACCGAGCTCGCGTTCGATCTGATCTGACGAGGGCTTTGTAGTGGCTTCCAACTCTCCTCCTAAGTCCGGCGCTCGCTTGAACGTTCTACCCGATGGCCTTCGTCCGCACACGGGCGACCCGCTCCGGAGGGCGCCCGACGGGTTCCGCGCCGGGCCAGTCCACCGGCCCGGATGGCCTCCGCTTCGTAGCGGTTCGCCCGGTAGGCAGTGCGGTCGGAGCTGAACGTCGAGGGGCGCGCGTAGGAGAGCCACACGCGAAGCGGCTCGTGCTGGAGCTGCCAGACATGACAGAGCTCGTGGGTCACGAGCCGCTCGTCCAGCTCCGGCCGCTTGAGCCAGATGTTGCGCCGGGTGGCATAGCCCTTGAAGCGCCTGAAGCCGGGGATCCGGAACAGCCAGGGCGCCACCCGGATACGCACGCCGGCGATCCGGACGCGCTCCGGGTAGAGCGCGAGTGGGTCAAGGCGCTCCTTCGCTCGCCGCAGGGCCTCGATTTCGGACTGCGCTCGCAGACCTCGATTGTGACTGCCGCGGAGGGGCGCGCGCTCACCCCTCCACGTTTTGTCGAGCTTAGGGGTGCGGCAGCGTGGTGGTGGCAGCCGCCGCCCTCGTGCCCGCCGCCCTGTGACCCGCGAGCGTCAGTCCGCGTCCGCGCGCCCGGGAACCGTGCCGTGCGGCTGGGTCATGTCTCTGACTCCTCTCCCTATCCCCAAATACCGATCCAGCCGCGCGGATACCCGGGGCAGGGCCCGGATACTCATCGCGATAGGGAGGTGAGAACGGGCCGCCCCGCCCCGTGTAGAACCCTTGCCCTCGGTTAGAAGTGGCATGGCGGCGCGGAAGCGGCCCAAACCCAAACCAGACGTTGCCAAGGTAGGCCCGGCAGCCTCCGCGGGCAACTCGTCTGGACGAATGGACGACCCTGGGATTAACGCAGTCAGCCGGTTCGGGCCTCGGGCGTTACGGTCTCCGCACGGCCGCCGGGCATCGCGACCAGCGACACGACGAAGGCGAGGGCCATGAAGCCCGCCATGACGTAGAAGACCGAGCGCGTCGAAAGCGCGAAGTCGTGCTGCACGGTGTCGAACAGCTCTTGGGCTCGCCGCCCCGCCCTCTCGCTGTACTCGCTCGAGCGACCGCCGCCCGCGTGGCTGAGCGCGTCGGCGATCTGGTCGGCACGCGCTTTCGGCACGCCGGCCGCAGTCAGCGATGACTCGATGTTCGCCTTGTTCTGGATCACCAGGATGGTGCCGAGCAGCGCGAGGCCGAGGCTGGCTCCGAAGTTGCGCGTGGTTTGGGTGATCCCCGTGACCTCGCCGTAGCTCGTCCGAGGGGCGCGATTGACCGCGTCCGTGGCCGCGGGCCCGAGCAAGAAGCCCGTCCCAATCCCCGCAAGGACGATGAAGTACCACTGGTCGTTCAGGTCCTGATCCGGCATCCGCCAAGCCCAAAGTGCAAAGCCGATCGCCGCGACGAGCGCACCCGGTACCACCACGGTTCGGGCGCCTCGCGCGTCGAAGATGTTGCCGGCGAACTGAGACGCTGTCGCGAAGCCGGCGAAGAAGATCAGGAGGGTCAGGCCGGCCTCGGAAGCGGACTGGCCGAGAGCGATCTGCGCGTAGAGACTGGCGAAGAAGAACATCGGGACGAACGCCCCCGACATCAGAAACAACACCGCGTTGTCCACGCTGAAGCCCCTGTCCCTGAATATCCGGATCTGGATCAGCGGGTCCGGGGCGCGCAGCTCCCACAGGACGAAGGCAACCAGCAGGAGCAGGCCGGCGGCTATGCAGAGCCAGGTGACCGGATCGTCCCAACCCCAGACGCTCGACTGCTGCAGACCGAGGACGGCCAAGCCCATCCCGCCTGACACGAGGACGGTGCCGCGCCAGTCGATCGCCCCGGGTTGCCGCTCGTTCGACGGCCTGGAGAGGATTGTCAGGACGATCGCGATGACCGCGACGGGCACGTTCACCCAGAAGATCGCCCGCCACGTGATTTCGGTGAGGTAGCCGCCGGCGAGTGGGCCCACGGCCGTGAGGCCGCCCGTGATGCCGAAGAAGATCGCCATCGCCTTGCCGCGCTCGTCGACCGGAAACGCGGCGACCACGATTGCCAGCGCCGCCGGGAACATCAAGGCGGCGAAGGCGCCCTGCAGCACGCGGAAGGAGATCATCCAGGCCTCCGCGAGATCGCCGGTGGGCGTCGCTCCGCACAGCGCCGACGCCGCGGCGAAGCCCCCGACTCCGATCAGCACCATCCGCCGATGCCCGGCGATGTCCGCCAGCCGCCCGCCGAATGCAAACAGCGCCGACAGCGAGAGCAGGTAGCCGTTGACGATCCACTGGACCCCGGTCGACGACAGCGACAGGTCCTTCTGCAACTCCGGCACCGCGATGGCGACGATCGTCTGATCGATGAACGTCATAGCAACGGCGAAGATCATCGCGGCGAGGACCAGGCGCTTGTTCGTGGGGCCAGCCACGGCGGGCCGCAGCCTAACCGGACCGCGCAATCGACGGTCGAAGCAAGCGGTAGGTCGCTCGCGCGCTCCTATGCCACGAGTGTTGCGACAGCGTCCTGGATGATCTGACGGCGCGGCTTGGCGCCTGGTGTGTTCATCACCGCGAGGACGTCGGGGTTGCTCGTGGCCCAGAACGCGGCGAGGTGGACGATCAGGCCGAGCAGGACGCGCGCGTCAAAGCGGGAGGAGACCCGGCCTTGGGATTGGGCCTTCGCGATCGCGTCGGCTTTGCTCCGGGTGCTCTCGACCGCGTATGCGTGCGGCGGGTCGTCGCCGCGCTCCAGGCGCTGCCAGGTGATGAGGCGCGAG
>CAVVWD010000036.1:0-83136 GCA_963751835.1 uncultured Thermoleophilaceae bacterium | reverse complement strand
CAGCACCTCGACAGCGATTCAGCCCGGCGCCCACAACGGCCATCCGGCCGTTGTGGGCAGAAGGGATCTGAGGAGCTAGCAGACCGCCGTAACGTCGAACGCGCGATCGGCGAGCGCTGCCGCGGAGCAAGCTGAGCGTGGTGACCGTGACGGTCCGGTTGTCCGGCCCCAACTGGGTGCCCACGGTGCCGACATCGGTGCCCGCCGCCGACTGGGTCGCCGTGAGCGCGCAGGCGTTGACCGGGTTTTGGAACGTCACGTTGTAGGTGCCGGTCGAAGGATGCGAAATACCGCTCACGCCGCGTGCTCCGAGGCTGGTACCAGCCGCCGAGACCCGCGCGAAGCTGAGCGTCCCCTGCACCGCGGAAACGGCGGCGCTGGTCAGCTGAGCGGGGGTCTGGGAGCCGACCCGCTCGGCATTCAGGCCAGTAGCCACGCCGGTGGCGTTCGTCGTGAACGGCTTGGTGTTGTCACCGCCGCGTCCCGCGGTGATCGTCCCCACGACTGATCCGGCGGTCAGGAACTCGAACGCGAGACCGTTGGCGACATTCCTCGAACGCGCGCACGGATAGTGCTTTTGCGGGGTGCCACCAGGTTCGGAGCGGCAACCAAACAGCAAGCCACCTCCGCCGCCCACGGCCCGGTTGGAGTAGCGCATCCCCCAGGTCGAGTTCTTCGCGATCACCTGGGTCTCGGAGCTGAACGCTCCGCGCGCCGGGTTGCGCTTGCCGCCGACCAAACCGCTCGTCTGAGCGACAGCGAAGGGCGAGATCACGAGCGCGAGCACAACGCCCGTTGCAAGCACCCATTTGACCTTGCCGTCTTGCCCATCCCCGAAGCGATTCAGCCGTCTCAACATGGCACTACCTCCTCATTCGTTT
This sequence comes from uncultured Thermoleophilaceae bacterium, assembly GCA_963751835.1. Taxonomy (GTDB): domain Bacteria; phylum Actinomycetota; class Thermoleophilia; order Solirubrobacterales; family Thermoleophilaceae; genus JACVRW01. The sequence continues at coordinate 82,255 of CAVVWD010000036.1, read as the reverse complement.
CTGATGGCCGCGCAAGGCAAGAAACCGGCGACCCTCCCGGGGTTTCGCCCATGCCTCCAAAAGCCCTTGCAAGGACCCGCACGACCACGGCAGCAGCGGCGCGGGGCCGCTCGACGCGCTGGACCCCGAACGAAGCCGCGATCAGGCGGTCAGAGCGTCGCGCTTCTACCGCTTCAACGCTCGCTACGGATCAGTCGCGCTTCGGACCACGTCAGCCTCAAGCGCGGAGTGGTCGCTCAGACCCTCGTCGCGCCAGGTGTGGTGGTAGGCACACGCTCTCGGCTCCAATTCCGCCGACGCGAACAGGTGGTCGAGGCGCCAGCCGCCGTCATGACCCGAGATTCGCTGCCAGGTCCAGCTCGGCTCGCGTGATCCATAGCCGTGCAGGGAGCGATAGGCGTCCCGATAATCGAGCTCCCGCAGGCCGGGAACGACGGCCAGCTCGGCCTCGTCCCATTCGCTTCCGCGCTCGGGGCGAAGGCGGCCGCGCGAGTCTCTCGCGAACGAGACCACCTCGCCGCTATCGAGCTCGCGACGGGGAATATTGAGGTCGCCGCACACCACGCGCGCCACGGGCGGCGCGACGTCCAGCCCCGCCCGCACGGCCTCGAGCGTCTGCGGCTTGACGCGGCCATTTGCCGCGTTGGGGACGTGGAGGCAGTGAATTTCGACGGGGCCAAGGGCGGAGGCGGCCACCGCGGCCACCGCGGTCTCGGGCCAGGGAACCGGCAGCGTGGTGGAGGCGTCTCGAAGCGCGGACCTCGATCCCAGCAGAACGCCGGTGCGGCGCCGCGAACCAAGGGCGCGAGAGCGGTCGGCGGTGTCAAGTGATGCCCGCACGTGGGGAAGCCCGAGCCGCTCGAGCACGACCCGCCAGAGCGGAAGCGTCCTGTGGGTGATCTCCTGAAGCGCCACCACGTCAGGGTCACGACTCGCAAGCGCGGCGGCCTGCTCGGCCAAGCGAGAAGAGCGCCGAGCCACGTTCCACGTGATCACCCTCAGCGCGCAACGGCTAGAGGTCCGCTCCCTCGCTGAAGGCGTCGTCGTCGGCCTCACCGATGCGGGAAGAGCTGCGTCGCCCAGCTCAACTCTGGCGCGTCTCGCGCGTCGCCGCGGTAACCGTCTTGACGACGTACAGCACCGAGAGCACGAAGAAGACAGCCCCAAGTACGGCTCGCACCTGCTCCGAGGTCAGCGGTGCGCGCTGTGCGACCGGCTCCGCTATCCCGTCCGCCACCTTCTCACGCCAGCCCTGCAGGCCCGCCTGTCCCAACCTTGTCGCCGTGCCCATCTTTGGTTCCTTTCCAGCCGGGGGCGGTGGCAGGAGGGGACCGCATGGCGGCCCCCTCCCTTGGCTGAATGTTCCTTACGCGCTGGTGAGCTCTCGCTCGGTTGCCTGGAGCACGCCGGTACGAGCCTTGTGCTTGCGCTCGTAGGCGCGTATCTCCTTGACGCGCTGCTCGTCGCCCTCGGCGAGCACGGCGAGTATCTCGTCCACGCCAAGCTCGTCGTAGCCGGTCCAAGGCTCGTCGGCTTGGAGCGAGTCGATCCGGCTGGTGACCGTCGAGCGGTTCTGGTTCTTCCGCTCGTAGGCGGCGACCTTGGCCAGGTCGACCTGGGAAAGCCCGGAGAGCTTGTCCTGAACGTCGTCCGCGCTGAGCGAATCGTAGTTCGGGATTGCCAGGTCGGACTCGGACGCCAGCGCCCCCTTGACCGTGCCCTCGGCACGCACTGCCCCCGGCACCTTGCGGGCTTGGCGGCCGGTCCGCTTCGCCTGGCCCGCGCCCCGGCGCGCGGTGCGCTTGGCCTTGCCGCCGACCTCACGCACGGCGTCGGCGGCGCCTGTCTCGGTCACCTCGAATGAGCCCTCACCGTCGAACTCGGCCCGCGCCATAGCGTCGGTCAGACGTGGGATCTCGTTAAGCACCTGGGCGAGCATCCGCTGCTCGTCCTCCAGCACCGACCGGGCCAGACGCTCCGTCTTTCTGTCACCAACCGCGCCGGCCAGCCGAGCGAGCGAAGTGTATGTCGCGATCTCGAGCGCCTCGCCGGCACACGAGTCCTTGGCGTTCTTCAGCACCTTCTCTTCCCCGCCAGATCCCCGGATCACGTTAAGCGGAGCCTTGGCGAGCGCAAGCGCCTGACCGGCCACAGCCTGAACTACACCAACACCGACCTGGACTGGATTGTTGCCCTGCCCAAGCTCTCCCAGCCGCTCCTCGATGCGCCGCGAATGACTGCGGGTCTCCTGTAGATGCTTATCCAGCCCCTCGCGATAGCGGCCCTTTGGCGTCATCGCGATCTGCGCCTGAAGCTCGCGCACGAGCGCCAGTTCGGTGGCATGAGCCTCGTTTAGGTACTGCACAACCTTCTTCTGCTGCTGCTTCGTCAAGATGGTCAACTTCCTTGTTGAGATCGGGGGAGTGAACGCGAGGTCCGGTATTCATCGGTGCGTGATGCGCGAGAGCGCGGGTCCCGGGCCAGCTTGCGCTTGTACCCACGGCAGGACGGTCCAAACCCATCCAAGTCCGCTGCAGAGGAACGCGATCACCCGCCGCGCTTCTGGTAAAGGCGTGCTCTCTCGACGGCCGCCGACGCCATCTGGGCGAGGTGGACGAGGGCGGCCTCGTCGTCCGAGGTGAAGTTTCCGACTTGCTTGTCGAAGAGCTGGATGGCACCGAGCTCGCTGCCGTCGAGAGCGGTCAGCGATGCGGCGAGCCATCCTCGGAGCGGGCGATCGCTGGCCGCCGTGCGCAGTGGAGAGAGGCGGGCGAGCTGCTCGCCGGCGATTCTCACCGAGCCGCCGCTCGCGCGGATCAACCGGTAGATCGCGAACAGGTCGAGCCACTGGACGAGCCCCGTCCAGTGCCGGTCGGCCTGAGCGTAGGAGGCGGCTTCGGCGATCCGGGGCCGGCCCTCTACAGCGACCGTCGCCACGCAGCAGTCGGCGCCCACGAGCTCGCGCGCCTGCTCGGCCACGAGCTGCAGCATCTCCTCGAGCGAGCCAGAGGCGTCGAGGGCGAGCGAGGCGTCGGCCAGGAAGGTCGACAGCTGGCGCGACATCTCGGTCTGGCGCCGTTCGAGGCTGGCCGTCTCGCGGGCCTCGCTGAACCCCCGCTGGACCATCTCGTACGAGGACAGGCTCTCGAGAAAGAAATCCCCCGCCGCCCCCGCCACCCTCTGGGCCTCCGCCGAGCCCGAGACGTCGGCGAGCGCCGCAATCAGCGCCTCATGGTGGGCGACGGTCAGGTCGAGCACGCTCAGCTGCCGGCCGACGGCCTCGCGCCCGAGCTCGTAGGCGATGCGCAGCGTGGGCTCGCCGGGGTCGAGCAGATAGCCGCGAAAGGCGGACGCGTAGGCGGCCGCAAAGGATCCCGGGCCGGTGTGTGCCCCTGCGCTCACGGCCGCCGGCCGAGGTAGCGCACAGCCACGACGAGCGCGTCGTCGGTGGCCCGCCAGTGCCTGGCCATGATCCGGTCAGTGATCGCTTGAGCCGAACCGGAGACGTCCAGCGAGTCCGCGAAGCCGGCCGCGATCCCGTCCGTGGCCAGGACCAGGACATCGCCGGGCGTGAGGTCGAGCGTGGCGATCTGCATGAAAGGCAGCTGGTGCCCGGGAACGCCGTTGAATAGCGCGAGTGACCCCTTGGGGCTCCGCGTGTAAGGGTCGCCGCTGAGAACGCGCCCCTCCACGTTGCCGACGCCGAGCCAGCACATCCTGCCCTCGGAAGCCGAGACGAACGCCAGGCTGATGGCTGCCCCGCGGGTCTCGCTCATGGCCTTGTGGCTGCGCTCGACCAGGGACACGAGGTCGCGGCCGGGGCTCTCGCGCACCACCCGCTCGGCGGTCCGCGCGGCGCGGGCAGCCTCGCCACCGTGCCCCAGGCCGTCGACCGCCGCGACAAGAGCGCCGTCGGGCAGGAGCTTGACGATCGCGAGGTCCCCGCTGAGAGTTTCGCCGCGTCGACACCTGGTTGACACGCCCCAATCGACTGGCTGCCGGGCCGCGCGGTCAGGCACGCCGGCGGCGCTCCTCGCGGAGGCGCGCGAGTTCGTCACGGACCCTCCATTTCTTCATCGTCACGGTCGTGCCCGAGTCCGCGCTGGACTCGATGACGAACTCGTCCATGAGGCGCCGGGCGCCGGGCAGGCCGAGACCGAGCCCGCCCATGCCGCTGTAGTCGTCGCGAAGCGCCGCCTCGACGTCACGGATGCCCGGTCCTTCGTCACGGGCTACCACGGCGAGGCCGTAGCGGTCGGCCTCCTGGAGAGGCCGAAGGATGATCTCGCCGCGGCCGACGTGCCTGACGATATTGCGTGCCACCTCCGAGATGGCGGTGGCGATCAGGGTGGGATCGGGACGGGGAAACCCGAGCTCCTCGGCCATGGCGCGGCCCTCGGCCCTGGCGTTCACCAGATCCGCGTCGGTGCGGAGGGCGACACGCACCTCACCGCCCATCCTCGGTGTCCCCCCGCGTCAGGCGATCCAGCAGCAGCCGTGCCTCGTCCAGGTCCAAGGCGACGCGCAGCGGCTCCAGGTTCAAGCGGAAATGGACCATCGCGATCGCCACGTCCGGCTGGATGCCGACGATGACGGTCTCGGCGCCGCGCAACCTCGCGGTCAGGACGATCGAGCGCAAGGCGCGGGCGACGAAGGAGTCGATCACGGCGAGCGCGGCCACGTCGATGACGATTCCCCGCGCGCGATACGTCCCCACCAGTTCGGTGAGCTCGTTGCGGAGCTCAACGACCTCGGTGTCCGAGAGGTCAGACTGGATCGACGCGATCAGGAAGTCGCCCTCGCGCAGGATCGCTACCGCCATCGGAGCGCCTGCCTAGGCTTCGAGGTCAGCGGCCTGGTCGTTGGTTTCGGCGTCCCGATAGCCGGCCAGGCGCTCGGCCTCCTCGAGCCCTCCTTGAAGGTCGCCGACCGTCCGCATCATGGAGAGGTCGACGCCGAGGTCCACCAGCGTCTGGGCAATCTCCGAGGAGAGGCCGGTGAGGATTGTGCTCGCGCCCATGAGCCGGGACGCCTCGACGGTCTGAACGAGGTGGTTGGCGACCGTGCGATCGATCGTGGCGACCCCGGTGATGTCGATCACCACGACCCGGGCGCGCTTCTCCTGAATCGCCCCCAGGAGCTGCTCGGTGAGCTGGCGAGCACGCGACGAGTCGAGGACGCCGATGATCGGCAGGAGGAGCAGGCGTTCTCGAAGCTGGAGGACCGGCGTGGACAACTCGCGCAGTGACTCCTGCTGGTCGCTGATGACCCGCTCGCGCTCCTCGACGAAGCTCACCCCGACGGTCACCGCGATCCGATTGGCGGCGGGCTCGTACTCGTCCAGGATGCGATTCAGAAGCTCCAGATCGTCCTGGTACTTCGCGAACAACGAGCGTGCCAGCACGTCTCGCAGGAGCAGCACGATGCCGAGCACCTCGTGGGTCTCCACGCCCCGCGGGATGATTCTCTCCGACAGCTCTTGTGCGTACGTCTGCAGGGTCTCGACGCTGCCCGTCTCCAGCGCATCCACGTAGTTGTCGTAGACCTCGGTCGCCTCGGAGAAGACCTCCTCGTCCGACATCACGCCCAGGAGCTCCGCCTCGCTGATGCGCCGGGCCCATTCCTCCCTGAGCTCGGTGCGGTTGTCACGCAGGTAGGCCACCAGCTCGTGCAGGAGTGAGCTGGAGCGCTCGGAGCGTTCGGCCGCTTGGTCGTCCGTGCGCTGCTGGCGTTCCTCGTCGGAAGCCGGTCCGGCGGGCTCTTGGTGCATCTCCCTCTCCTCGAGTCTGGCGTTGGCGTGGCTCATCGTCGTGGGCCGCGAGCACGGGCTCCGTCGAGGAAGAGGCCGGTGATCGTGGCGATCTGGTCTTCCTTTCCCAGGGGCGGAGTGGACATGCGCACCCCGACGATCAGCCCGATTAGCGACTCGGTCAGGCGAGCGCTAGCGATGTCATGGCGAATGTCTCCATCGGCCTGACCGCGCTCGAACAGCTCCCGAAGCGGCCGGCCGAGCCTGACCTCGAACCGCTCGCTGTCGGCGCGCACCCGCTGGCGCGCCAAGAGCACGAAGGAGTCGCCAACGTCGACGAGGGCGCGCACGGCACGAACGACGCCCTCCTCCGGCGCCACCTCGTCGATCCTGGCCGACGCCAGCCGGGAAGCGGCGTCGTCGACGGCGGCCTGCGCCAGCTCGTCGAACAGGGCCTGCCGGCTGGGGAAGTAGCGGTACACCGTGGCCCGCGCCACGCCAGCCGCGGCGGCGATGTCGTTCATGCTCGCCTCCTCGCCCTGCAGGGCGAAGGTCCTGGCCGCTCCATCGAGGATCGCGTCAGCGACACGCTGCTGCAACGCCTGTCTGGGGGCTGGTGCGGACATCATCGTCTTGGTGCTAGTCTACGCTCTCGCTTGACGAGACGCGAATGTCTCATCTAGACTCGTTGCTGTCTAATTTTGCCAGGGAAGGTGTGAATGATGTCGTTGTCGGAGCGAATGCGGTCGGGTCTCAAGGAGATGCCGTCCAACGCGGCTTGGCTGGTTTCCCGAGTTCGCGAACCAGTGGGCGCCGCCGGGACCGCGGCCGATTCCGCCAGGGCGGGCGCTCGCGACCGCCGGCGGAAGTTCAGCGCGGCCGTGGTCGACGCCGCCCCCGGCGGCGGAGACTCGGTCGAGATCCGGATGAAGCGCGCACGCGATGCCGCGGACCGCGCTCGGGACGCCGAGGAACGCGCTCTGGAGGCCGCGGAGGAGTCCAAGGATCTGTCGGATCAGGCCCGGCGGGTGAACGAAGAGGGGCGCGCCCGGATAGCCGACGTGGAGCGGGAGACCGGCCGGATGGTCAAGCAGCGGGTGGCCGAAGCCCAGAGGGCCGCCGACGAGGCCGTGGCGCGTGAACGGCAAGCCGCCGAGGCGGATGCCGAGGAGCGGCAGCAAGAGGTTCAGGAGGAAGTTGACGAGGAGATCGAGGACGCTCAGGGCGAGGCCCAGGAAGCCCAACAGCGGGCCGAGGAGCTCGTCGAGGAAGCCACCGAGAAGCTCGCCGATGCGAGGCGGCTGGCGGAGGAGGCCGCCGAAGCAGCGCGTGCGGCCGCCGAGGACGCACAGCGCCAGGCGCAACAGCTGGCCGACGAAGCCGAGCAGCAGGCGAGCGACGCGGAGGCCCAGATCACCGCTGCGGAGGAAATACGCGACCACTCAAGGGCGACCGCGAAGCACACAGCGCGGGAACTCCAGCGCAATCCAGTCAACGGCGGTCTGGAGTCGTACAACAAGCCCGAGCTCGTCGATCTTGCGGCGAGCATCGGTATCGAGGGACGGACGAACATGAGCAAGGCCGAGCTCGTCGACGCGATCGCCAAGGCGTCTCGCAGCAAGCGGTAAAGGAGCCGACCCGGAATGCGACTCTTCAACAGGAAGAACCAATTCGAGCGACTCCTCGATGCGGTCGACGACGCGCTCGACGACATCCCGGACGGGATCAAGGGCCTGCCCAAAGGCGGCTCCGGCAAGGCGCTGAAGGCCGGCTTGATCGCCGCCGGCGTGGCAGGCCTGACGGCGGGGAGCGCCGGCATCTCGTCGCTCCGGCGCCGTAAGGAGGGGGCGAGGGACGATTCGTGAAACTCACGACGGTGGCGGTCTTCGCCGCCGGGTACGTCTTGGGCACCAAGGCTGGGCGTGAACGGTATGCGCAGATCATCGATGTCGTGGAGAGAGCGTCCCAGCGACTCGAAGCGTTCAGCGAGCGTCACCCGCCGGGCCGTCAGGGCGACGGCTCCAGTCGTCCTGACGGCGGTTCCTGACCGCAGGAGGCGCCCATCTGACGGATTTCTGGTCGAGGCGTCGATCCTGGCGCGCCTCTTGGGCATCAAGCTCCTGAAGCTCGAGGCGACCGTCGTGGTCGTCCCGGCCGAGGTAACGGCGCCATCGTCCGCGCCCCGTGAGTTGCCGGCACGCGCGTCCGCGCGATCCTCCGGCGGTCCGCCGGCCCGGCGCGGCGCCGTCGGGCGCGGCCTGGCCGAAGCAGTTCGGAACATCAACGAGGGTGCAGAACTCCTCGCTGAGGCCCGGCGCAACGGCGCTTAGCCAGCGCCCAGAAGTCCTCTCTCGCATGCACCTCAGCGAGCGCGCGGGTCATACTCGACGCCACGCGACTCGCGCGGGTCGGCGAACGAGAGGGAGGACCGTTGCCGCTCTATCTATCGAGGTTCAGCTACACGCCGGAGACTTGGGCCAGGCTGATCGGTAACCCAGAGGACCGTCGAAAGGCCGCTCAGTCGTACATCGAGTCGGTCGGTGGGAAGCTCCACGGGTTCTGGTACGCCTTCGGCGCACACGACGGTTACAGCCTTTGGGAGGCCCCCGACAACGTGTCCATGGCCGCGGTTGCGCTGGCGATCAGTGGGGGCGGTGCCCTGAGCTCGCTCGAAACGACAGTCCTCCTGACCGTCGACGAAACGACTGACGCCCTGCGCAAGGCCGAGCAAGTCCAGTACCGAGCGCCCGGCACGTAGCGCCAAGCGTTCCCAGAGCAGACCAGTATCAGACCGGAACTTGACTGGTATCGTACTGGTCTGATGACCGATCGGGACTCGCGCCCAGACGCGGCCGGACGGAGGTACGCGCCGTCGCCCCGGCCGACCTTCGACGAGCCGACGCTGATCCGCGCAGCCGATGCGCGGCGGCACATCTGGGGAGATCCGATCTCCGGCGAGGTTGCGGACTGGATCTATGCCTCGACGGATGAAATCCACTGCCTGGTCTTCGGACTACCGGCAGGCGGGGAGTTCCGGCACTCGCCGGAATATCGGACCGTGTTCGGCGCGGACGAGGTACTCACGGTCCTGACCGGTCAGATGGCGCTGGCCAACCCGGAGAGCGGCGAGGTCGTGCTCGCTGGTCCCGGTCGCAGCGTCTGGTTCGGGCCGGACACCTGGCATCACGCCTTCGCGCACGGCGACGAGCCCCTGCGGGTCCTCGAGTTCTTCGCCCCTCCGCCAGCCGCGGGCACCTCTGGCAGCTATGCGCGGACACGCCCGTATCTTGAAGAGGCTGTCTACGCCGACGATCGCCTCCTCGGCAGCTGGCCCGACGAGCCGCTGAGGGAGCGAAGCTTTCATCTTGTCGGCGAGGGCGACGTGCTGTGGCGCCGCGACCTCGGAGTGCTCGCCGGAACACTGCGGAGCTCCCCGGACCTCACGGTGAGCCGGATCGAGATCGGTGCAGGGCAGGCGGCGTCGATCCATTCCCACGGCGGGCAGGAGGTCCTGTTCGCCCTGGACGGGTCGCTGCACGTGCGCGCCTGGTTCGAGGGCGAGGTGTACGTTTTCGAGCTCGAGGCCGAGGACGCTTGCTTCCTTCCGCGGGAATGCGCTCACGAGTACCGCAACTACGGGTCACGCCTCGTGAGGGCGATGGAGGCCGTCGCCCCGAGCTACCGGCCGTGAGCGGCGCGGTCGGAATCGACGTAGGCGCGACGAAGATCGCCGCGGGCCTGGTGGACACGAGTCGCGGAGTGCTGCTCGAAGCCAGGCGCCGGCCGACGCCAGACGATCCGCTGGAAGCGCTCGAGATGTGCGGGCGAATGGTGGACGAACTCTCCCCGTCGGAGACGCCGCGCGTGGGCATCGGGCTGTGCGAGCTCGTCTCTCCGGAGGGGGAGATCACGAGCGGCGAGAGCGTGGACTGGCGCGGCCTGGACGTGCCGTCGGTGCTGGGAGGCGCCGAGAGCGTTCGCATAGAGTCGGACGTCCGTACGGCGGCGGCCGCGGAAGCTCGCTACGGAGCGGCGGTGGATGCCGCCAGCGCCCTGTACGTGAACATCGGATCCGGGATCTCCCACTGCCTGCTTCTCGACGGCACACCGTACGCGGGCGCCCGAGGCAACGCCCTCGTAACGGGCGCGCCGCCCGTGGAGACTTGGTCGAGCGGCGCGGGGCTCGCGCGGCAGGCCGGCACCGAGAGCGCGCAGGCGGCGCTGGCCGATCCAAGGCACGCGGGCCTGGTGACCGGCGCGGCAGACCGGCTGGGCGCCGCGCTCGCCACGCTCGTCAACGCGCTCGACCCGGAGGTCGTCGTGATGGGCGGCGGCCTTGGACTCGACGCACGCTACATGGAGATGGTCGTCGCGGCCGCGAGGCCGCTCATCTACGCCCCTGCCACCGCCGCGCTGCCCATCGTCTCGGCGCGGCTCGGCTTCGACGCCGGCGTGATCGGTGCGGCAGCGCTCGCGGTCGAGCCGGCTCGCGCGACATGACAACCCTGACCGCTCAGCCGGTCGATCCGGACGCCGCCGAGCCGCTCTACATGCAGCTCACGCGTTCGATCGCCGAGGACATCGCCGCGCGCCGGCTCCGCCCCGGTGAGCGCCTCCCGTCCGAGCGGCGGCTCTGCGCCATGTTCGACATCAGCCGCGTGACCGTCCGGAAGGCGCTCGCCGCACTGGTCGACGAAGGGCTTGTGGAATCCTCGGCGGGGCGCGGATGGTTCGTCGCGGCCGGCCCGGTCAGCGAACCGCCCAACATGCTCACGAGCTTCTCGGCGATGGGACGCGCCCGCGGCCTCGAGCCATCGGCCAGGGTGATGCACGCGCGGCGGCGGCCCGCCAGCATGGACGAGGCGGAAGTGCTGCAGGTCGCGCCAGGCGCCGAGCTGTTCGAGCTGCGGCGCCTGCGATACCTGGACGGCGTGGCGGTGGCGATCGACACCAGCGCTATCCCGTTGGCGCTTGCGCCGGCCCTGACCGGCGTCGACTTCGGGAGCGCCTCGCTCTACGAGGAGCTCGAGAAACGCCACGGGATCGTCCCGACGGAAGCCGACTTCTCGGTCGAGGCCTCCACGGCAGACGTCGAGACCGGCGAGTTGCTCGAGGTCGAGCCGGGCGCGGCGCTGCTCGCTGCGCAGCACCGCACGTACGATCAGCACGGGCGGCCGATCGCCACCGGCGTGCTGCTCTACCGGGCCGACCGCTACCGCTTCCGGGCGCGGCTGTCGACCCGGCCGTAGGCTCCGTCAGGGCCCCGCGCCGTCGCGTAATACGCGTCGGTCCAGGCCGGGTGGTCGACGTCGTGGCCACCGGCGAGCGCGAGTTCGGCCGCCAGCGCCGCCGATGCCGGCAGCGCGGTGATCGGCGCAAGCCTGCGGTCGGCGCCCGGCAGCGAGGGCAGCCGCACGGTGTTGGCGCCAGCCGCGGCGCACAGCCGGCGCGCCTCCTCGCCCAGCGGGTCGCCCGGCGGGTCGAGGCTGATCATGAGATGCCCGCGGTCGAGCCCGAACATCGCGGAGGTGGCGCCCTCGCGCGTCTCGACCCCCTCGGCGGGGATCCGCGAGACCTCCTTGAGCATCAGGGCAAGCTCCAGTGCTGCTGCCCAAGCCGTGCCCCCGCCGGCGGCAACCGCCGCGAGCGGCCGGTCGACGTGTGTGAGCTCATCGGAGGCCCACGCCTCGGCGGCCGGGAGGGCGCGCGCCGCCGTCTCAGGCGCCGTCGCTACGACCGCGGCGAGAGCGTCGTCGCGCGCCAGCGAGGCCCACAGCGCAAGCCCGATCGCGAACGCGCCGCACAGCGCCTGGGTGTGGGTGACCGCCCGCTGGGAGTAGACCCTTTGCAGCACGGTGGCGGTGGCCGCCCTCGCCAGCGACGAGTCGGGATCCGAGGTGATGGCGACGCACGGAAACGCGGATCGGCGACGCACGATTTGGACGACGTCGCGGAACTCACCCGAGGAGGAGACGGCGAGCACGGCGTCTCCGGGCCGCCAGCGAAAGGTCTGTCGGACCGCCAGCCCGGAGGGCATGGCGATGAGCGGCGGCCCTGCGCCATTGCCCTCCAGCGACGCCAGCCAGAGCCCGTGGGCGACGTAGTACGCGGCGCCGTTGCCGGTCGCGACCACGCGTTCGACGCCCGGGGCGCGGAGAAGCCCGACGGCGTCGGCGAGCCCGTCGGCGGCCTCGAGCGTGGTGGCGAGCGCGTCGGGCAGCCCAAGCACGTCCGCCCAAAGGCCGGTCCTCTCGTAGCCCATGAACCGGAACGTACTCTGCCGGTCTCCGAGCCGAGCCATGGGGTGGCCAGAGTGATCCGGAAGACGAGCCGGATCGAAGAACTCGACGACCATGACCGTAGACACCGTCCATGGACGCCACTGCATCTGCCACCGGTGCGACCACCGCCGTACGGTCGTCCGTGCTCATGCCACGGGGCCCTTCTCGGGGGTTGCATCCGCGCGGGTACTCGCCACAGCCGACAAGCCCTCGCAGGTCGTGGGGGGTCGCCGGCTGAGGCGCCTGCCAACGTAGCCCGGCGCCGTACATGCGGTCGGGCGCGACTGCGAAACTGCGCCAGGTGTCCGTGAGCTCCTTGCGATCGACGGCAACCGCCTCCCCCGTCGCCGGCGGCCTCGAAGACTTCCATCCGGCGGTGCGGGAGTGGTTCGAGCGGCGCTTCCCCGACGGACCCACCGAGGCACAGACCGGAGGCTGGCCGGCGATCGTCGCGGGGCGGCACACGCTCGTCTGTGCCCCCACCGGCTCGGGTAAGACGCTCGCCGGCTTCCTCGCCGCCATCGACGCCCTCTACCGCGCCCACGAGGCGGGCGAGAACATCGAGGGCGCCACGCGCGTGGTGTACCTGAGCCCGCTGAAGGCGCTCGCCGTCGACGTCCACACCAACCTCGAGGAGCCCCTCGCCGAGATTGCCGAGGTCGCGCGGGAGCTCGGCTACGAGCCGGCGCCGATCACGGTCGCCGTGCGGACCGGCGATTCCACGTCCTGGGAGCGGCAGATGATGATCCGCCGGCCCCCGAACCTGCTGGTCACAACGCCCGAGTCGCTGTACCTCTACCTCACCGCCGAACGGTCGCGGGCCACCCTCGCCAGCGTGGAGACCGTCATCGTCGACGAGATCCACGCCCTCGCTCGCGACAAGCGCGGCTCGCACCTGACGATTTCGCTCGAGCGGCTCCAGGCGGTGACCGGGCGGCCACCTGTCCGCATCGGCCTCTCGGCGACGGTCAAGCCGGTCGAGACTGCCGCCCGGCTCCTGGTGGGAGCTGCTGAGCCGCTGCCCGCCGTCGTCGACAGCGGCCACCGGCGCCGCCTCGACCTTTCCCTCGAGCAGCCCGACGGCGAGCTCGAGGCTGCCCTCTCGGGCGATCAGTTCGACGAGATCCTCGACCGCATCGCCGGCCACGTGGCGGGCCACCGGACCACCCTGGTTTTCGTCAACACCAGGAAGCTGTCCGAGCGCGTGGCCCATGAGCTCGGCGAGCGGCTCGGCCAAGACCAGGTGGCCGCCCACCACGGATCGCTGTCACGCGAGCGCCGTCAGCGCGTCGAGCACCGGCTGCGAGCCGGCGACCTGCGCGCGCTGGTGGCCACCGCCTCGCTGGAGCTCGGCATCGACGTGGGGCCGGTCGAGCTTGTGTGCCAGATCGGCTCGCCGCACAGCATCGCCACCTTCCTCCAGCGCGTCGGAAGGGCGAACCATCAGCGCACCGGTGTCCCCCGGGGAATCCTCTACCCCACCACCCGCGATGAGCTGGTCGAGTGCGCCGCCCTGCTGGCCGCCGTCAGGCGCGGGCGCCTCGATGCCCTCCACCCGCCCGAGCAGCCGCTCGACATCCTCGCCCAGCAGGTCGTGGCGGAGGCGGCTGCCAGGGGCGACGACGGCGTCAGCGAGGACGAGCTGTTCGCGCTGATCACCCGCGCCTGGCCCTACCGGCGGCTCACCCGGGACGAGTTCGGGGAGGTCGTGGACCTGGTCTCGGCCGGGATCGAGACGGGGCGCGGCCGGCGCATGGCCTACCTCCATCGCGACCGTGTCAACGGGCGCCTGCGCGGCCGCCGGGGCGCCCGCCTGGCCACGCTCACCTCGGGCGGAGCGATTCCCGAGACCGGCGACTACCGAGTGCTGATGGAGCCGGGCGACGTGTTCGTCGGCAGCGTGAACGAGGACTTCGCCATCGAGTCCCAGCAGGGTGACGTGTTCCTGCTCGGCACCCATCCGTGGCAGATCGTCCAGGTGACGAACGGCGTCATGCGGGTGCGCGACGCCACCGGCAAGCACCCCACGATCCCGTTCTGGCTGGGCGAGGCGCCGGGCCGCACCGACGAGCTCTCCGAGGAGGTGTCCCGACTGCGAGCCGCCGTGGCGGAGCGGCTCGAGGGCGGCGGACGCGACGCCGCCATCGCCTACGTCCAGGAGGTGTCGGGGGTCGACGAGGTGGCAGCCGCGCTCGTCGCCGACTATCTGGCGGCCGGCCGGGCCGAGCTGGGTGGGGTGCTCCCCACCCACGACGACATCGTCTTCGAGCGCTTCTTCGACGACACCGGCGGGATGCAGCTGATCGTCCACGCCCCCTTGGGCGCAAGGATCAACCGGGCGCTTGGCCTCGGGTTGCGCAAGAAGTTCTGCCTGACCTTCGACTTCGAGCTCCAGGCGGCCGCCAGCAATGACGCCGTGCTCCTGTCGCTCGGTCCGCAGCATTCGTTCCCGCTCGAGGACGTGCCCGCTTTCCTGCGCTCCCACAACGTCCAGGACGCGGTCTCCCAGGCGGTGCTCCGCAGCCCGATGTTCACCGCGCGCTGGCGCTGGAACCTCAACCGGTCGCTCGCCGTGCTGCGCCGCAAGGGCGGCCGTCTGAACCCGTTCAACATCCAGCGCATGGAGTCGGACGACCTCATGGCCGCCGTCTTCCCGTCGCTCGCCGCCTGCCAGGACAACGCCCCGGCCGGCCCCGTCGAGATCCCCGATCACCCGCTCGTTCGCGAGACGATGGGCGACTGCCTGCGCGAGGCCATGGACATCGAGGGCCTCAAGGCGTTGTTGCGGAGGTTCGAGGAGGGCACGGTGCGCCTCCACTTCGTCGACACGGTCGAGCCCAGCGTGCTGGCCCACGAGATCCTCGGCGGCGCCCCGTTCACCTACCTCGACGAGGACACGGAGATCGGCGAGCGGCGCTCGCGCGCGGTGCCGCTGCGCCGGGGCCTGCCGGTGGAGCCGCACGAGCTGGGCCGGCTCGATCCGGCCGCGATCGAAAGGGTGCGGGCCGAGGCGGCCCCGGAGGTGCGCGACCTCGAGGAGCTACACGACGTGCTGCTGTCGCTCGTGGCCGCCCGGCCGCGACCGGAATGGACCGAGCATTTCGAGGCCCTGGCGAGCGCGGGCCGCTGCTTCGAAGTGCACCTCGACGGCTCCGGTGTCCTCTGGGCCGCCACCGAGCGCCGGGCCGAAATCGAGGCGCTCTTCTCCGGCGCCCGCTTTGAACCCGATCACCCTCTCCCGTCCGTGCTCGCGCCGGTGCTCGACGAAGCGGCCGCCGAAGAGGCGGCGGTGAGCCTCGTCCGCGGCCACCTCGACGTCTGCGGGCCGGTAACCGTCGAAGAGCTCGTCTCCGCCACCGGCCTGCGGCCATCCTCGGTGACTGTCGCTCTCGAGACCCTGCGGGCGCGCGGGTTCGCGGTGGGCGGGCGCTTCGAGCCCGAGCGCGGCGAGCAGTGGTGCGCCCGGCGGCTGCTGGCGCGCATCCACGGCTACACCCGGGAGCGCCGGCGGGCCCAGGTCCGTCCGATCAGCCAGGAGGAGTGGCACGACTTCCTGCAGCGCTGGTGGCACGCCGCTCCCGGGATCCGTCTCCAGGGCCGGGCCGGGCTGGCGGAGGTGGTCGAGCAGCTCCAGGGCTCGGAGTGGCCGGCGGGCGAGTGGGAGCGCGTCTTCGCCGAGCGGGTCGAGGCGTATCGCCCCGAATGGCTCGACGACCTATGCCTGTCGGGCGAGGTGGTGTGGGGCCGGCTCTCCGTTCTCGAGCCGGCCGCGGCCGACGACGATCCCGCGGCAGGGTCGCCGGCCCTCTCCGTCAAGACGCCGTCGCGGCGCACGCCGATCACCTTCATGCTCCGTCAGGACCTGCCCTGGCTCCTCCAGGCGCACCGGGGCACAGTGGCGCCGGCCGAACCCGGCGCCGGGTCCGGGCGGGAGGTGCTCGACGCGCTGCGCGAGCGGGGCGCCCTGTTCCACTCCGACCTCCAGACCAGCATCGGCGGCCTTCCCGCCGACGTCGAGGAGGGATTGTGGGACGGCGTCGCCCGGGGCCTCATCACCGCCGACGGCTTCAACGCCATCCGGTCGCTTCTGAATGCACGCACCCGCTTTGCGCGCCGCCGGCGGCCCTACCACCGGCCAGGCTCCCGCGGCCGGCGGGGCACATGGCGGCAGGGCGTCGAGGGCCGCTGGACGCTCCTGCCGGCCGCCCGGCCGGTCGACGACGTCGACGAGCTGGCCGAGGCGGCCGCCTGGCAACTGCTGCTTCGCTGGGGCGTGGTGTTCCGCGACGTCTACCTGAAGGAACGGCTGGCCGTCCCCTGGCGAGAGCTCCTCTGGGCACTGCGTCGCCTCGAGGCGCGCGGCCTGATCCGGGGCGGGCGTTTCGTGACCGGCGTGACCGGCGAGCAGTTCGCAGCCGAAACGACACTGCCCCTGTTGCGTGCCCGGCGCGCCGGCTGACCCTGGCTGAGGATGTGGGATGAACGCATCAGCCTCGTCCGAGCCTTTGCGGACGCGATCACGGAGCGCGACGTCGAGGCGGCCCTGGAGCTCTGCCACCCCGAGATCGAGTTCTTCTCCCTGATGGCACAGCTCGAGGCGAGCCCCTACCGCGGGTTCGCGGGGATTCGCAGGTACTTCAGGGACATCGACGCGGCCTGGGAGGAATGGCGAGTCGAGGTCGAGCGGCTGTTGTCTGCGCCGGACGGCCGCGTGATGATCGCCATGTCCACGCACATGCGCGGTAAGGGGAGCGGGCTCCCATTCGTACAGCGAGTCGCAAACCTCTGGGAGTTCAAGGACGAGAAGCTCTGGCGCGCCACGCTGTACCGGGATCCTGCCGAGGCGCTCAGGGCGACCGAAGTGCCGCCGCTCGAGCACTAGCGGCGCGTCGGCGATCGCCGGCACTACGATCCGCGGCATGATCGCCGGGGCACACACCATCATCTTCGCCGAGGACGCCGAGCGAGCCCGGGCGTTCCTTCGCGACGTGCTCGGGTTCGAGGGGGTGGACGCGGGCGACGGCTGGCTGATCTTCGCCCTGCCACCGGGAGAGGTCGCGGTCCACCCCGGGTCGGGCTGGGGCCGCGGGCCGGGGCATCACGCCCTCTTCCTCATGTGCCATGACATTGAGCAGACCGTCGCGGAACTCGAGGGCAAGGGCGTCGAGTTCGTATCGCCGATCGAGGATGAGGGCTGGGGCCGGATCGCTCGCTTCAAGATCCCCGGCGCGGGCGAGATCGGCGTCTACCAACCCCGGCACCCGAGCCCGCTCCCGGAGTTCACGCCTCGCGGCTGAAGCGCAACGGCCTCGTGATCCATCCAGTCGCGGTGGGCGTAGATCCACCTGATGCGGCGTCTCGCAGGCCACCTTGGCGTGCTCGCACTCACGCTCGCGTGCGTGCCGGCCGCGGTGGCGTCGTCCCAGCCGGAGCTCCAGAGGGTGCTCGACACGGCGCTCGGCGAGCAACCGGTCAGCCCAGGCATGACCGCGGCGGTCGACCGACCCGGTATGCGGTGGCGCGGCGCCGCTGGTGTGCTCGATCGCGCGAGCGGGTCGCCGCTGCGCGCCTCCGACAGCTATCGCATCGCGTCGATCACGAAGACCTTCACGAGCGCCGCCATCCTGCGGCTCGCTGAGCGCGGCAGGCTGACGCTCGGGGCGCCAGTGGCGCGTTACCTGCCGGTCGCGTACCGACGGGCGCTGCGCGCCGACGGCTACGAGCCGGGACGCATCACGGTGCGGATGCTGCTCCAGCACACCGCCGGGCTGTCCGACTACGCCACGGCAGACGCCTACCTTACGGCGCTCCTAGCCGACCCCGGTCATCGCTGGTCGCGTATCGAGCAGGTGCGCTTCGCGATGGCGAACGGCGAGCCGCTCGCGCCGCCCGGGCGGAGCTACTCGTATTCCGATACGGGCTACATCCTGCTCGGGCAGATCGTCGAGTCGGTATCCGGCCGGCCACAGGCCGCGGCATACCGGCAGTTGCTGCACTTCGGTCGCCTGGGTGTCAGGGCAACGTACTTCGAGACGCTCGAGCCCAAGCCGCGCGGCGCCGGCCGCCAGGCCCATCAGTACTTCGGCGAGCTCGACACGACCAGGCTGCTGGACCCTTCGCACGACCTCTATGGCGGCGGCGGGATGGTGAGCACCGCGGCGGACCTGAACCGCTTCTACCGTGCCCTGTTCGAGGGTCGCGTGATCAGCCGCCGCAACCTCAGGGTCATGACGAGCCCATCGCGCCAAAGCGGCCGCGCTCGCTACGCGATGGGGATTCAGGGCATCTCGACGGCGGCGGGCACCTGTTACGGCCACAGCGGCTTCTGGGGCTCGCTCACCGTCTACTGCCCGCGCCATAAGCTCGCGATCTCGGTGACCGTCAACGCCGCCTCGCCAGGCGATCCCGAGGCCGTGGTGCAGCGCCTGGCGGAGATCGCCGGCTAGGTCGGGCCCCCCTCTCGCTTCCCGTTGGGCTCTTGCACGGGGTTGGTCTCCGCCCGCCGGGTCAGGGCTGGAGAAGGGGTCATGGACAACAGTCCCTTCGACCCTCGCCGGCGAACAATCTTCGGGCGATGCCGGACCCTCCCGAATCTTCATCGGCACCGGCACGCCCCCAACCGGGATCTGGTGCCACAATCCTGAGTTCGGCGTCTCCTGGGCGACAAAGTCAGGAAAGCTCGCGCATCCCGAGCGCCGCGGCCGAACGATCGTCGATCACGCCCTGCTTCGCAGCGACCGACGAGCACACCCCTTCCCCAGCCAATACGCGAGACCGACCCGGCACCACCACCCAACGGAAGGCGAGAGGGGGGTCGGGCTAGGTGCCACTCGGACTACGCTCGGCGTCAACTCGTGATCATTCGGGCGTCCAGGAGCGGGAGCATGCGTCTCAGCCTCAGCATTACGAACTACTCGTGGCCGACCGCGCCGGCAGGTCTCGAGTCCGAGCTCGCGCGCATCGCCCGCGCCGCCGACGAGGGCGGTCTGGACACGGTCTGGGTGACCGATCACTTGATCCAAGCCGACCCGACGAGCGTCCCCGATTCGGAGATGCTCGAGGCCTATGTGACGCTCGGCTTCCTCGCCGCCCATACGCGGTCGGTGCGGCTCGGCACCATGGTCACCCCCGTCACGTTCCGTCCGCCCAGCCTGCTGATCAAGGCCGTCACGACGCTCGACGTGCTGTCCGGCGGGCGGGCCTGGCTAGGCGTTGGCGCGGGCTACCACGAGGACGAGGCCCGCGCGATGGATGTTCCACTGCCGGACGTCGGGGAGCGCTTCGAGCGGCTCGAGGAGACCCTGCGGCTGGCGGCGCAGATGTGGTCGGACGACAGATCGCCGTTCGAGGGGCGCCACTTCCGCCTTGAACGGCCGGTCAACAACCCACCCGCGCTCACCAAGCCACACCCGCCGATCCTGATCGGCGGCATGGGCGAACGCAGAACCCTGCGCCTGGTCGCCGAGTACGCCCAGGCCTGCAACCTGTTCGACATCCCGGACGAGGGCGAGACGATTCGGCGCAAGCTAGGCGTCCTCGCCCGCCACTGCGACGCCGTCGGCCGCCCCTACGACGAAATCGAGAAGACCGTCAGCACAAGGGTCAACCCCGGCGAGCCGCCGGAGCACTTCGCCGAGCGGTGCTCCCGCCTCGCTGCGCTCGGCATCGAGCACGCGGTCGTCATCACAGCCGGACCATGGACGGAGGAGGCCGTCGCTGACCTCGCGGTGGCGCAGCGCATGCTGGCGTGAGGCCCGATAGCGACAGTCCGGCGATCAGCACGGTTGTGTTGGTGCACGCGTTCGGTTCCAGCAGCCGAGCTTGGGCCCCTCAGGTGCAGGCGCTGAGCGATCGCCATCGGGTGCTCGCCGTTGACCTGCCTGGCCACGGGGACGCCGAGGCGCCGTTCACGCTCGGTCGAGCGGTCGAGTCCGTGCGTGCCATGATCGACGAGGCCGACGGCAGCGCGCACCTCGTCGGCATCTCCGGTGGGGCGGTCGTGGCGCTGCTCACCTGTCTCGACCACCCGGCCCAGGTGAGGAGTCTTGTGCTCTCAGGCGGACTCGCTCGCACGCCGCGATGGTTCGCGCTGCAGCGGGCGGTCGCACGGATCATGCCCGAGCCGCTGCTCGCTCGCGCGCTTCGGGGGACCTACTCGGGTGGGAGGGCTGAGCACGCGCAGGCCGCCGAGGAGGACTTCCGCCGCTGCGGCAAGCGCACCTACCTGGCCGGGCTGAGCGAGCTCAGCGGGCTCGATCTGCTTCCGAGACTGGGCCGGGTGGCGGTGCCGACGCTCGTTCTCTGCGGGTCAAACGACCGCGCCAATATCGCCCTCTCCAGGGAGCTCGCGGCGGGGATACCGACCGCCGAGTTGCGGGTCGTCCCCGGCGCCACCCACCTCTGGAACCTCCAACAGCCGGACGTCTTCAACAAGACCGTGGCCGCGTTCGTCCAGCAGGCGGCGTCCCTGCGGCATTAGGTTGGAACCGGCGTGAGCCTGCGCGAACCGTTGTTCGAGAGCGTGGGGTCGGCCGCGATGCCGACCAAGGCGTCGACGTCGCCGCGCTTCAGCGCGTCCATGAATGGCTCGACGGCATGCTGGAACCGCCAGTCACCGAGCCCGCTCGGTGACCGCTGCGGGCGGTCCGGGTCGAGGCCCTCGTCGAGGTTCGCTCGCGCGCGTTGAAGAGCGCTGTTCACCGCCGGGACAGTGGTATCGAGGCTCGACGCGGTCTCCGCGGCCGAGAATCCCAGAACTTCGCGGAGGATCAGCACCGCGCGCTGCTTGGCCGGCAAATGAAGCGCGTGGCCGAAGGCGAGCGCGGCGGCCTCACGGTGCTCGTAGTCGGTGTCGAGCCCGGCTGCTCCGGCGTGCGCTCCCGCGGGCTCCCCGACCTGGCCGTGTCGCGGCGACGGCTGGATCGCAGCGTCGCAATGTCGGTCGGCAGCCGAAGCGGGATCGAGTGGCACGGCTCGGCTACGGCGCTGCCTGATGGCATCCAGGCAGACATTGGTTGCGATCCTGTGGAGCCAGGAATGCACTGGAGCGCGCCCCTCGTATGTGGCGAGCGCACGCCATGCACGGAGCATCACGTCCTGCATCGCGTCCTCTGCGTCGTGCACGGACGTCAGCATGCGATAGCAGTGGCCGTAGAGTTCGCCGCGGAGGGGGTCTAAGAGCCGGCGGAAGGCGCCCTCGTCCCCGCGGCGCGCCGCCTCCACAAGCGGCTGCTGCGGCGAACTCATCGCCGCCACCCTGAGTCGGTCGCGCGGCGTTGGCCTGTGCATAGCGAACAGGATCAGGGCCGGCGCCCGCTCTGAGAATGGGGCTAACCGACGTTCCCGCGTGCGGGTAGCCGCACCCCCCTACGGAAATCATGACCCTCGCCGTGGCGTTCGCGCGCAGGCCCTGACTCGGCGTGCGGGTTTCTTAGGGAACTCTTCGCCGTTTCTCAGGTTCTCCTGCGACGGTGTCGAAAGGCAGCCCGGACGAGAGGAGAAGGCGCAGTGAACCGCACACGATGGATCGCCACCGCGGCTGCGGGGCTCGCGGTCGTGGTGGGCGGCGGCGCGGCGCTCGCGGCGTCCGGATCGAGCAATCCCCAGGCTGACTTCATGGGGGACGTCGCGAAGCGCCTGGGCATCAGCCAGCACAGGCTGGAGGGCGCGATCGAGGACGCGACGATCGCGCGCATCGACGCGGCCGTCGCCGCCGGAGACGTCACCAAGGAGGAGGGCGAAGCGCTCAAGGAGCGCGTCCGCTCGGGCGACGTGCCGGGCATCCTGCCGGGCTTCGCCGGCCCGGCCCACGAGCTCGGCGCGGTCGGTCCGCCCGGCGTGCTGGGGCCCGGCCCCCTTGCCGGCAGCGACCCGCTCGACACCGCCGCCGACTACCTGGGCGTTGACGAGACCGATATCCGCCGGGCCCTGCGCGACGGCAAGTCGCTCGCCGACCTTTCGAAGGACGAGGGCAGGTCCGTCGAAGGCCTCAAGAAGGCGCTCCGCGAGGAGATCCGCGAGGACGCCGACCAAGCCGTCGAGAAAGATGTGCTGACGGGGGAGCAGGCCGACCTTCTCGCCGAGAGGCTCGGGAGTGTGATGGACAGGCTCGTCGAGGGCGGCCTCAGGAACGGCTTCGACTTCGAGGGCGGTAAAGGCAAATTCGAGTTCCACCTCCGCATCGCCCCCGGGTGAGCGGCGTTGCCTAGGCGCTGCTCGGCCTGATGTTCTGGTTCAGGTGGAAGACGTTTGCCGGGTCGTAGGCGTCCTTCAGCGCCGTCAGCCGCGCGAGCTTCTCGGGTGAGTAAGCGCGCGAGACGCCCCGCGCTCCCTCATCGCTGAGCGTGTTGACGTAGGCGCCGCTCGCGAACGGCTCGAGCGCAGCGGCGGTCCGGCGGGCGGCGGCGATTCGAGCTTCGTCCTCCGCTGGGTCCGACCAGGCGGAGGAGGCGACGAACTCGAACAGCGCGTCGCGCTGGCTGAATGCGGTGTCGGCGTTCGACCGGTCGGAGATCGCCCCGCCGTAGGCCTGGAGCGACACGTTCGGCAGGTGCTCGCCGCGGCCGTCCTGGGTGCCGCGCAGGAGGTACGCCTCGATCGCCTCGTCCCCGAAGGCGGAGAAGTAGTGGCCCTTCCAGTACCTGCGAAGCGAGTAGCCCTCGACACTGTCGTCGATCGTCTGCAGCTGCAGGTAGGAGAGCTCCTCGATTCGCTCCGCTACCGGGCGCCCGAGCGATTGGAGGGAGGGAACCAACCGCCGTCCCTCGTCGGGATCGCCCATCCAGACGAAGCCCACGCTCGCGAGCGGCCGGCCGCGTAGGTCGGGCGGCAGGAACGACGCGTCCGACTCGCCGACACCTGCGCAGAAGGTGGCCTGGCGGGGCGCCGTGGCATTGAGCTCGCGCCAGCCGCGAAGTACGGGCAGCGCGTCCTCGATGTGGAAGAAGAAATCGGCGAGGAGAGTGCGGGTACCGGCGGGGTGCAACCGGAACTCGAACTCGGTGACGATCCCGAAGTTCCCACCGCCGCCGCGGAGGCCCCAGAACAGGTCGGGGTTCTCGGCCTCGCTCGCTCGCACGAGCGTCCCGTCGGCCGTGACCATCTCGAAGCTCGCGACGTTGTCGCACGAAAGGCCGTACTGGCGCGCGAGCCACCCCATTCCGCCGCCGAGGGTCAGTCCGGCGACGCCTGTATGCGACACGTTTCCGGCGGTCGTGGCGAGGCCGTGTGGCTGCGTGGCCTGGTCGAGCGCGCCGAGCAGGGCGCCGCCCTGGACCCACGCGCGTCGCCGTTCGGCGTCTACGGTCACGGCGCCCATCGGCGTCAGGTCGATCATCAGGCCACCCTCCGGGACGGCGAGCCCGAGCACGCCGTGCCCGCCGCAGCGCACGCCGATCTCGAGGTCGTGCTCGCGGGCGAACCGCACCGCCGCTGCCACATCGTCGCGGGTCGCGCATTGCGCGATCAGCTGGGGGCGCCTGTCCACCATGGCGTTCCAGACGCTGCGCGTGTCGTCGTAGTCCCCGTCACCCGGGCCAAGCAGCCGGCCCACGAGCCGGTCGGCCAGGGACTTCGTGAGGCCACCTGTCACGGTTGTCATCTAGTTCTCCTCATCGAGGGTCTGGTGCTAAGGACCGGCGGACCCACACGAACTCATCGCCCCGGCGACACTTGTGAGCACGTACAGAACAGAGTTGCGGATCTGGGTCGTCGGCCTCGGCACGGTGGGGCAGTGGCTGCTTCGGGCTCTCGACGTCGACGCCGAGCGGCTTGCTCGGCGCTACGGGGTCGGCTTCACAGTCGTGGGGGTTGCGAATGCGCGCGACGGATTCATCTACGACAACGATGGACTCGACAGCTCCGCGGTCCTCGAGCTGATGGCCGAGGGGAGGTCGATCGCCGACGAACCCGGCGTCCGCCACTGGCCTACCGCGATCGACGGCCTTCGGGCGAGCGAAGCGGATGTTCTCGTGGAAGTGACGGGCAGCCCCGCCGACGGCGAGCCGGGCTTTGCCCATATGCGGGAGGCCCTCAGTCGAGGGATAGCCGTGGTCACCTCCAACAAGTGGCCCGTCGCGCTGCACGGCGTGGAGCTGGCCGGACTCGCCGGCGCCGGCGGTGTCGCGTTTCGCGCCGAGTCGACCGTCATGTCGGGAACCCCGGTACTCGGCCCACTGACGGAAGGCCTGGCGGGAACGCGGCCGATCGCGCTGCGGGGGATTCTCAACGCCACCAGCAATTTCATTCTCTCCGCGATGGGGAAGGGCCGGTCCTACGAGGATGCGCTGGCGACGGCAGAGGCCGCCGGCCTCGCCGAGCGTGGTGTCGAAGCGGACGTCGACGGTTCCGATGCGATGGCCAAGACGATGATCCTCGCCGGTCTCGTGTTCGGCAGGCAGCTCCGCCCAGAGCAGGTCATACGGCGCGGAATTACCGCTGTCACCCGGGCAGAGATCGACAATGCCCTCGCCGCGGGCGGACACATCCGGCACGTGGCCACGCTCGAGTTCGCCGAGCCCGACGGAGCCGGAGAGGTCAAAGCCGGGGTGGAGCCGATGCTGCTCCCAGGCACCGATCCGCTGGCGGCTGTCGAAGGCACCGCCAATGTCGTGGTATGCCGTGCCGAGCCGGTCGGGGAGGTGACCATCATCGGCGCCGGTGCCGGGCTGGAGCTCGCGGGCCAAGGGGTCCTCAGCGACCTCATCGCCACCGCACGCACACGGGCGGGCAGCTGACCTGCTCTCGAGCGAAATACTTGAGCGCGGATGTCGCAAGAGAACGTCGAGGGGTTCAAGCGCGGAATCGAGGCATACAACCGCGGCGATGTCGAAGCTCTCTTGGACGAGCTCGACGCCGAGATCGAGTGGCGGCCGGTGCTTCCGGTCCTGCTCGGCGGAGATACGACCGTGTATCGCGGACACGACGGCATCCGCAAGATGCTCCGAGACCTTGACGAAGTACTCGCGGAGCGCCAACTCGACTTCTCCGATATCCGCGCGGCCGGCGAGCGCGTGGTCGCAACCGGTCGTCTCCGCATCTCTGGCAGGACCAGCGGTGTCCCTACCGAGTCACCCTTCGGCTGGGTGGCAGAGTTCAAGAACGGCAAGTCCGTTCGGATCCAGACCTACCTGGATCCCAACGAGGCCCTTGCCTCAGCGAGGAGAACCATGCTCGATCACATGGGATTCGAAGTGTCGGACTACGAGCGCAGCAAGGCGTTCTACACCGACGCCCTCAAGCCGCTCGGGCTGGAGCTGCTGATGGAGCCGGCTCCGGGCGCCGGGGGGTTCGGACTGCCTGTGGACCAGAAGCCGTTCTTCTGGATCTCGGGCCGCGGCGGCCCGGCAGTGTCGGGAGTGCACGTCGCCTTCGAGGCGCCCAGCACCGAGGTGGTTGACGCCTTTCACGCCGCGGCGCTGGCTGCGGGCGGCCAGGACAACGGGGCCCCGGGCAAGCGCGAGATCTATCACCCGAGCTACTACGGCGCGTACGTGCTGGATCCGGACGGCAACAACGTGGAGGCGGTCTTCCACCGGGCCCCCTGAGCGGATCGCCGGGCGAGAGAAACCGGGGACGGCTCGAGGCCGTCCCCGGTGGCAAGACGAAACTTCTTACGGAAGGGCCGATGCGGGTCCGTGGGGATCCGTCCGGCGGGCGGTCTCAGCCTCCTCGCTCAGCGAGGTAGACGAGCCCGCGGCGCTGGCCTTGGAGCCTCGGAGCTCGACCCCATTGCTGATCGCCGCCGCGGTGGCGGCTTCGTCCTTGGTCTCGGCGCCCGAGGAGCCGGAGATCTCGGCTCCGCGGCCGATCGCCGTCGCGGTGGCGGCTTCGTCCTTGGTCTCGGCGCCCGAGGAGCCGGAGATCGCGGCTCCGCGGCCGATCGCCGTCGCGCTGGCCGCCTCGTCCTTGCCGAACGACGAGCTCGCGGCGCCGGTGCCGATCGCCGCCGCTGTGGCGGCCTCGTTCTTCGCGGCCACGCCCTGGCTCGGCTGCGCGGGCGTCTCCACCACGGTCACCTTCGGTGCGGGGAGCTCGACCTGCTCGCTGTCGAGCAGCGCGTAGGCTCCCGTCGCGGCAGCCGCGCCGATCACAAGCGCTACGGCTGGGGCGACCATCCTCCTGGGGTTGGGCAGATGCTCTGCGTATTGCATGGAGCAAACCTCCTCTAAGTGGTCCCGCCGCCGAGCCCGATGGCTTGCGAGTCCTGGGCTGCGAGTTCGCCGGCGGCGGGACCGTATGAGCGAACGAATGTGTTCTATCCGCTGCCCGACACGCTCAGTGAGACACGCGGCACAGACGGACTGAGACGTCGGTCACAAGCCGAACGCCTCGGGGTACTCGACCGTGCCGCGAGCCTGGGGCCGGTACGCGGGCAGCAGGTGGACCATCCACGCCTCGGCCGGCACCGGAAACGGGCATA
Organism: uncultured Thermoleophilaceae bacterium; assembly: GCA_963751835.1. Classification (GTDB taxonomy): domain Bacteria; phylum Actinomycetota; class Thermoleophilia; order Solirubrobacterales; family Thermoleophilaceae; genus JACVRW01. Next base: position 55,806 of record CAVVWD010000036.1, on the reverse strand, counting down.
CGACGCCGTGGTTCTCCCCCCGCTCAAAGCCGAAGCGCGGGTAGTAGTCCGCGTGCCCGACCACGACGACGAGCGGGAAATCGGTCGCGGCGGCGCGGCGAAGCCCCTCGCGTATGAGGACGGAACCGACGCCCTGGCGCTGCCGCTCCGGAAGCACGCCCATCGGCGCCAGCGCCAGCACCGGCACGCCCGTGTCGAGCCGCGCCTCGCTGAAGAAGATGTGGCCGACCACGTCGTCGCCGCCGACCGCGACGAGGCAAAGCCGGGGCACGTGGTCGCCGGCCGCCCGGAGCGCCTCGACGAGATCGGCCTCGTCGGCCTGCCCGAAAGCGAGCTCATGAACGCGACGGATGGCGGCGTGGTCCTCGGGGCGCTCCGCGCTGATCGCCGGCACCGGCATCAGGAAGACGTCGAGAGCCACTCGTGCAGCTGCTCGTACACCGCCGGGTGGTTAAGCAGCGCGAGGTGGTGGGCCTGACCGACGTGCCTGCCCTCCTGAAAGGCGATTCGGCGCGAGCTGCTGCGGCCCGACGCGCTCGGACTGAGCACGAGCGCGTCGCCCAGCAGCCGCCCCAAGGGGTGGCGCTCCGAGCGGGTGATCGTTGCCGAGATGAAGCAGTGCGTGACGCCGTCGAGCAGTGGGACCTCGCGGCAGCACACCGCCTTCAGCGCGTCGGGATCGCGGTCGCGCCAGTCCTCGTCGACGAGCGAGCCCTGGCGGAGGTCGCGAATCCCGCCGCTGCGGCGACGGAGGAACGCACCGAACGGGCGCGTCTCCGGCAGTGCCGAGAGCGCCGCCCCGGCGTAGTGCACGGCCTGCGCCAGCGGCGCCCCCATGTGCGGCGTGCCGAGCGAAACGATCCGGCGCACCTGGCGCACCCACGCCATCCCCTGCTCGGCGGCCTGGTGGCCGGCGCTGCGCTCAACGAGTCCTCCCATCGAGTGGCCGATCAGCGCGATCTCCTCGACCTCGACGGGCCAGGCGCCCGTAACCGCCTCGAGCAGCTCCGCGAGCGAGCGGCCGTTCTCGGAGATATGGCGGCCGCTGTTGTAGCGCACGTAGACCGGCGTGAGCCCGAGGTCCGCCGCCAGGCGCGAGCCGTACGTGCGGCCCTCGCGGTGAGCACCGAGCTCCCACGCATGCTCGGTCTCCATCAGCCCGTGCAGGAGCACGACGAGCCGCCCGGTCGCGGCCGGGAAGGCGGCGGCGAGCGCATCGCGCTCGGGCGGAACGACCCGTCCAGCGGCGCGCACTGCCATCGGCTGCTGCAGCGGGCTGGCCTGGCGCTCGAGCTCGTCGCCGATCAGGCCGTTGAGCGCCCCGAGCACCATCCCGCCGCGCGGCGTGGCCGAGAGCGGGCTGCCGCCGCGGTGGGCCTGCAGCGCGGCCGCGGCGGCGCGCCCGCCGGCGAGGAACGTCCCGCGTACGGCCCCGTAGGCCGCCGCGCTGATCGCGTCGTGGCTGCGTTCGACGACACGTCCACCCGAGCCGACCGCGGAGAACACCCGTCCCGCGATGCCGGCGTGGATCGAGCCGATTCCGCCGGCGGCGCCGGCCAGCCCGGCGAAGGCGAGACGAGCCAGGGCGCCGAGCTCGTCGCCTGCGGGCGCCGAAGTCTCCGGGACCTGCTCGCTTATCGATTGCGGCCGAAGATGTCGTGCGCCTCGACCCATTCCTCGGCCACTATGGCGGAGCCCAAGGACAGCTCGCCGCACAGCACCGTCGCGGCCACGATCTCCGCGAACTTGCGCACCTTGCCCTTGCCGTGGCAGCCGAGCAGCTCGAGGCACTCGCGCTGGGTCGGCAGGCCCGTGCCGCCGCCGAAGGTGGCCACGATCAGCGACGGGATCGTGACCGAGTAGTAGTAGTCGCCGTTGTCGCGCAGCTCCGAGTAGACGAAGGCGGCCGACGACTCGGCCACGTTCGCGGCGTCCTGGCCGGTCGCGATGAAGAGGGCGGTGATGCCGTTGGCCGAGTGTGCGCCGTTGTTGTTGAAGCCGGACATGAAGCCGCCGAGATTCGACACCTGGCGCGCCCTGTACATGAGCCCCGTGTCCGAGCGCATGATGCGCTGGAAGAGCTCATTCGGGACCACGGCCTCCGCCACGACCTTCTTGCCGCGCGTCCGCAGCATGTTCACCTGCGAGCTCTTCTTGTCGGTCGCGAAATTCGACTCGAGGAAGTAGCGCTCGATGGCCGGATGGTTCTCGACTATCCACTTGCAGGCCGCGTGGGTCGCCTTGCCGGTCAGGTTCTGCCCCGCGGCGTCACCGGTCGTGTAGTTGAAGCGCGTGAAGAGCATCCGGCTCGCCGGGTACTGCTCGATGTCCTGCAGGCGACCCGAGCGGGTGGTGGCCTCCGCCGCACCCCTGATCTCCTCGAAGTGCTCGTCGAGCCAGCGGGCGAAGTCGCGCGCCTCGCGGGCGCTCTCGAACAGGAATGCGGGTGCCCGCTGCATCCGGTCGTCGAGGATCGTCGTCTTCACGCCGCCGGCCTCGTAGAGCAGGCGCATCCCGCGGTTGTAGCTCGCCACGAGCGTCCCCTCGGCCGTCGCTAGCGGCACGTAGAACTCGCCGTTTGCGTGCTCGCCGTGGACGAGCAGCGGTCCGGCGAGGCCGATCGGGACCTGCGCCACGCCCACGAACGACTCGACGTTTCCGGACAGCAGCGCCGGATCGAGTCGCCCGGGTAACCAGAGCGCGACCGGGCGCTTAGACTCGGGCCGGCGATGGAGGAGCTGCCGGTCCCGGGACACTTCGACGCTGCGCGCGTCGGCGAGGTCTGGCGGGTGCCCTACGAGGAGCGTGCCCGTGAGGCGCCGGCGTGGGCGGAGCAGCACGGCATCGGGGCCGCGACGGAGGACGCCTTCCGCGTGTGCCTGCTCGCGGTCGACGTCCAGAACACGTTCTGCATCCCCGAATTCGAGCTGTTCGTGGCCGGCCGGTCGGGAACCGGAGCGGTCGACGACAACCGCCGTCTGTGCGAGTTCATCTACCGCAACCTCGGGACAATCACACAGATCCTGCCGAGCCTCGACACCCACAGCGCGATGCAGGTGTTCCACGCGATCTGGCTCGTCGACGACGATGGCAACCACCCCGACCCATACACACTCGTCTCGCCCGAGGACATCGAGGCCGGCAGGTGGACCGTCAACGAGGTCGTGGCCCGGGCGCTCGGCATCGACCCCGGCTACGCGCGCCGCCATCTCAGGCACTACACACAGCAGCTCGCCTCCGGAGGCAAGTACAACCTCACGATCTGGCCCTACCACGCCATGCTCGGCGGCATCGGCCACGCGCTCGTGTCGGCGGTGGAGGAGGCGATCTTCTTCCACGGAGTGGCGCGCCACAGCAATCCGGAGTTCCAGGTCAAGGGCGAGCGGCCGCTGACCGAGCACTACTCGATGCTCGGCCCCGAGGTGACCGAGGGACCGGACGGTGACAGCCTCGGCGGCAAGAACCGGGAGCTGATAGCCAAGCTGCTGACCTTCGACGCGGTGATCGTGGCGGGGCAGGCGAAGAGCCACTGCCTGGCCTGGACGATCGACGACCTGCTCGAGGACGACGACGTCCAGGAGCGGCGCCTGGCCGAACGGACCTACGTGCTCGAGGACTGCACCTCGCCGGTCGTCGTGCCCGGCGTCGTCGACTACACCGACGAGGCGGACGCCGCCTTCGGCCGCTACCGGGCGGCCGGGATGCAGGTCGTTCGCTCGACCGAGCCGCTGGCGAGCTGGCCGGGCGTCAAAGCCGCGCGTCGATAGGACGCCCCGTCGGCTTCCCGTTGGCATTTTCATCGGGTTTGGTCTCCGCCGGCCGGGCCAGGGCTGGAAAAGGGGGTCGTGGACGACGGCCTCAAGGACTTCCGACGAAGTTTCGGTCGATTTCGGATATGCCGAATATTCATCGGCAGCGCGTAAGCCCCAGGCCGGGAGCTGGGGCCATCGTCCTGGATCGACGGCCTCCTGGGCCACCCATACAGGACAGCTTGAGTTTCCCAAGCGCGGCCGCCGAACGATCTTCGATCACGTCGGGCTCACCGAAGGTCGCCGAGCACAACCCCCTTACCCAGCCCCATAAGCGAGACCGGGCCGGCGCCACTCCCCAACGGAAGGCGCGGGCCGGCCGGCTGCGTGGCTACCGGCCCTGATCCGCCAGCCGCCGCGCCAGGGCCTCGGTGAGTGTGAGCGCCTCGGACACGGTTTCGTAGTCGACGTTCTCCGGCGTGTCGGTCGGCAGGTGGTAGTTCGAGAGCAGCTTTGTGTGCGGGTCGAACGAGGTGAGCGTGGCCGTGGGGTAGCCGGCGCGGCTCGGGATCACGCTGTCCGTGCTCGAGCGCGCCCGCTGCCCGCGGACCAGCGGGATGCCGGCTTCCTCGGCGGTGGCCGCGACCAGATCCCGGAAGGAGGGGTCCGTGTAGTCCTCGATACCGAGGACCCCCTCCCCCTCGAGCAGCACGAGCCGCGGGGAGCCGACGGTGTCGAGGTTCAGGACCCACGTGCGCCCGGGGTCGAGCGGGCGCAGGTGCCGGTCGACGAACGCGTAGATGCCGCCCTGCAGGACCTCCTCGGCGCCGCAGGAGGCGAGGACCACCCGGACGCCGGTGAGCGGTTCGGCGCGCAGCCGCTTCGCCAGCCCTGCCAGCACCGCCACTCCCGAGAGGTTGTCGTTGGCCCCCGGGACGATCTCGCTACGGGCGATGTCCGCGCCCACGGCGACGGTGCCGAGCGAGGCGAGTGTGCCGGCCGCGAGCAGGCCCCGGTGACCCGCCGCGGCGCCGAGCGCCACGAGCGCGGGCGCCCCGATGATCGGCCACCAGAGCGGGAGCGACGCGTTGGCGCGCTGGACCACTCCGGGCAGGCGCCGGGCGAGCGTGCGCTGCAGCGACTGGTCGAAGATGCGCCCGGTGGGTGCCGCGTCGTGGTGCGCGAGTACGACGAGCGTTCGCTCGGCCGCCGGGTCGCCGGCGTCGGCCACGACGTTCGTGGTCGTCCGTGGGCGTGTGATGAGCCGACGCCACGGACGCAGGCCGTTGGCGGCGTCGTCCGCGATCGCGGCGGCCGCCAGCGCGGCCACGAGCGCCGCGGGCACACGGGCCCGGCCGGCGAGTGCGAGGCCGCCGGCGGCGGCGCCCACGGCGCCGAGTGGCAGCAGCTGGCGTGCATAGCCGTCGCGAAACGGGACGTCCTCCACCCGGGCCGGCGCGCCGAGCTCCCCTAGCCGGGCGGACAGCCAGCCGGCGGCCTCGCGCTCGCCGGCCGAGCCGGCGCGTCGCTCGAGCGGCGCGAGCGCAGTAACCACCTCGCGCAGGAGTGGTGCGGAGCCGGACACGGCGGCAGAGTGCCACACTCGGCGAATGGCGCGCGCGTTCCGCGAGGTCGACGTCTTCACCACCACCCCGTATGCAGGCAACCCGGTGGCCGTGGTGCTCGACGGGGAAGGCCTGAGCAGCGAGGAGATGCAGCGGTTCGCCCATTGGGAGAACCTCTCCGAGACGACCTTCGTGCTGCCGCCGAGCTCTCCGGAGGCGGATTACCAGGCTCGCATCTTCACCCCGACGCTCGAGCTGCCGTTCGCGGGCCATCCGACACTCGGCACCTGCCACGCGTGGCTCGCCGCCGGCGGCAAGCCCAAGGCCGCTGGAGCGATCGTGCAGGAGTGCGGCGCCGGGTTGATCCAGGTGCGCCGGACGGAGAATGGGCTCGCCTTCGCCGCACCCCCGCTGATCCGCTCCGGGCCGGTGGAGGACCAACTCGTGGAACAGATCGCGTCGGGGCTCGGCATCGACCGCGCCGAGATCGTGGACGCGGAGTGGGCGGACAACGGGCCTGGCTGGGTCGCGGTCCTGCTCGAGAGCGCGGACGCGGTCCTCGCCCTGCGTCCCGAGCCGGTCGATCTCGACATCGGTGTTGTGGGCGCCTATCCGCCCGGCTCGCCGCAGGCGTTCGAGGTGCGGGCGTTCTTCCCGAAGGACGGCGCCACCGTCGAGGACCCGGTCACGGGGAGCCTCAACGCGTCGCTTGCGGGGTGGCTGCTCCGGACCGAGCGGGCGACGACGCCGTACGTGGCGAGCCAGGGAACGGCGCTCGGACGCTCGGGGCGCGTCCACGTGTCCCGCGACGCGGACGGGACGATCTGGGTCGCCGGCGGGACGGTGACCTGCGTCGCGGGCGAGGTCGAGCTCTAGCTCAGCTCTCGGCGGCCGGCGTGGGCGCCGCCGCGCGGCGCGGGGCCGCCCGGCGCTCGCGCTCCTGCTGGCGCTCGGGGGTGATCCTCACCACGTTCCTCGCGATCCCCACCTTCTCTAGCCCCCAGATCAGCGCCGCCGAGGGGTCGAGCTCCCAGCGCCGCAGGCCGTGCACGGCAGAGCGCGGGAAGGCGTGGTGGTTGTGATGCCAGGACTCGCCGAAGGACGGCAGCGCCAGCCAGAAGACGTTGGTTGAGTGGTCATCCGTCTCGAACCTGCGGCGGCCGAGGAAGTGGCAGACGGAATTGATGCTCCAGGTCACGTGGTGGCCGAAGAAGATGCGAACGAAGCCTCCCCACAGCAGACCCGTCGCGGCGCCCGCTACGGTGCCCGTGAGCAGCCAGCCCGCCAGCGCCGGGATGGCCAAGCTGGCGAGGACGATGAGCGGGAAGCGGCGGTTGATCAGCCGCATGCCGCGGTCCTCGTAGAGGTCCTTCGCGTAGCGGCTGCCGGACTGGCCCTGGTGCTTCAGGAGCCACCCCACGTGGGAGTGCCAGAGCCCGCGCAGGACACCGCCGACACCGTCACCGTGGCCGACGTGCGGGCTGTGCGGATCGCCCTCCTCGTCGGCGTGGGCGTGGTGCTTGCGATGGTCCGCCACCCAGCCGATCACGGGGCCCTGAACGGCCATCGAGCCCAGGACGGCGAAGGTGTACTCGACAGGCTTCGAGACCTGGAACGACCGGTGGGTGAGGAGGCGATGGAAGCCGACGGTCACGCCGAAGCCGGTCAGCAGGTACATCACCGCCAGGATCGCGAGGTCGGTTGCCGACACCACGCTGTTCCAGAGCAGCACGATGGCGGCCAGGGTGGCGAGGAACGGCAGCACGACGGCTGCCAGATTGATCTGCTTCTCGAGGCGCGTCATTTGAGCTTGAAGATATGTGTCTTCCGCGGTATGAACCAGAGGTGTTTCGCGCAAGCATTCACATTCTTTTAATCACTTAGATGACAAGAATTCCGGAATCCGAGCCTTGGCGCGCACTTCCCGCCGAAGTCGCCGACGTGATCGAGCCCGAACTCGGCGCGGTCACGAGCGAGATCCTCGCCACGATCGCGCGCGAGGTGCCCGAGTACGCGCGTCCGTTCGAGGGCTCGTTCGGCCACGGGGTCCGGATGGGTGTGACCGAGGCGCTGCGCCAGTTCGTGGCGCTGATCCGGGACCCCGACAGCGGGCGCGAGCCCGGGCGCGATGTCTATGTGGGGCTCGGGCGCGGCGAGCTGCGCCAGGGCCGAACGCTCGACGCTCTGCAGTCCGCGTACCGTGTCGGGGCGCGGGTGGCATGGCGGAGGCTCGCGGCGGCCGCCCGGCGGGCCGAGCTCGACACCTGGGTGATCAGCACGCTCGCCGAGGCGATCTTCGCTTACATCGAGGAGCTCTCGGCCGACTCCGTCGAGGGCTACTCGCAGGCCCGCTCGGAGCGTGAGGGAGAGCGCCAGCGGCGCCGCCGCGAGCTGCTCGCTCTCCTGCTGCGCGAGCCGCCGGCGACCCAGGTCGAACTGGACGCGGCCGCGAGCGCGGCGGGCTGGAAGCCGCCGCGAAGCGCCGCGGCGCTCGCCTGTGGCGAGCCGGAGCTCGGCCAGGTTGTCCGGCGCCTGCCCCCTGATGCTCTCGCCGGAGAGATCAGCGGCCTCGGCTGCGCGGTCATCCCCGACCCGGCGGGGCCGGGACGCGGGCGGCAGATCGAGCAGGCGACCGCGACGACGCCGGCCGCGCTGGGCCCGGCCCTGCCGCCTGCCGAGCTCGCCGAGTCGTGGTCGCTCGCTCGCGCGGCCCTGCGCGCCCGGGAGGCGGGAGCGATCGGCGGCGACGGGCTCGTTCGCGCCGACGAGCGCCTGCCCGAGTTGCTCGTGCACGAGAACGCCGGGCTCGTCTCACGCATCGCGGCGCGCCGCCTGGCGCCTTTCGATCCGCTCACCCCGAAGGCGCGGCAGCGGATGGAGGAGACCGCGCTGGCGTACGTGCAGCGGCAGGGCAACGCCGCCGCGATGGCGGCCGCCCTCGGGATCCACCCCCAGACCGCGCGCTACCGGATCGCCCGCCTGCGGGAGCTCGTGGGCGGGGCGCTCGACGATCCGGACGCTCGCCTGGAGCTCGAGCTGGCATTGCGGGCGCGCGCGGCAGCGGGCTGACCGGCGCCCGATCCCGGTCGGTACGTCGCAGCCTCGGCGCAGGACGCCGGGCGCCTCCGGCGAAAGGAACCTCACCGCGCGCCGCGCTCCCACCGGCGCGTCCGCGCGGGCGACGCCATGGCCACCGAAGAACAGGTCAGCGAGCAGGGCGTGAAGCTGGGCCCGCAGACTCCCGCGGCTCGCCGCCGCGCGCGAGCGCTGCCGGAAGAGGCCGGCGAGCCGCCCGACGAGCGCATCGGGCCGGCCACCCCGGTCGCGCGCGAGCTGGCGGAGGTCGAGGAGGCCGCCCCGGAGGCCGTGCGAGCCGAGACTGAGAGCGCGGAGGTCGAGGTCGAGACCGCGGAGTTCGAACTTGAGGCGGCGCAGCCCGCGCCGCCCGCACCCAGGCCCGGACGGCCATCCGGGCCGCCGCCGGGGGCCGCTCTTGCCGCCCTCGTGACCCTGGGCTCGTCGCTCGCGGTCCTTCTGTTTCTCGTCTCGGCCGTGGGATCCGGCCTCGGTGGTCAGCCGCTGCCGGCGGCGGGCTTCGACGCCAAGCCGTCGCTGCGCGAGGTCGCCCCGGGCGGCCGGATCGTGCTCTCCGGCTCGGGGGCTCCGGCGAGCGCCCTGCTCACGCTCGAGACGCGGACCCCCGGGGGTGAGTGGCGCGCGGCGGGCCAGGCTTCGTCGGACGAAGACGGCGGGTTCAGGCTGAGCGGTCGCGTCGCGGCGGCGCCCGGGACGCTGCTGGTCCGGGCGCGGGCGCCGGAGGAGGCGACGTCGACGCCCATAGGCCTGACCGTCAGGCCGCTTCGGCTCTCCTCGGTCGGGGACATCAACCTGGGTGACGTCCCGGGCGCCCACATCGCCGCCGAGGGTCCGCGCTATCCCTGGAAGAGCGTGGGGCGCCGGCTGCGGAGCGCCGACATCGCGTTCGGCAATCTCGAGTGCGCGGTGTCGAGGCGCGGCACCCCGTTCGAGAAGCTCTACAACTTCCGCGGAACTCCGAGGGCGCTGCGTGGTCTGGGACGCCACTCCGGCATCGACGTCCTCAATCTCGCCAACAACCACGCCGGCGACTACGGCCCCGTGGCCCTGCTCGACACCGTGCGCGGGATCGAGCGGCTCGGGATGAAGGCTGTCGGCGCAGGCCGCAACCTGCGGCGCGCGCTCGAGCCGCAGCTGGTGGAGCGGCTCGGACTCCGGGTCGCGTTCGTCGGGTTCTCGGACGTCGCGCCGATCGAGTTCGCGGCCGCCCCGGACCGGCCCGGCACCGCGTGGGCAACGCCGGAAGCGGTGACCAGGGCAGTGCACCGCGCGCGCCGGCGCGCCGACGTGGTCGTGGCCACCTTCCATTGGGGCATCGAGAAGGCCCCCTACGAGACAGGCCAGCAGCAGGCGCTGGCGGCAGCCGCCGCGGACGCCGGCGCGCAGCTCGTGATCGGTGCGCACCCGCACGTGCTTCAGCCGCTGCGCCGCCAGGGCTCTGCGCTCGTCGCCTACTCGCTCGGCAACTTCGTGTTCGGGGCGGTGTCGGAAGGCACCACCGCCACCGGCATTCTCGAGACCGACCTCACCACGGAGGGCGTCGCGAAGGCGCGCTGGCGAGCGGGAGAGATCGCCGGCGGGCGCCCGCTGCTTCAGCGCTCGCGCCCGCGCCGGCTGCCGCTCGACGACCCGGCCGCGATGGCCGCCGGCGTTCGCCTCTGAGCGCGCCGCGGCGCGCGCCGTCCCCGCGAGTGGCATACCCTCCCCGCATGCCGGACGCTCGCACCCACATGTCGCGCAACCTGCTGACCGTCGGGCCCGGGCTGCCGCTCAAGGAAGTGGCCGAGCGGATGGTGGCGAGAGACGTCGGCGCCGTTCTGGTGCTCGACGACGGCCGGCTGGTCGGGATCCTGACGGAGCGCGACGTTCTGCGGGCCGTCGCGGGCGGAATCACGGACAACACGATCGTTTCCGACTGGATGACCCCAGACCCCGAGACGATGGAGCCGCACGAGACGACCCAGCACGCCGCGGTGCTGATGATCCACGGCGGCTTCCGGCACATGCCGATCGTCGAGGGCGACGAGGTCGTCGGGATGCTCTCGATCCGTGATCTGATGCGGGTCGTGCTCGAGGACTCGGCGCCACGCGGCGCATGAGTTTCCTCGCTGTGTGACGCAATGCTCACATGGCGACGCGCGACTGCGAGAGCCTCTCCCTCGGACTCCCTGGCCCCCACTCGGAGGACTCGCATGACTCCCGCACTTCCACTGGCCTACGCGGTCAAACATCTCTACTCGCCGAACGAGAGCCCGTACGCCCCGGCGACGGGGCGCACCTACGGACGGCGCCGCCGGCGCCGCGCGCTCGAGGTCGCTCGCCCTTCGCGCCTGCGTCTCGGCCTCTTCCAGGGCCGCGCCGCCGTAAGCCGCTAGCGGCGCGAAGGCTGCCGGGAGCTCGCCCGGCGAGATAGCCTCCCGCGCCGGGTGCGGGAGCTTCTAGGAGAGCTGATGGACTCGGCCCGCTCGCGGGCCGAGTACGCGGACGCGCGCTTCGTCCGCACCAGGTCCGAGCGGCTCTCCACCCGGAACGGGGCACTCGACGAGCTCGACGCGTACGAGGGCGAGGGCATCGGCGTGCGCGTCCGGGTGGGCGGAGCCTGGGGCTTCGCCGCGGTGCGTGGCAGCGCGCGGCCGGATGCCGAGGCGGCGCTCGCGCGGGCGCTCGAGGTGGCGGGTGCACAGCCGCCCGCCGACCCCGCGCTCCCGCTCGCCCCCGAGCCGCCGGCCGAGGGGACTTGGGAGAGCGCGGCCGTGCGCGATCCCTTCGACGTCTCGCTCGAGGACAAGCTCGCCGTGCTGCTCGCCGCGGACTCCGGCCTGCGCACCGATCCGGGTGTCGCGGTCGCGCTCGCCGGCTTCCAGGCGCTGAGGGTCGAGAAGGTCTTCGCCTCCAGCGAGGGAGCCCTGTGCGAGCAGCGCCTTACCGAGTGCGGAGGCGGCATCGCCGCGGTGGCGGTGAACGGTGACGAGAGCCAGATCCGTTCCTATCCCGCTTCCCACGGCGGCCATGTGGCCCAGGGCGGGTACGAGCACTTCACGGCGCTCGACCTGCCGGGGGAGGCGCCGCGGGTGGCCGCCGAGGCGGTCGCGCTGCTCACGGCGCCCGCTTGCCCTCCCGGACGCACCACGCTGGTCCTGGCCGGCGAGCAGCTCGGGCTGCAGGTGCACGAGTCCGTCGGCCACGCTGTCGAGCTCGACCGCGTTCTCGGCCGCGAGGCGTCCTACGCCGGCACGAGCTTCGTCCCGGCGGACGGGATCGGCCGGCTGCGCTTCGGCTCCGAGCTGGTGAACGTGACCGCGGATGCGACGAATCCGGGCGGGCTCGGCAGCTACCAGTGGGACGACGAGGGCGTCGAGGGGCGACCCGTCCCGATCCTGCGCGACGGCATGTTGGCGGGGTTCCTCTCCTCCCGCGAAACCGCCGCCGAGATCGGGCTCGAGCGCTCGGGTGGATGCATGCGGGCCGAGGGCTTCGCACGCCAGCCGATCGTCCGCATGACGAACGTGAACCTCGACCCCGGCGCGGCGGGCACGCTCGAGGACCTGATCGCGGACACCGGCGACGGCCTGCTGATCGACACCAATCGGTCGTGGTCGATCGACAACAGGCGACTGCACTTCCAGTTCGAGGGCGAGGCCGCCTGGGAGATCCGGGACGGGCGCCGTGGCCGCCTGCTCCGCAATCCGAGCTACGCCGGGCTCACCCCAGAGTTCTGGGCGAGCTGCGACGCCGTCTGCTCAGCGTCCGAGTGGAGCCTGATCTCGCTCCTCGACTGCGGCAAGGGGGAGCCCGGTCAGCTGATGCGGGTCTCGCACGGCTCGGCCCCGGCGCGCTTCCGCGACGTCGAGGTGGGCGTCGCATGACTGCGCTCGACCTGGCCGAGCGCGCGGCCGGCCACGCGGAGCCCGGCGCGCTTGCGCAGGTCGTTCGTGAGCGCTCGCTGCTGCTGCGCTTCGCCGCCGGCAGGCCCACCCAGGCCACCGCGGTCGACGACCTGACGGTCGAGCTCGCCGTGATCCGGCGCGGGCACGTCGGCCGCGCCGAGACCAATGCGACCGACGACGAGTCGCTGGCCGCATGTGCGCGGCGCGCGACCGCCGCCGCCGCCTCAGCCGCGGCGGCCGGTGACGGCGTCTACCCGGGCTTCCCGGCCCGGTCGGAGCCACGCTCGGAGGACGGCGGCCACGATGCGGCCACGGCAGCGCTCGATCCCGGCCAGGGCGGCGCCGCCCTCGCGGCCGCGTTCGAGGTGGCGGCGGAGGCCGGGCTCGAGGCCCACGGGATCTGGACCGCGGCCGAGGTGGAGCACGCGGTCATGGCCGGCGAGGCGGGACTGACGGAGCGCACCACGGACGCGTACATGAAGGTGATCTGCATGGGCCGGGACGGCGGCCGCAGCGGCTACGCCGCCCACACGTCTGTCGCGGCCGGGGAACTGGACGCCCGCGACCTCGCTGAGCGCGCCGCGGCCAAGTCGCTCCTCCCCGGCGAGCCAGCCGAGCTGACACCGGGGGAGTACCCGGTGGTGTTCGAGCCGCACGGCGTGGGAACGCTGCTCGACCTGCTCGGGTTCAGTGCCTTCAACGGCCTGGCTCATGCCGAGGGCCGGGGCGCGCTCTCGGACCGCCTCGGGGCCAAGGTCGCGGCGCCGGCGATCAACCTGTCCGACTCACCCCGCTTCGCGCAGACGCTGCCGCGCGCGTTCGACGCCGAGGGCACCCCCAAGGCACCGCTGCCTCTGATCCAGGACGGCGTGGCGCATCGCGTGGTGCACGATGTCCGCAGCGCCGCGCTCGCCGGGGCCGCGTCGACGGGGCATGCGCTGGCCCCGGGTGGGGCCTCCTACGGCCCCCACCCCACCAACCTCGTCCTGGCCGGCGGAGGGGCGGCGAACGAGGAGGAGCTCTGCGCGCCCGTCGAGCGCGGAATCTACGTGACGCGGCTCTGGTACGGGAACGTGGTGCGCCCCAAGGAGACCCTGGTCACCGCGGTGACCCGCGACGGCACTTTCCTGATCGAGGACGGGGAGGTCACGAGGCCGCTCCACGACCTGCGCCTGACGGACAGTGCGCTCTCGATCCTGTCGAGCGTGCAGGCGCTGACGGCGGGCCAGCAGCTCACGAGCGAGGGCGAGTTCTACGGCCGGCGCTTCGCCACCGGCGTCGTGTGCCCGGCGCTGCGGGTGGGAGCAGTCCGCTTCACGGGCCCGGCGGGCTGACGCGGACGTAATCCACGGCCAGCTCCGGCACGTGATTCGGCTGCGGGGACGAAGCCGCCTTGGCCGGGAAATCGAACACGGCAACCATCATCTGCATCGGGTAGGCCGGGGCCTGCTCGACGGTCTTCACGTGCTGACCGTCGATGAGGAAGTCAACCCGCCCCGGCCGCCAGTCCGCGGCGTACACGTGGAACTCGGCAACATCGATCGCCATCCGCGGCGCGTCGAACTCGTCGGTGATCGCGGGGTCGCGGAACGGGTGCAGGCCCCTGCCCACGGCCGCGGCGGGGTCTCCCCCATCGGTCTCCAGGGCATCGCCGAAGACCTCGAAGATGCAGATCTCGGCAGAGCGCGTCGGCTCCTGCTCGAGGCCGATCATCCACACCGAGGCCATCGAGCGCGGGCTGAGATCCAGCCGCGCGCGGACCTCGAGCAGCCCGTACTCCGGCGTCCAGCCCCAGTGGGCTCGCTGGGCCTCACGCACCACCAGGCCGTCGCGGAACGGCTGCTGCCCGACTGTGCTGCCCACATCACCCGAGTACACCCCGGACTGGATGCCCGACACCCTCAGCGGCGCTTCGTGCTCATCGCGGCACCAAAGCCCCTGCTCGGGCGGGATCGTCAGCCGCAGCTCCGAGCCGTCCACGGTGTAGGTCGCCGCGCTCTCGGCACGGGAGCTCCACTGCGGCAGGTAATGCGGGACCCAGACGCCGGTGTCGAGGTCGGGGCCGTCGAAGTCGTCGAAGAAGCCCTCGCCGCCCACAGTCGCTGCGGCTCAGATCTTCAGGAGGATGATCACGTTCGCCACGAACAGGAGCGCGAACGCGATGGTCCAGCGGTTCAGGTTGCGCTCGACGAGCGAGCCGCCCCCGAACGGGCCCGCACCGGTGCCGACGCCGAAGGCGCCCGAGAGCCCCGAATCCTTGCCCGAATGCATCAGCACCAACACGATGACCATCACCGCGAGGATGACCTGGACGCCGTAAAGAATCGCTTCCATCGGCCGATAAGACTAGCTGGGCACCAGATCGTGTGGGCCCGACCGGGGCGCGTCGATAATTGCTGGCGGCGCGCGCAACGCGAAACTAGGCTAAATAGGTGCTGGCTCGGACCGCATTGGGGGCCTCCCTGGCCCTCGTTTGTCTCTTCTGTGCCCCTCTGGGTGCCTCGGCGCACCACGCCTCGGACGGGGCGGCAGAGCACATCGCGGAAGACTCCGTTATCCACACGCCCGCAGAAGAGGCCAGCCTGCAGCGTCAGACGGCCGCGGCAACGCGGGACGACGCGGCAGCCGCTGCCACCGCGGTCGCCGGCGACGAACATCTCGTCGGCCAGTGGGGGCCGGTCAACGACTGGCCGGTGGTCGGGGTGCACGTGGCGCTGCTGCCCAACGGCAAGGTGCTGGCGTACGACTCGGTCGGCGATCACGCCACGGAGACCTATCCGGTGCACGACTTCACCCGCGCCACTGTTTGGGACCCGGCAACGGGCAGCCACACGCGGGTGGACCTCAACACCGGGCACAACATCTTCTGCAGCGGCCTGGCGCATCTGCCCGACGGCTCGCTTTTCCTGGCCGGCGGCAACAAGGACTCGGCGCTCAACGGGATCAAGCAGACGCACACCTTCAATCCGTCCACCAACTCGTGGTCGCTCGGCGCGGACATGGAGTACGAACGCTGGTATCCGAGCGTGACCCCGCTGAGCAACGGCGAGATGCTGATCACCGAGGGCGGGCCGGACACCCCGGAAGTACGGGAGACGAACGGCGGGCTCCGCCAGCTGGACGGCGCGGCGCTTGGCCTTCCGCTGTATCCGTGGCTCGATGTCGCGCCCAACGGCCGCGTCTTCTACTCCGGGCCGACCGAGAGGATGCGCAGCCTCAACCCGGCGGGATCCGGCGCCTGGCAGACCTTCGCGCTGCGCGGCGACGGCATCAACCGCGACTATGGCAGCCACGCGGTGTACGACATCGGCAAGACGCTGGTGGCCGGCGGCGGCCTGCCGCCGAGCGAGACCGCCCGTGTCATAGACGTCAACGGCACCACCCCGCAGGCAAGCACTACGGATTCGATGCAGTTCAAGCGCCGCCAGCACAACCTCACGGTGCTCGCCGACGGCAGCGTACTCGCCACCGGCGGCCTGTCGTCCAACAACAGCCTGGTGGATCTTGAGAACGGTGTCTACGCGGCGGAGCGCTGGGACCCGGCCAACGGTCAATGGAGCACGCTGGCGGCAATGCACGAGACGCGCCAGTACCACTCGACCGCGCTGCTGCTCCCCGACGGTCGGGTGCTGTCCTCGGGCGGCGGCATCTGCGGCGCCTGCGACGATGATGGCTACCTGGCCAAGAACGCCCAGGTGTTCACGCCGCCGTACCTCTTCAACAACGACGGTTCGGGGACCCTCGCTCCACGCCCCACGATCAGCTCGCCGGGCGTGGTCAACTACGGCGCGCCGCTACAGATCTCCACGCCGAACGCGGCCACGATCGGCAAGGTGGGGCTGGTCCGGCTCGGGGCCGTCACCCATTCGGTAGATATGGAGCAGCGCTACATTCCGCTCTCCTTCAGCCGCGGCAGCGGGATGCTGACAGCCACCGGGCCGGCCAACCCAAACATCGCGCCGCCCGGGCCCTACATGCTGTTCGCCATTAACACGGCCGGCGTGCCCTCGATCGCTGAAATGGTCACTGTGACCACCACCAACCCGCCGCCGAGCGTGAGCCTCACCCATCCGGCAAACGAGGCCACCTTCACGGCTCCAGCGACGGTCGATTTCGTCGCGACTGCCTCCGATAACGGCAGCGTCAGCCGCGTCGAGTTCTACAACGGCTCGACCGAGCTCGGAGAGGACACCACCTCGCCCTACACCTTCACCTGGCCCGATGTCGCCGCCGGGACCTACACGCTCAGCGCACGCGCCATCGACAACGCCGGCGCAGCGACCACCAGCCCCGCCAGGACCATCACCGTCGAGCCGGCCAATCTCAGCCCGGTGGCGGTCCTCGACGCCAGTCCCACATCGGGATCCGCGCCGCTCACCGTGAGCTTCTCCGGCGGCCGCTCGAGCGATCCGGACGGCGACTCGCTCAGCTACTCGTGGAGCTTCGGCGACGGCGGGACGAGCAGCGGGGCGGTGGCCTCCCACCGCTACTCGAACCCGGGCACCTACACCGCACGCCTGACCGTGAGTGACGACCGCGGCGGCACCGATACCGACACGGCGACAATCTCGGCCACCAACCCGCCGCCGAGCGTGAGCCTCACCCAACCGGCAAACGAGGCCACCTTCACGGCTCCAGCGACGGTCGATTTCGTCGCGACTGCCTCCGATAACGGCAGCGTCAGCCGCGTCGAGTTCTACAACGGCTCGACCGAGCTCGGAGAGGACACCACCTCGCCCTACACCTTCACCTGGCCCGATGTCGCCGCCGGGACCTACACGCTCAGCGCACGCGCCATCGACAACGCGGGCGCAGCGACCACCAGCCCCGCCAGGACCATCACCGTCGAGCCGGCCAATCTCAGCCCGGTGGCGGTCCTCGACGCCAGTCCCACATCGGGATCCGCGCCGCTCACCGTGAGCTTCTCCGGCGGCCGCTCGAGCGATCCGGACGGCGACTCGCTCAGCTACTCGTGGAGCTTCGGCGACGGCGGGACGAGCAGCGGGGCGGTGGCCTCCCACCGCTACTCGAACCCGGGCACCTACACCGCACGCCTGACCGTGAGTGACGACCGCGGCGGCACCGATACCGACACGGCGACAATCTCGGTGGGCACCACCCCGGCCATGCCGCCGGTAGGCGATCCGTGGACGCCCCCGGGCACGCCGTCGCTGCCGAATGCGCCGCCTTCATCGGGTGGCCCCGCCGCAGCCGACATCACCGGCCCCAAGCTTCGGCTGCTCGCCGTGAACGCCGCGCGCGGGCGCATCCGAGGCAGCGCCGCCGACAAGTCATCCGTTGGCGAGGTGAGTGTCGCGCTGCGCCGCAAGGTCCGCGGCGGCGGCTGCAGCTGGTGGCTCGAGGGTAAGCGCCAGCTGAGCGCCGGCCGCCGCCCCTGCGACAAGCCCCGCTGGATGGACGCCCGGCTGACCAGTGCGAGCGGCGGCGTGCGCTGGCTGCTGAAGCTCGGGCGCGCTCTGCCGCCGGGCAACTATCGCGTGCTGGTCCGCGGGGTCGACGGCAAGGGCAACGAAGCCAGGCTCCCGACCGGGCCGGGCTCGATCATCCGCGTCGCGCGCCGCTAGACACCCTCCGGCGACCGCCCCTCGAGCCGGTCCAGCTCGCTGAGGATCTCGATCGCCTCGGCGCGTAGCTCGCGGTCGACCGCGCGCCAGTCCTCGCGGGAGAGCTTGCCCATGCGGTGATCGAGCTCGGCGTCGCGGATCTCGCGGTACTTCGCCTCCTTCGCGGCCTCGAGCTCCGCAATGCGTGTCTGCTCGCGGCGCTCCTCGTGGCCGCCGCGGCGCAGCGGGCGCACGACCACGAGCGCGACGAGCGCCGCGAGGACGAGCAGGGCGAGGGCGTATTCCACGAAGCCGGACGCTACGCCCGCGAGAGCTCCTTGCCGAGCCGCGCCGAGTACAGCGCGCGCACGCGGCGCAGCCGCGCTTCGGGCGCGGGCCAGGCCGCCACCAGCGCCCCCAGCAGCGCGATCGCGCCGCCGATCCAGATCCACGCCACCAGCGGCGAGACGATCGCCCGGAACACGGCCGGCGGCGGCTCGTTGCGATAGCGCTCGGCGAGGGCCGCGATGATCAGCGCCTGGACGTCACCCGGCGAGTCGGCGAACTTGGCGTCGGCCTCGCGGATCGGCTTCTCGAGCGAGCCGATGTCCGGCCGCACGGCGAGCCAGAAGTCGCGGCGCAGGCCCCAGCGCACGTCGACCTCGCTGGTGGCCTCGCCCTCGAAGAAGCGCGAGATCGTACCGAGCGATGGGTCGCCGCTCGAGTAGAAGTTCCGCGCCGGCCGCAGCGTGAAGCTCTCGTCGCCCTTGCGCACGTCCATCACCGCACCGAACGAGATCGGCGCGCCGGTGCCCGAGGCGTCCCCGCCGAGGCGCGCCGTGGGCTCGCGGTAGGTGACCTCGTAGTCGCCGAGCACGAAGGACTCGCCCGGGGACAGCCGCACGTCGCGCTGCTCGATGAACGCCGACGAGGCCGCCACGCCGAGGAACAGCACGGCGATGCCGGCGTGCACGAGGTAGCCACCGTAGCGGCGCCGGTTCCGACCTGTCAGGCGCGCCAGCGCCCGCGGCCACGACTCCCCCGTCATCACGCGCCGGGCGCCCGCGCCGCGCCAGAACTCCTGGCCCACCACGGAGAGCACGAAGGCGGTGAAGCAGAACATGAGCAGCGAGGGAAGGCTCTCGCTCGCGTCGGTGAGCGCGAGCAGCAGCCCCAGCACGACGGCCGTGAACAGCACCGGAACGAGCAGCACGCGCCGCAGCGACGACGGCGTCATGCGCCGCCAGGCGAGCATCGGCCCGATCCCCGTGAGCAGCACGAGCACGAGGGCGAGCGGTGTCGTCAGCCGGTTGAACCACGGCGGGCCGACGGTCGCCTCCTTGCCGGTGATCGCCTCGGAGATCAGCGGGAAGAAGGTCCCCCACAGGATCACGAGGCACAGTCCCACCAGCACGAGGTTGTTGAGCAGGAAGAAAGCCTCGCGCGAGAGCAGCGAGTCGAGCCGAGCCTCGGAGCGAAGGTCTGGCAGCCTGGAGATGATCAGCGTCACCGACAGCGCGATCACGAGGCTGATGAAGACGAGGAACTGCACGCCGATCGTCGACGCCCCGAAGGCGTGGATCGACTCGAGGATGCCGCTGCGCACCAGGAACGTGCCGAGCAGCGCGAGCACGAACGTCGCGCAGATGAGCGAGACGTTCCAGACCCGCAGCATCCCGCGCTTCTCCTGAACCATCATCGAGTGCAGGAAGGCCGTGCCCACGAGCCACGGCATCAGCGAGGCGTTCTCGACCGGATCCCAGGCCCAGTACCCGCCCCAGCCGAGCTCCGAGTAAGACCAGAGCGCGCCCAGCAGGATGCCGGTGCCGAGGAACGTCCAGGCGACGAGAGCGAAGCGGCGGGTGGCGCGGATCCAGTCGGCCCCCGGCCGCCGCGCCACCAGCGCGCCGACGGCAAACGCGAACGGGATCGAGAAGCCGACGTAGCCCGTGTAGAGCATCGGCGGGTGGATCATCATCGCCGGGTGGCGCAGCAGCGGGTTGAGGCCGTTGCCCTCCTCGGGCGCGACCGCGAGCGTGTTGAAGGGGTTCTCCCAGCCCACCATCAGCAGCAGGAAGAACGCGCCCACGCAGCCGAGCACGGCGGTCGCCCAGGGTGCGATATCTCGCAGCGAGCGGCGGGTGAGGAAGAGGACGGCGCTCGAGAAGAGCCCGAGCAGGGTCGCCCACAGAAGCAGCGAGCCGTCCTGCGTCGCCCACACGGCGGTCACCTTGTAGAAGGTGGGCGTGTCGGTCGAGGAGCCCTCGGCGACGAGCGCGAACGAGAAGTCGGAGCGCAGGAAGGCGGCCTCGAGGATCACGAACGCCGCCACGCACAGCGCCGCCACGCAGTACATCGCCCGCCGGCCCGAGTTGACCCACTCGCGCCGGCGGCTGAGCGCGCCGTAGACGGACGCGCCCGCCGCGTAGAGGGCGGTCAGTAGCCCGACGGTCAGGCAGGCGGAGCCGACGCCGGCCACGTCAGTGGACTCCTCCCACCACTAAGAGGACTGCTCGTCCTTGGTGAACTTCGACGGGCACTTGGTGACGAGCGAGTCGCGCTCGGCCACGAACGTGCCCTGCTTCAGCTCCCCCGAGACGATCACCTCGCGCCCCTCGCGGAACGGGTCGGGCACCACGCCCGCGTACGCAACCGGGACGGACTCCCTCCCGTCGCGGTCGCGGATCCGGAAGCGCAGCTCGTCGCCGGCCTTGCGGACCGAGCCTTGCACCACCTTGCCGGTCACCTCATACGATTTCCCGGGCTCGATCTCGCTCGGCTTGCTGGCCTCGGTCGAGGCGCTGAAGCTGGTGTATACGAGTGCGCTCGCGAGCAGCACCGCGGCGGTCAGCGCCACCCCGAGCCGCAGCTTGCGCTTGCGGGACGGATCCATCTCCCCGGATTCTGCCAGGCCCGCGGCTCAAGGCCATGCCCAAGCTAGCCTCGAGCCATGCCCAACATATTCCAGCCCGAATGGGAAGCAGAGCTGCAGTCCGGCGACATGATCCTGCGCGCGGTCAGGGTGGGCACAGCGGCCGGCGCCCGCGCCCTCGGCGCCACGCTCTACGAGCTAGAGCCGGGCGCAGCGGTGTCTCCCCTGCACGTGCATCACGCCAACGAGGAGCTGCTCGTGGTGATCGCCGGCCGCCCGACGCTGCGCGACGCCGAGGGCGAGCGTGAGGTCAGCGAGGGCGAGCTCGTGGCGTTCCCCGCCGGCCGGGAGGGCACCCATCAGGTCGTGAACCGCGGGGCGGCTCCGGCGCGCGTGCTTCTGATCAGCACGATGGTCAGTCCCGATGTGGTGGAGCACCCCGAGAGCGGCAAGGTGCTGACCGTCGTCGGGGAGGGCGAGCAGGGCGAGTCGCACGCCTTTCGCCTGGAGGACGAGGTCGCCCCGTGGACGGGCGAGCTCGACGAGCCGCCGCGCCCGGTGGGTAGCTGACGTAGCTCGGCACCTTCCGTACGCGTCGTCCCGTGTTGGGGTCGGCAGTCGATCTCGCGTATGGCTGGGGAGGGGGTTGGGTTCGTCGGCCTACGGGCCCCGGCCGTGATCGAAGATCGTTCGGTCGCCGAGCCCGGGAAACTCGAGCAATCCTGGATTGACCACACATACGGTGGTCAGGGCAGGACGATGGCGGCCGCTGCGGGCCCCAGGGGTCGGCCATGCCGATGAAGATTCGGCAAACCTGGGACTTGTCGAAGATGATTCGCCAGGAAGGCACGAGGAGGGCCGGGTGTCCACCGCATCCCCTTCCCAGCCCGGCGCGGCCGGCGGAGACCAACCGGGGTTCCGGAGCGGCGACAGCTAGCGCCGGCTCGGGTGCCCGTCTCCCGGCCAGGGCGAGAGCAGGAGGATCAGGCGCGCATCGCTCACCGCCCGCACCTCGTGGCGTTCCTTGGGCTCGAAATGGACGAGGAAGCCCGGTCCGCCCCGCACGGTCTCGCCGCCCTGCTCGAACTCGACCTCTCCCGCCGCCACCACGACCCAGGCGCGCTCGTGCACCTGATGCTCCTGGAGCTGCTCTCCGGCCGGGAGGTTGATCGCGATCACGCGCGTCTCATCGTCTGAGCGCAGCACCGTGGGCTGGTGCGGCTGCACGTCGAACGAGGCGATGTCCCAGGTCTCCATGGCTCCTCCGGCTCGGGGGCGCAGCGTCGGCCGGAATTATGACGCGGCTCCGGCGGTCGCCGGCTCCCTCGCTCCCTCGTCGCGGCGCGCGATCCACTCGGCGCCGGGCTGGTCGGTGAGCCCGTGGGCGATGATCGAGAGGAACACGGTCAGCGCGGCGATCACCGCTATCCGCTCCCCACCCGGCACCGTGGAGCCCAACACGAACAGGGCGAACGTCATGGTCGCGACCCCCTTCGGTCCGAACCACGCCATGAAGGCCTTCTCCCCGAGGTCGACCTGGCGGCTGCCCGCCAGCGCGACGAAGATCGCGACCGGCCGGGCCACGAGGAGGGTGAAGACGGCGATCGCGACGGTCGCCCAGCCATCCTCGAAGAGCGTGTCGAGCGTGAAGATCGCACCGAAGACGAGGAACACGCCGAGCTTGACGACCTCGATGATGTCCTCGGCGCGGGTCTCGAAGCAGCGGCGGATGTCGGGGCGCCAGATGCCGAAGGCGATCGCCGCCACGAAGACCGCGATGAACCCGTTGCCCTCGGGCGGCAGCGTGGCCGCGCCATACGCCGCGAACGCGACGCCGAGCCCGAACATCGACTTCTGGTGAGGACTGACCTCCTGGCCGAGCGCTGTCGTCTTCGGCATCAGCTTGGACGCCACGAACGCCACGACAAGCCCGGTCACGAGCCCGAGCCCAACGTCCTGGACGACGAACTCGTACCAGACGAAGTCGGTGTCCGCGGCGGCCGCCGCGGAGAAGGCGAGCACGGCGGGAAGCGCCAGTCCGTCGTTGAGGCCTGACTCGAGGTTGAGCGAGTGACGCACCATCCGGGGCACGCGCGGGTTGGTGACAACCGCCGAGGAGAGCACCGGGTCGGTGGGTGAGAGAAGCGCACCCACGAGGAAGGACTCCGTCCAGTCGAGATCCGTGACGGTATGGGTGATCAGGGCGACGAGCACGCAGGTGAGCGGCATCGCCAGCACGAGCTTGCGGAGCGGCAGGTGCCACGCCTTCTGGAGCATCTCCTGCTCGACCTCGAGGCCGTCGCGGAACAGGATCAGTACGAGCGCGACGACGGCGAGCCCCTGAACGAAGTCGGAGGTCGGGTCGAGGTCGAGGACGCCGATACCCCCTTGACCGAGCAGGAAGCCCGCGACGACGAACGCGGCGGTCAGCGAGAGGAAGCTTCGCCGCGCGATTCCGGACACGAGTGCGCCGAGCATCAGCAGCGCGCCGAACACGGCGAGCGGCTCCTCGAGGAAGTCGACCGCGGCTGCTAGCGGCGGCACGCCGCAACTGTCGCAGAGTCTCTCTGTTCACATCTGACTACGGTGATGTCTCGAATGCGCCGCCCAGCGCTCCTAACCTGCCTGCTTCTGCTCGCAGCCGCACCCGCCGCGGTCGCGCAAGCGGCCCCTCGCGAGCTCGCACTCACGAGCGGCTGGCAGGTCCGGGTGGAAGCGGCCGCGCCGGGGCTGCCCCAGCCCGCGCCTCCCGAAGAGACGGCGGAGGAGAATGCGCCGCTGGGCGCGCCGGGCACGCCTCCCGGCCGCGCGCCCCAGGCGCCGGGAGAGTGGCGGCCCGCGCGGGTCCCGAGCGTCTTCAACACGCGGGCGATCCCCGCTCTCTATCCAGGCCAGGTGCGTCGCTATCGCCAGACCTTCACCGGCCCCGAGACCCCGCCCGGCTTCCGCTGGCTGATCGAGTTCGAGAGCGTGCGCCGCAACACGGGCGTGTTCCTCAACGGCCGCCGGATCGGCCGCAACGTCGATCCCTACACGCCCTTCACCGTCGAGGCGCGCGGCCTGCGCCCGGGGCAGCCCAACGAGCTCGTGGTGATCGTGGACGGGCGCAAGAACCCGCGGCTTCCGGAGGGCTGGTGGAACTGGAACGGAATCGTTCGCCCCGTGCGGCTCGTGCCGGCCGGCCCCGCGCACATCCACGACCTGGGGACGCTCTCGCGCGTCAAGTGCAGCGGACCGGCCCGGGGCTGCCGCGCCGAGCTGCTCCTCGACGGCGAGCTCGAGCGCCGCGGCCCGCGCAAGATCGCGCCCACGCTGGACGTCGAGCTCCGCGCGCCGGGAGGGCGGCGCACCCGCAGGACCCTCAAGCTGCCAGCCCAGCGCACGAAGCGCGAGCGCGTGCAGCTGTCGATGCCCGTGCCGGCGCCGCAGCTGTGGTCGCCGGACGCCCCGAACCTCTACACGGCCAGGCTGACGCTGCGCGAGCGCGGCCAGGCCGTCCAGGTCGAGCGGCGCCGGATCGGGCTGCGCTCGGTCGAGATCAAGGGCGGGCACCTCTATCTCAACAACCGGCGCATCCAGCTGCGCGGCGCCTCGATCCACGAGGACATGCCCGGCTCCGGCGCGGCGCTCAGCGGCGCCGACATGGACCGCATCGTCGCCGACCTGAAGGAGCTCGGCGCCAATATCACGCGCGCCCACTATCTGCTGAACGACCGCCTCCTGGCGCGTCTGGACCGCGCGGGGATCATGGTCTGGAATCAGGCGCCGATCTGGCAGCGCGACCACGGCGCACAGCTCCTGTGGCAGCGCAAGGAGCGCGACCGGGCCCTGCTCACGGTCCGCCGCACGGTCACCGCCGCCCGCTCCCACCCTTCGGTGCTAACGCACTCTGTGGCCAACGAGCTGAGCTTCACGCCGGACGCGAAGCCGGGCACGCGCAGCTTCCTCCTCCGGGCGCAGGCGCTGGCGCGCGACATCGATCCCACGCTGCCGATCTCGGTCGACATCAAGGGGCGCCCGGGCTTCGCCGAGCAGTTCACCTACCACGAGTTCGACATGATCGGCCTCAACCAGTACTTCGGCTGGTACCTCTGGGTCGAGGACTTCACCCTGCTCGACCTCTACATCCAAGAGCTGCGCGACCACTACCCGCGACACGCCATCGTGATGACCGAGTGGGGCGCCGAGGCCCGGCCCGAGCTGGCCACCGCGGCGCTCGACGTCAAGGGGGGCTATCCCTTCCAGGCCTTCCACGCGACCCGGACGCTCGACGTGATCGACCGCTCGCCGGTGCTGTCGGGCGCGATCTACTGGACGCTGCGCGAGTTCGAGATCTACCCGGGTTGGACCGGTGGCGCCGGCAAGCGCCCGCCCGAGTACGAGCCGAACACCCGCCACCACAAGGGCCTGATCGGCTACGAGGGCGAGCGCAAGCCCGCCTTCTGGGTGGTGCGCGACCGCTACCTGCGCACGCCGCTCTATCCCTAGGGCGCCGGCTGCTCCCCTCCAAGCTGGGCGAGCAGGGCTCCCACATCCCAGAAGTTGACGTCCTCGACGACCAGGCCGTCGGCGTCGAAGCGGCTGAAGGTGGCGCCCTCGACCCGGATGCGGTGGCCCGTGGCCTCCATACCGAGGAAGGGGCCGCTGTGGGTGCCGGTGGCCTCCCAGCGATCCGCGTTCGCGTCCTCCCCCACGACCAGGTCGAGCTGACGCAGGTGAAAGTCGGGGAAGGCCGCCAGCAGGTCGGCGGCGCGGGCGCGGATCGCCTCGCGGCCGCGCAGCACGTCGGGCGAGCCAACGTCGCGGATCACGGCATCCGGAGCGAAGATCGCCGCCACCGCGTCCGGGTCGTGCGCGTTCCAGGCGGCGAACGTGACCCGGTTGGCCTCGACGATCTGGTCGCGCGTGGCCACGGGCTATCCCTCCAGATACGAGCGCCCGCGCGGCGAGAGCCGGTAGCCCTTCTCGAGGCTCTCGGTGAGCCCGAGCTCCTTGAGCTTGCGCACGTCCGCCTTGAAGGGAGCCTTTTCGCGGCCGAGTTCCGCGGCGAGCTCGGCGGCCAGGGTCGCGGGACGCTCGGCGATCAGCTCGAGCACCCGGCGGGTCCAGGGCCCGTGGCGGCTCGCTGCGTCGTAGCGCGCCAGCCGGGCGTCGATCTCGGCCCGCTCGCCCGCGTCCAGCTCGGCCCGCTCGCGCAGGGCCACGCGCGGGTCCGGCCCCTCCAGCCGGAACGCGATCCGATAGAGGGTGCCGTCGGCGCGCAGGCTCGCCAGGAGCGCTCGGCGGTCCGGGGCGCCGGCCCTGCGCGCGTCGGCGTCGCTGATCGCGTCCTCGCCGACCCGCTCGACCGACTCGATGGCCAGCACCCCGGCCCGGGTTCGAAGCGTCCCGCCCGCCTTCACCGTCGGCCGGCGCCAGCGCCGGAAGGCAAGCGTGACCTCACCCGCCTGGATGCCCTGCAGCGTCTCCTGCCGGAACAGCATCGCTCCGCGCCGCCGGCTCCAGGTGCCGGCGCAGGAAGTCCGTCTCCAGCTCGACGATCCGCTCGAACCACTCCGCGCGGTACGCCTGCCAATGGTCGATGGGCAGCTCCACAAGCTCCCCTCTGGGCGCAGCCTCTGCCATCTTGCGGGCCGGTCCCGGTGGGGTGACCAGGTCTCTCTCCGCCACGATCACGAGCAGCGGGGCCTGCACCCGCGGCGCGTCCTTCAGCGGCCGGTAGAAGCCGACCTGCAGCAGGATGCGCGCGCAGACGGTGTCGTCCCAGTGGAGCTCGCGCGGGAAGAGCTCGCGGTAGCCCTGGTCGGCGCCCTCGGTCGTCATCACCGCGACGCTGCCCGGGGGACCCACCAGCTTGATCCGGTGGGGAGGGCCGCCGCGGAGGCCGCGCCATGCGTCCTTCACGGCGGCCGCGGTCTTCCGGAGCGCGTCGAGCGGCGGATCGATTGTGAGCACGGTGATCCCGTCGGCGAACGGCACCTGGGCGACCACCGCCGCAGCGATGCGCGGCTCGCGCGCCGCGAGCGCGACCGCGTGTCCAGCGCTGAACGAAGTGCCCCAGAGACCGATCCGCTCAGGGTCGACTTTGTCGAGTCCGCGGGCGCGCGCGATCGCCGCGAGCCAGTCCTCCTGCTGCATTCCGATGTCGAGCAGCTGTCGCGGCTCACCCTCGCTCGCGCCGAAGTTGCGGTAGTCGAACACCAGCGCCGCTAAGCCGGCGGCAGCGAAGCGTTCGGCGTATACGTCGAGACGCGCCTCCTTGACCGCGCCGAAGCCGTGCGCCATCACAACGCACGGGTACGGGCCGTCGCCCTCCGGCCGGTAGAGCCAGGCGGCGCAGCGCCGCCCGCGGGAGGAGAACGTGATGTCCGTGCGCTCCATCGGCCCGCCATCCTATGCCCACCGATGAAGCCTCGGCTCAGGCTCACCCTGCTCGCCGCTCTCTGCGCGCTGCTCGCGCTGCCCGCCCCGGCGCGCGCACAGCTGCCCGCGGACGTGGCACGCATCCATTCGGCGGTGATCGAACTGGCCAGGGCCAAGCAGGGCGCGAAGGCGCGCACGAGCGCCCGTGACCGCGCGGCCGAGCGCGCGATGAACGCCTGCCGCATCGCTGGGCCGGGCTGGCGGCGCATCCGCTCGGTGGGCGACCGCTCGCAGCGCGAAGCGTATGCCCGCGGCGCCCGGATCCTCTGGCGCAACCTGCGCGAGGTCGCCGCGCGCGGCGGGTCGGCCGCCGTCTACGCGCCGTTCTTCGAGCGCTTCCTTCGGCGCCTGAGCCCGCCGCCCGCGGACCCGGTGCTCGCCGCGGGGGTCGAGACGCTCCGGGGGCGTTTCAGGTTCGTCGCAGCCGCCTACTCCTTTGGGACCTGCGCGACCTTCGAGAAACAGCTCCGCCAGGTGCGCGAGTTCAAGGTCGGCGGCCGGCACGGCGTGGCGGGTGACTACCGAGCCGGTCGCATCCACAACCGCCTGATCGGCTACGTCGCCACTCGCCAGCACAGGGCGGACGCGCGCAACGGCGGCTCGTCCTACGAGGCGACGCTCGACGCGGCCAGGAACCAGATCGTCGCGCTCGGGGGCGACTACGGCTACGCGAGCTACTTCACCGCCGCGCACTCGCTCAACAACTGACGCCGCCAGCGGATCTCAAGCGTCGCTCCAGCGGCTCGGGGGACTCTCGAACGGTCAAGCAACTTCTGGGCGACGGAGCCCGGAAAGGAGTCGGGGATGAGCCGCACGATCAACAGGACCCTCATGAGCCTCAGCGCGGCGCTGGGAGTGGCCCTCGCGATGGCGACGACGGCCCAGGCGGCCGTCGGCACTTCGCATCCGGGCCGTTTCGCGGGCTATACCGAGTCGACCGGTTCGGACGGGACCGAGTTCGGGATTCTGGTCGGCGTCGTGGTCGTTCTGATGGCGCTCCTGCTCGGCGGCATCCTCCTCAGCCGCACTCGCGGGCGCGCTGCCGGCGAGGCTCGGGCCCCCGTCGCCTCGAGCTGATCGACCTGGGGGCAGCCCGGAAAGCGACGACTAGACAGCGGCCGGCGGGCTGCCTTCCGGCGGCCCGCCGGGCTCCAGCACGAACGCGAGGTCGTCCTCGTAGCAGTACGACCAGTCCTCACCAGGCTCCATCGAGCTGACGATCGGGTGGCCGGACTCACCGTGGTGCTTGGTGGCGTGCCGGTTGGGCGACGAGTCGCAGCAGCCGACGTGGCCGCAGGTACGGCACACCCTAAGGTGGACCCAGCGGTCGCCGGTCTTGAGGCAGTCCTCGCAGCCCGGCACGGAGTCGGGGCGCTCCACGAGGACCTGGTCGAGATGCGAGCAGCCGGCCACGCATGGAGTGATACAGGATCGCGCGCGCGGGGAGTCGCAGCACGCTCCCGGCGGCGGTACGCTGAGCCGCGCCGTGCACGTTCAGGTGCGACTCGGTTCAGGGTTGGCCACCGCCGCCGGCACGCGGCGGCTGCGGGTCGAGCTTCCGCAGGAGGCGACCGTCGATACGCTGCTCGTCCGAGTCGGCGAGCTCGAGCCGGCGATCGCTCCGGCGCTCGGCTCCGCCCTGCCGGTCGTGAAGGGCACCCACGCAAGTCGCACCCAGGCGCTCGCGGACGGCGACGAGATCGCCCTCCTGATTCCAGTGGCCGGCGGCGCCGGCCCGAACCCCGAGAGGAGACAGTTATGGCCGTAGAGCCCGCCGCACCGGCCGCCCCCGCCGGCCAGGCCCACCCCACCGTCTTCGTCGACACCTTCACGGACGGCCTGCTCGGCCCTGATGTCGAGATGCTCGGGCCGGTCGAGGACGGCGGGCACATCGTCGTCAACACCACTCCCGGCTGCTGGGGCCCGATGATCACCCCCTCGCTCCGCGGCGGCCACGAGGTAGCCCAGCCGGTGGCGGTGGCGGGCGCCGAGCCCGGAGACGCCATCGCGATCCGCGTCAAGGACATCGAGGTCACGTCGATCGCCACGGCCTCAGGCAACGACGTCTCCCCGGAGGGAAGCTTCAACGGCGATCCCTACTGCGCGGCCGTCTGCCCCGGCTGCGGCAAGGAGTACCCGGAGACCCGGCTCGAAGGCATCGGGCAGGAGTCCGTCCGCTGCGCGAGCTGCGGCGCGGACGCGACTCCCTTCAAGTTCACGAACGGTTACACGATCGCGTTCGATCACGGCCGCAGCGTCGGCGTCACGGTCGGGCGCGAGTCCGCCGAGCGCATCGCCCGCGAGGCCACGCGCTACGCGGCACTGCCCGAGAACTCCGTGCAGAACCCGATCCTCGCCTTTGCGCCGCACGACCTCGTGGGGCTCGCTGCGCGGCTACGGCCGTTCATGGGCCAGCTCGGCACGACCCCCACGAAGACGATGCCGGACTCCCACAACGCGGGCGACTTCGGCTCGTTCCTGATCGGCGCCCCGCACGACTACTCGATCACCGCGGAGGAGCTTGCCGAGCACCGCACCGACGGGCACATGGACGTCGACGCGGTCCGCGCGGGAGCGATCCTGATCTGCCCGGTCAAGCTGGCGGGCGGCGGCGTCTACATGGGCGACATGCACGCGCTCCAGGGCGACGGCGAGATCGCCGGCCACACCTGCGACGTGTCCGGAACGGTCACGCTGCAGGTCGAGCTGCTCAAGGGGCTCGGCATCGACGGTCCGCTGCTGTTCCCGCTCGAGGAGGACCTCCCCTACCTGGCGCGGCCGCTGTCCGGCCAGGAGCGCACGCGCGCGGAGGAGCTGGCCCGCGAGTGGGGGCTCGACGGCCTCGAGGAGTCGGCGCCGATTTCGGTGATCGGCACCGGCCCAGACCTCAACAGCGCCACCGACAACGGCCTCGAGCGCGCAGCCTGGCTGCTCGGCATGGAGGTGCCGGAGGTGAAGAACCGGGCCACGATCACCGGCGCGATCGAGATCGGCCGCCACCCGGGCGTCGTCCAGGTGACCTTCCGAGCGCCACTCGAGCGGCTCGAGGAGCGGGGCCTAACGCCGTACGTGCGCGATCAATACGGGATCGGGTAGGCGCGACTACCCGTCACTGGTGGTCTCCGCCGGCCGGGCTAGGCTGGGGAAGGGGGTGTGGACCGCGGCTACTGCGGTTCCGCGGGGCGTTCCGCACAGGGATTGAAGGATTGTGGGGGTCAGGGACCCCCAAATGCTTCAAACGATCATCGACAAGGTGCCGGGCGCGTCTACCGCACCGCCGTCCCTGCGAACGCCGGCATCACCTCGTCCGCGACCAGCTTCAGCTGGCCGCGGATGTCCGGCACGTTCTCGACGTCCTCATTGGTGAAGAACTTGACCAGGTGAGGGTCGGAGAGCGCGAGGATCATGTGGTTGACGCCGGCCGGCTCGATGTCGGACTGGATCTTCTCGACCACCTCCTCCGGCGTGCCCGCGAGCGACAGCTTCTCCACGTAGTCGGGCGTGAACGCCTCGTACGCGCCCTTGATGTCGCCGGCGCCGAGGGCATCCACGACCGGCTGGAGCTCCGCGGCGTCGATCCCGTGACGTGCGAGCTGCTCGGCCGGCATCGAGGAGATGTAGAACGCGACCAGCAGCCGTGCCGCGTGCTTGGCGGCGGCGGAATCCTCCCCCACGACCGTGACAACCCAGGCGCCCACGTCGAGATCGTCGAACGAGCGGCCGGCGCGCTCGGCGCCCACGCGCATGTTCTCGACCTGGTAGTCGTAGGCCTCGCGCGAATATGCGAGTGCCTGGTGCAGGCCATCGGCCAGCTCGCCCGCGGTCTGGAACGAACGCGGCCCCTTCATCCCGCCCATCAACAGCGGGATCCGCTCCTGTACCGGCCGGGCGGCGGTGAACAGGCCGGTGTACTGGAAGAAGTCCCCCTCGAAGTCGATCTTGCCCTCGTCGAGGAACGTGCGCATCACATACAGCGCCTCGCGCAGGCGCGAGAGCGGCTTGCGGCTCGCCCAGTCGAGGTGGTACTGCGCCATCAGGCCGAAGTTGCCGGTCGAGACGACGCACTCCGTGCGCCCGCCGGTGATCTCGTCGAGCGTCGCGAGCTGCTGACAGATCAGCGTGGGCTCGCGCAGGAACACGTGCGTCACGTTGGGCCCGAAGCGGATCTGCTCCGTCTTGTCGGCAGCCGCGGCGAACAGCGTCCAGAGATCCTTGTGCCAGGTCTCGTCGACCGCGTAGCAGGCGTAGTAGCCCAGCTCGTCGGCCGTCTTGATCATCTCGATCGAGTCCGGCACCGGGTAGTCCGGCAGCATGCAGTAGCTGAACTTCATTCGGTCCTCTCCTCCTCCTCGGGCATGGTCTCCGAGCCGAGCCCCGCCACGAGCACCTCGTCCGCGAAGTGCTTGTGCATCCAGGCGAGGTGGTCCCAGCGCGCGGCGACGATGCGCTTGGTGTCCCAGGCCGGCAGGTCCTGCTGCGGGAACGTCTCCATCTTCGCCGGGTCGACCTCGTAGACGTGCTCGAAGCGCTGGATCACGTCGTCGTTGATCCGCGTGGGCTCGGGCGGCTTCTGCTCTCCCAGTCGAAAGATGCTCATTCGTACGCCTCGTCCATCATCTGCTTGCCGGGATTCATGATGTTGTTCGGGTCGAGCGCGGCCTTGATGCGCTTGACCACCTCCCAGGCGCTCCCCATCTCGGTAGGCACCAGCTCGGCGTCGCCCTCGCGCGTGGCGCCGTGGCAGGCCGTGATCGAGCCGCCGTGCTTGAGAGCCACCTCCGCGATCTCGCGCTTGCAGGCCACCCAGCCGGCCCAGTTCTCGTCGTCGAGGCGCTGCTCCCAGATCCCCACGTCGATCTCGACGAGATAGTCACCCCACGGCTTGTGGGCGCCACTCGTGTAACAGAACATGCCCCAGTCGTCGAAGATCCCGTACTGCTCGCTGTAGCGCTCGACGATCGCGTGCCACTCCTCGCGCACCTTTGGCAGCACGGAGTAGTTGAGCGCGGCGTCCTCGCAGTGCCACGACATCGGCACGACCTGGCCGTCGCGGGTTCGGCCGTGCAGCGGGGTGGCGTAGCGGTCGTGGCGCGAGGCCCAGTCGCCCTCCGAGATCTCGTCGCCGAGGTACTTGCCGCCGTCCGCGCGGCCGAGCTCCATGATCCGCTTCGAGGCAGGCTCCACCTCCGCCCGCGCGCCGTACATCGCCACCGCCACCACCGCCTTCACCGAGTCGGGCTGGGGGATGTAGGCCTCGTCGTCGCGGCGCAGGTAGCGGAGCTTCCACTCGTCGAACAGCACCACGCCGGCGAGCGTCGCGAGTCCCGATCTGGTCAGCGCGCCGGTGGTCCGGTAGGCCGTCATGTAGTCGTCGAACGCGAAGAAGGCGGCGAACTCGACCTCCGGCTTCGGCACCAGCTCGAGCGTGGCCTCGGTGGTGATCCCGAGCGTGCCCTGGTGCCCGGTGAAGAGCTGCTTGAGCGTCAGCCCCGTTGACGACTTGCGCAGCTTGCGCCCGCCGCCCTCGCCGATCTCGACGATCTCGCCCGTGGGCAGCACCACCTGCATCGAGATCACGAGATCGCGGGTGTGGCCGAAGCGCGCGCCGAGGAGCGACCAGCCGCCCGTCCCGATCCGGCCGCCCACCAGCGAGCACGGGTAGGAGGCCGGGTCGTCGGGATAGAAGACCCCGTGCGGGCGCAGCTCCTCGTTCAGCTTGAGCATGTTGATGCCCGGTCCGACGGTGACGGTGCGGTCGGTGAGGTCGATCTCGTGGATCCGGTTCATCAGCTTGACGTCGACGCAGATGCCGCCGCGGAGCGGCACGGCGCCGTCCGACAGTCCCGTCCCACCGGCGCGCGGCACGACCGGGATCCGCAGCCGGTTGGCGAGCTTGACGACCTCGGATACCTCCTCGGCCGTCTTCGGCAGCACCGCCACGTCCGGCATGAACTCCGCCCAGCGATGAACCGGGAAGGGCGCCGGCACGCGCGTGCGGTTGACGCGCGAGGTCATGTTCGGGAGCACGCGGTCCTCGTCGCCGATGATCGCGCGCAGCTCGTCTATTACACCGTCGTCGACGGCGCTCTTGAACGCGACGCTCATGACGTGCCCTCCGCGGTGGCGGCGGCGGGGCCGCGGCTGAACCCACCCACCTCGATGCCGGCGGACTCCGCCACGAGCTCGAACAGATCCACCACCTCGAGGGCACCGTCCGCGGCGCTCGAGAGCGGTCGCTCCGACCAGGGGCAGGCGCTCACCAGCGTGTCCACCTCGAGCCCCTTCGCCCGCTCCACGCGCCGGCGGCTGATCTCGGCGGTGATCTCGGGCTTCTCGACCGGCAGCCCACCCCCGCCGCCCGAGCAGTAGGACCACTGGGTCACGTGATCGACGTCGTTGAACGTGAGGCCCGGGATCGCCCGCAGGAGCTCGCGTGGCGGCTCGTGCACGCCCTTGCGCTTGTTCAGCCGGCAGGGGTCGTGGTAGGTGACGGTTCGCTCGACCGGCTCGGTCAGGCTGAGGCGCCCGTCGCGCACGAGCTCGGCCAGCAGCTCGACCCCGAGCACGATCTCGAAGTCGTAGTCGTCGCCGAACATCCGCGGGTAGTCCTCGGTGAACGCGATGTAGTCGTGCGGATCCGGCGCGAGGACCCGCTTGGCACCGACAGCGCGCCAGTCGGCGACGTTGTGCTCGGCGTGCTTGCGCGCGAGGTCGACGTAGCCCATCTCGGCCGCCGGTCCGCCGCAGCACCATTGCTCGCGCATGAGGCCGAACTCGACGCCGGCCTTCTGGAGCAGGAGTGCGAAGGCGCGGCTGTAGGAGGTGCGGTAGAAGGCCGCCTCGCAGTCGACGAACAGGATCGTCTCGCCGCCCTCGGGCAGGTCGAGGCCCTCCGCCCAGTCGCGGACGTGCTCCTGGCTGACCGGCACGTCGCCGAGCACCGGCTCGTTGGTGCCCTCGGCGAGGCGCTCGTTCCACAGCTTCCAGCCCGGGCGCTCGTTGCCGGTGGCGACCATGAGCGCGCGCATCGCCTTGACGACGTCGACGGTGCGCGTGCGGTGGCGGTAGAAGTCGCCGGTGAAGAGGGTGTTGGGACAGCGCAGCTCGCAGGCGCCGCACTGGGTGCAGTGGACATAGTCGTCGGCCACGTCCTCGACCGAAACCAGGCCCCGCTCCATCGCGACGATGTTCGCGTGGAACGCCGTGGGCGTGTGGTTCTCGTTGCGGGTGACCTGCATGACGGGGCACACCTCGCGACAGAACTTGTGCCCGGAAGAGAAGCAGCCGAAGGCGTTGTTGCGC
This sequence comes from uncultured Thermoleophilaceae bacterium, assembly GCA_963751835.1. Classification (GTDB taxonomy): domain Bacteria; phylum Actinomycetota; class Thermoleophilia; order Solirubrobacterales; family Thermoleophilaceae; genus JACVRW01. Next base: position 21,348 of record CAVVWD010000036.1, on the reverse strand, counting down.
CACTGCTCGACGAACTCACGCTGCAGCTCGCCGTCGCCGTTGGGTGAATAGTCGGCCACGGGCCTCCTTTCGCTCCGCTCGGGGCAGGCGAGCGCGAACGTATCACTTATTCCAGGGCCAGCAGACGGGCCCGCTGCTCCTCGACGTCGAAGGTCGCCTTGGGCCAGTCGAGCTGCATCCCCTCGAGCTCCGTTATCAGCAGCTTGGCCACCGCCCAGTTGCGATACCACTTGCGATCCGCGGGAATGACGTACCAGGGCGCGGCCTCGCTGTTGCAACGCCGGAGCGCGTCGCCATAGGCCTCCAGGTAGTCGTCCCACAGCGGACGCACCTCGAGGTCGCCGGGGTTGAACTTCCAGTGCTTGGTGGGGTCGTCGAGGCGGGCGAGCTGACGCTCGCGCCACTCGCCGCTTGAGATGTGGAGGTAGCACTTGACGATCCGCATCCCACCGCGGGCCAGCCCCTCCTCGAAGCGGTTGATCGTTCCGTAGCGGCGCGCCCACGTGGAGCGCGGAGCGAGCTCGCGGACGCGCACGGTCACAACGTCCTCGTAGTGGGAGCGGTCGAAGACGCCGATGTAGCCGGGCTCCGGGAGCCGGCGCCGGATCCGCCACAGGAAGGGGTGGCGAAGTTCCTCCGGCGTCGGGGCCTTGAAGGCGGTGATGCGCACCCCCTGCGGGTCCATTTGCCCCACCACGTGCTCGATCGTCCCACCCTTGCCGGAGGTGTCCAGGCCCTGAAGCACGAGCAGCAGGCTGCGCTCGCCGCCGGCCCGGCCGTTCGCGTAGAGGCGCTCCTGCAGCTCGGCGAGCGTCGGGGCCAGCTGAGCCTGGACCTTCTTCGTCGCCGCCTTGCCGCCGGGCGCCTGCGGCGTGGCGCGCGCGTCGACCGTCGACAGGTCGATCCCGCCGGCCGGAACTCGCAGGGTATCGGCCAGCGACTGCTTGGATTTGCCGCCCCCAGCCATCGCGGGACGACTCTACGTCACAGTGGGCGGGTGAGGTATGGGTCGGGCTCAGCCGCCGGCCCTGAAGCCGATCGGCTGAGCCCCCTCCCACAGGGTCAGCCGGCCGAGCTCCTTCAGCTGCTCCCTGCCTCCCTCGACCGTCAGGAAGTGGTTGCCGGCGAGCTGGCCGACGATCGAGGCGAAGCGGCAGCCGCCGTACGGCACCAGGATCTCGGTCTCGCTGTACCCCCCTGGGTACCAGAGGATCTCTCCGGGCGCGGGGTGGCTCGTGTGGTTCTCGAAGCGCAGATTGGTCTCGAAGTCGCCCATTGGCACCCAGCACGACTCGCCGCTCCAACGGACGTGTATGAGCTTGCTCTCGAATGGCAGCAGGCGCTGGAAGGCCGCACAGGTCGCCGGCGCCTTCTCCTCCTCCATTCGCGCCGTGAGCTCGAACGGGCCGGCGTCGATCCGCAGCGTCGTCATGGCTCGAAATCCTCCACGAAGCGGGCTAGCGCGTCCACGGCGAGCGCCACGTCGGCCTCGGCGACCGACTCGCCCGGGTGGTGGCTGATCCCGCCGGCGCAGCGGACGAAGAGCATCGTCACCGGCGCGATCGCCGCCATGACCGCGGCGTCGTGTCCCGCCCCGCTCGGAAGGGTCAGCGGCTCTGTCCCTGTCGCCGCGTGGGCGGCGCGCGTCATCAGATCGGTCAGCCGGGGGTCGCAGCGGACCGCCCCCTGATCGTGCAGCTCCTCCCAGGAGAGCTCCACACCGCGTGCCGCGGCCGTGCGCTCGGCGCTCTCGCGGATGCGCGCGACCGCGTTCGTCCGCTCGCCATCGTCGGGGTGGCGCACGTCGAGCGTGAGCTCCGCCGCTCCTGGGATCACGTTCGGCGCCCCCGGCGCGACCGTCAGCCGCCCGACCGTCGCGACCAGGCCCGCGGTCTCGCGCGCGAGCGCCTCGGCGACGAGCACCAGCTCCGCGGCCGCGCCGAGCGCATCGTGGCGCAGCTCCATCGGCACCGTGCCGGCATGGCCCGCCACACCGGTGAAGCGCAGCGCCACGCGGGTCTGACCCGAGATCGCCGAGACGATCCCGAGCGGGAGGCCGCGCTCTTCAAGCAGCGGTCCTTGCTCGATGTGCACCTCCGCATAGGAGGCCACGGACTCGGGGCCTCGCGCCGCGGCGCCGAGCCCCGCCGCATCGCCCTTGAACTCGCGGATCGCCTCCTCGAGCGAGACGCCGTCGGCGTCCACTCGGCTCAGGTCCGCGCGGTCGAAGCGCCCCGCCAATACGGAGCTGCCGAGGAAGGCGGTGCCGAAGCGGGCGCCCTCCTCGTCCGCGAAGGCCACGACCTCGAGCGGCCTCCGCGGCCGCCGGCCCGCCGCGTGCATGCCTTCCACGACGGCGATCGCCACGAGCACGCCGAGCACCCCGTCGTAGCGGCCGGCGTCATGCACGGTGTCGATGTGCGACCCGAGCAGCAGGACCGGCGTGTCGTGATCGCCATCGTCGTAGCGACCGATCAGGTTGCCGATCGCGTCCCGGCGCACGGTCATCCCCGCCGCCTTCATCCAGCCCGACACGGTCCCGATCGCCGACGCGTGCGCGGGCGTGCCGAAGAGTCGCGTGATCTGGCCGGGCTCGTCGCTGCATCGGGCCAGGAGGTCGGCCCGCTCCATGACCGTCCGCGCGGGCTCAGCTCCCACGGTAGGTGCTGTAAGCCCAGGGCGAGACGAGCAGCGGTACGTGATAGCTCGCCTCCGGGTCGGCCACCCCGAAGCGCACCGGGACCATGGCGAGGAAGGGCCGGTCGTCCGCGGCGAGCCCCGCGCCGGCGAAGTAGGCGCCGACGTCGAAGACGAGCTCGTACGAGCCCGCGCGCAGCTCGCCGGGGCCGAGCAGCGGCTGGTCGGTGCGCCCGTCGGCGTTCGTGCGGGTCCGTGCGAGGGTCTCGGGCGCTCCGCCGTCGCCCGCATGCAGCTTGAGCTCCAGCGCCATGCCCTCGGCCGGCCGCCCGCGGGCGGTGTCGAGCACGTGGGTCGTGAGCTTCCCGCCGGAGGGCATTCAGGCCTCCCGCCTCATGCGCAACGTGATCGTGCCGAAGGCCGGGAACGGCGGCACGAACACCTTGCGGTCATCGCCGTACGGGTCGCGGGTCATGTTGCGCGCCGCGAACTCGACCGCACTTAGCTGGGGATAGCGCTCGAGCAGACGCTTGCCCATCTCGTGAACCAGCTGCTGGATCGACTCGCTCACGAGCTCGTGGAAGACGGCCGCGCAGACGTCCCGGACCTGCTCGCCGGCCACGTAGCGCTCGGGCGCATCGCCGAACGCGGCGGCCGGATCGGCGTAGGACCAATGAACGTCGAGCCCGATGAAGAGCGGCCGGTCCGAGCGCTCGGGCAGGGTCGTGTATTCGTCGCGCACAAAGCGAGTGAAGGCGCTCCCCTCGACCTTGAGCAGCTCCATCCCGACGCGCCCCGAGCGCCCCTCCGCGAGCGCGACGCCGCCGCCCTCGCGGGCGTAGCGCAACGCCGCCACGGAGTGCTCGCCGGTGAGGCGCCGTCGCAGCACGCCGCTCGGCTCGAAGCCGCCTTCGCCCGGCACCTGCGCGGGCTCGAACGGAAGCTCGCGCGCGCTCACGAGCACCGCCTGCATCTGCTCGTAGCGCTCGAGGAAGCCGCCGCCGAGCAGGGCCAGATAGCCCTCCAGGGTCGCGCCCTCGTACTCACGCGCCTGTCCCAGGATGAAGTTCTTCATCGAGTCCGTGGCGACCACGCTCGAGTTGTCGCCGCGCGTGTAGGCGGGCAGGAAGTTGTCGCCGAACACTTCGACCGTCACCTCGTTCGCGAACAGCACGTTGTCGCGCCCTCGGAAGCTGGACTCGGGGACCTGCGGGAGACCCGCGAGCGGCGTCGCGTAGTGGCGGTAGACGGGAACCGACGCCTTGCCGTAGCTGATCTCGTACGCGATGCGCGGGAGCGCGCCATCGCCGATGTGGTCCTCGAGCCGCAAGGCGGCGATCTTCGCAATCTCCCGCAGTGCCGTGTCACGCTCCTCGGGCGGCGCACGGCCGAGCCGCTCCTCGGCGCTCGCGACGATGCTCGCGGGCGTGTGCTCGCGAACGCAGACGACGAACGGAAAGCCGAACTTCTCGCGGTAGGCGGCAGTCGCGCGCGCGAGCCGGGCGCGCTCCTCTCCCCCGGCCCGGTCGAGCCCCGCGGACGCCTGCTCGCCTGCCGAGGCGGGCGTCAGCTCTCCCCCGGTCGCGAGCTCGGGATGTGCTCGGATCAGCCCGAGCTGACGCTCGTCAGGCGCGCGCTCGACTGCCCGGACCATGGCCGCGTGCAGCGCCTCCAGCGAGGCGAACGGCCGCTCCTCCCACGCTGCCTCGGCGACCCAGGGCGAGGACTCGAAGGCGAACCCGACCTGCTCGACGAACGCGTCCCGGTTCAGCGCGCCGAGCTCTTCGATGGTCGTCACGCGAGGCCCACGATGTCGTCCGGCCGGACCGGCACACGCGTGAGCGGGCGACCGCAGGCCTCGCGGATCGCCGCCACGATCGCCGGCGTCGACGAGATCGTGGGCGCCTCGGCCGCTCCGTTCAGCCCATATGGCGCCTCGGGCTGGGCGAGCTCGAGGATCGTGCTCCTGACCGGCGGCATGTCGAGGATCGTCGGGATCAGGTAGTCCGTGAAGGAGGGGTTGCGCACCCGCCCCTCCGAGAGCTGGATCTCCTCCATCAATGCCAGTCCGAGCCCCTGTGCGATGCCGCCCTCGAGCTGTCCCTCGAGGGCGAGCGGGTTCATCGCCCGCCCCACGTCCTGCGCCGTCGCGATCTCGACGACACGAACGAGCCCGAGCTCCGTGTCGACGTCGACGACCGCCCGGTGCGCCGCGAAGCAGAAGGCGAGGTGGGAGTTGCCCTGCCCGTTCTCGTCGAGCGGATCGGTGCGGCGCGGGCGGTACTCGCGCGTCTTCTCGACCGGGTCGCCGGCCACCAGCTCGGCCACGGGGATCGACCCGGAGTCGCTGACGACGGCACCACCATCCAGCCGGGCAGCCCCGTTGGTACGGGCGCGAGCACGCTCGAGCAGCGCCTCGCGCACGGCTTCGCAGGCGTCCCTGACGGCGCCGCCAGTGAACCACGTCTGGCGCGAGGCCGACGAGGATCCGGCGTTGCCCACCTGCGTGTCGGCCGGCAGCACGATCACTCGCTCGACCCCGAGCACGTCGCGCGCGATCTGAGCGTGGACCGTGATGCCCCCCTGTCCCACCTCGCAGGCGGCGGTGTGGACCTCCACCTGCGGCTCGCCGCTCGCCACCGAGAGGCGCACGCGCGCGGTCGAGTAGTCGTCGAAGCCGCCCGAGAAGCCGATGTTCTTGAAGCCCACCGCGTAGCCGACCCCGCGCCGGATGCCCTCACCGTGAGTCGTGTTCGATACGCCGCCGGGGAGCTCGCGCAGGTCGAGCCCGTCGGCGGCGAGCGGCTCGGGGAGCGGCATCGAGTCGAGCTCCTCGAGCAGCCGCGCCACCGGGGCCGGGCCCTCAACCACCTGGCCGGTGGGCAGGCTCGAGCCGGTGTCCATCGCGTTGCGGCGCCTCAGCTCCACCGGATGCAGGCCAAGCGCGGCGGCGAGCTTGTCCATCTGCGCCTCGTAGGCGAAGCAGACCTGCACGGCCCCGAAGCCGCGCATCGCGCCGCAGGGCGGGTTGTTCGTGTAGACGATGTACGTGTCGAGATCGGCGTTCGGGCACTCGTACGGCCCGCTGCCCGTAGAGGCCGCGTTGTGGCACACCGCCCGCGAGCTCGACGCGTAGGCGCCGCCGTCGAGCACGATCCGCGCCCTCACGTAGACGAGCTTGCCGTCCCGGGTGGCGCCGTGCTCGTAGCGCATGCGTGCCGGATGGCGATGCACGTGCCCGAAGAACGACTCCTCGCGCTGGTAGACCATCTTCACCGGGCGGGCGGTGTGGAGCGCGAGCATGCACGCATGCGTCTGCATCGAGAGGTCCTCGCGGCCCCCGAAGGCACCGCCGACCCCGGCGAGCGTGAGTCGCACCAGCTCGGGCGGCAGGCCCAGGCTCGCGGCGATCTGGCTGCGGTCGACGTGGAGCCACTGCGTCGCGACGTAGAGGTCGACGCCCCCGTCCTCGGCGGGGATCGCGAGTCCCGACTCCGGCCCGAGGAAGGCCTGGTCCTGCATCCCCAGCTCGTACTCGCCCTCGACGACGACCTCGGCGTGCGCCTCCGCGGCCACGACGTCGCCGTGACGCACGTGGATGTGCCGCAGCACGTTGCCGTCCTCGTGGAGGCGCGGCTCGTCGGTCTCGACCGCGAGCTCCATGTCGACGAGCGGCTCGAGCACCTCGTAGTCGACCTCGATCAGGCCGGCTGCCCGCCGAGCGGTCTCCGGGTGGTCGGCCGCCACGATCGCCACCGGCTCGCCCTGGTAGCGCACCACGTCGATCGCCAGCACCGGTTGGTCGGGCACTTCGAGGCCGTAGGTCTTGCGGCCGGGCACGTCCTCGTGCGTGAGCACGGCGCGCACGCCGGGCAGCGCCAGTGCCCGCGCCACGTCGACCGAGCGGATGCGCGCGTAGGGGTGCGGGCTCCGCAGGGTGGTCCCCCACAGCATCCGGTCCGCCCACAGGTCGGACGAGTAGGCGAACTCGCCCATCACCTTGGGCGTGCCGTCCGGGCGCAACGGGCTCTCCCCGATGCCGTCCGCCGGGCCGATGCGGGTGGGGGCGGCGCCGCTCAAGCGCGCTGCCTCTCGCTCGCCAGCCGGACGGCGTCGAGGATCTTCTCGTAGCCGGTGCAGCGGCAGAGGTTGCCGGCGAGCGCCTCGCGCACGGCCGGCTCGCTCGGCTCCGGGTCCCGCGCGAGGAGGTCGTGTGTGGCAACGATCAGGCCGGGCGTGCAGAAGCCGCACTGGACCGCCCCCGCGTCGAGGAACGCCTGCTGGACCGGATGCAAGTCGCCGTCCGCCAGCCCTTCGACCGTCACGACCTCGGCGCCCTCGGCCTGGCCCGCCAGCACCAGGCAGGCGCAGACGAGCTCGCCGTCGAGGTAGATCGAGCACGAGCCGCACTCCCCCTGCTCGCAGGCGTTCTTCGAGCCGGGCAGCCCCATCCGCTCGCGCAGGACGTAGAGCAGGCTCTCGCCCTCCCACACTCCGTCCGCCTCGCGCGGTTCGCCGTTGACCGTGCAGCGCAGCCGCATCAGGCGGCTCCCCGGGCCCAGCTCAGAGTGCGCCGGGCGAGCACGCGGAGCGCCTCGCGCCGGTATGCCGCCGTGCTGCGCACGTCGTCGATCGGGCGCGCGGCCGCCGCCACGAGCTCGCCGAAGCGCTCGAGCGCCGCGTCCCCGAGCGGCGCGGGCGAATCCCAGGTGTCGTCCTCGCTCAGCACGCCCTCCAGGAAGCTTTCCGCCTCGGCGGCAGCGAGTGGAGTCGGCCCCGCCGATCCGATGCCGGTGCCCACCCGCCTCAGCACCGGATCGATCGCGAGCGCGAACGAGCATGCGGCGATCACCATCGCGTTGCGGGTGCCGATCTTCGAGAACTGCTCGGGACCCCGCGCGGGTGCCACCAGGATCGCCGCGATCAGCTCGTCGGCTGCGAGCACGCTTCGCTTCGGGCCCACGTAGAACTCGCGTGCCGGGACGCGCCTCACGCCGCCCTCGGAGGCCAGCTCGACCTCGGCGTGGGCGGCCACGAGCGGCGGATGCGAGTCGCCCGCCGGGGAGGCCGCCCCGAGGTTCCCGCCGACCGTTCCGCGATTGCGGATCTGCGGCGAGCCGATCGTGCGCGACGCCATGGCGAGCCCGGGCAGGCGGTCGCCGAGCTCGGCGATCACGCGGGCATAGGTCACGCCCGCACCGATCCGGACCACGCCGTCCTCCTCCCCCCACTCACGCAGCTCTCGCACGCGCGTCAGGTCGATGATCGCGTCCGGGCGGCTGCGGTCGAAGTTGAGGTCGACCATCACATCCGTGCCGCCGGCGATCGGCATGCTCCCCGGGTGGGCCGCCCTGGCTGCCAGCGCCTCGTCCCAGGCCGTCGGCTGGATGAACTCCATCGTCACGCCACTCTACGCCCGCGAGTGGGTGGTCCGGCCGCTCGAATTGCCCGGCGCAGCGCTCAGCCTGGAGGCTTGCTCCCGGCGACCTCGTAGTGCCAGACGGTGGTGTCGCGTTCGATGAGGTAGCGGTCGTCCTCGGGGTGGCGAAGCGAGGTCTCCACGTCCTCCCCGGTGAGGGCGCGAAGGGCGTCCAGGGAGTCCCAGAGCGAGAACGCCACGAACTCGCTGTGCGCGCCGCTGTCGCGGCGCAGGATCCAAGCGCCGCAGTTGCCGGGCATCGCCGCGTATGCAGCCAGGCCGTCGTCGAGGGCGCGGGCGGCGTAGGCGTCGGCATCCTCGCGACGCACGACGCCGGTCCAGATGCGGGCGATCACCGCTTGACCCTGAGCGTGCGCATGTGGGTGACCGTAGGCGCCGCTCGATGTCCGCGCGTCGGGGAGCACCCCGATTCACCTCCCTGATCACATAGGTCTTATTCGACGTCCCAGCCGAAGTAGACCTCCACCCGGCTGATCTTGTTGTCGTCGAACCCGAAGATCTCGGTGTTGCGAAAGCGCCGCCCGTCGGTCGTCGTGCTCTCGTAGGTCACGAACACCTCGTCGTTCGCCTCCAAGAGCCGCTTGAACTCGAAGGCCTTGATCGTCTCGGCGTTCGGCCAGCAGCGCTCGAAGTAGGTCGCGCGATCGATGCCCACGTCGGGTGGGGCCGAGAACGTGAAGTCATCGGTCAGGAGCTGCTCGAGGATGTCGCGATCGCCGGATTCGTAGGCGCCGTAGCAGGCGCGGACGATCTGCAGGCGGTCATCGGCGGACATGTGGGTCTCCTCAACACGGGGTTCATCGAATGTAGACGGGTCTTGGCCGCGAAATTCACCGGTTTGGCCTGCCTGCGCTGCTCGCCCGAGCGGGCCCGATCGCGACGGCCGTCGGGGCCGCCGGTGGCTCCCCCGGCACGCGCCGGGCATCCGCTACTACTTGATGGCATGACCACGGCGACGGTGGCGCTCGAGGAGTCGCGGCGCCAGCGGCGCGGGCAGGTGTACGTCGCGCTTGCGGCGATCGCCTGGTCCACCGCCGGGGTCCTGCAGCGCCAGCTGACGCTCGACACCGCGACCCAGGTGGCGGGCCGCGCCGCGTTCGCGGGCGTCGCGCTGCTCGCCTTTGTGGCGGTGGTCGAGCGCGGCCGGGTCGTGCAGGCGTTCCGCTCCGTCGGGCTTGCCGGAATCGGGGTGGCGCTGTGCATCGCCACCGCCTCGGCCAGCTTCATCGCGGCGCTGAACCAGACGAGCGTCGCCAGGGTGCTGTTCATGCTGGCGCTCGCGCCGGTGCTTGCCGCGCTGCTCGCCCGGGTCCTGCTGGGAGAAGCGCTCACGCGGCGCACCGTCGTGGCGATGGCGATTGCGCTCGGGGGAGTCACCCTGATGGTCGGGGCGCCGGGCGAGGGCAGCCTCGCGGGCGACGGGCTCTCCTTCCTCGCCACGCTGGCGTTTGCGCTGTCAATCGTCATCACCCGCTGGCGCCACGACGTGTCGATGGCGCCGGCGACCTGCCTGTCGCAGCTGATCCTCGTGGTGGCCTTCGTCCCGTTCGCCAGCCCGGGGGAGATCGTCGGCGACGACGTCATGTGGCTCGCGCTGCTCGGGATTGGCCAGGTGGGCCTCGGCCTAGCCCTCCTGACCGTCGGAGCGCGTCTGATACCGGCCGCCCAGGTCGGCCTTATCACGCTGCTCGAGGTCGTCCTGGGGCCGGTGTGGGTGTGGCTCGCCCTGAACGAGCAGCCGAGCACGGCGACGCTCGTCGGCGGCGTCATCGTGATCATCGCGATCGTCATCCAGACGCGCGGCGCCCCGGCGCCGGAATCCGACGACGGGGCGGCGCTGCCGGCGCCGCACTAAGCGACGACGGCCGTTATCGGCTGGGGCGGTCGTCGCGCTGGTCGGGCGAGTGGATGTACTTTGGCCCGTCAGACGACTCGCTTGGCGGGCTCACAGGCGTCGCGCTCTGGGCACTGCCGGCGTCGTCGATGACGAGAATGACGACGGCGGCGCTGAGGGCGACGACCGCGATCGTTGCGATCACCAGCAGCGCGCGCAGGTTCCGGTAGTGCGAAAGAAGTACGACCGCCGGGTGTTGGCTGGGAACTGTCTCGGACATTGATGCCTCCTGGTGGATTCGGGATCCGCGTCGCCGCGATCGTGTCCGCTCGCCGTTACACGCCTGTGACAGCACAGCGACAGCCGTTTGGCCAGCGCACGAAGCTCCGGTACGTTGGATGCCACGGACCCCCGGTCCGGTAGCGCGAATGCACTTCGCCATCCTCGGCCCATTGCAGGCCCTCGACGAGGGCCGCGACTTAACGCCTGCGGGAAGCAAGCGACGGGCATTGCTGGCGCTGCTTCTCGCTGCACGCCAACGAGACGCTCCCCACCGAGCGGCTGATCGACGAGCTCTGGGGTGAGCATCCACCGGAGACCGCGGCCAAGGACGCTGCAGGTACACGTCTCGCGGCTGCGAAAGACGCTCGGCGCCGGTGCCGGCAACGGCGCGTCCAGCGTAATCGTCACCCGCGAGCATGGCTACGAGCTGACGCTCGATCCCGAGCGGCTCGACTCGCACCGCTTCGAGCGACTCGTCGCCGAGGGCAGGAACGACGCTGGCCTCGGGGCACCCCGATCGCGCCGTCTCGGCGTTCGAGGCAGCGCTCTCCCTGTGGCGCGGCGTGCCGCTTGCCGACTTCGTCTCCGAGCAGTTCGCGCAGGGTGAGATCGCGCGGCTCGAGGACCTACGGATGGCCGCGATCGAGGATCTCAACGACGCAAAGCTTGCGCTCGGCCGCCATGCCGAGCTGGTCGGGCAGCTCGAAGCGCTGATCGGCGAGCACCCCTACCGGGAGCGACTCCGTGCCCAGCTGATGCTCACTCTGTATCGCTGCGAGCGGCAAGCGGATGCGCTCCAGGCCTATCAGGACGCTCGCACGACTCTGGTCGAGGATCTGGGCATCGAGCCGGGCGAGCGTCTTCGCGACCTCGAGCGCGCAATCCTTGCGCAGGATCCCGACCTTGCCCTGGCTATGCCGGAGACAGGTGAGCCGGGTGCGCGTCGCCTACCCCTGCCCCCGACCCCGACGCTTGGCCGTGACCAGGATCGAGAGGAGGTCCGAGCGTTGCTGCGCCGGGACGACGTCCGCCTCGTCACGCTCATCGGCCCTGGCGGAGTGGGCAAGACGCGGCTGGCACTCGAGGGTGCCCGCCGGCTCGAGCCTGAGCTCAAAGACGGCGCATGGTTCGTCTCGCTCGCCGCGACTGCGAACCCAGAGCACGTGCGCGAGCGCGATCGCGCAGACTCTGGGCGCCACGCCGCTGGACGGCGAGACTCCCGAGCGGACCGTCGAGCGGTTCCTTGCCCCGAAGGACGCGCTGGTCGTGCTCGACAACTTCGAGCATGTGCTGCCGGCGGCACCTCTCATCACCGAACTGCTCGCCGCTGCCCCGGCGCTGACCGTGATGGCTACGAGCCGCGAGCCCCTCCGGCTCCAGGCCGAGTACCGCTACGCGGTCGCTCCCCTCGAGGTCCCCGCGGACGCCGAGCCGGCGGCCGTGACACACGCCGCGGCCGGCGCGCTGTTCGTCGAGCGCGCCGGCAGCCACGACCGGGACTTCGAGCTGACAGCCGGCGACGCCGGTGAGCGATCGCCGAGATCTGCCGAGTCTCGACGGACTCTCGCTGGCCATCGACCCTGCCGCGGCACGCACTACCGTGCTCTCCCCCGAGGATCTGGCCACACGCCTCGGCGGGAGCGCTCGACCTGCTCGGCCACGGGCCACTCGATGCACCCGATCGGCAGCGCACTCTGCGGGCCACCATCGAGTGGAGCCATCGATCTCCTCAGCGCGGCCGAGGCCGAGGCATTCGCCCGCTTCGCGGTGTTCGCCGGCGGCGCCACAACCGAGGCGGTCCAAACCGTCACCGGTGCCGATATCGACGCCCTGCACGGCCTGATTGAGAAGCAGCTGCTGGTGCGCCGTCACGAGTCCGGCGGAGAAGCTCGTCTGTGGATGCTCGAAACGGTGCGTGAATACGCGCTCGAGCAACTCGACGCCGACGCGCAGCGGACCCACGCACGAGACCGCCATTGCCGGTACTACCTCGCTCTCACCGAGCGCGCCGAGCCAAACCTGTTCACGAGCGGAGAAGCCGAATGGCTGCGCAAGCTCGATGCCGAGGCCGACAACTTCCGTGCGGCGCTCGACTGGTGCATCCGTGACGGCGACCCCACTCACGGCCTGCGGCTCGCCGGACTTCTCGGTAGGTACTGGGCCATCCGCAACATGGCCCCCGAAGGCCTCGACTGGCTCGAGTCGGCGATAGCGGCGGCCGGCGACCGCGCCCCCAGTCGCGACCGCGCCCGCGCTCGCCGCGCGCAAGTCCATCTGCTCGTCGACCAAGGGGCCGCGTATGACACCCGCGGTCCACTGGACAAAGCGAGGTCCAAGGCCGCCGATGCGCTGGCCATCTCTCGCGAGGCGGCCGAGCCGGCAGGCGTGGCCGACGCCCTGCTTGCCATGGCCGATCTCGAGATGGCTGCGAGCCTCCCACAGCGCCGCCGGCGAGCACTTGCAGACGAAGCACTGTCATACGCACGCAAGGCGAATGAGCTACAGGCTCGTGGCCATCGCGCTGATGGACCGAGCGAACACGGTTCCACCGGACAGTGGTACGGCGGAACTCGAGCAGGCCGCGACCGCGCTGCGCAAGCTCGGCTGCTCACGCATCCTCGTCGGCCACTACAACGCTGCGCCTACAGCGCGATCAAGTTAGGCACCCGGAGCGCGCCAGACCGTTCCTGGCTGAGGCGGTCCCGCTGGCGCGTGAGCTCGGAGCCCCGGGGCCAGACCGTTCTTTCCCATGGTGACGACCACAAATCTCAGCGTCGACGAGACTGGCGGCATCCGCTCGTCGAAGATGCAGCCCCCGCGGAGGCATGAGCATGAGAGCGAAGTCCCAGCAAGCCGTGTCAGCCCAGCCCGCAGGCCGCCCGGCTGACACCCTTCTGGCGGTCAGTGTCGGCAGGCCGAAGGACGTACCTTGGCAAGGGAGGACGGTCTTCACCGGCGTCTTCAAGGACCCTGTCACCGGCCCTCGCCGCGTGCGCAAGCTCAACGTCGACGGCGACGGGCAAGGCGATCTTGCCGGGCATGGCGGCGAGCAGCGCGCCGTCTTCGTCTACCAGATCGACTCCTATCGCCACTGGGAACGCGAGCTCGGACGAGACGACTTCGTCTACGGACAGTTCGGCGAGAACTTCACCGTCGAGGGACTGAGCGACGACGAGGTCTGCATCGGCGACCGCTACCAGATCGGTACCGCCGTCTTCGAGGTCACGCAACCCCGTGTGACCTGCTACCGCGTCGGGATCCGGATGAACGACCCGCGCATTCCAGCCCTGCTCGTGTCACACCGGCGGCCCGGCTTCTACTTCCGCGTGCTCGAGGAGGGCGAGGTGCAAGCGGGGGATGAGATCATCAAGGTCGCATCCGGCCCAGAGCAGATGACGGTCGCCGAGGTCAGCGCACTCCTCTATCTCCCCGGTCATCCGCGACAGCTGCTGCTTCGCGCACTGCGCATCCCCGCCCTGAGCGCCGGCTGGCAAACGTCGTTCCAAGACTTGCTCGACGGAGAACCCGGCAGCGGGAATGCCGGCCTGATCAGGGCTAGCCCGCCCCCGGCCTGGCCCGGCTTCCGCCGACTCACCGTCACCAGAATCGACCGAGAGTGCGATTCGGTGATCTCGATCCGCCTAGAGGACCCGGACGGCGCACCGCTCCCCGCCGCGGGCCCCGGCCAGTACCTCACGCTCCGCATCCAGCCCGATAACGCGCAGAGGTCAGTGCTCCGCAACTACTCCCTCTCGGGGCCGCCCGACGCCGGCTACTACCGGATCACCGTCAAGCGCGAACAGGATGGCGCCGCCAGCGGCTATCTCCACACCCGGCTGTCCGTCGGCGACCAACTCGACACCGCAGCACCGCGTGGCACCTTCATCCTCGACCGGACGCATGCGCCTGTGCTGCTGATCAGCGCCGGGATCGGTGCCACGCCGGTTCTCGCGATGCTTCAGGCATTGGCGGAGGAGCATTCCGATCGGGAGATCTGGTGGCTGCACGGCGCACGCAGCAGCCGCGACCACTCCTTCGCCGGGGAGACGCGGACTCTCCTCGCGTCGCTTCCGAACGTCCGCACCCACGTGTACTACAGCCGTCCCGGTCCGAACGACCTCGAAGGCCGCGACTTCAACAGCGCGGGCCGTCTCACCGCGCCACTGCTAGCCGAACTTGAGCCACCGCGCGATGCCGAGGCATACCTATGCGGGCCGACACCATTCATGGAGGAGATCAGCGCCGGTCTGGCGGCGATGGGGATCGACGCCTCACGCATCCACACTGAACCGTTCGGCCCGGCACCGGGTGTGACGCCCGGCATCGCAGCAACACCTGCGCGGACGCCCCACCCACCCGCCGGCCAACCCGGAAACGGCCCAATGATCGAGTTCGCCCGCAGCGACCTGGCCATCCCGTGGAGCAGCGACTACACGAGCCTGCTCGAACTGGCCGAAGCATGCGACGTACCCGTCCGTTGGTCGTGCCGCACCGGCGTCTGCCACAACTGCGAGACCACCCTCATCGCCGGCAAGCTCGAATACAGCCCCGACCCGGTCGAACCCCCCGCCGCCGGAAGCGCACTCATCTGCTGCTCACAGCCACGCGACGACGTAGTCCTCGATCTGTGACTGGCAGCCCGCTGAGGTCATGGTCGAGCGCCCGGGGGCAAGGCCGGGGGCCGCCGAACCGGCCTCGGTGTCCCGCGACACCACGCGGTTGGTTGCGTTCAGCGATGGGGTCTTCGCGATCACCGTAACCCTGCTCGTTCTGGAGATCAGTCCTCCGACGGACGACGGCAGCTTGCTGAATGGCCTTGTCGAGCTGTGGCCGTCCTATCTCGCCTACGCGGTCACATTCCTGTTCATCGGACAGGTGTGGGTTAACCACCACGTGATGTTCGACCACATCCGTGCCGCCGACCGGCTCGTACTGCTGCTGAACACGCTGCTGCTGATGGTCGTGGCGTTCCTTCCGTTCGCCACCTCCGTGCTTGCGGAGGCGCTGCGCGACGGACATGACGAGCGAACCGCCGTCGTCTTCTACGGCATCGCGTTCGCCGTGACGGCGCTGACGTTCAACGCCGTCTGGCAGTACGCCTGCCGTCAGCGGCTGCTCAGCGAAGCCCTTGACGCCGCCGGCGCGACCGCCATCAGCAGGCGCTTTCAACTCGCCCTGGCCTGGCTCACGACCGGCGCCCTGCTGGCGCTCTACCCGTACTGGGCGTGGCCGCGATCGCCGCGTTCAACGTCGTTTACTGGTTCCCGATCCGAGGCGAGAGTCCCCGCCCGCGACCCTGAGGAGAGGTGCGCGAAATGTCAGGCCGGTTCCAAACCCAGAAAAGCGGACGACGGGTCTCGAACCCGCGACCTTCGGCTTGGGAAGCCGACGCTCTACCAACTGAGCTACGTCCGCGTCGAGGTGCGATTCTAGCCCGACACTAAGGTTCTGGGCGGTCCATGAGGAGGGTTCTCGCTCCGGTTCCGATTGCAGTTCTGTGCGCCGTTGGGGCGCTCGTTGCGCTGCTCGCCTACGGGCTCGCGCAGAACGAGCCGGACCGTGGCGTCGAGGAGGCGCTCGCGCGTGGAGAGCGCGAGCGGGCCCCGGTTCTCGAGCTGCCGAAGCTGAGCGGCCGGGGCAACGGCTCGCTGGCGGACTACCGCGGCCAGGTCGTCGTCCTCAACTTCTGGGCCTCGTGGTGCAAGCCCTGCCGCGAGGAGTCGCCGCTGCTGGAGCGCTGGCATCGACGCATGGCGGACAGGGGCGGGACGGTGCTCGGCGTCGACGTGCTCGACGTGACCGGCGACGCGCGGGACTTCATCGACGAGTACGCGCTCAGCTATCCGATGCTGAAGGACAAGGACGGAGCTGCGCTCGAGAGTTTTGGCGTGGTCGCCTATCCCGAAACCTTCGTGATCGACCGTGAGGGCCGCATCGCGGCCGTCCGGCGCGGGCCGGTCGACGAGCCGTTCCTGAACGCGGAGGTGGCGCCGCTCCTGGAGGGGGCATGAGGCGTGCGGCCGCGCTGGCGGCCGCGCTGCTTGCGGCTGTGATCGCGGCTCCCGCCGCGCTCGGCCAGAGCTGCCCGCAGACCACGCTCGCCGACCTGGAGGACGAGGTGATGTGCCCGGTCTGCGGCACCCCGCTCGGACTCGCCACAGAGGCGCCGCAGGCGCAGCGCGAGCGCGAGTACATCCAAGGCCTGATCGACGACTGCCGCTCGAAGGAGGAGATCAAGCAGGCCCTGGTGGCGCAGTTCGGCGAGGGTGTGCTCGCGCTGCCGGGCGACGAGGGCGACGACGATCTCGGTGACGTTCTCGTGTACCTGATTCCCGCGCTCGCGTTCGTGCTGGCCGCGGGCGGAATCGCGTTCGCGGTCGTGCGCTGGCGCGGCACCCGGCCGCGCGGACCGGATGCCCCGGCTCCGGCCGGGAATGGTGCGCGCGTGGACGCGGACATGGAGCGCTACGAGCTGTGATCGCGGCGGACTCGGTCGACACCACGGTGATCGCCGCCTTCGCGGTCGGCTTCATCTCGTTCGTGTCGCCCTGTGTGCTCCCGCTCGTGCCGGGCTACCTGTCCACGATCTCCGGCGTGTCGTTCGCCGAGATCCAGGAGGGCCGTGGCCGCGCCCAGGTCCTCGGCCCCGCGCTGCTCTTCTGCCTCGCGTTCACCGCGATGTTCGTCGCGCTCGGGATGACGGCCACCGGCCTCGGCCAGACGCTCCAGGACAACCGCCAGCTGCTCCGGCAGATCTCGGGCGTCGTGATCGTCCTCCTGGGCGTGCTGTTCATCGCGACCCTGTTCATCCCGAAGCTGAACAAGGAATGGCGCCCGGAGGAGCTGATGCGGCGCGCGCACACCGGCGGTCCGATCGTTGCCGGGCTCGCGTTCGCCGTGGCCTGGCTGCCCTGCACCGGTCCGACGCTCGGCGCGATCCTCACTGCCGCCTCGACCGAGGACACCGTCGGGGAGGGAGGCGTCCTGCTCGCGTTCTACGCGTTCGGCCTGGCGGTGCCGTTCATCCTGAGCGCGCTCGCCTTCTCCACGTTCACCGGAGTGTTCAAGTTCTTCCGTAACCACTACACCGTGATCACCCTCGTGTCCGGCAGCATCCTGATCGTGATGGGCGTGCTGCTCTTCACGAACGAGCTGACTCGGCTGAATTCCGAGGCGCTCAGCCTGATGGACGACCTCGGGATCAACTTCTTCAACGAGATCTGACGGTCGTCAGGCGGGTTCCTCGCCGGTGAAGGTCTGCTCGAGGGCGCCGGATTCGTGAACCGAGATCACGAGGAGCGGAACGTCGCCGGTGTTGCGGAAGCCGTGAGGCGTCTCGGGCGGCACCACCAGCAGCTGCTCCGGCACGAGCTCGACGACGGTCTCGCCGGCCGTCCAGCGGCCGCGGCCCTCGAGCAGCAGGAAGGTCTCCGTGTAGGGATGCACGTGGAGGTCCACCGCGCGGCCCGGTGGTGTGCGGGTAACGAAGATCGTCGTGCTGTTCGCACCATGCTCGCCGCCCTCGAACAGCCATGCAGTGGGGCTGAACTGAAGTGAACCAAGGTCGACCGGGTCAGCCATTCGGCCGCAGCGTAGGACAAGCCGCGCGCGAGCGCGTCAGCGGGATCTGAGTGCTGCCGGGGCGCGAACCGCGGGGCCGAGCAGCGCGGCGACCCCGCACAGCACGACCAGCAGGAGGAGTCCCGCGCGCAAGCCGGCGAGCTCGGCGATGCCGCCGATCGTGGGCGGCCCTGCCAGGAAGCCGAGGTAGCCCACCGCGGAGACCGCGGCGACCGAGGGGCCCGCGGTCTCCCCCTTCGCCGCGGCCGCACGCAGGGCAAGCGGGAACAGCCCGGCCAGCCCGACCCCGGTGCAGGCGAAGCCGAACAGCGCGAGGCCGGGCCCAGTGGCGAGCAAGGCGATGCCGATGCCGACAGCGGCGAGGGTGGCCCCACCGCGAGCGAGGCGCACTGGGCCGAGCGCGACGTTGAGACGGTCCCCGAAGAGGCGTCCGACTCCCATCGTCAGCGAGAAGGAGGCGAGCCCTGCCGCGGCCGTGGCCTCGTCCGCATCGAGCTCGCCCTCGATATAGACGGCCGACCAGTCGTTCACCGCTCCCTCCGTCAGGAGCACGCAGAACGCGAACGCCCCCACCAGCGCGAGCGCGCGGCTCGGCACGGCGAAGAGCGGACCTTCGGGACTCGCATCCGCGCCGGGCGGCAGCAGGAAACGGCCCGCGATCATGAGGCTCGCCGCCCCCACCGCCGCCACGCTGAAGAGATGCGGCTCGACCTCGACGCCGGCGCCCGCCGCGAGCCCGCCGACGGCCGCTCCCCCGAGCGCGCCGAACGAGAACGCCGCGTGGAGCGTTGACAGGATCGGTCGCCCGAGCCGCTTCTCGACGGTCAGACCGTGCGTGTTCATGGCGACGTCGAGCAGCCCGTTCGCGAAGCCGACAAAGAGGAATGCCCCGGCAAGCGAGCCCCAAGAGCCGGCGAGTGCCACCGGCACGAGGCCCACGGCGTAGCCGAGCCCTCCCACGATCACCAGCGGGCGGCTCCCCAGCCGCACGATCAGCGGGCCCGCCACTACCTGGCTCGTGAGCAACCCGACCATCGAGCAGAGCAGGGCGAGCCCGAGCGCCCCGTCGCCAATGTCGGTGCGCTCCTGGATCACCGGCAGGCGCGAGAAGATCGACGCGAACAGCACGCCGTTCAGGGCGAAGACGGCGGTGACCGCAACGCGCGCGATCTGGGGAGAGCTCACTAACGGTGCCTACCCGATCGGCGCGGCGGGCAATGCCTTCGCGCTACATCGACTCGGGAGCCTCGACCCCGAGCAGGTCGAGCGCCTGCGCGAGCACCCGCTTCGCCATCACGCAGGTCGCGATGCGGACGTCCTCGTCGCCGCCCTCGGCGGCGGCGCCGACGACGCGGCAGTCGCGGTAGAAGGCCGAGAAGTCCTGCGCGGTCTCGGTCGCGTAGACCGTCATGCGATGGGGGGCGCGGCGCTCGGCGGACTCGCGGACCTCCGCCGGCAGCTCGAGCAGCTTTTTGACGAGCGCGCGCGCCGACGGGTGGAAGCGCTCCGAGCTCGCCCGCAGGTCGGCGCCGAGCGCGGCCGCCACGCGCTCCTCCCCCGCCTTGCGCAGGATCGACGCGATCCGCGCGTGGGCGTACTGCACGTAGTAGACGGGGTTGTCCTGCGACTGCCGCCGCGCCAGCTCGAGGTCGAGGTCGAGCGTGGTCTCGTTGCTGCGCGAGACGAGAAACCAGCGCGCGGCGTCCACGCCGATGTCGTCGAGCAGGTCGTCGAGGGTCACGATCGACCCTGCCCGCTTGGACATCTTCACGCGCTCGTCGCCCTCGGTGAGGTTGACGAGCTGCATGATCACGACCTCGAACGCGTCGGGGTCGCCGCCGAGCGCCTGCCAGGCGGCGCGCATTCTGGCGATGTGGCCGTGGTGGTCCGCGCCCCAGACGTCGAGGGCCCGGTCGTACTCGCGGCTGCGCTTGTGCAGGTGGTAGGCGACGTCGGCGGCGAAGTAGGTGTAGTCGCCGTTCGAGCGGCGCAGCACGCGGTCCTTGTCGTCGCCGTAGGGGCCGGTGCGCATCCAGAGCGCGCCCTCGTGCTCGTAGAGGACGCCCTGCTGGTCGAGCCGCCGGAGCGCCTCCTCGATCGCGCCGGCATCGTGCAGCGTGCTCTCGAAGAAGAACTTGTCCATGCGCACCCGAAAGCGCTCGAGCGTGGCGCGCACACCCTCGATCATCAGCGCGATCCCCTGGCTGGCGAGCTCGCCGGGCTCCGCGTCGGCGGCGCCCTCGATCCTCCCGGCCAGCTCGGCCACGTAGTCGCCCCGATAGCCGTCCTCGGGCGGCTCCTCCCCACGCGCCCGGGCCTGGATCGACTCGCCGAAGCGGCGCACCTGCGTCCCGGCGTCGTTCACGTAGTACTCGCGCTCGACCTCGTTACCGGCCCGCTCCATGACGCGCCCGAGCGAATCGCCGTAGGCGGCGTGGCGAGCCGACGCGATCGTGATCGGCCCGGTGGGGTTGGCGCTCACGAACTCCAGGTTCACGTGCTCGCCGCCGGTCGAGCGGCCGAACTCCTCGCCCGACTCGAGCATCCCGGCAAGCGCCTCGAGGTACCAGCGGTCGGCCATGAACAGGTTGAGGAACCCGGGGCCCGCGACCTCGACCTTCTCGACCGTGTCACCGAGCTGCTCGCCGAGCCGCTCGCCGAGCCGCTCCGCGATCGCCCGCGGCTGCTCGCCCATTGTGGGCGCGAGCAGCATGGCGGCGTTCGACGAGTAGTCGCCGAAATCCGCCCGCTTGGGGCGATCGAGCCGCGAGGAACCAATGCTGCCGTTGCCGGCGAGGCCGGACGCCGCCTCTTCGACGGCGCTCGAAAGCTGGGCTACCGGGTCCATGTGCGCGGGGCTAATAGTGATAGGGCTCGCGGGCGAGGATCTTGTGGGCACGATAGAGCTGCTCGAGCATCACGACCCGGGCCAGTTGGTGCGGGAGGGTCATCGGGCCCAGCGACAGGCGCATGTCAGCGTCGAGGTCGAGCCCGCGCGGGCCCCCGATGACGAAGCAGAGGTCGCGGCCGGCCTGGCGGCGCTCCTCGAGCCAGCGGCTGAACTCGACCGAGTCGAAGGCGCGGCCGTCACTCGCCAGCAGCACCTTGAACGCCCGCTCTGGGATGCGAGCCACGACCTTCTCGTCCTGACGCACCTCCACCAGCTCGACCTTCACATGGCCCGCCAGCAGCTTGCGGTAGTGCTCGACATCGTCCTGGAAGGGCGGCCGCAGGCGGCCGACCGCGATCACCGAGATCCGCATAGGGCGGCTGCGATACTACGCGCGTGCCCGAAGACGGCGAGCGCCATTTCAACATCCATACCGACCCGGAGACGATGGCGGGCCACTATGCCAACTTCGCCAACGTCTCCCATTCGGACTACGAGTTCACGATCACGTTTGCGCGCGTGGACCACGAGGTCGAGGAGGGCGAGGTCCCGGGCGTCGTGGTGTCCCGGGTGAACCTCTCGCCGCGCTTCATGCGGGAGCTGATCGACGCGATGGAGGACAACTTCTCCAAGTGGCAGACCCGCGAGGGAATCCGCGACCTGCCTGAGTTCGGGCCCGGCGGC
>CAVVWD010000035.1:0-129564 GCA_963751835.1 uncultured Thermoleophilaceae bacterium | reverse complement strand
CCTGGTCCTGCTCATCGTTGTCCTCCTGTCTCGAAAACATCGAGCTTGCGCAGCGCGGACTCGATCGCGTCCGCGGCGGTCTGGCCGAGGCCGCAGATCGACGCGTCGCGCATCGACGCGGTGATCTCGTCAAGCAGCGCGTATTCCTGTTCGACCGAGCCCCGCGGGCGCTCGTTGGCGAGGCGAGCGAGCGCCTCCTCCTGGCGGACCGTGCCGACCCGGCAGGGAACACACTGTCCGCAGGACTCGTCGCGGAAGAAGGCGGCGATGCGCATCAGGATCGCCGCCATGTCGACCGTGTCGTCGATCACCATCACGACGCCCGATCCCATGCTTACGCCCGCCTCGCGGGTGGCCTCGAAGGACATCTCGAGGTCGAGCTCGTCGGGGGTGACGAAGCGCCCCGCCGCGCCGCCGAGCAGGATCGTGCGCAGCGGCCGTCCGTCGATCACCCCGCCGGCCATCTCGAGAACCTCGCGCAACGTGACCCCGAACGGGGCCTCGTAGAGGCCCGGGCGGGCGACGCGCCCGGACAGGCAGAACAGGCGCGTGCCGGTCGAGTCCTTTGTGCCGATCGTGGCGTACGCCTGGGCCCCATCGAGCAGGATTCCCGGCACGTTGACGAGCGTCTCGACGTTGTTGATGACCGTCGGCATGTCGAACAGTCCGGTGTCGACCGGGAACGGCGGCTTGTTCCGCGGCTCGCCGCGGTAGCCCTCGATCGAGTTGAACAGAGCCGTCTCCTCGCCGCAGATGTACGCGCCGGCGCCCTTGCGCAGCTCGATGTCGAAGCTGACGCCTCGCCCGAGGATGTCCTGGCCCAGGAATCCGCGCGCGCGGGCTTCGGTGATCGCGGCAACGAGGCGCTCCCAGGCAACCGGGTACTCGCCGCGCAGGTACAGATAGCCGTGCTCGGCGCCGGTGGCGAAGCCGCCGATGGTCATCGACTCGATCACGAAGAATGGGTCGTGCTCCAAAAGCACGCGGTCCTTGAACGTGCCCGGCTCCGACTCGTCGGCGTTGCAGATCAGGTAGTGCGGCTGCTTGGGGTTGCGGGCCACGCCCTCCCACTTGCGCCCCATCGGGAAGGCTGCGCCGCCGCGCCCGAGCAGCTTGGAGTCCGAGACCTCACGCAGCACACTCGCTTCACCCATGTCCAGCGCCGCGCGTAGGCCCTCGTAACCGCCGTGCGCGCGGTAGGAGTCGATGCTGCCGGGATCGACCCTGCCGACGCGGCCCAGCAGCCGGAGCCCCGGATCGCCGCTCTGCGGAATGCTCGGAGGCGGCTCCGGCCCCGGATCGCCACCGGCCAGCAGGCTCGCGATGTCCTCCGCTTCGGCCGGAGCGATGGAGTGCTCGCGCGGGTCCTCGCCCGCGACCGTGACCATCGCGGCAGGCGCGCGCTCGCACATCCCGAGGCATGGGCTCTCGAGCCAGATCGCCTGGCCGTTGCCGGCGTGCTGGCCCTCCGGGCCGATCAGTCGCTCCAGATTCGCGCACAGCTCTCCTGATCCGGCGGGGATGCACGCGACGTCTGTGCAGATGTGCGCGACGACGGGCGGCTGTGGCTCGAGCGAGAAGAGCGCGTAGAAAGTCGCCACGCCGTAGGCCTCGGCAGGCGGGATCGTCAGCCGCCTGCAGATGTAGTTGAGCGCTCCCCGGCTGATCCAACCCGCACGCGACTGCACGGCGTGAAGCGTCGGGAGCAGCAGATGCCGCTGGGCGCGCGCCGCGTGCCCGCCGCGGGCGACGTGACGGTCGCTCTCGCGGAGCTCACCGCCGCTCTCCCAGCTGCTGCCGGGTGGGCCCAGGACCGCGTCGACGGCCTCGCGCTCCCCCTTCGAGGGCACCTCGTTGTGCAGGACGATGTCCATCAGTCACTGGGCTGGCCGGCCGGAATGGCCGCCGCGGCTGTTTCCTCTGCCTCGCCGGGACCGATGGGATCGACCCGGATTGCTGTCGCCTTGAACTCGGCGGTGCCCGACTTCGGGTCGGTGGCGTTGATCGTCAGCAGGTTCGTCGCGACCTCGTCGGGGAAGTGCAGCGTCATGAACGTCAGGCCCGGGCGCAGCGACGGGTGGATGCGCACGGGAGCGACGACGTGGCCGCGCACGGACGAGATCCGCACCATGTCGCCGTCCGTCAGTCCAAGCTCCTCCGCGTCGGCGACCGAGATCTCAAGCTCCTCGCTCCGGCGCAGCGGCGACTCATAGCCGCCCGTCTGCACGCCCGTGTTGAAGGAGTCGAGGCGCCGGCCGGTCGTCAGGCGCAGCGGGTACTCGTCCGACAGCTCCTCCACCGGCGGCGAGTCCTCGACCGCATGGAACGGCGCGGCCGGTCCCTCGCGAGGCTCCTGCCAGAGCCGCCCGTGCAGGAACTGCGAGCCGGGGTGGTCCTCGTCCCAGCACGGCCAGTGGATCCCGCCGAGCTCCTCCATGCGGGTGTAGCTCATCCCTGCGTGGTTGGGCGCGAGCGAACGAAGCTCGTTCCAGACGTCCTCGTGGGACTCGTACTCCCACTTGTGCCCAAGGCGGCCGGCGAGGTCGATCAGGATGCGGATGTCGTCGCGGGCGTTGCCGGGCGGCTTCAGCGCCGCTCGCACGCGCTGAACGCGCCGCTCGCTGTTCGTGACACAGCCCTCGGCCTCACACCAGCTGGCCGACGCCGGCAGCACCACGTCCGCGATCTCGGCCGTCGCCGTGCGGAAGATGTCCTGCACGACGATGTGGTCGAGGCCGTCCAGCAGCTTCTTCACGTGGTGAGCGTCGGCGTCGGACTGCACGGGGTTCTCGCCGAGCACGAAGAGCGTCGTCAGCTCTCCCCGGTCCATCGCCTCGAACATCTCCGTCATGTGCCAGCCGTACTTGGGCTTGATCTTGACGCCCCAGGCGCGCTCGAACTTCGCGCGCGCCTCGTCGTCGGTCTCGATGTCCTGGAAGCCGGGCAGGCGGTTCGGGATGGCGCCCATGTCGCCTCCGCCCTGGACGTTGTTCTGGCCCCGCAGCGGGTTCAGCCCGGAGCCGTACCGCCCGACGTGGCCGGTCAATAGGCCCAGGTTGATCAGCGCAAGGACGTTGTCGACCGCGTTGTGATGCTCGGTGATTCCGAGCGTCCAGCAGATCTGGGCCCGGTCCGCGCGCGCGTAGGTGTGCGCGACGTCCTTGATCACGTCGGCGGGCACGCCCGTGAGCGTCTCGACGCGCTCCAGCGTGTAGGGCTCGACGGAGGCGGCGTAGGCCTCGAAGCCCTCGGTGGCGCGCTGAATGAACTCGCGGTTGTGGAGGCCGGCGCGGATGATCTCGCGGGCCATGCCGTTGGACAGCGCGACGTCGCTGCCGACGTTGAGCCCGAGCCACGTGTCGGCCCACTCGGCTGAAGTCGTGCGACGCGGATCGACCACGTACAGCTTGGCGCCGCCGTGGATCGCCTTGAGGACGTGGTGGAAGAAGATCGGGTGAGCCTCACGCGCGTTCGATCCCCAGAGCAGGATCGCGTCCGAGTCCTGAACCTCTTGATATGAGCTGGTGCCGCCACCAGCGCCAAACACCGCCGCCAGACCGACGACGCTAGGTGCGTGTCAAGTTCGGTTACATGAGTCGATGTTGTTCGTCCCGATGGCGACGCGAACGAACTTCTGCGCTAGGAAGTTGACCTCGTTCGTCGCCTTGGAGCAGCTGAACATGCCGAACGTGTCCGGCCCCTTGCTGTCGACGGCGGCCTGGAAGCCGGCTGCGGCTCGATCCAGCGCCTCGTCCCAGCTCGCGGTTCGGAGTTCGCCGTTGTCGCGAACGAGCGGCTCGGTGAGACGTGCGTACTTCTTCTTCATGGCCCTCTTTCCCCGGATTGCGTCTCGGGAACACCTCCCTGCCCCGAGAGGTTACCCGGTTCATCTGCTAGGGATTCAGGCATGATTTCCGGGAATACCACCGCAAATCCTGGAGGCTGAACGCGGTGTCCGACACCCGCCCGGTTGGCGTCGAGAGCGCCCACCGAATGTGGGCGACGGTGGTGCGCGACGGCGAGAAGGACTACGTCGCCGTCGAGGAGCCTCTCGAGATCCGGGTGGACGGCACGCCGCTCGCGGTCACGATGCGCACTCCCGGCCATGACGAGGAGCTCGCGCTCGGGTTCCTCTACACGGAGGGGCTGATCGACGGGCCGCGGGAGGCCGGTCCGACGGCCGACTTCGCCGTCAACACCGTCGAGGTCGAGGGCCCGCTCTCGCGCGACCCCGGCGCGCGGCAGTTCTACACGACTTCCTCGTGCGGGGTCTGCGGCAAGGGGGCCCTCGAGGAGGTGGCGGTCCACTCCGAGCCGGCGGCGCCCGGCCCCGGGCTCGACCGCGACCTGCTCGCCACGCTGCCGGACAAGCTGCGCCAACCAACCTTCGAGCGGACGGGCGGGCTGCACGCGACCGGCCTGTTCGAGGCGAGCGGTGAGCTCCTGCTCGTACGGGAGGACGTGGGCCGGCACAACGCGATGGACAAGGTCGTCGGTCGCGCCGTGCTCGACGGGCTGACCCCGCTCCACAACCGCGTCCTGTGCGTGAGCGGGAGGCTGTCCTTCGAGCTGGTGCAGAAGGCGGCGGTCGCTGGGGCGCCGGTGCTCGTGGGGGTGAGCGCGCCCAGCTCGCTGGCGGTCAGCCTGGCTGCCGACCGGGGGATGACGCTCGCCGGCTTCGCGCGCCGCGGCGAGGTCAACGTCTACACCGGCGCCGAGCGCATCAGGGAGTGACGCGCAGATGCCCTGCGCCGAGCTAGACGCGCCGCCGGACGCGAGGTCTATGGCGTGACCTCCGCGCGCGACCGGGTCCCGCTCACCTCGCTCTCCCACGGGGCGGGCTGTGGCTGCAAGCTGGCGGCTGCCGACCTCGGCCCGATCTTGCGTTCACTGCCCGATTTGGAGGACCCGCGCGTGCTGGTGGGCAGCTCGACCGCCGACGACGCCGGCGTGGTCAGGGTGCGCGACGACCTCGCGCTCGTTCAGACGGCCGACTTCTTCACGCCGATCGTCGACGACCCGTACGACTTCGGGCGCATCGCCGCCGCCAACGCCCTGTCCGACATCTACGCAATGGGCGCCGATCCACTGAGCGCGCTCAACCTCGTGGCGTTTCCGCTCGAACGGCTTGGGGCCGGTGTGCTGGAGGAGATCCTTCGGGGCGGCTTCGACGTTGTGCGCGCGGCGGGCGCGATTGTCGTCGGGGGGCACTCGATCGACGACCCCGAGCCGAAATACGGCCTGGCTGTCACGGGTGTCGTCCATCCCGATCAGGTCCTCAGCAACGCTGGCGGACGAGCGGGCGACGCGCTCGTGCTGACCAAGCCGCTGGGCGTCGGCGCGATCTCCACGGCGCTCAAGCGTGGCGGCGGAGCCGACCTGCTTCCCGCCGCCGTGGAGACGATGACGAAGCTCAACGCGGAGGCGGCCGCCGCTGCGCGTGCCGCCGGCGCTCACGCGCTCACGGACGTGACCGGCTTCGGCCTGCTCGGACACCTGCACGAGCTGACGCTCGCGAGCGGCGTCGGCGCCGAGGTCGAGGCCGAAGCGGTGCCCGCGCTCGAAGGCGTCGAAGAGCTGTTGCGCGACGGCGACGCCGTTTCCGGCGGCAGCCGGCGCAACCGCGAGCATGCCGAGACCTTCACCCTGTTCTCCCACGATGTGGACGAGTGGCGCCGGCGCCTCGTCTGCGACGCCACGACTTCGGGCGGGCTGCTGGTCGCGGTCGCCCCCGAGCGCGCCGCCGAGGTGCCCGGCGCCGTCGTCGGACGGCTGGTAGAGGGCAAGCCGGGGAGGATTACCGTTGTACGTGGAGCGGCAGGGGCCCGGTGGCCCGACCGGCCTTCAAAGCCGGGGAGCCGCGGCAGCCCCGCGGTTGGAAGGTTCGACTCCTTCGCCGCTCCGTCGGACAAGTGACGCACCACGACACGCCGCTCACTGTCGGGACCGCCGGCCACATCGACCATGGAAAGACGGCGCTGGTGCGCTCCCTCACCGGGCGGGACACCGACAGGCTCCCGGAGGAGCGCGAGCGCGGCATGTCGATCGACCTCGGCTTCGCGCAGCTCGATGTGGGCGGTGGCCGGCTGCTCTCGCTCGTCGACGTGCCCGGCCACGAGCGGTTCGTCCGCACGATGGTGGCCGGGGCGACCGGCGTGGACCTCTTCCTGCTCGTAGTCGCCGCTGACGACGGCGTCATGCCGCAGACCTCGGAGCACGTCGCCGTCCTGACCGCGCTTGGTGTGCGGGACGGGGTGGTCGTGATCACGAAATGCGACCGGCTCGATCCGGCGCCCGCGGCCGTCGAGGCTCGCGCGCTCGTGGGGGAGTCCGTCCCGATCGTCGCCTGTTCGGCGCGCACCGGTGAAGGCGTCGAGGACGTGCGCGCCGCGCTCGCGGGGGTCGCCGCGGGGATCGGCGGCCGCGAGGGCACGCGCGAGGGCCCCGCCGTCCTGCACGTGGATCGGTCGTTCACCGTCCGCGGCGCGGGGACCGTGGTGACCGGGACGCTTTGGTCGGGGTCCGTCGCCGCGGGCGACCGGGTGCGGCTGCTGCCCGCCGACGAGCGGGTCCGCGTGCGCGGCGTACAGGTTCACGACGCTGCCGTCGAGCGCGCCGCAGCCGGGCAGCGCGTGGCAATCAACCTGACCGGTGTCCGCGTCGATGACGTCGGTAGAGGAGACGTAATAGTCGGTGAGGAGGCCGACCTGCGCCCGGCCTGGATCATCGATGCCAGCCTCGACCTCGGGGGCGTAGAGCCGCCGGCTCGGGCGCAGATCCACCACGGCACGCGCGAGACGCCGGCGCGGATCGTCGCTCGCGGCGAGGGACGCTGGCAGCTGCGCTGCGAGCGGGCCCTGATCGCCTCGGAGGGCGACCGGTTCGTCGTCCGTTCGATCGCCCCGCCGGGCACCCTCGGAGGCGGCCGCGTTCTCGATCCGCGCGCCCGCCGCACCCGCAGGCCGCGCGAGGCCGAGGCGCCCCCGGCCGCTCCCAGGCCGCCACCGCCTACAGAGCCGCGGCCGCTGTCGTCGACTGCGGTCGCGATCGAGGAGCGCCTGCGCGACGCGGGCGACCGGCCCCCGCGGGACAGCGAGCTCGGCCACAACGTGGAGAGCGCGCTCGCGGAGCTGCGCGATTCGGGCCGGGCGGTGCGCCTCGACAGGAGCACGCACATCCATCGGGAGGCCTTGGACGCGGTGCGCGCGCGGGTCGTCGAGATCGCCGGCGCCGAGGGTTCGATCACACTCGCGCGCCTTAGGGACGAGCTCAACACCTCGCGCCGCTACGCCCAGGGCCTGCTGGAGACGCTGGACAGCGAACGCGTGACGCTGCGGCTGCCGGACGACCGCCGAGTGCTGCGACGGTCGGCTGCCCGCGGGGCCTAGTCAGGGACGAACCGCGCGGACCGCGGCGACCACGGCGTCGACCTCATCGTCCGCCAGCGTCCTCGCGTGAAGGAGCAGGTGCCCCTCGTGGATCTGGCCCACCACCGGCGGGTCACCGGCACGCAGCGCGGCGGCGAGCGCGTCGGCGCCGTCCGTGCCGGGATCGAGCGCCACCGCGGGGCCGTGAAGCTCCAGCAGCGGCAGCGCGCCGCCGCCGACGCGAGCGACGGCGTCGACGACGCGGCCACCGGCCGCCCCGGCCAGCCGGGTGGCGCGGGTGGCGAGCGCCTCCGGGTCGGCGTCGAGCATTGCCAGCACAGGGAGCTCTCGGCGCGCCAGTTCCGGGTCTAGGTAGAGGCGGAGCGTCGCCTCCAGCGCGGCCAGCGACAGTTTGTCGATCCGCAGCGCCCGCGCCAGCGGATGCCGGCGGCAGCGCTCCACCGCGTCCTTGTGTCCGATGATCAGGCCGGCCTGCGGACCGCCGAGCAGCTTGTCGCCGGAGAAGGTCACCAGCGCGGCGCCCGCCCGAACAGACCGGCGTACGGCAGGCTCGTCGGCGAGGGCGACGAGGTCGTCCGCCAGCACACCTGATCCGAGGTCGTCGATCACCGGCGGGCCAAGCGCGCACAGCTCCTCGATCTCGACCTGCTCGACGAACCCGAGTACGCGGAAGTTGGACGGGTGCGCGCGCAGCACCACGGCCGTGCGATCGCTGATCGCCGCTCGGTAGTCGGCCAGGCGCGTTCGGTTGGTCGTGCCGACCTCGACCAGCTTCGCGCCTGCCTGGGCCACCACCTCGGGCATACGGAACGAGCCGCCGATCTCGATCAGCTGCCCGCGCGAGACGACCACCTCGGCCTCGGGGCCCGCCAGCGCCGCGACGCCGAGAAGGACCGCCGCGGCGCAATTGTTCACCGGCAGCGCCGCCTCGGCGCCCGTGAGCTGGCACAGCAGGCCCGCGACGTGGTCGTGCCGCGAGCCGCGCCCGCCGCGCTCGAGGTCGAATTCCAGGTTGCTGTAGCCCGTGGCGGCCTCGGTCACCGCAGCGCGGGCGGCGGCGCCGAGTGGGGCGCGCCCCAGGTTGGTATGCACGACGACGCCCGTCGCGTTCACCACTCGCCGCAGCGACGGCCTTAGCCGCCCCCGCGCGGCGGCTACAAGGTCCTCGTCGCCGGGATCCTCGCCCGCCAGCAGGGCGGCGCGCCGCTCGGCCAGCTCAGCGCGCGCGACGGCCACTGCCAGGCGGTCGACAGAGGGCAGCGCGCGCAGGCGCTCATCCGCAGGAGGTCGCTGGCTCACGGTGCATATCGTCCCACGGGCCTGCTCTCAGCCTCGCTTCAGGCGGCCACCGCCGGTGCGACCTTCACACCCGTCAGCTCCTCGGAGACCTCCCACAGCCTGCGCGCCACCGTCTCGTCGCGGGCCGCCCTGCTGGGCGACACCCGGATCGGGGAGCCGCGGAACTCGCCGGCGCCGTCGGGGCCGATGTAGGTACCGCCCTCGAGGCCAGGCACGGTCGCGGCGTAGAGCGTCGGGAGCGCTCCCATCTCGTCGCTTTGGGCGTAGAACCGGTTCACCGGCACCATCAGAAGGGCGTCCAGTTTGGGCGGTCCGGCGCTCTGAAGCTTCGTCGCGGACCAGCCCGGGTGGGCGGCGAGCGACTTGATGCCCGATCCCGCCGCGCGCAGACGCCGATCGAGCTCGAGGGCGAACATCAGGTTGGCGAGCTTGGACTGCGAGTAGGCGCTCCAGCGGAAGTAGCGGCGCTCGCCGCGCAGGTTGTCGAAGGCGATCCTGCCCCCCTTGTGCGCATTGCTTGTGAGCGTCACGACGCGTGCGTCCTCGCGCCCCTCGAGCGTGTCGAGCAGCAGGCCCGTGAGGGCGAAGTGGCCCAGGTGGTTCGTGCCGAGCTGCAGCTCGAAGCCGTCGGCGGTCTCGCCGCGCGGTGGGGCCATCACGCCGGCGTTGTTGATGAGCAGGTCGATCGCCGGGTGGCGCTCGCGGACCCGCTCGGCAAGCCCGCGCACGGAGTCGAGACTCGCCAGGTCGAGCGACTCGAGCTCAACCTCGGCGCCCGGCGCCCGCACCTCGACCGCGCGCACCGCCTCCCTTCCCTTCTCCTCGTTGCGGCACGCCATCACCACGCGCGCGCCCGCCCGCGCGAGCTCCCGCGCGGTGACGAGCCCGAGCCCGCTGTTGGCGCCGGTCACGAGCGCCACGCGCCCGCTCTGATCCGGAATCTGCGCGGTCGTCCACTTGTCGCTCATCGCAACAGCGAATTCAATCGCTTGCCGCAGTCCGCTGCGGGCATAGACTCGTAGGTGACCCCGCGGGAAGGAGAGCGGTGAGTGTCAAGGACACTGACGAAACGCTGATCGACGACGTGTGCTCGCGGGTTCGCGAGCTCGTCTCCGAGGACGGCGCGGAGGACGCCGAGGCGTTCGTGCGCCAGTTCTACCGCTGGGTTTCCCCCGACGACCTCGTCGATCGCGACGCGCTCGACCTCTACGGCCTCGCGGTCGGCCAGCTCGGCTTTGCGCGCGAACGGCGGCCGGGTGAGACGAAGATCCGCGTCTACAACCCGCAATTCGAGACCCACGGCTGGCAATCAACCCACACGGCCGTGGAGATCGTGACCGACGACAAGCCGTTCCTGATCGACTCGATCTCGATGGAGCTGAACCGGCGGGGGTTCGGCGTCTATCTGATCATCCACCCGGTCATGAACGTCCGCCGCGACGACGCGGGGCGCCTGCTCGAGGTGATTCCCGTCACGGGGGACGAGGACGGCGGCGAGGACCTGATCGGCGAGTCCGTCATCCACGCGGAGGTCGACCGGCACACGGACCCGGCGCAGCTCGAGGAGCTGCGCGGTCACCTGATGCGCGTGATCGGCGAGGTCAGGGCCGCGGTCGACGACTGGCGGCAGATGCGAGCGCGCGCGCTCGAGATCGCCGCCGAGCTGCGCGACGAGCCGCCGGTCGGCCTCGATCCCGAGGAGGTGAGCGAGGCGCGGGCCTTCCTCGAGTGGCTCGAGGACCACAACTTCACGTTCCTCGGCTACCGCGACTACGAGCTCGTGACCGAGGAGGACGAGCTGCGGCTGCGCGCCGTGCCCGACTCGGGCCTCGGCATCCTGCGCCAAGCCGGCGGCGAGGCCGCTTCGCGCGCCTTCGAAAAGCTGCCCCCCGAGGTGCGAAAGCTGGCGCTCGAGCCGCACCTCCTCAACCTGACGAAGGCGAACTCGCGCGCGACGGTTCATCGGCCGTCCTACCTCGACTACGTGGGCGTCAAGCGCTTCGACGCCGACGGGGAGGTCGTCGGCGAGCGTCGCTTCCTCGGCCTCTACACGCACACCGCCTACCAGTCGCGGCTCGGTGAGATCCCGATCCTGCGGCGCAAGGTCGACGCGGTGCTCAAGCACGCGGCGTTCCCGCACGGCAGCCACAACGAGAAGGCGCTGATCGAGATCCTCGAAGCACACCCGCGCGACGAACTGATCCAGGTGTCCGCGGACGACCTCTTCGAGACCGCGATGGGGATCCTCCACCTGGGCGAGCGCCAGCGGCTGCGCCTGTTCGTGCGCCGGGACCGCTTCGGGCGCTTCTTCTCCTGCCTCGTGTTCGTGCCGCGCGACCGCTTCAACACCGAGAACCGGCGCCGCATCGAGGCGATCCTGCGCGACGTGACCGACGCCAAGAGCATCGACTACACGACGCGCGTCTCCGAGTCCGTTCTCGTCCGGCTCCACTACATGGCCTACACCGAGCCCGGTCACAGCCCGAACGTGGACGCGCGGGCGGTCGAGGTCCTGCTGGTGGCCGCCACGCGGTCGTGGGCCGACGACTTCGAACAGGCGCTCGTCGAGGAGCAGGGCGAGGAGCGCGGCAAGGAGCTCTTCCGCCGTTACGGCGACGCCTTCCCCACCGCCTACCGCGCCGACTGGGTGGCGCGCTCCGCAATCGCCGACATCCGCCACATCGAGGAGCTGCCCTACCGCCAGGGCCTCGAGATCAGCCTCTACCGGCCGCTCGAGGCCGGCCCCGGGGTGCTGCGCGCGAAGCTCTACCGATCGGGCCGGCCGCTCGCCCTGTCGGACGTGCTGCCGCTGTTCGAGAACATGGGCGTGCAGGTGGCGGACGAGCGCCCCTACGCGGTGAGGCCGCGTGACGGCGAGGGCGTGTGGATCTACGACTTCGGGCTCGTCCGCCGCGGTGCCGGCGACCCGGACGCGGACGGCGTGCGCGAGGCCTTCCACGAGACCTTCATCCAGACCTGGCGCGGCGATATCGAGAACGACGGCTACAACCGGCTGGTGCTCGGCGCCGGCCTGACCTCACGCCAGGTCACCGTGCTGCGCGCAGTGGCGCGCTACCTGCGTCAGACGGGCATGACCTTCAGCGATCGCTACGTCGAGCACGTGCTCGTCGACCATCCGCAGGTTGCCGCGATGCTCATCGAGCTGTTCGAGGCCCTCTTCGAGCCCGACAGCGCCGACGAGACGACGGCTGAAGCCGTTGCGGCGAGGGTCGAGGCGGCGATCGATGCCGTCGAAAGCCTCGACCAGGACCAGATCCTGCGGCGCTTCCTGGACGTGGTCCGGGCGATGCTGCGCACGAACTTCTTCCAGCACGCCGACGGCGGCGCGACCCCCAAGCCCTACGTGTCGTTCAAGCTCGATCCCTCGCGCCTCGGCTGGCTTCCGGAGCCCAAGCCCGCGTTCGAGATCTTCGTGTACTCACCGCGCACCGAGGGCGTGCACCTGCGGGGCGGCCGGGTGGCGCGCGGGGGCCTGCGCTGGTCGGACCGGCGCGAGGACTTCCGCACCGAGGTGCTCGGGCTCATGAAGGCGCAGATGGTCAAGAACGCCGTGATCGTGCCGGTCGGCGCCAAGGGCGGGTTCGTGGTCAAGCGCCCGCCCGAGAACGGCGACCGCGAGGCGCTGCTGGAGGAGGTCGTGGCCTGCTACCGCACGTTCATCCGCGGGCTGCTCGACCTGACCGACAACATCGTGGAAGGCGAGGTCAGTCCGCCGCACCACGTGGTGCGCTACGACGGCGACGACCCCTACCTCGTCGTGGCCGCCGACAAGGGCACGGCCACCTTCTCCGACATCGCGAACGAGGTTGCGGGCGAGTACGGCTTCTGGCTCGGCGACGCGTTCGCCTCGGGCGGGTCCTCCGGATACGACCACAAGAAGATGGGCATCACCGCCGCCGGCGCGTGGGAGTCGGTCAAGCGCCACTTCCGGGAGCTGGGCCGCGACGTGAGCTCGGACGAGTTCACCGTGCTCGGCATCGGCGACATGTCCGGCGACGTGTTCGGCAACGGCATGCTGCTGTCGCGCGTGATCCGCCTCGTGGGTGCGTTCAATCACCGCGAGATCTTCATCGACCCGGACCCGGATCCCAAGACGAGCTATGAGGAGCGCAAGCGGCTGTTCGAGCTGCCGCGCTCGTCGTGGTCGGACTACGACCCCGCGCTGATCTCGAAGGGCGGCGGCGTCTGGCCACGGAGCGCCAAGGTGATCGAGCTCTCCGACGAGGCGCGGGCGGCACTTGGTGTCGACCGGGCGAAGTTCGCCCCAAACGACCTGATCCACGTGATGCTGCAAGCGCCGGTCGATCTGCTCTGGAACGGCGGGATAGGCACCTACGCCAAGGCCACCTCGGAGACGCACGCCGAGGCGGGTGACAAGGCCAACGACAGCGTGCGGGTGAACGGCAACGAGCTCGGCTGCCGCGTTGTCGGCGAGGGCGGCAATTTGGGCCTAACCCAGCGCGCCCGCATCGAGTACGCGCTCGCCGGCGGGCACATCAACACCGACGCGATCGACAACTCCGGCGGCGTCGACTGCTCGGACCGCGAGGTCAACATCAAGATCCTGCTGGACGCCGTGGTGGCGGGCGGCGACATGACGGTCAAGCAGCGTGACGAGCTGCTGGCGGAGATGACCGACACGGTCGCGGACCTGGTGCTGAAGGACAACTACGAGCAGAGCGAGACGCTCAGCATGGCCGAGTTGCAGGCGCCCTCGATGCTCGAGGTCCACCAGCGCTTCATCCGCGCGCTGGAGGTCCGGGCGAAGCTCGATCGCGAGCTCGAGGTACTGCCCGACGACGAGGAGATCGCCGAGCGGGCTCGGGAACGGCGCGGCCTGACGCGCCCAGAGCTGGCGGTGCTGCTCGCCTACTCGAAGGTCTACCTGTACACCGCGCTGCTCGACTCGGACGTGCCTGAGGACCCGTACCTGTCGGACGAGCTCGAGCGCTACTTCCCGCCGCCGCTCCCCGAACGCTTTGCGGACGCGATGCACTCGCACCGCCTCCACCGCGAGATCGTGGCGACCCAGGTCGTCAACAACATGCTCCACGGCGGTGGCACCACGTTCGCCTTCCGGCTGAACGAGGAGACGGGCGCCCCGGCATCCGAGATCGCGCGCGCCTACGCGGTCGCGCGCGAGGTGTTCGGCATGCGCCCGCAGTGGCAGGCGATCGAGGCGCTCGACAACGAGGTGAAGGCGGAGGTCCAGCTCGCGATGCTGCTCGAAGGGCGCCGCCTGATCGAGCGCGGATCACGCTGGCTCCTGCGCAACCAGCGCGCGCCCATGGACATCGCGTCGACGACGGAGCGCTACGCGGCCGGTGCGGCCGTCCTGTACGACAAGGTGCCGGAGCTGCTTGACCCGGCCGACCTCGAGCCGCTGGCGCGCCGCGTCGACGAGCTCCGCTCCGCCGGCGTGGGCGACGACCTCGCGACCCGCGTCGCGAGCCTCCCCCACATGTACGCCGCATTCGACATCGTCGAGGTCTCGGACGAGAGCGGGCTCGACGTGCAGGCGGTGGCGGCGGTCCACTTCCGGCTCGGCAACCGCCTGCAGCTCCACTGGCTGCACGAGCGCATCGTCGCCCTGCCGCGCGAGGACCGCTGGCAGGCGATGGCGCGCGCGGCGCTGCGCGACGACCTCTACGCGCTGCACCGCGACCTGACCGGCGAGGTCCTGCGCTCGGGCCCACGGCTCGAGGGCCCCGACGAGCGCGTGAACGGCTGGATCGAAGCCCACGCCGGCGCGGACCGCTGCCTGCAGACGCTCGCCGACATCTCGGCGGGCCGCACCTTCGACCTCACCACCCTGTCGGTCGCGGTTCGCGAAGTGCGAGAGCTATTGGAGGCCGCCCAGAGGGTGGAGGCGGCAGAGGCCTAGGTCGGCCTCCTTTCGCTCTCCTTGGGTGGGAGCGCC
Organism: uncultured Thermoleophilaceae bacterium; assembly: GCA_963751835.1. Lineage (GTDB taxonomy): Bacteria > Actinomycetota > Thermoleophilia > Solirubrobacterales > Thermoleophilaceae > JACVRW01. The sequence goes on along the minus strand of CAVVWD010000035.1, from coordinate 114,936 downwards.
GGGCCGGTTCTCGGCAGGAGTATGGCGCTAGCGGCCGAGGGCCGCCCGCGTCAGTCGATCAGGCGGGCGGTCATCTGCCGCACCGCCAGGCGCCAGAGCGCCACCGCGAACACGACCAGCACCGCCACGCGGAGCAGGTCGGTGGCCTCGAATCCGAAGGCGGAGCCGCGCACCAGCTCGACCAGTTGGTGCAGCGGGTTGAACTGCGCTGCCACCTGAAAACCCTCGGGCAGCTCATCGATCGGGAAGAACGTGCCGGCGACGAGGAAGAGCGGCGTGATGACCAGGGTGGTCACGTAGCTGAACTGGTCGATCTTGGCCACGCTGCCCGCAACCGCGATGCCAAAGGCGGCGAAGCCGAGCGCGGTGATGAAGCAGAAGAGCGGCACGAGCAGCATGCCGGGCGCCGGGTCGAGCCCGAACAGCATCGACACGATCAGCGGAAAGCAGCCGTAGAACCCGGACCGGAGCCCGATCCAGAGCATCTCCGCCGTCACCAGCTCCTCCACGTCCACGGGGGCCGCGAGGATCGCGTCGTAGGTGCGCTGGAAGCGCTCCTTGACGAAGGTGCCGAACATCGCCGGCAGCGCGCTCGAGAAGATCACCGCCGTGGCGACCATGCCCGTGCCCACGAACTCCACGTACTCGAGGCCGTCGACGCGGTCGACGATCGTGGCGCCGAGGCCGAGGCCGAACGCGAGCAGGTAGATCACCGGCTCGAGCACGCTCGAGAACGTGGTCGCCTTCCAGAAGGTACGGAAGTTCGCGACCTCGCGGCTCATCACGCCGGCGATCGCCGCCGGCTCGAGCCTTCGCATTGTGGAAGCACCCGGCTCGGCCGGGTGCGCGCCAACCGTCTTCACTCTGCCTCCTCCCCCGTGAGCAGCACGAACACGTCCTCGAGGGACGCGTGGCGTCGAATCGCGTCGTCGGGCACGGCGCCGTCGGTTGCACGCTCCGACCCGACGATCGCGATGGCCGGGCCGGCCGGGCGCACCCTCAGATCCTGTGCCTCGGCCACGGTGCGCACCTCTGCGAGCCGCTCGGGCGGGCCGTACACCTCGGCCGTCTCGCGCCCGGCGTGCTTCTCGATCAGCTCGGCGGGCTTGCCGCGGTCGACGATCTTGCCGTGGGCCATCACGGCCACCTCGTCCGCGAGCCGCTGGGCCTCCTCGATGTAGTGGGTCGACATCAGGATCGTCGTACCCCCTGAGCGCAGGTTGTCGATCAAGCCCCACAACTCGGTCCGGATCTGAGGGTCGAGCCCGACGGTCGGCTCGTCGAGCAGGATCAGCCGCGGCCGGTGAATCAGGCCGCGCGCCAGAAGCAGACGCCTGCGCATTCCGCCGGAGAGCTTGTCGACCTCGTCGCGGCGGCGCTCGGTGAGCCGGGCGAGCGCGAGGCCGCGGTCCACGGCGTCACGCACGTCCGGCACCCGGTAGAGGCGCGCGAAGACGGCGAGGTTGTCCTCGACGGTCACGTCCACGTCGAGGTTGTCGAGCTGGGGCACCACTCCCATCTGGGCGCGCGCCTCCTTCGACTCGCGCGGCAGCTCGTAGCCGAGCACGTGGATCGAGCCCTCGTTCGCCAGCGCCTGGCCCGTGAGCATCCGCATCGTCGTTGACTTCCCGGCCCCGTTCGGGCCGAGCAGGCCGAGGCAGGTGCCCGCGGGCACGTCGAGGTCGAGCCCGTCGACCGCGGTGATCGGGCCGAAGCGCTTGACGACTCCCCTGAGCTCGATCGCGGCCATCCACCCGAGGGTACGCATGCGCGCGCCCGCGGGTCTTGGACGAAGTTGCCAGCGGGGCGAACGGGGAGCCCGGAACTTTGGACACGTGTACAACGGGCCCCGGCCGAGCTGCGGCTAGGTTTGTGCGACGCCCGCAATAGCCAGGAGGCCTTGCTCACGACATGCCACGGATCCGCCAGCACAACGTAACCGCCGCCCAGTGGAGCCCCAACGGGGCCGCGCTCGGCTCCGTCGACCTCACCCAGCCCACGAACTACCCGTTCGGGGCGAACGTCTTCTCCGCGTCCGTCCAGCGCACACGCCTCCCCAAGGACGCCTATCAGCGCCTGCAGCGCACGCTCGAGCAGGGCGAGCCGCTCGACCCGTCGCTGGCGGACGCGGTCGCGCTCGCGATGAAGGAGTGGGCACTCGAGAACGGCGCCACCCACTTCACCCACGTCTTCCAGCCGCTCACCGGGCTCACCGCCGAGAAGCACGACTCGTTCTTCGCGCCCGACAGCGACGGCGTGGCGCTCGCCGAGTTCTCCGGTAAGGAGCTGATCCAGGGCGAGCCGGACGCGTCCTCGTTCCCCACCGGCGGCGTGCGCGCGACCTTCGAGGCCCGCGGCTACACGGCCTGGGACCCCACGAGCCCGGCCTTCATCCTCGAGAACCCGAACGGCGCGCTCCTCTGCATCCCTACGGCGTTCGCGTCCTGGACCGGCGAGGCCCTCGACGCCAAGATCCCGCTCCTGCGCTCCATGGACGCGCTGTCGCACTCGGCGATCCGCGCCCTGCGCCTGCTCGGCGACGACACCGCCGCGCGCGTGTTCACCACCGTCGGGCCGGAGCAGGAGTACTTCCTGATCGACGAGCAGTACTACTTCGAGCGCCCCGACCTGATCAACACCGGTCGCACGCTGTTCGGCGCCAAGCCGCCCAAGGGACACGAGCTCGACGACCACTACTTCGGCTCCATTCCCGAACGCGTGCTCGCGTTCATGATGGACCTGGAGCTCGAGCTGGCGAAGCTGGGCGTGCCGGTCAAGACCCGCCATAACGAGGTCGCGCCGGGCCAGTACGAGATCGCGCCCATATTCGAGAACTCGAACGTCGGCTCGGACCATCAGCAGCTGACGATGCAGCTGCTCCAGTCGGTCGCCCGCAAGTACGGGCTCGTCTGCCTGCTGCACGAGAAGCCGTTCGCGGGCGTGAACGGCTCCGGCAAGCACAACAACTGGTCGATGGGCACCGACACCGGCCACAACCTCATGGAGCCGGGCGCCACCCCGGCGGACAACGTCAACTTCCTGTTCTTCTGCGCGGCGGTCATCAAGGCCGTGGACAAGCATCAGGGCCTGCTGCGTGCGTCCGTGGCGGCCATCGGCCAGGACCATCGCCTGGGCGCCAACGAGGCCCCGCCGGCGATCATCTCGATCTTCCTCGGCGCCGAGCTGGAGAAGGTGTTCGAGGCGATCGCTTCGGGCGAGGGGGATCCCCACACGCCGGCCTCGGTGCTCGGCCTGGGCACGCCGGTGCTGCCGCCGCTGCCGATGCACGGCGGCGACCGCAACCGGACCTCGCCGTTCGCCTTCACCGGCAACAAGTTCGAGTTCCGCGCGCTCGGGTCGAGCCAGTCGCTCGCGTTCCCGAACACCGTGCTGAACACGATCGTGGCCGAGGCGATCGACGAGCTCTCCGACAAGCTCGAGGCCAAGCTCGGCGACGGCGGCGACCTCGCCGAGGCCGTGACCAAGGTGGTGAGCGAGGCCTATACCGACAGCAAGCGGATCATCTTCGGCGGCGACAACTACGCCGACGAATGGCACGCCGAGGCCGAGCAGCGCGGGCTCAAGAACCTGCGCACCACGCCCGACGCGCTGCCCGAGGTACTGGCCGACGCGACCGTCGCCGCGTTCGAGAAGTACGAGGTGCTCTCGCACCGCGAGCTCGAGTCGCGCTTCGAGGTGTGGTCGGAGCAATACATCACGCGTGCGAACATCGAGACGGAGACCGCGGCGTCGATCGCCCGGACGATGCTGCTGCCGGCGGCCCTGCGCCACGTAGCGCTGGTCGACGCGGCGGGCATGGACGCGCTCGCCGGGGAGACGCGCACGCTCGTCGGCGAGTTCGCCGATGCGATCTCAGCGCTCGAGGAGGCCAACCACTACCCGGACGGCATCGAGGGCCTCGACCTGGCGGTGTACGCCCGCGACCACCAGCTGACCGCCCTCGAGAAGGTGCGCGAGCTCGGCGACCAGCTCGAGAAGGTGGTGGCCGACGACCTCTGGCCGCTGCCGAAGTACTCGGAGATCCTGTTCATCAAGTAGCGGCTGGTCCAGCCGCTCTCGCGAACCGCCCGGACGCGCGCCGGGTCTCGTCGACGATGACCTTGCCGCGCGTCTCGGGGAGGAGCCACACACACGTGATCGCGAGCGTGCAGGCGCAGTAGCCGACGATCACGATCGAGGTACCGAGCCCGATCGAACCGGCTGTGATGCCGATGAATCCGGGACCCAGGGCAGCCAGTCCGCGGCCCACGTTGTATGCAAGGCCCTGGCCGGCACCCCGTAGGGAGGTCGGGAAGAGCTCGGCGAGGAAGGAGCCGTAGCCCGCTGCCTGGCCCGAGGCGAAGAAGCCGAGGAAGAAGCTGACCACGTAGGTCGCGAAGCTGCCGTCGATCGGGATCAGCACGAATCCGGTGATCGCGGCGGCCGAGCCGAGAAAGTAGAACGTGAAGGCCGGGCGCCGTCCGAGCGCGTCATGGATGAATCCCGCCACGACGTACCCGATGAAGGATCCGGCGATCACTACCCAGCTGTAGGTGGCGGTGCCGACCACGGTCTGGCCGCGCTCCTCCAGCAGGAACGTCGGAAGGAATACGAAGACGGAGTAGTACGTGCCCTGGCCGCCCACCCCGAACAGGGTGGAGAGGATCGTGGTGCGCCTGATGTCGCGCGCGAAGAGCAGCGGCAGCGAGATGGGTGACTTCCGCGCGCGGCCGGTCTTGACGCGGTCCTTGACGGTAAGCCGGATGAAGAAGGCTGCTACGGCGGGCAGGATGCCGAGCAGGAACAGGTAACGCCACGCCTGCTCGTCGTTCATCGACTCGAACAAGATGAGATAGGCAGCAGTCGAGAGCGCCCAGCCGATCGCGTAGGTGCTCTGCAGGAAGCCCATCGCGCGACCGCGGCGATCCGGGTTCGCGTACTCGGCCATGAGCGCGGCACCCACGGCCCATTCCGCGCCGAAGGCAAAGCCGTGGCAGATCCGCCAGAGCAGCAGCTGCTCGAAGTTCTGCGCGGTGGCGGTGAGAGCCGCGAAGAGCGAGTAGCCGAGGATCACGAAGGTGAGCACGCGGACGCGGCCGAAGCGGTCCGCAAGCGTGCCTCCGGTGACGCCCCCAAACGCGGAGGCCACCAGGCTGCACGCCACGATGAATGGCCCGTCCGAGGGCGAGAGGCTGAGCGCTGCCGTGATCGCGGGCAGCGCATACGCGAACATCGTCCAGTCGAAGCCATCGAGGCCCCAGCCGAGCCCCGAGGCGACAAAGGCGCGCCGCCTCTGAATGTCCTCCTCCTCCGGCCGAATGTTCAGCTCGGTTTCGGGCCCTGGTTCTGCCGGCGTCGCTGTCCGGGTGACCGTTTCCATTCGCTCAGCCCTCGTCCGCCCGTTGCCCGGGACCCCGGCGGCTAACCCGGAAATGCCTCCCGACCGTAGGACCCGCTACGGAAGCAGCCGGGCGGGCGGCGTGATGACGTCCTCGGTCACGCTGCCCTCGAGGGAGAAGTCGACCAGGCGTCGGCTGGGACGCACGGCGCGGAGGACCATGATCGGGTTCGACGTGAGCTCGCCGCGCCGGTCGAGCGCGAGCGGGCCAAGGGGGCTGTCTGCCAGCCGGGTGGTGGCGAGCGCGCGCGTCACCGAGGCGCGCGTGCCGTCCGAGCGCGCGATCGCGTCGAGCAGTACCTCGGTGGCGGCCGCCGAGTAGACGTCGAACCGGGCAACCTCCCTGCCGCGCTGGGTGGCGCCGAAGTCGCGGACGAACGCCCGGCCGGTCGCGCCGAGCCTGTCGAGGGGTAAGCCGGGATAGGTGATGTGAAGGCCGCGAGCGGCCTCTCCCGCGTTCGCGAACAGGGAGGGGATGGGCGTCAAGCCCTGGTACGCGATGATCGGGAAGCGAGGGCCCAGCACAGCGCGCAGGTCCTGCAGGAGCGTGCCGATGTTCGTCGCCAGGAGCGAGTTGATGTACACGGCACCTGCCCCGGAGGCCCGCACTCGCTCCACAAGCCCACGGTAGCTCCTCGCCCGCACCGCCCAGGCGGCCTCGCCGGCGATTCGCAGGCCGATGCGCTTCGCCGTCCGCCGGAACCACTCGCGTCGCGGGTCTCCCTCGCTGTAGAGGCGGTCTTCGAGGTAGAAGACAGCGCCGTTGCCCAGCCGCTTCGCGAGGATCGCGCCGGCAACGAGCTCGTAGTCGTCGGACGGGATGACGCGGGCGTAGCCGCGTTGCCCGGTCGGATAGAGGTCCGGCAGTCGATAGCCCGTCTTCTCCACGGAGCCGATCGCACGGCTCCGCACCAGCGAGGGGTCAGTGTTGACAGGTGAGACGAGCGCGACCGGTCCTCCATGTGCGCGGTTCAGGATCGGCAGCATCTCGGCGGCACAGACGGAGTTCAGCGGCCCGACCACGCCCACCACGGCCAGGTTGCGCGCGTATCCCTTGGCGTTGTCACGGCACTTGCCTTCGTCGTAGATCCCGTACTGATCGGTGGCGTCGTCGCACGACTGGTAGCCGAGCCGGAACCGTCCCGCGCGGAAGTCGTGGCTACGCAGCACGAACTCGACGGCCTCGGCCATCGGCAGGGTGGCCGCAATCTGCCCGCGGAGGGGAAGATCGGACGCGATGAGGAGGTCCGCATCGCCTCTTCCTCCCGTCAGCACCCGCCCGCAGGGCGGCGCCGTCAGCGCCCTGACCTCAGCGTCCGGGCGCAAACCGGCCGCCGGCTCGGCTGCCTCCGTGCCGGCGACGGCGATCCACAGTTTGCCGCCGCCGACGGCCAGGGCACGCGGCGCGTCGCCGACCTCGACTCGGGCGGTTATCCGGTTGGAAGCCGGGTCGATCCGCGTGACGGTCCCACGCTGGCTGTTGGCGGCCCATACGGCGCCGCCGCCCACCGCGATGCTGTCAACGCCCCGCGCGAGGTCGATGCTGCGCGGCTTGGCTCGCCCTTGCTCGACATGCCAGACCTTGCCCTGGGACTTGTCCGTCAGCCACACGCCTCCTGCGCCGACGGCGATCGAGGTCACCCATTCGGCCTTGGGCAGGGAGACACGCCGCGTGGGCCGTCCGGTCCGGGGATCGAGGCGAACGACCTCGTTGTCCCGGCCGCGGATCCACACCTGGCCATCGCCCGTGGCGATCCCCCACGCTTGTAGCGAGCGCCGGGTCAGCAGGCGGCCGCTGCGCTCATCCAGCCGGTAGACCCAGCCCGGGCGGCCGAGCGCCCAGACGGCGCCGCTGCCGACCGCCAGCAGGTTGCCCGGCGGGATGTTGAAGCTGAGCATCGCCGGCACGGGCAGCGGAGTCGTCCCCCGCTCGGCGCCGGACACGCCGTCGAACCTCGTGAGCGCCGCTGGGGAGGTGGTCGCGTCGATCGAGGCGAACTTCGCGTCCTGGCCGCTCGCTTGGGCCGCCCACAGCGAGTCTCCGCCGGCTGCGATCTCGATCGGGTCGGGCCCCGCGGAGAGCGTTCGAACCTCCCCGCTGCTCATGTCCACCCGCGACACCGTCTTCTCGTCGCCGCTGAAGCTCCATGCGGCACCGCCGCCCACGGCCACGTCCGTGGGCGTGGCCCCCACCGGCACCTGCTCGATGAACTTGCCTGTTGCCGCGTCGATTGAGACGAGCGTGTTCCCCGGCGGCTGCCGATCCGGATCTCCGCCACCCGTTACCGCGATGACGGCCGCGGCGATCGCGCCGGCCAGCACGGCCGCGCCGGCGACCGTGATGGCGCGGCGCCGACGGACCAGCGCTGGGCTGACCGGCGGGCGCCGAAGCGCAGCCGGAGTAGCGAGCCCGAGTGCCGCGGCCGCCGCCTCGATCATTGCCCCGCAGCTCTCGTAGCGCTCGTCCTTCTCCTTGGCGAGCCCCTTGCGGAACACGTGTTCAAGCGCGGTGTACGAGCTGAGCGGCGCCGGCTCGCTCTGGAGGTGCGCCCACAGCGTCTCGGCCTCGGTCTGGCGGCGGAAGGGCGGCTCGCCCGCCAGGCACTCGTAGAGGATGCAGGCCAAGGCGTAGCAGTCGCTGCCCGCGTCGACTGCCTCACCGCGGATCTGCTCCGGCGCGAGGTAGTCGAGCGTGCCCGTATGTCCACTGTCCGGCCGCGGCGCCGCCCGCCTGCGTGCTGATCCCGAAGTCGCTCAGATAGGCGTGCTCGTTCGGGTCGAGCAGCACGTTCGCCGGCTTGACGTCGCGATGAACGAGCCCGCGGCGGTGGGCCTGATCGAGCGCGGCGGCGACCTGGCCCACTATCCACAGCGCCTCATCGGGCGCGAGCTTGCCCTCGGTTTGGAGCACGGTGCTCAGGTCGCTCCCCTCCACGTAGCGCATCGCGAGGTAGAGCTGCCCGTCGTGCTCGCCCGCCTCGTAGATCGGCACGACGTTCGGGTGGTCGAGCGATGCGGCCAGCCGCGGCTCGTTCAGGAAGCGCTCGCGAAAGCGCTCGTCCTCGGCCAGCTCGGGCGCCACCAGCTTGAGCGCCACCGGCCGCTCCAGCGACAGATCGGTGGCCTTGTAGACCACCCCCATCCCGCCGCGCCCGATCAGCGACTCGATCCGGTAGCCCGCGAACGTCGAGCCGGGGCCGATCGCGACGGTCACAGCGCGCCGCCGGTGAGCGACCAGCCGAAGCTGGTGGCCGTCTCCGCCGGCGCAAGCCCGCCCGGCCGCTGTCCTCTCCGGACCAGGACCGTCGGTGCCGGAGGGGACTCGACCAACTCGCTGCGTACGCGGCCGAGCCCCTCCTGTCGCCAGCGCTCCGAGAGCGCGACGACGACCAGGCCGGCCCCCTCCGCCCCGGCGATGATCCCCCTGCGGCCCGGCCTCGTGAGCAGCGGCTCGGCCACGACGCCGGCGGTCCGCTGGACGATCAGAGAGGCGTCCGCGAGCAGGCGGCTCGCGTCGCGTCCGTTCTCCCGGCCGTCGGACGCCGCGCCGATCAGCCGCAGGGTCGCGTCAGTGGCGCGGGCTACCCAGGCGCCCAGCTCGAGTGCCGCCCAGTCATGCCAGGTCGCGCCGAAGGGCACCACGACCGGACCGGCACGGAGCGAGCCACCCGCTTCCACCAGCATGGCCACGTCGCAGGGCGACTGCTCGAGCACGATGCCGGCCTCGCCTTCGAGCGGCGAGCTGCGGGCGTCCATCAGCAGGAGCTCGACGCCCTCCTGCGACGCGAGGCGCACGAGGTCGCGCCCGGGCGCGGGCGAGGAGAAAGCGGCAGTTCTCGCGGACAGGCCGTCGGCCAGGAGCCCTTCACGGCGTTCGGCGAGCGCGGCCGTGGCGGCCGCCAGCTCGCCCGAGTCCACGATGCCCGCGACGATCAGCTCCCGCGGAGGGCGTGACGCCGCGAGCGGAACCGCGAGGCTGAGCAGCCCCTCGAGCCCGTCGAGCTCGCGCGGCGCCACCAGCAGCGACCTGTCGGGCGCCGGTGTCTCCCTGGCCGGCCCCGGCTCTTCCTTCTCCGCCAGGTCGAGGCGGGGATCGTGTTGGAGGATCGCCTGCTCGAGCCGCTTCAGCTCCTCGCCCGGCTCCAGCCCCAGCTCTTCCGCGAGCTCGCGCCGCGCGGTGCGGTACGCGTCAAGCGCCTCGGCCTGCCGAGAGGACCGGTAGAGCGCCAGCATCAGCTGATAGCGCAGGTGTTCCCTGAGCGGATGCTCCGCGACCAGGCCCTCGAGCTCGCCCACCAGGTCCCCGTGCCGGCCGCAGGTCAGGTCGGCATCGATCCGCTGCTCCAGCGCCGCCCAGCGCAGCTCCTCGAGCCGGGCGATCTCGTGCTGGACGAAGGGCTCGTAAGCGAGGTCGGCCAGCGCGGGACCGCGCCAGAGCGCGAGCGCCCCGCGCAACAGCTCGGCGGCACCCGCGGGGTCCGCCTTCCTGGCCTCGCCCAGGAGCTGCTCGAAACGCCCTAGGTCGAGCTCTGAGCGCTCCAAGCTGAGGAGATAGCCCGGCGCCCGCGTGACGAGCCGGCCCTCACCTAGCTCCTTGCGCAGCCTGGACACGTAGACCTGGACCGTCTTCGCGGCCGTCATAGGGGGCGTCTGACCCCACAGCGCGTCGATCAGGCGGTCGTTCGAGACCACCTCGTTCGCATGCAGGAGCAGCACCGCAAGTAGAGAACGCTGACGCCCGCCGCCGAGCGCGATCAGTCGATCGCGCTCGAGCACTTCGAGTGGGCCAAGAAGTCGGAAATCCATGCGCGCTGACGGGCGAGTCCCGTGGCGACCGTACCATCGAATGACCGGTTGCGACAGCGGCCGAGTCGCGCCCCTCAACCGCTGATCTACCGCGCCGCACCCCGATCGTTTACCGCCAGGCCCGAGGGTCTGCGGCGAAGACCGCACGGGCGGTCACCAACCGAAGGAGCCACGATGAACCATCGTCGACTGACCCGCTCCGCGGCGCTCGGCCTCGCCCTGGCCGCCCTTGCGGCGCCGACGGCCGCCGCGCAGCAGGACCTCCGAAGCCCCGACACCCGCGACGCAGCGGAGGGCTATGCGCCACCGCCCCCGTCTTCCATCGCCGGGGGGACCGGCTCCGCGTACGAGGACCTGCGTAGCCCCGACACCCGCGACGCGGCCGCGGGATACGCGCCATCCGCTCCGTCCGCCACCGTCTCGTCGCCGGCTCAGGACCTGCGCAGCCCGGACAGCCGCGACGCGGCCGCGGGCCGCGGCAGCTTCAACTCCCCCGAGGTGACCATCGTCAAGGTCCCCGAGCCGTCGCCCGTGACGTCCGGCAGCGGAGGTCTCGACTGGGGCGACGCCGGCATCGGAGCCGGTGGCCTGCTGGGCCTGATCCTGCTCGCCCTCGGCGGCACCCTGGCGGTCATGCACCGCAGACAGCGGGTGGGCGGCCGGGCGGCAACCACGGGCTGACGCTGCGCGGTCCCGTACCCAACTCGTACCGGAGAGCCCCGCCTCGCGGCGGGGCTCCTCCCGCTCGCGGCTACAGGTCGACCGGAATCCGGTGGTCTCCCTGACGCGTGTCCCCGATGCTGTCGAGGACGAAGGTCTCCGTTGCGGTTGCCCGATAGAGCCGGAGGGCTGCCGGCGCGACGACGTCCTCGAGGCTCCATTGCCGAGCGCCGGCGGCCTGCGAGCTGCGCGAGAAGATCTTGATGCCGCGCTCCAGCTCGGCGGCGCTGGGCTCCTGGGCGACGGCCGCCATGTAGACCGCCTGGGCCTCGCCGAGCGGCACACGTGAGTCGAAGATCGCGATGCTCACCTCCGGGCGGACGCTGAGGTTGCGGCTGTGGCGGGCATCCGGCGAGGAAACCCAGAGCAGCTCGGTGTAGCCGGCGGCGGCGTACCAGACGGGAGAAACCCACGGGCGCCCGCCGGCATCGGCCGTTCCCAGAGTGAGGTAGGAGTTCGCGTCGATCAGCCGCCTGGCAAGCGCGACGGGGTCCTCCGCCTCAGCGTGCACTGCCCTCCGCCCGCTCGACGCCGGCGAGCTTCTCCGCCTCCCCGAGGGTCGAGCATGTCCGGTGCGAAACGATCAGCCCGTCGCGCACGCCGATGATCCAGGCGCAGGCGGGATGCGACTCGGCTCCGCTCGCCCGCCCGCGGACCCGGCAGGTCCCCGCGACCACCACGCGGTCGCCGCGGTCCTCGTAGTGATTGCCGTCCGGCTGCGAGCGAGCGTCCCACAGATCCTCGGCCTCGAAGCTCCTGCGGACGAGTTCGACGTTGTCTGGCATGCGTGGCGGAGCGTAGGCGAACGGTAAGAAACCCGACTTGGTGTCGTCTGGCGACACCAAGTCGGGAATGTTCAGCGCTGACGGCGGTTCTACGCCGACGGTGCCTCCGTCGGCGCCTCCTCCTCAGCCGCGGCGTCGTCCGCCAGGGTGATGCCCGGGTCGCTCACATCGTGGCGGTAGTACTCGGTCATCTGCGCCGGTAGCGGCGTGTTGCCGAGGATGAGGTCGACCGACTTCTCCGCGGTCATCATCACCGGCGCGTAGATGTTCCCGTTCGTCACATACGGGAACACGGACGCGTCCACCACCCGCAGCCCGTCGAGGCCGCGCACGCCCATCGTCTTCGGGTCGACCACCGACATGTCGTCCGTTCCCATCCGGCAGGTGCACGAGGGGTGCAGCGCGGTCTCGGCGTCCTTGGCCACCCACTCGAGGATCTGCTCGTCGGTCTCCACGTCGGGGCCGGGCGAGAGCTCGCCACCGTCGATGCCCGCCCAGGCGGGCTGGGAGAGGATCTTGCGCGTCGCCTGGAGCGCCTCGATCCACTCGCGCCGGTCGTTGCCGGTCGAGAGGTAGTTGAAGCGCAGCGCCGGGTGCTTGCGCGGGTCGTTCGTGACCGCCTTGCAGGTACCGCGCACGTCCGAGTACATCGGCCCCACGTGCACCTGGTAGCCGTGGCCACCGCCCCCCTCCGGAACGGTCCCGTCGTAACGGATCGCGATCGGCAGGAAGTGGTACATCAGGTTCGGCCACTTGACCTCGTCGTTGCTGCGAATGAAGCCGCCGGCCTCGAAGTGGTTCGTGGCGCCGGGTCCCGACTTGCGGAGCACCCACTCGGCCCCCACCTTCGGCCGGTTGACCATCTTGAAGTAGGGCGCCATCGAGATCGGCTGGGTCGCGGTGTGCTGGACGTAGACCTCGAGGTGGTCCTGCATGTTCTCCCCCACCCCCGGAAGCTCGTGCTCGACCGGGACGCCGATCGAGCGCAGGTGGTCGGGCGCGCCGATCCCCGAGAGCTGCATCAGCTGGGGGGTGTTGATCGCGCCGCCGCAGAGCACGATCTCGCCGCCACGCGCCTGGTGGGTGCGCCGTCCGCGCGCGTACTCGACGCCGACGGCCCGCCCGCCCTCGAAGAGGATGCGGGTGGCGAGCGCGAACGTCTCGACCTTCAGGTTCGGGCGCCCGAGCACGGGGTGCAGGTACGCCCGCGCGGCCGAGAGGCGGCGGCCGTTGTGCACGTTGCGGTCGAACGCCGCAAAGCCCTCCTGCTTGTAGCCGTTGACGTCGTCGGTGAGCGGATAGCCGGCCTGCTGGACGGCGGCGAAGAAGGCGTCGAACAGCGGGCCGCGCGCCGGTCCGCGCTCGAGCACGAGCGGCCCGTCGTGGCCCCGCCAAGGGTCGTCCGCGGACGCCGCCAGGCAGTTCTCCATGCGCTTGAAGTAGGGCAGGCAGTGGTGGTAGTCCCACGTCTCCATGCCGTCGCCCGAGGCCCAGCGCTCGTAGTCCATCGGGTTCCCGCGCTGGAAGATCATCCCGTTGATGCTGCTCGAGCCGCCGAGGACCTTCCCGCGCGCGTGGAACACCTTGCGGCCGCCCATGTAGGGCTCGGGCTCGGACTCGTAGCGCCAGTCGTAGAAGCGGCTGCCGATCGGGAAGGCGAGCGCCGCCGGCATGTGGATGAAGACGTCCCAGGTCCAGTCGGGGCGCCCGGCCTCGAGCACCAGCACCCGGTGGGCCGGATCGGCCGAGAGCCTGTTGGCGAGGGCGCAGCCGGCCGACCCGCCGCCGACGATCACAAAGTCGTACTGCGTGGACATACCGGTTCCTTCCTGTCGCCGGCTAGTAACGGAACGTCAGGATTCTCCTCCGCCGCCCGCGGCGGTCAACTCCTGCTTGGGCGTCTCCTTCTTGGGGTCGATGAACGGCTTGTCGACGATGATCGCCGAGGTCGTCCCCTCCGGGCGCTCGACCTCCAGCTCGGTTCCGAGCTCGGCGTGCTCGATGGGCACCATCGCGTAGCCGATGTTCTTCTCCAGCCGCGGGGAGAAGCACGCCGAGGTGACCTCCCCGATCCGCCCGCCGCCCTTGCTCACCGGGAACATGTCCGGCATCGAGCCGTCGTTATAGGCGCCGAGGCGCTCGCCGCCGATCTCCACGCCCACCAGCTTGCGCTGGGGGCCCTCCTCCTTGATCCGGTGGAGCGCCGCCTTGCCGATGAAGTCGGAGCCGGCCTCGAGGTCGACCATCCAGTCGTAGCCCATGCCGACCTCGTAGGGGTTCGTGTCGAACCACATGTCGGCCCCAAGGGCGAGGATGCCGCCCTCGATCCGGCGGATGTGGCAGGGCCCGATCACCGCCAGGTCGTGCGGCTTGCCGGCCTCGAGCACGGCGTCCCAGAGCTTGACGCCGTTCTTGCTGGCTTCGTAGAGGTAGATCTCGTAGCCGAGCTCGGCGGTGTAGCCGGTGCGCGAGACGAGCACCCTCATGCCCTCGAGCTCGAACGGCCGCAGGTAGTAGTAGGGGATCTCGAGGATCTGGTCGCCGAAGAGATCGACCATCACGTCCTTCGACTTCGGTCCCTGCACCTGCACCGGTCCGACGTCGATCTCCTTGATCGTCACGTCGTAGTTCGAGTTGTAGGCCACGCCGCGCGCCCAGAGCTCGACGTCGCTGTCGGCGAGCGAGAGCCAGAAGCGGTTCTCCTCCACGCGCAGGAGGACGGGGTCGTTGATGATGCCGCCGTCGGGAAGGCAGTTGAAGACGTACTTGCACTGCTCCACCGCGCACTTGTTCAGATCGCGCGCGACGATCAGGTTGGTGAAGTCGAAGGCGTCCGGCCCGCTGATCTCGATCTGGCGCTCGACCCCTACGTCCCAGAGCGTGACCCCGTTCAGCAACTGCCAGTACTCCTCCACCGGGTCGCCGTAATGGCGCGGGTGGTAGGTGTGGTTGTAGACGCTGTACAGCTGGATGCCGTGCCGGCGCGAGGCGTAGTAGTACGGCGACTTCCGGATGCGCGTGTAGAGCAGGATCCCCGGTTGCTCGTTCACCTGTGCCAACGTCGTACCTCCTCGTTTCCTCGACCCCTGAGGGGCTGATATATCAGTTTCGCCGAGCGGGGGTCAACCCGCCGGGGACGCCGCCGCGGGCACCCTCCCCACAAGCGACTGGAGCGCCTCGTCGAGGGTGATCCGCCCGTAGGTCTCGACCGGCCTGTCGTCCTCCACGAGCTCCCGCCGCGCCTCCCGGATCTGCGCGCGCAGCTCCGGCGCGACCTCGCCGCGCCGGGCGTCGATCGAATCGGCATAGGCGCGGTCCCGATCGTCACCGGCACGAAGGGCCGCGACGTGGGATTCGGGATCGAGGATCGAATCGACGTAGCCCTCGACCACCGGATTGCTCGCGATCCGGACGTCGCCGCCGGACACGCGTCCCGACGGCGAGTATGCGAGACAGGTCGCGATGCGCCGGCGTGCGCTGGCGAGCGCGACGCGATCGAAGGCGAGCTCCGCGAGCTGCGGCGCCTTGGCCGCGGGCCCGCGGACCCTCGGCCGGCGCGGCCGGCGCGCGCTGCCGAGCGCCGTCCGGCGACGGGACGAGAAGCCGCGTGATCGCCCGGTCGTTGACGACATCGAGGATGGCGTCCGAGTCATCCGGCACGACCACCTCCTTGCGGCTCGGGAATACGTCCAGCATCCCGTGGTCGCCCAGCGCCCGGCCGGCGTGGAAGAGGTAGTAGTCCGGATAGACGAAGAAGTCCGGACCGCGGGCGCGCTGGATGTCGTAGAAGGCGGTGACGGTCGCGCTGATCAGGGCGCTCGCCCCTACCGCGCCGCAGGGCCGGTTCACGACGACCCCCAGCCGATCCTGCTCACCGAAGCCCTCGAACAGCTCCTCCAACCGCACCCGCCGGCCCTCGGCAGCGATCTCGAACATCGAGCTGCTGAGCTCCTGCGACGAGTGCATCGCGGTGTGATATATCAGTTCGGGTCGACCCTGCAGACGCCGGCCATTCCGAACGCGAGGTGACATCCGTGGGAGACCAATCCGGACCAGCGGGCCTGCCGGGCACCGCGCGCGCCGTCGTGATCGGCGCGGGCATCGTCGGCAACAGCCTCGTGCACCACCTCGCCCGGCTCGGCTGGACCGACCTGGTGCTGATCGACAAGGGCCCGCTCCCGAACCCCGGCGGCTCCACCGGACACGCCTCGAACTTCATCTACCCGGTCGATCACTCGCGCGAGATGACCTCGCTCACGCGCGACAGCCTGCGCCAGTACGAGGAGCTCGGCGTGCTCACCACGTGCGGCGGGCTCGAGGTCGCGCGCACCGAGGAGCGCATGGAGGAGTTCCGCCGCCGGATGGCCTCCGCGGCGGCCTGGGGTGTCGAGGGCGTCCGCCTCGTGACCCCCGCCGAGGTCAAGGAGCTCGTCCCGTTCATCGACGAGAGCGTGATCCTCGGCGGCTTCTACACCGAGAGCGTCGGCGTCGTCGACTCGCTGCGCGCGGGCACGCTCATGCGCGAGAGCGCGCAGGAGCGCGGCGCGCTCACGGTGTCGGCGAACACCGAGGTGGTCGGCATCGACGTCGAGGGCGGGCGGGTCAAACGGGTCCGCACCGACCGCGGCGACATCGAGACCGAGATCGTGGCAGTGGCCTGCGGTGTCTGGAGCCCGCGCATCGCCAGCATGGCGGGCGCGGCGATCCCGCTCACCCCCGCGATCCATCAGATGATCGACATAGGGCCGGTGCCGCGCTTCGAGGGCGCGAAGAGCGCGATCGAGTATCCGATCGTCCGCGACATGGACACGTTCATGTACGAGCGTCAGGACGGGACGGGCCTCGAGATCGGCTCCTACGCCCACCGGCCGATCTTCCACGATCCCGACGAGATCCCCTCGATCGAGGAGGCCGCGCTGTCGCCGACGGAGTTCCCGTTCACCGAGGACGACTTCGTCGAGCAGATGCAGCAAGCGCTCGAGCTGATGCCGGAGATCGTGGGCGACGAGTCGGTGGGCATCAAGTACGCCATCAACGGGCTGCTCTCGCTGACCCCGGACGCTCTGCCGGTCCTCGGCGAGACCCCCGAGGTCAAGGGCCTCTGGTCCGCTGCGGCGGTCTGGGTCAAGGAGGGGCCCGGCGTCGGCCGCGCGCTGGCCGAGTGGATGATCGAGGGCGAGCCCGAGATCGACCTCTGGTCCTCGGACATCGCGCGCTTCTACCCGCACCAACGGACTGTCGGGCACGTGAGGGCGCGAGCGAGCGAGCACTTCAACAAGACCTACGGGATCGTCCACCCCGGCGAGCAGTGGGCGTCGGACCGCAATGTCCGCCTCTCCCCCTTCTACGACAGCGAGCGTGAGCTCGGCGCCGTCTTCTACGAGGCAGCCGGCTGGGAGCGCCCGCACTGGTACGAGTCCAACCGCGCGCTCGTCGAGGAGTACGGGGTGAGCGACCGCGAGGCCGAATGGGACTCGCGCTGGTGGTCGCCGATCATCAACGCCGAGCACCTCGCGATGCGCGACCGCGTCGCGATGTTCGACCTCACCGCGTTCTGCGTCTTCGACATCCTCGGCCCTGGCGCCCTCGACTGTGTGCAGCGCGTGTCGATGCGCCAGATGGACGTGAAGCACGGCAAGGTCGTATACACGCCCGTGCTCACCCCGCGCGGGGGCTTTCGCTCCGACCTCACGGTCATGCGCATCGCCGACGATCACTTCCGTGTCGTCACCGGCGGCATGCACGGCAGGGCCGACCTCAAGTGGTACGCGGACCACGCCGGCCCCGACGCCCAGGTGGTCGACCTCACCTCGAGCTGGTGCACGCTCGGGCTGTGGGGGCCGCGCGCGCGGGAGGTCCTCCAGGGCATCACGAGTGCCGACATCTCCCACGAGGGCTTCCCGTTCGCGAGCTTCCGCACGATCGAGCTGGACTCGCTGGCCGTGCTCGCCTCACGCATCTCCTATGTGGGCGACCTCGGCTGGGAGCTCTACGTACCGATCGAGCAGGGCGCGAGGCTCTGGGACATGGTCTGGGAGGCCGGCCGCCCCCACGGCATCGTGCCCGCGGGCATCGGCGTCTACGGCACCACTGGACGGCTCGAGAAGTGCTACCGCGCCTTCGGGTTCGAGCTCGACGGCGAGTACGACGTCGTCGAGGCCGGAATGGCGTGGGGCAAGGTCAAGGAGCAGGACTTCATCGGCAAGGAGGCCCATGTGCGTCACCGCGAGACGGAGCCCGCGGCCGTGATGTGCACGCTCACGGTCGACGACCACACCTCGCGGAGCGGGCAGCAGCGCTACATGCTGGGCGGCGAGCCGATCCTGACGCGCGAGGGCGCGCCGCTCACCGACTCCAAGGGGCGGCGCTCGTTCGTCACGAGCGCGGGGGCGGGCCCGTCGGTCGGCAAGCACATCCTGATGTCGTACCTCCCGCCCCAGCACGCCAACGTCGGCGAGCAGCTGGCGGTGGAGTACATGTGCGAGCGCTACCCGGTGACCGTGGACGTCGCGGGGTCGACGCCGCTGTTCGACCCCGAGAACGAGCGCGTCCGCGCGGCGGCCCCCGTACTGACATGAGGATCCTCGTCTGCGTCAAGCGCGTCCCGCTGACCGGCGGGCGCATGGTCCTCACGGCCGACGAGCAGGCACTCGAGACGCGCCACCTCGGCTTCACGATCAGCCCGCACGAGGAGTGCGGCGTCGAGGAGGCGGTGCGCCTGGTCGAGCAGCACGGCGGCGAGACGACGGTGCTCGCCCTCGGCCCGCCGGAGGCCGAGGAGCAGATCCGCGAGACGCTCGCGATCGGCGCCGACCGTGGGATCCTGCTGGCCACCGGAGAGGAGTGGGACCCGCAGGCCACGGCGGCGGCGATCGTGACCACGATCGAGTCGGAGCAGGCGGCGGGCGGGCCGTTCGACCTGATCGTGTTCGGGAACGAATCCGCCGACTCGGGCAACTATCAGGTCGGCATCCGCGTGGCGTATGCCCTCGGGCGGCCGGTCGTGACCGGCCTGAAGGGGCTGCAGGTCGAGGACGGGCGCGCGCGCTGCGAGCAGGAGGTCCCGGGCGGGCGCGACGTGTATCTCGTGCCTCTGCCGGCGGTGGTGACCGTGCTCGAGGGGATCAACCTGCCGCGCTACCCGTCGGTCCCGGCCAAGCTGCGTGCCCGCCAGAAGCCGGTCGAGAGAATCGAGCCCGAGCGCCCCGAGCCGCGGCTCGAGAAGCTCCGCCTCGTGGTCCCCGCCGGCCAGGGAAAGCAGGCCGAGATCCTCGGACAGGGGCCGGAGGCCGCGCCGGCCGTGGTAGGCGTGATGCGCGACCTGGGGGTGGCGTGATGGTCCTCGTGCTGGCGGAGCACGAGGGCGGCTCGATCGACGAGCTGTCGCTGCAGGCGCTCGCGCTCGCCCGTGGGCTCGACGAGCCGGTCGAGGCGCTGCTCGTGGGGGGCAGCGAGGCCGCGGGCGGGCTCGGCGCCCACGGCGTCGCCACCGTCCACGTTGCCGAGGACGAGCGGCTGGCCGCCTACGCCCCGGGGGCCTGGGCGCGCTGCGTCACGGAGCTCCTGGATCAGCTCGAGCCGTCCGCGGTGGTCGCGGCCGGCACGAACCGCGGCAACGAGGTGCTCGCCCATGTGGCGGCGCGCCTCGATATGCCGTTCGCGGCGAATTGCACTCGAGTGAGCCCCGGGGCTCCGCTGACCCTGACCCGCATTCGCTGGGGCGGCAGCCTTCTGGAAGAGGCGGCCTTGCACGGGTCGCCGGCATTGCTCACCGTGGCGCCGCACACCGTGGCGCTCGCGACTGTGAACGGCGCGGACGCCCCGGGGGTCGAGACCTTCGCGCCCGCGCTCGAGGACGCCGATCTGGCCGTCCAGGTGGCCGAGCACGTCGAGACCGTGACCGCCGGCATCTCGCTCGCCGAGGCCAAGGTGGTCGTGAGCGGAGGCCGCGGCGTGGGCTCGGCGGAGGGCTTCGGCATCCTCGAGGAGCTCGCCGAGCTGCTCGACGCCGCGGTCGGCTGCTCGCGCGTGGTCACGAGCGCCGGCTGGCGGCCGCACACCGACCAGGTGGGCCAGACCGGCACGAAGGTGTCGCCGGACCTGTACATCGCCTGCGGGATCAGCGGCGCCACCCAGCACATCGCGGGCTGCAAGGGCGCGAAGAAGATCCTCGCGATCAACTCCGACGCCGAGGCTCCGATCCTCGCCAGCGCCGACTACGCGGTGATCGGCGACCTGACCGAGATCGTGCCCGCGATCACGGCCGAGCTGCGAAAGGCGCGCGGGTCATAGACGTGCTCGCCGGAGCGCTCGCGCTCACGGCGGCGCTGGCCGTGAGCGGCTACCTGTTCGGGCGCCGCGCCAAGCTGCTCGCGGACCTCGTCAGGCTCGGCAAGCCCGTCGAGCGCTTCGACCACGTCCCGAAGCGGATCCGCAACGAGGCCGAGATCGTCCTCGGGCAGCGCAAGCTCCTGCAGCGGCTCGTCCCCGGGCTCGTCCATGCGGCCATCTTCTGGGGCTTCCTCGTCCTCTTCCCCACGATCCTGATCGCGATGATCGGCGCCGTGGACCGCGAGGCCACGCTGCCGTGGCTCGGCCACCAGGGCTGGTTCGCGCTGATCGTGGACATCTTCGCGGTGCTGGTGCTGGCCGGCGTGATCGCCGCGCTCGCGATCCGCAAGATCCAGCGGCCGGCACGCTTCGAGGGCAGCCACCTGGGCGAGGCCGACGTCATCCTCGCGCTGATCGCCGGCATCGTCACGACGCTCCTGCTCTGGCACGCGTCGCGAATCGCGCTCGGCCTGAACGAGTGGCCGGCGAGCTGGTCGCCGGTGTCGGACGCTCTATCCGGGCTGTTCGGGGACGGCTCGGTCACCGAGGTGCTCGAGCGCGTCTTCGTGTGGGCGCACGTGCTGATCATCCTCAGCTTCCTCGCCTACCTCCCCTACTCCAAGCACCTGCACATCGCCACAGCGGCGATCAACGTCTACTTCGGCCGCACCGGGCCCGGCGGGCGGATCGAGCCGCTCAGGTTCGACGTCCCGGAGGAGGAGATGCGCTTCGGCGCCGGCACCGTGCCGGACCTGACCTGGAAGGAGATGTTCGACACCTTCTCGTGCACGGAGTGCGGCCGCTGCCAGGACGTCTGCCCCGCCTTCGCCACCGGCAAGGAGCTCTCGCCCAAGCTGCTCATCATGGCTCTGCGCGACCAGGTGTTCGAGGAGGGGCCGGCCCTCGTGCGCGGCGCCGAGGGCTTCGAGCCCGGCCCGCTCGTCCCGAACGCCGTCACGGACAACGTGGTCTGGGACTGCGTCACCTGCGGCGCCTGCGTCCGCGAGTGCCCGGTGTCGATCGAGCACGTGGACCACATCATCGACCTGCGCCGTCACCTGGTGATGATGGACTCGCGCTTCCCGAGCGAGTCCGAGCAGATGCTGCGCGACGTCGAGCGCGCCTCGAACCCATGGGGCAAGCCGCAGACCGAGCGCGCCGATTGGGCCGCCCAGCTCGGTGTCCGCGTGCTCGAGCCGGGCGACCCGGCTCCCGAGGTCCTCTACTGGGTGGGCTGCGCCGCGTCGTTCGACGAGCGCGCCCGCACCGCCGCGCAGTCGACGGCGAAGCTGCTCGCTGCCGCCGGGGTCGATTTCGCGATCCTCGGCCCGCGCGAATCGTGTACGGGCGACCCGGCGCGGCGGATGGGCAACGAGTACCTGTTCCAGGCGCACGCGGAGCAGAACGTTGCGACATTGAACGAAGCGGGCGTGACGAAGGTCGTTGCCAGCTGCCCGCACTGCTTCAACACGCTCGCCAACGAGTACCCGGACTTCGGCGGCAGCTACGAGGTCGTCCACCACAGCGAGCTGCTGGCGCAGCTCGTGCGCGACGGCCGGCTGCAGCCGAACGGCAGCGAACAGGGGATCACCTATCACGACTCCTGCTACCTCGCTCGCCACAACGACGTGCTCGAGAGCCCGCGTGAGGTGGTCGAGGCGGTCGGCCGCCCGATCGAGATGGAGCGCAGCCGCAAGCGCACGTTCTGCTGCGGCGCGGGCGGCGCCCACATGTGGATGGAGGAGCGCGCCGGGCTGATCAACGAGGAGCGCGCCCGCGAGGCGGCGGCGACCGGCGCCGAGACGCTGGCGGTCGCGTGCCCGTTCTGCACAGTGATGCTCGACGACGGCGTGCGCGCGAACGGCGACGAGCTGCGCGTGGCGGACGTGTCGACGCTGCTGGCGGAGTCGCTCGACGCGCCCGCGGCCGACGCCGGCGACCGGGCCACGCTCGTAGCTCGCGTGGGGCGAGCCAGCGACGGTCAGACGCCCGCCAGCCGCTCCAGCGTCTGCTGCCTCCAGCGCTCGGTCCGGGCCACCTCGTTGAACGTGTAGAAGTGGAACCCGGCCACCTTCGCCGCCGGGTCGGTCACGGTTGGCGCGAGCTCGCGGACGAGGCCGTCCGGGCTGAACCTGCGCGTCAGCAGCCGCGACAGCAGGCCGTGCTGGTGGCGGAGGAAGCGGGCGGACTCTCCCAGCCCGATCTTCATCGAGATGCGCACGAGCTTCCGGTTGTGCACGAGGCCCGGCACGCCGATCCAGATCGGCAGGCTCGTTCCGCGCTCGCGGACGTTCCGGATCCAGCCGGCGATGGTCGCGGCGTCGAAGCAGATCTGGCTGATGATTGCGGTGGCCATCTCGGCCTTCTCGAACATCGCCCTGATCGTCTCCTCGTCGGAGATCAGGTGGTGGCTCTCGGGGTACCCGGTGATTCCGATCTCCTCGAACTCGGCGCGCCGCGGGCCCATCGCCGCGAGCAGCTCCGCCGCCCCGACGAACTCCCCCGCCGGGTGCGTGGCGTCGCCGGCGGGGACGAACAGCCGCCGAACCCCCGCGGCCAGCAGCCGGTCGAGCACCTCGTCGAGGTGCGAGCGGTCGCGGACGAGCCGAGCTGCGAGATGAGGGACGACCACATAGCCGCGGCGGGCCAGGCGCTCGCTGAGCTCGAGCGTCGCCTCGAGCCCCTTGGTGGGGGACCCGGTGACGGTGACCGTCACGTCTTTGCCCGCGGCGGCGGTGAGCTCCTCCTCGATGCCGTCGAGCGGGAGCACCTCGTAGCGCGGCCGGCGCAGCAACTCGGCGAGGGCACGCGCGCTGATCCCCCCTGCGAGAGCCGGACCCGCTCGGCCGGACCCGGAGCCGATCCGCGACGCGCTCGCGCCCATAGCTGATATATCAGGCTATAGCATTTCCCCCCGCGGCGACGATCCGGATCCCCGCCGCATCTCAGCGATGGCGGTCGAACCGAGCACTGCTGCAGTCGAGGCGACGAGCGCCAAGCTGGTCGCCGAGCGGGCCTACGTGGAGCTGCGCGACCAGATCGTGACGCTGCGCCTGGCCCCGGGGACGGTGCTGCGCGAGGACGAGCTCATGCGCGAGATGCGAATCGGGCGCACGCCCCTGCGCGAGGCCGTCAAGCGGCTCGCGCTCGAGAACCTCGTGGCGGTCCAGCCACGGCGCGGCACGTCCGTGACCGCGGTCGAGGCATCGGACATCGTGAACATCAGCGAGGTGCGCGCGGAGCTCGAGGGCTACGCGGCCGAGCTGGCCGCCGTGCGCATGAACGGCGATGCCCGTGCGGCGGCCGGGGAGCTGCTCCAGGAGATCGACGAGGTCACCCGCCCGCACGAGCAGGAGTGGCTGATGCGCTTCGACGAGCGCATCCACCGCTTCACCTGGGAGGCGACGGGGAACCCGTACCTGGTCGAGACGCTCGAGCACTACTTCACCCACTCGCTGCGCATCTGGTACCTGGTGCTCGACCGCGTGCCGGGCCTCGGCCACTCGGTCCACGACCAGGTGCACCTGCTGGAGGCGCTGCTCGACCGCGACGGCCCGCGTGCGCGCGCGGTCATGCGCGAGCACGTGCTCGAGTTCCAGCGCGAGATCCTGGCGGCGTTCAGCCGCAGCTGAGCCGCCGCGGTTGCGGGCGCCTCGGGCTGAGGCGGCCACATTGGGGCCTCCCGCCGGGGGGTGCCTCGGGTTTGTACGCATAGTGTGGACAAACCCGAGGCAGCTGGGCGCGGCGGCCGGGATGCTGCGCCGTCAGACCCGCCCCGCCGCATGCCAGAGCCGCCAGCCGCGCAGGAACCATCCCGCCCCGGTGAGCTCGCGCACGCTGCCGCGTCCCATTGTCTCCAGATGCGTCGCCAGCGCCAGGAACGCCTGCGCGGTGGTGAGGGCATCCCCCTCCGCGACGTGCGGGCGGTGCGCGGGCAGATCGAGCTCTGCCGCGACCGTCGAGAGCGCGCACCAGCCCGGGTCGCCTTCCCCCCGCAGGACGGAGAGCAGCCGCCAGAGCAGTGCGGTGTCCACCACCCGGCGCGGCATCCGCGACCCGAGCGCGCGAAGCGGGTCGCGCAGGAAGGCGCGCTCCACCCACGCCGCGTGAGCCACCGGGATCCGGCCCTTCATCGCCGCCGCAAGCGGCGCCAGGGCTTCCGCCGACCCGCGGCGCGGCGGCCAGGTCCGCCGCTCGCAGACCGTGGATCTCGATGGACGAGGGAGACGGCGGGGTACGCGGCCGGACGAGGCTGCGCACCGCCGCGCCGGCCAGCACGCGCCCCTGCTCGACCGGCAGCGCCGCGTACGACACGATCTCGTCGCGGCGTGGGTCGAGCCCGGTCGTCTCGACATCGACGACGATGAACCGGGCGCGGCGCCATGTCGTGCGCCCGGCGACGATCAACGGCCGGTGAAGCCCAGTCGTACGCCGATCCCGCGCTGCACCCGCGCAATCGCGCGGAAGGCCTCCTTGAGCGAGGTCCGGGTGAGCGGCGGAAGGCTCTTCGGGTCGATCAGGTTGTCGGGACGACGGCCGGCCCGCAGCTGGTCCACCTGGTGTTCCATCCGCAGCTCGGACAGGAGCTCGAGGGCGTGACGCAGCACGGCGGCATCGGCCGCCTCGAGCGTGCCGGCCGCCTCCGCCGCCCGGAGGCGGGCGGGCGTCGAGGCCGCTCCCACACCCGCCGCGAGCCCGGCCCAGCGCGCGAGCGACTCGATCGGGAGGAGGCCGCCGTGCTTGATGTCGAGCACCCCCTTCCGCTCCCCGGTCGAGTGGAGCACGAAGTCGCGCAGGAACCCGGTCGGCGGCTTCTCGGCGAGCGCGGCCGCGGCCAGGCGGTCGAGCATCTTCTCGCGGCCGCGAGCGCGGACGCAGGCCTCCGCGATCCGGTCGGCCACCGCCGTCGAGCCCCACACGGCGTCGCACTCGACCACCACGTTGAAGAGCATCAACCCGCGATCGCGGTCAGGGTCCTCGACCCACGTCTGGACCGCGCGCCGCCAACCGTCCACCGAGCGGGCGAACAGCGGGTTCGTTGCGACCGCTCCCTGCGGATCGCTGCGGAGCCCGCCCGCGTCGAGTCCGTCGGCGACTCTCTGTGCCAGCGCCCGCAGGCGCTCACGCAAGTCCGGATCGTCGTCGGCACCCTCCCACGCGAGCGCCGAATCGACGTCCGAGCTCGGGAACGGCTCACGCCGCGCGTAGCTGCCCGTTGCAAGCCAGGTCCAGGGCACGGGCGGAGCGCCGAGCTCATTCTGCGCAAGCTCGACCAGCCGGCGCACGATCGTGTCGTGGATGCCGGACATCATCCGGCCGATCGCGGCGGCCGGGACGCCGGCGTCGTGCAGGTCGATCACCATCGAAGGGAGCTCCGAGGCGGCCGCCGCGACAGCGGCGGGGTCGCCGCTGCGGGCGATCAGCGCGCGGAGGCGGAAGGGCGCCCGGCGCTCGCTCGCCATGAGGTCGACGTCGTCGAGCACGCCGAGCAGTCCGCCGCCCGTCTCCACCACGGGCAGATGCCGGATGCCGTGGTCGAGCATCTCGAGCAGCGCCTCCGTGCCCGAACGGTCCGCCGCGACGGTCCAGGCGGGCGCGCTCATCACATCCGAGAGCGCCGTCTCCGGGCCGGCGCCGTCCGCGACCACCCTGGTCCGGATGTCGCGGTCGGTGACGATCCCGAGCTCCTCGCCGAGGTCCACGACCACGCAGGTGGCGCCGGCGTCGACCATCTGCTGCGCGGCGTCCTGCACGCTCGTGTCCGGTGGGCAGAGGAGGGCGGGAGCCCGGATCAGGTCGCGGACGCTGCGGCCGCTGGTCGACGGCGCGGCGGCCTCGCCGGGCCTCGAGAGCAGGCGCACGTCCTTGGCGAGGGAGCGGACGACGAAGCGGACGGCGGCCGGCCGTTCGAGGACCGGCAGGATGGCGTGCTCCGGGAAGCGATAGGCGAGCGTGTCCTCGTTGGCGCGCGCCACGAAGCCGAGCGGGGCGTCCTGCAGCAGTGAGGCGAACGCGAACATCTCGCCCTCGCCCAGGAGATCGTGCAGGCGGCCTTCGACCAGGAGCTCTACCGACCCGCGGCGCACGACGTAGGCGTGGCGCGAGGTCGCTGCGGCGCTTTCGAGGATCGCCGTGCCGGCCGGCGTAGAACTCGATCTCCGCGCTCGCGGACACCGCCTCGAGCGTCTCCCCGTCGAGCGTGTCGAAGGGCGGATGGCGGCGAAGGAAGTCGGCTATATCGTGCATTGCGCCGGAAACTGATATATCACCCTTGACAGGAGCCCCTCCGCGCGAGATATTCGCGCCGGGAGAGCCCAAAGCTCACGCAGGCGCCCGGGTCCTGCGGGCGGTCGTAGCGTGACCGATCACCGGGGAGGACGCACGTGGCGACCACGTCTGCAGGCGGCGAAGACGAGCTTGCCGAGTTCGGCTACAAGCAGGAGCTCGACCGCAGCATCGGGAGGTTCGCCAGCTTCGCCGCCGGGGTCAGCTACATCTCGATCCTCACAGGCACCTTCCAGCTCTTCTACTTCGGCTTCGCGTTCGGCGGGCCGGCCTACTGGTGGACCTGGCCGATGGTGTTCGTCGGCCAGCTGATGGTCGCGCTCTGCTTCGCCGAGCTGGCGGCGAACTTCCCCGTCGCGGGGTCGATCTACAACTGGGGGAAGAAGCTGGGGACCGCAACCGTCGCCTGGCTCGGCGGCTGGATGATGCTCACAGCCTCGATCGTCACGATCTCCGCCGTCGCACTCGCCTACCAGATCACCCTTCCGGAGATCTCGGACTTCTTCCAGTTCTACGGCGATGGCACGGGCAAGTACGACTTCGCCGCCAACGCGGTCATCCTCGGCACCGTCCTCATCATCTTCACCACCGTGATCAACGCGCTCGGCGTGAAGCTGATGGCCCGTATCAACAGCACGGGCGTGTTCATCGAGCTGATCGCCGCCGTCCTGCTCATCATCCTGCTGGGGGCCAACATCACGCGCGGCTTCGACGTGACCTTCGACACGCTGGGCACCGGCGAGGGGCACGACTGGGGCTACTTCGGCGCGTTCCTCGCCGCCTCGCTCGCCTCCGCCTACGTGATGTACGGCTTTGATACCGCGAGCTCTCTCGGCGAGGAGACGCACGAGCCCCGCAAGACGGCGCCGCTGGCGATCATGCGAGCGGTGATCGCCTCGTTCGTCCTCGGCGGGCTGATCATCCTGTTCGCGATGATGTCGGTCAGCAACATCAACGCGCCCGAGATCGGGGAGTTCGGAGGCCTGCAGTTCATCGTCCTCGACGTCCTCGGCGATACGATCGGGACGATCTTCCTGATCTGCGTCGCGATCGCCATCACCGTCTGCTGCCTCGCGGTGCATACGGCGACGATCCGGATGGCGTTCGCCATGGCGCGCGACAACAACCTTCCGGCCGGCGAACGGGTCGCGACAGTGCACCCGAAGACCAAGACGCCGATCGTCCCGGCGGTCATCACCGGCGTGCTCGCGATCCTCATCCTCGTCGTGAACATCAGGCAGCCTCAGATCTTCACGGTGATCACGAGCATCGGGATCATCATGATCTACATGGCGTACCTGCTCGTCACGGTGCCGATGCTGGCCAAGCGGCTCAAGGGCGAGTGGCCGCCGAAGGAGGCGGAGGGGGGGCGCCGCTTCTTCACGCTCGGCAAGTGGGGGCTGCCGATCAATGTCCTCGCCGTCGGCTGGGGCGTCTTCATGGCGATCAACCTGATCTGGCCGCGCAAGGACGTCTACAACGCGACCGAGCCGTTCCACTGGTACCTCCAGTACGGCGCGCTGCTCTTCATCGGGATCGTCTTCTTCGGCGGGCTCGCCTACTACTGGTTCGTGCAGCGCCACAAGACGGGCGTGCTGGACTCGCATCGGTTCGAGTCGGCGTCGCCGGCGGTCGCCGAGACGACGCGCATGCCTGAATCCGCCCCTTGAGCACCCGCATGTTCATAGACGGCGAGTGGTGCGACGCCGCGAGCGGCGCCACCGTCGAGGCGACGAGCCCCGCGACCGGCGAGTCGCTCGGGCCGGTGGCCGAGGGAAGCCGCGAGGACGCGCGCCGCGCGATCGCCGCGGCCAACGCGGCCTTCCCCGCCTGGGCGGCGCGCACCGGCTTCGAGCGAGCGGCGCTCCTCCACCGCGTGGCGGACGTGTGCGAGCGCCGCCGCGACGAGCTGGCGCGCATCCTCACCCTCGACCAGGGCAAGCCGCTCAAGGCGGAGGCCGAGGTGGAGGTCGGCGAGCTGATCGAGTTCTTCCGCATGGCCGCCGAGGACGGCAAGCGCGTGCACGGCACGATCCCGGAGAGCGCCGCGCCCGGGCGGCGCGTGCTGCTGCTGCGGCGGCCGCTCGGCGTGCTCGGCCTGATCACTCCCTGGAACTGGCCCTACACGATGCCCGCGGAGGTGCTTGCGCCCGCGCTCGCGTGCGGCAACTGCGTCGTCTGGACGCCCGCTCCCTCGACCGCGGTCTGCTCCGGCCTGCTCGCCGAGTGCGTGGCCGAGGCGGACCTTCCGCCCGGCGTTTTCAACTTCGTGCTCGGGCCCGGGCCGGAGGTCGGCGACGAGCTCGCCGTGAGCCCCGGCACGCGGGCGGTGGCGTTCACGGGCTCCACCGAGACCGGGCTGATCGTCTCGCGCCAGGCGGCGGGCAAGGCGCAGCTGCTCGAGATGGGGGGCAACGGCCCGTTCGTCGTGATGGACGACGCCGATCTCGCCGCGGCGGCCGACGCCGCGCGGGTCGGCTGCTTCCTCGGCGCCGGCCAGAGCTGCTCGGCGGCAGAACGGCTGCTCGTGCACGAGGCGGTGCGCGAGGAGTTCGTCTCGCTACTGGCCGGCGAGGTCGAGCGCGAGGTGCGGCTCGGCGACCCGCTCGACGACGCGACGACGATGGGCCCGGTCAACAACGAGGCCGGCGCGGCGAAGATGGACGAGCACGTGGCCGACGCGGTCGAGCGCGGCGCGCGCGTCGTGACCGGCGGCAGTCGCGCGCAGGGCTTCCCGACCAGCCTCTACTGGGAGCCCACGGTGCTCGACGAGGTCCCGGCCGACTCGATCGCGGTCACGCAGGAGACCTTCGGCCCGATCGCGCCGATCATGAGCATCGGTTCGCTCGAGGAGGCGATCGAGCAGACGAACGTGCAGAGCTTCGGCCTGATGGCCGCCATCTTCACGCGCCGACCTCGGCGCCGCGATGCGCTACGCGGACTCCGTCCACATGGGCCTCGTGAACATCAACGAGACCACCAACTACTGGGAGCCCCACCTCCCGTGGGGCGGCCGGGCCCGCTCAGAGAGCGGCATCGGGCGGGTCGGCGGCCCCTATCCGATGGACACGCTCACCGAGCTCCAGACGGTGCTCATCCGGGCCTGATCGCGCCGCTCGCGGCCTGTGTTAGGCGACTGCGAAGCGCTGGCGGGCGCCTGAGGCCTGATATATCATGGCCCGCAGTGATGAGGCGAGACGGGCAGCGGCACGCCGCTCCGACCATCGAGAGCGACCCCCGCCGGCCGAGACGAACGGCGAGCCGGTCGTCCGCGCCGAGGGCGTCTGGAAGGTCTTCGGCCCTCACGGCGACAGGCTCATCGGGACGCCCGACTGCCGAGCTCCCGCGCGGCGAGCTGCGCCAGAAGACGGGCTGCGTGGTCGCCGTGCGCGACGTCTCGATCGAGATCCATCCTGGCGAGGTCTTCGTGGTCATGGGCCTGTCCGGCTCGGGCAAGTCCACGCTCGTCCGCACGCTGATCCGGCTGATCGAGCCGAGCGCCGGCAAGATCAGCATCACCGGCCGGGACGTCATGGCGGCCGACGGCGCCGAGCTGCGCGAGCTGCGCCGCCACACGGTCGCGATGGTCTTCCAGCACTTCGGCCTGCTCGCCCACCGCAGGGTGATCGACAACGTCGCCTTCGGGCTCGAGATCCAGGGCGTGCCGAAGGCCGAGCGGCTGGCGCGCGCCGAG
Organism: uncultured Thermoleophilaceae bacterium; assembly: GCA_963751835.1. Lineage (GTDB taxonomy): Bacteria > Actinomycetota > Thermoleophilia > Solirubrobacterales > Thermoleophilaceae > JACVRW01. Next base: position 84,917 of record CAVVWD010000035.1, on the reverse strand, counting down.
GAGATGCTGCAGCTCGTCGGCCTCGAGGATGCCGCCAACCAGTTCCCCGACCAGCTCTCGGGCGGCATGCAGCAGCGCGTCGGCCTCGGCCGCGCGTTCGCCGTCGACCCGAAGCTGATGCTCTACGACGAGCCCTTCAGCGCGCTCGACCCGCTGATCCGGCGCGACATGCAGGACGAGGTGATCCGCCTCCAGGCGGAGACCGGCAAGACGATGCTGTTCATCACGCACGACCTCCCCGAGGCGCTCCGGCTCGGCGACCGGATCGCGATCATGCGCGACGGCGGCATCGTGCAGCTCGGCACGCCGGAGGAGCTCGTCGGCTCGCCCGCCGACGAGTACGTCGAGAACTTCACGCGCGACATCCCGCGCACGCACGTCCTCACGCTGCGCTGGATCATGCGCGACCCGCGCCCCGGCGAGGAGGCCGGGGGCCCGGAGCTCGACGTCGACCACCACCGTCAGGGACGCCGTCCCCGTCGTGGCCGCCACCGACGGCCCGGTGCGCGCCGTCGAGGACGGGCGCGTGCGTCGGCGTCGTCGACCGCGAGGCGGTCCTCGACGCGATGGCGGGCGGGCCCGAGGCATCCGAGTGGCGGTAGCTAGCGGCAGGCTCGCCGCGCCCCGGCGGCCTGCGCGCCGAGCTCGCGCTGGCGCAGCCGGCCGGCGCAGGTGGCCGGGATCGTCGTGCTGATCCTGCTCGGCTTCGCCGCGCTGCAGCGGCGAGTTCCCCTGGCCCGTCTCGCTCACCTGGCTGGAGCTCCCCGAGCGGCTCGACAGCGCGCAGACCTGGCTGCTCGAGCAGCGGACGGCCGAGAACCCGAACATCATCTTCGCGATCTTCGACGGCTTCCGCGCGCTCGCCGAGTGGCTCGTCACGGCGATCAACGACCTGCTGCTGTGGCTCACCTGGGTCGGCACGATCGCCGCCTCGGTGCTGATCGTGCTGCGCTTCGGCGGCTGGCGCGCGGCGCTCATCGTCGCCGGCGGCGTTCGTCTCGTTCGCGCTCATGGGGCTCTGGGAGGAGAGCATCCAGACGCTCGCGCTGATGTCGGCGGCGGTGCTGCTCTCGCTCGCGGTCGGGGTGCCGTTCGGAATCATCGCCGGCCGCTCCGACCGCTTCTACCGCGGGATCACGCCGGCGCTGGACGCGATGCAGATCGTGCCCGCCTTCGCCTACCTGATGCCGATCGTGATCCTGTTCTCGGTGGGGCCCGGCGGCGGCCGTGATCTGCACGATGATCTACGCGATCCCGCCCGCCGTGCGCATCACCGCGCTCGGCATCCGCGGGGTCACGGCCGACTCGGTCGAGGCGGCGCGCGCGTTCGGCTCGACGTCGCGCCCAGACGCTCTTCAAGGTGCAGCTCCCGCTGGCGCGCCGCCAGCTGCTGCTGTCGCTCAACCAGACGATCATGTTCGCCCTCTCGCTCGTGGTGATCGCGGGCCTGATCGGGGGGCGCGGGCTCGGCGACGTCGTGACCAACGGGCTCTACTCGAACGCCGCGCTCGCGATCCTCGCCGGCATCGCGATCGTGATCATGGCGATCGCACTCGACCGCGCCACGTCGGCGATCGCCGATCGCACCGACCCGACACGCCGGCATCTCACCGAGGAGGGCCGACGCCGGGCGCGCCTCGCTGACCGTCGCGACCTTCGCCGCCATCGCCGCCATCGTGCTCGTGGCCCGCGCGCTCGGCGCCGACAGCATCTATCCGGACGAGTTCGAGACGGCGAGCACGGTCTACACGGCCACGATCGAGGACACGCTGCTGGGCTGGATCCAGGATGCGCTCGACTACGTGCAGGACCCGAGCTCGTTCGTGTTCGGGATCACCGAGCCGATCGGGAACTTCCTGCTCGAGTACCTGCTGGAGCCGCTCCGGATGGTGCTCATGGAGACCCCGTGGTTCATCGTGCTCGCCGGCCTCACCGCGATCGCCTTCGTGATCAGCGGCCTGCGCCCGGCGGTCACCGCGTTCGTGATGCTCGCCGCGATCGGCGTGATGGGGGTCTGGGAGCCGGCCATGGACACCGCCTCGCAGGTGCTCGTGGCCACCGCGCTCGCGGTCGCGTTCGGGATTGCGATCGGCGTCTGGGCGGCTGAGAGCCCGCGCGTCGAGCGGCTGCTGCGACCGCTGCTCGACACGCTGCAAACGCTTCCGCAGCTCGTCTACATCATCCCGTTCATCTACCTGATGCCGGTGTCGCGGATCCCCGGGATCGTGGCGTCGGTCCTGTATGCGGTGCCGGTTGTCATCCGGCTCGTCACGAACGGCCTGCGGGGGGTGCCGCCGGCAGCGGTCGAGGCGGCCTCGGCGTTCGGGGCCTCGCGGGCCCAGGTGCTCGCCAAGGTGAAGCTGCCGCTTGCCCGCGACTCGATCATGCTCGGCGTCAACCAGGCCATCATCCTGGTCCTCGCCGTGGTGGTGATCGGCGGGCTGGTCGGCTCCGGGGCGCTCGGCGACATGATCGCCCGCGGCCTTCAGCGCAACGAGTTCGGCGAGGGAGTTGTCGCCTCGCTCGCGATCCTGGCGCTCGGCATCGCGCTCGACCGCGTGACGCAGGGACAGCGGGCTGCCGCGCGGCGTAGCTCGGGCCGCGGACCCGGAGGCGGTTGGACGCTTCTCAGACGACAAGGACAACCAAGAGGAGGAGATGCCTGATGGAGGGCAAGAGGCTCGCACGGGCCGTGCTGGTCGCAGCGCTTACGCTGGTCGTGGCGCTGTTCACCGCGGCGTGCGGAGAGGAGAAGGACGAGGAGCCGTCGGGCGGTGGAGGCGGAGGCGGCGAGGCCGCCCAGGCCGACTGCGGCAAGGTCGTGCTCAACGAGCAGGCCTGGGCCGGCTCGACGGCCAACACCTACATCGCCAAGGCCGTGCTCGAGGATGACCTCGGCTGTGAGGTCGAGATCACGAAGATCACCGAGATCCCCGTCTTCCAGGCGATGGCGGACGGGAAGGTCGACGCGGTGCTCGAGGACTGGCAGCACGTCGACGAGTACAAGAAGTACATCGACGATGCCGGCACCGTCGTGATGGGCGGGCCGCTCGGGGTGGAGGGCCACATCGGCTGGTTCATCCCGAAGTACCTGATGGACGAGAACCCCGAGTTCAAGACCTGGGAGGGCCTGAAGGGCAAGGAGGATCTCTTCAAGACGCCCGAGTCGGGCGACCAGGGCATGTTCCTCGGCGGCGACCCGTCCTACGTCCAGAAGGACAAGGAGCTGATCGAGGCGCTCGACCTCAACCTCAAGCACGTGACCGCCGGCGCCGAGCCGGCCCAGGTCGCGCGCTGGAGCCAGCTCTACAAGCAGGAGAAGCCGGTGCTCTTCTACTGGTACACGCCGCAGTTCCTGCAACCAGCAGTACGACCTCGCCGAGGTCAAGCTGCCGCCGCGCAAGGAGGGGCAAGGACTGCAAGGACGATGCCAAGGCGGGCGGCGATCCCGAGCAGTACAAGTGCGAGTACGACATCACGATCATCAACAAGCTCTTCAGCAAGAAGTTCGCGGACAGCGGCTCGCCCGCCTACGCCGTGCTGAAGAAGATGGAAGCTCACGAACGAGGATCAGGAGCAGGTCGCCAAGGCGATCGCCGGCGACAAGGTCGACCCCGAGAAGGCCGGCCAGGACTGGGTCGCCGACAACAGGGACACGGTGGACGCCTGGCTGCCGCAGTAGCCGCCCGCTGCCCGACGCTCGCGTGACAGGAGGGCCCCGCCCCTGGCGGGGCCCCTCGTCCGCGTGGCGGACGTACGTGCGGGCGGCCGGGCCCGCTCCGACGAGCGGCATCGGACGGGTCGGCGGCCCCTATCCGATGGACACGCTCACCGAGCTGCAGACGGTGCTCATCCGAGCCCCAACCGCGACCCGCAGCGCATTGCCCTAAGCCCCGATTGGGGTATCCGCAGGCTCTGGAAAGGCTGATATATCATGGCCGACGGATGACCGACTCGAGCGGCATCGGCGCTTCCGAGGATCTCGAGCGGCCGGCCGGGGAGGGACTCGCCGCGAGCGCGACGGCGCAGCGGTCCGGGGAGGACGCGGCGGAGCTCGCCTTCCACGAGGTCACGAAGGTCTATCCCGGCCGCAGGACCCCGGCGATCTCCAACCTGACGCTCGAGATCGCTGCCGGGGAGATCTGCGTCCTGATCGGCCCCTCCGGCAGCGGCAAGACGACCGCGATGAAGCTCGTCAACCGCCTGATCCCGCTCACCTCGGGCGACATTACGATCGACGGGCGGAGCATCACGAGCGTGGACGAGACCGAGCTGCGTCGCGGCATCGGCTACGTGTTCCAGCAGATCGGGCTGTTCCCGCATATGACCGTCGAGGGCAACGTGGCCACCGTTCCGCGCCTCGCCGGCTGGCCCAAGGAGCGAATCCGCGCTCGCTCCCGCGAGCTGCTGGAGCTGGTCGGCCTCGAGCCGGACGACGATATGAAGCGCTATCCGGGAGAGTTCTCCGGAGGCCAGCAGCAGCGGATCGGAGTAGCGCGAGCCATGGCCGCCGGCCAGCCGCTGATGCTCATGGACGAGCCCTTCGGCGCCCTCGACCCCATCACGCGCGACCGCCTCCAAGACGACTTCCTGCGCCTTCACGCGGAGGTGGCTAAGACGGTCGTCTTCGTGACCCACGACATCGACGAGGCGATCAAGATGGGCAATCGGATCGCGATCCTGCGCGACGGCGAGCTCGTCCAGTACGACACCCCGGATCGCATCCTCGCCGCTCCTGCGAACGAGTTCGTGGCGGATTTCGTGGGCGCCGACCGCGGCCTCAAGCGCCTGAACGTGTGGCGGCTCAGCCAGCTGGACCTGGATCCCCTTCCCGCCGGCCGGCCGGCCGGCCCCGCGGCCACCGACGACACTCTCCTGCGCGACGTCCTGTCGCTGTTGCTGACCGAGGGCGCTGAGCGCGTGACCGTGCTGGACGGCGACGGCAACGCGAAGGGCACGGTGGCGCTCGAGACGATCACGGGCCTGATCGGCCCCGACCAGACCGCGTTGAAGGCATGATCACCGTCCTCGCGCAAGACGGCCCGGTCATCCCCGAGTTCGAGCGCGGCAGCGACTGCGTCCGCGAGAACCGCCAGTTCTGCTTCGACTGGGTGGTGGACAACTTCGACCGAGTCTTTGCCCCGCGGCTGGTCGAGCACATCGAGCTGACCGCGATCGCGGTCGGCATCGGCTTCGCGATCGCCTTCGCGGCGGCGCTCACCGCGTACAGCTTCGGCTGGTTCGAGACCCCGTTCTCGATCTTCGCCTCGTTCCTCTACACGATCCCGAGCCTGGCGTTCTTCCAGCTCATGGTTCCGATCACGGGACTGACCGTCACGAGCGCGGAGATCGCCCTGGTCTCGTACACCCTGCTGATCCTGTTCCGCAACATCATCACCGGGCTGCGCGAGGTCCCCGAAGACGCGCGCGAGGCGGCGCGCGCGATGGGGCTGACCCCCGCGCAGATGCTCTGGCGCGTGGACCTGCCGCTTGCGCTGCCGGCCATCATCGCCGGCATTCGGATCGCAACTGTCACGATCATCAGCCTCGCGACCGTCGCCGCGTACATCGGCGTGGGCGGCCTGGGCCAGCCGATCTTCAACGCGATCCAGAGCGGCTTCAAGACGGAATTCATCACCGCCGGCGTGCTGGCGGTGCTGCTCGCGCTCGCGGTTGACGGGCTGCTCGTGCTGGTGCAGCGCGGCCTCGCACCGTGGGTGCGGGTGAGGAGGGCCTGAGTGGACACCTTCTCCAACGCGATCGAGTTCCTGCGGGACAACACTGCGCTGATCTGGGACAAGACGGTCGAGCACCTGCTTCTCTCGGGCGCGGCGATCGGCGTCGCCGTGGTTGTCGCGATCCCGCTGGGCGTGTGGCTCGGCCACCTCCATCGCGGCTCGTTCATCGCAATCAACGTGTCGAACGTCGGCCGGGCGCTGCCGAGCCTCGCGGTCATCTCGATCGGGCTCGGGCTGCTCGGCGTCGGCTTTCTCAACGTGATGGTCGCGCTTGTGATCCTCGCCGCGCCCGTCATGCTGGCCAACGCCTACGTGGCCGTCGACCAGGTCGACCCGGACGCGGTCCAGGCGGCCCGCGCCATGGGGATGCGACCGCGCCAGGTATTGCTTCGGGTAGAGCTGCCGCTGGCGCTGCCGCTCACGTTCGCCGGCATCCGGACCGCGGCGGTCTACGTGGTCGCCACCGCCACGCTCGCAGCATTGGCCGGAGGGGGCGGACTCGGCGACATCATTGTCAACCAGCCGACCTACGGCCCCGAGGGTGTCGTGGCCGGCTCGATCGCGATCGCCGCGCTTGCTTTCGCCACAGAGGGCTTCTTCGCGCTCCTCCAGCACCTGGTGACCCCGCGCGGCCTTCGCAAGGGTGGACAGGAGATGCTGCTGGAGCCGGCAATCACACCCGCAACCAACCAGTGAGGAGGAGGATGCAATGAGTCGAGGTACCTTCCGCGTGCTGCTGGCGCTGCTCGCGCTGCTCGCGGCCCTGGCGCTCGCCGCTTGCGGCGACGACGACGATGATGATGGGGGGTCGGGTGGCGGCGGCCAGGAGCAGGACCAGGCTTCGTCCGGCATGCCGGGCGAGGGCAAGCCGGCGGTGACGCTCGGCACCAAGGACTTCACCGAGGAGTTCGTGCTCGGCGAGCTGTACAAGCAGGCGCTCGAAGCGAAGGGCTACAAGGTCAACCTGAAGAAGAACATCGGGTCCACCGAGATCATCGACAAGTCGCTCACCAGCGGCCAGATCGACGGCTACCCCGAGTACCTCGGCGTGTCGGTGGCGGTGGTCGCGCGCCAGGACATCATCCCGAAGTCAGACCAGGAAACCTACGAGCTCGCCCAGGAGTTCTACGAGGAACGCGGTCAGGTGATCAGCGCGCAGACGCCGTTCTTCGACGTTGACGCGATCGCCACCACGAAGGAGTTCGCCGACGAGAACGGGCTCAAGAGCGTCGCGGACCTGAAGAAGCTGGGCGGCTTCACGGTCGGCGCGCGCCCTGAGTTCCGCGACCGCTTCCAGGGCCTGAAGGGCATGCGCAGTGAGTACGGCCTCGACAACGCCCAGTTCAAGCAACTCGCGCTGGGGATCCAGTACCAGGCGCTCGACTCGGGTGACGTCGACAGCGCCAACGTGTTCTCCACCGACGCTCAGCTGGCGAGCGGCAAGTACACGGTGCTCGAGGACCCGAAGGGCGTGTTCGGCTACCAGCACGTGGCGATGGTCATGAACAAGGACAAGTTCGAGCAGCTCGGCGGCCAGGACTTCTTCGGCGTGATCGACGAGGTCAGCGCGCTGCTGACCAACGACGCGATGATCTCGATGAACAAGGCAGTGGCGATCGACAAGCAGGACGAGGCGGAAGTCGCCCGCAGCTTCCTGGAGGCCAACCAGCTGCTCTAGCGACTTGATAAAGCCAGGTGAACGGCGCCGGCGGGAGACCTTCCCGCTCGGCGTCGTCACGCGCCGTGCGCTCGCGGGGGGGCGGGCTGTGACCGCGTTCCGGCTCAGGCCGGCGCCCGGCCCGTCGACGCCCGCGGCACCAGCACCGGGTGGAAGAGCTCGCGAAGCGGCCGGTCGGGCGGCTCGTCCTCGAGCGCGTCGAGCAGGAAGCCCGTGGCCACCTGCGCGACCCGTTCGACGTCCCAAGTCGTGGACGTGAGCGGTGGAGCGAGCAAACGCGAGATCGGGTGCTCGCCGAACCCGGCGACCGACACGTCGGTGGGAATGGCCAAACCGAGCTCCGCGCAGGCTACGTAGACGCCGTAGGCGATCGAGTCCGAGAGACAGAACATGGCTGTGGGCCGGTCGGCGGCCGACAGCAGCTCGAGCGCGAGCGGGCGCGAGCCGTTGAGCGAGTAGGCGCACGGCACGATGCGGCAGTCCAGTCCCAGCGCGGCCGCCACCTCCGCCACTGCCCGCTCTGCCGGACGGCCGGGAGAGGTCTCAACCGCCCACGACAGCACCGCCACGCGCCGATGGCCGAGCGCGCTGAGATGGCGCAGCGTGTCCTCCACGCCGCGGTTGTTGTCGAAGACGACCTCGCCTACGGCGGTGACGCCCGGTAGGGCATCGCCGATCGTGACCACGGGCACCTCCTGCGCGATCGACTCCCAGCCGCCGCTGGGTGGACCGATCGGCAGCACGATAAGGCCGTCGACGCGGCGATCCGCGAGGCGTCCGGCGAGGTCCAGCTCGCGCTCCGGTTCGCCGTCGGCGTCGGCGACGAGCGTGCTGAGATCCGCGCCGTGCAGCTCGCGCTGCACGGCACGCACCAGCTCCTGGTTCCAGAAGTCGGCCAGGCTCCCCACCAGCAGCCCCACCACGTCAGTGGCGCCGCCGCGCAGCGCGCGGGCGATCGGGTCGGCCTCGTAGCCCAATTCGGCGGCCGCCGCGCGGACTCGCTCCTCCGTCTCGGCCGAGACGTGCATCCCCCGCAGCGCGTAGCTCACCGCGGCCGTCGACAGGCCGGTCTTCTCGGCCAGCTCCCGGATCGTCGCGCGACGCTTCTGTCGCTCCGGCACCTTTGGGCAGGCTACCCGACCGGACGGACCGTCCGCGGGGCGAATCCGGCCCGAGCCGCCCCCAAGCTTGAAAATCGCGCCCGCCGGGCGCATAATGGCGGTGCGGCTTAAACGATTCACTGAAACCTTTAACAAACGCGTGCAGATCGACGTCCACCAGCACCTCTGGCCCGAGCCGCTGGTCGCCGAGCTTGCCCGCCGGCGCGAAGCGCCGCGCGTGCGCCGGCGGCGCGAGGGCTGGGTCGTGGAGGTGCCCGGAGAGCCGGATGCGGCGATCGATCTCGCCGACCACGACGCCGAGGCGCGCGCGGACCTTGTCCGTGCCGACGGGCTCGATCGCGCCTACGTCGCGCTCTCGAGCCCGCTCGGCATCGAGGCACTCCCGCCCGACGCTGCACGACCCCTGCTCGACGCCTGGCACGCGGGCGCCGCGGCACTTCCTACCGAGCTCGGCGCCTGGGCAGCCCCCTGCCTGAGCGAGCCGGACCACGAGGGTCTCGGTGTCCTGCTCGATGACGGCTTCGCCGGAGCCTGCCTGCCCGCCGAGGCGCTCGCGGGACCGGCCGGGTTCGAGCGCTGCGGACCCATGCTCCAGCTGCTGGAGGAACGGGGTGCCGCGCTGCTCATCCACCCCGGCCCGGCGCCGGACACCCTTCGTGCGAACGGGATCGACAACTCGATCGGGCCCGTCCCGTCCTGGTGGCCCGCCGCCACCCGGTACGTGGCCGCCATGAACGCCGCCTGGAACGCCTTTGCCGCGTTCGGCCGGCCGGCACACCCTCGGCTGCGGGTGTGCTTCGCGATGCTGGCCGGCCTCGGGCCACTGCACCGCGAGCGATTGCTTGCGCGCGGCGGGCGGCCGGTCGCCGACCCGGACGTCTTCCTCGACACCTCCTCCTACGGACCGCGGGCGGTCGACGCGGTGATCCGCGAGCTCGGTGTCGACGCGCTCGTGTACGGCTCGGACCGGCCGGTCCTTCCTGCAGCGGAGCCGGCGCTGGGAGAGGCCGTCCGTGTTGCGCTGCGTTCGCGCAACCCGGCTCGGCTTCTCTCCCTCTCAGAGGTGACGGCGTGACCGCGAATATGGACCTCGACCTGCCGGCGCTCCGGCGGCTCGTCGCCGCGATCGCCGCGGATCCATCGGTGTGGCGCGGCCTTGTCAACCTCAACGCCGAGCACCGCCATTTCGCGCAGCTCTGGCGGGATGACCACGTAGACGTCTGGGTCATCTCCTGGATGAACGGCCACGACACCGGCTTCCACGACCACGACGTCTCCAGCGGGGCGGTCGCGATCGCCGAGGGGGAGCTCGTGGAGGAGCGGCTGGCGGTGGGCTCCCCGCCGCGCCGTCGCTGCTACCGCGCGGGCGAAACGTTCGGGTTCGACGCCTCGCTCGTCCACCGCATGCACCAGGCAAGCGGAGGCCCGGCGGTCTCGATACACGCCTACTCGCCACCACTCTGGCGAATGGGCGCATACGTGATCGAGCCGGATGGCACGCTCCGCCGGACCTCGATCTCCTACGCCGAGGAGCTGCGCCCCGTCGACAACGCGGCGTAGCTACCAGGCGATCTCGAGGAGCCTTCCGCGCACGGTCTCGACGACCGTGGCGGCCGATGCGTCGGCCTCGAGCGGCTCGAGCGTGGCGCGCACCGCGTCGTAGACCGGGCGCGTGCCACGTCCCAAGCTGGGCAGCTGCGGCTGGTCGTCCAGCGCCGAGATCGCCACCAGCACCTCGATCGCCAGGATCGTCTCGAGCACGAACAGGGCTCGGCGGGCAAGCATTACGGACTGCGGCGCCAGCGTGGCGTGGTCCTCGACGTCGAGGTCAAGCGGCGGGCAATCGAGCGTGACCGGCGAGGCGAGCTGCTTGAGCTCGCTCAGCAGCGCCGCGGCCGAGTAGATGACGAAGCCCGGCACCGCGTACCGCCCCGGCTCCCGAACTCCGAACTCGAAGCCGGCCTCGCCGTACAGCGCGATGACGAGCTTGTTCATGCGGCGCTCGGACAGCATTCCGAGGTGCGCGAGCGCGACCCGAAGTGACTCGAAGGCGAGCGCCAGGCCCATCGGATGGAAGTTGCCGGTGGACAGCAGGCGATCCTGTTCGATCGAGACGAGCGGGCTGTCGTCGATGGCGTTCAGCTCGACCTCGACGGCGGCCCGCGTGGCCGCCACCTGGTCGCGCAGCGCGCCGTGTACCTGCGGCATGACTCGGAACGAGAGCGGGTCCTGGACTGAGCGCGCGGTCCCGTCGCTTGCCAGGTCACCCCCGGCCAGCAGCTCGCGCAGGTGGGCCGCCGCCGCGATCTGCCCGGGCAGCGGCTTGGCGCGAGCGGCCTCCTCCCCGAACGGGCCCGGGTTGCCGCCGATCGCCTCGAGCGTCAGCGCGCCGGCAACGTCGGCCAGCACCGTCGTGCGCTCGGCCGCAAGTGCCGCCAGCGCGCCCAGCCCAATCGACACGCCATTGCCGCTGATCAGCGCCAGGCCGTCCTTGGGACGGAGCCGATGCGGCACGATGCCGACCCGCGCGAGCGCCTCGCGGCCGGGCAGCGCCCGCCCCTCGAGCCGGGCCTCTCCGCGGCCCATGACCACCATGGCGATCGCGGCCATGTGCATGAGGTCGGACGCCCCGACCGACCCCACCGCGGGAACGATGGGATGCACCCCGGCGTTGAGCATCGCCACGAGAGTCTCGAGCGCCGCCGGATGAACTCCCGATCCGCCGCGCGCCATTCCCGCAACGCGGGCGGCGATTGTGGCCCTCACGTCCTCGTCGGCCAGTGGCGCGCCCACACCGCCCGCGTGGTCCATGACCATCTGAACCTGGTAGCGGTCCAGATCCTCACGCGACACGGGCCGGTCACGCCGCGATCCCACCCCGGTGTTGAGCCCGTAGACCAGCTCCCCGTCCTGGAGCGCACGCTCGACGACCGAACGGCTGGCCTGCACGAGCTGTGCCACCTCGGGCGCGAGCTCGAGCCTCGCGCCGCGGGCGAGCCGCCCGACGTCCTCGGCTACGAGGCCCTCGGTCGTGAGGCGGACGACGTCGACAGCCGCCATGCTAGTCAGCCGCGGTCGAGGTAGCGCGGCTCGGCGAAGACCCTGCGCACCATCGGCTCGAAGAACGCGAGCGGCAGCGATTCGTAGTCCGGATCGAAGCAGTTCTGGTCGTAGAGCTCGCAGAACTCGGCGCAGGCGTCGAACTGGGGATGGTCCCGGTAGCGGTCGCGCGCGTTCCGGTCGCCCCCGACCAGGTGTCCGTAGTAGTACTGCTGGAAGACACCGTGGTGGGACACGATCCAGCGGATGTCCTCGGCCACGAAGGGCTTCAACACCGCATCCATCATCTCGCCGTGAGTGTGGGGCGCCAGCACGTCGCCGACGTCGTGGAGGAGCGCGGCCACGACGTACTCGTCGCCGCGGCCGTCATGGTAGGCCCGCGTCGCAGACTGCAGCGAGTGCTCCTGGCGGGTCACCTTGTAACCGCCGAACGACTCGTCGAGGGCCTCGACCGCTTCGAGCAGCCGGTCGGGGAGCGCCCTCAGCAGCGTCTCCTCGTGGCGGGCGAGGATCTCGTAGTCCTCACTCGTCGCCTCGTCCATGCGGCGGAAGGACACGGTTTCCATGTCGCCACGCTACCGCTCGTGGCATATTCCGTGGATGGCCACCGGTCGCTGCCATTGCGGCGGTGTCAGGTATGAGGTCGACGGCGAGCTTCGCGGAGTCGAGCTCTGCCACTGCGTCGACTGCCGGCGCTGGCACGGGCATGTCTGCGCGATGACGTCGGCTCCGCGCGCGCAGCTGCGCCTCGTCGAGGACGGTCCGCTGCGCTGGTTCAAGAGCCCGGACAGCGATGCTCACGCCAGCCGCGGTTTCTGCGGCGAGTGCGGGTCGAGCCTGTTCTGGGACGCCCCGGGCCGGGACACGATCAGCATCTCTGCCGGCACGCTCGACCCGCCCACGGGGCTGAGGATCGTGGAGCAGATCTACACCGAGCAGGCGAGCGACTACTACGACCTCGATTAGGATGCCCGCCCGATGAGGGCGGTCCAGATCACCGAGCTGAGCGGTCCGCGCTCGGCGCTTTCCCTCGTCGACCTCCCTGAGCCGGACCCGTCGCACATGGTGACGCCGGGGGACGGCGTGGTGGTCGACGTGCACGCCGCGGGTGTGTCGTTCCCCGAGGTGCTCCAGACCCGCGGCGAGTACCAGATCAAGCCTGAGCTGCCATTCGTGCCCGGCAGCGAGGTGGGCGGCGTCGTGGCGAGCGCCCCCGACGGGACCGGTCTTGCCGCGGGCGACCAGGTGGCCGCCTTCTGCATGCTCGGCGGCTTCGCCGAGATCGCGGTCGCGCCGGGGTTCCTCACCTTCCCCCTGCCGGACGGGCTCGACTTCGCCCAGGGGGCGAGCCTCGTCCTGAACTATCACACCGCGTACTTCGCGCTCGTGATGCGCGGGCGCTACCGCGAGGGCGAGACGGTGCTCGTGCACGGCGCGGCCGGCGGCGTGGGCACCGCCGCACTGCAGATCGCGAGGGGGCTCGGGGCGCGGACGATCGGCGTGGTGTCGAGCGACGAGAAGGAGCGCGTGGCGCGCGAGGCAGGCGCCGACGAGGTGGTGCGTTCGGACGGGCCCTGGAAGGATCAGGCGAAGGAGCTCTCCGGTGGTGGGGTCGACATCGTGATCGACCCGGTCGGCGGCGACCGCTTCACCGACAGCCTGCGCTCGCTGCGTGAGAACGGCCGCTGCGTCGTCGTGGGCTTCACGGGCGGCTCGATTCCCGAGGTGCGCGTCAACCGGCTGCTGCTGAACAACCTCGATGTGGTGGGCGCGGGCTGGGGCGCCTACGTGTTGGGGAAGCCGGACGTGAACCGCGAGATCGGCGCGGCCGTGGGCGAGCTGGCCGAACGGGGATTCGTCCAGCCGATCGTGGGCGCCCGCTTCCCCCTCGAGCAGGCGGCGGACGCGCTCGAGCTGATCGACTCGCGCGGCGCGACCGGCAAGGTCGTGTTGGAGGTGCGCTGACGCTCGCCGTCAGCGGTTACGAGGTCTCGCTGTTCCTCCACATCCCGGAGGACCGCCGGCTCGAAGCGATGGTCGAGCGCGACATCGCAGCCTCTGGGAGCGGTGAGGTGGTTCTGTCGGCCGAGTACCAGCGCAGGGTGCGGATCGAGGCGGCGCTCGGCGGCTTCGCCAGCCTGCTGGTGTTCGTGGCCGTGTACCTGATGGTCACGAAGCCGGGCCTCTGAGGTTCGGGAACCGCTGGGACCCGATTCAGCCGGCCGCGTAGTCTCCGCTCCAATGGGCCGCCGCGAGATCAGCTCCTGGCTGATGGACATGGACGGGGTGCTTGTGACCGAAGAGCAGGCGATCCCGGGCGCCCACGAGTTCATCGCCCGTTTGACCGAGCTCGGCATCCCCTTCCTCGTCCTGACCAACAACTCGATGTACACGAACCGTGACCTGCGCGCCCGGCTCAGTCGCAGCGGCCTCGACCTCCCGGAGGAGGCGATCTGGACCTCGGCGCTCGCCACCGCTCGCTTCCTCGAGGATCAGCGGCCCGGCGGCTCGGCCTTCGTCGTCGGCGAGACGGGGCTGACCACTGCGCTGCATGCGAGCGGCTACACGATCACCGATCGCGATCCCGACTACGTGGTGCTCGGCGAGACGCGCACCTACAGCTTCGAACGCATCACTCGCGCAATCCAGCTGATCAGTGCGGGGGCGCGCTTCATCGCAACGAATCCGGACAACGTCGGCCCCTCGCCCGACGGCCCGCTGCCCGCGACCGGGTCGGTGGCAGCGCTCATCAGCCGCGCAACGGGCATCGCCCCCTACTACGTCGGCAAGCCGAACCCGCTCATGATGCGCTCGGCACTGAATGCCATCGACGCCCACTCCGAGAGCACCACGATGATCGGCGATCGCATGGACACCGACATCGTTTCGGGCCTCGAGGCCGGGATGGAAACCGTCCTCGTGTTGACCGGCGTGACCTCGCGCGAGGACGCCGAGCGGCATCCGTTCAAGCCGTCACGGATCGTCGACTCGGTGGCCGACCTGCTGGCCGAGCTCGGCTGAGCCGCGACTAGCTCTTCTTGGCGCTGACCGCGCGCTGCAGCTGGGACTTGTTCATACGCGAGCGCCCCTCGATGCCGAGCTTCTTGGCCTCGTTGTAGAGCTGGTCGCGTGTGCGTCCCTTCGGGCCGGACGTGCCCGAGCGCTTGCCGCCGCGGCGACCCGAGGAGGTGTCCTGCGTCGAGGTCCGCTGACGGTGCGTGCCGCGATCTCCTCGGCCGGCTCTCGGAGCGGCCCTGCCCCTTCTTGACTCCGCGAGGTGGCATGCCTCGCGACTACCCGTCTGGAGCAGCCAAAAACGTTGTCACATGGGGAGCTGCTATCTCGTCAAGGAGGTGAATGCACGAGAAAGGAACCGTTATGAAGATCTTCGTCGCAGGCGCAACCGGAGCACTGGGCAGGCCACTGGTCGCACAGCTCGTCGGGCGCGGGCACGAGGTCGTCGGCATGACGCGGAGCGAGTCCAAGCAGGACCTCCTGCGTGATCTCGGCGCCCGCCCCGTCGTCGCTGACGCGCTGGACCCGGATGCGGTCGCGCGCGCGGTCGCGGAGGCGGAGCCGGACGTGATCGTCCACCAGCTGACCGCGATCGGGGCGTTCAACGCGCGCCGGATGGAGCGTGACTTCGCCGCCACGAACCGGCTGCGGACCGAGGGCACCGACCACCTGCTCGCCGCTGGGCGCGCGGTCGGCGTCAAGCGCTTCGTCGCGCAGAGCTTCGCTCCCTGGCCCTACGCACGGACGGGCGGTCCGGTCAAGTCAGAGGACGACCCGCTCGATACGACACCGCCCGCCCAGGTCCGCACCACGCTCGAGGCGATCAAGTACCTCGAGCGGACTGTCACAGGGGCGGACTGGACCGAGGGCATCGCCCTCCGCTACGGCGGCTTCTACGGTCCCGGCACGTCGCTGGGCCTCAATCCGGTGGGCGAGCAGATCGAGATGATCCGGGCCCGGAAGCTGCCGCTCGCCGGCAAGGGCACCGGGGTGTGGTCGTTCATCCAGATCGAGGATGCCGCGGCGGCCACGGTCGAGGCGATCGAGCACGGGAAGCGCGGCGTCTACAACGTGGTCGACGACGAGCCGGCGCCGGTCTCCGAGTGGCTGCCCGAGCTTGCCAAGACGCTCGGCGCCAAGCCGCCCCGGCACGTGCCGCTATGGCTCGCACGGATCGCCGGCGGCGAAGCCGCTGCGATCATGATGAGCGAGTTGCGTGGCTCGTCGAACAAGAAGGCGAAGCGTGAGCTCGGCTGGCAGCCGCGCTATCCGAGCTGGCGCGAGGGCTTCGCGAACGGGCTGGGCTGAGCCATGGCCACGACGGACCTGTTCGAGGAGCTGCGGCCGCCGGCATTCGCGATCGCCTACCGGATGCTGGGCAGCGTGAGCGAGGCCGAGGACGTCGTGCAGGAGGGTTTGTTGCGCCTGCACCGCACGCTCGAGTCGGGTGAGCGGATCGAGTCACCGCGGGCGTACGTCTCGACCGTGGTAACGCGGCTCGCCATCGACCAGCTGCGCTCCGCGCGGGTCCGGCGCGAGACCTACACCGGCGAGTGGCTGCCCGAGCCGCTCGTCGCCGCGCAGGAGGGCGACCCGGCCTGGGAGGCGGAGCTCGCGGACTCGCTCTCGTTCGCGTTCCTCGTGGTCCTCGAGAGCCTGTCGCCCGAGCAGCGTGCCGCCTTTCTGCTGCGGGAGGTGTTCGACTACCCCTACGACCGCATCGCCGCGATCGTCGGCAAGAGCGAGGACAACGTCCGCCAGCTCACCGCCCGCGCGCGCCGCCACGTCGAGGAGCGCCGGCCGCGCTATGAGCCCTCACAGGAGCTGCGCGACGAGCTGGCGCGCCGCTTCATCGCCGCCGCGCGCGACGGCGAGGTCGAGGAGCTCGAGTCGCTGCTCGCCGAGGATGTGGAGCTGCACGGGGACGGCGGCGGGCGCGTCCCGGCGATCACCCGGCCACTGCACGGCCGGAGCCGCGTGGCCAAGGCGCTCGCCGGCTGGGCGCGCGTCGGCGGCCGCGGCGGGGGTTTCGAGCTGCGTCCGGTCGAGGTCAACGGCCAGCCTGGCGCGGTAGCGCTGGACTCGGAGGAGCGGATCATCGCCGTGCTCGCGTTCGACATCGCCGACGGCCGCATCCAGGGGATCAGCTCAGTGGTCAACCCCGACAAGCTCGGCCACCTGGGGCCGGTCGGCGACGTGCGCGAGATCCTGCGCCGGAGCGTCGGCCGCGGCAAGTAGTCAGGCGTAGCCGGCCCCTCTTGGGTGGTGGCGCCGGGTCGGTCTCGCGCATGGGCTGGGTAAGGGGGATGTGCTCGTCGGTTGCTGCGAGCAGGGCGGGATCGAAGATCGTTCGGGCGCTGCGCTCGGGAAAGCGCGAGTAATCCTGGATTGCCCACACATAGGGTGGTCAATCCAGGACGATGGCGCCAGATCCCGGGCTGGGACTTGCCTGGTGCCGATCAAGATTCGGGAGGATCCGAGACTGGCCGAAGATTCGTTCCCGGGGCACTAGTTCTCGACGAAGTAGCGCCCGCTCTCCTCGTGCGTGTAGTAGCGGCTCGTGATCGTCTTCTTGCGCGTGTAGAACTCGACCGCGTCGGGGCCGTGGGCGTGCAGGTCGCCGAGGAAGCTGTCCTTCCAGCCGGAGAAGGGGAAGAACGCGACCGGGGCGGCCACGCCGATGTTGACGCCGACCATGCCCGCCTGCACGTCGTGCTTGAAGCGGCGCACCGCCGCGCCCGACTCGGTGAAGATCGACACGCCGTTGCCGAAGCGGCTCTTCGAGATCGCCTCGATGGCCTGGTCGAGGGTGTCGACGTGGACGAGCGAGAGCACCGGGCCGAATATCTCCTCACGCACGATGTCCATCTCGGGGCTCGCCCCGTCCAGGATCGTCGCGCCGACGTAGCAGCCGACCCCGTCGCCGGCCTCGCGGCCGTCCACCAGCAGCGAGGCGCCCTCCTCGACCCCCCGCTCGATCATCGTCAGGATGCGCGAGCGCGCCTTCTCGGACACGACCGGCCCGAGCTCGGTGTCCTCGTCGAGGCCGTCCCCCACGCGGACCTGCTCGGCTGCCTCCTTCAGGGCGGGCACGAGCCGCCCGTGTGCCTCGCCCACCGTGACCACGACGCTGCCGGCCATGCAGCGCTGCCCGGCCGCCCCGAACGCGGAGCCCATGATCCCCTGGACGGTCTTGTCGATCACGGCGTCCGGCATCACGACCATGTGGTTCTTCGCGCCGCCCAGCGCCTGCACGCGCTTGCCGGCCTTGGCCGACCGCTCGTAGATGATCCTGGCCACGGGTGCGCTGCCCACGAACGACACGGCGTCGATCCCCGGGTGGTCGAGGATGCCCTCCACCACCTCGCGCCCGCCGTTGACGAGGTTCACCACGCCGGGCGGCAGGTCGAGCGAGTCGAGCACCTCGAAGGCGAGCTGCTGCGTCAGCGGCACCTGCTCCGAGGGCTTCAGCACGAATGTGTTCCCGCACCCGATCGCGAACGGCAGGAACCAGAACGGGACCATGGCCGGGAAGTTGAACGGCACGATCGCGGCACACACGCCCACGGGCTGGCGGATCGTCTCGGCGTCGATCCCCCGAGAGACGTCCTCGAGGATGCGCCCCTGCATCGTCGTCGGGATCGCGCAGGCGGCTTCGACCATCTCGACCATGCGCGCCACCTCGGCGCGCGCGTCGCCGATCGTCTTCCCCATCTCGGTGGTGACCGAACGGGCGAGGTCCTCACGACGGTTGCTCAGCCCCTCGCGCAGGCCGAACAGGAGCCGCGCCCGCGCGATCACCGAGACGCCGCGCCAGACGGGCAGCGCCTCCCGCGCCGCCTTGACCGCGCGATCGAGGTCGGCGGACGAGGACAGCGGCACGCGCGCGAGCACCTCACCGGTGGCGGGATTCGTGACGTCCAGGGCTTCGGCGCCGGAGGCGGCCGTCCAGGCGCCGGCGATGTAGTTATCGAGCAAGCGTGTCTGCGTTGCGGCTTCCATCGAGGGTCCACTCATGGTCGGGGTCGTTTGCGATGGCCCAGGCCCGCACGGGGCCGGCCATGACGTTCAAGTAGTAGAGCGCATATCCGGGCGGCGCGGACACCGTGTGGTATCCGCGCGGCACCAGCACGACGTCGCGGTCGCGCGCGGCCACGGACTCGTCGAGCGCGCCGTCGCCGCTGTAGACGCGCTGCAGCGCGAACCCGCGCTCCGGCGAGACGCGGTGGTAGTAGGTCTCCTCGAGCAGCGACTCCTCCGGCAGCGCGTCGCGGTCGTGCTTGTGGGGCGGGTAGCTGGACCAGTGACCGGGCGGGGTGAGCACCTCGCATACGAGCAGCGAGTCGGCCTCGCGGTCGCCCATCAGGATCGGATGGATGCGCCGCTCGAGCGCGCCGTGCCCGCGCACCTCCACCTCGATCTCATCGCCGGGGAGCACCCGCGCCTCCGCGCCGCTGTTCGCAGGGGCGAAGCAGAGACCGAGCTCCGCGCCGGCCGGCCCGGCCTGGAGACCGACCTCGGTCCGCGGCGGCAGATACGCCGCGTCGGGCATGCCCGAGAACGGGTCCTGACGGCCGCCGAGATCGAGCCACTCGCCGTGCTCGGAGCGCACGTGCACGGAGCCGGACACGACGACCACGCACAGTTCGCGCTCGCCGGTGCTGCGCTCGGTGACCTGGTCGCCGGCGAGCGACACCACCTCGAAACCCACGTGCGCCCAGCCCGCCGACTCGGGCGTGATCGAGATCAGGCTGCCGTCCGGGCCCGGCGTCGGCGACGGCCGCACCAGCAGCCGGCTCATTGGATGCCCTCCACGTAGCTCCGCTGGCCCTCGCGCGCGCGCTCGTACTCCTCGCGCGCGGCCCGCACCGCTGGATCCTCGGAGACCTCGGCCACCGGCACGTCCCACCAGCCCTCGTAGCTCGGCACGCCGGCGTAGCGGTCCACCTCCACGTGCACGACGACCGGGCCGCTCTCCGCCTTCGCGCTTGCGAGAGCTTCGCGCAGCTCGTCGACGCCGCGTGCGCGCAGCAGGCGGGCGCCGAGCGCCTCCGCGCTGGCGCCGAGATCGATGGGCAGCGGCTCGAGCTCGTCGGCCGGCCCGTCACCGCCCGGTGCGTCGAGCACGGGTGCGCCGTTCTCGCTGCGCCGGTAGTGCGTGCCGAAGCCGGCGTCGCCGATCGAGCGCGACAGAGCCCCGATCGAGGCATAGCCGTGGTTGTCCACGAGCACAACCACGATCTTGATCCCCTCGGCGACGGCCGTCACGAGATCGCCCGGGGCCATCAGCCAGGAGCCGTCGCCCACCATCACGAACACCTCGCGCTCGGGAGCGGCCAGCTTGACGCCCATCCCTCCCGGCAGCTCGTAGCCCATGCACGAGTAGCCGTACTCCACGTGATAGCCCTTGGGGTCGCGCGCGCGCCAGAGCTTGTGGAGGTCGCCCGGCATCGAGCCGGCGGCGCACACGACGACGTCGCGCGGGCCTGCGGCCTCGTTGACGGCGCCGATCACCTCCGCCTGGCTCGGCAGCGGCGCGTGGCCGGCATGCGTGAGCCGCTCCACCTCCTCGCCCCAGGCCCGCGCCTCGTCCGCCGCGCGGCGCTCCCAGGCCTCGTCGACACGGTGGCCCGCGAGCGCCTCGGCGAGCGCCGCCAGCGCGAGCTTCGCGTCGGCCTCGAGCGCCAGGCCGCTGTGCTTGGCGGCGTCGAGACTGGCCACGTTCACGTTGACGAAGCGGACGCCCGGGTCCTGGAAGGCCGACTTCGAGGCGGTCGTGAAGTCGCTCCAGCGTGTGCCCACGCCGATCACGAGGTCGGCCTCGCGAGCGAGCCGGTTCGCGGCGAGCGTGCCGGTGGCGCCGACTGCGCCGAGCGCCGAGGGATGCTCCGAGGGCAACGCGCCGCGGCCGGCCTGCGTCTCGCAGACGGGGATGCCGGTGGCCTCGGCAAGCGCGTGCAGCTCCTCGGTGGCCTCGGCGTAGATCACGCCGCCGCCCGCCACGATCAGCGGCCGCCGGGCCTCACGCACGAGCGAAGCGGCGCGCGCGAGCGCATCGGGCGCCGGCGGGCGGCGGAACACCGTCCACACCCGCGGCTCGAGGAACGCGTCAGGCAGCTCGAGCGCTTCGGTCTGGACGTCCTCCGGCAGCGCCAGCGTAACGGCACCGGTCTCGGCGGGGTCGGTGAGCACGCGCATGGCTTCGAGCGCCGCCGGCACGATCTGCTCCGGCCGGGTGATGCGGTCGAAGTAGCGCGAGACCGGGCGGAAGCAGTCGTTGACCGACAGCGTGCCGTCGTGCGGCACCTCGAGCTGCTGAAGCACCGGGTGAGGGGCGCGGCTGGCAAAGGTATCGCCCGGCAGCAGCAGCACCGGCAGGCGGTTGACGGTGGCGAGCGCCGCGCCGGTGACCATGTTGGTGGCACCGGGCCCTACCGAGCTGGTGCAGGCGAACGCGCCGAGCCTGTTCAGCTGGCGGGCGTAGCCGGAGGCCACGTGCACCATCGCCTGCTCGTTGCGGGCTTGGCGGAACGGGAAGAGGTCGCGGTGCTGGTGGAGCGCCTGGCCGAGGCCGGACAGGTTGCCGTGGCCGAAGATGCCCCAGCAGCCGCCGAAGAAGCGGCGCCGCTCGCCGTCGCGCTCGATCTCCTGCACCGCAAGAAAGCGCACCAGCGCCTGGGCCACCGTCAACCGCTCGCTCATGCCTCGACCTCCTCTCCAACCAGCTCCGTCAACTCCGCCCGCGTCGGCATGTCGTCCGCGCACGCGAGCCGCGACGCCACGAGCGCACCCGCGGCGTTGGCTAGGCGCAGCGCGCGGTCGGCCTCCCAGCCCTCGACGAGCGCCCAGGCGAGAGCGCCGCCGAAGGCGTCGCCCGCGCCCAGGCCGTTCAGCACCTCGAGCCGGATCGGCTCCAGCTCGATCACGCCCGCGTGGGTCCGGGCGAGCACGCCGTCGGGCCCGCGCTTGACGATCGCCAGACCCACGCCCATGTCGAGCAGCGTCTCCGAGGCCTCGTACGGGTCGCGCGTGCCGACCGCCACCTCGACCTCGTCCTGATTCCCCACGGCGACCGTCGCGAGCTTGATCGCCTCGCGCGCCCAGTGCCCCGCCTCCTCCTGGTCGCGCCAGAACATCGGGCGATGGTCGAGGTCGTGGATCGTGATGCCCCCGTGCAGGGTGCCCTGGCGGGCCTCGAGGGCGAGCAGCGTCGCCGAGCGGCTCGGCTCCTGCGAGAAGCCGGTGCCGGTGGTCCACATCAGGCGCGCGCTGCGGATCGCCTCGAGATCGAGGTCGGGGCGCGCAAGGTTCATGTCGGGGGCCTTCGGCTCGCGGTAGAAGAGCAGCGGGAAATTGTCGGGCGGGTGGATCTCGCAGAAGGCGAGCGGCGTGCGCAGGTCCGGGTCGGTGCTGACCCAGCGGTTGTCGACGCCGAAGCCCTCGAGCGCCTGTCGCACGTAGTTGCCGAAGGCGTCGTCGCCGACCTTGGTCACGACCGCGGAGCGCGCCCCCAGCCGCGCCGCGGCCACGGCCACGTTGGTCGGGCTGCCGCCGAGCGACTTGGCAAAGGTGCGCACCTCCTCGAGCGTCGCCCCGACCTGCTCCGGGTAGAGGTCCACGCTCACGCGCCCCATCGTGATCACGTCGTACTGCTCGCTCATGCCGGGCTCCTCTCGAGCTCGAGCTCCGCCCGCAGGCCGGACAACAGCGCCTCCAGGTCCGGGAGCTCGGTATCGAGCTCACGCTCGGTCGCCGCGCCGGACAGGCTCGTGTCGTAGGGGACGGCGCCGGGCGGCAGCGCCCCCGGGTCGGGCGGCCCGAAGTCGAGCAGCTCTCGGTCGAGCTCGAACGCGCCGGCGGTCCGCAGCGCGAGCTCACGACGGCCGATTGCCTCAGCGCCGCAGCAATGGAACGTCCCTGCCAGCCGGCGCTCGACGATCCGCCAGATCAGCTCCGCCGCGGCGCTCGCCAGCACCGGGCTGGCGACGCAGTTGATCGCGGGACTGTCCCAGACGGTGAAGCGCTCGCCCCTGCTGAGCGCATCGACGATCGACAACACGAGGTAGCCGAAGCCGGCGTCCTGACGCCGCGGCGTATCGGGCCGGGCCCAATGCACGCCGTTGACCCCTGACAGCCGCGCGACCGCTCCGTGCACCGCCCGCTCGGCCACCACCAGCTCGCTCGCGGCCTTGAGGAACCCGTACGCATTGACTGGGTTGGGCGGGGTCCGTTCGTCCGCCCCGCCCTGGGTCCCGTCGAAGACCCAGTCCGTTGACACGAGCACGAGCTGCGCACCCGCACGGTTGGCTGCGTCGGTGAGCGCGCGCGTGCTGCCCACGTACGCCGCCCAGGCCTCGTCGCGGTGGCTGTAGATCCGGCCGAGGTCGTTGAGGATCGCGCTGTGCACCACGGCATCGGGCCGGAAGTCCGCGACGCTGCGGGCCACGGCCGCCGCGTCGGTCACATCGACCTCCTCGCGACACGGTCCCAGTACCTCGGCGCCGTGGGCCTCGAACACGCGGACGAGGTTCGAGCCGACGAAGCCACGCGCGCCGGTCAGGTAGACCCTCATCGGCCCGGATCCACCTCCTCCACCCGCACCGGCCTTCCCTCCTCGACCGAGCGCCGAGCCGCGAGCCCGGTCACGAGGGGCGCACGGGCGTCCGCGGTCGTGACGGGCGGTGTCGCGCCCGCCGCGACCGCCGCGACGAAGGCGGCCCACTGGCGCACGTAGCTCTCCATGTAGCGCTCGAGGAAGAACGCACGCGGCGGCGGCGCCCGGGTGCCGGACGCGGTCCGGACCAGACCGCTGTGCGCGAGCGGGTTCTCGGACACCGCCATCCCCTGGGAGCCGAACACCTCGACGCGCTGGTCGAAGCCGTAGGCGGCCCGGCGGCTGTTGTCGATCAGCGTCAGGCAGCCGTCCTCGTGGGTGAGCGTGACGACGGCGGTATCCACGTCGCCCGCCTGCGCGAACGACTCCTCCACCCGCACGGCACCGCGCGCGTAGACCTCGACGACCTCGCTGCCTGTGACGAAGCGGGCCATGTCGAAGTCGTGGATCGTCATGTCAAGGAAGATCCCACCGGAGACCATCACGTAGGGAAGCGGCGGCGGCTCCGGGTCGCGGCTCGAGATGCGTACCAGGTGCGGCACGCCGACCGTCCCGCTGGCCACGGCCTCGCGCACCGACGCGTGAGCCGGGTCGAAGCGGCGGTTGAAACCGATCTGGAACGGGACTCCGGCATCGTCGACGGCGCCGAGCGCGCGGTCGAGCTCGCCGAGCTCGAGCGAGACGGGCTTCTCGCAGAAAATCGGCTTGCCCGCATGCGCCGCGGCCACAACCAGGCCGGCGTGTGTGTCCGTGCTCGTGCAAATCGCGACCGCGTCCACGTCCGGCGCGGCCAAGAGCTCCTCGGTCGTCGCCTCCACGCGCACGCCCAGCTCGCCGGCGACCGCGTGAGCGGCCTCGGGGCGGGTGTCGTTGACGGCAGCCACGCGGGCGCCCGGCACCTGGGCGGCGAGCAGGCGCGCGTGCATCGCGCCGATCCGTCCTGTGCCGATCAGCCCGATGCCGATCGGCGCACCCCCGGCGGCGGCGGCCGGGGCGGGCGATTCGCGCGGCGCCTTGTGGGTGAGCGCTTGCACTCAGCCCTCCCTGAGCGACACGACGTCCTCCCAGTGCCCGCTCTCGGCCGAGCGCAGCAGGGCGGCCTGCACGGAGACCCACTCGAGCGCCTCCTCGAAGCCGGGCCGGAATGGGCGCCGCTCGGCGAGCGCGCGGCAGAACTCGTAGTCCTCGATCGTCACGAGGTCCTCGTAGCCGATCCCGTTCGCGCTGCCGGGCACGAAGCTGCCGTGGTAGGGGAAGCGCTCGCCGGCGAGCACGCGCGTGTAGCCGCTCTCGAGCCCGCCGCCGGCGAGGTAGAGCTGAAGCTCGTTCATGCGTTCGAAGTTCCAGCCGAGCGCGCCCTCGGTTCCGTACACGTCGAAGGCCATCTGGCTCTCCGGCCCGACCATCGTCCGGCTCGCCTCGAAGGTCCCGCGCGCCCCGTTGGCGAACTCGCAGAGCATTCCCGCGTAGTCCTCGTTCGTAACCGCGCCGCGCGGGTCGCCCGCGCGCCCGCGCCCGTAGTGGGTGCCCTCGCCGGGCGCGGGGAGCGGACGCTCGCGGATGAAGGTCTCGGTCGCCCCGACCACCCGCGTGATCGGACCGATCAGCATGTGCGCCATGTCGACGGCGTGGCTCAGCAGGTCGCTCGTCACGCCGTGGCCGGCCTCGTCGACGAGGAAGCGCCAGGACAGGAGGCCGAGCGGATCGCTCCCGTACATCGAGAAGAAGCGGCCCCGGTAGTTGGTGATCTCCCCCAGCCGGCCCTGCTCGATCAGGCTCGCCGCATGGCGCACGAGCGGCGCCCAGCGGAAGTTGTGGCCCACGCCCGTGATCACACCCGCGCGGCGCGCGGCGCGCTCGGCGCGGGCGGTCTGCTCGGGCGTGCCGCCCACGGGCTTTTCGCAGAACACGTCCTTGCCTGCCGCGGCCGCCGCCTCGACCAGCTCGACATGCAGCATGTTCGGCGCGGCGATGAATACGGCGTCGACGGCCGGGTCGTCCATGACGGCGCGCCAGTCGCCTGTTGCGCGCGAGTAGCCGAACGCGTCCACCGCCTCCCGTGCGCGCGCCGCCACCTCGTCCGCGCAGATCACGAGCTCGACCTCGAAGTCGCGCTCGGCGAACAGCGTCGGGATGCGCCGGAGTGAGCGGCTGTGCGCGCGGCCGAGCCAGCCGAAGCCGATCAGCCCCACCCCGATCCGCTTGCGCGTGCCGGGCCGCCGGACGGCCGCACGCTCCAACACTGCGGAGCTCTGATTGCGGGACTCGCCGCTCACTCCGCGGCCCCAGCGCTTACTCGGGCGCCTCCCGCTCACCCCGCCGCCGGACGTTCGATCGTCTGCTCGAGCTCGTGCGTGAGCTGATCGAGCTCGGCGCCGCCCGACATCATCTTCACGAGCTCGTCGCGGCTGATCTCCCCGCGTTCCCACTTCCCGAGCAGCTTGCCGCGGTTGAGCACCACGAAGCGGTCGCCGACCGGGTAGGCGTGATGCGGGTTGTGGGTGATGAAGATCACCCCCACGCCGCGCTCGCGAGCCTGCGCGATGTAGCGCAGGACGATCCCGGACTGCTTGACCCCGAGCGCCGAGGTGGGCTCGTCGAGGATGAGCACCTTGGCGCCGAAGTAGATCGCGCGCGAGATCGCAACGGCCTGGCGCTCGCCGCCCGACAGCGTGCCGACCGGCTGGTCGGGATCGCGCACGTCGATGCCCATCTTGGCCATCTCCTCGCTCATGATCCGCTGGCCGCCCTTCACGTCGACCATCGTGAGCGGGCCCAGCTTCCTCGTCGGCTCGGAGCCGAGGAAGAAGTTGCGCCAGATCGACATCAGCGGCACCGTTGCGAGGTCCTGGAACACGGTCGCGATCCCGCGTTCGCGGGCCCCGCGCGGAGATCCGAAGTGGGTCTCCTCCCCCTCCACCAGGAGCTCGCCCTCGTCCTGCGTGTACACCCCCGAGAGGATCTTGATGAAAGTCGACTTGCCCGCACCGTTGTCCCCCAGGACGCAGGTGACCTGGCCGTCGTAGACCGAGACCGAGACGTCCTTGAGCGCGATGACGTTGCCGAAGTACTTCGAGACCTCTCGCGTCTCGAGCAGCGGCACCTTGTCGTTCACTTTCGGGCTCCTTCCGCGCTGCGCCTGACGAGGTTGTTCACGAGCACGGCGAGCAGCAGGATCACGCCGAGGAACAGGAAGCGCCAGTCGGTGTCCCAGCCCGAGAACTGAATTCCGATGAACGCCATCCCGATGATCAGCGCGCCTATAGCCGCCCCGATCGCGGAGCCATAGCCCCCCGTCAGCAGGCAGCCTCCGACCACCGCGGCGATGATGTACTGGAACTCCTCGCCCACGCCCTGGCCGGCCTGCACCGAGGCGAGCCGCAGGGCGATCATGATCCCGACGAGCGCCGACGCCATCGCGGTGGTCATGAAGAGGGCGATCTTCACCCGCGACACCGGCACACCGACGTTGCGCGCGGCTGTGGCGTCTCCGCCGACGCCGAAGATCCAGTTGCCGGCGCGCGTGCGCGACAGCACCCAAGTGGCGATGATCGTGATCGCGACCCACCAAAGGACGGTGATGCGGAAGTCGTAGGTCGAGAACGAGCCTCCGAAGATGTCGAAGGCCGTCTCGTAGCCGCTCACCTCGGACAGCCCGGCCACGCGGACGCTGCCGGTGATCTGCTTGGTGACCCCGAGGTTGGCGCCCTGCAGGATGAAGAAGGTGGCGAGCGTGACGATGAAGCTGGGGAGCTTCGTCTTCACGACCATCATCCCGTTGATGAACCCGATCGTGGCCGCGAAGACGAACGTGAGCACGATCGCGAACCAGATGTTCATGTCGAGCTCGGTGGCGAGCAGGCCCATGACGAGTCCGGCGCTGCCCGTCATCACGCCGGCGGACAGGTCGAACTCGCCGCCGATCATGAGTAGCGCCACGGCCACCGCCGGGATGCCGAGCGTCGAGGCGACGTCGGTCCAGTTGGCGGCACCGTCGAGAGTCCCGAATTGGTCGGTGGTGAGCGCGAAGAACAGGAAGACCACCAGCGCGGCGAGCGCCGCCCCCAGCTCGGGCCGGCGCATCAGTTTCGTCATGAAGCTGACCTGGGCGAGGCGGTCGTCCACCACCGATGTCGGCGGCGGTGCGCCCGGCGGCTCGACGGCTGTGGCCTGATCGCTCATCCGCATCTCTCTTCCGGCGGCGCAGCGGCCGGCCCGCGCGGGCCGGCCGCGGCACCTCCTATGTCAGCGCGTCCCCTCCTCGGCCAACTGCTTGACCGTGGCCGCGTTGGCCTTGTCGACGAAGCCCGGCCCGGTGAGCACGGGCTGGCCGCCGCCGACGGTGTTGGCGTTGTCCTTGAACAGCTTCAGGAACACGACGGGCAGGTATCCCTGGAGATACTGCTGCTGATCGATCGCGAACTCGATCTCACCCGCTTCGATCGCGTTGACGACGTCGCCGCTCAGGTCGAAGGTCGCGAGCTTCGCCTCCGAGCTCGCGCCTTGCACGGCGTCGCGCCCGGCAACCGCGATGTCGGGGTTGAGCGTGAGGACGGCGTCGATCGAGTCGTCCGACTCGAGCTTCGACTGGATCTCGGTGAGCGTGGTCGAGATGTCATTCACGCCCGTGACCTGCAGATTCTCGACCTCTCCGCCGAAGCCCTGCTTCGCGCCGTCGCAGCGCTCGTTGAGGCCGATGTTCGCCTGCTCGTGGATGACGCACAGGAGCTTCTGCGACCCGCCCTCGGCCAGTCGGCGACCCGCCGCCTCGCCGGCGATCCCCTCGTCCTGGCCGACGTGCGTGATCGCGCCGAGGTCGGCCGAATCCGCCTGTCCCGAGTTCAGCGTGATCACGGGAATGCCCGCGTCAACTGCCTTCTTCAGCGGATCGCGGAGCGCGTCCGGGTTCGGCGCCGAGACCGCGATCCCGTCCACCTTGTCGGTGACGGCGGCATCGATCAACTGGGCCTGCTTCTGTGGGTCGTTCGCCGACTCGCTGTACTGGACGTCCACGCCCATGTCCTTGCCGGCCTGCTCGGCACCGCGTTTCGCGACGGCCCAGAACGAGTCTCCTGCGCCGTGCGTGATGACCGCGATCTTGAGATCACCGCCCTGGGTTAGAGAGACGTCGTCGGTACCGGTACCGCCACCGTCGTCGTCGTCGTCGCCGCACGCGGTCGCGAACGCCATGGCCGCGAGGGCCAGCACGAGGACCACCACCGCGGGAAACAGTCGCTTCATGTCTGCGGAACCTCCTCCTGAGTCATCGGAGCCAGCTCGTTCAGGTACGCGACGCTCGCCTGCACGTCGAGCACCGGACCACGTCCCACCGGCGGCTCCTCCCCGGTGATGGCGGTGTCCTGTTCGAGCACGAGCCAGCGCTCGTACCCCTTGCGCTCGAGGAGCTCGACCACTTCGGCGATGGCGGCATCACCCTGGCCCAGGGGCCGGAACAGGCCCTCCTGCGTTGCCTCCACCAGGGTGAGCTCACCGGACCGAAAGCGCTCCGCGAGTCCGAAATCGATGTCCTTGAGATGAACGTGGGCGACGCGCTCGCCGTGGCGGCGGGTGAACTCCACCGGATCGACGTCCGCGATCGAAAGATGACCAGTGTCGAGGCACAGCGGAACCTCGGTGGCGGCCAGGACGCGCTCGATCTCCTCCTCGCGCTCGACCAGCGTGCCCGCATGCGGGTGCAGCACCAGCTCGAGGCCGATCCCCGCGACGAGCTCGTGGATCTGCGCGAGGTGGTCGGTCAGCAGGCGCCAGGCCACATCGTCGAGGGGGGCGGGCGCCGCCCACCCGGCGTCCGTCACGACGGCAGCCTCGAACAGCTCGGCGCCCGCGGCGGCCAGGACGCGCGCGATGCGCTCGGCGTCGGCGCGAGCGGGGGCAAGATCGCGCTCGTGCAGCACGAGCGGTACGAAGCCGCCGACGAGCTGCAGGCCGTGACGGTCGAGCTGGGCCCGCAGCGCGACCGGCTCGAGCGGCAGCCAGCCGATGGGGCCGAGCTCGGTCGCCTCGAAGCCGAGCGCCGCAATCTCGGGCAGTACCCGCTCCGGGGGTAGCTGGAGGCCCCAGCCCGGGACCTCACAGACCCCCCAGGAGATCGGCGCGGCGGCCACGCGGCGATTGGCCAGCGGGCGAGCACTCACCGTGCGTACCACCCAACCCGGCGTTCGTAGCAGCCAACTCGACAGTGCCTATTGGAGCGCGCTACCGCCTGAACCCGCAATCTTGCCTCTCTCCCGGGGCAATTTAGGCGCTCAACTTGCAATTAATAGTTAGAGCGCTCTAATCTCTGCGGGCGGCAGTATCCACCGACTCGGGGGAGATGTCAAGCGTGTGAGGCGCTCGCATGTGACGATGGAGGACGTGGCCCACGAGGCCGGCGTCTCACGCGCGCTCGTCTCGCTCGTGATGCGCGAGAGCCCGAAGGTGAGCGCCGAGCGCCGTGAGCGCGTGCTGGCGGCAGCCGGGCGACTCGGCTACCGCCCCAACGCCATGGCGCGCGGCCTGGCCAGCCGCCGGACGCGCACGATCGGCGTGCTGCTGAACGACCTCCACAACCCGTTCTTCGCGGAGATCGCCAACGGGATCGAGGGCCTGGCATCGAACCTCGGTTACCGGCTGCTGATCATCACCGGCGGCCGCAGGCGCCGGCGCGAGGGGGCGATGCTGGAGGCGTTGCTCGAGTACCGCACCGACGGGCTCATCCTCGTCAGCCCGCGCATGGCCGCCGCCGAGCTCGCCACGGCGGCCAGAACGGTGCCGGTGGTGGTGATCGGGCGGGCCCTGCGGGACAGCGGGGTCGACTGGGTGATGACGGACGAGGCGGCGGGGGCGCGCCTGGCGGTCGAGCACCTCGCCTCGCTCGGGCACGAGCGGATCGTCCACGTGGACGGCGGCCGCGGCGCCGGCGCGGCGCCGCGCCGCGCCGGATACGTCAAGGCGATGAAGGAGCTGGGGCTCGGGCGCTACGCGAAGGTGCTGCCGGGCGAGTTCACCGAGGAGGCCGGCGTGCGGGCCGCCGAGCGGCTGCTGCGCGGCGGCGAGCTGCCCACCGCGGTGTTCGCCGCGAACGACCTGGTCGCCGCGGGCGTGCTCGACCGGCTCGAGGACGACGGCGTCCGGGTACCCGAGGACGTGTCAATCGTCGGCTACGACAACACGTTCCTGGCGGCGCTCCACCACATGTCCCTGACCACCGTGAACCAGCCGCGTGAGGAGATGGGCAGCCTCGCGCTCGAGCTCCTGCTCGAGCGCGTGAACGGCCGCGAGTCACGCTCGGCCCGGCTCGAGGAGCCCCGACTCGTGGTGAGGAAGACCTCGGGGCCGGCGCGCTCCGGGGCGGCGCGATGAACCACGCTGCGAGCCGCGGCGCCACCTCGGTAATCGATGGACCGCTGAGAGCGCGGCGCGGTGGTCGCCCCGCGATCGTGGCGGCGTTGCTCCTCGCGCTGATCGCGGCCGCGCTCTTCCTGCTCGTGCCGTCGGCCGGCCCGCCGCCCAAGGGACCCGCCGTGGTCGACGTGCTGGTGGTCCCGGCCGTCGGCTCGGCCGATGTGGCCACGGGCTTCGAGCATGGTGCGGGTCGCGTGGTCACGGTTGCCCACGTGATTCCGGGACGAGAGGCGCGCGTGCTTGTGCGCGGTGGCGACGCGGGCGAAGCCCGGCGCGCGCAGGTGATCGAGCTCGACCGCCGCGAGGATCTCGCCCTCCTTGCCGTCCCGGACGACGGGATCCCATCCGACGCGTCGCCCCTCCCCGACTCGGACGCGCCCCACCTGCTCGTGCGCCGCGACGGCCGTCCAGCAGCGATCGAGGTTGAGATCCGCCGCCGCATCCAGGCGCGGATCCGGCCCCGGCCCGGCGCGGCGCCGGTGCCCCGGCCCGCGCTCGAGCTCAAGGCGCGCGTGCGCCCCGGCGACTCGGGCGCCCCGCTCGTTGCGGCCGACGGGAGCCTGCTCGGAGTGCTGTTCGCCCAATCGAACCGGCGCCCGAACACCGCCTACGCGGTCGCCGCGGAGCGATTGGAGGCGCGGGCAGCTGAGCGCTGAGGACCGGCATTCGTCCTGGATTGGTGGTCCAGGAGGCCGTCAATCCAGGACCGTAGGCCCATTCCGCGGTCCCGAGCCCACCGCCTCCCTCCCCAGCAAGCCGTCGGAGGCAGGCCGCGCCGGAGCGCCCGGTTGAACGGAACGCTGCGGCGCCGGCACCGGCGCCCGCCCCCGCCTCTTCACCCGCTCCGCAACCAGATAGCTCCCCACCACGAAGACCACCGACGCCACCTGCGCCACGAGTGTCTCCACGGTCGGAAAGACGCCGAGCCAGAGCCCCATCCAGTAAGGCACGTCCACATCGACCGGCGTGATCGGCAGCCAGCCCACGCCCTGGAGCGTGCGCGCCGTCTTGCCGACCATGATCGCGAGCACCGCCGTGAGCAGCACGCCGGTCACGATCAGCATCTTCTTGTACGGCAGCTTGCGCTCGAGGACGAAGGTCGCCACCGCCACGGCCGCGACCGCGATGCTGCCGAGCGCGACCCCCTCGAGCACGACCCAGAGCCCCGAGCTGAGCTCGAGCGCCTGGAGGAACAGCACGGTCTCGAAGCCCTCGCGGTAGACCGTCGAGAAGCCGAGCAGCACGAACCCCGCTGCCTGAGCGGAGACCAGGCCGCCGGCCGTGAGCGCGAGCAGCCGCCGCCGGCGCTTGTGGAAGCGCGAGATGTGCTCGGTCCAGTAGACGCGATGGAAGAACCAGTTGAGGACGAGCAGCAGCACGCCGATCGCCACGAGGCCGACCACCGCCTCGAGCTTCTCGCCGTAGCGCGCGAGCGAGGTGAGCACCGTCTGCGCAAGCACGAAGGTGATCGCGCTGGCCACGAGCGCGAGGCCCGCCCCGATCAGCATCGGCTTGCGCTGTGCGCGCGCGGCGCCGAGCAGGCTCGCCATCACGGCCGCCAGGATCAGCACCGCCTCGAGCCCCTCCCGGAAGACGATCACGGCGGCGTTCGTGACGACGGTCGCCGTGCTCGCCCCCTCGCCGAGCGTGCCCGCACCCTCCTCGAGCGCCTCGTCCAGTGCGAGACGGCTGTCGCGCACCTCGCGCCCCGAGCGCTGGTTCGCGATCAGCTTCGCGAGCCCGTCCTTCCCGTCGATCCCGAACCAGACGAGCGCCTCGACGCGCGCCACGACGCCCGGCGCGATCGAGCGCAGGCTTAGCTCAGGTCCGAACTCGAAGAACGCGTAGGCCTCGAGCCGCGCCTGCTCGGCCTGGCGGTACTCGCCGGCCGCAACCGCGGACTCCATGCGGTCGAGCGTGAGGTCGATCAGGTCGAAGTCCGACTGCGAGTCGTCCTCCTTCCATTCCTCGGGGAAGAGCTCGTCGAGCCGGCCGGCGGCGCGCTCGTGCGCGTCCTCGACGTCTTCCTCGGCGACGACCTTGCCGCCGCTGCCGGCGTCCCCGACGTAGCGCTCGAGCTCTCCGAGCGCGCGCTCGACCTCGGCGGTCGCGCGGGGGTCGCGGTCGGCGAGCTCGGACTCGAGGTCGGCGAAGGCCGAGGCGGCACCTTCGCGGAAGGCGATCGCCTCCTGGATCTCGAACGGGATCGTGACCCGCCCGTCGTCGGTGCCGTCGCGATATTCGATCGGGACGAGGTCGAGAAAGCGCACGAGCTGCGCCGCCCGGCGGGCCTGCTCCTCGGGCGTGAACGGTGCCGCGACGAAGCCGTCGAGACTCGCCAGCGCGGCTTGTCGGGCGGCCGGGAATCCGCGCGCGTCCTGCCCGCCCGCGCGGGCGAGGGCGGCGAAGGCGGCATCGGCCTCGGCCCGTGCGCCCGCGCCACGGGCGCGCTCATACTCCGGGGCCAGGATCAACCACAGGCCGGCGGCCGCCGCGCTCGTTTCGGCCAGGCGGGCGCCGAAGCCCCGCTCCTGAGCCTGGGCCGCCTGATCGAGCTCGGACGAGAGCGCCGCCTGATAGGCATCGAGCAGGTCCTTCTTCACGCCCAGCAGGGCCTTGCGCGCGCCGATCTCACCGGCGGCCAGCTCGCCTACGGCGAGCGTGGCGTCCACGCCTGGGCGCGTGAAGCGGGTGGCCCGGCGGAACTCGCGCAGGAGGAGCCAGTCACGAGCGCGGCCGGCGTCGCCGGCCCGCACGGCCACGATCGTCGCGGCGTAGCTGCCGCGCAGGAGCGCCGTGCGGAGGCGCCCCCGTGCGGCGGCAAGGGCGCTCTGGTCGCGGTCCCGGAGCGCCCGCTCGGCTGCTCTCAGCGCGGCGCGCGCGGCCCGGTCCGCCTCGGGGGCGGCGGCCCGCAGGCCGCGCGCCAGCTCCCCTCGGTAGAGCGAGCGAGCCCGCGCGCTCTCGGCGGCCGTGGGCTCGCCCAGCAACAGCGCGCTCTGCGCCGCGAACAGGCGCTCCTGCATCCGCTGCGCCGCCTGCCACGCGGGGAGGTCCTGCGCCCCCGCGCCCGCGGGGGCCGCCACCAGCGCAAGCAGCGCGGCGACGACCGCAGCGAACGCGCGGAGCGGGCGACGTCCCACCGGCGCGGCTCAGCCTTCCTCGATCTCGACGTTCAGCCTGGCCGCTGCCTGCGTGATCTGGCCGGCGATCGCCTCGGCCTGCTGCTGGGCTCGCGAGCCGAGCGTGTCGGCCTCCTCGGCGCTGTACTTGCGCCCCGCCTCCTCCTTGTCGCGCAGGCCGGCGGCGAAGTTATGCAACGAGGCGAGGCTCTGCTCGGTCTGCTTGGCCTGCTGCGGGTCGGCCTCCGCGACGAGCGGCTCGACGCCGTCGTAGGTCAAGACGAGGCCCTCGAGGATGTCCGCAATGTCCGACAGGCGGGAGGTGGCCACGAAGGCCTGCTCGGATGCCTTGCTCCCGGCGACGAAGCGGGAGTTCTTCCACGCCTCGAAATACTCGGACATCGTCGGCGTCATGATCACCAGCGCCGAGAAGGCGTCGGACTCGGTGGGCTCGAAGCTCGCGGCCTCGGAGTCGAGCTCGCGGGCGTACTTGTCGAAGTCGCGCGTGGTTGCGAGGAAGATCCCCGCGTCGGGCAGGGCCTCGCCGAACGCGACATTGCCGTCCCCGTCGAGATCGGCCTTCGCGCCCTTGGCCAGGAGTTCGTCGTTCGTGCCGTACAGGGCCGTCTCGGTGAGGAACATGAAGTTCCCCGGCTGCTTCAGCGTCTTGCCGTTGGGCAGCTCCAGGTCGAACGGGACCGCGTTCTCGGGATCCTCGCCGGACGAGCCGGCGTCGATGATCACGTCGTAGTCGGCGAGCGAGGAGACGCCCGCCACGATCCCCTCCATCTCCTCGTAGGCGGGGTTGGCTCCTGCGTAGGCCGCCTTCGCGTCCCGGAGGATCGCGGCCACCTCCGCGCGCTTCGATTCGAGCAGCTTCGAGTAGTCGAAGCCGGCGGCCTTCGCAAGCTCGTAGTAGGCCTGCCCCTGCTCGGAGAGCGCGGCCGTCTCGGCGGCGAGCGCCTGCGTGTGCTCGCTCAGGTACGTCTTGATCGCCCCGAGATCGGCACGTGCGCCGGTCGTCTCCGTAGTCTCGGCGCCGCCCGAATCGTCGTCGCCGCAAGCGGCCGCGCCGAGCGCGGCTACGGCGACAGCGAAGAGGGTCACGAGACGTGCTGGCTTCATGGGTGGAATCCTCCGGGTGAGTTCGTTAGGAAGCCCTAATTAGGGCACCCTAAACCAACAGCGCGCGGCACGCTACCAGTTCAGGGGCGCGCCGGCTCACTCCGCCGCGGCGGCCGCTGCTCCGCCGGCGCGGCGGGCGCGCTCGGCCCGAAGGACACGCGCATCAGCGCGCCGCCGCCCGGCGCGTTCGCCGCCTCGACCGCTCCCCCATGCGCTTCGGCCGCCTGGCGGACGATCGCCAGGCCGAGACCGGAGCCGGGCATGCCGCGGGCACCGCGTGCGCGGTAGAAACGCTCGAACACGTGCGGGAGGTCGGCCTGGGCGAAGCCGGGCCCGTGGTCGCGGACCCTGAGCGTCCCGTTCTCCAGCGTGAGCTCGACCTCGCCTCCCGGCGGACTCCACTTGAGCGCGTTGTCCACCAGGTTGGAGATCGCGCGCTGGATACGCGCCGGCTCGCCGCGCACGAGCGTCGGCTCGACGTCCACGGCGAACAGCGCCCGATCGGCGGCACGCGTCCGCGCCCGCTCCACCACCGCCGTCGCGATCTCGTCCAGCCGCACGTCGTCTACGGCCTCGCCCGGCTTCGACCCCCGCGCCAGCTCGACGATGTCCGCCACCAGCGCCGTGAGCTCATCGAGCTCCCCGACGATGTCGGCCCGCAGGGCCTCGCGCTCGCCGGGCGGCAGCCGCTCCGCATCCTCGAGCGTCTGGATGTTCGCGCGCAGGCTGGCGATGGGCGTGCGCAGCTCGTGGCTCGCGTCCGCGACCAGGCCCCGCTGCGCCTCGACGGAGCGCTCGAGCGCGTCGAGCGTCGTGTTGAAGCTGCGCGCCAGGCGGGCGAGCTCGTCGCTGCCCACCACCTCGATGCGCTCGGATGGGTCCGGCGCGGCTGCGAGCTCCTCGGTGCGGCGCGTGAAGCGAGCGACCGGGGCAAGCGCGGTGCGCGCCACGATCGCCCCCAGCCCCGCCGCCAGCGCGACGCCGGAGGCGCCCACCACGAGGAGCACGAGCACGATCCGGTCGAGCTGACGATCTACCTCGTCGAGCGGGCGAGCCACCTGGAGCGCGCCCTGCCCCCGCGGCAGCGCGGCAGTGAGCACGCGCAGGTGGACACCGTCGACGGTCACGTCACGCAGCTCCTCCCCCTCGCCGCTGCGCGCGATCTCGCGCGCCCGCTCACCGGCCGGGAGCGCCTCGGTTTCGTCGCCTGGGCGAACGATGCCGCCGTTGGGGAGCACGAGCTGGGTGTAGCCCTCCGGGCCGCCGAAGGCGACCGGCGGGCCTTCGAACGGGCGGCCGCCGCCCGGCGGCGGGCGCCGGCCGGGACCGCCTGCGCCGTCGGGACGGCCGCCTATCAGCTCGACCCGGTCGCGCAGCGACTGGTCCACCTCGCCGCGAAGCTGCCCGCGCACGCCGAAGTAGACCGCCAGCGCCGCCCCCAGGACCGCGACCGCCACCGCGAGGCCGGCCGCTGCGGCGATGCGGGTCCGCAGCGTCATTGAGCGGCGTCCGGCTCGCGCAGCACATAGCCCACCCCGCGCACCGTGTGCAGCAGGGGCCGGGCGCCGAGCTCGTCGAGCTTGCGGCGCAGGTAGCCGATGTACACGCGCAGCGCGTTCGACGCCGGCCCGAAGTCGTAGCCCCACACGCGCTCGTAGATGACGCTGTGCGGAAGCACGTTGCGCGGGTTCTTCATGAACAGCTCGAGCAGGTCGTACTCCGTGCGCGTGAGCTCCTCGAAGCGCTCCCCAACGGCGACGCCGTGGCGCGCGCCGTCGAGCCGGAGCTCGCCGAACTCGAGCTTGTCGGCGTCCGCGCCGGCCTGCCCGCGGCGCAGGAGCGCCCGTAGGCGGGCCTTCAGCTCGCCGACGTCGAAGGGCTTGACGAGGTAGTCGTCGGCGCCCGCGTCAAGGCCGTCGATGCGGTCGGCGACCGCATCGCGGGCGGTGAGCATCAGCACGGGCACGCGATCGCCAGACGCGCGCAGCGCGCGGCACACCTCGAGCCCATCCATCCCGGGCAGTCCGACGTCGAGCACGATCGCGTCCGGCGCGGCCGACGTAGCGCGGGCGAGCGCCTCCTCGCCGTCGGCGGCCAGCACGCTGTCATATCCCGCGAGCGTCAGTGCCCGCCGCAGGGCGTCCCTGAGCGCGCGGTCGTCATCGACGATCAGGATCCTCATCGGGGGGATTCTGACTGCGCCGGCCCTGCTCTTCGGCGCTTCTTAGCTCGCTCTTACGCCCGTCTTACGTGGCGGCACCAGGCTCGCGGCCATGAACACTCCAAAGAAGGCAACAGCACTCGTCCTGGCGGGGGCGGTCGGACTCGCCTCAGCTGCCTACGGCATCGGAAGCCAGGCCGGTGACGGATCGGCATCGGCGGGCTCCGGGGGCTCCGGGAACGCCACTGCCGAGCGCGGCTTCGATCATGGCCCGCCGCCGGGCTTCGAGGACCTCGCGGATGCCCTCGGCGTCGACGCGGACGAGCTCGAGCAGGCGTTGCGTGACTTCCACGAGCAGCAGGGAAGCGATGCGCGGAACGCCTTTGCGACCTCGCTCGCCAAGGCGCTCGGGATCTCCGCCGACAAGGTGAACGAGGCGTTCGCCCAGATCGAGGACAGTCACAAGACGCGCTTCGCCGCGAAGCTCGCGGGCGAGCTCGGGCTTGAGACCGCGCAGGTCGAGGCGGCGCTCGAGACGTTGGCGAGCGACAGGCCCGGCGATCCGGGCGAATTCGCCGAGGCGCTCGCGGCCGAGCTCGGCGTGGAGGTCGAGAAGGTCGAGAATGCGCTCAACGCGCTCCGGCCGGACCCGGGCGCGAGGCACCACCGCAGGCACGGCGCGGCGCCGCTTCGCCAGCTGGCGTCGGCGCTCGACGTGAGCCGCGCCGAGCTTCGCAAGGCCCTGCGCGAGGTCCGCGCCGGCGCCGAGTCGGGCTGGGAGCAGCGCCAGGCGGAGCTGGAGGCGTTCCTCGCCGACCGGTTCGGCCTCTCGGCGGACAAGGTCGAGGACGCCCTGGCGGACCTGCCGCGGCCCGAGCGTGGGCCCGGGCCGGGCGGCCACGGCGGGCCTCGCGGCCCCGGTGGTCCGGGCGGCCCGGACGGACCGGGCTTCTTCGGGCCCGGCCGCTAGCCGAGCCATTCGTGGGATCCCCGGGCACCCGTCCGGGGATCCCGCGGCGCGTAGGCTTCGCGCGCATGTGGCCACCGGAGGCGATCGAGTTCCTTCGCGATCTCGAGGCCAACAACGACCGCGACTGGTTCAAGGCGAACCGCGAGCGCTACGACGTCTTTCTGATGGAACCGGCGAGGGAGCTCGCCGCCGGCCTGGCCGATCTCGGCGAGCCGCACTTCTTCCGGCCCTACCACGACACCCGCTTCCACATGCGGCCACCGATCAAGGAGCAGCTCGGCCTGGCGATCGGCTACGGCTCAGCCGGCGGCTACTACGTCGAGCTGTCTTTGGACGGCCTGCTCGTGGCGGGCGGCCTCCACCATCCCGCCTCCGACCAGCTGGCGCGCTACCGGGCCGCGATCGACGACGGCCGGCGGGCGGCGGCCTTCGAGCGCGCGCTGAAGATCGCGACCGACGCGGGGCTCGAACCCGGGCCGCCAGGGCTCAAGCGGGCGCCGCGCGGCTACCCGCTCGACCATCCGCGCCTCCACCGCCTGCGGATGAAGGAGCTGACCGTCTACCGCCGGCGCCCGGTCGGGGCGTGGCTGCACAAGCGTTCCGCCGACAAGCGGATCCGCGAGGAGCTCGAGAGCGCGCGCCCGCTCGTGACCTGGCTCGGGAAGCACGTGGGCCCCGCGACCGGCGGCTGAGCGGCTGGTCAGAGCTCGGCCGGCCGCTCCACGCTCAGCGTCGCTGCCAGCCACTCGACCGCAGCGGGCACGTGCGCCGGGTCGATGTGGTGGCCGGCGTCCGACTCGTGGTACTCGACCTCCAGCCCACCCTGCTCCAGCAGCTCGCGCGCCTGGCGGGCGAAGCCGACCTCCATGATCGGATCGTTGCGGCCGTGGGCGATGAACGCCCGTGTTCCCTGACGGTCCTCGAGCGAGGCGCTCCAGCCCTCGACGACCGGCACGAAGCCCGAGAAAGCCAGGATGCCGGCGGGAGCCGGCCGGCTCCCGGCCAGGCCCAGTGAATAGCTCATCACCGAGCCCATCGAGAAGCCGCCCAGCACGGTCTGCTCGGGGCCGAGGCCCGTGCGCCGCCAAAGATCGTCGTGGAGCTCGGCGAGGCTCGCGAAGGCGGCGTTGAAGGTGTCCGGGTCGGGGTAGCCGACTCGCGGCACCACGTACCAGTGATAGCCCGACCAGCCGGGCAGGGTCAGTGGCCCGCGCGGGGTCACGACGTGCAGGCGCCGTTCCGGGTCGAGCACGTCGCCCAGTGGGAGCAGGTCGTTCTCGTCGGTCCCGCGACCGTGATGCAGGACGAGCAGGCCGGCCGGATCGCCGGCCGCCGGCCGCTCGCGGAAGGTGAGCTCTGTCATCGGTCAGCCTCTCTTTGGGGGATCGCACCCGGCATCATTCACGTCCTTGGCGACCGCCGAGCCTCAGACCAGCCTCGCCGTCGACCACCTGGATCCCGGGGCGGAGGTCGAGGTGCGCCTGTTCGAGGGGGTCGCCTTCGGCGAGGACGCCATCCGGGAGCCGCATAGGCACGACTATCACGAGCTGATCTTCGTCGCCGAGGGACGCGGCGAGCACCTGATCGACGGCTACCGCGTGCCCGTCGAGGCCCCCACAATCACGGTGATCGGGCGCGGTCAGGTCCATCAGTTCGTGTGGGCCGAGAATCTCAGCGGCGCACTGCTGCGTGTGACCGACGCGGTGCTCCACGGCGGCTCGCAGCGGATCGCTTCGGGCTGGCTCCTCAGCGGACGCGGCGGGCGCACGATCGCCGCACCTGAGGAGGCGTGCGATTCCGTGACGCCGCTCTTCCGGGCGCTGGCCGCCGAGCTCGAGCGGCCGCCCGACGCCTACTGCACCGACGTGATCCGGCATCTCATCTCGACCCTGCTGCTCTGGACCGAGCGCTGGTACGACGAGGGGCGCAGCGAGCGGCGCGAGGCGGACGACGCCGACGTGCAGCTCTTGAGGCACTTCACGGAACGGCTGGAGCGCGACTTCGCGGTCCACCACGATGCTCGCCACTACGCCGACGCCCTCGCCGTCCCCGGGCCGGCGCTGGCGCAGGCCCTCACCCGCGTCACGGGCCGCTCGACGAAGGAGCTCGTGACCGAGCGCGT
The DNA here is from genome assembly GCA_963751835.1 of uncultured Thermoleophilaceae bacterium. Taxonomy (GTDB): domain Bacteria; phylum Actinomycetota; class Thermoleophilia; order Solirubrobacterales; family Thermoleophilaceae; genus JACVRW01. Next base: position 44,790 of record CAVVWD010000035.1, on the reverse strand, counting down.
GATGGTCGAGGCGGCCCGGCTGCTTCGCTACACCGACCTCACCGTGGGCGAGATCTCCTACCGCGTCGGGTTCGGGGACCCGCTGTATTTCTCGCGCGCGTTCAAGCGCCAGATGGGGCGCTCCCCGCAGGCGTACCGCGGCACCGTTCGCGGCTGAGGCCCGAAGCAGCCGGCTCGGCCGGCTGCGCAGGGTGGGAAAGCGGACGTCACAGAAGTCCATGAGGTTGAGGGCTTCGCCCATGGGAAAGCGGCCCTCCTTGCGGCAAACTGCTTGCACGTGCAAGTACCGGCCACGCCACAGGTCAGGCGGCCGGCAGACAAGGAAAGAGGGAAGACAAGTGAGCACCGCAACCGCAACCGTCGTACCGACCGGCACCTACAGCGTCGATCCTTCGCACTCGCGCGTCGAGTTCTCAGCGAAGCACCTCGGCATCGCAACCGTCCGCGGCCACTTCGGCAGCTTCGTGGGCACCCTCGAGCTCGCCGACGATCTGTCGTCGGCACGGGCCCACGGCACCGTCGACGTCGCGAGCCTCGACACCCAGGAGCCTCAGCGCGACGACCACCTGCGCTCCCCCGACTTCTTCCACGCGGAGCGCCATCCCCAGATCGAGTTCACGTCGACCGAGATCCGCCCGGTCGACGACGAGCGCTTCGAGATCGTGGGCGACCTGACGCTGCGCGGCGTGACGCGCGAGGTCGTTCTCACGGCGGAGATCCAGGGGACCGAGATCGACCCGTGGGGCAACGAGCGCGTGGCCCTCGAGGTCCGCGGTCAGCTCAACCGCTCGGACTACGGGATGACCTTCAACCAGGTGCTCGGCTCGGGCAACGTCCTGGTGTCCGACAAGGTCCGGCTGGCGCTCGACGTGTCAGCCGTCAAGCAGGGCTAGAGAAGGGACGCGAGCGGCCGGGGCATGTTCGATGCCCCGGCCGCACTGTGCCCGGTCAGTACTAGCCGCTCGCCTCCGGATCGCGCTCGCTCACCAGTACGGCGAGACGGGCGAGCAGCTCGGTCCAGCCGTCTGTGTGGCTGGCGATTTCGGACGCGGGGAGGTCGCGGTGCACGAGCCGCAGCAGCGTGCCGCCGCGAGAGGGCTCGAGGGTCACCTCGACCGTGCTCTCCCCCGGCTTCACGGCGACGTCCTCGTTCTCGAACCCCCACGTGAACACCACCCGCGACGGCGGCGTGACCTCGACGAACTCACCGCGCATGTAGTACGGGCCGCTGGGATTCTCGTCTCCGCCCGGGTGGGTCTGGTGGTTGATGCCGCCTGGCCGCGGGTCGACGGTTGCCGACTCGGCGAGCCAGCGCGTGATCTTGTCGGGCTCGGTAAAGAACCCGAACACCGTCTCGGGGCTCGCGTCGATCTGCACCTCGCGCACGATCGCTTCAGTTCCGGTTGCCTCTGGCATGGCGCCTGCTCCTCTCTTCTCGCTCTGCTTCGGTCTTCAGGGTCTCGAGCCGCTCGTCCCAGAACCGCTCGAGGAACTCGCGCAGACCATCGAGGCCGCCCGGATCCGCGCTGTAGAGACGGCGCGTCCCGTCGCGGCGCTCGCGCAGCAGCCCCGCCTCACGCAGCACCCGCAGGTGCTGCGAGATCGCCGGCCGCGAGACGTCGCGGAAGTTCGCGGCGATCGCGCCCGCGGTCAGCTCGGTGCGGTGGACCAGGCGAAGGATGTCCCGCCGGCGGGGGGCGGCGATGGCCTCGATTGCGCTCTGCACGAGAGAGAGTTTAAGCCATTACTTACGTAAGGTCAAGCTAACGCTTGGCGTCCCCGGCGACGAAGAGCCGAGCGAACGATGCCGCCTTGATGTCGTGTGACGACACCAAGTCGGCACTCTGGCCGCGGTCGGCCCGCTCTCTGGGTCGCCAATCTGCCGCGGTCGGCCCCATCTTTGCTGCCGTTCTCTCCGGGTCGGGCCAGGCGCCGCGAGGAAGCAGGCGCCGGCGGCCGAGGCCCCCATCAAGGCGCCGGCGTCACGACCCGCACCACCCGCCCGCCCAGCCTCCCCCGCAACGAAGCCACCGCGTGCGTCTCGCGGGTCCGCCAGCCGATCCGCAGCCTCCCGGTCCGCGCCCCCGTCAGTCGCAGCCGCCCAGTCACCCTGCCTGCGCGCCGGTCCCATTCGACCGTGCCGCTCACGGCGAGGTCCGACACGAAGCGCACCCCTCGCAGGCGCAGGCGGACCGGCCGAAAGGAATAGTACGAGCCGCCCACGTCAAAGAAGCGGCCCCCACGCAGCCCATGTCCGCGCACGCCGCTCATCAGCTGGTAGCGCGCGAGCGCATCCCCGACCGCCCAGGCAGCGGCCCAGGCGGCGCGGCGGTCGAGTCCCCTGGAGCGGTCGCCGCGCGGCGCTCGCGAGGCCGCCGGCGCCCCGGCCACGCGGCGCGGGAACCTCGGCACCACGTGGACCTCCTGCGTGCGCGAGGCACAGGTCGTGTCGCCGGCCGAGAGCGTCCTCAGGAAGCGGCGCACGATCCCCGACGTGCAGCCGTCGAAGTCCGCGAGCGCCGTCACGTGCCCCACGTTCCGGACCGTCACGAGGGTCGAGTTCGGGAACAGCCCCGCAGCGCGGATCGAGTCGCCCAGCGGGGTGATCATGTCGAGGTCGCCGTCGAGCACGAGCACGGGCATCGCCGGGAAGATCGCCCCGGGCGGCACGGGCGGGTCGGGGTGCCTCGGCGCCGGCCAGCGCAGGCAGCCGGTGATCGTCTGGTCGATGTACAGGGAGCGCAGCCAGACGTCGTTGGGGAAGGGCGCGTAGGCGTCCGGCTCGAGCAGCGCGCGGGCGGCCGCGAGCTGGGCGCGCCGCTCGCGGAACGGCGCTCGGGGATCCCACAGCGTCGGATAGTCGTGGCAGGCGACCGCCACGTAGGCGCCCTCCGAGTAGTCCTGGACCGGGCCTCCACCCGTGAACGGCAGGTCCTCGGCGGCAAGGCGCAGGAGCGGCTCCCGGTCTCCCCGCCGGTATGCCCGCTGCGCCGCCGGCAGGTCGCGGAAGATCGAGTAGTAGTAGGACGCGTCGCCGGCCATCTGCCCGAGCGCGGAGCCGTCCACCTTCACCCGGTGGCGGCCGCCGTCGGCGTCCCGTCCGGTGGCGACGAAGGGCCTGGCCTCGAGCCGGAGCGCCATGCGGCGAAGCTCGGCGAGCGGCTGCCCGCGGCAGCTCGCCGAGCGCCGGCACACCTCCCGCCATGCGAAGCGCAGCGCCACCGACTCCTCTCGCACCCACGGGTCGAAGCCGTCGACCCCGTAGGCGGCGTCGAGGACGACCGCCCGCACGCGCGCGGGGTGGCGCACCGCGAACGCCTGCGCGAAGTAGGTGCCGTAAGAGTCCCCATATATGTCGACCACCCGCACGCGCAGCTCGTCGAGCACGGCCGCCAGGTCGTCGGCCGCCGCGCCGGTACCGTAGGCGTTGGCCGCGCGACCGAGCTTCCGCGCGCAGCGGGCGGCCTCGCGCTCATACTCGCCCTTCAGCGCCTGCAGGCGCGGGCAGTTGATTGCGCCGGAGCGGCCGGTGCCGCGGTTGTCGACCACGATCAGGTCGTGGCGGCGCCGCATGGGGCCGAGCAGGAACAGATAGGACTCGGCCGAGCCGATCGACGGGTAGCCGGGGCCGCCCTCGACGGCGACGATCGGCTCGAGCGCGGGTCGCGAGCGGTCGGTGCGCCGGAACACGCGGAAGTGGATCCGGAGCTTGCGCCCGCCGCCGTCGGGCGCGGCGCGGAGAAGCGGCACGCGCACCCAGCCGCAGCGCGCAAGGGGATCGTCCGGACAGCGCTTGGTCACCGGTTGGGCGCCGGCGGCCGCCGGCATCCCGGCGAGGAGGACGAGGGCCCCGACAAGCCAACAGCAGCCCGCTCGCATCGAAACCCGAGCCTACATCGCACTCCGTGGGCGGCGCCAACGGGCGGCCCAAACATCCATCCCCACCATCACGACGGCGGGCGGGATCGTGCCCGGCAGGCCGTCCACCACAAGGAAGAGCTGGTTCCAGGCCTGCGCGACGGCGAACGTCAGCACGGCCGCCGCGACCTGGGGGCGGTGTTCGGCGGCGAGTATCCCTCCCACGAGCCCGGCGACGAAGTAATCGCCGTAATCGGTCGAGACGTCTCCGATGTGCGCAAGCTGCAGGCGCGGTAACCCCTCGGCGGGCACAGCGGCGTTGAACATCGCGTTCTGCTCGTCGGCCAGGTCGCCGAAGATGTACACGGCGTCCACGACGGCCATCACGACCACGCCCGCCTTGAGGAGCGTGAGCGGCGCGGCGGCGGCCAGCAGCCTGCCCACGGTCACGCATGATCCGACGATCAGGGCCAGGCGTGCGACCCGCCCCGCCGGGTCATCGGGGCCGGCGAACGCCGCCGCGAGTAACGGCACGGTCAGCAGCGCCAACCAGGGACGCGCGCCGTGCGCCGCCCAGCCGAGCGCGAGCGCGCAGCCCGGAGGCACCAGCACGAGCGCAATCCAAGTGAGGGCATCGGCGCTCGTCGAGGCCAGGGCGATCGCCGCGACGCTCCCCACCACTGACAGCGGCGCCACGAGCGCCCAGCCGCGGCCGCTGAAGCGCATCAGGGCGGCCGGCACGCCCGCTGCCGGCAGCCCGACGCAGAGGGCCTGCGCCGCATCAAGCACCATCGTGTCGGCCTCGAAGTACACCCGCGAGGAGACTGCCAGGCGGGCCCGGCGCCCGTGGCCCTACCCGAGCTCGCCCCGCAGCGCGGCCCCGTAGCGCTCGACCGAGCGCCGAACGACATCCGTCGCGCCGGACGGGATCAGGCGATCCCACCACGCGCCGTAGATCGCGTCGTACTCGAACGGCTCGACCGCAGCCGCGATCCCCTGGACCGCGCTGTCGGGCAGCGGGACCAGGTTGGGATAGCTCCACATGAACGCGACGTGCGTGCGGTCGGGGATCACCTGAATGATGTCCCCGGTGAGGAGGGAGCCGGCGCCCTCGGCCCGGTGGAGCATCGTCCCGCCTGGGAAGTGGCCGCCGCCGCGGATCAGCGTGAGGCCGTTGCCGAGCTCCTTGGTCTCACCGTCCCAGTGCTCGATCGCGGGATCCGGCCGCATCACCCATTCCGCGTCGGCTGCGTGGAGGTAGACGGGGCAACCGAAGCGCTGGGCCCACTCGACCATGCCCGAGTAATAGTGCGGATGCGAGATGGCGATCCCGGCCAGTCCGCCGCGCCGCTCGACCTCGTCGGCGCTGGCTTCGTCGAGCAGCGTGATGCAGTCCCAGAGGATGTTGGAGTCGCCGAACGGGACCAGCAGCGCGCGCTGGCCGATCGCAAACCAGGGCGTGGTCGCGATGCCGACGAGCTCGCCGTCCTGCCGAACCTCGTTCTGGCGCTCGGCGGCGAGCTCCGAAAGCGTCGTCCAGCGCTGTCCCTCAGGGGGGACGTACTGGCGCGGGTCGGTGCAGATCGGGCAGGTGCTGGGCGGCTCGGAGCTGTCCGGGAACTGTGTCCCGCAGGTCACGCAGATGAATCTCTCCATCCGCGGAACCCTATGGCCGGCCGGGGCGCGCGGGTCAGTGCGGGGACCGGCCGGGCGGGGCCGGTCAGCGCGGCTCCCCGCGACGCACGCGCTCGATGATCGCGTCGATGCGGCGCTGCGCGCCCGCGTGGCTGATGACGGCGTGGTAGGGCTCGCCGGCACTGGCCGCCCAGGGCACCAGCACGTCGAAGTCGAGCTCGCGGATGAGCTCGAGGCTCTCCAGGTAGGAGGCGCGGTCGCTCGATCCCTCCAGAACCGCGGCCACCCACTCGCCGCCCGAGAGGAAAATGGTGTCGCCCGTGAACAGGGCACGGTGCCCGCCGCTGTCCCACAGATACGCGGTCGCTCCACTCGTGTGGCCGGGGGTCGGGATCACCTCGAAGTCGTCGTCGAGCACGTGGCGGCGCGAGAATGTGCCACGCACGTGGTAGGCCCTCTCGACCGAGTCGCGTTCGTTCTCGTGCACGAACAGGGGAGCGTGAACCGCGTCGGACGCGAACATCGCCTCGTGGCGGTGGTTCAGGTAGTGGCGCGCGATCCCACCGAGATCCTCGATCGCGGCAGCGTCCGCTTCGAGCCCGGCCGTGCTGTACATGAGGATGTTGCCCCGGTCGCGCTCGAGGACGAAGGCGCGCACGTGCAGGGAGGTGGCGAACGGCAGCGGCTCGGGAGTCGTGGCATGCAGGCCCGGTATCACCGTCTCCAGTCGAGTCAGCTGTTTCATCGGTCCGCTCCTTGTTTCGATCACTCTCGAAGGATGCACCTTCAAGCGCACTTGAAGTCAAGGGCTCGCCCGCGCGCGCTGCGGGACCCTCAGCACCATCTCAGCTTGCCCGCCTAGCTTCTCCGATCAGTGGGAAGGTCCGATACGAGGAGGTAAGGCAAGATGGGAAGCAAGATGAAGAAGGTGGTACTCGGGGTTCTGGCGCTCGCGGCCCTGGCACTCGGTGGAGCGGCAATTGCCGGGGCAACCGGCGGCGACGACGACGGCAGCGAGAGGGCGATCACGGGCAAGGCGCTCGATCGCGCCTCGGCCGCCGCGCTCCAGGAAACCGGCGGGGGCCAGGTCACCGGCACCGAGGCCGGTGACGAGGAAGGGGCGTATGAGGTCGAGGTCACGCGCTCCGACGGCAGCCAGGTGGACGTTCATCTCGACGAGGGCTTCAATGTCCTCAACCAAGTTGACGACGGCGACAGCGGCGAGCAGGACGGGCCAGAAGACGACTGATCGCGCTGTCAGGCGGCCGGCGCGCGTGGGCGCCGGCCGCCGCCGCCGTCGCTAGGGACCTAGCTGCTGGCTTCGATGGCCGTGGCCCGGCCGCGCCGGCGGTTGCGCGCGGCGGCCGAACCGGCGGGGCTCAGCTCGCCGACGATCTCCCTGGCCGCCCGCTCGGCCTCGTCGCCGAGCAAGCCGATCTGGGCCGGCCGCGGGATGTAGCCGACGAAGCGGAGGCCCGGTGCCGCGGCCGCGCCGCCGAGCGCCCGCGGCACTCCGCGCTCGTTGAGCACGCCGAGGTGCCCCACAACCGGCTGGAGGCCGGTGCGGTAGCCGGTCGCGGCGATGATCGCGTCGGGTTCGAGGCGGGTGCCGTCGGAGAGCTCGACGCCGGTCTCGTCGAGGGTGTCGACGCCGGCGACGATCTCGATCCGTCGCGCCTTGATCGCCTCGACGACGTCCTTGTCGACGATGCTGGGAGCGACGCCCAGCCGCTTCAGCCTGCTGACCACTCCCTCCTCGGGAATGGGCAGCCCGTATGCGGACAGATCGCCGACCTCTTTCAGCTGCACCTTCCGCATGACGCGGTCGGCCTTCTCGGTGGGCAGCTTCACGATCAGCCTCGCGAACAGCGGGCCGAGCGGGGCACGGAGGATCATGTTCGGCGGCGTGCGGACCGCCACGCGCACTCGGCCCGCCCCGCCCTGGAGGAGGTCGTAGGCGATCTCCATGCCCGAGCATCCTGAACCCGCCACCAGCACGTCGGAGCCGCGGAACGTGTCGGCGTTGCGGTACTCCCCGGAATGAATGAGCGGACCGCCGAAACTGTCTCTGCCGGGCCACTCGGGGGTGTACGGGGTGTGGGCGTAGCCGCTCGCCACGATCACCTGGTCGGCGCGCAGGTCGCCCGCGGAGGTCCGCAGCACCCAGTCGCCGCCGTCCCGGTCGATGCGCTCGAGCTCGGTTCCAAGGCGCACGTCGAGCGCGTGGTCCCTCGCGTAGCGCTCGAGGTACCCCACGACTTCGTAGCGTGACGGGAAGATCCCAGTGCCGCGGGCATAACGCGCACCCGGCAGCTTCGAGAAGGGGCGGCTCGAGTTCAGGCGCAGCCGGTCGTAGCGGCCTCGCCAGGACGCGGCTATCCATTCCGATCGCTCGAGGACCGGGGCCGGGACTCCCCTGCGTCCCAGTTCTGCGGCCGAGGCCAGTCCCGCGGGTCCGGCACCCACCACGATTACGCGTCGATCATCCATCTCCAAATCTCCATCAGAAAGCCGAGGCCAAGAGAGCGGAGTGTCGCCGCCGTGACCGGAGACGACTGTGCGTTCGCGCACAATGCGCATGCCGCCTACGCTTCCGGCCGTGGGCCGACTGAGCGTGCGCGTCCAGCCCCGGGCTCGCCGGGAGGAGCTCGGCGGCGAGCGCGATGGTGCCCTGCTGGTCCGGGTGACCGCGCCGCCGGTGGACGGAAGGGCCAACGACGCCGTCTGCCGGCTGATCGCGCGGCGGCTGCGGGTGGCCCCGGGCCGGGTTTCGGTGGTGCGCGGCGGCTCCGCGCGGGACAAGCTGGTGGAGGTCGAGGGGATCGAGAGCGACGCGCTGCGACGCGAGCTCGGCCTCAGCTGACCTTCTTCTCGAGCGCGGTCACAGCGCCGGCGGCGCGCCGCTGTTCCGCGCGCGCGGTCTTCTCCCTTTCGCGAGCCTCGTCGAGTTCCTCGCGGGCGTTCTCCAACTGGCGCGCCGCCTCGGCGGCGCGCTCCTCGGCCTTGCCGAGCCGATCGGCCGCGCGTACGGCGGCCTTGGCCGCGGCGTCGAGCTCACGCCCAGCCTTGCGCTCGGCCACCCGCGCCGCCGACAGCTCCTGCCGCAGGTCGGCCTCCGCGGCGGCCTGCTTCCTCTTGCGCTCGCTGTCGTCCTTGCGGGGTGCGCCGGTCTTGGCGGACGGCTCCTTCGGCGCCCGCGCCGGCGGCGCGCTGAGCTGGACGGGGGCGTCGCCGAAGCCCCCGACGGCCTGGCGCTCGCGAAGCAGCCTGCCCGCGGCGAGCTCCGCGGCGGTCTCGTCGTCGAGCGCGGCGGCGTGCAGCGTCGCGACGAGCTTCTCCTCCAGTCCCCCGGTCGGCCCGACGCCCGCCTCACCTGCCAGGGCGGCGGCGTCGTGCGCGAGCTCGGCCACGAGTTCCCGCTCCTTCGCAGCCGCGCGCTGGAAGCCCGCGCGGTCGCCTTTCGACACGAGCTTCTCCTGTGCCTTCCGCAGTGCGCGACCGGCCGCCAGGAGCTGGTCGACCTCCTTCTTCCGCCGGCGCTTGAGCTGGTTGAGGGCCCATGCCGCCAGCGTCGGCTTGCGCAGCGACTTGACCTCCTTGGCGGCCTCGCGCTGCCCGTCGTCGCGCAGCTGCTTCGCGAGCTCGTCGCGAGCGTTCGTGAAGTCGGCGGGCGCCAGCGCGTAGAGCTCGTCCGCCGCCCGGTCGATCGCGTCAGCCTGGCGGGCCACGGAGCAAACAATGACCGATCTGCCGGCAGGCACCGGTTCTAGGCTGTGACGATGAGCCGTCCGTCAACGAGCCAGCCGACCGACGAGCGGCGGCTGCTCGAGGCTGCTCGCGGCGGCGACGAGGACGCGTTCCGCCGACTGATCGAGCCGTACCGCGCCGAGCTGCACGCCCACTGCTACCGGATGCTCGGGTCGGTCCACGATGCAGAGGACGCGCTCCAGGACGCCCTCCTCCGCGCCTGGCGCGGGCTGCACGGCTTCCAGGCGGGCCGGCCGTTGCGCCCGTGGCTCTACAGGATCGCGACCAATGCCTCTTTGGACGCCGTCGCGAAGCGTCCCAAGCGCGTGCTGCCCTTCGACCACAGTGCCCCCGCAACCCCCGAGAGCGGACCCGGCCAGCCGATCCTCGAGCGGATCTGGGTCGAGCCGTACCCGGATGAGCAGGTCGGTCTCGCGGCCGGCTACGCCGCGCCCGAGGCGCGCTACGAGCAGCGCGAAAGCGTGGAGCTCGCCTTCATAGCCGCGCTCCAGCATCTACCGGCGCGCCAGCGCGCCGTGCTGATCCTGCGCGAGGTGCTCGGTTTCTCGGCGCGCGAGGTCGCCGAGTTCCTCGAGACGAGCACGGCGTCCGTCAACAGCGCGCTGCAGCGCGCGCGCCAGGGGGTCGAGGAACGCCTGCCCGAGCAGAGCCAGCAGGCGACGCTGCGCTCGCTCGGCGACAATCGCCTTCGCGAGCTGGTCCAGCGCTACGTCGAGGCCTGGGAGAGCCGCAACGTCGAGGCGATGGTGGCCCTGCTCGTCAAGGACGCGACCTTCGCGATGCCGCCGCATCCGCGCTGGTTCCGCGGCCGCGAGGCGGTGATTGCGTTCCTCAGGGGGACCGGGAGACCGCGGCTGCGTCACCTCGCGGTCCGGGCGAACGGGCAGCCGGCCATCGGCTGGTATCTCTGGGACGCGAGCCGGTCGGCCTATCTCCCTGCGTCCCTCGAGGTGCTGACCCTCGAGGGCACACAGGTGAGGGAGATAGACGCGTTCGCGTCCCCCGAGCTCTTTGCATTCTTCGGCCTGCCGGCCGAGCTGCCCGAGTGAGCGGCCGTCAGGAGCCTGCGGGGCGATAGGTCACGCTGACCACTCCGCTCGAGAACGCCTTCGTGTCCACCAGCTCGAGCGCCGCCTTCGGCGTTCCACCGTCGAAGAGGCGCCCGCCGCTGCCGAGCACGATCGGGTGGATCATCAGCTGCAGCTCGTCGACGAGCCCGTCGGCGAGCAGCGAGCGGACCAGCGTCGCGCTGCCGTTGACGATGATGTCCTTGCCCTCCTCCTGCTTCAGCTTTGCGACCTCCCCGGCTACGTCGTCCCCCAGCAGCGTCGAGCCATCCCAGTCGACCCGCTCGAGCGTCGTGGAGGCCACGTACTTCGGCGTGTTGTTCATGAACGCGGCAATCGGGTTCCCTTCGGACGACTGATGCGGCCAGTACGAAGCCCACTCCTCGTAAGTCCGGCGGCCCATCAGAAGCGCGTCTGAGGACGCCATTGCCTGCCCGATCACGGCGCCCATCTCGTCCGTGAAGTAGGGCGGGTTCCATTTCTCCGGCGCCTCCGCGACGCCGTCGAGTGACACGAACAGTGCTGCGATGAGCTTTCTCATTTGGGAGCTCCTCTCGGCTCTCGGGATTGGGGTATGGGGCTAGTACCGACCCCAACCGCGAAACTCATCGCGGTGTTCGACCACGTGACGATCCGCGCCTCCGACCGGGTCGCCTCGGAGGCCTGAACCACAACCGCTAGAAGGCGCTCCCTCCTCCCACCACCGGCAGGCTGATCCGGCTGTGGGCCGGGTCAAGCGTGAGGCGTGTGCCCGGTGCCGGCCGGATCGTGTAGTCGTGGTCGGTCGACACGACCACGAGGCCGATCCGGTGGCCTGCCCGGAAGAGGTAGTCGTCCGGCTGCAGATCCCATCTGAATCCGTACTCCCGCCCGCGGCGGATCGGGAAGCTGCGGCTCACGCTGAACCGGTTCTGCGGATCGAGCCAGCCGCGCGTGACCATCACCGGCGGGTCGGCAGAGCCGACGGGGCCGTAGTCCACGAGCACGGCGGTGAGGTTCGCCGCGTTGCGATTCTCGACCGACATCCGCAGGTTGACCCACGGCGTGCCGCTCAGGCGGACGTCCCTGCCGAGCGACGAAGTGCGGTAGATCAGCCGGTCGGGGCGTGCCGCGTCCGGTCCCTGGATCAGCACGTCGTCGGTGTCGAGCTCGCGTCCGCGATCGACGAACTCCTGGGTCGTCCGCCTGCCGTTCCAGCTCCAGCCGGACGACAGCTCACCCGGCGCGTTCGCGTTGCGCGCGGACAGCCGCAGCGTCGCGTTTCGGGAGCCCGGCGCGGGCCAGTCCGGCTCGTCGGCGTAGCTCCCGTCCTCGCGCTGGATCGTCGAGCGCGGCTCGTCCATGATTCCGTTCTCGACCCCGAACAGCTCGTGGTCGAACCAGCGGTTCTCGGCCCTCTTGTACGCCATGGCGCCGAGGCTGCCCGGCGGGCCCGGCCCGCCGTGGCCGCCGTTGTGGAGCCAGATCTTGCGCGGCACGCCATACCTGTCGAGGCGGTACCACCACTCGGCGAACGCCTTGGTCTTGACGTTCCAGTCGTTCAGCCCGTGGACCACGAACACGCTCGCGCGGATCCGGTCGACGTCGTCGAGGTAGTCGCGCGCGGCCCAGAACGGGCTCCAGTCGCCGGTCACGCGGTCCTGTGCGCGCACGAGGAACGGGATCGTCCCCCGGCAGCGCACGGCCATGCGGCTGCCGCCGATGAACGAGGCCAGCACGTCGGTGTCCTCACCGAGAAACTCGTTGTCCCCGACGCCCTGGGTCTGGGAGTGCGGGGCGACCACAAGGCCGTTCGCGCGGTAGTAGTCGTACCAGCTGGAGATGGCGGAGACCGGGATGATCGTCTCGAGGCCCTCCACCCCGGTCGTGGCGACCTGGTTCGGGAGCGTGCCGTTGTAGGAGCCGCCGGTCATGCCGACGGTCCCGTCCGTCCAGGTGGGGGACACGGGATTGCCGGCCGTGGCCGCGTCGAAGCCGCGGGCCCGGCCGTTCAGCCAGTCGATCACGGCCTTGGTGCCGAGCGTCTCCACCTGGTCGCCGACGGTCGGGCAGCCGTCCGAGTTGAACGTGCCGATGCTCTCGCCGATCACCACGGCGTAGCCGCGCGGCACGTAGTAGTTGTCGAGCTGGCCGGGCAGGTCGGCGCGCGCCAGCATTCGCGCGCGGGCGCGCGCACGCGCGCGAGCGGAACGAGCCGATGCTTGCCGTGAGCGGGCAGCGCGCGCGCCGCGAGTTGCATTGCGATCGTCGTTGAAGAGCGACTCCTGCGGGAGCGTGTCGAAGTCGACCGCGTGGTTCTCGATGGGGCCGAGGTCGCCGCGATAGGGGCTGTGCTCGAACACGACCGGCACCTTGTAGCCGAGTGTGTCCGTTTCGCGCGGGCGGCTGATCCGGATCCGGACGCGGTCGCGACGGCCGTCGCGGTCGCTGTCAAGCACGGTCTCGACGAAGACCGTCTGCTCGATCGCCTCGGCGAAGTTGAACTGCGGCTGCGTCTGGCCGTTCTCGTCGACCTTCAGCCACGGCGGGGGAACGGGGTCGCCGGCGGCGGCGGGCGCTGCCGCCACTCCGAGCAGGCCCACTAGCGCGACGGTCAGCATCAACCCCCGGCGCATCCGATGTCGAGATGGCATGGCTCCCCTCCGTTCTCGCTCGTCAACTCGCACGGCGCCCTAGCGCCACCGGGGACTTACCCGGAGCCGGGCCTATTCGAGCATCGGCTTGCCGTCAAGCGACCCAGGACCTGCGCCGTGAGACGCGCTTAACCGGGTAGCCAGGCCGGAGGGAGCACCGGCCCGATGCGGCCGGGAAAGTCCGGCAGGAGGCGCACCGCCAGCCGGCCGCACGGCCGTTCGGCGACGTGCGGGCGGAGCTGATCGGAGCACATCAGGAGGCGCACGCTCGGAGCGATCTGGAAGTCGGCGGCGTTCGGGGTCGCGCCGCCGATCACGCCGCCGTCTATGCAGGCGTCAATTCTCGAGAGCGTCTCGGGGAGCGCTCGCAGGTCGGCTTGCACCCTCTTGTCCGTCGCCCCATGCGTGTGGATCTCGAAGCGGATGATTGGCCCCGCCGCCCGGATCGCAAGTCCGAGCGGGACGTGCAGCTCGGCCCCCTCGGCGAAGCTCCGAAGCGCCTTGCGCTCCCGCTTGATCGCCCACCACGCGAGTCGCCGCGGAAGAGGCTGCAAGACCGCTTCGCCCCAGCGCTCCACCTCCTCCACTCGCCGCCGCTCCTCGGAGTTCCCGGGGAAGAGCGGGGGCTCAGGGCGAAGCTCCTCGAGTGCCCTGGCCACCTCGAGCGAGCCCTGGACGCGCCTACCGTCGATCGTGAGCGCGGGCACGGTGCGAGCTGAGAAGCCGGCGAGCCGCAGGAATGCCATGTGGATGGTCGGGATCAGGTCGACGCGCTCGTAGTGGAGACCCTTGTACTCGAGCGCGAGGCGCGCGCTCATCGAGGGGTTCGAGCCGGGGACGACGTAGAGTTTGATCACCGCTCAGGGGCGAGCTCGGCGTGCGCTGCTTCCTGTGTGAGCGCGCGGGGCAGCTCGGCTCGCGAATCGATGTCGAGCTTGCGGTAGGCGTTGCGCAGATGCATCTCGACGGTCTTGCGGGTGATGAAGAGCGACTGCGCAATCTCGCGATTTGTCCGGCCGGTCGCGGCCAGGCGGGCGATCCGCCCCTCGCTCGGCGTGAGCGCCTCGACACCGCGGAGCATCGTCCGCGGTCGGCGTCGCACGCCGCTGGCGGCCAGCTCATCCTGTGCGCGGGCCGTGAGAGGCGCGGCGCCGCAGCGGTGGGCGAGGTCCATCCCCTCGCGTAAGGGAGCGCGCGCATCCGAGGCCCGGCCCGAGCGCCGCAGCGCCGAGCCGAGTTCGACGAGCGCACGCGCGTGCTCGAGTCGGGCATCCGTGTAGCGGAGCGTTTCGACCGCCTGCTCGAGCAGGGCCCGTCCCTTCTCCATCGCCTCGACCAGTCCGGCCGCGTGCAGCGCCATTCCGATCGCGCGCGGTGCGCCCCAGCGCCGCGCGAGCTCGAACTCCTCCGCTATCAGCCGCCTGGCTTCCGCCTCCTCGCCAAGCGACGCGAGCGCCGGGGCTGCGTAGGTGCGGAAGGTCGGTGTGCCGGCGGACCCGAGGTTCTCGCCGCGATCGGAGCGCCTGCCCCACTCGAGCAGATCCTCGACGCCCGCGGCCAGATCCCCTGCCGCGATTCGCAGACGTCCTCGCGCCGCGAGCACCGGCGCCATCACTAGCCCCTCGGGGATCTGTGGACCGAGCTCCGACTCGTCGAGCACCCATTGTGCCTCGTCGAGTCGACCGGTCTCGATGAGGGCGTCGATCAGGAACGCTACGCCCATCGACCACGCCGGCCAGCCGTGGAGTCGGGTGGCGTCGATCGCGCCGCGTGCGTCGGCCTCCGACTCGACCAGCCGACCGACGCGATAGGCGAGCAGGGAGCGCATCGTCGAAGCAGTAGCGAACGCGATCAGCGACCCCTGCCGGCGGGCATCGTCGAGGGCCGCATCGAGAACCTCACCCGCCTCGCCGAAGCGGTCGGCCGCGATCAAGACGAACACCGCGTGGTAGAACGCCGGCGACTCCGCCCGTGTCTCGGCCAGCAGGCGCCCTCCGGCGAGAGCGCGCGCGGCCAGGTCGGCGCACCGCCCGGCTGACCCACCGCTCGCCGCGAGCCAGTGCGACAGGTTGGCGAGCAGCAGCCGCTCGGGAGCCGTGTCGCCGCGGGCATCGGCGAACCTTGTGAGTGGCTCCATGACATGCCCGGCAGAGCCGGGCACGAGCAGTGCGATGCCGGACAACTCGGCGGAGAGCTCGAGCGCCAGCCCCGAGTCGTCGTCCGCGACCTCTTCGCGCGCCGCGCTCAAGAGCTCCAGTGCGCGATCGATGCTCCCGAGGCTGACTTCGCCCCGAGCGAGCTCCCGCACGGCCGCGACACGTCCCCGAAGGTCGGTCCCCAGCTCCGCCGCCTGCTCGAGATGGCCTACTGCCGCCGGCTCGCCGCTGCTGAGCTCTGCAGCCCCGAGCTCGCGGAGGACGTCCGACGCGGCGCCACCGGCGGGCTCCTCCAGCGCACGGCGCAGATAGCGGGCCGCAATCACCGGTGCTCCACGCTGAACGGCCACTCGCGCAGCGACCCGCAGCTGCTCCGTCACCCATGCATCCGCGGCCGGCTCGCAGGCCAGAAGGTGACTCGCGACCCGTTCCGCCGGCGCGCCATCGGCCGCCAGCAGGCGGGCGGCGCGCCCGTGCTCCCTCGCGTACTCCGCTGCCGTCAGATCGCTCGCGATCGCAGAGCGCACGATCGGATGGGTGAAGCGCAGGGGGCGCTCGTCGGCGAGCACGTCTGCCCGCGTCAGCACGTCGGCCGCTGTCGTTGCGGCCTCAATGTCGAGGCCGGCAAGCGAGGCCACCAGCCGCAGCTCGGCGGGATCGTCGAGGACGGCGAGCGAGCGAGCCAGCGCGGCAGCATCACGAGACGAGCGTCCGACGCGGACCAGGAGCGCGCGGGACACGTTCTCGGGGCCGAGCTGGCACGCCTGCGACACGTTCGCGGCGGTCGGCTCGACCCCCGCGGCGCCAAGTGCGCGGCAAAGCTCCTGCAGGTAGAACGGATTGCCGCCGGTCACCTCACGGCAGGCGGCTACGAACTCGCGCGCGGGCGCCCCGAGCCAGTCCCGGACGATCGAGGCGACGCTCGCCTCAGTCAGGGGCCCCGGCAGCAGATGCGTCGCGGCCGGATCCGAGGCGATGGCCTCGATGGCCACGCCTTGGTCGGCCCGGCCTCCGGCGCGGATCGCGACGAGCAGCGCGACGGCCACATCGTCGAGTCGGCGCGACAGGAAGCCCAGTAACGCAAGCGACGGCTCGTCGGACCAGTGCGCGTCGTCGATAAGCAGCGCCAACGGCCGCTCGTCACTGACGCTCGCCAACAGCGAGTACAGAGCGTATAACCCCGCACCGGAGGGGACAGGGAGCGCCGATCCGAGGTCGAGCAGCGCTCTTGCCGGCGCGGCTGCCCCCGAGAGCGCTCGCTCGCGCTCCTCGGCTGTCAGCGAACGCAGCAGCGACTCGAAGAGCTGGCGGGCAAGGCCGAGTGGAAGCTCCCGCTCCTGTTCCGAGCCGCGGGCGGACAGCGCGGTAAGCCCTCGCTCGTCTGCCACGCCGGCCGCGGCGGCGAGTAGGCGGCTCTTTCCCATCCCCGCCGGCGCGCGCAGGACGACGAGCCGCCCGGCGCCGCCCGCGGCGTCCTCGAGTGCAGCGGACATCTCTCTGAGTTCTTCACCCCGGTCCAGCAGTTTGGCCGTCGCCGCAGGGCGGTCGCGGCTGCCCATGGACTCAACTATCCGCCCGCCAAGGCCCTGCTGCAAGCCCGCCTCGCCGCACAAGTACAGGGTGGTACCCCGTAGCTAACCGGTCCGGGGGCGGGCAGGGTCGGCTCGTGAACCCACCACGCCAGCTGAAGGTCTGCGTGGAACTGGGGCCCCCTGACGAGCCCATTCGCGGTGAAGTAGAGGCCCCGTCCGGGGAGCGCACGGCCTTCTCCGGCTGGATCGGGTTGGTTGCTGCGATCGAGGCCGCCCGCGTGCCTACGCCGGTGGAAGGGCAGCCGGCCGCGGGCGGCGAGGAAGCCCGAGACAGCGCCCGATCAAGAGACGACGGGCCAGTGTGGAACAAGCTGGAGCTCGGGAGATGAACCCAATGGTGGACGAGAGCTTCTGCCGGGAGCTTGAGGCGACGGTGCTCGGCGAGCTCAATGGCGGCGGCTCCGCCGGAGGACGATGAGCTCGAGTGGGAACGACGGCGGTCCACCGGTCTCCGCGCTCGGCTACATGACCGCCAACGGCACCGCTCGGATCGACGACCCGGAGCTGAAGCACCAATCGGCCGCGATCGAGGACTTCTGTGCCCGCGAGGGTTGGGAGCTCGTCATGCTGGTGCGCGATATCCAGCCGAAGACCGGGCGGGCTCTCGACCGCCCCGCGCTCGGGTATGCGATCGAGCGTTTGGGCAGGGGTGACGCCTCGGCCCTGGTCGTCGCTGAACTCGGAGGCCTCTGCGGATCGGTCGCCGGGCTACGGGAGATTCTCGATGCGCTCCTGCGGGCGGACGCCCGGCTTGTGTCACTTGAGCCAGCGATCGACACCGGCACGGAGTTTGGGCGCGCGGCTGCCCGCATAGTGAGCGAAGTGAGCGAGTGGGAGCGAGCCCGGCGCGCAGAGCGGACCCGCAAGGGACTCGCGGCCGCACGAGCGCAGGGCGCGGTCCGGTCCGCAATCAAGCCCGAGCTCAAGCGGCGAATCGTGCGCATGCGCGCCGCCGGCTTGACGCTCCAGGCGATCGCCGACGAGCTCAACGAGGAAGGGATCCCGACCGCGCGCGGCGGCACGAAGTGGCGACCGTCGAGCGTGCAGGCCGCGCTCGGCTACAAACGACCCACCTCGTCTGCGACCCCGCGGGAAGAGCGACAGAAAGGAGAAGGGTGACTTCGGGGCCGGTTTCCGCAACTGGTCGGCTGCGTAGCGCCGAAGGCCCTTCCCCCGCGCCGAGGACTCGCCTACGGTCAGTTCCCGCCGCCAGGAAGCGGGTGAAATCGAAGACGTGAAGTCACCGGTGTCAGACAGTCCAATCGAAGCAGGACAACTGAGTCTCAAGCCGCGCCTGGGCCCTCCGGCGCGGCCTGCGGTGTGGGAGCTCATGGTGTGAGCTCCACCGCAGCGATGTCGGCGATGGCGCGCTCCCGCGTCCCCTCCCCGGGGGCGCGCCCGCCGGATCGCACACGGTGAATGCACCGGCGGCGGTGCGGATCGTCGACCTCGAGGCGCCGCTCGCGGATGTACAGCTGTCCGCGACCTGGTTCGGAGAGCAGTACCGGTCTCTGATCGTCGTGGCGCGCCTCGACGGCGAACCGTTGGGCGCGGTGGCCCTGAACGTGGCGGAAGGGCGTGTGTCGCGGTTCCGCCTCGCAGGGGCGCTCCAATGGCAGCTCGGTCCGGAGCTCGAAGAGTGGTTCGCGCGGCGCGGCCGCACGCTTCCCGATTCCCTACCTCCCGAGGGAATTGCGGTAGAGAGGAATGCCGCGCCCCCCACGTCACGATCGGTCAGCGTCGTGGTCACGACCTCTGGCTACACACCGCGCCTCGAGCGTTGCCTTCGCTCGCTGCTTGCGTCGCGCTACCTCGACTTCGAGGTCATCGTCGTCGACAACCGTCCGGCCGGCGGGGTCACCCGCGCAATGCTCTCCGAGCGATTCGCGGATGAGCTCCGAGTGCGCTATGTCGAGGAGTCACGTCCGGGGCTTTCGACCGCCCGTAACGCCGGCCTGATGGCGGCCGAGGGCGAGCTCGTCGCGTTTACCGACGACAACGTGGTGGTCGAACGCGACTGGATTGCCCGCGCCGCCGAGGCCTTCGACCGAGCGGATGACGTGGCCTGCGTGACCGGGTTGATGCTCCCCCTGCAGCTCGAGAAGGCCGACCAGCCGCTCCTTGAACAGTTCGCTCCCTACTCCACGCGCTTCGAGCCCTGGACCTTCCGCCTGGCAGAGCGCGGACTTGCGTATACGCCGGCGCTGATCGGCGGCGGCGCCAACACCGTCGTCCGTGCCGACCTCACGCGCCGGCTGGGGGGATTCGACATAGCTCTTGGCAGCGGGACCCCGTCCGCCGGTGGGGAGGATCTCGACCTTTACCTCCGGCTGCTGCGGGCGGGGTATGCGATCGGCTACGAGCCCCGCGCGATCGTGAGTCACGGCCATGCCGACGCACGCTCGCGGCAGGCGTTCAGGCGCGGAGTCGTGCTCGGCGCCACGCTGTCGAAGCAGCTCTTCGCCGGCTCGGAGCGGCGCTGCCCGCTGCGCAGGGTTTCCGCCGGGGTTAGCTTCCTGTTAGGGCTCCGCCGAAGCGCCCGCAAGGCGGGGGACTATCCGCGGCATCGCAAGTGGCTCGAACGGTTGGGCATCTTGTTGGGGCCCGCCGCGTACCTGGCAAGCGTGGCGAACCGGCGGACCGGTGGCACCGGCGAGGCGCAGGCGACCCGATCACGTCTGCAGCTAGCACGTGTTCCGCTCTCGAGCGGGAGGACCGTCAGCGTCGTCTCGTTCGGCAGCACCGGGTCCGGGCGGAAAGCCGAAGGGACGCGGCCCGGTGTGGCGAGCGTGTTGCCGCGCGTGCTCGGGGCCGCCGCGGCGCTCGCCTGCGTGGCGGCGCCGCTTGCCGTCGTGGCAACTGTCGTCCTGGGCCCGGCGAGCCTGTGGGGCGACGTATCGGCCGCTGAAGCCGTGCTCTACGCCCTCGCGGCTCTAACCCTCACGTTGCTCGCCACGCAGCTCGGCAGACGTCGACAAGCTGCGTAGGGCGGCCCGCCCGCGTCGACGGGCTCGCCCTCGGCTCCGTCCTCGACCTCATTCGCCCGGTCACATCCCGAGTCGGCACGACGCCGGTCAGCTCATTCGAACCTCCCCCCCTCCGGCAACTCCTCCGTGCCGAACGCCTTTAGCCCGCGCGGCGGCCGTCGGTAGCCGGCGGCAGCCTGGACGGCGGACGGGCGCCACTTCTGCCCGCCGCGCAGCGTGGGCACGCCCTCTGCGTTGAGCCGGTCCGCGATGGCCTGGAGCGTCAGGCCGCTGGCGCGGAGGTCGACGATCCACTTCTTCAGCGCGGGCACGTCGTGCACGGACGGGCGACCGACCGCTCCGCCCTTGGCGCGGGCGGCTTCCAGCCCTTGTCGCGTGCGTTCCGCTATCCGCTGGCGCTCCCAGCCGCTCACGGTCAGCAGCACGTTGGCCGCTTTCCGGCCCTCCGGAGTGGCTGTGTCGATCCCGAGGTCGAGCGCCACCAACCGGCCACCGCTGCGACCGATGATCTCGAGGATCCGGCCGATGTCGGCAACCGAGTGGCTGAGACGCCGGAGCTTGGAGACGACCAGGCACGATGCCTCCCCGGCCTCCATGCGTTCCAGCGCGTAGGCCAGACCGGGTCGGTCGAGGGCCTTGCCGCTCGGCACTTCCTTGTCGCGAACCAGCTCGACGAGGCTCCAACCGCGTCGCTCGCACAGCGAGTCGACGTCGTCCATCTGCCCCTTGAACTGCGAATCGTTGAACGACTCCTTGTCCGAAACGGAGACGTAACCGATGGCCCGAACGCCATCCATCGGCGGCTCCTGGAGGGTCTCATCGTCGTCGTGGCCCGGAGCCGGGACGGAGCCCAGCGCGGCGACCGACCCGTGCGAGACCACGGACGGCTGCGGGGGCGTCGGGGCTATTGGGGCACTTGGGGTACTTGAGGCACTTGCGGTACTTGCGGTACGGAACGGCGCCCTCTGAGCGACCGGGATCGCCATTCCGCCGCCAGTGGCAAACAGCCTCATCAACAGCTGCCCGCAAATCGCCAAGAGGACGACTGCCGCTCCTGCCAGCAGCAGTGGCCCGGTACTTCCATCGGTCTCCTCGCCGAGACCGTCGATGGCCTCGCTCGTGGAGTTCATCGCCCTTGCCGTCGGCACGCCCGGTTGCCCGGCGCGCGTCGCGTTGTCTCGGGAACGCTCCGGGACCGGCCCGCGGGCCGTCCGTGAGCGATCGGGAGCGGCATTGGGCGCGGCCGGGCGGAGGGCCCTCCGTGAGTCGGTGCTTCGCTCGGCCAGCAGCCGCTGGGTCCTATGGCTGACGATGCCGTCGGCCGAGAGCCCACCGGCTTGCTGCAGGCGCTCTACCGCGGCCTGGGTCCGGGGGCCGAACACGCCGTCCACCGGGCCTGGATTGAAGCCCGCTCCCCGGAGTCGCTCCTGCAGCATCCGGACACGGGGCGATCCCGCGGGTGGCCGGTAGCCCGCTCCACGGGCCAGCGGCTTCTGCCTCGTCCTGTCGAGGGCGTTCCTGGTTCGCGGTCCGGCGATCCCGTCCGGGACCAGCCCGGTGGCGCGCTGGAAACCCACGACGGCCTGCTCGGTGCGTGCACCGAACATTCCGTCGACGGGTCCCGGCCGCCACCCGAGCGTCCGCAGCTTCCGCTGCAGCACTCGCACTTCCCGAGCCGTCGCCGGGTTGCCGTAGCCGGCCCCCTGGGCGAGCAACACGGGGTTGTCGTCCGCGTTCGGCGCGGCCGCGGCCAGGCTCGTGCCGGGCAGCGCCAACAGCGTCAGCGCGCCCACCAGAGCTAGCAGCCCGGCCGGAGCCAGACACCTGCTCTTTGTCGTTCGCATTGCCAATTCCTTTCGAGCGTTTGCTCCGGGCGCATCCCGCGCCCGGACTCCTGGTCAAGCCCCGCGGGGGGCTTAGCCAGGCCGCTCGATGACGGCCACGAATGCGGCAGGCCGCCAGGGAGTCAGCGCCAATCGCAGGCGCCGGCTCAGCAGGTGGGCGGCAAAGGCCGCCAATGCGACGAGAAGAGCGAAAAGACCTGTGGACGCCGTTCCGGAGCCGCCCGCAGCGCCCGCACCTGCGGACGACGAAGGAAGGCTGGGCGACTCGGAAGGTCCGCCCGCGAGCGCCGAGTCAGGCGCGTCCTCGAGCGGCGACGCGTTCAGCGAAGCCGGACCAGCTCCTGAAGCCGCCGAGAAGGGCCAGGAGCTCGCCGGGAAAGCATCCGTTGCGAAGGAACCCGGACGCTCGAAGGGAGAAGAGGCCGGCGATCCATCGCCTCGCGAGGGATCCCCGAAGCTCACGCCGGTAGACGGCGCCGAGGGTGCGGGAGTGGCGTACGGCACCGCCTCGAGCTGAGGTGCCGGTGCGGGTGCGCTCGGCGCGCCCGCGGCGACCTGACCGTCACCGAGGCCGGCGTTCCCGATGCCGGCGCCCGGCCCCGAGCTGGACGGAGGCGTGCCCTGAGGCAGAATCTGCTGGCCAGGCAGCGAACCGGTGACCGGCGGCAGCACCTCAACGACCGGCCGGAGCACCTCAACGACCGGGGTCAGGATCTGACCGACCGGCGGAAGCACCTCAACCACCGGGGTCAGGATCTGACCGACCGGCGGAAGCACCTCAACCACCGGGGTCAAGATCTGACCGACCGGCGGAAGCACCTCAACCACCGGGGTCAAGATCTGACCGACCGGCGGCAGCACCTCAACCACCGGGGTCAAGATCTGACCGACCGGCGGCAGCACCTCAACCACCGGGGTCAAGATCTGACCGACCGGCGGAAGCACCTCAACCACCGGGGTCAAGATCTGACCGACCGGCGGAAGCACCTCAACCACCGGGGTCAAGATCTGACCGACCGGCGGCAGCACCTCAACCACCGGGGTCAAGATCTGACCGACCGGCGGCAGCACCTCAACCACCGGGGTCAAGATCTGACCGACCGGCGGCAGCACCTCAACCACCGGCGTCAAGATCTGACCGACCGGCGGCAGCACCTCAACCACCGGGGTCAAGATCTGACCGACCGGCGGCAGCACCTCAACCACCGGGGTCAAGATCTGACCGACCGGCGGCAGCACCTCAACCACCGGGGTCAAGATCTCGACCGACCGGCGGCAGCGACCTCGGCGACCGGCGGCAAGATCTCGTCCAGCGGCGGCAGGATCTCGGTGATCGGCGGGACGACCTCGTCCAGCGGCGGCAGGATCTCGGTGATCGGCGGGCACGACCTCGTCCAGCGGCGGCAGGACCTCGTCGAGCGGCGGCAGGATCTCGGTGATCGGCGGGACGACCTCGTCGAGCGGCGGCAGGATCTCGGTGATCGGCGGGACGACCTCGTCCAGCGGCGGCAGGACCTCGTCGAGCGGCGGCAGGATCTCGGTGATCGGCGGGACGACCTCGTCGAGCGGCGGCAGGATCTCGGTGATCGGCGGCACGACCTCGTCGAGCGGCGGCAGGATCTCGGTGATCGGCGGCACGACCTCGTCCAGCGGCGGCAGGATCTCGGTGATCGGCGGCACGACCTCGTCCAGCGGCGGCAGGATCTCGGTGATCGGCGGCACGACCTCGTCCAGCGGCGGCAGGATCTCGTCCACTGGCGGCAGGATCTCGGTGACCGGCGGGACGACCTCGTCCAGCGGCGGCAGGATCTCGGTGACCGGCGGCACGACCTCGTCCAGCGGCGGCAGGATCTCGTCCACTGGCGGCAGGATCTCGGTGACCGGCGGCACGACCTCGTCCAGCGGCGGCAGGATCTCGGTGACCGGCGGCACGACCTCGTCCAGCGGCGGCAGGATCTCGGTGACCGGCGGCACGACCTCGTCCAGCGGCGGCAGGATCTCGGTGACCGGCGGCACGACCTCGTCCAGCGGCGGCAGGATCTCGGTGACCGGCGGCACGACCTCGTCCAGCGGCGGCAGGATCTCGGTGACCGGCGGCACGACCTCGTCCACCGGAGGCAGGACCTCGGTGACCGGCGGCACGACCTCGTCCACCGGCGGCAGGACCTCGGTGACCGGCGGCACGACCTCGTCCACCGGAGGCAGGACCTCGGTGACCGGCGGCACGACCTCGTCCACCGGAGGCAGGACCTCGGTGACCGGCGGCACGACCTCGTCCAGCGGAGGCAGGACCTCGGTGACCGGCGGCACGACCTCGTCCACCGGAGGCAGGACCTCGGTGACCGGCGGCACGACCTCTTCCACCGGAGGCAGGACCTCGGTGACCGGCGGCACGACCTCGTCCACCGGAGGCAGGACCTCGGTGATCGGCGGCACGACCTCGTCCAGCGGCGGCAACACCTCGACCGGCGGCGGCCGGCAGCTCAGCAATCGGCGGGACGACCTCGTCCACCGGCGGCAACACCTCGACCGGCGGCGCCGGCAGCTCAGCAATCGGCGGGACGACCTCGTCTACCGGCGGCAACACCTCGACCGGCGGCAGCACTTCCGTCACCGGCGGCAACGTCTCCACGACCGGCGGCAGCGTCTCCTCAACCGGCGGCAGCACTTCCGTCGCCGGCGGCAGCGTCTCCACGACCGGCGGCAACGTCTCCTCGACCGGCGGCAGCATCTCCATCGACCGGCGGCAGCGTCTCCTCGACCGGCGGCAGCGTCTCCATCGACCGGCGGCAGCGTCTCCTCAACCGGCGGCAGCACTTCCGTCACCGGCGGCAGCGTCTCCACGACCGGCGGCAGCGTCTTCCGTCGACCGGCGGCAGCGTCTCCTCAACCGGCGGCAGCACTTCCGTCACCGGCGGCAGCGTCTCCTCGACCGGCGGCAGCGTCTCCTCGACCGGCGGCAACGTCTCCACGACCGGCGGCAGCGTCTCCGTCGACCGGCGGCAGCGTCTCCTCGACCGGCGGCAGCACTTCCGTCACCGGCGGCAATGTCTCCACGACCGGCGGCAGCGTCTCCACGACCGGCGGCAGCACTTCCGTCACCGGCGGCAACGTCTCCACGACCGGCGGCAGTACTTCCTCGGCCGGCGGTGCGATGTCCTCGATTGATGGCGGGATCTCAACGGCCGGAGGTGTGGTCTCCTCGATTGGCGGTGTGATTTCGACAGCTGGCGGGACGTCGGCGACGGGTGGCGCGACCTCCTCAGCCGGCGGGATGGTCTCTGCTACCGGCGGCGGCTCTTCGGCGACTGGCGGTGTGGTCTCTTCGACGGGCGGCGTCGACGGGCTCTCCTCGGTGGGCGCCTCGACCGGCGGCGGCACGACCGCCTCAACCGGTGGCATGACTTCCTCGATCGGCGGCACAACTTCGTCAGCCGGCGGTACCACTACGTCAACGGGCGGCACAACTTCCACCACCGGCGGCACGACTGCCTCGACCGGTGGCGCAACTTCCTCGATCGGCGGTGCGGGGTCAGCGGGCGGGAGCGCGACCTCGACCGGAGGCACGACTGCCTCCACCGGAGGCGCAACCTGCTCGGTCGGGGGCGCAGGCTGCTCGATCGTCGGCCCGGGCTGCTCCGCGGGCGGGGCGGGCTGCTCGGCCGGGGGAGTGGGCTGCTCGGCGGGGGGCGCCGGGGCAGCGGGCGGCGGTGCGACCTCGACCGGCGGCGGGGCAACCTCAACCGGTGGGGGCGCGACCTCGACCGGCGGCGGGGCAACCTCAACCGGTGGGGGCGCCACCTCGACCGGCGGCGGGGCAACCTCAACCGGTGGGGGCGCCACCTCGACCGGCGGCGGGGCAACCTCAACCGGTGGGGGCGCCACCTCGACGGGCGGCGGGGCGACCTGGACCGGCGGGGGCGCCACCTCGACGGGCGGCGGGGCGACCTGGACCGGCGGGGGCGGGAGCGGGAGCTGGGCGCCGGCCGTGGGTGCCACGACTGCGAGGGTCAGGCTGCATGCCGACCAGACGATCGCTGCCAGGCGCCGCCCACCCCTTGGGACGAACCCGGGCCTCGGATGAAGGGTGGTATGTCCTGAACCGGCGTGCATCGGTCGCGTCCCTGCCTTGACGCCGTGTGGGTACCCAGATGAAGGGACCCAACGAGCATCGTTTCAGCATTTTTTTCTGCAATTTGCGGGTTTTTAAGTCCCTTTGCGGGCGCGCGTGATTCGGCTCGCGCGCGTACGCAAGGGAGGGTTTGCGTACACCAGCAGGGTTGGTCACCCCAAGGATGTGGGCTAGGCCGGCGTCCCCTGCACGACGACATCGTCCGGGGAGGCGAACCTTTGGCCGGCGTGCGGCAGGTGTGGGCCGTGCGGCAGGTGGTTACTCCCGCGCGCGAGTATATGGCGGGCGTTGGCCATCTCTCCGCAGCAATCGGCTCGTCCGTCCCAGGGGACATGGCGCGGGCCTTGCAGTAGTGGGCCACGAACGACCGTCGCGATCGCGTGGAGCTTCGTTGGCATTTGTGCGGTGCAGCACATGACCGTCGAGGAAGACGATGTCCCCGGATAGAGCACCGCCGGCAACCTCGCGCCCGGCGTACTTCGCGGCGTTCGCCGTGGGCCCGTTGCGTGACTCGTCAGGATCGTCGGCACCGGCGACGGAGGAGATGTCTGCGACGTCGGGGTAAACCGGGTCGTGCTGGCTGCCGGGGGTAATCCACAGGCAGCTGTTCTCCGTGTCGGCAATCGAGGGCGACCCGGGCTCCGATGAGCGTGGCCGGCTGGGTGATGATGCAGAAGGAGTGTTGGTCGTATCCCTGCCCCCTGCTGCCCGGCCGCTACAACGAAGAGCACCGGCGCGAGGACATCCCGCCCGACCAGCGCGGCGACCACGTCCAGATCCGCGGATGGAGCATGACGCGCTCATGGATATCGAGGCGGCGATGGAGCATGTGGATCCCGCAGCAGATGCTCGAGGCGCGCGTCGGCGTCTTGCTGTTTGCCGCCGAACCGGCCACACCCGCGGACTTACTGGTCGACGGTCTCTCGCGTCGTTTCGTCCCTGTCCCGAGCGTGGGCCTGGACACCCTCCGACGCGATGGCCACAATGTGCGAGTTGTTGTCTGTAATTGATCTGATGGACGAGGGGCTTCGGCCCACGCGAGTCAGCGCCGGGGATGTCATCTATCCGCCTGGCGGGCGTCTGGGGCCACGCCGGCAACACGACCTTCAGCTCGTACTCGTGCACCATGGAAGCGTCACGGTCCACATCGACGGCGATGCCCGAGCGGCGCAGGACGAGGGCTCGGTCGGCCTTCTGCTCCCGGGTCATCGCGAGGAGTTGGTATTCGCGACGGTCGGTACCACGCATCACTCGTGGGTCCAGGCACGCCTCGCCGAGCCCTCACCACGGCTCCTGGCGAGGCTCGCCGCGTTGCCGGTTGCGATCCCGGCATCGACCGCTCTCATCGACCTGGTGAGCGAGGCGATCGCGGTGGCGCGCACGCCGCTCTCGACGGCGAAACCGCTACTTGGTGCGCTGGCGGCGGCTGCCTTTTGGCGGTACGTGGGCGATGCCGAGTCAGGCGTGGAGCACGGCGACCACGACGTCATCAGCCGCGCGCGCAGCTTTCTCCACAGTCACGTGACGGATCCCGAGCTCGATCTCAAGGAGGTGGCGGCCGCCGTACGTGTGAGCCCACCACACCTGGTGCGCCGTTTCCGTGCTGAGCTCGGGGTCACGCCGATGGCCTATCTCTGGCAGCAGCGCGTCGCGCTCGGGATCGATCTGCTCGTCCACACCGGACTGCCGGTCGGGGACGTCGCCGGTCGGTCCGGCTTCAAGTCCGTCTACCACTTCTCGCGGAAGGTACGTGAGCAGACCGGCCTGCCACCAACCGAGCTCCGACGGGAACGCTGGGAGAACCACTGAAGGCGCCGCACACAACCCCTAGGCCAAGGGAATGCTCGCGCGTACCGTCGTGCCCTGTCCCGGCTCGGAGTCGACGTCGAGCCGGCCGTCGATTGCCGCCAGGCGGTCTTTCAGCCCGCGCAGGCCGGTGCCCTGCGCGATGTCCGCGCCGCCGACGCCGTCGTCGGATACCTCGACGACGAGCCGGCCGTTGCCCTGGGTCACGGCCACGGTGGCGTGCGTCGCCGACGCGTACTTGGCGACATTCGTCAGCGATTCGGAGACCACGAAGTAGGCGGCCAGCTCGACGTGCTCGGGGAGCGTTGCCGCGGGGAGCTCGCCGACCTCGACCGGCAGCGGCGCCCGGTTAGCGAGCGCCTCGACCGCGGCGCCGAGGCCCCGGTCGGACAGCACCGCCGGGTGAATCCCCCGTGCCAGCTCACGGAGCTCGTTGAGGGCCTCGTCGAGCTCGTCGCGGGAGCGGTCCAGCAGGTGGCCGGTCTCGGCGGGTGTCGAATCCAGACTCTCCCTCGCCAAGCGCAGGAGCAACGCGAGCGAGACGAGCCGCTGCTGGGCCCCGTCGTGCAGATCCCGCTCCAGCCGCCGCCGCTGGCGCAGGCCGACCTCGACAAGACGCGCCCGCGAGCCGCGCAGCTCCTCGACCTTCGCGCGCAGCTCGGCCTCCAGACGCTCGTTCTCGAGCGCCAATCCGGCCGCGGCGCATGCCTCGCGGAGCGGCTCCGGATCCTCGAGCAGGGTGGGATCGTGGACGATCGCGGCGATCCGCCGTCCCTCGCGCTCCACCTCGGTGACCGCACGACCAGAGCCCGATCCCGGCAGCTCCACCGGATGCCCGTCAGCGTCGACGTAGTGCTCGGGATCGGGCAGCCAATATGCAACCTCCACCGATGGATCCCCCAGTGCCTCGGCGAGTCCCGAGCGCAGCTCGCCGCGGCCGACCCCTCCCCCGAGCCGGCGCACCAACGAACCGAGCCCCCGCCCTCGCAGCATGCGACCCTGCAGCAGCCCCGCGAGGAACATGTAGGGCACGAGCCCGAACGGCAGCAGCGCCGAGTAATAGACGATCTCCGTGACCTGGTCCGAGGCGCCCGCAAGTGCCAGCACGAGCAGCACCACCAATGCGACCATCAGCAGGCCGCCGGATACGAACACGGGCGTCACGATCCGGCGCAGCGGCCCACTGGCGTGACGCCAGCGCTGGACGAGTCGCACGGCCACCGCGAGCACCACCACGATTCCGACCGCCGAGACCCCATCCAGCCAGGCGGTCGCGAACGAGGGCTTGGAATCCACTAGGAAGAGGTTCTCCGGGCACTGCGTGCAACCCAGCTCGGACGGCTCCATGAACAGGGCGATCGGCAGAAAGCCGAGCGTCACCGTCACGTATCCCACCGCCACGAGCACGCGGTCGAACGCCGTCTCGAGACGCCCCGACGGGAAGGCCAGCACGAGGTGGATCACCGGAATCGTGAACAGGTTTCCCAGCCAGAACCCGAGCGAGAACAGGAGCGGCGGCTCGGTGAACGAGAAGAGGCTGATGTACCAGGCGTACGCCGTCGCGTACATCAGAACCCCGACGCGGTTGTCCGGGCGGCGGTACCACGCGAACAGCCCCACGCCGGCGAAGCCACCGCCGATCACGAGGTCGAGCGCGATCCACAGGCCGCGGTCGGACGCCGTATCGCTCGTCGCGATCAGGGGCACGAGCGCCAAGCCGACGATCGCCGCCGCGGCCGCGAGCGCCCAGAGTTGCCCCCGGCTGAGTCTCATGCCGGCCGATTGTTCCACCCGCCTCCCAGGTCCCGTCCGGGTGGGCTGACTCGACGGACGTTCTTGCGATCATCCGGCCATGCCACCGCTCACCGCGAAGCAGCGCGCGCAGCTGCCCGACAGGGACTTCGCATACATCGATTCGAGCGGCAAACGGCGCCTCCCGATCCACGACGCCGCGCACGTCCGGAATGCCCTTGCGCGGTTCGGTCAGGTGGCCTTTGAGGACGACGCCGCCCGGGACCGGGCACGCGATCGGCTCCTGAGAGCAGCCAAGAAGCACGGCATCATGCCCATAGGGTTCATCAGCGCCCAGCTGCAACCGCAGCGGAAGCTGCCGACCGGTCAGGTGACCTTCCTGATGGCCGATCTCGAGCGCTCAACGGAATTGCTAAGGCGCCTCGAGGATGAATACGCCGGCCTACTCACCAACGTCCGGCGTCTCGCGCGGGCCGCGGTGCGGTCTGCGGGCGGCCGCGAGGTGTCCGCCCGCGGGGACGACCTCCTAGCAGTGTTCGAGAGCGCCTCGGCGGCACTCGACGCCGCGCTGGCGGTCCAGCGCGCGATGCGCGCCGGGCCGTGGCCCGGCGGGAACGACGTGCGGCTGCGAATCGGCATGCACCGCGGGCGCCCAAGCCTCACCGATACCGGCTACGTCGGCCTTTCGGTCCATGCCACCGCGCGCATCTGCTTCGGCGCGCACGGCGGCCAGATCGTGATCTCCTCTGCCGTGCGCTCGGCGGTCGTCGACTCCCTCCCGGACGGGGTCGGCCTGAGAGGCCTCGGCGCCTGGCGGTTCCAGGGCCTGCCCGAGCCGGTCGATCTCTTCCAGGTGGAAGCGGCTGACCTGCTCGCCGATTTCCCGCCGCTTCGATCGGCCACCCTCGTCAAGTAGAGCCTGGCTTGAGGCGGCCTGATCGCTGGCTGGTGCGGGAGCTGGGACCCAGTTGGGCGATCGCCGCGCCCGCTATGCCTCGGGTGGCGGCGTAGCGGCCTCGACCGCTGTCTTGATCGACCGCGCGAAGTCGTCAGCGCCCTTGCGGGCGGAGCGGAGCGCCAGCGGCGCGATCAGCTTGCCCGGGCCGTGGCCCTCGAGGACGTTGTAGATAGTCACGCGGGTGCCGTCGTTCTCCCGCGCGAGGTCGTAGCCGCCCTCGGGAGCCGTGACGATGTTCTTGGACACCTCCGACCAGCGAATCCGGGTGGGCTCCTCGAACTCGGTGATCTTGAACTCCCGGCTGGTCTTCATGCCGGCGTCCTTGACGGTGCTTGCGTAGATGGTGCCAACACCCGGCGGCCCGTCGGTCGTCTTGGCGATCTCGAGGACCCGCGGGCTGAACTTCGGGTCGTTCTCACCGTCCGCGAGAAAGGCGAACACCTCCTCGATCGGACGCTCGATCAACGTCGTCGCCTCGAACCGGCCCGCCATGCAGCCTCCTCTGATGGGGTATCCGACGGCGAAGGATGATTTCAGAGGCGCCCGGCCGCCGCGCCCGCCTCGTCCAGAGCGGCGAGGTACGGGCCGAGCTCCTCAGCGATGACCTTCTCGTCCGCCGGCCAGGGCGGCTCGTCGAAGACCTCCGACTCGAAGCTCTGAGACCCGACCGGATGGGCGGTCATGTACACGGGGTCCGAGCCCGTCAGCAGCTTGCCGCGGATCACCGGGTGGAAGGGCGGCGCCTCGTCGGCCGCACCCGCAAGCACAGCGATGGCCGCCGCCGCGGCGTCGGCCATCTGCGCGCCGAGCCCTCCATGCTTGATCGGGTACTTGGCGACGTCTCCGGCGGCGAACACGCGCCCTCGCGTTCCGGGCACGGCGCAGTGCTTGTCGATCGGCAGGAAACCGTCGGCACCCGCGCCGGCCAGGCCGCGGATCGAGGGGCCGGCCACCCGCGGCATCGCGATGATCCGCTCGGCCCGCAGCTCCACGCCCTCGGGCTGGATCAGCAGCCGCCCAGCCGTCGGGACCGTGGCGAGTGAGTTGCAGTAGACCTTGATTCCGGCGCGCGCCAAGCGGTTCGCGACCACCTCGCTGACGGCCGCGCCGAACACGGCGAGCGGCCGGCGCTCGGGGGTGACGAGCGTGGCGCTGAGGTTGCGAATGTCCATGCTCTCCGCGCGCTGCGCGGTCATGAGCGCGAGCTCGTAGAGCGGCAGCGGCCAAACCGGCCCGACGGGCTGGATGAAGGCGATGCTGCGCGAATAGCCCTCCTCGACGTCCTGCACGACGCCGTGGTACGTCGAGTCGGCCTCGGTATCGCGAAATGTCCCGACGTGCTCGTAGGCGTCGACCTGCCGCGCGCCGACAGCGATCAGGAGAGCGTCGTAATCCACGCGCCGGCCCGAGCCGGTGTGCACCACCTGGACGTCCGGGTCGACCCAACCGAGGCTGTCCTGGATCCACTCGGCCCGGGTGTCGCGCGCGATCCGGCGCAGCGGATACCGCCGGGGAGCCCCGAACGCGAACGGCTCGCGAACCGCCATGGGCCGGTAGACGAGCTCCTCGCCGGGTGCGATCAGCTCGACCCGCACCGACTCGCCCACGAGACGACGCAGACGGAGAAGACCCTCCACCGCCGCGATCCCACCGCCGCAGATCACAACCCGAAAATCGCTCATGGCCCGAACGTACGCCCTGCCCGATGCGCAGGCATCGGGTCCATGCCACAACGACATCGTGGAGAACTACGGACCCGAGGGCCGCGCGCGGCTGCGGAAATATCAGGGAGCCACATCGGGGAACACCCCGACGCGCCAGGGCGAGGCGGTGCGTACGGTCGATGCGTGTTGCCGCAGCAGACCGAGAGGAGCCTCGTTAGATGACAGGCCATGCGCAGGATGAAAGGCCAACGTTGGTTCTCGGCGGCACCGGCAAGACCGGCCGCCGGGTGGTCGACAGGCTCGAGGTGCGCGGCCTGCCGGTGCGGGTCGGGTCGCGCTCCGGGGAGCCGCCGTTCGACTGGGAGGACCGCTCGACCTGGTCGCCGGCGCTCGACGGGGTGCGGTCGGTCTATCTCAGCTACTACCCGGACCTCGCGGTCCCGGGTGCCGTCGAGGCCGCCGGCTCGTTCGCCGAGCTGGCCGTGCGCAGCGGGGTCCCCAGGCTGGTGCTGCTGTCGGGTCGCGGCGAGCCCGAGGCCGAGCGCGCCGAGCGGGCCGTGCGCGACACCGGCGCCGAGCTGACGATCCTGCGCTCGACGTGGTTCATGCAGAACTTCAGCGAGGACTACATGCTCGACCACGTCTTGGCCGGCGAGATCCGGCTCCCGGGCGGGGACGTGCCGACGCCGTTCCTCGACATCGACGATCTTGCCGACATCGCGGTCGCGGCGCTGACCGACGACCGGCACGTGGGCCAGCTCTACGAGCTGACCGGCCGGCGCTCGCTGACCTTCCACGAGGTCGCCGCCGAGATCGGCGAGGCGGCGGGCCGCCAGGTCCGCTACGCCCCGATCTCGCTCGACCAGCACGCGACCGACGCCGCCGAGCACGGCGTGCCGGCCGACGTGATCGAGTTGCTCACGTATCTGTTCAGCGAGGTCGTGGACGGCCGCAACGCCGACACGACGGACGGCGTGCGGCGGGCTCTCGGCCGGGAGGCGCGCGATTTCCGCGACTACGCCCGGAACGTCGCCGCGACGGGCCTGTGGAGCGAATCCGCGGTCAACGCCTGAGGCGATGGACGATCTGCTCGTCGGACTGACCTTGGTCACCGCGCTCGGCTGCGGGGTGAGCGCGGGGGCCCTCTACGCCTTCTCCAGCTTCGTGATGCCCGCGCTCGCACGCCTCCCGGCGGCGCAGGGCATTGCCGCCATGCAATCGATCAACGTCATGGCGCCGACCCCTCGTTTCATGACGGCCTTCCTTGGCGCAGCCGCTGGCTGCGTGGTGGTGGCAGTGTGGGCGCTTGTCGACTGGGACGGCTCTTTCGGCCCCTGGCTCCTCGCCGGCAGCGCGCTCTATCTCGTCGGCCTGATCGGCGTGACGGGGCGCTACAACATCCCGCGCAACAACGCACTCGCGGCGGCCGACCCGGCCGACCCTGGCTCCGAAGCCCTCTGGCGGCGCTATGTGACCGAGTGGACCAGGTGGAACCACGTCCGCACCCTGGCGGGCATCGCCGCGGCCGCGGCGCTGACGGGGGCGCTTATCGTCGACTGACCGTCCGCCATGAGTCCCAGGTGATCCGCAGGATCACGAGGGTGATGCCGAGACCGATGAGCGGGTCGACGATCTCCAGGCCGAGCGCGACCGCCGCCGCGCTCGCCACAACCGCGAGGCTGACGTACGCGTCGGCCCGCGCGTGGTCGCCGTCGGCGATCAAGGCGGCGCTGTCGAGCCGCCGTCCGGCGTGGCCGCGTATCAGCGCGGCCCACCAGTTCCCCGCGAACCCGAGCACGCCCGCCGCGGCCAGGGCGCCGAGCCGCTCGACCTCCTTGGGGTCGATCAGGCGGTCGATCGCCTCGTAGCCCGCGACGCAGGCGCTGGCGAAGATCGCCAGCACAACGGCCAATCCGGCCCAACGCTCGGCGCGGGCGCTGCGCAGCACAAATGCGATGCCCAGCGGAATCGCCGTCGCGGCGTCGCCGGCGTTGTGGATCAGGTCGGCCAACAGGGCGACGCTGCCGGAGGCGATGAACACGACCGCCTGCGCCGCGGCGGTGAGACCGAGTACGAGGAGGGCCAGGCCGACCGCGTGGAGTCCCTCTCGAGAGCGCTTGATCGAGTCGTCAACGAGCCCGTGGCTGTGACTGCCGTGGTCCGCGGCGTGGGCGTGTCCGTGCGCCGTCATGCGCGCGAGCCGGCGCGCGGCACGGGCAGATCGACGGCGGGCGGCGGATAGAGATGCTCGTGGTGGTGGCGCACCGCGGCGAGCAGATCGGCTATGTGGTGGTCGTGCAGGGAGTAATGAGCGTGGCGACCGGCGCGGCGCACCCGCACGAGCCGCAGCCCGCGCAGTATGCGCAGGTGGTGCGAGGTGGCGCTTGGCGAGAGCCGCGCCGCCTCGGCGAGTTGCTCGACGCTGCGCTCGCCGTCGAGCAGCTCAACGAGCAGCCGCAGGCGCCCTGGTGAGCCGAGCGCCTTGAGCGTCTCGGCGAGCTCCTCGGGCTCGGAGCCGGACAGCGGCCGCGAGGCGGCACGGTGCTCGGCGGGATGCGGCACGCCTCGACCCTAGCAATATATGAACAACTTTTCATATGTTGCCTGTTAGGGCCTTTTCGGGGCACCCCGCCCGCGGCGCGTCGAGCGCTCTACCATCTGCTCCGGGCCGGGCGGCGCGTAGGGTCAAGGGGGCGCAAATGGCTTCCCGACCGAATGTCCTGAGCAGGCCCTTCACGGGACACACCGCGTGGGCGCGGAACCTCGCGGCACCGGTGCGGGACTTCCTCAGCACGGAATCCGCCGGCGCCGTCGCCTTGCTGTGCGCGGCGGTCGCCGCGCTCGTCTGGGCCAACTCGCCGTGGTCAGACACCTACGACTCGTTCTGGGGCACCGAGCTCTCGATCCGCGTCGGAAGCGAGGGCATCTCGCTGGATCTCAGGCAGTGGGTGAGCGAGGCCCTTATGACGTTCTTCTTCCTGGTCGTCGGGCTGGAGGCGAGGCGCGAGCTCGACTTGGGAGCCCTGCGGGAGCGGCGCCGCCTCGGCGCTCTGGCGGTGGCCGCTGTCGGCGGCATGGCGATGGCCGTGCTGATCTACCTGGCGTTCAACGCCGGCGGCGGCGGGGCGCATGGCTGGGGAGCCGCCATGTCGACCGACACCGCGCTCGCGCTCGGGGTGCTCGCGCTGGTCGCGCCGCGGGCGACGCGCCTGCGTGTGCGCCTACTCACGCTCGTGGTGATCGACGACCTGGCGGCGCTGCTCGTGATCGCCACCGTCTATGCGGACGAGATCGACGCGGTCGCGCTGGCAGTCGCGGCCGGGCTGTTCGTCGCGCTGTTGGCGCTGCGATACGCGCCGGTGGCCTGGCGCCCGCCGGCCGCCGGGCTCCTGGGGGTAGGCCTGTGGATCGCGCTGTACGAGTCGGGCGTCGACCCGCTTCTCAGCGGACTGGCGGTCGGGCTCGTCGTCAGCGCGTATCCCCCGGCGCGCACCGACCTCGAGCGAGTGACGGAGCGAACGCGTTCCTTCCGGGAGCAGCCAACACCCGAGCTCGCCCGATCCGCACAACTCAGCGTGACCTCCGCGATCTCCACGAACGAACGCCTCCAGTACCGGCTGCACCCGTGGACGAGCTTCGTGATCGTGCCTCTGTTCGCGCTCTCGAACATCGGGATCCACGTGGACGGGGAGCTGCTGGGCGACGCGGTCACGTCGCCGATCACCTGGGGCATCGTGCTCGGCTACGTGGTCGGCAAACCGGTAGGGATCGTCCTCGGAGCCTGGCTCGGGTCTCGACCATGGTTCCTCGGCGTGCGTCCAACGCTGAGCTGGCCGGTCATCTTCGTGGCCGGCACCGTCGCTGGGATCCCTTTCACGGTTTCGCTCCTGATCGCCGGGATCGCATTCGACGGCCCGCAGCTGGAGGAGGCGAAGCTCGGCGTGCTCGCCGCCGCGATCCTGGCGGCGTTGGTGAGCTGGGTGGTGATCCGGGTGATCGCGCGGCTACCTGACGAGGTACGCGCGCGCCAGCTACTGGCCACCGCCGACGACCTGCTCGACCTCTCCGACGAAGTGGATCCCGAGCGCGACCATGTCCGCGGCCCCGACTCGGCCCCGGTCACCCTGGTCGAGTACGGCGACTACGAGTGCCCCTACTGCGGGCAGGCGGAGATAGTCGTCCGCCAGCTGCTCGACGAGTTCGGCGACGAGCTGCGCTACGTCTGGCGCCACCTGCCGCTCAGCGACGTCCATTTCAACGCCCAGATGGCCGCCGAGGCCACCGAGGCTGCCGGAGCGCAAGGCGCGTTCTGGCCGATGCACGACAAGCTGCTCACCTCGCAGGACGAGCTGACGGCGCGTGACTTGAAGCGCCACGCTGAGGATCTCGGCCTGGACGTGGAGCGCTTCTGGGACGAGCTGCGCCGCCGCGAGTACGCCGAGCGAGTGTCCGAAGACGTCGCGAGCGCCGACACGAGCGGGGTCGCCGGCACGCCCAGCTTCTTCATCAACGGCCGGCGGCACCAGGGCGCGTACGACGTGAACACCCTCAGCCGGGCCGTGCGAGCCGCCCGCGCGCGGGCGCGCCTCAGAGAGACCGCGGCGGCCTCGCGGGCCTAGGCCATCTGCCCTCAGCCCACCGACGCGAGCAGCACATGGAAGCGCCGGGAACCCTCACCGATCTGTTGATGTGCTCTGAGGGTGAAGCCGGCGCGCTCGAGCGCGTCCAAGATCTCCTCGACGGGGCGAATCCGGAAGCCATAGGGAGCGAAACCCTTCATCGCCTCGGGATCCCCAAGCCCGATAACGGCTTCACCGGAGCCCTTCAACGCATCGGCCAGCTCGCCGAAGGCCCGCCCGAGGTCGGAAACGAAGTAGACGGTGTGCGTGGTGATGATGCCGTCAACGGACCCCGGATCGAACGGCAAATCCGTTATCGACGCTCGATGAAGCTCGAGCCGGCCTGCGGATATCTCATCGCGAAACCGATGAGTCGCGCGGCTGAGCATCTCCGAAGAGACCTCCACCCCGTGGACCTTCCCGCGGGCATCGATGCGATCGAGCAGAAGCGCGATCCCGACTCCGCCCCCGAAGCCGACGTCGGCAACGACGCCCTCGGGCGAAATCGGTAGTGCATCGACCGCTGCCGTCACGTCGCTGCGGTCGCCGAGATTGAGCGCCACGCCCATGAGACGCCCCGCGAGCCCCGCGGGATGTCCAGCTTGGCGTGCGATGCCCGACAGGATCCGGCGTCGCACCTCGATGCCGCGATCCTACCTCCGCGATCCTGACGCAGTCGCTCGGATTGCGGCCGCGAACTGCGGCGCTGCCTCGAGTGGGACGAAGTGGCCGACGCCGGAGAGTGCTTGCAGGGTGACGGCGCTGAAGAAGTCTCCCAACCGGTCGGCCCAGCTCGGAGGGAAGAGCGGGTCGTGGTCCGGCCACAGGATGGTCGTGGGCACGGCGATTCGGTCTTCCGGCCCGGGTGCCTTCTCGGCCAGGCTCGTTGCGACCATTCCCGAGCCCGCGCGGTACCAGCCGACCGACGCGCTGAAGGCGCCCGGGGCGCCGTAGAGGTCCGCGAGCCGGTCGAGCTCTGCTTCCGGCTGCTGGAAATCGGGGCCCGACCAGTGCGACCAGAAGTGGCGGAGGTAGCTGCGCACGGCCGCGCGCTTCCCGTCGATGATCTCGTCGACGACGCGCAGCTGGTGGAATGCCTGGTACCAGAACTCGCGCTGCGCCTCGGCGCTCAGCACCCGGTCGCCGGCGCCGGGCAGCGGCGGGGAGACCACTAGCGCGCTCACGAGATCGGGAGACTCGCGGGCGATCGTCTGGGCCACGCGGCTGCCGATGTCGTAGCCGGCGATCAGCGGGGCCTTCAGACCAAGCTCATCGATGAGACCGATGACGCTGCGGGCCTGCGCCTGCGCGGAGTACGCGCGCGCCGGGGGTTCTGGATGCTTGTCGGACTCACCGAAGCCGCGCAGGTCGGGGACGATCACCTCGGCGGCGTCGCTCAGCAAGCCCGTCACCTCGCGGTAGTCGGCTCGGTCCCCCGGCCAGCCGTGAAGCAGCACGACGGGAGGCCCGGAGCCGTCACGGTCGTAGGCAAGCCGGAAGCCGTCGACCGGCGAGGACCGCCGCATGGTCAGCGCTCGCTGATGTCGCTGCTGAGCACCGGCTTCACGTCGACGATCGGCGTCCCGTCCACGGCCTCGAGGTTGTGCACCCGGACCCTGCCGCCGTCGATCGACGCGACCCGAACCCGGTGCAGCCCGATTGGGTTGGGCCGGTCGGGGGAGCGGGTGTTGAACACGCCCTGCTGCTCTCTCGACATGTCGCCGCGTGGATGCACCCGCAGGACGTCGCGGCGCGCACGGTCGAGCCAGGTGAGGACGATCACCTCGTCCCCCGCCCGGATGCCGTCGAGGGCGTCGAGCACGGCGGGCTCGAAGGCAAGCCACGCGTCGGGCGCCCCCTCGTCACCCTGGTTCGGTGCCGACGCAGGATCGGTCAGGGGAGACTCGACCGTTCCTATCGGCGTCACCTCGTAGCGGTGGTTCTCGAGAAGTGTCCTGAGCTTCTGGAGGTCCTTCTTCAGCCCGGAGCGAACCAGCGGGCCGAGAAGCGGGCCGAGTAGGCGCATGCCTCCCTTGGGCTGAAGCTCGATGGTGTAGGTGAACACGGCACCGGTTCCGGGCGCGTCGGCACGCACCGCTCGGCCCCCACTGAGGCCGCCGATCGTGCCCGTGCCCGCGAACCGGTACGAGACACCGGGATCCAGAGCCGTCACCACGGTGTCCGCGACGTACTCGCGTCCCGAGTTCCTGACGACCTCGTGAACTCTCGTGCCCGACGCCGGTGGCCCCGGCGGGTCGGGCCTCATCTCGAGAAGCCCCTTCCGCCATTCGAGATCGAACGCATAGTCGGCGATCGCCTCCCATACCTCGGCGGGTGGCTTGGCGATCTGCACCGACTCTTCGACGCGAATCGTCGAGCTCATCGTGCGGCCAGTCTCCACTCTCTCGTGCGCGTGGACAAGTCCGACGCGCAGCGCATGTACCCGATGAGGAGTTGCGCTTGTAGCCAACCCGGGTTACCTTGGCCTTGGACTCGTTGTGTAGTGGACACCCTCGGGCGCGCACAAAGAATGGAGACCGGGGGCCCGGAGGACGCCGTGCACTACCGGCTCCTCGGGTCCCTCGAGGTGCGCTCAAACGGGCGAGTTGTCGATCTCGGGCCTCCAAAGCAGCGCGCGCTGCTCGCGATCCTGCTCCTGCACGCCGGCGAGGTCGTCTCGACCGACCGCCTGATCGAGCTGGTCTGGACCGACAACCCGCCCCGTACCGCGGCGCACTCGATCCAGATCTATGTGTCCGGGCTTCGAAAGGCGCTCGAGGCGGTCGGGGCTGAGCGGGCGATCGTCACCAGCGCACCGGGCTACCTGGTCGAGGCCGACCCCGATTCGATAGACGCGCTGCTGTTCGAGCGCCTCGTTGCGGAGGGAACCCGCGACGCTGCGGACGATCTGGAGCGGGGAGCTGCGCTGCTCGGGGAGGCGCTGGAGCTCTGGAGGGGTGAGCCGCTGTCGGACTTTTCCTTCGAGGAGTTCGCCCGGAACCCCGTCCGCCGGCTGGAGGATCTTCGGCTGCACGCGGTCGAGGAGCTCGCCGTCGCGGAGCTGGCACTGGGCCGGGACCGGGAGGCCCTGACGCTTGTCGAGGCGGCGATCCGCACGGATCCGCTCCGCGAGCGCCCGCGCGAGCTGCAGATGGTCGCGCTGTACCGCTGCGGCCGCCATCCGGATGCGCTGCGCGTCTATCAGCAGTTCCACCGCCTGCTCGCGGACGAGCTCGGCCTCGCCCCGTCGCCGTCCCTGCAGCGGCTCAACGAGCGGGTTCTTCTCCATGACCCGTCGCTGGCCCTTGAGGCGAGCGGCGCCCCGGGGTCGATCCGAAACCCCTACAAGGGCCTGCGGCCGTTCACGGAGCAGGACGCGGAGGACTTCTTCGGCCGTGACGGTCTCGTGTCCGAGCTGCTCGAGTCGCTCGGCTCCGGCACCCGCGTTGTGGCGCTGGTCGGCCCGTCCGGGTGCGGTAAGTCGAGCGTGCTGAACGCCGGCCTGATCCCGGCTCTCCGGGCGGGTGCCCTGCCCGGGTCGGCCCAATGGCCGATCGCCACGATGATGCCGGGAGGACACCCGTTCGAGCAGGTGGAGCGCGCACTCGCGGACGCGGCGGCGAAGTCGCCCGCCGGCGCTCCCGTGCTGCTTGCGATCGACCAGTTCGAGGAGCTCTTCAGCTTGAGCGACGAGTCGACCGCGGCCAGGTTCCTGCGTCACATCACAAGAGCGGTGATGGACGCCGACTCGCCGCTCTCGGTGGTCCTAACGTTGCGGGCGGACTTCTACGATCGGCCGCTTCAGCACGCGGACTTCTGCACGCTCCTGACCTCGGGCGTTCTCAACGTCCTCCCCATGGCCGCGGATGAGCTCGAGGCGGCCGTGCTGGCTCCCGCCCGGCGGGTAGGAGTGGAGGTGGAGCCGGCGCTCCTCGCCGAGCTTGTAGCCGACACCACCGACCAAGTCGGGGCGCTCCCGCTGCTCCAATACGCGCTGACCGAGCTCTTCGAACGGAGGACGGGGTCGACGCTCTCGCTGGAGGAGTATCGGAGGGCGGGAGGCCTGCGCGCGCTGTTGTCGCGCCGCTCCGAGGAGAGCTTCGTGGCGCTGGACGGCGACCGGCAGCAGGTCGCGCAACAGGTCTTCCTGCGACTCGTCAGCCTGAGCGAGGGTGCCCGGCCGTCGCGGCGCCGGGCTCCGCTGCGCGAACTCAGCGCTCTCGACGTCGACCCGGTCGCGCTGTCGGCGGTCCTCGACGAGTTCGGTCGCCACCGGCTCCTCTCGTTCGACCGCGATCCCACCACCGGGGACGCCGTCGTGGAGGTCGCACACGAGGCGCTGCTGTGGGAATGGGAACGACTCGCCGGATGGATCGAAGCGCACAGGGAAGACCTCCGCCGCCAGCAGTCCCTGGCGGCGGCGGCCGAGGAGTGGAAATCGACCGACCGCAACCCCGACTACCTGATCACCGGAAGCAGGCTCGCGGAGTACGAGACATGGAGCCGCCGGACGACGCTCCGCCTGACCTCGAGCGAACGGGCGTTCCTCGACAGCGCGCTCGAGCGCCGGCGCACGGAGCAGGCCGAGGAGGACGATCGGCGCGACCGGCAGCAGCGGCTGGAGCGAAGAGCCAGCACGCAGGCTCCGGGCGCTGGCCGCCGCGCTGCTCGTGCTCGTCGCCGCGGCGACCGTCGGGGTCATGGCCTGGCTCGGTAGCGGGCCCCCAGATGTGGCGCTCGTGTACTTCGGGGGTGACCAAGAGGTGGATATCGCGGCCGCGGCGGGCTTCGACCGAGCCGTGTCGCGGCTGGGACTCGATGCGGAGAAGGTCGCGACGCCAGGGTCGACCGTCCGCTCCGAGCTGCGACGGCAGGCCGAACGCGGGGTCAAGCTCATCGTGACCGACACCGGGGTGGCGGAGGCGGACCCCGCGGCGCTGGACGCCGTTGCTCGGGACTATCCGGAGACCCACTTCGTCACATTCGGGCAGGTGGGACGGCTCGCAAACGTCACCTACGTGACCTACGCGGAGGAGGAAGGGTCGTTCCTCGCCGGCGCTGCCGCCGCGCTGAAAAGCCGAACCGGCGAGATCGGCTTCATTGGCGGTTCGGACTCCGACATGATTTGGAGGTTTCATGCGGGCTACGAAGCCGGCGCCCGCGCGATCGATCCGACCATCCGGGTGCGCGCGAGCTATCTGACCCGGCCGCCCGACTTCAGCGGCTTCAACAGCTTCACGCTGGCGCGCCGCGCGGCCCAGCGGCTGTACTCCCGCGGCGCGGACGTCATCTATCACGCCGCGGGCTGGTCCGGGTACGGCCTGTTCGAGACCGCACGCACACTCTCGCGACCCGAGAGGAAGCTGTGGGCGATCGGTGTCGACACCGACCAGTACCGAACGATCTCCACCTTCAATCCCACCGAGCTGGGCATCTCCGGCGAGGCCGTGCGGCAACACGTGCTCACATCGATGCTCAAGCGCTTCGATCGCGCCGCGTACCTGGCGCTCGCCGAGTACGCAAACGGCACGTTGAGGCCCGGAGTGCAGCGGCTGGGGCTCGGCTCCGGGGGCGTCGGGCTCGCGCTCAGCGGCGGCTTCATCGACGACATCCGCCCACGGCTGGACCGGCTCCGCATGCGGATCATCGCCGGCGACATCGAGGTCCCCACCGTCCCGGACAGCAGGCGCATAGAGCGCGAATAGAGCGGCACCCTGCAGGCTGCGGCGCGGACTACAGGCCCACCTATACCCCTCAGGAGGACTCGTGACCTTCCCCCGTCGTTCCCATCAGCTCGGGCTGAGACCGCTTGCCATGGCCCTCGCCGCCCTCATGTTGGCGCTGACGGCCGCCACGGCGACCGCGCGCCCGGCCGAGCAGCTCCTCGAGCCGGCCAGCGCCTGTGAGCAGCAGTGGATCGCCGCCTACGGAGCCGAGGCCCTCGGCTCGTGCGAGCAGCAGGCGCTCGCCTCGCGCGGCACCGGCTCGCCCACCGCGTCCACAGTCACCGTGAGCGACGTGCCTCCCGTGGGGGCGCCCGACTCCGGCTTCGACTGGGGATCCGCGGCGATTGGCGCCGCTGCCGTTGCCGGGCTGTTCGCCCTCGGCACGCTGGCGGCGATGGGCCTCGACCGGCGCGGCCGCGTGCGCACCGCGGGCTGAACGAGACGGACTCGCACCCAGGAGCCCCGCCGCCCGGCGGGGCTTCTGGCGCTGGCCCAGGCGCGCAGCGGGTTGCCGGGGGCGCCGTTGTCCCCGTAGTTCTCCGAAACAGGGTCGCGGCCGCCTACCGATGAGCCAGCCGGCGGCCCAACTTAGCCTTGCCACGATGTTGGCCGTCCGCCATCTCGCCGCTGTCCCGCGCCCAGTCCGCATGCATCGAGATTTGTCGCGGGGAGCCCGTCTCTGGGCGGACTGCAGGAACGTGTGCGAGACCCTGTCCCGCTGTTCGAGCTGGTGCTGTCACCGTCGGCAGCCCGTCGCGCGGTGCCGGTGCTGGGTGTCGTGACCGCCGCCGGCTTGTTCGTGCTGGCGCGGCGTGACGCGACTCAGCGGCGGTTTTGAGGAAACTGACACCGCGCAGAAAAATGGACCGTCAGGTCCAAACGTTGGGTATGCTGCCACCCGTGCCCGCCGCTCCGAAAACCGAAAAGGGACGCGCCACGCGGCGGCGGATCGTCGCGACGACCGCCGGGCTGGTCCGCGAGAACGGCGTCCGCGGAACCAGCCTGGACGACGTGATCGCCGCGGCTGGCGTGAGCAAGTCGCAGGTCTACCACTACTTCGACGACAAGGCCGACCTGATGCGGGCCGTGGTGACCCACACCAAGGCAGTGGTGCTCGACGGCCAGCGCCCGTATCTCGACCGTCTCGACAGCTGGGCTGCGATCGAGGCCTGGTTCGACAGCCTGGTGGGGCACCAGACGGCGCTGCGCGCGCACGGTGGCTGCCCGATCGGATCGCTGGTGCCCGAGCTGGCCGAGGCGGACGAGCGGGCGCGCCAGGAGCTCGCCCGCTCCCTCGACGAGTGGCAGGGTCACCTGGTGGAGGGGCTGCGGGCCATGCGCGACAACGGCAAGCTGAGTCGCCGCGTGCCCGGCTGGTAGACCGGGTAGTAGGGGCGGCTGTAATAGCCGACCTGGGTCATCCCGGCAACGACGATCCCATCGTCCGGCATGGCATTGCGGATGGCCGTGAGGAACCCGGCCAACGGCTGCAGATTGGCGTGCGGACTCTCACGGCGTGCCCGCTTCAGGGCCGCGACCTCCTCCTGGCGGCTGGGCCGCGCCGGCATGGTGGCCGCCAGCGTGGTGTACAGGGCTTCCAACGTGCGTTGCGCATCGCCGACCAGACCGACCGTGGGCGCATAGTTGCGCCCCACTTCCGCCGCGTCCACGTCAATCTGCACCACCGTCTGCCCACTGAAGAGCTGGGGAAAGGCCAGGCGCGTGCCCACCGCCAGCACGACATCCGTCTGCGCCAGGTACTCGACGATCGGATCCTGGCGCAGACGCATGGCCCCCAGCGCCAGGGGGTGCCGATCGGACAGCGCCCCTTTGCCCTCGGCGGTGGTGATCACGGGGGCTTGCAGGAACTCCGCCAGCGTTTGCAGGGCGGCGCTGGCCTTGGAGGAGATGACCCCGCCCCCGGCAATGATGAGGAGCTGCTTGGCGTGCCGCAACACCTCAGCGCCCCGTCTGAATCTGCTCGGCGCTGGCCGCTGGCCGGAGGGGATGGGCCGGTTCGAGCAACTCGATGTCGGCTTCTTCGGCCAGCGTTTCGGGGGGGATTTCAATCTCCACGGGCCGGGGGCGGCCGGTCTTGAGCTGGCGGAAGGCCTCATGCACGGTGGCCGGCACGTCCTGGGGCTTCAAGATGCGTGCGGCCCACTTGGTGACCGGGCGAATGGTGTCCATTTGATCGTTCACTTCATGCAGCATGCCCCGGTCAACGCCAATGAGATCGCGTTCAATCTGTCCGGACACCACCAGGATCGGCGACGAGGCGGCGTACGCGGTGCCAATGCCTGCAGAGGCATTTTGCAGGCCGGGGCCGGGCACCACGAGGGCCGTGCCAATGCCGCCCCCAGCACGGGCGTACCCGTCCGCCATGTAGCTCGTCGCCTGCTCATGGCGGGTGGTGATAAAACGGATGCCGGGTTCATCGTAGAGGCCATCCAGCAGGTGATACAGCTGCACGCCAGG
Organism: uncultured Thermoleophilaceae bacterium; assembly: GCA_963751835.1. GTDB lineage: Bacteria > Actinomycetota > Thermoleophilia > Solirubrobacterales > Thermoleophilaceae > JACVRW01. Next base: position 115 of record CAVVWD010000035.1, on the reverse strand, counting down.
CAGGCCAAATATGACGCGTACGCCTTCGCGGTAGAGCGACTTTGCGAGTGCCTGACCACCGGTCATCTTCGGCATATCTTTTCCTCCTTGGCGCGACTGCGTCGGCGCAGGGCGT
>CAVVWD010000034.1:0-17654 GCA_963751835.1 uncultured Thermoleophilaceae bacterium | reverse complement strand
AAGGTGAATCGCCTGTTGACCGAGGGCCGTCAGGCACGTTCCTGGGGAAGTCCTTCGCATCCCGAGGCGAGGCGCTCGAGGCCCGTAGGCCTGCAGGGCTAGGCGGCTCGTCAGGCCCGCACCGACTGCGGGAAGCGGAAGACGTTGGCCGGGTCGTACTCGGCCTTGACGCGTGCGAGACGCGCGTAGTTGTCGCCGTGGTAGGCGCGCTCCCAGTCGTCCAGCTCGGGGTCCGGGAAGTTCGGGTAGACCCCTCCCGATCCGAACGGGTGCACGATCTCCCAGGAGCGCGTGAGCCAGCGCCGCGCGGCCTGCTGCTCCTCGCTCGGCGCCTCGGGATCGAGCATCACGCCGTGCTTGATGAGGAAGCGTTCCGCGCGATGGGGGAACGCGGTGGCGTCGCCGGCCACGCGGTTGTACGCGCCGCCCCACGGTGTGAAGTCGAGCACCCGGGTCTCGCGCGCGGATCTCGCCGTCGCGAGGTTGTCCAGCAGGCTCTCGATTACGTCGGTGGACAGCGGGCCTCGGAAGAACTCCGACTTGCTGAAGGGATGCCAGCCCTCGGGGGCGTCCCCGGGGCCGCGCTCGGCGAGATAGCTCTTGGTCTCGCGGTAGGGAAGGTGTTCGATGGCGATCGCTGTGGGCTCGTGAGCGACGCGAGCCACGAACTCGGCGAGAAGCGGCCCTGTCTCCGCCTCGCCGCCGGCCATCGCTCCGAACAGGTTGACCGCGGGCGCTGAGCCGGCGTCCGCGGTCACGAGCAGGCTCGCGGCCAGCTCGTCGGGCGCGTCCGGCGCCCAGGACTGCCAGGCCTCGATCAGCGCCGCGGCGGCCTCCCCCGGCCAGACGAGGTGGAAGCTCGTCGCCGCAGGCGCCGGCACGGTCCGGAACACGAGCGAGGTCACGACGCCGAACTGGCCGCCGCCGGCCCCGCGGAGCGCCCAGAAGAGCTCCTCGTCGTGGTGCTCGTCGCAGTCCACGACGCGGCCGCCGGCCAGCACCACGCGAGCTCCGATCAATTGATCGGCTGTCAGGCCGTACTTGCGACCGAGGATCCCGAGCCCGCCGCCGAGCGTGAGCCCGGCGATGCCGACCTCGGGCCCGCAACCCGCGGCGATCGTGACGCCGTGGTCGTCGAGGGCGTCGTAGACCTCGCCGAGCCGGGCGCCCGCGCCGACGGTGGCGACGCCGTCGGAGTAGGACACGGAGCGCATCGGCGACACGTCCAGCACGATCCCGTCGCCCGAGGAGCGTCCCGCAAAGCAGTGTCCGCCGCTCCGGATCGCCACGTCGAGATCGGCACGCCGCGCCAGCGCGAGCGCCTCGGAGACGTCCGCGGTCGTCCTGCAGCGGACGACCGCTCGTGGATGCGAATCGCCGAAGCGGGGGATGGCGGGCCTGCGCGCCTGCTCGTAGTCCGGCGCTCCCGGGAGGATGAGCTCTCCATCCAGGGCGTCCCGAAGCGCGTGCCACTCTGGTGCCAATTGCGTTCTCATGCCGTGCCGCGTCAATCCCACTGGCCGAGGGCGTAGCGCGTGCCGTCGTCGTCCTCGAAGAGCGCCCACCAGCCGAAGTGCATCCGCGCCGGCGGCACCGGGAACCTCACCCCGCGCTCCCTGAGCTTGACGTAGGTGGCCTCGATGTCCGGGCAGTTGAAGAGGACGGGCGAATGCGGAAGCTGGTCGGGGACCTCGTTGCGGGGCTCGGCGGCCGCGCGGGGGCTGAGCACCAGCACCGGCGAGCCGTCCGGCGGCCTGACCTCGACCCAGCGCTCGTCGCCGTAGGACTCGTCCCTGACGACCTCGAACCCGAGCTTTGTCGTCCAGAAGTCCCTCGCGCGCTCCTGGTCGTCGACGGGCACGACGACCTTGCTGACCCCGCTGATCATCGCCACCTCCCGTGCGAACTGCATCGTCGTGGTGCTGGTTTCCATTAGAAAGATCATTGGCTCCTACATGTAAGACGGGGGCGTTCGAGCCAACTCATCGCCTCGACCGATGAGTTTGTGGCACCGAGCCGGTCTTGGCTCAAAGTGGCGGGAGAACCTGACACCAGGCTGGTCGAGGCGGCGGGCGACGGCGACGCGGAGGCCTACCGGGGTCTCGTTGAGCGTCACGGCGCCGAGATCCACGCCCACTGCTACCGGATGCTGGGCTCGCTCCACGACGCCGAGGACGCCCTGCAGGAGACGCTCCTGCGCGCCTGGCGGGGCCTGCCGCGACTGTCGCGCCGCAGCTCGCTCAGAAACTGGCTCTACCGGATCGCGACGAACGTCTGCCTGGACGCGCTCACGAACCGGCAGAAGCGTGCGCTCCCGATCGACCACGGGGCGCTCGCCGGCACGGAGGAGGAACCCGGTGAGTCGCTCGCCGAAGCCGCCTGGATAGAGCCCTATCCCGACGGCGAGCTGGGGCTCGAGGACGGCTTCGCGGGTCCGGAGGCCCGCTACGAGCGGCGCGAGGCGGTCGAGCTCGCTTTCATCGCCGCCCTTCAGCACCTGCCCCCGCGCCAGCGTGCCGTGCTCGTCCTGCGGGAGGTGCTCGGCTTCTCGGCGCGTGAGGTGGCCGAGACGATGGACAGCACGGTGGCGTCCGTCAACAGCTCCCTTCAGCGCGCCCGCGCCACGGTCGAGAAGCGGCTGCCCGAGCGGAGCCAGCAGGCCACCGTCCGCTCGCTCGGCAGCGCGCGCGTCCGCAGGCTCGTCGAGCGCTTCATCGACGCGTTCGAGAGGGGCGACGTGGACGGGATCCTCGCCATGCTCAGCCAGGACGCGACCTTCGCCATGCCGCCCTACGCGCGCCTGTACCGCGGGCGCCGAGAGATCGCCGCGTCGTGGCTGATCCCCGCCCCGCCCTGTACCGAGCTGCGCTACCTGTCGGCGAGCGCGAACTGCCAGCCCGCGATCGGGGCCTACCGCTGGGACGACGCGGCCCGAAGCTTTCGCCCGATCGCGCTGGACGTGCTCACCCTGCACGGCGAGGCGATCGGCGCCGTCACGGCGTTCCGGGCGCCGTCGCTCCTCGAGCGCTTCGGCCTGCCGGCCGAGCTGTGTCGCTAGCTGCTCCCAGGAGCAGCTCGACCATGAGGACGTCGCGCCACCTGCCGTCGATCGTGCCGTGCCGGCGATGCACACCGACCTCGCGGAACCCGTGCCGGGCGACCATGCGACGGCTCGCGTCGTTGTCCAGGAAGAGCTTGCCCACGAGCTTGTGGAAGCCGGCGCGAGCGGCCTCTCGCCTGAGCGCCGACGCAAGCGCTCCGCCGATGCCGCGGCCGCGCTCGGAGGCGCGAACGTACACGCTGGCCTCGCCGATCCCGGCGTAGCAGGCGCGTTCGCTGTAGGCCGAGATTCGCGCCCAACCGACCACGGCGCCGCCGTGGATCGCGACGAAGACCGGGTGCGCGGGTGATCCGAGCCACTTCTCGATGTCGGCGGGGGAGCGCTCGCCGGTCTCGAAGGTCGAGCGCCGCTCGGCGATCGCCTCGTTGTAGATGCGAGCGATCGCCTCACAGTCCTCTGGACGCGCGCTCCTGACCGCCTGCATGCGGTCGATCTACAGCTCTATTGCGCCTGCGTCCATGGCCGTCCGGCCAGAGTCGCTTGGCCCCTCGTCCAATCACAGGCGGGTGCGACCGAGCTCCGTGACCTCGGCGTCGATCGCCGCCATTCCGAGGGCGCGCGCCACCGAAACGCGGTGGTGGCCGTCGTCCACGTAATGGCGGTCGCCGAGGCGGTAGACGGAGATCGGGGGGAGCGGCGCCCCTCGGCGGGCCGCGATCCAAAGCCGCTCCCAGCGGTAGCGGCTCGACGGCGGCGGCCGGAAGCTGCTGTCGAACCTGCGCGCCTTGGAGGCCTCCACCGTGCCCACGATCGAGCAGAGCGGGACCGCCGCGAGGCCGACGTTCCTGCGCCTCGCCGGGGGCACCGCTCCGAGCTTCTGCTCGATGTGCTCCAGGCGAGTCGAATCCCCGCGGCGTCGCAGCCAGCTCGCCGCGCGGGCGCCGCGGCGCCGCCACTGGGCGCGCGCGAACGCGGTTTGCGCATCAACCATCAGATTGCCGGTTTCCACGAGCTCTAATTTGACGCTGAGGGGCGCCCCTTACATCGGCAATTTGCAGCGGATGACCCCTTACCTTGGGCGGGCCGCGGAGTCAGCCCCTTACTGACTCGGCGAGCAGGTCTCCGAGCGCCTTTAGTCCAGCCTCGAAGTCGTGTTCCGGGAGCGCCCCGTAGCCCAGCACCACGCCGTCCCGGGCCGGTGGTCCGTGGTGGTGGAAGTTGCCGACCGGGAACAGCTCGATGCCGCGTTTTGACGCTTGTTGGGCCAGCTCTTCGGCGGAGGGGCCCCGTGCGGGCAGCTCGAGCAGCACGCGCAGCCCCGCCGAGATACCGACCGGCGTGATCGCGGGCGCGCGTTCCGACAGCATCGCGACGAGCCGGTCGCGCCGGAGGCGGTAGCGAGCCCGCATCCGGCGCACGTGGCGCTCGTATGCGCCGGAGCCGAGCAGCTCCGCGAAGGCGATCTGGTCGGGCGCCGGCACGTGCAGGTCCTCGGCCTCGCGCAGCGCCGAGATGGGTTCCAGCAGTGCCTCGGGCAGGACGAGCCAGCCGAGCCGGAGCCCCGGCGCGAGCGTCTTGCTCGCCGTGCCGCCGTAGGCCACGCGGTCGGGGTCGAGGGCCTGCAACGCGCCGATCGGCGGGCGGTCGAAGCGCAGCTCGCCGTCGTAGTCGTCCTCGATCAGGAGCCGGCCGCTGCGGTCGCGCGCCCAGGCGACCGCCGCGGCGCGCCGCTCGGGATGGAGGACCGCGCCGACCGGGAACTGGTGCGCGGGAGCGAGAACCGCGGCGGCTGCGTTCGTGGTGTCGAGCAGGTCCGTCCGCGCGCCCAGGTCGTCGACGGGAAGCGGAGACGTGAGGAGGCCCGCGCCGCGGGCGACCGTGTGGTGGTCGTCGACGCAGGGCTCCTCCATCGCGAGGCGCCTGGCACGTTTCGCTCGCAGCACCCGCGCGAGCAGTGACAGCCCGTGCCGGAAGCCGCCGCAGACCACGATCAGCTCGGGGTCGGCGACCACTCCTCGCGCGCGCGAGAGATAGTCGGCGAGCGCCTCGCGCAGCTCGGGCCGTCCGCGCGGGTCCCCGTATCCGAGGCTCGCCGCGGGTGTCGCGCGCAGGCCGCGCCGCAGCGCGCTCGTCCAGGCGGCGTGCGGGAAGGCGGTGAGGTCGGGGAGGCCGGGATGGAAGCTGAAGCGGGCCGCTGGTGGGGGCGGGGGCGGTGCCGCGCGGCGGCGCCGCCTTCGCGGCCGCGACCTCGCCGACCCAGGTGCCGCCGCCGCGGCGCGCCGTGAGGTAGCCCTCGGCCTGGAGCTGCGCGTAGGCCTCCGCCACGGTTCCGCGCGCGAGGCCGAGGTCGGCCGCGAGCGCGCGCGTGGAGGGGAGGCGGGTGCCGGCAGCGAGCCGGCCCTCACGGATCGCGGCGCGCAGGGAGGTCTCGATGGCGTCGCGGCGACCGGTTCCGCGATCGAGTGCAAGCTGGAGCGTTGGGCGCCGGAAGTGGACCAGGATTCTTGCCTTGATGTGGCTCTGTTCACTGATACACATTGTCGCGAAACTGTGTCGCATGACAATCAACCGAACGCCCGATGTCCTCCTCGGCGCGTGAGGTCTACCGCGCCATCGACGCCCTCGACAACAGCGTCGACTTCGATCCCGCCCTGCGCGAGCTGGTCAGGCTGCGGGCGTCGCAGTTGAACGGCTGCGCGTGGTGCGTCGACCAGCACTCGCGCGACGCGCGCGCGGGCGGCGAGGACGAGCGCCGCATCTGGACGCTCGCGGTCTGGCGCGAGACCCCGTTCTTCGACGCGCGCGAGCGCGCCGCGCTCGCGCTGACCGAGGCGATGACGCTGCTCCCCGCCGAAGGGGTGCCCGATGAGGTCTACGCCGAGGCCGCGCGCCACTTCCCCGAGCAGGAGCTCGGGAACCTGATGGGGGCGATCATCGCGATCAACGCGTGGAACCGCGTGGGGGTCGCCACCGGGATGCGGCCGCCCGCGGAGGTGCCGGTGGCGGTGGCCTGAGGCTGCCCGCCGCACGCGCCATCATTGGCGCGTGCGGCGCCTCGTCACGATCCCGATCAGCCACTTCTGCGAGAAGGCGCGCTGGGCGCTCGAGCGCGCCGGGCTCGACTACCGCGAGGAGCGCCACGTCCAGGGGATCCACCGGATCGCCTCGCGGCGGGCGGGCGGCAGCGGGACGGTCCCGGTGCTGGTGGCGGACGAGGGCGTGTTCGGCGAGTCCGAGGAGATCCTGCGCTACGCCGACGCGCGGCTCGAGGAGAGCGAGCGCCTGTTTCCGGCTGACGGCGAGCTGCGCGACGAGGTGGTGGGCATCAGCCGCCGGCTCGACGCCGGCCTCGGCCCGGACGGACGCCGCCTCATGTACGCGCACATGCTGCCGCGCAAGCAGGAGATGCTGCCCGTGAACAACCAGGGGGTGCCGGCCTGGGAGGACCGCGCTTTCAGGCTGCTTTGGCCCGTGGCCAAGCGCTGGGGGGAGCGCGAGCTCGGGATCGGCCCGACCACGTTCCGGGACGACGAGCCACGCGTCCTGCGGGCATTCGACGAGGTCGCCGAGCGCCTCGCCGACGGGCGGCCGTATCTGTGTGGCGAGCGGTTCACCGCCGCGGACCTGACATTCGCGTGTCTGGCGGCGCCGGTAACGGTGCCGCCCGAGTACGGCGTGCGGCTGCCTCAGCCCGAGGAGCTGCCCGAGCCGATCGCCGGTGACCTGCGGGCCTTCCGGGAGCACCCGGCGGGCGCCTTTGCGCTGAGGCTCTTCCGCGATGAACGGCGCGTCCGGGTGGGCACGGGGAGCCGGGTGGGATGAGCGTCGTCGTGGACGTGAGCTTCGAGGAGCGCTACTGGTATCCCGACGACGGCGGCGTGGTGTGGCTCTCGGGCTACTCGCTCGTGGACGCCGAGTCGGGACGGTTTCTCGCGCGCGATGCGGACGAGGTTGTTGAGCGCGGGCTCCGGGTGGCGGGCGTGGCCGGCGCGGCGCGCCATCACGGCGAGGCGCTCGAATCGCAGGAGCTCGGGCCGGGAACTGAGTTGGAGCTACGGCGCGACCCGGAGAATGAGCACGATCCGAACGCGATCGCGGTGCACGGGCCGGGTGGGGGAGAGCAGGTGGGCTGGGTGCCGCGGGAGCTGGCCGAGGAGATCGCACCCGAGCTCGACGCCGGGCGGGCCTGGTCGGCGATCGTGCTGCGCGAGGCGCGCGTGTCGCCGCGCGACCCACGGACCGGGCTGACGATGCTGCTCGCGTCCGCGGACGCGATCGAGCTGCGCGAGGTTCAGTTGCGGCGACGCACCTGAACGCGAACGGCCTCGATCTGGCTCTGGCCGTGCGAGCCCTGGTAGACCGGGCCGGCCGCGCTGATCCAGTCGCCGGGGCCGGGCAGAGGGGAGGGGCGGAGGCTCTTCTTGAGGTCGATGACCGAGATGCCGGGCGCGGTGATCGAGTCGGATGAGGCGATCACGAAGTGGGCGTCGCCGTCGCCGTCGGGGTCGACGCGCTCGACGTAGATGATCCGTCCGCTCGCCGTCGAGCAGTTCGCGAGGGCGGGCGGGCACCGGACCGGGCGAGGACGAGCGGGCTGCTGCTGTTGCGGGGCGGGCTCTGTCGCTGTCTTCGACTTCGGTGGAGCGGACGGACAGCCTGGTCGGCCTCGTCGGAGCAGCCCGCCAGGGCGAGCAGGGCCGCGAGCCCCGCCAGCAGGGCACGGCGGGGGCTCGCCGTCGTCCGCCTCACCCGCTCGGCTGCGTGACCACGAGCGTTCCGGCGCGGCGCTCCTCGTCACCGGCCGAGGGCGCGAACTCGATCGGGTAGCGGCCCGCTTCGTTGACCAGGACGTCGAACCGGGCGGGCGTGAACTCGTCCCCGGAGTCGCTCACGCCGAGCAGCGGGATCGAGACGAGGCCCGCCTGGTCGACCGCGACCTCGACGCTGGCCGCCCGGCCCACCTCGAGTCCGCGTCGCTGAGGCTCCGAGGCGTCGAACTCGATCGTGTCGGCGGTCGCGGCAAGCTCGGTCGCCGCCTCGCCCGGTGACGCCTCGGGGGTGGCCTGAGCGTCCGGGGCGGTGGCCGGGGCGGTCTGCGCGGGTCGCGCGCCGGCTGCTCGTCCCCCGGCCGCGACATCGACGCGGCGAGCGCCCCCAGCCCGAGGACGATCGCGAACAACAGCAGGGCGCGGCGGATGTGCACGAATCCGATGCTAGCTTCGCGCCCGCGCGCGCTCCGTGGGCACCGTCGCCCTCGTCGAGCGCCCCGGCCGCCGCGGTGCACTGGACGAATGGACGAGTCCAGTTGAGGTGCATCGGTCTAAAGGCTGGAACGCCCTGAGTCGATCACGGGATGAAGCCAGAGGCCCACGGTGCCAAGCGAATCGCCAGCAGGCGGGGGAGCAAGGTCCGGGAGTCCCGCACAGGGAGTCGGCCGAGCTGCCACCGAGGACGACAAATCCTCGATGGGGCTACGACCGAGGCGGCTGGCACCTAGACCAACAAGTTCCTCAAGGAGGAAACAAACATGCTGCGGAAGCTTTCCGAGCGTATTCACAACCAGGAGAAGGGCTTCACGCTCATCGAGCTCCTCGTTGTCATCCTGATCATCGGCATCCTGGCCGCGATCGCGCTGCCGGCGTTCCTCGGCCAGCGGACGAAGGCCCAGGACGCCGACGCCAAGTCCAACGCCCGCAACCTGGTCTCGCACGTCGAGTCGTGCTACACGCGACGACGCAGAACTACGCCGACTGCGTCACGCTCGCCGCAGCGCCGGCACCGACCGGCCTGCCGCTCGTCGACGGCACGCCGGCCGCCGGCGACGGTGGCAGCGTGACGCGCTCGACGGCCAGACGGCTACGTCGATCGACGCCGAGTCGAAGTCCGGCACGCACGTTCACGCATCACGAAGGACGACGGCGGCTGCGCCCACGCCGCACGCTCGGCGCGGCACCGGCGGCTGCACATCGCACGCCGACGAGGCGGGCTTCGGCCCGCCTCGTTGCGTTCAGCGACCAGCAGCCTGAAGTAACGGAAGGCGGGCCCTCGGGCCCGCCTTCCGCCTTTTTTGGACCTCGACGCGCGTCCAGACGGGGCCCGGAACGGTCAAGCGGCGGGAGCACCGGGCCGATGGCAAAGGGATGCCGGCCCCCCGACTTCGCTCCGACGAGCGCGGATTCACCCTCATCGAGGTGCTCGTCGCCATCTTCATCCTGCTCGTCGGGGTGCTCGGCGTCGTCTCGCTGATCGACGGCGCCAACTTCGCCACCGCGAAGACCAAGAGCCGGGAGGGCGGCACCAACCTCGCCCGGGAGATCCTCGACGGGGCGCGCGCAGTCGACTACGACAAGCTGAACCCGACGGAGATCGTCGGAGAGCTCCAGAAGCCAGCCGGGGCTGGCCGACAGCGATGCTTCCGCGCCGGGCTGGCAGATCGACCGCCGCGGCATCAACTACACGGTCACGCGCGGTGCCCGTCTGCAAGGTCGACGACCCCAACGACGGCTTCGGGGACCACGCCGGCGGCGACTTCTGCGCCAGCTCGAGCACGACGGGAACCACGGACGGCAACCCCGACGACCTGCGTCGCATGGACGTGAGGATCGACGTGGTCGGTGGGGGCGCTCAAGCCGTCGGTTCGGCAGACGACGCTGATCATCAACCCGAGCGGCAGCCTGGGGCCGAGCGTGAAGACGTTCTGCGTGACCGGGCTTCCCGCGACCGCTGAGCACGACCTGCCCGGCGACGCCGATCAGCGTCGTTCCGAGCGCGTCGAACACGAAGGTCTCGTTCGCCGCGACCACCTCGCCCGCGGCGGCGTTCCACTGGCAGGTCGACGACGCCAACTCGCGGGGAGACGCCACCGCGACGCCGAGCGGGTCCTCCACGAGCTGGACGTTCGACTGGGATCTACGCACCGTCGGCACGTTCTCCTGCGCCGACGCCGCCGAACTGGACACTCGACGGCAACTACCTCGTCGGCGGGCAAGCGTTCGACTCGAACGGCATCCAGGGCCAGCGCAGGGCGCTGACGCTCACGGTCAACCGCTCGCTGCCCTTCGAGACCTGCGGCTTCGAGGGCGGCTACAACGACCCGCCCGGCCAGGGTCCATCCCGGACAAGCCCCCGATCGTGGACCTTCAGTGGAAGGCCAACCCGGAGCGAGACATCGTCGGCTACCGCGTCTACCGCAAGGAGGTCGGGTCGCAGTCCGCCGATCCGCAGGTCTGCCCGCTCACGATCGAGACCTCCTGCTTCGACCCGAACCCGCTGCCCGGGGACCTACGACTACTACGCGGTCGCCGTGGATCGCGACCCCTCGACCGGCACCCTCCGAGAGGGCACCGAGCGGCACCGCCATGCCCGATCGATCGTACCGGGCGGCAACCAGCCACCCACCGCGCCGCCCCCGGTCAGCGCGACCACGTCCGGCGGGCTGCCCGTGATCAGCTGGGAGGCCTCGAGCGATCCCGACGGGAATCCGCTTCTACCGGATCTACCGCGACGGCACCGCGTACGCGGATCGCTACGACAAGACCGGAGACGGCGTGACCCTGAGCTGGACCGACAGCAACCCGGGCGCCGGCGGCCACACCTACTACGTCTCCGCGGTCGACACCTTCTTCGACGAGTCGGCGCCGACCGGACCGGTCGACGCGCCGATGAGCCGCGCATCTCGGCGAAGAACGCGGGTTCACGCTCATCGAGCTGCTGCTCGCCGCGACCCTGATGATCATCGTGCTCGGGGCGACGCTCACCTCGATCGAGGGGTTCTGGACGACCAACAAGGTCAACAACGAGCAGAACGACGCCCAGGACATCGCCCGCACCGCGATCGACCGGCTGGCGCAGCAGCTTCGGAACCTCGCGCTCCCCACGCCGACGAGCCCGAACTCGATCGACAAGGCGTCGAGCTACGACCTGGTGTTCAAGACCGCGGAGCCGTCACGCCGGCGGGTGCGCTACTGCCTGAAGACGGACGCTCCGGCATCGCCCGGCAACGGCACGCTCTACATGCAGACCCAGGCGGGCGCCGGCGCGGGAGCGCCGGATCCGGCCGTCCCGTCCACGGCGAGCTGTCCCGGGCCGACCGGCTCCGGCGACTGGGCAACGACCACGGTGGTCGCCGACAACGTCGTGAACAGGGTGAACGGCAAGGACCGCCCGGTCTTCTACTTCAACGCGCCCACGTCCGCAGCTGCCCAAGATCACCCTCCTTCGGAGCGACGTCTTCGTGGATGTCGACCCCGACCGCCGGCCCCTCGAGAGCCGGATCTCGACCGGCGTCTACCTGAGGAACCAGAACCAGGTCCCGACGGCCTCCTTCAGCGTCGCCTCGGGCGGGACCGGCACGCGGCGCTTCCTCCTGAACGGGTCGGGCTCCACCGACCCGGAGGGCCGGACGCTCTTCTACACCTGGTTCAGCGGCGCGAACCCGGACCTCGCCGACACCACCTGCAGCTCCGACCGACGCCCTGGGATGCATCGGCAGGGGCGTGACGCTCGACTACACGTTCCCGAGCCTCAGCCGGCAACGGCATCCAGACATTCACCCTCCTGGTGAGGGATCCAGGCGGACTGACCGCCACATCGAAGTGGACCTGCAATCCGACCAATGGGACGTGCTCACCCGTCATGATCAGAAGCATCGTCAACAACCTCCGGCGCGAGGAGGGCTGGGTCGTCGTGACCGCGGTGATCGTCATGAGCCTCATGATGGGCATCGGCCTGGCGACCTACGCGACCGTCGACACCCAGCAGGCGCAATCGCGCGTGGAGCGCGAGCGAGACTCGTCCTTCAACCTCGGCGAGTCCGCCCTCTACGCCGAGGCGTTCGTCCTCGGGCAGGACTGGCCGACGGCGGCGAACCCGTACCCCGACCGCAGTGCACGGAGACGACCGCGGCCGGGACGCGCGGGTGCCCGACGCCGAGCGATCTTCGGAGCGCGCTGGACAGTCCGGCGCTTCCCGACCTGTCCTCCGGCGCCCGATGGACGATCAGGGTGCGCGACAACGGCAGCCCGGCCACCGGCACCGACTACGACTCCACCACGGACGCGCAGCCCAACTACGACGCGAACGGCGACGGGAAGCTCTGGGTGCGGGCCGACGGGGTGGCCAAGGGCCGCACCCGCTCGATCGTCGGCTTGCTCCAGCGCGAGGAGCTCGGCGAGTCCGTCGCCCAGAACGTGATCACCGCGGGGCACTTCTACACCTCCAACAACGGCAACAAGGTGATCGTGGACACGCAGGGGAACTCGGCCACGGGCTCCCAGGTCGTCGTCCGCTGTACGCCCGGCCCGGACGAGCCGTCAGGCGGAAGCGGCGTGCATCGGGTACGAGCGAGACAAGGGTCAGGTGTCCCCGGACAGGGTCTACTCCGTGCCGACGACCCCGAACTCGATGACGCCGGCGCAGGTCGCCCGGTTCAGGGCCGAGGCGATCGCGAACGGCACCTACTACACCTCGTGCCCGCAGAGCCTCACCGGGAAGGTCGTGTTCGTGGAGACGACCTCCACGATCACCTGCGACAAGTACAAGGACGACTACAACACGCGCCGAGCTCGCCCGGGTTGGTGATCTTCACGAACGGCATCCTGGAGCTCGGCGGAAACAAGCGACCTACTACGGCCTCGTGTACATGCTCAACCCGCCGGACGGACAAAACACCATGACGAGGTTCATCATGCACGCGAACGGGACCCTGATGGGAGGCGTGTCGGTGGACGGGAAGGGCGGCGTGGAGGCGGGCTCCGACAAGTTCAACATCATCTTCGACGGGGACGCCTTCGCCGTGCTCAAGACCTACGGCACCGCCGGCCTGGTGCAGAACAGCTGGCGCGAGCTCACGCCGGGGACCTGAGCGGCGCGCCTCACGGCTGGCACTCGGGCGCGCCGGTTGCGCCTAAGGGGACCGAGCCAAGCTGCCGAATAGCTTGAGTGGAGACCATGGCCGCCGCAGCTGAAATCGGCATCGCCGCCGCCCTCGGGGCGGTGATCGGCAGCTTCCTGAACGTGGTCATCCACCGCGTGCCGCTGAAGATGTCGCTCGTGCACCCGGGGTCGCGCTGCCCGTCGTGCGAGGCGGCGATCGCGCCGTACGACAACGTGCCGGTGATCTCCTGGCTGCTGCTCCGCGGCCGCTGCCGGCGCTGCGGAGCGCGCATCTCGCCGCGCTACCCGGCCGTCGAGCTGCTCACCGCCGTCGCCTTCGGCGCCGTCGTGGCCGTGCGCGGCTTCGACAACGACCTCGTCCTGGAGCTGCCGTTCGTGGCCTGCCTGATCGCCCTGGCCGGCATCGACCTCGATCACAGGCTGCTGCCCAACAGGATCGTCTACCCGATGGCCGCCTACGGACTGGTGGCCACGGCGATCGTGGACAGCGGCGATCTGGTCGAGCACCTGATTGCGGGCGCGGGGGCCTTCCTCTTCCTGTTCGTCGCCGTGCTCGCCTACCCGCGCGGCATGGGGATGGGGGACGTCAAGCTCGCCGGCGCGATGGGTCTCTACCTCGGCCTGTCGGTGATCCCGGCTCTGCTCGTGGCGTTCCTGTCCGGCTCCATCGTCGGACTCGCAATGATCGCGCGAGAGGGCGCCGCCGCTCGCAAGAAAGCCGTCCCCTTCGGGGTGTTCCTCGCCCTCGGCGGCATCGTCGCGGTGCTCGCCGGGCCCGAGCTCATCGAGCTCTACGAGGACAACTTCCTCAACGGGTAGCCCCGGCGTCCGCGATCCGTCCAGCGGATCTGGACATTTCGCGATTGGGCCTAATGCCGTCCAACGCGGCGTCGATAACGGTTGAGAACTTCGATGACGTTTTCCCTCCGAAAGAACTCAGAACGCGGCGTTGTCGGTCTCGACATCGACGGCCGCTACCTCGCCGCCGCCCAGGTCGACTCCGGCCGTGTCGTGCGCGGCGCAAGCCTCGAGCTGCCGGGCGGCCTCGTCCGTGACGGCGAGGTGGTGGACCGCGACGGCCTGGCCGACGCGCTGAAGCGCTTCGTCCAGGAGGCCGGGCTCCCCAAGAGCGTCCGGCTCGGCGTGGCGAACCAGCAGATCGTGGTCCGCGTGGTGGAGCTGCCGCGCATCGAGGACCCCAAGGAGCGCGACGCCGCTGTCCACTTCATGGCGGCCGAGGCGATCGCGATGCCGCTCGACGAGGCCATTCTCGACTATCAGGTCGCCGGCTACGCCGAGGCGATGGACGGCACGGCGCGCATGCAGGTCGTCCTCGTGGCCGCCCGGCGCTCGATGATCGACGCGCTGCTCGAGGCGGCCAGGAAGGCCGGCCTCCGGCCCGAGGGTATTGACCTCGACGCGTTCGCGCTCGTCCGTACCCTCGCCGCTGCCTCGGCCGACGGCGACGACGGCACCGCCCGTGTCTTCTGCCACCTCGGCGGCGTCAGCAACCTCGCGATCGCCGTCGGCACAACCTGCTTCTTCACCCGGCCGCTGTCCGCGGTCTGGGAAGACGAGGACGCCGGCTCACAGCTCGCAGACGAGATCCGGCTGTCGATCGACTTCTACATGACCCAGCCGCAGGCCAAGCCCGTCGGCGAGGTCGTGCTGTCCGGCCCGGGATCCTCTGATGGCGCGCTCGTCGAGAGCGTGGCCGAGCGAGCTCGGCATCCCGGTGGAGGCCGCGTCGCCGCTCGGTCAGATCGATTCGTCCGGCCTCGGGCCGGATGAGGACCCGCACCGCTACACGGTGGCGGCCGGCCTGGCTCTGGGAGCGTCCGCGTGAGGCCCGTCAACCTCGTCCCGCAGGACCAGCGCCGCCGCACATCGTCCGACGGTGGCGGCAAGAGCGCCCACGCCGCGCTTGGCGTGCTCGCCCTCCTGCTGGCGATGGTCGTGGGCTACGTGCTCACCTCGAACACGGTGACCGAGCGTCAGAACGAGACCGAGGCCGCCCGCGTCGAGGCCGACCGGCTCGAGGCCAAGGCCGCGCAGAAGGGCAACTTCGCCGACTTCGCCTCGATCGCGCAGACCCGCATGCAGTCCGTGGCCGGCGTGGCCGCGAGCCGCTTCGACTGGGAGCGCTTCATGCGCGAGCTGGCGCGGGTCATCCCCGCCGATAGCTGGCTGCAGAGCGCAGACGCCTCGACGACCGGCGTAGCGGCCGCAGCGGGGACCGCACGGCTGCAGCACCGGCCCCGACGGGGGCGCCCGCCACGGGCTCTCCGACCGCCAACCTGACGGGCTGCACGCCCAGTCAGTCCGACGCAGCGCGCTTGATGGTGCGGCTGCGCCAGCTGCATCGCGTCGAGGATGTCGAGCTCGGCTCCTCCACCAAGGAGGAGGACAGCACGGGCGCAGCCGGCATCGAGAGCTGCGGCGGGGGCTACAAGTTTGACCTGACCCTGAAGTTCAGCCCGGCTGCGCCGGCTGGTGAGGCGCCCCGCGGCGAGGATCGCGTGCCTGCCTCCCTCGGAGGTGGATCATGAGCCTGAGCTCACGGGACAAGAAGATCCTGATCGTGCTGGTTCCGCTCGTGGTGCTCGCCGCGTACTGGTTCCTGCTCCTCAGCCCCAAGCGCGAGGAGGCGTCCACCGCCGCCACCGCGCTGACCGAGCAGCAGGAGCGTCTCGACGCGGCCCGCACGGCCAGCAAGGCCGCCGAGGGCGCGCAGCAGAACTTCGAGGTGAGCTACGCACAGGTCGTCCGCCTCGGCAAGGCCATCCCGTCGAGCGTCGACATGCCGAGCCTGCTCGTGCAGCTCGACGCCGCAGCGGCCGGCACGGGTATCCACTTCACGAACATCACGGCCGGCGAGCGTGTCGCAAGCGCTCCCGCGGCACCGGCGCCCACAACGGGATCCGGTTCGGAAACCGCCCCCGTTGAGGCCGGCGGCGAAACCGCCCAGAGCGCTCCGGGCGGGGCGGTCGAGTCCGCGAACAACGCGCAGCAGACGGCCGACGCTCGTACGAACGAGGCGGAGCAAACCGACGTCGACACCCAGACCTCGACCTCAACCGGCGACGGTGGCCTTGCCGTGGGCGGCGGTACCGCGCCCGCCGGCGATCCCGCCGCCGGGGGCACCGCTCCCGCGGGACTCGAGACCGTGCCGCTCCAGCTCGAGTTCGAGGGCAACTTCTTCAACCTGGCCGACTTCTTCCACCGCGTGAAGCGCTTCGTGCGCGTCGCGAACCAGGACGTCCTCGTGAGCGGACGCCTGCTCACGGTCGAGGGCGTGAGCTGGGCGAGCGACGCCGAGAACTTCCCCAGCCTGACGGCGACGGTGAACGCCACGATCTACCTCTCCCCGCAGGCGCAGGGCGTGACCGCCGGCGCGACCCCGCAGGGTCCCGCGCCCACCACGCCCGCCGACACCACCACGCCTGCCGAGAGCACGCCGGACCCCGTCGTTGCCCCGACCGCGACTGCGACCCCCTGACCCGTCATGAAGAACTCTCCTGCTCGACCTCTGGTACGACCTGCGCGAGAAGCGGCTCTGGCCGGTGGCTGCGCTGCTCCTGGCCGCGCTCGTCGCGACGCCGGTCGTGCTGTCCAAGAAGGCCGAGGAGCCTGAGCCGGCCCCGGCGACTGTTGCCGCAGCGCCGGCCGAGCCCAAGAAGCCCGAGGGGCCCGCGGCGCTCGCCAATGTGAAGCTCGAGGAGCTCGCCAAGGGCTCCGGCTCCTCGCTCAGCTCCTTCGACCCGCGCAACCCCTTCGCGCCGCCGCGCAAGGCGCTCGAGGCGGCCCGTCGCCAGGCTGAGGGCTCTTCAGTTTCAGCCCCTTCAACGGCCACGAGCGCCGGCCCCGTCTCTGATGCCGGTTCCGGCGGCTCCACCGGTGGTGGCTCCGCCGGCGTCGACGTGACCCCCGGCAGCGGGGGCGCCACGGTGCCGGACGTCGGCGGCTACACGCCGCCCAGCGGCGGCACGGGCGGTGGCGACGAGGCCAAGGCCCCCGAGTACACCTATGTCGTCGACGTCACTTTCCGCGCGAACGACCGAACCCGGACTGTCAAGGGACTGAGGAAGCTCGACATGCTCCCGGACGCCGAGTCTCCGCTGCTCATCTTCATGGGTGTGACCGAGAAGGCCGGCAACGCGGTCTTCATGGTCGACTCGACGCTCCAGGCGGCCGGCGAAGGCACCTGCAAGCCGAGCGCTGCCGAGTGCGCCGCCCTGTATCTCGGCCCGGGATCCGAGCACGAGTTCACCACCGACGAGGGCGACTCGTACACGCTGCGCGTCGACGAGATTCGCCGCGTCAAGGTGGGGGCCAAGGCAAGCGCCAAGGCCAGCGCCTCGAAGAAGCACAAGAAGATCGCCAGCGCCGCGGTGGCGGACGCCGCCCGCGGCCGCGTCTCCGTTCCGCCCGTGCTCGCCGATCTGGTGAAGGTGTCCAGGGGCGAGGGCTCGGACTCAATCAGCGACAAGGACCGTCGATAGGGGTATGGCAATGCGCCGTCTCTTCACCATTTGCCTGCTCATCCTGTCGGCCACGGCCCTGCTCGTGAGCGCGCCGGCTGCGTCGGGCGCCACGAGCAAGAAGGCCTCGAAGCCGTCGATCACGCGCGTCACGCCGATGCGGATCAGCGTCGGCAACCTGCTGACCATCAGCGGACGCAACTTCAAGGCCAAGCGGA
>CAVVWD010000033.1:0-22235 GCA_963751835.1 uncultured Thermoleophilaceae bacterium | reverse complement strand
TACCGCCGTCCTCGCGCGGCACCGAGAAAAGTGACGCAGAGGTGACGATCAGTTCCATGAGTCCCGTCGCTCGCGTTGATTGTCCCTGCTACTTCTGAAGCACCGTGTAGCGGACGGTCTGCGCCCGGATGAGCCCGTCGCGGAACACGAAGGTGTCGATGCCGTCCTCCACGCGGGTCTTCTCCGAATCCGCGCTCCACTCGATGAACAGCAGATCGCCTTCGTAGATCTGAGTGGGCACGTCCCAGTCGGCGGAGGGCACGTCCCCGAGCAGCTTGACGAAGCCCTCGCGCACGCCGTCCTTGCCGCGCAGCACCCCCGCGGGCGTGATGAACACGGCGTCGTCTGCGTAGTCGCTGACGATGCCCTCGATGTCTCCCCCGATCAGCACCTCGGCGTGGTGCTGAAAGATCTCCTGCGGCGTGCGAGCCGTCGTGGCCTCCATCAAGGTCACCCCCTGGATCGTTGGTGCGGGCATCCTAGACCGCGAGCCCGCGCCTCACCCCGCGCCGCTACTGGTTCGCCTGGGACAGCAGCCAGAGCGCCAGGCTCGTGAAGCCGACCATCACGGCGAGCATCCAGTACTGGGAGCGAACGGCCAGCTTTGCGTCGTCATAGAGGGCCAACGCGCGGTCGTGGGCGAGGGTCAGCGCAAGCACGTGGCCGACGACCACGAAGCCCACCTGCCAATACCAGGTCGCCTGGCCGCCGATGATCGTGTAGTCGATCTGGTTGCTCGCGGTGCCGAAGATGTCGCTGCCGTCGCCGAGCGGATCGGAGGCCAGGAAGACCATCGCCTGGCCCTGGAAGAGCAGCAGGGTGAGGTAGTGCGCGGCTACATACGCGAGCGCGATCGGCACGAGTGTGTGGACGAAGCCGTTCGCGAGCCGGTCGGCGCTGAAGCCGCCGCCCACGCTGCGCGCGCCCAGGATTCCCAGCCGGTAGAAGCCGTAGACGAGCAGGATCGCCCCGATCAGCCCGATCAGGAAGGCCAGCTCGAGCGAGTTCTGGGGCGAGAGCCCCAGGTCCTGGAAGAACTGCGCGATGTCGGGCGAGATGTTCGTCCAGGGCGCGGCCTCGGACGCCCCGTCGAAGGTGACCGAGCCGATCATCACAGCGAGCAGCGGAACGGTGCCGACCGCCCGCGGCAGCTCCGGCAGCCCCGATAATGGCTTGCGTAGCCCGACCTCGCCGGCGCGTGTCTCGAACGGCGACAGCCGCGAGAAGAGATTGAAGTAGACGGAGAAGGCCTCGCCGCGGTCGCACCACTGCTCGATCCCGTAGAGCGCCATCGCGATGAACGTGAGTGCCGAGTAGATGAGCGCGGCGATCGCGAGGTTCTCCGGCCGGTCGCCGTTCGCGGCCACCAGCTCGATCGCGGCGAACGCGAAGATGCCGGCCGCCGCCGGCCAGCGGCCCAGCTTCTCGGGGTACGCCAGCGGGGCCGGCAGCTCTCCCCGTGCCGCCGTACGGGCCACCCACGCCACCCCGCGCGCGATCGCCCGCCAGGGATTGAAGGCGCGGAACACGTCCCCGAAGAGCACGCTCACGGGCACGAAGCCGAGCCAGAAGATGACGTAGATGAACGTGGGGGCGAAGTTGGCGGTCGAGCTCTGGACGCCCTGGAGCCCGGTGTAGACGACGACGCCCAACAGGAGCGCGCCGATCGTGCCGCACAAGATCTCGAGCGGACGGCTCGCGAGCAGCTTCCCGAGCCTCCCCGCGAGGGGCCGCCAGCCTTCCGTCTCGAGCTTGGGCTCAGGCCACAGGATCGCGAGCGCCACGAACGAGACCACCAGGACCATCGCCGCGGCCCACCCGAACAGCCACTCGGGGATCGGGAGGTCGGAGCGGGCGACCAGCCCGTGCGCGAGCTGGATCACGGGTGCGTCAGGAGGGATTCACCACCAGCCGCGCGACGAGCGGGTTCCGGCCCGCGTCCTCGGCCACGTGGCTCTCGACCTCGAACACGCCCTCGAGATCCGCCCTGAAGACGAAGCGGGCGGGCGCGCCCGGGCCGGCGTTCTTCGTGATGTCGTAGCCGTGGACGTGGATCTCGTCCGGGGCGTCGGCCGCGACCACGAGCCGGACGGCGTCGCCCTTCGCCAGCTCGACCGTCTTGGGGCCTCCCACCACCTGACCCCCCTTGATCCGTACCCGCGTCACGGGAGGCTCGGGCGGCGGCTGGGGCTCGGCTGGGCTCGGTCTCGGCCTCGGTCTCGGTCTCGGCCTCGGTCTCGGTCTCGGCCTCGGTCTCCGTCTCGCCCCCGGTCTCGGCCTGCGTCGTGGTCGTCTGCGCGGCCTGCTCGCCGTCCCCGTCATCGGAGCCCGGGCTCGCGATCACGAACGCGATCACGGCCACGGCGAGAGCCGCGACGACCAGCATGATTCGCTGATTCCTGGACATCGCGGGACCGAAGTATGGCAACGGCCCTGCGGGCGCTTGGTTGCGGCTCGGCTAGAGGGTCGACTCGCCGAGCGCCACTTCGTCGAGCGGCCTCTCGCCGTCGATCCGCTCGCCGGCCGCCGGCACCTCCAGGACGGCCTCGTCGCGGCGCTCCGGGTCGAACCGGTAGCCGACACCGAAGTGCGTGTGGATGTAGCTCCAGTCGGGCGACGCCTTCTCGAGCTTCTGGCGCACCTTGCGGATGAAGACGTCGACCGAGCGGTCCCCGTGCGCCATCGCGTAGCCCCAGACCGCCTGATAGATCTCCTCGCGCTGGAGCACCTTGCCCTCGGCCTGCGCGAGCAGCTGCAGGACCTCGAACTCGCGGCGAGTGAGGTCGACGCTCTGCGTGCGGACGAAGGCCTGGAACTGGTCGGCGCGGATCTCCAGCTCGGCGGCCACGAGCGGCCCGCTCTCGACCCGCGCGGAGGCCCGCTTGCGCCGGCGCACGACGGCCTCCACGCGCGCGAGCACCTCCTCGGGATGGCAAGGCTTGGTCACCCAGTCGTCAGCGCCGAGGCGCAGCCCGCGCACCCGCTGGGAAACGGTTGAGCGGCCGGTGCACACGACGATGCCGAGCCCGGGCAGCGCGGCAGAGACCCGCTCGAGGAAATCCCAGGCGCCGGCGCCCAGCAGGGAGAGGTCGACGACCATCGCGTTCACGCGCATGGCGACGAACTCCTCGGTTCGCGGTGGCGCCTCGAGTCTGCGGTACTGCCAACCGAGGTCCCCGGCGCGTTTGACCAGAACGCGCACGAATCCCGAGTCAGAGTCAAGGATCGCGAGGCGGAGCTCCGACATCCGCCCGGAAGTCTACGCGACTGCCCAGTCGGCCCCCGATTTGATTTACAGCATTTTCACAGGCCGTCAACGTGCCGATAACTGACATTCCGCACATAGCTGGAACAGTCGCCGGGCGATGGAGGCAGCAACGAACCAGGAGAGATTCCACATCGGAGACTTGGAGATCCGCCCCGGCGAGTACATGGCCCTGCTGAATGGCAAGCGCCTCCCCCTGACCGTTCGCGAGTTGGAGCTGCTCACGGCGCTCGCGGAGCGCCACGACCGCATCGTCAGCCGCGAGGAGCTCTACCGCGTCGTCTGGGGCGAGCCCTACCGCAAGTCCGACCGCTCGGTCGACGTGTACGTGGGCAAGCTCCGCCACAAGCTCGAGGAGGCGCGTCCCGGCCGCCAGCTGATCCACACGCACTTCGGTTTCGGGTACCGGCTCTCCTCCGATTGAGGTCTCTTCACACGTTTTTCACAAGGCGGCGACAACCCGATAACAGACTCGTGGCGGGTCGCTGAAAGCCTCGCGCCGACATGTCCCTATACAAGGAGAAGACCCGCATGAGGAAGCTCCTCGCGTTCGCCGTGTGCGGCGCTCTCGCCCTCGGGGCGGCGGCCTGCGGTGGCGACGACGACGACGACAGCGGCGGAGGCGGCGGGGGCGGCGGCGACCTCTCCGGCAGCATCCGTATCGACGGCTCGAGCACCGTCGGCCCGTTCGCCCAGGCCGCGGCCGAAGAGTTTCAGGCGCAGAATCCGGGCGTGAGGATCACCGTCGGCACCTCCGGGACCGGTGGTGGATTCGAGAAGTTCTGCGCCGGCGAGACCGACATCTCGGACGCCTCCCGTCCCATCGACGAGGAGGAGGAGGTGCCGATCTGCGAGAAGAACGGCGTGACCTGGAAGGAGGCTCAGGTCGCCAACGACGGCATCTCGGTCGTCACGAACACCAGCATGAAGGTCGAGTGCATGACGACCAAGCAGCTCAAGCAGCTGTGGGAGCAGGGATCGAAGGTCATGGAGCTCAGCGAGATCGATCCCAAGTTCCCCGACACCACCCTGAGCCTGTTCGGCCCGGGCACCGACTCCGGCACGTTCGAGTTCTTCACCGAGGAGATCAACGGTGAGGAGGGCAACACCCGAAAGGACTACCAGCCCTCGGAGGATGACAACGTGCTGGTCCAGGGTGTCGAGGGCGAGGAAGGCGGGCTCGGCTACTTCGGGTTCTCCTACTACGAGCAGAACCAGGACAAGCTTGGCTTGGTGTCGGTGGACGCAGGCGACGGCTGCATCGCGCCGAGCGCCGAGACGATCGCCGACGGCTCGTACAAGCCGCTCTCGCGCCCGCTGTTCATGTACCCGAGCGGCAAGGCTCTGAAGGAGCCCCAGGTCAAGGCGTTCATGGACTACGTGCTCGAGAACTACCAGTCCATCGCCGAGGCCTCCGCCATCGTTCCGATGAGCCAGGCCCAGGCCGACAAGGCCAAGACCGCGTTGGGTGGAAGCGGCAGCTAGGTGGAAGCCGGTGACGCAGCAGCAGTAAAGGGCCGCGCGGAGGTACCGAGCCTCCGCGCGGCCCGCCGCCGCTGGGGAGAGGACATCATCAAGGGGCTGCTGATGCTGGCGGCCTTCATCTCGCTGCTGACCACGACCCTGATCGTGGTATCGCTGATCGAGGAGACGATCTCCTTCTTCAGCGAGGTCGGCATCGGGGACTACCTGTTCGGCACCGACTGGGCACCGCTGTTCGAGCCGGCGTCCTTCGGGGTGCTGCCGCTCGTGCTCGGAACGCTCGTGGTCAGTGCCGTTGCAATGATCGTGGCGGTTCCGCTGGGCTTGGCGGCGGCGATCTACTTGGCGGAATACGCCCGGCCCACAGTGCGCAAGATCATCAAGCCGACCCTCGAGGTGCTGGCGGGCGTGCCCACGATCGTCTTCGGCTACTTCGCGCTGACCTTCTTCACCCCCGAGATCCTGCGCGGCATCCTGGGCTCCGACGTAGGCATCTTCAACGGGCTCTCGGCGGGCATCATCATCGGCTTCCTGATCGTGCCGACCGTGGCCTCGATCTCCGAGGATTCGATGGCGGCCGTGCCCCAGTCGCTCCGCGAGGGCTCGTTCGGGCTCGGGGCGTCGAAGCTGCAGACGAGCATGCGGGTGGTCTTCCCGGCCGCCCTGTCGGGCATCGTCGCCTCGACCGTCCTCGGTTTCTCGCGGGCGGTGGGCGAGACGATGGTGGTGGTGATCGCCGCCGGCCTCACCCCCCAGTGGGGGGTCAACGTGCTTGAGCCGATGGAGACCATGACGGCCTTCATCGCCTCGACCGCCAAGGGCGACATCGCCACCGGCACGATCGCCTACAAGACGATCTTCGCCGTCGGGACCACGCTGTTCGTGATCACGCTGATCATGAACCTGATCTCGATCCGGTTCGTGCGGAAGTACAGGCAGATCTACGAATGAGCGCGCACGCTCAGCCGGTCGGGACGCCCTCGGCCAAGAACCGCGCCAAGGACCGCGGCTTCGTGATCGGGCTGCTCCTTTGTGTGGGGGTGTCGATCCTGCTGCTGGGCGTGCTGCTCTTCGACATCGTCGTGGACGGCGCCGGCAACCTCACGTGGAACTTCATCACGAGCTTCTCCTCCATCAACGCCGATCAGTCGGGGATCCAGGCGGCCTTCTGGGGAACGATCTGGCTGATGGGGGTATGCGCCGTCTTCATCGTGCCCGTTGGGGTGGCGACCGCCGTCTACCTCGAGGAGTACGCGGACGAGACGCGCTGGTACAACCGCTTCATCGAGCTGAACATCCAGAACCTGGCCGCGGTCCCATCGATCGTCTACGGAATCCTCGGCCTGGCCTTCCTGGTGCGCGGCCCGCTGTCACTCGGCCCGGTGATCCTCGCGGGAGGGCTGACGCTCGGGCTGCTGGTGCTGCCGGTGGTGATCGTCGCCTCGCGCGAGGCGATCCGCGCCGTGCCGCCCTCGATCCGCGAGGGCTCGATGGCGCTCGGGGCGACGCAGTGGCAGACGATCTGGCGGCAGGTGCTGCCCGCGTCGATCCCCGGCATCGCCACCGGCGTGATCCTCGCCCTGGCCCGCGCGATCGGCGAGACGGCTCCGCTGATCGTCATCGGCGCCGCCACCTTCATCGCCTTCAACCCGGAGGGCCTCGACTCCGCGTTCACGGCGATGCCGATCCAGATCTTCGACTGGATCACGAGGCCCTCCAACGACGTGAACGACTATCGCCCCCTCGCGGCCGCGGGCATCCTGCTGCTCATGATCATGCTCCTCCTCATGAACAGCGTGGCGATCTGGCTACGGAACCGTTACGAGCAGAAGTGGTAGGTGATCTAGAGTGGCGGACCGAGTGACGGAACACGACGAGCAGCGCGCGGAGGAGACAGAGCAGCGCGGGCTGACCCAGCCGCTCGAGGTCCGCTCGCTCCACGGCGACAGCGCGGCGCCGGCCGTCGAAGGCGTGCCGGAGACGAAGCGCAAGCCCAGCGAGGCGATCTTCTCGCTCGACGACGTGATGGTCTCCTACAACAAGAAGCCCGCGGTCCGCGGCGTCACGTTCGACATCGGGAAGAACGAGATCACCGCCCTGATCGGCCCTTCGGGCTGCGGCAAGTCCACGCTGATCCGCTGCCTCAACCGGATGAACGATCTGATCCCCGGTGCGGTCGTGGAAGGCAAGGTGCTCTATCACGGGCAGGATCTGTACGACTCCGGCGTCGACGCCGTCGAGGTGCGGAAGCGGATCGGCATGGTGTTCCAGAAGCCGAACCCGTTCCCCAAGTCGATCTACGACAACATCGCCTTCGGGCCGCGGGTGCTCGGGATGAAGGGCAACATGGACGAGATCGTCGAGCGCGCGCTCACGCACGCGGCGCTGTGGGACGAGGTCAAGGACCGCATGAAGACGAACGCGTTCGGCATGTCCGGCGGTCAGCAGCAGCGACTGTGCATCGCGCGCTGCCTCGCCGTCGAGCCCGACGTGATCCTGATGGACGAGCCCTGCTCGGCGCTCGACCCGATCTCGACCGGCAAGATCGAGGATCTCATGCTCAAGCTCAAGCGCGAGTACTCGATCGTGATCGTCACGCACAACATGCAGCAGGCCGCGCGCGTCTCGGACAGGACCGCCTTCTTCACCGTCGAGCTCAGCGAGACCGAGGAGCGCACGGGACGCGTCGTCGAGATCGACGACACCGAGAGGATCTTCACGAACCCGAGCGACCCACGCACGGAGGCATACGTCACCGGCAAGGTCGGCTAGGGAGGCGATGGTGCCCGATACGGCGCGTTCTGCATTCCAGGAAGAGCTCGAGCGCCTCGAGAAGCAGGCGCTCGGCGCGCTGCCGATGGTCGTGACCGCGCTCGACCGTGCGATCGAGACGATCCAGCACCAAGACGTCGAGCTGGCGAACATGGTGATCGCGGACGACGACCGCATCGACGGCCGCTACCTCGAGGTTCACCAGGGGGTTCTGTCCTTGCTCGCCCTGCAGGCGCCGGTGGCGGGCGACCTGCGGCTCGTGGCCGCGATCCTCCACGTGATCAAGCACATCGAGCGCATGGGCGACCAGTGCGTCAACATGGCGAAGCTGGTGCCGCTCGCCGGGCACGAGCCCCCCGTGGACCCGAGCATCCTCGATCTCATCCAGCGCATGGGCAGCCAGGCCCGCCAGCAGGTGATCCAATGCGGCCAGGCGTTCGAGCTGCGCAACGTGGCGATGGCCCAGGACCTCGTCCGCCAAGACGACGAGATCGACCAGCTCAACCGCCAGGTGTTCCACCGCGCGCTCGAGATCGGGGACGATCCCGACCAGCGCGAGTGGGGCATGCACATGATGCTCGTGGGGCGCTGCATCGAGCGCATCGGCGACAACGCTGTCGACATCGGCGAGCAGACAGCCTTCGTAGTCACGGGCCTGTTCCGGGAGTTCGAGGACGCCTCGCACCCCGAGCTCGCTCCCCCCACTGCTTGATCTGCGCCTGCATCGACATCGGCAGCAACACCACGAGGCTGCTGGTGGCCGACGCCGCGGACGGGACGCTGCGCGAGCTCGTGACGCAGCGTGCCTTCACCCGGATCGGCCGGAGCCTCGGGCACGGCGGTTCGATCCCGGCGGAGAAGATCGCCGAGACCGCCGAGGTCGTGCGCACGCAGGCCGTGGTGGCACGCGAGGTCGGCGCCGAGCAGATCGTGGCGGTGGCCACCGCCGCGATCCGGAACGCGCCGAATCGGGACGAGCTCGTGAGCGGAGTTGCCGAGGCCGGCGGCATGGACCTGACCGTGCTCACGGGCGAGGAGGAGGCGCGGCTGTCGTTTGTGGGCGCAACGCGCACCCTCCTGCGGCCCGCCGAAGGGACGATCGCCGTTATCGACGTGGGAGGCGGCTCGAGCGAGATCGCCATCGGCGAGTCCGACGGGCGGATGGAGTGGTCGGAGTCCTTCCACATCGGATCGGGCTTTCTCGCCGACTCCTACCTCCACTCCGACCCCCCGTCGAGCGCCGAGCTGGAGCAGATCCGCCGGCACGTGGCCGCGACCTTCGAGGGTCTCCAACCGCCGCCCGCCCAGAGCGCCGTGGCCGTGGGGGGCACCGCCACCTCGCTGCGGCGGCTCGTTGGCGGCGAGCTCGCCCACGAGACCCTCGAGCGCGGGATTCGGGTGCTCTCCCTGACCCCGATCGCCGAGGTCGCGCGCCGGTTCGAGCTCGACAGCGAACGGGTGCGGCTGCTGCCCGCCGGCATCCTGGTTCTCGAGGCGATCTCGGACCTCCTGCAACTTCCGTTGCGCATAGCGCGCGGCGGGCTACGCGAGGGCCTGCTGCTCGAGCTGGTGGAGGGACGCCAGCTTGCCTAGCCGGCGATTCGCTTGAGCTCGGCAGGGCGCAGCAGCACGACCAGCTCGCCCGCGCCGATGGCTGCAAGACCACCCTTCTTCATGCGAACCTGTGCTCCTGTGAGATCGTGGACCGCAGTCGAGAAGTCGGGGTCGTGGCCAACGAGCAGAACCTCGTCGCCGAGGCCGGCGGCGAGCGCCTCCGCGTCGAAGGGGCCGCCGGCGAGCTTCGGCTCGAGCTGCGGCTCGATCGCGAGCGGCGCGCAGGCGATTGCGGCGGTGTCCGCGGCTCGCACCTTCGGGCTCGTGAGGCAGGCGTCCAGGCTGACGCCGAGCGCCCGCAGGGCTTCACCGGCCCAGCGCGCCTGCCTGCGGCCCTTGTCCGTCAGCGGCCGCTCGGAGTCCGGCGATCCGTCGGCCGCATCGCCATGTCGCAACAACCAAATCACGATTCGCCACGATAATCGGAGTCCATGGAAGCTGTAACCGCGCTACCCGAAACCCCGACGCTCGAGTCACCCGAGCTCTTCTCCAACCGCGAGCTCTCCTGGCTCCAGTTCAACGAGCGTGTCCTGGAGCTCGCCGAGGACGACCGCACCCCACTGCTCGAGCGCGTCAAGTTCTGCGCAATCTATGCCTCGAACCAGGACGAGTTCATCATGGTGCGCGTCGCGGGCCTGCACGACCAGGTCGACGCACGCATCGATGCGCGCGGCGCCGACGGCCTGTCGCCGAGCGAGACGCTTGAGAGGATCGGGGAGCGCACGCGCGAGCTCGGGGCGCGCCACTCTCGGGTCTGGGACGAGGAGCTGCGTCCCGCGCTCGCCGAGCACGACATCCGTGTGATCGACTGCGAGCGGTGCAACCCCGAGGAGCTCGAGGCGATCGATCGCATCTTCGCCGAGCAGATCTTCCCGGTGCTGACGCCGCTGGCGGTGGGCCCGGGACGTCCCTTCCCGTACATCTCGAACCTCTCGCTCTCGATCGCGGTCTGGCTGCGCGACCCCGTATCGAACACCGAGATCTTCGCCCGCGTGAAGGTCCCGAAGGAGGTGCTCCCGCGCTTCGTGCCGCTTAACGGCGGCGACACCTTCGTGCCGCTGGAAGCGATCATCGCTCGCCACCTCGACGAGCTCTTCCACGGAATGGAGATCCTGCGCCACGACTACTTCCGGGTCACGCGCGACGCCGACTTCACGGTTTCCGACGAAGCCGACGACCTCCTGCGCGCGGTCGAGGACGAGTTGCGCCGGCGCCGCTTCGGCGAGGTGGTTCGCGTCGAGGTCTCGTCCTCGATGGACCCGGACATGCGCGACTATCTGATCGAGCAGTTGGGAGTGGACGAGGCACAGGTGATCGACGTCTCTGGACCCCTCGACCTCGAGGACCTCTGGGCGATCTACAACGTGGACGGTCACCGCGAACTGCGCGACGAGCCCTGGACTCCCGTGACACACCCGGCGTTCGCGGACGGCGAGCACGATCGCGCCGACATCATGGCCGCGATGCGGGCGAGCGACGTGCTCGTGCACCACCCCTACGACTCGTTCGCGGGCAGCGTCGAGCGCTTCGTGCAGCAGGCGGTCCAGGATCCGGACGTGCTGGCGATCAAGATGACGGTGTACCGGACCTCGGACGACTCCGAGCTGATCCCGTCCCTGATCGAGGCCGCCGAGCGGGGCAAGCAGGCGGTCTGTCTCGTCGAGCTGAAGGCACGGTTCGACGAGCGCCGCAACATCGGCTGGGCGAGGGCGCTGGAGGAGGCGGGCGCCCACGTCGTCCTCGGCCTGCCCGGGCTCAAGACGCACGCGAAGGCGCTACTCGTCGTGCGCCGCGAGGGCAAGGGAGTGCGGCACTACGTCCACATCGGGACCGGCAACTACCACGCCAAGACCGCGCGCCTCTACGAGGACTTCGGGCTCTTCACCACCGACCGCGAGATCGCCCAGGACGTTGCCGAGCTCTTCAACTCCCTGACCGGGGTGGCCCGCGCGCCCGACTACCGCAAGGCGATCGTCGCCCCCGACCACATGCGCAAGTGGTTCCTGGGCGAGGTGGAGCGCACCGTGGAGGCCCACCGGGCCGGCCTCGACGCCCGGATCGTGCTCAAGATGAACTCGTTGGTCGACGCCCGTTGCATCCGGGCGCTCTACGCCGCCTCGCAGGCGGGCGTGCCCGTGGACGTGAACGTGCGCGGGATCTGTTGCCTGCGCGCGGGGGTGCCGGACGTATCGGAGAACATCCGCGTCGTCTCGGTGGTGGGGCGCTTCCTCGAGCACTCGCGCCTGTACGGGTTCCAGCGCGGCGACGAGCGCCGCTACTGGATCGGTTCGGGCGATCTCATGCCGCGCAATCTCGATACGCGCGTGGAGCTCCTCACTCCCGTCACCTCGCCAGGACCGGTGGCCGAGCTCGAGGACACCCTCGAGCGCTGCTTCGCGGACGACACCTTCGGATGGGAGCTGCGCCCCGACGACACCTGGGAGCGCCGCACGGGGGGCTCGCGGTCCGTGCACCGCGAGCTCATGGAGCAGGCGCTGGAGCGCGCCTCAGCGGAGTAGCTCGCGCTTCAAGGCGAGCACGCGCGCCGCGCTTTCGCGGACGCGCTCCCTGAATGAGGGATCCTGCCGCGCCTCCGTGAGCAGGCGCGGCTGGACCTCGTTCCAGCTCGCGGAGCCTGTCATGAGCAGGAGGTCTGCACCGGCGCGCACGGAGCGCTCGGCGGCATCGGCGATCCCCGAGACCGCCAGCACCGCCTGGGCCTCCATGCTGTCGGTCACGATCGCACCTCGGAAGCCGAGCTCCTCCCGCAGGAGCCCGGTCGTGACCGCGTGCGACTGGGACGCGATCGCGCTCGCGTCGAACGCGGGGTAGAGAGCGTGCGACAGCATCACGAGGGGAACGTCCTCCTCGACGGCGGCCTCGAACGGAACCAAGTCGCCGGCGAGGTCGCCGGGCACGGTGGCGGGAGCGTCGTCGGTGTTGACCGCGGATCCGCCCAGGCCCGGGAAGTGCTTGGCGGTGGCGGCGATTCCGCCCTCGCGCATACCGCGAATCGACGCGCGCGTGGCGGCCGCCACCTCGTCCGGGCCGCCGCTGAACGCGCGCGAGGCCATGACCGAAGTTGCGCCGCCCTGAGCCGCCACGTCGGCCACGGGCGCGAGGTTGACGTTGACGCCGGCGGCGCGCAGCTGCCGTGCCGCGTCACGCGCGGCCGTGCGCACCGCCGCCGGATCGCCCTGGGACGCCTGCCCGGCGGCCGGACCCGCGTGGGTGACCGTCCGAATGTCGCCGCCCTCCTGGTCGACCATGACGAGGGCCTGCCCGCCGGCCGCCTCCTGGATCGAGCGCGTGAGCGCACGCCAGTGAGCGGCGTCCCCGCCGTTGCGGCCGAAGAGGATGACGCCGGCCGTCTCGCCCGCGCTGAGCCGGCGGCGGAGGTATTCGGGCACGCTCGTGCTGTCGAAGCTCGAGATCAGCAGCTGCCCGACCTGCCGGCGCAGGCTCAGCCGGTCGACCGCCCGCTCGGCCGCCTGCCGGCGCGCGGCCTCGCGCTCGCCGCCCGCCGCCGTTGTGTCGGGCTCGCCGCCGCCCGGCGCACCGCCGGTGCCCTCCCCGCCGGGGCCGTCTCCGCCCGCCCCTGCGCCCACTGCGATCCCCAACACGAGCGCCCCCGCCGCCGCGGCGCAGAGCGCGGCCAGGCGCCGCCGGGCGGCCGGATCTCGGGAGAGGCGCATGGCACCGAACGGTGCAGCGCCGGCTACCCGGCCGAGGCCGGCGCGGGCTCCGAAGCGGCGGGCTCGGCGGAAGCGGGCCTCGGCTCCTCGGCGATCCCCGCCTGCGCGCAGCCGTCGGTCAGCTCGGCGAGCCCGAAGCCGTCGACCGGGCCGAGCGCGCCCGTTCCCTTTAGAGCGCCGGCCGCGGCCCGGTCCGCGCCCCAGGCGAGTATGCGGCCGGTGAAGCTATAGCCGTCGACGCCGGTCACGTGCACCTCGCTGAGCTGATGGCCGGCGTCGTCGTAGGCGATCGCCACGACGTGGGACCCCAGCTTCGAGCGCGCCGCCTCGTCGGGTCCGCCCGTCGAGCCGCTGACCAACCTCTCGCCCGCCGCCTTCCAGAGGTCGCCGGCACCGGGCAGCTTCAGTGCGACGCTCATGCCGGCCGACATCACCTGCATCGCCCGCGAGGCAGGACCGAACCAGCCCAGGTACGCGTTGACCTCGCGCAGCCGCGGAGCCACGCGCGGCAGCGCGAAGTGCTCGGAGCTGCCGACCGAGATGCCGGCGAGCTCCTTGCCTCCGACTGGGAAGCTGCGCACGTGCTTTGCCCCCCGCTCGGCCCGCACGCGTCCTTCGCTGTATGAGAAGGACGGCGCGGCGATCGCGCCCACGAGCGATGCCTTGGTGCCGCCGCTGATCGACCCCGCGTCGGCGGAACCGGTCGTGAAGTAGCCCACGTCGACCCTAACCGCCGACTCGCCCGCCCGCTCGAGCGCAATTCCGCCGGCCAGGTTGCCGGGCACCCAGTCGTAGCCGAACGCGGTCAACATGGCGGAGCCCGCCTTCTCGGCCGCCGGGCCGTAGCGCTCGAACACCTCGCGAATGAAGGGCGGCTCACCGGTCGAGTCGAGGTAGTGCGCCCCCGCGGTCGTGGCCGCCGCGGCGGCGGCGGTCCCCCAGCGGACGAACGGCCCCACCGTCGTGACGAGCACGTCGCGCTCTTCCACGAGTGCCCGCACGCTGGGCGGATCGGAGACGTCGGCAACGGCGATCTCGAGCGGACCGCGGAGCCCGCCGGGCGCCGGCTCCGCCGCGGCCGCCGCGAGCGCGCGCCCGCCCAGCTCCTCCGCCATCTCTTCGAGCTTCGAGCGGCTCCGGGCGGCAAGCACGGGCCGCAGCCCGCGCTCCACCATCGCCCCGGCGGTCAGCCTCCCGGTGTACCCGGTCGCGCCGAAGAGGACTATGCGCCCGGCCACCGGCTCAGCTCGCCGGCCGGCGTTCCTCGAGGGTCTGTCGCACCCGCTCGATGGCCTCGGGAACGCTCCGCTCGATGCGCTTGAGGTCCCATCCGGTGAGCGTCACGAGTCGCATCGGCGTCTTGGCGGTGACGGTCGCGTTGCGCAAGGTCTTCTCGAGCAGTCCCATCTCGCCGAAGAAGTCGCCGGGGGCAAGGTCGGCCACGTGCTCCCCGTGCCGCGTGACCTCCGCCTCGCCCTCCTCGATGGCCATGAACTCGTAGGAGAAGTCCCCCTCGCGCACGAGCTCCCGCCCCTCCTCCACGGTGACCTCCTGTGCGAACGTCGCGATCTTCGCCAGCTCGTCGTCGGGCACTTCCGCGAACAGGGGGATCGACTTCAGGTGGGTCGGATCCAACGGGACCTCCTCGGAACTCGGACGCGGCGACTCTACCCAACTGATCGAGATCAGGCATCCGCAGGTACGGAAGGGCGATGTCGAGGAGAATTGCGATCGTCGGCGCCGGGATCTCGGGCCTGGTGTGCGCCCACCTGCTCGAGGAAGGGCACGACATCACGGTGTTCGAGGCGAACGCCTACGCGGGCGGCCATACCGCGGGGGAAGCATGGACTTCGACGCCACGCTCGCGCTGTCCCGGCGCGAACTGTCCCCCTGGCCGCTGCTGCGCTACCCGTTCATGACGCTACGGGTCGTGGCAGGGATATACGCTCACGCCTCGAGGCTGGCGCTTCGGGGCGCCCCGTACCATCCTCACGCCAAACGATGATTGCTCGCACCATCGTCTCAGCCCTGCTCGGGCGGCTGCGCGGGGGCCGGCTGGAGATCGTGGAGCCGGGGGGTCGCCGGCGCGGATTCGGACCCGAGGATTCCGATCTCCACGCCACCATCACCGTGCGCGACCCGGGCTTCTGGCGCGCAATGCTCAGCGGCAGCCGCCACCTGGCGAAGCTCTACGCGGACGGCGGCTGGGACTGCGACGACCTTGTGACCGCGGTGCGCATAGGCGCGCGCGAGATGCCGCGCTTCGACCGCCTGCGCGCCCCGTTCGCACCGCTGCGCACGGCTCTCACGCGCGTGCCGCGCAACACGCGCGCCCGTGCTCGCCGCCATATCTCGGCGCATTACGACCTCGGCAACGAGATGTTCCGGCTCTTCCTCGACGAGACGATGACCTACTCGTGCGCATTCTTCGGGGAGTCCGGGATGACGCTGCACGACGCCCAGCTCGCGAAGCTCGACCGCGTCTGCCGCAAGCTCGACCTCGGCCCGGACGACCATCTGGTGGAGATCGGCACCGGCTGGGGCTCGCTCGCGCTGCACGCCGCCGGCGAGTACGGCTGCCGGGTCACGACCACGACGATCTCAGGGGAGCAGCACGCCGTGGCGAGCGAGCGCGTTCGTGCGGCCGGGCTCGGTGATCGCATCGAGGTGGTTACGGAGGACTACCGCGACCTGCGCGGCAGCTACTCCAAGCTCGCCTCGATCGAGATGATCGAGGCCGTCGGGTGGCAGTACTTCGACGTCTTCTTCCGCTCCTGCTCGAAGCTCCTCGCTCCCGACGGGCTGATGCTCGTGCAGGCCATCACGATCGACGACCGCGCATACGAGGTCGAGAAGGCCGCGCGCTCCTTCTCCAAGGAGCTGATCTTCCCGTCCGGCTGCCTGCCATCGGTCGCGGTGATCTCGCGCTCGGTGGCCCGCGCGACCGACATGCGGGTGCTCGACCTCGAGGACATCACCGCGCACTACCCGCCGACGCTCAGAGCCTGGCGGGAGAACTTCCTGGCCGCGGCGGATCCCCTCGAGCAGCTCGGCTACGACCGCCGCTTCCGCCGGCTGTGGCAGCTCTATCTCTCGTGGTCCGAGGGCGGCTTCCGCGAGCGCCGGATCGGCGACGTGCAGGTGCTGCTGGCCAAGCCGGCCTACCGCGGCTCGCGCGTGAACAAGCGCCCGGAGATCGTGTCGAGCAGCGCCGCGGGTCCGCGTGAGGCGAGCTTGGCGAGCGCCAGCCTGCCGCCGGGTCCCAGCACGTGATCGTCGCGCTCGATCGCGTGAACCACCTTCGCGGCCCAATCCGCGGGCGCCTGGTCGTCCCACGCAGCGGCATCCATGTGGCGGCCGTAGACCTGGCGAGTGGCGTCAAGCATTTCGGTGGCCACGCCGGGAGTCACGAGGTGGAGCACACTCACGCCGGTCCCCTTGAGCTCCCGCCGCAGCGACTCGCTGAACGCCACCACGCCGGCCTTCGACGCCGCATAGGTGCTCGCCGACGGGAACCAGGCGTAGCCGCTGATGCTCGCGTTGTTGACGATCTTGCCGCGCCCGCGCTCGACCATCGCCGGAAGGAGCAGCCGGGTGAGGTGCACGAGCCCCACCAGGTTGACCTGGAACATCGCGTAGACGTCCTCGACCTCCTGCTCCATCGCAGTCGAACACGTGGGCGGGACCGACAAGGATGACCTCTCTGCACCACGTCCGCCACGGGAGCGGCGAGCCGCTGCTCCTCATCCACCCGCTCGGCGCGGACATCGTCGTCTGGGAGCCGGTGCTCGAGCGGCTCGCGGCGGAGCGCGACGTGATCGCCGTCGACCTGCCCGGCTTTGGCGCGTCGGCGCCACTGCCCGGCGGCGCCGAACCCACGCCCCAGGCGCTCGCGGCGGCCGTGGGGCGCTTCCTCGACTCCCTCGGCCTGGATCGTGTGCACGTCGCAGGAAACTCGCTCGGCGGCTGGGTGGCGCTCGAGTTGGCGAAGGCCGGGCGTGCGCTGACGGCGGCGGGTCTCTGCTCGGCTGGATTCTGGACGCGCCCGCTCGGGCCACGCGACGGGCCGGACGCGCGCCGCATCGGCCGGGCGCTGCTGCCGCTTCTGCCGGCGCTGGTCCGCAGCGCCGCCGGGCGCCGAGTCCTGCTGCGCGGATCGGTCGGCTATCCCGAGCGCGTACCGCCCGCCGCGGCCCTGCGATTGGTGCGCGCCTACGTCACCTCGCCCGGCTTCGACGGCGCCAACGCGGCGATGCGCGCGGGATTCCTCTCCGACCTCGAGCGGATCGACGTGCCCGTGACGCTCGCCTGGGGCGAGCTCGACAGGCTGGTCAGGCGACCGCGCACAAGGCCGGAGCACTGGCGCTCACTCCTCCTGCGCGGCTGCGGGCACATCCCGACCTGGGACGACCCCGCGCAGGTCTCGCGGGCGTTGCTGCTTGCGAGCACGTGATCGGCTAGAGCCTCTTAGGTTGGCGCCTGGCGAGCGGCCCCGCCTCGCCGCAGGCGGCGCCACGCGAGGAAGATCGCCACCAACAGGCCCACGACCAGCAGAAACGCCAGCACGGGCAGCACGAACGCCACCAGGACGAGGAACGCCGACCCCGCGTCCTCGAGCAGCGAGAGCACGGGGTTGCCGGTGCCGGCCGTCGTGGCCGTGGACAGAGGCCGGATGGCGGCGCGGCCGGCGTGAACAGACTCCGCGGTCCCGCCGCCGAGCAGTAGGGCCACAAGCGTCGGGACGTCGGTGTCGACACCGGTCTGGCCCGTGAACATCACCGCGCCCGAGATCGGTGCGACCACGGTCCCGATCGCATGCAGGACATGGTCCACGGCGGGGATCTTGTCGCCGACGAAGTCCGCCGCCGTGAGCACTCCGAGGACGACGATCGACCCCGTGCCGCTCAACTCGTCGAACGGTGCGGCCAGTTCGACCACGTCCAGCCGGTTGAGCAGCGCGCCGGCGAACAGGGGCAGCCAGGCGTTCAGGCCCGAGGCGGCGGACAGGCCGAAGGCCGCGCAGACGCTCGCCACGTCCATTCCGCACAGCGTACGGGGCGTGGCCCACGCCGCCTAGGATTGCTGGCCCATGACCGTGGCCCAGCCTCCTCCCGTCTCCGAGGGCGTGCTGAACAGGGTGCGCTTCGACATGCGCTGGATGAAGGAGGCCCGCGGCCAGTTCCCGCCCGGCGAGCTCTCCTTCAGCATGCGCCGCACGCGCGAGTTCGAGCGGATGCCGCTGCCGCTCCTGCTGCGACTCTACGGCGAGTACGGCCCCGTCTTCACGATCCGGCTGATGTACGCGCCGGTCGTCTTCGCGATAGGCCCCGAGGCCAACCACTACATGACCGTCTCGCACGCCTCCAACTTCCGCTGGCGCGATGGGGGCATGGGTGACCTGATCCCGCTGCTCGGCGACGGCCTCCTGACCACGGACGGCGAGTACCACAAGCGCGCGCGGCGGATCATGCTGCCGGCCTTCCATCGCGAGCAGGTGGCAGCGGCCAGCGGGATCATGCTCGAGGAGGCCGAGCGTGCGCTCGACAGCTGGCGGCCAGGTGCCCGGATCGACCTGTACGCCTGGACGCGGGCGCTCGCGCTGCGGATCGCGATGCGCGCCCTGTTCGGATTCGATCCCGACCGCGGGCTGCGCGATGCCGACATGGCGGAGGAGTTCGAGCGGGCGCTCGGCTTCTGGGGGGAGGACTACACCATGCAGATGCTGCGCGGGCCGGGCAGCCCGTGGCGTCGGATGCTGCGCGCGCGGGCGCTGCTCGACCGCGTGATCTTCTCGGAGATCGACCGGCGGCGGGCGTCGGGCGAGCGCGGCACGGACATCCTCAGCCTGCTCCTCGACGCCGAGGACGAGGACGGCTCGCGCCTCTCCGAGCGCGAGCTGCGGGACCAGGTGATGACGCTCCTGTTCGCCGGCCACGACACGGCGACCTCGACGGTCACGTTCCTGTTCTACGAGCTCGCTCGCAACCCGGAAGAGCTCGCGCCGCTGCTCGCCGAGCTGGACCAGGCGGGGGACGGCGAGCTCTCACGGCTCGAGATGGCGGTGGACGAGATCCTTCGCATGTACCCGCCGGCCTGGATCGGGCCGCGCCGTTCGATCGAGCCGTTCGAGCTCTCCGGCGTGCGCGTGCCGGGCGGGGTCCTTGTGAACTACTGCTCATGGGCCAGCCATTACCTCTCCGAGGTGTTCCCCCAGCCGTGGCGCTTCCGGCCTGAGCGCTTCTCGCCTGAGGAGCGCGCCGGCCTGCCCAAGGGCGCCTACGTGCCCTTCGGCGGCGGCTCGCGGACCTGCATCGGAATGCGCTTCGGGCTGCTCGAGGTCAAGACGATCGCCTCTGCGGTGCTGCGCCGCTTCGCGGTCGAGCTGGCCGAACCCATGCGACCGCTGTCGATCCGGCAGATGCCGACGCTGTCCCCCCGAGGCGGGCTACCGGTGATAGTGGGCGAGCGCCGCGAGTAGCCCCGGATGGGCGGTGCCTGCGCGCCGCTCCAGTTCGGTGGGGCGTCCGCCGATATTGGGTTTTATGGATTGGAACCCCGTCCCACCGAGCCTTCGTCGCACCATCACCACCCGCCACATGTGGGACGGCGATCTCTTGTACATCCGCGCCGACCTCGGTGACACCATCACGGCCCGTGCACACTCCATCGGGCGACCTGACCCGTGCTGTCACGGAGATGTCGACACCTGGTGCGTCCACAACTACGACAGCGAGGGCCTGTTCCGCACAACGCGGCACACAACCTTCGAGCTGGCTAACGCGCAGGCGGTCAAACACGCCGCCGAGTTCAGGCCGAACGGGAATTCGTTGCCGTTCCTGGACCAGGCGGGTGACGGAATGCCGACACCCGTCGCAGCAATCGACCGGCTCGAAGAACTCCTCCGCCGCTACGACGGCGAGCTCGAGTTCTCGATTCGAAGCGATGGCCTGTGGCGTGGGCAACTGCGCCTGACTCTGGCCAAGGCGGATTCCCTGCGCTTGCGCAGCGTCACCTTCGGGGCCGCCGCCGGCCACGGCCCCGAGGATGTCGCCGAACTGCTGCTCGCGGACGCCGAAGCGTGGCTCGCCGAAACCGAAACCGAGCCGCTGGCGCCGCC
The DNA here is from genome assembly GCA_963751835.1 of uncultured Thermoleophilaceae bacterium. Classification (GTDB taxonomy): domain Bacteria; phylum Actinomycetota; class Thermoleophilia; order Solirubrobacterales; family Thermoleophilaceae; genus JACVRW01. The sequence goes on along the minus strand of CAVVWD010000033.1, from coordinate 2,290 downwards.
CCAGGACTACTGACCGCCGGGGAGCCTCATGCCGCCGCCGCGACCGGCAAGTGGTCGAGCGCGGCCGCCAGCGCCGCCCGGGATCCCGTCCCGATCGCCGCCGCAACCGAGCGCAGTCGCTCCGTCGCCGCGTCGCCGGCCGCGTAAACGCCAGGCACCGCAGAGCGGCCGTCGCCGTCGGTGACGATCGTCCCGCCCGCGGTCAGCTCGCACCCGAGCGCCGCCGCCAGCCCGTTCGGCTGCTCGCGACGAGTACGCACGAAGAGCGCGTCGCGCTTCTCGACGGGCCCGGAGGCGAACTCGATCCGGTCCAGTCTGCCGTCGTGGCCCGCCAGCCGGCGAACCGGCTCCTCGCGGACGCGCACGCCCGCGGCGGCGAGCAACTCCCGCCCGCCGTCGCCCAGGCGCGCGGGCCCGTCCGTCAACAGCACCACGTCGCTGCTCCATCCGGACACGACGAGCGCCGAGCTGACGACGTCGGGCCCGTTGCCGTGCACGGCCAGCGCGCGGTCACGCACCTCCCACCCATCGCAGAACGGGCAGTGGAACACCGACCGGCCCCATAGCGGCTCGATGCCCGGCAGCGCGGGCGGCTCGTAGCTCAACCCATGCGCCAGCACGAGCGCGCGCGTGCGCAGCTCACTTCCGTCACTGAGCCTGACTCCGAGGCGCTCGGACCCCACATCGGCGTCGATCACGGCGGCGTCCCGGATCTCGACGCTCGGGAGATCCACGAGTTGCTCGCGCCCGGCGCGACGCAGCTCGACGGGCGCCACGCCACCCTGGCCGAGCAGCCCTCCGATCGCACTCGACTTGACGTTCGCGGGCTGGCCGGTGTCGACCACCAGCACCTGCCGGCGCGCCCTACCGAGAACCAGAGCGGCGCTCAGGCCAGCCGGACCGCCCCCGACGACCACCGCGTCGAGCCGTGGCACACGCCGACGCGGACCACTGTGACGCAGGCGCCGCCGCTCGCCATGGCGGACGGACCGTCGTGAGGCTTCGTGGAGTGTGGCGACTTGGCTGGACATGGTCGATCAATAAGACCGCGAGAAGACTCACGATTCATCGGTATGACGAGCAAACCATTTGCCAAGTCAAGCCACTGTGACACGCCTCACATGCGTCGCTGCTCGGCGGCGGGCGGCGGCTATGCGTCGCGTGGCTTCAGGACATATCGGTTGGAGCCGTAACGCGCAACGGCCGGGGCGCGAGGCCCCGGCCGGTACGCGTCGGAGGTGAACTGTCGCCTACGGGACGATCAGGGTGAACGCGACGTCGCTCGTGAACTGGGCGCCGTTGAAGGTGCCAACCTGGAAAGTGTTGGGCGGACACTCGTCGGGGGCGCCGAACACCTCGACGGCCGCCGCAGCGCCCCGGGTGGTCGAGTTGAGGTACTCGGGGGTGGCCACCGTCGGCCGCGTCGGAACGCCGTTGCTGAAGGCCTGGTCAACCAGCGCGGCGTCGAGCCCGAGGCAGTAGCGGCCCCCGGCCGGGCGCGTGAGAGTGCTGAAGCCGCTGGTGCGCGCCTGGACGAACGACGGCTCTCCGCCCACGGGGCCGGGATTCACCTCGGCGTAGGCGAGCGCCGTGCCGGCGGGACCCTGCAGGCCCTGCGCGCCCTGCGCACCCCGCTCGCCCTGCGCCCCCCGCGCGCCCTGCGCCCCCCGTTCGCCCTGCGGGCCTTGAGCGCCGCTGAGGCTCGCGCGGGCGGCGGACGTCAGGCGATTCGCCTGGAGCGAGTTCGCCTTGACCTTCTGATTCGTCACGGCACCGTTCTCTAGCTTCTTGCCTGGAATCGTGTTGTTCTCGATGTTCTTGCCGTTGATCGTCACGGCCGCGTACGAGACGCCACCGAGCGCGACGAACAGGGCAATCAGCGCGAGCACGGATGCGGGGCTGATCCTGAACTTGGACCTGCGGAACATAGTCGACCTCCTGATCGTGGTAGGGCGAGCCGAAGCGGATCACGACCCGCTGACACTCCACCGACGTCTCGCTGACGCGCGCGGTCAGGCGAGGCCCAACCTCTGCGCGATGGAATCACTGCTCCGGTCGATGGATCCGTCACGCAGCGCATCCTCACGTTCGGCGTACGGCCCGACCACGTCGTCTCACACGAACCTGTGCGCAATCGTTCACAGTCCGCTGCGCCGACGCCCGATGCCGGGTTCCCGACCAAGGAAGCCGGCTGCTCACGCGGTCACCGCAACGCGGAGCGACAGCATCGGCAACGACGGGCGAACAGTCGCCGGGACCAGCAGCGACGGGTGTGCTCGGTCGCGCCAGC
>CAVVWD010000032.1:0-67385 GCA_963751835.1 uncultured Thermoleophilaceae bacterium | reverse complement strand
ATCGTGTTCTCGGGGTTTGTGACTGCCTGGCGCTTCGCGGGCGCGCCCACGAGACGCTCGCCGCCCTCCGTGAATGCAACCACCGAGGGAGTCGTGCGGGCGCCCTCGGCGTTCTCGATCACGGTGGGCTCGCCGCCCTCGAGGACGGCCATGCACGAGTTGGTCGTGCCAAGATCGATGCCGATCGTCTTGCCCATCCGTCTGTTCTCCTTTTGCCGCTTACAGTTCGAATCGAAAGAAATCTGAGTGCAAGTATGTCAGATCATCGCCTGATGGCCAATGCCCACAACGCGGCGCTGGCGCCGCGTTCCGCCAGTCATTAGGCTTCCGCCGCCATGGTCCCGCGACTGATGCGCCTGCTCGTGCTGCTCGCCGCGGTTGCAGCGCTCGGGATGGCCGCCTGCGGGGACGACGACGACTCCGCGGACTCGGGGTCCGCGGACACGAGTCAGGAGGAAAGCTCGGCGGACACGCAGACCGAGACCGCGCCCGACCTCACCGACACGAGCGTCAAGCCCGTGATCGACAAGCCGTCGGGGGCGCCTCCTCGCAAGCTCGTCAAGGAGGACATCGTCAAGGGCAAGGGACCGGGGGCCAAGCCGGGTGACACGGTCGTCGTGCACTACGTCGGGGTCAACTTCTCGACCGGCGAGGAGTTCGACGCCTCGTGGGACGCCGGCCAACCGTTCCCGGTCCCGCTCGGGGCGGGGCAGGTGATCGAAGGCTGGGAGAAGGGCCTCGTCGGCCTCAAGAAGGGCGGCCGGCGCAAGCTGACGATCCCGCCGGAGCAGGCCTACGGCGCGCAGGGCGCCCCGCCGTCGATCGGACCGAACGAGACGCTCGTGTTCGTGATCGACGCGCTGGAAATCCAGTAGCCCGCTAGGCGAAGCTGAGCGCTCATTCCCTGGCGAGCCGCCGGCGGCCCTCGGGGCACATCCGTCTGAGCGGACATGCAGCGCAGTCCGGAGAGCGGGCCGAGCAGGTGCGCCGCCCATGGCGGATCAGCAGCATGTGCACCTCGTAGGCCTCCTGCCCGTCGTCCCCCACGAGCCGCAGCATCTCGTCGTGGGCCTCGAGGAAGGAGGCCTTCTCGCGCCAGAGCCCGAGCCGGGAGCCGACCCGGTAGACGTGCGTGTCCACGGGCACCTCGGGGCGGCCGAACGCGAAGAGCAGCACGCAGGCGGCCGTCTTGCGGCCCACGCCGGGCAGGTCGCAGAGGTAGTCGCGCGCCTCGTCGAGCGGGGCATCGGCGAGCCAGGCGAGGTCGTCGTCACCGATCGCCTCGAGGATCTGCCTGATCCGCACTGCCTTGGTGGGAGCGAGCCCACCCGGGCGGATCGCGTCCTCGATCTCCTCCACCGGCGCGGCGGCCACCTCCGCCCAGGAGTCGAAGCGCTCGCGCAGGCGTCCCCAGGCCACGTCGCGGTTGCGGTCGTTCGTGTTCTGCGAGAGGACCGTGAGGATCAGCTCGTCGATCGGCGCGCCGTGCGGACGCAGGATCGGCCGCCCGTACTCCCTGCGGAGACGGTCACGGATGGTGCGGAGCCTGCGCCGGTCGGCCATGTGAGCCGGTGATGGTATGAACCCGCGCCCATGGAGATCACGGAAGAGCACGCCGAGGTCGCGGATCTGGAGGTCCACTGGCGCAGGGCCGGGGACGCGCCGATCCTCTATCTCCACGGGGTGCCGACGGCCTCGTTCGACTGGATCCCCTTCCTCGAGCGCCTCGGCGGGCTCGCTCCCGACCTGCCCGGCTTCGGCCGCTCCGCCAAGCCCGCCGAGTTCGACTACTCGATCGCGGGCTACGACCGCTTCCTCGAGGCCTTCGTCGAGCAGATGGGCCTGGAGCGGCTCTCGCTCGTCATGCACGACTGGGGCAGTGTCGGCCTGGCGTTCGCGCAGCGCTTCCCGGAGCGGATCGAGCGGCTCGTCGTGTTCACGACGGTTCCCTTCCTGCCGGGCTACCGCTGGCATCGCACGGCGCGCGGCTGGCGCACGCCGCTGCTCGGCGAGCTGATGATGGGCTTCACCACGCGCCGGGCGTTCCGGCGCGAGCTGCCCCGCGAGCTCGCCGACCGCGCCTGGGAGTGCTTCGACCAGGGCACCCAGCGCGCGATCCTCAAGCTCTACCGGGCCTCGCCACCGGAGGTCCTCGAGCGCGCCGGCGCGCGGCTCGGCGAGCTGCGCTGCCCGGCGCTCGTCATCTGGCCTACGGCCGACCCCTACATTCCGGCCGAGTTCGGGCAGCGCACGGCCGATGCCCTGGGCGGCCACACCGAGCTCGAGCTGGTGGACGCCGGCCACTGGACCTGGCTGGAGCGGCCCGAGCTCGTGGGGCGTGTGGCCGGCTTCTTCGGCCAATCCGGGTGAGCGGAGACGCGCCGATCCACTAGCCTCACCTGCGCCGTGCTGCGCGCCCTGCTGTCTGCCGTCACAGCGCCGCCCAGGGCTCCGGCCACCGAGCCCGCGGAGGCGCCCCTCCCTCGCCTCCGGCAGCGCCGGGAGGCGGTGCAACGCTTGTACCGGCGCATCGATCCGTGGCATGCCGCGCCGATCGTCATCGCCGTGCTGTTCGCGATCGTCTACCTGATCTGGCAGCCGCGCACGGTCGACCTCGCCGCGCATACCTTCCGCGCGGACCTGTTCGGTGAGGAGGGCTTCACGCTCTGGAACGGCCAGTGGTACGGCGGCCATCACACGCCTGCCTACTCGATCCTCTCACCGCCGCTTGCCTGGCTACTTGGCCCGCCGCTGGCGCTCGCGCTCGCGGCCGTCGCCTCGGCCGCCCTATTCCCGCCGCTCGTGCGCGGTCATTTCGGCGAGGAGCGCGCGCGCTGGGGCTCGATCTGGTTCGGCGCCGCGACGGCGACGCTCCTGTTCACGAGCCGGCTCCCGTTTGCGATCGGCGTGGCCTTCGGCCTCGCCGCGCTGCTGGCGCTCCAGCGCCACCGCTACGGGCTCGCGATCGCGCTGGCCGTGTTCTGCTCGCTCGGGAGCCCCGTGGCGGGGCTGTTCCTGGCGATGGCGGGCGTGGCGTACGCAATCGCCGAACGCCGCGACCGCATCAAGCGCCGCGAGGGGCTCGCGATCTGTGCGGCGGCGCTCATCCCGCCGCTGTTTCTCGCCTGGGCGTTCCCGGAGGGCGGCTGGGCGCCCTTCCCCACCTCCGCCTACGTGCCGATCCCGCTGTTTGCGCTCGCCTGCCTGATCGTGCTGCCACGCGAGGAGGCTGCTCTGCGCTGGGGCGCGGTGCTCTACGCGCTGGGCGCCACGCTCGCGCTCGCCGTCGAGACGCCGATGGGCGGCAACGCGGTGCGCCTCGGCGCGCTGTTCGGCGGTCCCGTGCTGCTCTGCGCGCTCTGGGGCCGGCGCTTCCGCTACCGGCTGATCGTGCTGCCGCTGCTCGTCGCCGCCTTCGCGACGCTCGCGCTCTGGCAGTGGTCGCCCGCCGTCCGCGACGTCAAGAAGTACATCGAGGACCCGGCGGCCAAGTCCGACTACTTCGAGCCGCTGCGCCAGTTCCTCTACACCCTGCCCGACCAGCGCCGCATCGAGATCCCGTTCACGCGCAGCCACTGGGAGGGCTCGGAGGTCGCGATGGAGATGCCGCTCGCGCGCGGCTGGCTGCGTCAGCTCGACACCGGATTGCACCCGATCTTCTACCGCGAGGGCATCAACCGGCTCACCTATGCGAGCTGGCTTTCCGACAACGCGGTCCGCTACGTCGCGCTCCCGAGCGCCAAGCCGGACAAGAGCTCCTACGGGGAGCGGGCGCTGATCGAGAAGGGCCTCCCCTACCTGCGCCTGCGCTGGAAGTCCGATGACTGGCGCGTGTACGACGTGCTGCTGGCCGCGCCGCTCGTGATCCCGCAGAAGGACGCCAACGTGGTGCTCGAGCAGCTGCAGTCGGACGAGCTCCTGCTCGACGTCAAGCGGCCCGGCGAGGCGATAGTGAAGGTGCGCTGGACGCCCTACTGGTTCGCCTCGAACGCCTGCGTCGAGCCGCACGGCGACTGGACGAAGGTGATCGCGGAAGAGGAGGGCTTCGTGCGGCTGTCGACCCGCTTCTCCCCTGAGCGGCTGTTCCAGAGGGGACGCAGATGTGACGACAGTGTGACCGGCTAGGCTCTTGGGTCGTGCCCCGAACCCACCCGCTCTACAAGCAGCTGGTCCGGATATGGCGGCAGACGGGGCGCTGGCTCCCGAACGGCTGGCTCGACGCGATCCGCCAGCTCGCCCTCTTCGCGGGGGCCTACTACATCTACCGGCTGGTGCGCGGCTTCGTCGACGGACAGGCGGGCCTCGCCTTCGAGAACGCGCGCGCCCTGGTCGACATCGAACGCTCGCTGGGGCTCTTCTTCGAGCCCGGGCTGCAGGCCTGGGCAAAGGGCGAGGATTGGCTGCTGACGTTCGCGAACTGGATGTACGTGAACTCGCACTTCGTCGTCACGACGACGTTCCTGATCTGGCTCTACCTTGCGCGCAACCACGCCTACTACTACGTGCGCAACATGTTCGTGGTCGCGATGGGACTGGCGCTGGTGGGCTACCTGGCCTTCCCGACTGCCCCGCCGCGCTTCCTGCCCGAGTGGGGGTTCACGGATACGGTCGCGACCTGGGTGGGCGAGAGCGCTGAGACGAGCGCAAACGTCCTCTACAACCCGTTCGCGGCCGTGCCGAGCATGCACGTGGCCTTCGCGCTGATGATCGCCATCCCCGCCTTCATGCTCGTCAAGAACCGGGTGTTCAAGGCGCTCTGGGCGGTTTACCCACTCGTCGTGACCTTCGTGGTCATGGTCACCGCCAACCACTACTGGCTCGACGCGGCGCTGGGCGCGCTCGTGGCCGCGGCATCGGCGTACGCCGCCAGCGCCGGCTTCGCACGTGCCAGGCCTGAGGCTTGGGCGTGGCGCAGCGGCGCCGTCAAGGCGCCGGCGTGACGGACCAGCTTCGCGAGCAGCCACGCAGAGGAGGCAACGGCGGTCCACTGACCGCGACCGAGATCAGGACGCTCGCGCGCGACCGCCTGATCGAGTCGAGGCTCACCCCCAACGCGATCTCGATCACCGGGCTGCTCGGCAACGTCGTGGCGGCCGTCTTGATCGTCGAGAACCACTTCTTGCTCGCCGGCATCGCGTTCATCCTCGGCTCGGTCTGCGACATGCTCGACGGGCGCTACTCGCGCATGTCGGGCAAGGGCACCCCCTTCGGCGCCTTCCTCGACTCGACGCTCGACCGCGTGTCCGAGGGCATCGTGCTCGCGGCGGTGGCGGCCTATTTCGCCCAGCAGCAGGACGACCTCGCGACCGGGATCACGGTGCTCGCCGTCGTCGGCTCGTTCTCGGTCAGCTACACCCGCGCCCGTGCCGAGGCGATCGGGGTCGAGTGCAAGGTCGGGATCGCCTCGCGGCCCGTCCGCGTGGTCATCCTCTCGATCGGCCTCGTCTTCGCGGCCGAGGAGGTTCTGCCGGACGTCGATCTGCTCGAGCCCGCCATCTACGCGATGGCGGCGCTGACCATTTTCACCACTTTCCAACGGGTGTTGCACGTCCGCAAGCAGCTCCGGGAGCTGGCGGGCGGAGCAGACGCGGTGTAACCGCGGAGAGCTTCCCGGGTTCGTGTCCCGATGGTCTCCACGCGGGAGCCCATCCCTCAGTGAGACCAAGGCAGGAGGACCTAACAAGTGACTGACAGCTCATCCAACGGCGCTTCGCGCTACCAAACCGACAAGGTGCGCGTCGCCATCATCGGCGTCGGCAACTGCGCCTCGTCGTTCGTGCAGGGCGTCCAGTTCTACAAGGACGCCGATCCGACGGAGCGGGTGCCGGGCCTGATGCACGTCGACCTCGGCGGCTACCACGTGCGCGACATCGAGTTCACGGCCGCGTTCGACATCGACGCCGAGAAGGTCGGCAAGGACCTCTCCGAGGCGATCTGGGCGGGCCAGAACAACACGATCAAGTTCGCCGACGTGCCGAACCTCGGCGTGAAGGTGTACCGCGGCATGACGCACGACGGCCTCGGCAAGTACCTCAAGCAGAGGATCACCAAGGCTCCCGGCGAGACCGACGACATCGTCGGCATCCTCAAGGAGACCAAGACCGACGTGGTTGTCTCCTACCTGCCGGTCGGCTCCGAGCAGGCGACCAAGTGGTACGTCGAGCAGGTCCTCGAGGCCGGCTGCGGCTTCGTCAACTGCATCCCGGTGTTCATCGCGGGCGAGCACTACTGGGCGACCCGCTTCGAGAAGGCCGGCCTGCCGATCATCGGCGACGACATCAAGTCGCAGGTGGGCGCCACCATCACCCACCGCGCGCTGGCGCGCCTCTTCCATGACCGCGGCGTCCAGCTCAAGCGCACGTCGCAGCTCAACGTCGGCGGCAACATGGACTTCTTCAACATGCTCGAGCGCGAGCGCCTCGAGTCCAAGAAGATTTCGAAGACCCAGGCGGTCACCTCGATCATGGGCCACGAGCTGCCTGCGGACGACGTGCACGTGGGCCCATCGGACTACGTGCCGTGGCTTACCGACCGCAAGTGGGCGCACATCCGGCTCGAGGGCGAAGCCTTCGGCGACGTGCCGCTGATCGCCGAGCTCAAGCTCGAGGTCTGGGACTCGCCCAACTCGGCCGGCATCGTCACCGACGCCGTGCGCTGCTGCAAGCTGGCACTCAACCACGGCCTCGGCGGCCCGATCGAGGGCGCCTCGGCGTACCTGATGAAGTCGCCGCCCGAGCAGTACCCGGACGACCTCGCCCGCGAGATGGTCGAGGGCTTCATCGAGAAGTACGGCGGCGCCCCGAAGCTGCCGGGCAAGCCGAAGGCCAAGACCTCTAAGGCGAAGTCGAAGGGCTGAGCCCCGCTTCAGCCGCGCCGTCGGCCCCGGTGGCCGGCGGCGCGAGCACGTCCGTGCGCCCGTAGTGGCCGACCGCGTCGAACCAGCGCTTGGCGTGCAGGCCGCGCCGCAGGTCGCAGTCCGCGAACAGCATCCCCTCCTCGCCGTAGAGCGGGCCCGCGAGCACCTCGCCCCAGGCAGGATCGACTATCACGGCGCCGCCGTTCCCGAAGACCTCCTGGTCGGGCAGCTCGAGCGGGAAATCGGGCGGGAACGCCGCGCGCGGGATGAACTGCGGGGCCGAGACGACGAAGGCGCCGGACTCGATCGCGATGTGGCGCATGCTCGCCTGCCAGCCGTCCGAGTCGTCGGCGGTCGGCGCGACCCAGATCTGCGGACCGCCCTGGTAGACCGCCCAGCGCGCGAGCGGCATGCGGTTCTCCCAGCAGATCAGGCCACCAACGCGCCCCACAGGGGTCTCGGTCACGGCGAGGTCGTCGCCTGAGCCGATGCCGTGGAAGAGCCGCTCCTGGTGGGTCGGCATCAGCTTGCGGTGCTTCCAGAGCAGCCCGTCCGGCCCGATCAGGAGCACCGCGTTGTAGAGCGTGCCGGGGCGCTCAGACTCGCGCTCGTTGACACCGATCGTGCAGTGGATGTCGTGCTCGCGGCATGCCTCAGTCAGGCGCTCGACGACCGGCCCCGGCACCTCGACCGAGCTCTCCCACATCCGCTCCCAGAGCTCGTCGCTGCCGCCGAAGGTCGCCGCCCGGTGAGCCCAGGCGTTCGAGGGGTAGAGCGAGACGAAGGTTTCGGGGAGCACCGCAAGCCGCGCTCCTCCGGAGGCGGCGTCTGCGAGCAGGCGCACAGCCTTGTCGACGGTGGCGTCGGCGTCGAGGATCACCGGGGTGGCCTGGATTGCGGCCACGCGGACAGTCGGGAAGCCCGTCACAGCAGCCCGATCGTATCCTGCGCGAGTGCCATTCACGATCGCTCAGGTAACCCCGTGGCCCTGGGAGCAGCACCACGAGGTCAACCGGTTCGTCGAGCGGCTCTCGGACGAGCTCTGCGGGCGCGGGCACCGCGTCGTGGTGGTGGCGCCGTCGGACTCGCGTGAGCTCGTGCGCGACGGCCGCGCCATGGTCAAGGCCCTGCCAAACGACCCTGACGCGTTGTTCGCCGAGCCGGGCTGCGCCTCGGTGGTGGCCGTCGGCCAGTCACTTCCGTTCCGGCGCGGCGGCTCGGTGTCGCTCCCGATCGACGTCTCGCGGACGCTCGAGGACCTCCTCGACCAGGCCGAGCTCGACTTCGTGCACGTGCACGAGCCGTTTGCCCCGAGCGCCGCCTCGGCCGCGCTGCGCCACTCGCATGCGCTGAACATCGGCACGTTCCACTCCACCACCGAGCGCTTTGTCTCGACGCAGGTGGCGCGCAAGGTGGTGGAGCTCCTGTTCGGCCGCCTCGACGGGCGGGCCACCAGCTACGCCGCCACCCGCGACCTGATCGAGCGCTATTTCCCGGGCCATTACGACGTGATCCATCCCGGCGCCGACCTCCTGCACCGGTCCGAGCCCGGCGACGCGCCTCCGGAGATCGTGTTCTCGGCCGAGGAGGAACGCGGCGCGCTGCGCCTCTTCCTGCGCGCGCTGCGCCGGCTGCCGGTCGAGCTTGACTGGAAGGCGACCATCTGGCTGCGCGACCCCGCGGCCGCGCCGCCCGTGACACTGCCCCGCCGGCTGCGAGAACGGGTGGCGCTCGCCGGCCCGGCGGACGGCTCGGAGGCGCAGCACCTGTCGCGCGCGACGATTGCGGTGGCGGCCTCGGCGGGCACCGCGCCGGCCCCTCAGCTCGTGTTGAGGGCGCTCGCGGGCGGCGCCGTGCCGGTGGCCTCGCGGCTGCCCCAGTACGAGGAGCTCATGCTCGACGGCGAGCTCGGCCTGCTGTTCGAGCCGCGCGACGCCGTGACGCTCGCCGCCCAGCTCGAGCGCCTGCTCGCGGACCCGTCTCTCGTCAGCGACTACGCCGGCCGCATCGAGAAGGCCCACCCGCAGCTCGAGTGGTCGCGGGTCGCTGACGACTACGAGGCGCTCTACGAGCGGGTCGCCGCGCGCCGCCACGACGCGGACGGGCGGGCCCAGGTGCGCCGGCGGCTCGAGAAGCGCGGCTTCATCCACGTCGACCTGCACATGCACACTGACCACTCGCCGGATTGCGCAACGCCGGTCGACACGCTGCTCGACACCGCCAAGCGCGTCGGCCTCGGGGCGATCGCGATCACCGACCACAATGAGATCTCGGGCGCGCTCGAGGCACGCGAGCGCGCGAACGGGATCAAGGTGATCGTCGCGGAGGAGGTCAAGACGGCGGACCAGGGCGAGGTGATCGGGCTCTTCATCGAGGAGAAGATCCCGCGCGGACTGACCCTGCAGGACACGATCGCCGAGATCCGCAGGCAGGGCGGACTCGTCTATGTGCCGCACCCCTTCGACCGCATGCACGCGGTGCCGGATTACGAGCACCTGCTCGACGTCGTCGAGGACATCGACGCGATCGAGGTGTTCAACCCGCGCGTGGCCTTCTCGGCGTTCAACGAAGAGGCGGCGCGCTTTGCGGCCAAGTACCGGATCGTCGCCGGCGCGGGGTCCGACAGCCACGTCGCGCAGGGGCTCGGCTCGGTCAAGATCCGGATGCGCGACTTCGACGGCCCCGAGGAGTTCATCGCTTCGCTGCGCGACGCCGACATCGTGCGTAAGAAGCAGTCGCTGCTCTACGTGCAGGCGCTCAAGTTCCTCCAGACCCGCGGCAAGAAGTGATGCGCCGGAGAGGAGCGCCAGTGGATCCGTCAAATCCCTCGGATCACATGCCCGCCACCGACGACGAGATCCGCGAGAAGTACCTCGAGCGGGCGATCCGTGAGCTGAACAACCTCACCCGCGAGATTCAGGACTGCGAGCACTGCCCGCGCGGGAACCTGATGCCGGTCCTCGGCTCGGGCCACCCGCAGGCGGACGTCTTCCTGCTCAAGTACGCACCCATGCCGTCGGAGATCGAGGAGGGCGTGGCGTTCTACGGGCGCGCCGGCTCGGCCCTGATGAAGAGCTTCAAGCGCCTCGGCATCGACCCGCTGGCCGTGTACGGCACCGTCTTCGTCAAGTGCCCGGTGCACGACACCGACGACTCGGCGCCCGAGTGCCGTGCGCGCGTGCTCGACGAGCTCGCGATCGTGCAGCCGCGGGTCGTGGTCGTGATGGGCGAGGAGGCGCGTCGAGGAGCTGAACTCACTGCGCGTGCCGCTCGGGCGCGCGCTCGAATGGAAGCCCGGCGAGATCCAGCGCCTGACCCCCACCTGCGACGCCCTGACCGTCCCGGACATCGACCGCTCGCTCGACGAGGAGCAGTCCAAGCGCGAGTTCTGGGCGGCGTTCCGGGCGCTCGGCGATTGGTACGCCGACTTCCCGCCGTATTAGGGCATCCGGGGGGCCGCTGGACACCGGGTCCGCGCTAGGCTGCCCGCATGACTCACAAGGCACGTGTCCTTGTGGTCGCGAATCGCACGGCCGAGTCGCCTGAGCTTCTCGAGGCGCTTCGCACTCGCACGGTTCAGGGTCCCTGCGAGTTCACCCTGCTCGTGCCCGCCACCCCGCACGGGATCGCCTGGGCCGCTGACATGCACGCGGGCGGCGACGAGGCCGAGGTGCACCGGGAGGCGTTTGTGGAGGAGCTGCGCCAGGAAGGATTGGACGTGGCCAATGCGCGCGTCGGAGACCCGGATCCGCTCGCGGCCATCCAGGACGAATGCAACTTCAACACTTATGACGAGCTGATCGTGTCGACCCTGCCGCTGCATGTGTCGAAGTGGCTCAAGGTCGACCTGCCCCGCAAGGCGAGGGCCGCCACCGGGCTGCCGGTCACGCACGTCGTGGGAAGCGAGGCCTAGTGGAGCTCGAGGAGCATGAGGGAGTCGACCCCGTCATCGAGCGCCGCTGCGCGGAATGCGGGACCCGTCTGACGGAGCAGGAGATCCAAGCCGCTCTCGAGACGAACGGCCCGTTCCTGTGCACCGTGCACGCGAACGAGGAGGTCGCGCTGGAGGAGGACTTGAGCGGTTAGGCGCGTTCGAGCAGCGCCACGCACTCGATGTGCGGGGTCTGCGGGAACATGTCGACCGGCCGCACCGTCTTCAGCTCGTAGCCGGCGTCCACCATCTGGCGGGCGTTCGGGGCGAGCGTCGTCGGGTTGCAGGAGACGTAGACGATCTTCTTCGCCTCGGCCTCGAGCACGCGCCGCACGACCTTCTGGGAGAGGCCGGCGCGCGGCGGGTCGACCACGACCACGTCCGCTGAGCCGCTCTTCTCGAGCAGCGGCCGCATCGCCAGGCGCACGTCGCCCGCGAAGAAGTGCGCGTTGTCGATGCCGTTGAGGCGCGCGTTCTCGATCGCGTCGGCCACCGCCTCCTCGACGATCTCCACCCCCCAGACCTCGCCCGCGTCCAGCGCCAGCACGAGGGCGATCGTGCCGATACCGCAGAACAGATCGAGCACCTTCTCGCGCCCGCTCAGGCCGGCGAGCTCCACGGCTGCGCCGTAGAGGCGCTCGGCCATCTCGGTGTTGGTCTGGAAGAACGCGTCCGGGGAGATCCGGAAGCGCAACCCCGACAGCTCCTCCTCGATCGCCGCCGGGCCCTTGACGATCTGGGTCTCGCCTTCGCGCGTCGTCTCCGCCACGCTCGCCGCGCGGGTCCAGAGGAAGGACTCGACCGGGCTCGCGGCCGCGAGGCTGTCGACATCGAAGCTGCCGCCCGGGCTCGTCACGATGCGCGCCTGCAACTGGCCGGTGCGCCGGCCCTCGCGCACGACGAGGTTGCGCAGCAGCCCGTGCTGCCCGCGCCGGTCCCATGCGCTGAGTCCCTGCTCGCGGCACCAGGCCTTGACGATCTCGCGCAGCTCGTCGACGCGCTTGGAGGCGAGCACGTCGAGCGCGACGTCGTCGATCAGGTCGAAGCGCCCGGCACGGTGGAAGCCGAGCACAAGCTCGCCGCTCTGCTCGTCGCTGCCGAACGAGTACTCGAGCTTGTTCCGGTAGTGGAGCTGCTCGAGCGCGGGCACGATCGGCTCGACCGGCGGCGAGTCGAAGCGTCCGATGCGCGCGAGGGCGTCGCGGACCTGCTCCTCCTTCTCGGCCATCTGACGCTCGTAGGGGAGCACCTGCCAGGGCGCCCCGGGGTGGGGCGCGAGCGGCTCCACCCGCTCGGGGCTGGGCTCGATCAGCTCGATCGAGTCTGCCTCGCCGAAGGACCGCTTCGACCTGGTGATGCGCGCCCGCACGAGGTCGCCGGGCACAGCGCCGCGGACGAACACCACGTAGCCCTCGCTGCGAGCAACGCCGGCGCCGCCGTGAGCCAGCCGGTCGATCCGGAGCTCGAGCTCGTCCCCTTTGCGGGGCCTGGTCCCGGTTGCCTGGGCGCCTTCCACGACGCCCTATGGTCGCAGCCCTTTACGGGAGCTTGGACTCGATCGCGCTGAGCACGCCCTTGCGATTCGCGTTGCGGCGCTCGTAGTCGCGCACCTTGCGCAGCTCGGCCGGCGACAGGTCGGCCAGGCGTGTCTTGATCTCGGCGACGTTCAGTTCCTCGTAGAGAGTGATCGGGAAGTTCGAGCCCACCTTCGCGGCGCGCCGCGCCCGGTCGGCCTGGGCGAGCGCGGGAGAGGCGGCGTGAACGGCGCGGGTGCGGGCGCCCTTCGCCTGCCTGCGCGCGCTCGCAGTGCGCTTCCCCAGATCCTTGCGGCCCTTCTCGAGCAGGTTCTCGAGGTCCTTGAGGACGTCGTCGGTCTCCTTGCGGCCGCGCTTGAGGAGATCCGAGGCGATCCCGCGCGCGTCCTTGGGTGAGAGCTTGCCGCTCTTCTCGAGCGCCTCCTCGATGCGCTCGCGGGTGAGCATCACCATTCCGCTCGGCTTGATGAGGTTCTTGCGGAGGGCGTCGCGGAACTCGGCGACGGTCTTGGCCTCTACCCCGGCGGCCTTGGCCGGCTTGGTCGCGGTGCGCGCCGTGGTCCTGGCGGCCTTCTGGGCCTTCTGCTGGCGGCCGCGGGCGGCGCCGCCCTTCTTCGCGGCGGCGGTGCGCTTGGCGGACGCAGCGCCCGACTTCGCTCGCGACGTGCCGGCCTTCTTCGCTCCACCACTCGCCCTCCTGCTGGTGCGGCGCTCTGCCATCTGGCAAACCCTCCTCGACCCTCGGGTTGCGTTTCTGGCCGGGACTATCTCACCTAGCGAGTCCGAACGCGGCGGTCACGGGCGCATGGTCCGAAAGTCGGATCCGCAGACCGTCCGGCTCGGCCAGCTCGCGCTGCTCCGGGGCCAACTGGTGAGGGCGCTCGAGCACGTCGAGCCCGCGCACGAGCAGGTGATCGATCGCGTCGGGGGCGGTGGGCGCGACGAGGCCCATGCGCTCGCGCAGGATCTCGAACGGCTCGGGGTTCCGGGCGGGCCGCAGGTTCAGGTCGCCGCCGAACACGAGCGGCTCGCCCCCGGCCCAGGTCAGCGCGTGCTCGGCCGCCCTGACGACCTCCTCGGCCGCGCGCTCGGGCAGACCCGCGGACGCATGCAGGTTCGCGACGCACACGGGCCCCTCGGGCCATTCGAGGCGCGCCCAGTGCATGCGCCGCTGTTCGGGCCGATACGCCAGTGTCAGGCGCCGGCGCTCGAGCACGCGGCCCGGGTGGCGCGCGAGGATCTGGTTCGAGCCGCCGTCGGACGACGCCAGCAGGTCGGGGTTCCAGTCCGCCAGCCGACGCTGCAGTGGCGGGCACCAGTTGCGTGAGGTCCGCACGAGCGTCCCGTGCGCTCCCGTGCGCCGGCACAGCTCGCGGAACCAGCGCGGCGGCGCCTCCTGGAGGAGCGCCACGTCCCACTCGAACCCGTCGAGCATGTCGGCGAACTCGTCCAGGAGCACACGGTTCACCTGCGCGTGCGTGGCGCCCCGCTCGGTCGTTCGCAGGAGCCGCGAGCGCCAGGTGAGCAGGGCCGGATCCGGAGGGAAGTCGCGCCCGTGGTAGAGGTTCCAGCTGAGGACTCGCATGGCACGCCATTTCCTAACAGGTGAGGAGCTGAGCACAGCCGAGCAGCTCGCGCTGCTCGAGCGGGCCATCGCCCTCAAGGCGGACAGGCTGGCCTCGCGCGCGCTCGAGGGAAAGAGCGTGGCGCTTCTCTTCGACAAGCCATCAACCCGGACGCGCGTTTCGTTCGAGACCGGGGTCTATGAGCTCGGCGGCCACCCGCTGGTGCTGCGCGAGGGCGAGCTGCAGCTGGCGCGCGGCGAGTCGCCGCGCGACACGGCGCTCGTCCTCTCGCGCATGGTCCACGCGATCGGGATCCGCACGGGCCGGCACGAGACCGTCGAGGAGCTCGCCGAGCACTCGGCGATCCCGGTGATCAACATGCTCACCCACGAGCACCATCCCTGCCAGGCGCTCGCCGACCTGATGACGCTGCTCGAGCGCTTCGGGCATCTCGACGGTCTCAAGCTGGCCTACGTCGGCGACGGCAACAACATGACTCGCTCGCTCCTCCTCGCGGGCGCGCGCGCCGGCGTCGAGGTGGCGGTGGCGAGCCCGCCCGAGCTGTCGCTGCCCGAGGCGCCCGGGGTCGAGCCGGCCGAGGCGGTCGCCGGCGCGCATGCGATCTACACAGACGTCTGGGTGAGCATGGGCGACGAGGAGGACGCCGCGCGGCGCCGCTCGCTGCTCGCCCCCTACCGCGTTGACGCGAAGCTCGTCAGCAAGGCCCGCGACGACGCGATCGTGCTCCACTGCCTGCCCGCCCATCCCGGTGAGGAGATCACAGAGGACGTGCTCTACGGCGAGCGCTCGGCGGTCTGGGACCAGGCCGAGAACCGCCTGCACGCCCAGAAGGCGCTACTCGAGCTGCTGTTGGCGGGAATGAGACAGGGGCCATCGCGGTCCACGGGTTAGTGTTCGACCGGGAACCCGGACGGAGGTGTCCATGAAGAAGTGGCTCGCAATGCTTCTCGGCTGCATGGCGCTCGGCCTCGTCGTAGCCGGCTGTGGCGGCGATGATGACGACGACGGGTCCGGAAACGGCGGCGGGACGCAGCAGCCCGCCGGCGAGGGCGAGGGGGGTGTGCAGGAGTCCGGACAGGAGTCGGGTGGCGGCGGCGGTGCCCAGGTCGGGATGGCGAACATCCAGTTCGAGCCCTCCGAGATCACGGTCGCCCCGGGTGACACGGTCACCTGGACCAACGAGGAAGCGGTGCCCCACGACGTCCAGAAGGACAGCGGCCCCGGCCCCGATTTCAACTCCGGTCCGGAGGGCGGCATGGGAGACGGCGACACGTTCAAGCACACGTTCGAGAAGGCCGGCACCTACAACTACGTCTGCCGCGTGCACGCGCCGGGGATGGCCGGCACGGTCAACGTGAAGTAGGTCTACGGCTTTCGCCGCAGCCCGAACCCGCGCAGCAACAGCAGCGCCGTCTCGCCGAGGCCCCCGCGGGCCGGCAGCAGGCCGAGCTGCGTGGCGGCGTCGTAGAGGTCGAAGAAGCCGCGGGCGCGCCGCACGGCGCCGTCCAACAGCTCGATGAAGTGGACCCCGTGCAGGGTGACGAAGCGGTCGCTTGCGGGCAGCAGCTGGCCGAGATCTCCGCGCTGGCTGCCGAGCGCCCGCCAGGGGATGCACATGTGCGAGCCGCGCACGAGCGCCGGTGCGGTCGCCTCGATCCTGAGGTCGGGGAAGGCGCCGCGCAGCGCGGCGGCGTGACGCTCGAGCGCGTCGACACCGCGCAGCGGCTCGACCGCGATCGGGTCCTCGTAGGAGACGTCGGGCGTGCAGCACGCCTCGAAGCCGTTCCCGTGCCAGCCACTGCGCCAGCGCTCGGCGAGCTCGTCGACCGCGCTGCGCTCGAGCTCGGTGCTCACCGAAGGCCGCGCGCCGGGCCGTGCTCCGCCGGGTCGGCGGCCGGCATGAGCTCCGCCACTCCCTCCTCGGGCGAGGAGGCCTGCGCATACAGGCGCCGCGGGATGCGCCCCGCCGCCGCGGCCTCGTAGCCGGCCTCGACCGCCTTGCGCATGGCGCGCGCCATGCCCACCGGGTCAGCGGCGCGGGAGATCGCAGACGCGAGCAGCACCGCGTCGCAACCCGCCTCCATCGCGAGTGCGGCGTCGGAGGCCGTGCCGATCCCGGCGTCGAGGATCACCGGCACGCGGGCGGCCTCGATGATGAGGCGCAGGTTGTAGGCGTTGTTGATCCCCATCCCGCTGCCGATCGGCGAGCCGAGCGGCATCACCGCGGCACAGCCGGCGTCCTCGAGACGCCGCGCCAGAATGGGGTCGTCGTTCGTGTAGGGCAGCACGGTGAAGCCATCGGCCACAAGCTCCTCGGCCGCCGCCAGCAGCTCGACCGGGTCGGGCAGCAGTGTGCGATCGTCGCCGATCACCTCGAGCTTGACCCAGTCCGTCTCGAGCGCCTCGCGGGCGAGCTTGGCGGTGGTGATCGCGTCGCGCGCCGTGTAGCAGCCCGCCGTGTTCGGCAGCACCTCGAGCCCGGCGTCGGTGAGCACCTCGACTATCGAGCCGCGCGCGCTCGGATCCACGCGCCGCATCGCCACCGTCGCGAGCTCGGCGCCCGACTCCTCGGCAGCCTCGGCCATCACCGAGAGGTTGCGGAACCCGCCCGTGCCCAGGATCAGGCGCGACGCGAGCTCGCGGCCCGCGATCTCGAACATCAGGCGCCCCCCTGGACGGCGTGAAGGACCTCCACCTGCTGGCCCTCGCGCACAGGCGTCCGCGACCACTCGCCGCGCGGCACCACCTCACCGTCAAGCGCCACGGCCACGCCGCGACCGTCGGCGGGTGCTCCCGTGGCCAGCACGGCCGCCTCGACGGTTGCGTCGTCGGGGAGCTCGCGCGGCGTCCCGTTGAGGACCACGGCGGTCATGCGCGGGCCTCCTCTCGTGCTCCCGGAGCCGCGAAGCGCTCCGGCGCGACAGCCGCGAGCTCGCCCGAGAGCTCCCCGCCGGCGAGGAGCTCGGCCACCGCCTCGCCAGTCAGCGGCGCAAGTAGGACGCCGTTGCGCCAGTGCCCCGTCGCCCAGACGAGGCCGTCGAGCTCGCCGCGGCCGATCACAGGCGCGTTGTCGGGCGTGGCCGGGCGCAGACCGGCGTGCGCGCCCACGAACTCGAGCTCGCCCACCTCCGGCAGGACCTCCCAGGCCGCCTCGAGCAGGCGGAAGACGCCGTCGGCGGTGACCGCGGTGTCGAAGCCCTGCTCCTCCACGGTGGCCCCGAGCACCACGCGGCCGTCGCCGCGCCCGACGAGGTAGCAGCGCGGCGTGCGCAGCACGCGCTGGAAGGGCTCGGGGGTGGCCCCGCGCGCCCGCAGCTCGAGGATCTGGCCCTTGACGGGCCGGACAGGCGGCCCCTGACCATCCGGCGCGAGTGCTGCGCTCCAGGGGCCGGCGGCCAGCACCACCTGCTCGCACTCGATCGTGCCCTCACCGGTGCGCACGCCGCGCACGCGCGAGCCGTCGTGCTCGATCGCCTCCACCTCGACGCCGGGCGCCAGCTCCTCGACGGCGGCCGCGAGCGCCCGTACGACGGCGCGCGGCTCCGCCTGCGCGTCCTGCGGAGCGAGGATGCCGCCCGCGATGCGCGGCGAGAGCCCTGGCTCGAGCTCGCGGCAGCGCGAGGGTGTGAGCCATTCGGCGTCGAGACCGAGCGAGCGCTGAAAGTCGTGCAGCCGCCGGAGCTCACGGGCATCGTCGCGGTCGGCGGCCACGACCAGCGCACCGGTCTCGCGGTAGCCGGTCGGCAGGCCGGTCTGCTCCTCCAGCTCGGCCGCGAAGGCGGGCCAGCGCTCGCGCCCGGCGAGGTTCACGCGCAGGGGTCCGAGCTCGCCGAAGTCGGCCTCCGTGACCGGGGCGAGCATGCCCGCGGCCACCCGCGATGCGGCGGCGCCTGGCTCAGCGGCCCGGTCGACGACGAGCACCGACAGACCGCGCTGGCGCGCGCGCCATGCGCACGCGAGACCGATCAGACCGGCCCCGACGACGACTGCGTCGTAGCGCTTGCTTCTACGCGGCTGTTGCATCTCACCTTCCTCCACCGGCATTACCCGGGTCAGGTTCGACGGTCGGCGGCGCCGCAGCCACCCTCTCAGCCCGGTTCATCCCGAGCTCCCGTGATCGCCTGAGATGGTACCCGGCGGGCGCGGGGTTCTATTCGTCGGCCGGGTTCGCCATCAGGTCCGCGGCGAGCTCGTCGGCCGCGCGGCGAACCAGGTCCTCGGCGCGCTCCTTGTCGAGTCCCCAGCTGCGCAGGAGGTCGACCGCCGCGGCGCGCACCTGGACGACGATCGCGCTCACCGAGAGGTTTGCCGTCTGCTCGAGCACCAGCGTCGCCCGCGCGGCGGCACGCAGCGCATGCTCGTCCACCGGTGGTTCCTCCTCGGGATGCTCGAAGTAGCGGTCGAGCGTGCGGATGGTCTCGGCCAGGTCACGGAGCGCGGCCGGCACGGGCGCCGGAATGTTGGCCCCCTGGCGGATGCCCCGGACCGCCGTCCGGCTGAGCGCCGTGACGCTCGTGAGCGTGGCGTCCACCTGGGTCGCCGCCTGCGCGTAGCGCCTGAAGCGGGCGCGCGAGCGCCTCGCGAACGGGGACAGGCGGAGCATCTCCTCACCCGCCGCGACGGTATCCGTGAGCGAGTCGGGGTCGATCGCGCGGGCGCGCTG
This sequence comes from uncultured Thermoleophilaceae bacterium, assembly GCA_963751835.1. Taxonomy (GTDB): domain Bacteria; phylum Actinomycetota; class Thermoleophilia; order Solirubrobacterales; family Thermoleophilaceae; genus JACVRW01. The sequence continues at coordinate 48,814 of CAVVWD010000032.1, read as the reverse complement.
CAACGCGCGTTCGGCGAGGTCCGCGTCGCCGTACTCCAGCGCAAGCGCCACCTCCTCCAGGGTCCCGGCGAGCTCGGTGAGAAGCGGCTGCGCGGCCCGCCTCGCGGCGGAGGCCGGATTGGTGGGCAGCAGAGCGGTCACGACGAGCGCCACCACTCCGCCCAGCAGCGAGTCGATGAAACGGGCGCCCGAGAGGCCGCTGCCGGGCGGCTGGATCGTCACGACGAGCAGGGCGGAGGCGGCCGCTTCGCTCACCAGGATCACGCTTCCACCGAGCGCCACCGCGGCCGTCATCGCCCCGGCCACGATCGCTGCTATCTGCAGCGGGCCGTCGCCGATCGCGACGAACAGCGCGTCGGCCACGCCGATCCCGAGCGCAACGCCTACCACCATCTCGAGCGCGTAGCGGCGCCGCTGGCCGAGGGTCGCGCTCACGCCGATGAACGCCACCACTGGGGCGAAGATCGGGCGCGGGTGGCCGAACAGCTCCTTGGCGAGGACCCAGGCCACCGAGGTGGCGAGCGCGGCCTGGGTGATCCACAGCCAGTTGGCGCGCAGCCGCTCGGCGACGGTGCTCGGCCGCGAGCGCTCGGCGGCCTCCTCGAGCAACAGGTGGCCGCGCTCGCGCACGACGCCGCTCTGGGCGCGCACCTTCTCGGCGGCCCGTCTGCGACGGGATCCCTCCACGGCCGCCTAGCCGCCGTAGATGCGGCGCGTGGGGTAGTCGTCCGGCGGGCGCGGCGCACTGCCGTCGTCGCGCAGGAAGATCATCGCCAGCGAGATCACGAGCCCGATTATCCCCGCGATCATGAGGATCAGGCCGACCGTTTTGATCTCGATGCCGGAGACGGTCGCGGTGACGGCGTAACGCAAGATCGCGCCCACCGCGATCAGGAATATGGAAGCTCCGATGCTCATTCTGCTAGGTGTTTAGACCCGTTGGCGGGACGCTACCAGGGCCGGGGGACCGCAACCGTGGGCGTTCCGTGTGTTGTGAAAGCGACGACGGGTAGCGCGCCGGTCCCGAAGGCGCACTCGATCTCGCCCGCGTCCTTCCGCCGTACCCGACCACCCGTTTGCCCACACGCCATGCGATCAAGAACGCTCATCACCACGCTGACGCTCGCCCTGGTGGCGCTCGCGCTGGCTCCCGGCGCGGCGAGCGCCGGCTCACAGCAGTGGGCCCTCTTCCAGGACGACGCGATTCTGATCGGGGCCGGCGACGGCATGCGCGAGGCGACGCTCGACGAGATCAAGGCCCTTGGTGCCGACGCGATCAAGGCGCAGCTCGATTGGGCGACGGTGGCGCCGGCTGGGAAGAAGAAGCCCGCGGGCTTCGACGGCTCGGACCCCTCGCAGTACCCCGGCTGGGGTCAGTACGACGACCTCGTCGCCGACGCCGAGGCGCGCGGCTTCGAGGTGGTCTTCGCGCTCAGCCCGCCGGCCCCCAGCTGGGCCACACGCGGCAAGCGCGGCAAGTACGAGCGCGCGGACCGTCCGAGCGCGCGCGAGTTCGGGCGCTTCGCCGAGGCGGCGGCCAAGCGCTACCCGAGCGTCGATGTCTGGTCGATCTGGAACGAGCCCAACCTCTACAAGTACCTGCTGCCCCAGTCGAAGAACGGCGTGCCGGCAGCGCCGCACCTGTATCGCAGCATGGTGCGCGCCGCCGTGGCCGGTTTCGAGCGCGGCGGCGCCGGCGCGGACACGATCCTGTTCGGCGAGCTGCTGCCGATCGGCTCGAGCAGGTGCTGCGGGCCGAGGCTCAACCTGAGCCCGCTCCGTTTCCTGCGCGAGATGGCCTGCGTCGATTCCTCATACCGCCCGTTCCGCGGCAGGGCCGCACGCCTCCGCGGGTGCGACGACTTCGAGAAGCTGAACGGCCTGGACGGCTTCGCCTACCACCCGTACACGCGCGGCTGCGGCCCGCTCTGCAGGCAGGAGAACACGAGCGACGACGCGACGATCCGCGTGCTTGGCCGTGTGACCGCCACGCTCGACAAGCTGCGCGCCCGGCGGCGCATCGGCGGCGCCCGGCAGCCGATCTGGATCACCGAGTTCGACTTCCAGTCGGACCCGCCCGACCGCATCCTCGGCGCGAAGCTCAAGCGCATCCCCGGCTTCATGGGCATCTCCGAGCTGTGGCTCGCCCAGCCCAACCGTAGGGTGGCCGCCTACTCGCAGTACACGATGTACGACACCCCCGGTGACAGCGGCCTCTGGCAGGGCGGCCTGCGCTTCGCCGACGGGCGGCCCAAGAAGGGCGTGTACGACGCCTACCGGCTGCCGATCCTCGTACGCCGGCTCGGCAGCAGCGCGGTCGAGGTGCGCGGCGCGTCACGGCCGGGCGGCGCCGGCTCCGTCGTCCAAGTGCAGGTGCGCTCGGGCAGGCGCTACGAGAACCTCGGCGAGCCGATTTCGGTGCGCAACGTGCGCGGCTACTTCAAGGCCCGCTTCCGGCTCTCCGGCGCCTCCGGCAAGCGCTACCGCTTCACGGCCGGCGGCAATACGAGCCCCTCCGTGAAACCGATCACGCTCTTTCGATGACGTTTAACCCCGCAGATACGCTCAGGAGGATCATGACTCGCGTACTCGCATGCCTCGTCGCGGCCGTCGTCCTGGCCGGATGCGGCCTCGCCGCCAGCCCGGACCGCTCACAGGCGGCTATCTCGGTCGGCATCGGCGAGCAGGACGCGTCGATGTTCACCGACCCGCTCTTCACCAAGCTGAAGGTCAAGCGGGCGCGCTACTTCCCTTCCTGGAATGTCGCGCTGAAGAAGAAGGAGGCCGTCTGGCTCGACATCTGGGTCGGGCAGGCACAGGCTGCACGCGTCGAGCCGCTGATCAGCTTCACCGCGGCGCTCGGGTCGAGGTGCCCGGCCAAGCCCTGCAAGCTGCCGAGCGTCAGCGAGTACACGAAAGCGTTCAAGGCGTTCCGCAAGCGCTGGCCGCAGGTCAAGGTGGTCAGCCCCTGGAACGAGGCCAACCACCGCTCGCAGCCGACCTTCAAGAACCCGAAGCGGGCGGCGCAGTACTTCAACGTGGTCCGATCGCGCTGTAGCGGCTGCAAGATCGTGGCAGCGGACGTGATCGACGAAGTCAACATGGAGTCGTGGCTCAAGACCTTCAAGCGCACCGCCAAGAGCCCGAAGATCTGGGGGCTTCACAACTACCGCGACACGAACCTGCGCAAGGGGCAGGTGACCGGCGGCACCGGCAGGCTCGTGAAGGCGGTCAAGGGCCAGGTGTGGCTCACCGAGACCGGCGGGATCGTGAAGTTCGTGCTGCCGAGCGGGGGAACGCTGTTCCCGTTCTCGGAGAGCCGCGCCAACAAGGCCGTCAAGCGGATGTTCTCGCTCGCCAAGAAGTACCGGTCGCGCATCAAGCGCCTCTACATCTACAACTGGAAGCAGCCGCTGCTCAGCAACCGCTTCGATGCCGGCCTCGTTAAGAGGAACGGCAAGGCGCGGCCTGCGTACAGCACCGTGCGCAGGACACTGAACGGGTCGGCCTTCAGCCCGTAGGCGATTTGAGCTCACGCCGCGAGCGGCTCCAGAGCGCCCGGCTGTACTTCGTCACCGACGTCCGGCCGGGGCTCGAGGAGCTGCTCGCGGCGACGCTCGTCGGGGGGGTGGACATGGTCCAGCTCCGCGACAAGCGTGCCTCGGACCCCGAACTGATGGCGGCGGCCGCGCTGTTCCGCGCGGCCTGTGACGAGCACGGCGCGCTCTTCTGGCTGAACGACCGGCCCGACCTGGCCGCGGCGTGCGGCGCGGACGGCGTGCACGTGGGGCAGGACGACATGCCGCCGGCGGAGGCCCGGGCACTTGCCGGGCCGGAGGTGCTGATCGGGCTCTCGACCCATTCGCCCGCCCAGCTCGACGCCGCGCTGGCGTCGGACGAGGCGGACCAGCTGAGCGTGGGGCCGGTATGGGAGACGCCGACCAAGGAGGGCAGGCCGGCGGCGGGCCTCGAGTACGTCGAGTACGCGGCGGCGCATGCCGGCGAGCGCCCGTGGTTCGCGATCGGCGGGATCGATCTCGGTAACGTCCGCGAGGTGATCGCAGCGGGCGCCTCGCGGGTGGTGGTGGTGCGTGCCATCCGGGACGCGGACGACCCGCGCGCGGCCGCCGCGGCGCTGAAGGGAGCGCTCGAGGAGTCGTCCGGTGGCGCAGAAGGCCAGCCGTAAGCGGCGCAAGGAGCGCCGGCGGACGACGGCCGCTCCCGCTCCCGCCGTGGAGCGTGGCGGTTATGCCCGCGGTCGGGCCAAGGATGAGGAGGTGCGGCGGTCGCTCAAGCCACTCGCCCCGGGTGAGCGGCCCACCGCGGTCACTGTCGCGGCGGCGGCGGCGGTGCTGCTCGCTGTTGCGAACGTGATCGCCGTGGTGGCCGGCTGGGACGGCGTGACGGGCTCGGACCGCGGGCCGGCGATCGCCGGCACGCTGCTCGTAACCGGGCTGCTGTGCGTGATGGCCTACGGGATGTGGAAGGCGAGGTACTGGGCCGTGCTCGGCATGCAGACGCTGCTCGCGATCACGATCATCTTCGCGTCGCTTGGGCTTGTCACCTCCACGAGCGTCGTCGCCGCGCTGGTGCTAACGGCGATAATCCTCGCCGCCGGCACGCTCTTCTGGTTCCTCGTCAAGGCGATGGCGCGCATCCAGATGCCCGAGCGGCCGGGCTCTACGCGGCGATAAATAGACTCACCGGCCATGCCGGAGAGCAAGTACGACTGCATCGTGATCGGCTCGGGGCCGGGCGGCTACGTGGCCGCGATCCGCGCCGCGCAGCTCGGTCTCAAGACCGCTGTGGTGGAGAAGGGCGAGACAGGCGGCCGCTGCCTCAACGAGGCCTGCATCCCGGCCAAGGCGATCCTGCGCGTGGCCGAGGTGTACCAGGAGGTGCAGCACGCCGGGGACTTCGGGATCAGCGTCGACGGCTCCTCGATCGACTACTCCGGCGCCGCGAAGCACCGAGACAAGGTGATCAAGACGCTCACGAGCGGCGTCGGGATGCTGTTCAAGAAGAACAAGATCGACCTGATCGAGGGCTTCGGCTCGGTCACGGACGACGGCAACGTCAAGATCGGCGGCCAGTTCGACGGGACCGAGATCGAGACCGAGCGGGTGATACTCGCCTGCGGCTCAGTCTCGAAGCCGATCCTCGACCTCCAGTTCGGCAAGCGCATCCTCGACACCGCCGGCATGTGGCTGCTCAACGAGCAGCCGTCACGGCTGTGCGTGATCGGGGCGGGGGCGTCCGGCACTGAGATCGCGTCCGCGCTCGGGCGGCTCGGCACCGAGGTGGTGCTGCTCGAGGCGCTGCCGCAGATCCTGCCGCTCGAGGACGAGGAGATCGCCAAGGCCTGCGCGCGCGAGATCAAGAAGCAGAACGTGCGCATCGAGACGGACGCCAAGGTCGAGGGCGCCGAGGCTTCGGACTCCGGCGTCAAGGTCTCGTTCAACGGGGAGAGCGAGGAGTTCGACTACCTCGCGATCGCCGCGGGCCGGGGGCCCGATGTGGAGGGTCTCGGCTTGGAGGAGGCCGGCATCGAGCGTGACGAGCGTGGCCTCGTCAAGGTGGACGGGCGCCTGCGCACCTCACGGCAGGGGGTGTGGGCGATCGGCGACATGGTCCCCGGGCCGGCGCTCGCCCACAAGGCGTCCGACGAGGGCATCATCGCCGTCGAGGACGCGGCCGGGAACGAAGTCCACGAGATCGACTACACGTACATCCCCGCGGTGACGTTCTGCTATCCGCAGGTCGCTTCGTTCGGGCTCACCGAGAAGGCGGCACGCGAGGCGGGCTATGACGTGACCGTCGGAAAGATCCCGATGGGGGCGGTGGGCGCGCCGACCGTCTACGGCGACCGCACCGGCATGGTCAAGATCGTGGGCGACAAGAAGTACGGCGAGATCCTCGGCGCGCACATCCTGTCGGTGAAGGCCGCCGACCTCATCCAGGAGCTCGTGAACGCGCGCGAGCTCGAGGGCGGGTATCCCGAGGTGGCGCGGACGATCCACCCGCATCCGGCGTTTGCCGAGACGGTCATGGAAGCCGCCCGCGCGACCGACGGCTGGCTGATTCACGGCTGATCGGATACCTGGCCGGGCGCCGGTCAGCACGTGGAGAGCGATGAGCTCCGGAGACCGTTCTCAGCGCCTCATCGTGGTCTCCCATCCACCTCACTAGCTCCTCGAAGATGGCCGCCGCTCGGTGGCGGCCGGCGCTCACATGCATGTCACGCGCCCGCCGGAGCAGAGCGGCAATCTCGTCGACGATTGCGCCGGGATCGTCCCAACCGTATGCGTCGCACATCAGCCGGATACGCCGCCCCTGGTCCTCAACCGGGCCACCCGATTCGCCCACATCGACGAAGCACCAGATCGCGTGAGCGAGGTCGGCGACGCGCACCAGGAACGACGCCCTCGTCCCAGTCGACAAGACCAACCGCCTCGTCACCGACGAAGACGGTGTTGTGCGGGCCCAAGTCGCCGTGACAGATGACCTCCTCGGGGCCCGCCAGCACGCTGCCGGCGGTGGCGTCGTGGAAGCGGCGAATGAGTTTGGCCGCGCTGGCCAGCTGAGCGTCAGACAGCCTCGGGTCCGGAGAATCGGGCGCGGCGACATGAACGTCACCCTCGATAAAGCTCAGGACCTCGCGGCCGGCCTCGTCCCCACCGAGGATTCGGGGCGCCCCGGTGAACCCGACTGCTTCGAGATGTCGCAGCACCGATTGGACGAACTCGAGGTTGGATGCAACGGCCGACGAGCGGTGTCGCCCACACGAACCACCCTCGCCGTTTGGCGCCCGCCGGCGAGTCGCTGCATCGCGTGACGATTCGCTGCTGACGGACGCCTCTCCAGGCGTCCAGCGAATCCATTCCGCTACGTGCGAAAAAAGCCGGTTGGCCGGCCGGGGCTGCCCCATGTAGGGAGGGGCGCTCCGCAATAGGCTGCGGCGCGCCAATTCGGGTTGCCGGGGGGCGAATTTTTCTCCGGGGGGCTCTCTTACGGCCATGGACATCAGCCTTACTGCTCGCCTCATTCGCGCGACCGTCTTGGCCGCTTTCGGAGGTGTGCTGCTCAGCCTGCCCGGCAGCGCCGCAGCGAGCGAGTACCCGATCAACGCCTGTCAGGCCGACCGGGCCAACTTCTCGACGCAGGCGTTCGACGACTTCGCCACCCGCGGAATGATGTGGAAGCGCGCGTGCGACCCGGAGGGGCCGGGACTCCGAGGGCTCGTGACGTCGAACGTCCCACGCGCCGGGCGCGTCCCGCGCGGATCGCGGTCCTACTTCGTCATGACGGCGCCCGAGGGGACCCGCTTCGCCCGCTTCACCTGGTCCGGGCAGGCGCGGCGGCGTGACTGCCGCTACGCCCTACAGCTCTGGGCCAGTCGCCCCGACGGACCTCCGACGCCGATCAAGAACGTGCGAGCCAACACGCGCTGTCCGCGCCGCGGCTACGCACAGGCAGCGGGCTGGCCACGTCCGCGCACCTACGACATCAACGGCGCAACGAGGATCGTCCAGCGAATCGTGTGCGTGGGCGAACACAGAGCGCCCCACTGCTCGAGCCGCGGGCTCAACTACATCCGGACCTTCAAGGCGCAGGCGACGGTTGTCGACGTCAGTCCGCCGGCGGTGAGCATCCTGCAGGACAACCCGTTTACGCAGGGGCAGTGGGTGCGGGGTGTGCAGACGGTGAACTACGTGGCCAATGACAATGTCGGGGTCAAGCGCGCCCGCGCCATCGTGTCGGGCGTTTCATCGTGGCGAGCACCACCGTGGGTGCAACTACGCGGCAAGGGTTCCGTGCGTCAACGGCGCCGGGGCAATCGCAGTCAACACGACACCGCTGGCGGACGGATCGCAGGCGCTTGCGGTCGATGCCGTGGATGCGGCGGACAATCCCGGCGCGTCGAGTCCCGTCACGGTGCGGGTGGACAACACGGCGCCCGGTGCCGTGGCCGTCGATCTCGCGGGAGGCTCCGCCTGGCGCAACCTGAACGACTTCGACGTCGCCTGGGTCAACCCACCCGAGGGCGACCGGGCGCCTATCGCCGCGGCCCGCTACCAGATCTGCCGGGTCGGCGGCGGTGACTGCAGCGAGGCCAGGCGACCTGGAGCCGACATCTCGGCGCTGGGAGACCTGTCCGTGCCGGGGCCCGGCGAATGGCAGCTGAAGGTGTGGCGGGAGGACGCGGCCACGAACCACGAGCCGTCGAACGCCTCCGTGCCCGTGCCGCTCAAGTTCGATCCCGAGCCGCCACAGCTCGCCTTCGAGCAGGGCTCCTCGTCGGATCCCACCCTTGTCTCGGTTGCGGTCACCGATCGCGTCTCAGGGCTGGCGGGCGGCCAGATCGAGCTAAGCCGACAGGGAACGGGAACCTGGCAATCGCTTGCGACGGAGCGGCAGGGCGACCGCCTGCTCGCACGAATAGACGACTCCCTTCTCCCCGCCGGCGTCTACCAGCTCCGCGCGACGGCGTGGGACCAGGCCTCGAACCAGAACAGCACCGACAAGCGCGCGAGCGGCGAGCCGATGGTCGTCACGCTGCCTCTGCGGGTACCCACGGTCCTGCGCGCGGGCGTCCAGACCGAGCGCACAATACGCCGGTCGATCAGGCGACGCGGCAAGCGCCGAACGGTTCGGCGGCGGGTAGTCGAGCTCCGGCCGCAGGCCGAGGTGCGCTACGGAGAGCGAGTCACCATCGCAGGCCGGCTCGAGAACCGCGATGGTCAGCCGGTCCCGGGCGCGGAAATCCAGGTGTTCTCGTCGAGCGCGACCGCTCCGGAGCAGCTGCTCGGCGTCGTAAGCAGCGACGCGGACGGTCGCTTCAGATACGAAGCGTTCGCGGACGCAACTCGCACGCTGCAGATTCGTCTACAGGGGAACGCCCGGTGCTGCTGCCGGCGCAGGGTGAGGTGAGCCTGCTCACCTCCGCCGCCTCCACGCTCCGGGCCAGCCCTCGGCGCCTTCGTAACGGCCAGAGCGTCCGATTCTCTGGCCGGTTGCGCGCCCTTCCGGCGCCCCCAGCGGGCAAGCTGGTCGAGCTCCAGGTGGTGCTCTCCGGACGCTGGCAGACTTTCCGGACGACGCGCACCCAAGCCGACGGGAGCTGGGCGATCCGCTACCGCTTCCGGCGAACCTGTGGCCTGCTGCGCTACCGGTTCCGGGCGCGGCTGCCGGCAGAGGCGGGCTACGCGTTCCAGACCGGATACACGAGGGCGCTCGGCGTGCGGGTGCGCGGAGGACGATGCCGTTGAGCGGCGGCCGGCTCCGAGAGCTTGGGCTTGCCTCGCGACCGGGATGCGCGACTCCGGCCACGCGAGTGGGTTATCGCGGGGTATGGAAGCGGAAGAGGGAGGTCGCGTGAGGCGAGCGCTGCGCCGGCGCCTGAGCTACGCCAACGTGATGGCGACGGCAGCCGTGTTCATCGCCCTGGGTGGCTCGTCGTACGCGGCGCTGACGATCACCGGGGCCGACGTCCGGAACGGGTCGCTGAGCTATCGCGATCTGAAGAAGAACACGCTCGGTGGCAGCCGCGTCAAGGAGTCCCGGCTGGGCAAGGTCCCGCGGGCGAGGAACGCCGACCGGCTCAACGGTCTTTCCGCAGCCCGCCTGTTGATCAGATGCCCAGAAGGGACGGTGCCGGTGTCCGACGTCTGCGTTGAGACGAGCGCGCGGGGACCGCTGCCGTACGCCCTAGCGGCGGTTACGTGTGAAGGGGTCGACCGTTCGATGCGACCCCGGGACGACGCCTGCCGAGCCACGACGAGCTCATGACCGCCATCGGGGAGCCCGGCGTCAGCCTGGCGGCCGGAGGAGAGCTGACCCGGAACGTCTATCCCGCTTCCGACGGGACGGGTGGATGTCTTGTTCGTAACCGACGCCGGCGGCAGCGTCGCCGTCACACCCAATACCGCGGCGGGCGCCAAGGCCTTCCGCTGTGTCACCGACCCACTGAACTAACCAGACGCGGAGCTCTAGACCGTGCAACAGGACGAGACCCACACGCTCCGGCATAGGGCTTCGCTTCCCACGGATCTCGTCGAGGCTGGCGACAACCCGCCTCCGGCGTCTCACGCGCGGTCCGCGGCCCCGCTCCGCTCACCACAGTCGTCCGAGACGTCGTACTCCCGATCGCCTTCCCGCACCAGCTCAGATATGCCCGGTCTGTCCTGACCAGCGCCTTACTCGCGCTGGCGGCGGTGGTCCCGGCCGCGAGCATCGCGGCCGAGCCCGACCGTTCGCAGGAGGGCGGGACCTCACCGGAGCTCGGACAGGGCGTTGATACGGACAGTCCAAGCTTCGACCCGGGCGGCGACACTGATCTGCCGTTCGACACCGGACCTCAATCAGGACCCTCGCCGGACTCCTCGCCCGACGACGCTCCACTGGAGACCGAGCCCACCGATGATCCGGACGGTCGGCTCGCGCCACTGGCAGCACCCGAGACTCCGGCCCCAGGTGTCGTCGAGGACGCCCCGGTGAGGCCCGTCGAGGGGGTTCAACCCGGCGCGCCGCCCGCTCCTGGGTTCTCGATCGAGCCACCGCCGTCGACCGCCGCGCCGGAGGCCGCACCCGCGCCACTCCCCGAGCCTCAGCCCCTCCCCGCCGAGCCGGATTCGGGTCCCAAGGCAGCTGTGAAGCAGCGACGGTTGACTGCGGTCGCTCCAGCCGACCCTCGTCCGGCGCCGGCTCCAGCGGCAGATCCCGGCGATGCCACACCAATGGCGTCCGGCTCGCCCGAAGTCGTCACCGCCGCGGACCAGGTGGCCGACAGCCAGGCCGCCGATGACTCTGGCGCTTCGCGTCGTAGGTCCGCGGCCGACCGAGGCGAGCGGGTCCACGTCGTGCAGCAGGGCGAGTCGCTCTGGACGATCGCCGAGGGGCTCCTCGGACTCGACGCCTCGGCGACAAGCATTGCGGCCGAGGTGGCGAGGCTCTGGGAGCTCAACCGCGAGCTGATCCCGAGCGGTGACCCGGATCTGATCGCGGTGGGTCAGGAACTCAGACTGCGCTGAGCCCTCCGGTCGTACGCTTCACAGGTGGACGACCGACCCGTCTTCTACTACGACCTCGGCTCGCCGTACTCGTACCTGACCGCCGAGCGCATTCACCAAGTTCTGCCGGAGGTGCCCGTCTGGCAGCCGATCCTGCTCGGGGGCATCTGGAAGGAGTCGGGCGGACGGTCGTGGGGAGTCACGGACGAGCGGGAGGCCGGCATGGTTGAGGTCGAGCGCCGCGCGGCCGAGTACGGGCTGATGCCGATTCGCTGGCCCGAGGGCTGGCCCAACAACACCCTCAAGGCGATGCGGGCCGCGGTCTGGGCGCAGCAGCTCGGCCGCACCGTAGCCTTCACCCTGGCCGCCTTCCGGCAGGCCTTCGCCGGCGGCAAGGACCTCTCGGACACCGACTACGTCCTCATGGCGGCGGCCGCCTGCGAGCTTCATCCGAACGCCGTTCTCAAGGCGCTCGACACCCAGTCGGTCAAGGACCGACTCCGCGATGTCACCCGCGAGGCTTACGACCGAGGCGTGCGCGGGGTCCCGACCATCGCCGTCGGCGACGAGCTGTTCTGGGGCGACGACCGCCTCGAGGAAGCCACGGCCGCGGTAGCACGACGCCGATCCGAGACCGGTTGAAGGATCAACCGAAGCAGTCCGACGGGGCCGAGGTCGGAGTGCGTGACGAGTTTCGTTCGGATGGCGCACGTAACTCGTCACGCACCCGTTCCTCGTCACGCCCCAGGGTTCGGCGGGCGGCGTACGACAGGCGTGGCGCCCTGTAAGCCGAACCTAAGAGCCGTTATCTCCCGTTGACAGACCCCCTCGTAGGGTCGTGCTCATGGATGAACGATCCACAGATCAACCGGCAAACGAGAGCAACGGAGGCCCCCGGCGCGGACACCGCGTTGTGACCGCCCTGGTGGTGGCCGGCGTGCTGGCCGCGGTGCCCGTGGGCGTCGCGCTGGCAGGCGGCGGCTCAGACGGCTCGGCTGCCGACGACGGCAGCTCGTCGGGCGCGGGCGCTGTGCCCGCGCAATCGACCACGCCCGACGGCGGGCAGCGCGACCGCGGCCAGGGAGACCGCGGCGACTGTCCCGAGAAGGACGGGCAAGGCGGACAGGGGTCGGACGGGCAAGGCGGGCAGGAGTCGGCCCTGCTGTAGCCGACCGGAAGCCGGCCGGCGTTCCCAGGCGCCGGCCGGCACTCGGTCGACGAACGTCGATGCGCTCCATCTCCCCCCTCCTTGCGGCGCTGCTCGGCGGCCTGGCCTCCGGCTGCGCGGTGGCCGCGATTTTCCTGCTCGCGGGTGCGGGAGAGGACCACGACACGGCGGCGCGGGCACCCACGCCGCGTCAGGAGTCGCGGCCTCAGGCCCCCACCCAGACGGCCCCGGCCGCGCCGAGCGTCGGAGAGGTCTATCGCCGCGCACGTCGTGCGGTGTTCGTAGTCGAGGGCCGCCAGCCCGGCGTTGAGTGGCCAGATGGCCCACCGCGCGAGGACGATGGCGTCGCCACCGGCACCGGCTTCGCGATAGCGGGCGGGCGCATAGTGACCAACCAGCACGTGGTGGCCGGGGCCGAGCTCGTGGCGGTGCGCCTCGGTGGCCGGCGTGCGCGCGCCCGCGTACTGGGCAGCGACGCCTCGACCGACCTGGCAATCCTGCGCCTGGCACGCGAGCGGGCACGCAGCCTGCCTACGCTGCCGCTTGGCCGGTCGGCCGACGTCCGCCCGGGTGACACGGCCATTGCGATCGGCAACCCGTTCGGCCTGGCGCGGACGCTGACCGCGGGCGTGGTTTCCGCCGTGGGTAGGCGAATCACCGCCCCTGACGGCGCGCGCATCCGCGACGCAATCCAGACCGACGCCGCCGTCAACCCGGGCAACTCCGGCGGGCCGCTCCTGGACGGCCGTGGCCGGGTGATCGGGGTGATCGCGCAGAGCCGCGGCGACGGCCTGTCCTTCGCCGTGCCGATCGACACGTTGCGGCGCATCGCGCGGGAGCTCGAGCGCCGCGGTGAGCGTGCGCCGCGCCTATCTGGGCGTGAGCACGTCGGACCCGGAGCGCGGCCCGGGGGCGCTTGTGGTCGAAGCGGTCCCGGGCGCGCCCGCCGCCGAGGCGGGCCTGCGCGACGGCGACGTGATCCTGTCCATCGACGGCCGGCGCGTGCGCGACTCCGATGACGTGGCTACCGCAATCGAGGATCAGCGGCCGGGGCGGCGGGTCGAGATCGAGTACCGGCGCGGCTCGGTCACGCGCTCGCTCGAGGTGAAGCTCGGCGTGCGCCCGACGCCGTAGCGCAGCGGCGCACACAACCACCGCCGGCGCAATCCCAGGCGGCGGCCTTGGAAGCAGGTCGAACGGGAACTGTCAGCGTCAGCCGGGCACCAAACAGAGCCTCCCGCAAGGCGGCCGCGGCGTCAAGTTGAAGCCGGTCGTCACCGGGTACAGTCCGCAGCAATGGCGACCAGGGACGCTGCCACCAAGGACAAGGACGCCAAGGCTGCTGAGGAGAAGGGCAACGGGGCGGACTCCCCGGCCGAGGTACCGGGCGCCGAGGAGATCGGGTTCGGGCAGATCAAGCACGACCTTCCGGACGAGGAAACCTGCCGCACGGTTCTCTCGAAGATGATGCTGATCCGCCGCTTCGAGGAGCGCGCGGGCGAGATGTATGCGAAGGCGAAGATCGGCGGCTTCCTCCATCTGTGCATCGGCGAGGAGGCCACGGTCGTCGGCGCGACCCAGGCGCTCAACGAGACGGACTACCTCATGTCCACCTATCGCGAGCACGGCCAGGCGATCGCCCGCGGGACGGACCCGAACGCGGTGATGGCGGAGCTCTTCGGCCGCGAGGACGGCTGCTCCAAGGGCCGCGGCGGGTCGATGCACCTGTTCGACTGGGAGCGCCGTTTCCTCGGCGGCTACGGAATCGTCGGCGGCAGCCTGCCGCTCTCGGCCGGCGTGGCCCTCGCCTGCGACTACCTCGAGACCGACGACGCGATCCTCTCGATGATGGGCGACGGCGCCACCAACCAGGGCACCTTCGGCGAGACCATGAACCTGGCGGCGCTCTGGAAGCTGCCCGTCGTCTTCCTGATCATCAACAACCAGTTCGGCATGGGTACCGCGCTGCATCGCCACTCGGCGGTGACGGATCTGTCGCTCAAGTCCGAGGGCTTCGGCGTTCCCGGCACGCGCTGCGACGGCATGGACGTGCTCGACGTGCACTCGGTCGTGACCGAGGCGCTGAAATCCGCGCGCGACGAGCGCAAGCCGCAGCTCGTGGAGGCCGTGACCTACCGCTACCGGGGCCACTCGATGGCCGACCCTGAGGAGTACCGCTCCAAGGAGGAGGTCGAGGAGTGGCGCGAGCGCGACCCGATCCGGGCGTTCGCCGACCGCCTCGTCGACGAGGACGTGATCTCGCAGGACGAGGTCGAGAAGCTTGACGAGGAGGCGATCGAGCGGGTCGACGAGGCCCAGCGCTTCGCCGACGAGTCCCCGTTCCCCGACCTCGACTCCCTGTACGACGACGTCTACGTCTTCTCCGATGAGGTCCCCGCGTGGTGGACAGTGGATGAGCGCTCCCCCGAGGTGCACCGCGGCGAGCGCGAGCGCGAGGCGGGCGAAATCCCGCACGAGCTCGCTGAGAAGGGCGCCGCCTACGCGGGGGTCGGCGACCGCGACGCGCGCAAGCGCCGCGCGGCGAGGGACCAGGACGAGGAGGGGGAGCAGCAGGGTCCGGGCGAGGACGAGGAAGAGGCCGAGCAGCGCGAGGAGCCCGAGGCGACCGGCGACGAGAACGCGGAGAAGTCCGGGGACGAGGGCGGCGAGCCCAAGGCCGCCGGCGACGAGGACGCAGACGAATCCGGCGAGGAGGGCAGCGAGCCGGAGGCCTCAGGCGACGGCGAGCCCGCGGCCGAGGAGCGCGACGAGCGCGGGGGCGACGGCTGATGGCCGTGATGCGCTACCGCGAGGCGCTCAACCAGGCGCTGCGTGAGGAGATGGAGGCGGACGAGAAGGTCTTCCTCATGGGCGAGGACATCGGCGTGTTCCAGGGTGCCTTCAAGGTGACCGCCGGTCTGCTCGAGGAGTTCGGCGAGAAGCGCGTGCGCGACACGCCGATCTCGGAGAACACGATCGTCGGCATGGGCGTGGGCTCCGCGATGCTGGGGCTCCGCCCGGTGGTCGAGCTCATGACCATCAACTTCTCCCTGCTCGCGATGGACCAGATCGTCAACCACGCGGCTCCGATCCGGTACATGTTCGGCGGCCAGGTCAAGGTGCCGCTGGTGGTGCGGATGCCGCAGGGCGCCGGCCACCAGCTCGGGCCCACGCACTCGCACTGCTTCGAGGCCTTCTACCTCCACGTGCCAGGGCTGCTCGTGGCCGTGCCGTCCACACCCGCTGACGCCAAGGGCCTGCTCAAGGCGGCGATCAAGGACGACAACCCGGTCGTGTTCATCGAGCACGAGACGCTCTACGGGCAGCGCGGCGAGGTGCCCGAGAACGGTGGGCCGATGCGCTTCGGCGAGGCCGCCGTCCGGCGCGAGGGCGACGACGTCACCTTGATCGGCATCTCGCGCATGGCGATCACCGCCCAGAAGGCGGCCGACGTCCTGGCCGAAGAGCACGAGATCGAGGCCGAGGTGATCGACCCGCGCACGCTGCGCCCGCTCGATCTCGACACGATCGTCGAGTCTGTGAAGAAGACCAACCGCGCCGTGATCGTCGAGGAGGGCTGGCCGCACGGAGGCGTCGGCGCGAACATCGCGGCGCTCGTCCAGGAGCAGGCCTTCGACTGGCTCGATGCTCCCGTCCAGCGCGTGACCGGCGCGGATGTGCCGATGCCCTACTCGAAGCCGCTCGAGCAGGCGGCGTTCCCGCACGAGGAGCACGTGGTCCACGCCGCCCTCGCCAGCTTCAGGGACCTATAGGAGGAGACTCAGCGAATGGCCAGCGACGTCACGATGCCCCGCCTGTCCGACTCGATGGAGGAGGGCACGGTCCTCAAGTGGTTGGTGGACGTGGGCGCCGAGGTCAAGCGTGGCGAGCCGCTCGTCGAGATCGAGACCGACAAGGCCAACATGACCTACGACGCGGACGCCGACGGCGTGCTCGTCGAGATCGTCGCGGAGGAGGGCGACACGCTCCCGATCGGTGAGGTGATCGCGCGCATCGGCGATGCCGGCGAGGTCAAGGGGAACGGCAAGCCGTCCGGCGGCGAGGAGAAGGCTGAGGCGTCGACCGAGGAGGCCGCCGAGGAAGAGGAGGCCGGCGAGGGCGAAGCTGAGGACGAGGCGGGCGAGCGTGAGGCCGCCGAGGCCGAGGCCGGAGCTGACGACGAGGCCGAGGCGGACGAGGCGGCCGCCGACGCCGGCGAGTCGCGTGCCGGCGCCGGCGCCGCTGACGGCGGCGGCGAGACGCGCTCGGGCGCTGAAGCGGAGCGCGGGGACGGCGGAACCGCCACGCGCGAGCGGGCCCCCGCCGGCGACGGGGACGGCGACGGGCGCGTGAAGGCGTCGCCGGTCGCGCGGCGAATGGCGCGCGAGCTGGGGCTCGAGCTCGCGGCGATCGAGGGCAGCGGACCCGGCGGGCGGATCGTCAAGGCGGACGTCGAGGCCGCCGCCGAGAACGGCGGCGCGGCCGAGGCGGCAGCCGCAGAGGCCAAGGCCGAGCCAGCCGAGCGCGAGGAGCAACGGCCCGCGGCCGCAGCGGCGCCGGAGCCGGAGCGCGGCGAGGCCGGCCCCAAGGGCGAGGCCGAGATCCGGGAGCTGACCCGGCTGCAGCAGACGATCAGCCGGCGCATGGCGGAGTCGAAGGCGACCGCGCCCGACTTCTCTATCAGCCTGACCGTGGATATGACGCAGGCAGTCGAGCTGCGCAAGCGGCTCAAGGAGGTGGCCGACCCGGCGCCGTCCTTCAACGACATGGTGGTGAAGGCGGCGGCCACCGCCCTGACCGAACACCCGCGCGTGAACGGCGCCTACCGCGACGGCAAGTTCGAGCTCTACGAGAACGTCAACATCGGCGTGGCGGTGGCCGCGCAGGACGCGCTCGTGGTCCCGACGGTCTTCAACGCCGACCAGAAGTCGCTCGGGCAGATCTCGAAGGACGCGCGGGCGGTGATCGAGAAGGTTCGCGACAAGACCGTCACGCCGCCCGAGCTCTCGGGAGGCACGTTCACGGTCTCGAACCTCGGCATGTTCGGGATCGAGTTCTTCAGCGCGATCATCAACCCGCCGCAGGCGGCGATCCTCACCGTCGGCAAGCTCGAGAAGCGCCCGGCGGTGGACGCCGGCGGCCGGATCGTGGCGCAGGACCAGATGACGCTGACCCTGGTCTGCGACCACCGGATCCTCTACGGAGCCGACGGCGCGCAGTTCCTCGCCCGCGTCAAGGAGCTGCTCGAGCAGCCGCTGTCGCTCGCGTTGTAGCCGGCGGCGTTTAGCCGTCTCGGCCTAACACACGGGGGAATCTGCTCCAAAGCGGCTGGCGTCATGTACACCGGGGCTGGGTAAACAGGCGGAATAGTTCCTCTGAGGAAAAGAGGAACCCACCCGCCCGATGCGCGCATCCGCCGCCAGCCGCCGAATCATTCTCCGTGTCAGTACCTCGGCGGCGACTCGCCCACTACGCGCGCGGCATAGCTGCCCAGGCGTGAGGATGACCGCCTACCGCGCGCCGTAAGTAGTCCTCTGGGGGAGGGGACTAGGCTCGGGGCCATGGACGAGATCCATGGCCCCGAGCCTCGCATGCCTCAGACGGCCGATGAGGAGATCTTCGCCGCCCAGGAAGAGGCGGTGGTCTCCACCCTCACCGACACCGACCGGATCGAGCGCATCACCGAGGAGCTCAGGACGGGCTTCGAAACGCTCGCACCGGTGGGCGCGGCAGCGTCGTTCTTCGGCTCGGCGCGCACGCCCGAGGACCACCCCGAGTACACGCTCGCGCGTGAGACCGCGCGGATCGTCGGCGAGACCGGCATGGCCATCCTCACGGGCGGCGGCCCGGGCGTCATGCAGGCCGCCAACCGAGGGGCGCGCGACGCCGGAGCCCTCTCGATCGGGCTCAACATCGAGTTGCCCTTCGAGCAGGGGCTCAACCCGTATTGCGACATCGGGCTCGAGTTCCACTACTTCTTCGCGCGCAAGATCATGTTCGTGCGCTACGCGAGCGGGTTCGTCGTATTCCCGGGCGGCTACGGCACGCTCGATGAGCTGTTCGAGTCGCTCACCTTGATCCAGACCGACAAGATCCACGAGTTCCCGGTCATCCTCATGGGCACCGAATACTGGAGCGGCCTCGTCGACTGGCTGTGCGCGATGCCGCTCGGCGAGGGGAAGATCTCGGCGGGCGACGAGCAGCTGTTCACGCTCACCGACGATCCGTACGAGGTGCGTGAGCTTCTCAGCGCGGCCTCGCACCGTCAGGCGCGGGCATAGCGTCGTAGCGCCCGCGCACCTCGTCGACGAACCCGGCGACGAGCTCGGCCAGCGCGGGATCGTGCAGCTCGACCACGTTCTCCGCGTTCTGCTCGCCCGAGCGCGAGAGGTTGAAGGAGCCGGCGAAGAGCGTGTCGTCGCAGACGGTGACCTTCGCGTGCATGAAGTCGTGGACTGACTCGGGCGTCCAGGGCACGGAGACCTTGCCCTTGAAGTCGGCGTGGCTCAGTACGGACGCCAGAATGGGGATCTTCCAGGCGGAGCGCCCGTTCGTCCGCCACTGGTAGACGACGCCGTCCATCTGGGTGCGGTCGACGACCCCGCGGATGTCGACACGTGCCTCTGCGGCGACCTCGGCGAGGGTCCCGAGCACCGGGCCCGCCGTGATCACCGGCGAGGCGATCCGGACGCGGCGGCGCGCCGCCCCGATCGCGCTCGCGATCCGGTGCGAGAGCTCCTCGCCATGGCCGGGCGTGAACCAGGCGCGCAGCTCGTGACCGTCGACCTCGAGCCGGCGTGGCTCGCGGTGGCCCGAGTCCGAGACGTCGCCCGACCGCCAGAGCTCCTCGAAGTTCTGCGCGAACTCGGCCGCCAGCTCCGCCGCGTGCGCCACGAGCACCAGGTTCTCCTGGATCGTCCACGAGTCGGTCGTCCAGTTCGTCGAGCCCGTCCAGACGCTGTTGCCGTCGCGCACCACGTACTTGTGGTGCATCAGGTCGGGGATGCCGGGCACGCCACGTGTGTCGAACGGGAGCGCCTCGATCAGCTCGGGCTCGGTGCTCGGCGGAGGCGGGAGCAGGCGCTCGTCGTGGTCGGCGTTGTAGGCGACACGCACGCGCACGCCGCGGTCGGCGGCGGCGCGCAGGGCACCCGCCACGATGTCCCCCGGCTCCCCCGGAAGGCGCACGTCGTAGAGGGCGAGGTCGAGCGAGCGCTGCGCCTCGCCCAGGAAAGCCGCCACCCGGTCCGCCATCTCCACGGCGGTCTGCCGCTCCGGGTTGAGGGTCTGGACGTCGATCACGCGGCGCGAACCTACCGGACCGCCGTGCAGAATCAGTGACCATGCAGGTGCGACCGGCGGGCGACGACGAGCGGCGCGAGGTCGCCGCACTTTGCGCCAAGCGCTGGGGCAGCCCGCGGATGGTCTCCCGCGGGCGGGTGCATGAGCCGGTGGGCTACCCGATGCTCGTAGCGCTCGATCCGGAGAACCGGATCGCCGGCGCGCTCACCTACGACGTGCGCGACGGCGCGATGGAGGCGGTGACCGTCGACGCCTTCATCCAGGGCGCCGGCGCGGGCCGCGCCCTCATCGAGGCCGCCGCGGCCGAGGCGCGGCGCCTTGGCTGCCGCCGCCTATGGCTGATCACGACCAACGACAACACTCCCGCGCTGCGCTTCTACCAGCGTTGCGGCATGCGGCTCGCCGCACTGCACCGAGACGCACTCGAGCAGTCACGCGCGCTCAAGCCCGAGATCCCGGAGACCGGGCTCGACGGCATCCCAATCCGAGACGAGCTCGAGCTCGAGCTGCCGCTCAGAGCCAGCGAAAGCCCGTAGCGTCGACGTGCGGCTCGAGCGGACTCGCCGGCAGGCCGTCCGGCAGGACCGGGTGGTTGAAGCCGCCCGGCGCCGTGTCGTTCGGCGTGTCCGGGTGAAACAACGAGGCCAGGTACTGGATGTGGCCACGTCCCACGCCGAGCTCCGTCTGCCCGCCGCCGTAGGCGCCGACGCCCTCGCCCTCGCACCAGTCGTACATCTCGAACAGCCGCGAGAGTGGCCCGAAGCGCGACGGCTTGATGTTCACCATGCGTGGCTTCCAGGGACGCTCGAGCACGTCCGCGACCGAGTGGATCGGCGCGTCCCAGGTGATCTGGCCCGCCACCGGCTCGAGCAGCGGACGCGTCTCGTCGCTCACGTCCGGATCCTCGTACCAGGCGTCCGGGAACGCCTCGATGCACATCCGGTAGAGGTCGATGTCGGTCACGAGGTCGACGGGCGTGCCCTTGTAGAAGCTCTTGAAGTCGAGTGAGTCGACCGCGCCGAGCGTTGCGAGCTCGTCGACGAGCTCCTCTGTCCACGTGTTGGTGGGGTCGAGCTTCAGGCCGGTGCCGGGGTACTTCGCGAGCAGGTCGATGGCGCGCTGGGCCGTCTCCACCCCGTCGTCGGGCCTGGTGAGGCGCATCGACACCACGTAGTGGAGCGGGCGCGGCTCGCGCTCCACAACGTCGGCGAGTGAGCGGCCCGCCTGGCGCAGCGCGAGGTCGAGCGCCGACGACTCGAAGGCCCAGCGCCGGTAGTCGCGCGAGACGTCGCCGCGCTCCGGCTCCTGCGGCCAGAGGGACACCTCGTCGAGGCGCTTCGAGAAGGAGTCGATCGTCCAGTCGCCGGCGAGGTCGATCGAATCGCCGCCGGCGGCCTGAAGGATGTCGTGGTCGTCGGGGTCGTAGACGACGTCCTCGCCGGTGCCGCGCTCGCCGGCGCCGTCGAGGTGGATCAGGGTCGTCTTGCGAGTGAACTCACCCAGCTCGAGCTCGCGTCCCTCGAGCGCGAGCGAGTCGATCCTTAGCGGGAGGTCTGCGATCAGGTCATAGGTCGCCATGGGTGGCCGAGACTATCCAGCGAAGAGCGCAGCCACGGCCTCCTCGAAGGCCTCCGAGTGCCGATCGACGTCGGCCGCGGTGGTCGCCGGGCACATCAGCGCCATGTTGTGGAAGGGCGTGATCATCACCCCGCGGTTCAGCAGCCGCAGGTGGAGGTACTCGTCGAGCGCCGGGTCGGCGGCGGCGGCCGACTCGGCGCCGGTGCGCGGGGGCGGCGAGGTGAAGCGGTACTCCGCACGCGCGCCCAGGCTGACGATCGACCAGGGGGCGCCGTGGCGAGCGAGCGTCTCCTCGACGCCGGCGACGAAGCGCTCGCGCAGCGCGCTCATCCCGGCGAAGGCATCCTCGGTGAGGACCTCGCCGAGCGTCGCGCGCGCGGCCGCGAGCGAGAGCGCGTTGCCGGCGAGCGTGCCGCCCACGCCGCCCGTGTCCTCGTAGTCGGCGTCCTCCTGCGCGGCGATCAGCTCGGCGAGCGCGTCGCTCACCCCGTAGGCGCCGATCGGGACGCCGCCGGCGATCGACTTGCCGAGCGTGACCGCGTCGGGCTCGAGCCCCCAGGCGGCGGTGCAGCCGCCCGGTCCGGCGCTCAGCGTGTGGGTCTCGTCGATCACGAGCAGCGCGCCGGCCCTGCTGCACGCCGCGCGCACTCCCTCGAGGAAGCCGGGCTCGGGCAGCACGATGCCGATGTTCGTGAGCGCGGGCTCCATCAGCACGCAGGCGACATCGCCGTGCGAGAGCGCCGCCTCGACCGAGCCGAGATCGTTGAACTCGGCGACCCGCGTGGTCTCGGCCGGGTCGACCATCGGCCCGACGTTGCCCTCGCGCGAGCGCTCGTGCCCCGCCGCGTCGAGCGTCACGAAGGCCTCGTCGACGCTGCCGTGGTAGCACCAGTTGAACACGAGCACCTTCGGCCTGCGGGTCACGTGGCGCAGCATCCGCAGCACCCAGCGGTTGGCGTCCGTGGCTGTCAGCGAGAACTGCCAGTAGGGGACGCCGAAGCGGCGCGCGAGCTCGGCCCCGACCCAGGCTGCGTCCTCGGTCGGGAGCATCACCGTTAGCCCGGCGCGGCCGGAGATCGCCGCCATCGTCGGCTCGGGTGAGTGGCCCGCCATCGCCCCGGTGTCGCCGAGGCAGAAGTCGGCGTACTCGTTGCCGTCCACGTCGATCACGCGCGCGTCCCGCGCCTCGGCGAGGTAGACGGGGAACCCTCCCCGCCACATGGCCATCCAGGGCATCGGGACGCCGGCCATCAGGCTCCCGCGGGCGTGCTCGTGCAGCTCGCGCGAGCGCGGGTGCTCACGCTCAAAGCGCTCGCGCTCGCGAGCCGTCAGCGCGTCGAGGCGCTCGCGGTCGACCTCACCCCGGGCGGAGACGCTCAGACGGCCTCCTCGGGCACCGCCGCCACGCCCGCCTTACGGCCGGCCGCCACGTCGGGATCGACGGTCTCCGTGTGCCGCCGGAAGAAGCGATCGTGCCCGAAAACGCGCCAGGCGAGCATCAGCACCACGCCGAGCAGCAGCAGGCCGAGGCCCAGCACGACCGGGATCGCCACCCCGAACGCCTGGCTGCCGCTGTAGGAGTCGTCGACCTTCGCGTACTCGACGATCGCCTTGTAGAAGAGATAGCCGAGGATGAGCGAGCCGATCACAGGGCCCACCCCGATGAAGAAGAAGTTCTTGACCGACTTGGTCAGCTCGTGCCGGTAGTAGATCGCGCATGCCAGCCCTGTGAGCGCGTAGTAGAAGGCGATCATCAGCGACAGCGAGGTCAGCGAGTCGAACAGGAAGTTCTGCGAGGTGCTGTTGAGCACCCCGTACCAGACCGCCGCGATCACGCCGATCGTGATCGTCGAGACGTGCGGCGTGAGGTAGCGCGGGTGGACGCGCCCGAGCGGCTCCGGGAACGCGCCCTGGCGTGACATCGACAGCGAGGTCCTCGACGCGGGTAGGATCGTCGTCTGCGTCGACGCGATCGCGGACGTGATGATCGCCAGCACCACGATCCAGGAGAGCTCGGTGCCGAGCACCTGATCGGCGACCGCGCCGAACAGCGCGGTGTCGTCCTCGTACTGGGCGACCGCCTCGACGCCGAAGAACGAGACGATCGCGACGGTCACGGAGACGTAGGTCACGAGCAGGATCACCGTCGAGGCGACAGCGGCCAGGCCCGGTGAGCTGTCCGAGTTCTCCGTCTCCTCGTTCAGGTTGACGGCCGACTCCCAGCCCCAGTAGATGAACACGCCGGTCAGCAGCCCGAGCACGAGCAGGCTGACGCTGTCGACCGCGAATGGCGAGAACCAGGACAGCGCCGGGTCCGTCGAGCCCTCCGGTGCGTCGCCCGCAGCCACCTTGACGAGCGCGACGCCGGCGAAGATCAGCAGCGCGACGACCTGGGCTCCGATCATGAAGCGCTGCACGTGCGCGGACAGCTCGGTGCCGAGCACGCAGATCCACGTCATCAGGCCGATGATCACGATCGCGAAGATCGTGACCGCCGCCTTCGAGTCGCGCAGCCCGTCGAGGCCGAGGATGTCGAAGATGTAGAAGGCGCCGACGTCCGCGAGCGAGCCGATCACGATGATGCCCGTGGTGCAGACCGCCCAGCCCGCGATCCATCCGAGCGCGGGTCCCATCGCGCGCGTGACCCACGAGAAGGTGGTTCCGCAGTCCGGGTCGGCGCGGTTCATGTAGTAGAAGGCGGCGGCGATCAGGAACATCGGGACGAAGGACGCGAGCAGCACCGCCGGCGCCTGGACACCGACCGTCACGACCACGATCGCGAGCACCGCCGCGAGCGAGTAGGCGGGGGCCGTCGAGGCGATACCGATGATCAGCCCGTCGACGAAGCCGATCGCGTCCTTTTTCAGTCCGTGCTCACTGCGCTCGGGAGCCTGCACGGATGCCTCCATCTAGACCTCCTCGGGCTCTGGCCGGACCGCGGCCATCCTCTCTGCCCGGCGTTGCTGCCAGACCGTGAGCAGCATCATCGCCAATGTGAAGAGGAAGATCATCGACGCGATCACGTAGATCTGGGGCGGGATGGCCACCCTGGCGGCGCCCCAGATGAACAGCGGGAACGTGATCGTCGAGCCGGCGTTGAAGTAGGTGATCACGAAGTCGTCGATCGAGAGGGCGAAGGCGAGCAGCGCCGCCGAGATCACGCCCGGCATGATCAGCGGCAGCGTCACGAGCCGGAAGGTCTCCCAGGGAGTGGCGCCCAGGTCCTGCGCAGCCTCCTCGAGCGCGCGGTCGAAGCCGATCAGCCGCGAGCGCACGGTGACCACCACGAACGACAGGTTGAACATGATGTGCGCGATCAGGATCGTTCCGAAGCCCGTGGCGAAGCCGCCGTTCAGGAACAACGACAACAGCGCTGCGCCCAGCACGACCTCGGGCGTCGCGAGCGGGATGAAGATGAGGAAGTTGGTCGGCCCGCGGCCACGGAACTCGTAGCGGACAAGGGCCAGCGCGGTGATCGTGCCGAGGATCGTGGCCGCGAGCGTGGAGAGGATCGCGATCTCGATGGAGTTGACCAGCGCGTCGCCGATGCCCGGCACGGCGAACGGGTCGGTCCAGGCCTCGAAAGAGAACTCCTGCCAGACGAAGTTGAAGCGCCCGCGCGGGTTGTTGAACGAGAAGACGATGATGATGAAGATCGGCACCAGCATGTAGATGAGCGCCAGCCCGGCATACGCGTTGAGCAACCAGTCGATCGCACGGCGGCCGAGGCGGAGCGGCCCGCCGCCTCCGCGGTCGCGGGCGACCCTTTCCTGCGTAGCGGTGGCGGCCTCCATCAGCGCGCCTCCCCCTCGGTGCCAAGCAGCGCCTCGGTGCCCGCGATCCGCGCCCAGATCACCACGATGATGAGCATGAAGGCCATCAGCAGGAACGACAGCGCGGCGGCGGTCGGGTAGTCGGCCACCTCGAGGTAGCGCGACTGGATCACGTTCCCGATCATGAATTGGCGTGGGGTGCCGAGCAGCTCGGCGTTGATGAAGTCGCCCGCAGCCGGGATGAACGTGAGCAGGGTCCCCGCCACCACTCCGGGCATCGAGAGCGGCAGCGTCACCCGCAGGAAGACGTCACGGCGGCGTCCGTAGAGGTCGTAGCCAGCCTCCAGCATGCGGGGATCGATCCGCTCCAGCGAGGCGTACAGCGGCAGGATCATGAAGGGCAGGTAGTTGTAGGTGATGCCGGCCACCACCGACACCGTGGTGTCGAGCAGGCGCCCGTTCTCGGACACGATTCCGAGCGTCCTGAGCGTCTCCACCACGATCCCCGAGTCGGACAGGATCGTCTCCCACGACAGCGTGCGGATCAGATAGGTGATGAAGAACGGCACGATCACCGCCAGCAGCAGCGCATTGCGGTACTTGCCGCCCCGGAACGCGATCACGTACGCGAGCGGGTAGCCGATCAGCAGGGCGAAGAGCGTGGCGAGCCCCGCGTATTCGAACGAGCGCAGGAACTGCTCGTTGTAGTCGGAGAGCGCCTCCGTGTAGTTGGAGAACTCCCAGGTGAGCGTGAAGCCGGTGTCGATCGTGCCGCTCTTGAGCGACTCCAGCACCATGATGAAGAGCGGGACCAGGAAGAAGATCGCCAGCCAGCCGAGGCCCGGCAGCAACAGCAGATAGGGCAGTCCCGCTTTCTTCAGTCGCGCCGGCACCGGCGTCTTTCGCCCGGCGTCCTAGGCGCCGATCACCTTCTGGAAGGCCTCGTCGAGCTCCTGCTCCTCCTCGGGCTCCAGCCCGCGGAAGATGAAGGTGTTCGCGAGGAACTGCTCGTCCGGGAAGATCAGCGGGTTCTCGGCGATCGCCGGATCGCGCTTCGCGAGGATCTCCTTGACCCCGTTGACCGGGCAGATGTAGTTGACGTACTCCGCGATGTCGGCCTGGATCTCCGGCCGGTACACGAAGTCGATGAACTTCTGCGCCGTGTAGGCGGCGGGCGCGCCCACAGGAATCTGCATGTTGTCGGTCCAGAGGTGGGCACCCGTCTCGGGTATGACGAACTCGATGTTCGGGTTGTCGGCTTTCAGCTGCACCGCGTCACCCGACCAGCCGAGGATCACCGTGGAGTCGCCCTTCGTGATGTCCTTCGTGTACTCGTTGCCGGTGAAGCCGCGGATCTGGCCCGAGTCGACCCCCTCCTGGATCTTGTCGATCGCCGCCATGAACTCGTCGACCGAGGCCTTCTCCGGGTCGGCGCCCATGGAGGCTGCGACGTTGCCGACCGTGTCGCGCATCTCGGAGAGCATCGTGACCTTGCCCTTGTAGTCGGGGTCGAACAGCGCATCGATCCCCTTCGGCTCCGACTTGACCTTGTCCTTTCGGTAGATGATCCCGCTGATTCCCGACTGCCAGGGCATCGACTGCTCGCGCTTGGGGTCGAAGGGCGGCGCCGCGAGACGGTCGATCAGGTTCTTGGTGGCGTTCGGGAGCTCCGACTTGTCGAACTTCTGGACGTAGCCGAGGCGCATCATGCGCGCGGCCATCCAGTCGGTCACGACGTGGATGTCGCGTCCTCCGGACGTGCCCTGGTCGTATTGCTGGCGGACCTTGCCGAAGAACTCGGTGTTGTCGTTGACCTCCTCGACGTACTTGACCTTGGTGCCGTACTCCTTCTGGAAGGCCTTGAGCGAGTTCCTCTCCTCGTCGATGTAGAGGGGCCAGTTGGCGACGTACAGCGAGTCGGAGATCTCGCCCTTGGCGATCGTCTCGGACTCCGCCTGGCCGCCGCCGCCATCGCCCCCGCCGGGGTCGTCGGTGCCGCACGCCGCGAGGTAGGCGAGCGCGGACACGCTGAGCGCGCCCGCCGCCCCTCGCTTCATCAGTCTGCGGCGCGTGAGCGGATCACGCAGCAGGCGCTCGAAGTGCCTCTCAAGTTCGTCGTCGATCGGGCTCACGCCTCCCCGTCCTCCCTGTTCGATCCCTCCGCCGCTGCGGCCTCATGCCCGCCGACGGCCTCCCTCACGATGTGGATGTTCTCGCTCGACCACGACAGCCGCGCGGCGTCCCCGGCCGCCGGCAGTTGGTGCCGCGCCTCGGCGTCCGCGTTCGGAACGAGCACGGTCATGCGCGTGTCGTCGCCGAGGCGCACGACCATCTGCGTCGCCGTGCCGAGGTAGAGCGAGCTCTCGACCTGGCCCTCGACGCTGGCGCCGTCGCCGCCGATGCCGCCGTCGTCCGCGGAGCGCAGCACGAGCTTCTCCGGACGCACGACGGCGTGGACGCGCTCGCGCATGGTCGCGCCGCCCGAGGAGCTGGTGCGTACGGTCGGCCCGGCATCGAGCTTGAGCTCGGCGCCGGCGCCGTTGGCCGAAACGAGCTCGCCCGGCATCAGGTTGGACACCCCGATGAAGCCGGCGACGAAGGTCGTGGCGGGGCGCTCGTAGACGGTCTCCGGATCGGCCACCTGCTCGATCACGCCCCTGTTCATGACCGCGATCCGGTCCGACATCGTCAGCGCCTCCTCCTGGTCGTGGGTCACGTAGACGAACGTGATCCCGACCTCGCGCTGGATGCGCTTGAGCTCGACCTGGAGCTGCTTGCGGAGCTTCAGGTCGAGCGCGCCGAGCGGCTCGTCGAGAAGCAGCACCGCCGGGCGGTTGACGAGCGCGCGCGCAAGCGCGACCCGCTGCTGCTGTCCCCCCGAGAGCTGGGCGGGGCGGCGCTTGGCCTCGGCCGACAGGCCCACGCGCTCGAGCTCATCTGCCACCCGGCGCCTGACCTCCTCCCGGTCGACCTTCTTGCGCTCGAGGCCGAAGGCGACGTTCTTCTCGACCGAGCGATGCGGGAACAGGGCGTAGCTCTGGAAGACCGTGTTGGTGGCGCGCTTGAACGCGGGACGGCTGGTGACGTCCTCGCCGTCCAGCAGCACACGGCCCTCGCTCGGCTCCTCGAAGCCGGCGACCATCCGCAGCGTGGTGGTCTTGCCGCAGCCCGAAGGGCCGAGCATCGTGAAGAACTCCCCTGCGGCGATCGCCAAGTCCAGGGCGCGCACGGCCGTGAGGTCTCCGAAGCGCTTTGTGACGCGCTCGAGTTGGACGCTCGGGGTACCGGCGTCCCCTTGGCCCCCCAGGCTCATACTGCTTCGCAACCTATGGCCGAAACGTAGCGGCCGCAAGTGGCGGAATGCCGAAAACACCGGCGCTTAATTGGACAAATCGTCTAAAGCGATGTGCCGCGCTTTTCACCTTTCGGGCCCTTGCCGGACGTCAGAGGCGCCGATACCGTTGTCCGCGCTGTAGAACGGCGGGCACGCAGCGGCGTACCCGCCCTGCGAGACGTGAGGAGAGAGTCGAGTGGCCACCACCCCGCAGACCGTCTATGAGACCCAGGCCGGCGCACCGAGCGACCTTCAGGAAAAGGCGCGCAGGCACCTCTGGATGCACTTCACCCGCATGGGTGCCTACGACGACGACGCGCACGAGATCCCGATCATCACGCGCGGCGAGGGCAGCTACGTCTACGACGAGAACGGCAAGCGCTACCTCGACGGCCTGTCAGCCCTGTTCTGCGTGAACGCCGGCCACGGCCGGACCGAGATCGGCGAGGCCGCCGCGGCGCAGGTCAAGGAGCTCGGCTTCTTCACCAACTGGAGCTACGCGCATCCGAAGGCCATCGAGCTGGCCACGCGAGTAGCGGCGCTCGCGCCGGGCGACCTCAATCGGGTGTTCTTCACCTCGGGCGGCTCCGAGGCGGTCGAGTCCGCCTGGAAACTCGCGCGCCAGTACCACAAGCTGGCCGGCAACCCGCTCAAGACGAAGATCATCTCGCGCGAGGTCGCCTATCACGGCACCACCTTCGGGGCGCTCTCGATCACCGGGATCACGCCGCTGCGGACCCCCTTCGAGCCGCTCGTGCCGGGCGCTCATCACGTGCCGAACACGAACAGCTACCACTGGCCGGAGGGCCGCGATCCGCTCTGGGCCGCCGACGCCATCGAGGACATGATCGAGTTCCAGGGCCCCGAGACCGTCGCGGCTGTGATCCTCGAGCCGGTGCAGAACTCCGGCGGCTGCTTCGTGCCGCAGGACGGCTACTGGCAGCGCGTGCGCGAGATCTGCGACAAGCACGACATCCTGTTGATCTCGGATGAGGTGATCTGCTCCTGGGGCCGGCTCGGCCACTACTTCGGCGTCGACCGATTCAACGTCGTGCCGGACATGATCACGACGGCCAAGGGCCTGACCTCGGCCTACGCCGCGATGGGCGCCGTGATCGTCTCGGACCGGGTCGCCGAGCCGTTCATGCACGACACGAAGAACTTCACGCACGGCATCACGTTCGGCGGCCACCCGGTCGCCGCGGCGATGGCGCTCGCCAACCTCGACATCTTCGAGCGCGAGGACCTGTGCGGGCACGTGCTGGCGAAGGAGCCGGAGTTCCGGGGAATGCTCGAAAAGCTGCACGAGGACCTGCCGATCGTCGGCGACGTGCGCGGGGCGGGCTACTTCCACGCGCTCGAGCTCGTCAAGGACAAGGACACGAAGGAGGGCTTCAGCGATGAGGAGGGCGAGGAGCTGCTGCGCGGCTTCATGTCCGGCGAGCTGTACAGGCACGGCCTGATCTGCCGCGCGGACGACCGCGGCGACCCAGTGATCCAACTCTCCCCGCCGCTGATCGCGGACACGGAGGAGTTCGAGCTGATCGACCGGGTACTGCGCCAAGTGTTGACCGACGCCTGGGAGCGGGTCGTCCGGCACTGATCGGGGCCGGCGGGCCGGGAAAGGTCCCGTGATGCTCACCGTACGGGGACTCGTCGCCGAGATGGGCCTCGAGCTCGCGGCGGGCAAGGACGGCGCCGACGCGCCCGTGCGCTGGGTGCACATCTCCGAGCTACCCGACCCGACTCCGTGGCTGTCGGGCGGGGAGCTCCTCCTCACCACCGGGATCCAGCTCGACGGGGACGAGCGCCAGCGGGAGTTCGTGCGCCTGCTGTCCGGGCGCCACCTCGCGGGGCTCGGCTTCGGCACCGGCTTCGACCACGCCGAGCTGCCGGAGTCCCTGCTCGATGAGGCCCGCGCGCTCTCCTTCCCGGTCTTCGAGGTGCCTTACGAGCTGCCGTTCATCGCGCTGACCGAGAAGGCCTTCACGCGGCTCGTGAATGAGCAGTACGAGGTGCTCCAGCGCGGCATCGCCATCCACAAGCGGCTCGAGCGGCTGGTGCTCGAGGAGAGCGGCCTCGATGAGGTGGTGCGCGCGCTGGCGGCGGCGATCGGCGGCGCGGTGTGCGTGCTCTCGTCGCGTGGCGAGACGATCGCCACGAAGGTCTTCCGCCGCCAGGTCCCGGAGGCGGCCTTGGCGGGAATCCGCCAGGAGGTGCGCCGGCGCTCCGGGGAGCTCGGGGCCGCCGGCGCGGCGCGGCCTACGGAGGGTGGCGAGTTCGCCCCCGACCACCCGGAGATCGCGGGACGTGCGCTCGTGCTGCCGGTCTCCATCCGTGGCAAGGGAGCTCCGCAGGCCTGGCTCGTGGCCGCCCGCGACGCCGGCGGCCTCGGGGACTTCGAGCGCCTCATCCTGCAGCAGGCCGTGACGGTCGTGGCGCTCGAGCTGATGCGCCAGCGGGCCATGCGCGACACGGAGCGGAGGCTGGCGGGGGACGTGCTCGCCGAGGCATTGACGGGGAGGCTGTCGGAGGACGAGCTGGCGATGCGGCTGCGGCCGTTCGGCGTGGGTGCGGAGGCAGCCGTGCTGGTGTTTGCCGGGCCGGACGGTGCGCCGCCCGCCCAGGCCGAGGGGGACCTCGATCGTTTCCTCGCGGACACGGAGGTGGGCGCGCTGGTGGCGGTGCGCGAGCGGCTCCTGTGCGCGGTCGTCGATGCGCGCGAGGATGCCGACGCGGTGGCCCTCGCGACGCGCGCGCGCGAAGCGCTCATGGCCGAGCACGGCGAGCTGCGCGCCGCCGCCTCGCGGCCGGCGCCTGTCGGCTCACTGCGGCGGACGTTCCACGAGGCGCGCTGCGCGCTCGAGGCGGCCGGACTCGCCAACGGCTCCGCCCCCCCGGTGGCCTCGTACCGGGACCTCGGAGCCTTCCAGCTGCTGCTCTCGCTGCAGGACGACGACGCGCTGCGGCTCTATTGCGACAGCGTGCTCGGCCCGCTTGAGCACGCGAGCGGCGAGTACGGCGACGAGCTGATCCGCTCGCTCGAGGCATTCATCGAACAGAACGGCCAGTGGGAGAAGGCGGCCCGTGAGCTCTACTGCCACCGTCATACGCTGCGCTATCGGATACGGAGGGTCGAGGAGCTGACCGGGCGGGACCTGTCGAGCGCCCGCGACCGCATCGAGTTCTGGCTGGCCCTCCGCGCCCGCGAACTGGTGCATTAAAAGGAGGACTTGACGCAAATGAAGGTCGGCGTTCCGACTGAGATCAAGACGGATGAGTACAGGGTGTCGCTCACCCCGGCCGGGGTGCGTGAGCTGACCGAGCGCGGCCACGAGGTCTTCGTACAGGCCGGCGCGGGCGTCGGGAGCACGATCCCGGACTCCGAGTTCGAGGCGCAGGGCGCGCAGATGTTGCCGGACGCGCAGGCGGTTTTCGACGAGGGGGAGATGATCCTCGGGGTCAAGGAACCGCAACCGGTCGAGGTGGGGATGCTGCGGCCGGACCACCTGCTGTTCACCTATCTCCACCTCGCCCCCGATCCCGAGTTGACCCGCGGGCTCGTGGAGTCCGGAGCCACCTGCATCGCCTACGAGACCGTCGTCGACGCGCACGGACGCCTGCCGTTGCTCGCCCCGATGAGCGAGGTCGCCGGCAAGATCGCCACACAGGCGGGCGCGTTCTTCCTCGAGCGGCCGCTCGGTGGGCGCGGCGTCCTGCTCGGCGGCGTGCCTGGCGTGGCGGCCGCCGTTGTGATGGTCATCGGCGGCGGGGTTGTCGGCCAGAACGCGGCCTTCATCGCGATCGGCATGGAGGCTGAGGTCTACGTGTTCGATCGCAACATCGACCGGCTGCGCGAGCTCGACGTGGCCTTCGGCGGGCGCGCCTCGACCATCTACTCCTCGACGCTCGCGATCGAGGAGATGCTGCCGCGCGCCGACCTGGTGATCGGCGCGGTGCTGATCCACGGGGCAAAGGCCCCCTACGTCGTGCGGCGCAGCCAGCTCGCGCTGATGAAGGAGCGCGCGGTGCTCGTGGACGTGTCGATCGACCAGGGCGGTTGCTTCGAGACCTCGAGGCCGACGACCCACTCGGACCCGGTCTACGAGGTCGACGGCGTCACCCACTACTGCGTGGCGAACATGCCGGGTGCGGTGCCCGTGACGTCGACATTCGCGCTGACCAACGCGACGCTGCCCTACGTCCTGGCGCTCGCGGACCAGGGAGTCGAGGCGGCACTCGAGCAGTTCCCCGGCCTCAAGCCGGGAGTGAACGTGGCGAACGGCAAGGTCACGCACCCCGCCGTCGCGGAGGGGACGGGCATGGAGTACACGCCCCTCGAGGATGTGCTGAGCGTGACGGCCTAGTGTCCCGAGTCGGAAGTTCGTGTTCAGTTATCGGGATGGCTGTGCGTGACTGGCGTTCGACGGCGACCGCAGCCGTGCCAGTGGCACGGCGAGGAGCCGGCGGGCGCCAGGCGCGCACAGACGCCCGAGAACTGCCATCGAACTGACGACTCGGGACACTGGTCGCGGAGTTCCCAGGAACGGAGAGAGATGTCGATCGCCACCAAGGTCAAGCTGCAGAACTTCATCGACGGCAAGTTCGTCGACGCCGCCGACGGCGCCACCGAGGAGGTGACCAATCCGGCGAACGGCGAGGTGATTGCGGAGATGCCGCTGTCGACCGAGGAGGACGTGAACCGCGCGGTCGCGGCTGCCAAGAAGGCGTTTCCGGGCTGGGCCGCCACGACGCCGGGTGAGCGGGCGGCGGCGCTGTTCAAGCTGGCCGACGCGCTCGAGGAGCATGCCGAGGAGATCTCGGATCTCGAGGCGGCCGACGCCGGCAAGCCGCGCAACGCGTTCCTCGAGGACGAGGTGCCCTTCACGTGCGACAACCTGCGCTTCTTCGGCGGCGCGGGGCGCGTGCTCGAGGGCAAGGCGGCCATGGAGTTCGTCGCAGGCCGCACCTCGATCATCCGCCGTGAGCCGGTCGGTGTGGTGGGCCAGATCGCTCCCTGGAACTACCCGCTGATGATGGCTGCCTGGAAGATCGGCCCGGCGCTCGCGACCGGCAACACGATCGTGCTGAAGCCGGCCGAGACGACGCCGGTGTCGACCGTCAAGCTCGCGGAGCTGGCCGGCGAGATCCTGCCGCCGGGCGTGCTCAACGTGATCACCGGGCACGGCAAGCCCGCCGGCTCCTCGCTCGTCACCCACGAGGACATCGACATGGTCTCGCTGACCGGCTCGCCGGCCACCGGCAAGTGGATCGCGGCGGCGGCGGCCGACACGCTCAAGCGCGTCCACCTCGAGCTCGGCGGCAAGGCGCCGGTGATCGTGTTCGACGACGTCGACATGGAGACCGCGCTCGAGACGATCGCGGCCACCGGGCTCTACAACGCGGGCCAGGACTGCACTGCGGCCACCCGCGTGCTCGCATCGAAGAAGGTGTACGACGACCTCGTCGGCGGCCTGGCCGAGGAGGTCAAGGGCTACAGGGTCGGCGACACGTTCGACCCCGAGACGACGCTCGGTCCGCTCAACTCGATGACCCAGCGCGAGCGCGTAGAGGGCTTCCTCGAGCGCAGGTCGCCGGGCGCCGAGATCGTGACCGGCGGCAAGGAGCCCGACCTGCCCGGGTCGTTCCTCGAGCCGACCGTGGTCGCGGGCCTCCAGCAGGACGACGAGATGATCCAGAACGAGATCTTCGGGCCGGTCATCACAGTCCAGCCGTTCGACGACGAGGCCAAGGCGATCGAGTGGGCCAACGGCACCCGCTACGGGCTGGCGGCCTCGGTGTGGACGCGCGACATCGCCCGGGCGCACCGGGTGGCGAACGCGATCCGCTTCGGCACTGTCTGGATCAACGACCACATCACGATGGCGACCGAGATGCCTCACGGCGGCTACAAGCAGTCCGGCTACGGCAAGGACATGTCGATGTACGCGCTCGAGGACTACACCGAGGTCAAGCACGTGATGGTCAACCTGGAGACCGACTAGGCGCGCAGGCTGCGCGGGCCCCGACCCTGGCCGACTACCGCTTCCTCACCACCTGGCTCCTGGGCGCTCCGCGTGAGAGCGCCTGGGAGGTGCTCGAGGAGCCGCTCGATTGGCCGCGCTGGTGGCGCGGGGTCGAGCGCGTCGACCTGCTGGCCCCCGGTGATTCGAACCGCGTGGGTTGCTGCTACCGGATCGAGTGGCGCAGCCGTGTCCCGTACCCGATCGAGTTCGACTTCACGGTCGAGGGCGTCGAGCGGCCCGCCCTCATGGAAGGCCAAGCCGTGGGCGAACTATCCGGCCACGGCCGCTGGCGCCTGCTCGAGGAGGGCGGGGTCACCGCGGTGCTCTACGAGTGGAACGTCACCACCTCCAAGCGCTGGATGAACCTGGTCGCGCCCGTCGCGCGTCCCGTCTTCGCCTGGAACCACGATGTCGTGATGCGCTGGGGCGGTGAGGGCCTGGCGCGGGAGCTGGGCGTCCCGCTGCTGGCCCATGGGTGACGGCGTCCAGGTCCGTCACACCCGGGTCGCTTCCCGTTGGGTGCTCTTGGGTGCTTCCTGGTGAGTTGGCACTGGGCCGGTCTCGCGGATTGGGCTGGGGAAGGGGTTGTGCTCGTCGGCCGCGGCT
This sequence comes from uncultured Thermoleophilaceae bacterium, assembly GCA_963751835.1. Classification (GTDB taxonomy): domain Bacteria; phylum Actinomycetota; class Thermoleophilia; order Solirubrobacterales; family Thermoleophilaceae; genus JACVRW01. The sequence continues at coordinate 14,018 of CAVVWD010000032.1, read as the reverse complement.
GGCCGGAGGTGATCGAAGATCGTTCGGCGGCGTGCTCGGGGAGGCGCGAGCTTTCCTGACTTTGACCGCCAGGAGCGGGTGAAGTCAGCGCGGTTGCGTCGGGCCCAGCGTTGGGGCTGCGCCGGTACCGATGCAGATTCGGCAACACCGGCGATCGGCCGAAGATTGTTTGCCCGAGAGAGTCACAGCCGCCGCTGTCCCACACACCCTTCCCCAGCCCTGGCCCGGCCGGCGGAGACCAAGCCCGGGGGAGGTACTAGACGCCGCCCGCCGGCAGAGCCTGCACCGCCTCGAGCTCCATCCGGAGCTCGTCGACCAGGGGGTGACCGGGCAGGAGGTCGCTCAGCATCTCGAGGCTCGCCTCGTAGTGCTCGAGCTTTGCGCGGTCCCCGTCTCTGAACAGGCCGCGGCTCATCCTTACGCGCAGCTCACGAGCCTTCGAGACCTTGTCGGCCGCGAAGATCACGGCAGCGTATTCGCCGGCCTCGGCCACCTGTAGCCGCAGGGCGGCCTTGCGCTCGGTTGGGTCTTCGATCGAGGGGTCGTCGCTGACGGCGGCGACGAGGGCGGCAACGTCGTGGCCGAAGCGGCTCGCGAGCTCTTCGGGTTGGGCATCGGTGTCCTCGAGGACGTCGTGGAGGACACCGGCGGCCACGACGTCGTCCGAGTAGCCGGCCTCGTGTAGCAGGCACGCGACCTCGAGCGGGTGGGTAACGAACGGCGCACCGTCGAGGTCGCGGGTCTGACCCGCGTGACGCTCGTTGGCAAAGGCGAGCGCTTCCCGCGTGAGGGGGGACTGCTTCACGAAATCAGTGCGACCCATCATCAGAGATGTTTCGGGTCCCTCCATGGGTGAAACGCTCCTTGCGTAAGTCTTCGCGCCTCCCTGGAGATCCCACAGCCCGGTCGGCACCATCGGGCTGTCGATCTACCGCAATCGCGCCAGGAGGTTCGTCCTCAAGAGCGCGGGCGAAGATTTGTTCGAGTTGTGGCTGAATCCTACGTGAAGTAATCGCGATCGGCCATCGGATGTCCCGGGTCCCCCGTACACGTGAACGTAAAGTGACCGGAGGGAGAACAACTGGAGAAACAGAGACCGTCCTGTTACAGGCTTGCGGCCGTCTCGTTACCCCGGGGTGAAACGTCGGAGCGGGGCGGTAAACGGATCTCATGCGCTCGCTCGTCGCCCGCCTGCTGCTCCCACCCGGCCTCGCCACCGTAGTCGTTCTTGGGCTTGCGTCCGCCACCGCGGACGCGCCCGGCGAGCGTCGGGCGCCGGCCGCGCCACCCGCGTCCGCGGAGCTTGCGGCGGCGCGGGTCGACCCGAGCCCCGCGCCCGCGGCTGCCGCACCCCGCCGGCCTCACCTGGTGCTGCTCGTTCTCGACGAGCTTCCCGGCGACTCCCTCCTCGGGCCCGACGGGACCATCGACGCCGGCCGCTACCCGCACTTCGCGGAGCTCGCCGCGGACTCGACCTGGTTTCGCAACGCCTACTCGACATACGACTCGACGACGAAGGCGGTGCCGCTGATCCTCGACGGCCTGCGGCCGGTGGAGGGCTCCGAGCCGGACCGGCACTGGCACCCGCGCTCGATCTTCACCGCGCTTGGCAAACGCGGCTACCGGATCGTCGCGGCCGAGGAGGCCACGGCGCTCTGCTCGCCGAGCCTGTGCCGCGGGGGCCACGCACGCCGCCCGGCGATCATGCCGAGGCTCCTTCGCGGACGCCCCGAGCGCTTCGCGCGCTTTGTGCGTTCGATCCGGCCGAGCGCGAGGCCGACCTTCTGGATGAAGCACGTCCTGCTCCCGCATGGTCCCTACCTCTACCTGCCCTCTGGCGCGCACACGCGGTCCGGGCCCCAGGATCTCATCCCGGACATGAACAGCACGCTCGGCTTCCACGATCCCTACCTCACCCGCCACAACGAGCAGCGCTACCTGCTGCAGCTCGGCTTCGTGGACCGGCTGCTGGGCCGCGTGCTGCGGCGCCTCAAGGCTGCCGGGATCTACGACGACACGGCGATCGTGCTGACCGCGGACCACGGCTTCGCGTGGCAGGTCGGCGTCGCGACCAGGCGCAGCGTTAGCACGTCGAACGTCCATGAGCTCATGACCGTGCCGATGCTCGTCAAGCGCCCCGGCCAGGCCGCGGCGCACACGAGCGCCGCCTACGTCCAGACCCTGGACGTGACGCCGACGATCGCCGACCTGCTCGGCATGCGCCTCGGCTACCGGACAGATGGGCGGTCGATCTTCTCGCGCGCGGTCCACAGGCGCCGCGGCGTGGCCGTCACGACACGCGACTTCAGCGCGATCCTCCGCATCTCGGGCCGGCGCTGGCGGGCCCGGCGGGCCGCGGTCGTTCGGCGCCGGCTGCGCCAGCTCGGCTGGGGCGACTGGCAGAGCCTGTACACCGGCATCGGGCCGCAGCGCGAACTGCTGGGCCGGCGAGTGGCGGGCCTGGCACGGGCGGCGGCGGGCGGGCTGCGCGCGAGCATCGCGGGCGCGAGCGCGTTCGACCGCGTGAGCCGGCCGGGAGGCATCGTTCCGGCCCAGGTGGCCGGCACGCTCCACGGTGACGGCGCATCCGGCTCGGGACGCGCGATCGCGGTCGCGGTGAACGGCCGCATCGAGGGGGTGGGACGCACCTTCCAGCTCGCTGGACAGGCGGGCGAGCACTACGGCGTCAACGTACCGGAGGCCGCGCTCGGCAATGGGCCGAACGTGGTGGAGATCTTCGAGATCACCCCTACGGGGGAGCTACGCTCCCTCGCACGCGCGTAACAGGAGCGAAACAACTCTTTTACATCCTTGCGCTGGCGGCAGCCGCGCTGGCCGCTGCGAGCGGCTGCACGGGCGAGGAGGAGGCAACGGCCGAGCACCCGCCGGACGCCAAGGGCCACCCGCCCGTCGTGATGGTCATCTTCGACGAGTTCCCAACGGACGATCTGCTGCGCCCGGACGGGAAGATCGATGCAAAGCGCTTCCCCAACTTCGCCCGGTTGGCGTCGATCTCGACCTGGTTCCCGAACGCGCACACCGTCTACGACTCGACCTTCAAGGCCGTGCCGGCGATCCTCGACGCGAAGCTGCCGGCACGCGGGACCGCACCCGATGTCCGCAGCCATCAGCCGAGCGTCTACCACCTGATGGACCGGCTCGGCTACGAGATCCACAAGGTGGAGTCGGCCACCGCCGTCTGCCCGCCGCGCTTCTGCCCGGGCACACGCACCCGCCGTCCCGGTGTGCTCGACCGGCTCAAGGGCAGCGGCCGGCCGGCGCGCTTCCACAAGTGGATCGGCAGCATCCGCGAGCGCGAGCGGCCGGGCTTCTACCTCCATCATGCGCTGCTGCCGCACGAGCCGTGGCTCTACCTGCCCTCGGGGCGGCCGAACCGCCCGTACGGGGAGGACCCCATTCAGGGGATCAACACCGCGGTCGGCTTCGACGACGCGGAGCTCTCCCAGCACAATCACGCGCGTCACCTGCTTCAGGTGGGCTACACAGACCATGAGCTCGGGCGGCTGTTGGCGCGCTTGCGGCGCACCGGGCTGCTGCGCCGTGCGCTCGTGGCGGTGGTGGCGGACCACGGCTACAGCTTCGACATAGGTGCGAAGAGCCGGCGCTACGTGAACGAGCGAAACGTCGAGGAGGTTGCGACGGTGCCGCTATTCATCAAGGCCCCGGGACAGATGGAGGGGCAGGTGGACGAGAGCCTCGTGCGGAACATCGACATCGTTCCGACGATCGCTGACCTGCTCGACACCGAGCTCTGGTGGCGCAACGACGGGCACTCGGTCTACTCCCCGGCGTCACGGGAACGTGACGAGCTGGTGATCGTGACCCGGAACCTGAGGAAGCAGATCAGGATCGGCAAGGAGGAGCTCGAGGAGCGGCGCGCCGCGAACCGCCTGCGTTGGGGACGGCTGTTCGGGACCGGCGCGAACAGCGAGCTGATGTTCGGCGACCCGTGGGAGGGCGTCTACCGCGTCGGCCCCAATCGGGAGCTCCTCGACACGAAGGTGGCGGGGCTGAACCTCGGTCAGCCGGTGGCAGGGGCGCTGTCCGTGGCACGCGGCCTGAACGCGGGCGACACGGCGCCCACGGCCGTGCGCCCCGAGATCGCCAACGCGCAGCTGCTGCGAGATGTCCGGCCCGGCAGCGCGATAAACCCCACCCGCGTGACCGGAAAGCTTGCCGGCGCGCCCCGCGAGGGCATTCGCGAGCTCGCTCTCGCCGTCAACGACCGCATCCGCGCGGTGGGGCGAAGCTTCCGGCTCGGGCGCCGGCCCGCCGAGTACTTCTCGTTCGTGGTCTCGGAGCGGGTGCTGCGGCCTGGCGCCAACGAGGTTCAGCTGTTCGAGGTCGTGGACGGTGGGCGGACGCTGGTTCCGCTCGGCTGAGTGACTCAGGGGGCGGCGCGATAGATGGAGTTGGGCTCCGCGCTCCGGTCGCGCGTGACCTCTGGCGGATCGCTGCTCGTGTCGACAAATGCGCAGAAGTGGCGCCTCCGGTCGTCCCGCGCGATGCAGGTGCGGAAGTAGTCCTCCCTGAGCCGGACGGTGTTGGCGGTCTCGAGGTTGCGGATCAGCTCGGGGTTTCCGGTGCCGAGCACGAGGGACCGGAACGCCTCGGCGTTGCGCTCGGTGTCCTCGGTCTCGGACACCACCGTGGGGCGCGCCGCCAGGCCGGCCGCCAGCACGGCGAGCACGCTGGCGAGCAGGAGGCCCGTCCCGACGCGGTCCGTCATGACTTCGAGCTGGGCCTTTGGCGGAGCACCGGGATCGGCTGCGGGGCGTCGCGACCAGGCTCGCCGCGCGAGCCACGGCGCAAGGACCCCCACGAGCACCAGGTTCCCGAAGGTGGCGAGCAGGATCGCCGGCACCAGGTCGATGCCGGTGCGCACCGGTGGGAGCAGATGCAGGATCAGCCCGTCGACGAACGTGACGACCACGAACGCGGGCCACATCGTCGCGCCGCGCAGCCGCCAGCGCATCCGGGCCGGCCAGAAGCGCTGGTCGCTGTCCACCGACCGCAGGGTAGCCTTCATCGAGTGGCCGAGCTTTGGGTCGCACACCTCGGATCCGTGCCCTATGAGGACGGTCTCGCCCTCCAGGCGCGGCTGCGCGAGCGCCGCCGGGCCGGCGAGCTGCCGGACCTGCTGCTGGTGCTCGAGCACCCGCCCGTCTACACCAGGGGCAGGCGCACCGAGCCCGGCGACCTCCCCATGGGCGAGGCCTGGTATCGCGAGCACGGGATCGCGGTCTGCGACACCGACCGCGGCGGTCGCGTGACCTATCACGGGCCGGGCCAGCTCGTGGCCTACCCGGTGATGCAGGTCGAGCGCGTGGCGGACTTCGTGCACGCGATGGAGCGCGCGATCTTGGCCGCGCTGGTGGACGAGGGCGTCGAGTCACGCGCGCGCGAGCACCCCCACACCGGCATCTGGGCAGGTGACGCCAAGATCGCCTCGATCGGCGTGCGCGTGTCTGGAGGCGTCTCCACCCACGGGCTCGCCGTGAACGTCGACAACGACCTTGCTCCGTTCGAGTGGATCGTGCCCTGCGGGATCGATCACGTACGCATGACCTCGATCGCCCGCGAGACGGGTCGCGAGCGCTCGCTGCCGTGCTTCCGGAAGCGGATGGCCTGGCGCTTCGCCGAGGAGTTCGGGCTGCGCCAGCGCCTGGTGTCGGAGCGCCGCCTTCGAGCGCGGGAGGCGGTGCCCGCGTGAGCACCCGCTCGCGTTCCAACCCGGGCGGCGCGCGCGTGCTCGAGATGGGCGCGGTGCGCCCGTTCCGCGACCGCAAGCCGGCCTGGTTCAAGCGCCCCGCCCCGGGCGGCCCGCGCTACCGGGAGCTGCGCGGGCTGATCGAGGACCAGGGGCTGCACACGGTCTGCCAGGAGGCCGCCTGCCCGAACATCGGCGAGTGCTGGGAGCGCGGCACGGCGACCTTCATGATCCTCGGCGACACCTGCACCCGGCGCTGCGGGTTCTGCAACGTCAAGACCGGCAAGCCGACCCACAACGACCCGCTCGAGCCCCTGCGCGTGGCGCAATCGGTGCGAAAGATGGGCCTGCGCCACGCGGTGATCACGAGCGTCGACCGCGACGACCTGCCGGACCTGGGCTCGACGGCGTTCGTCGGAGTGATCCGGTCGATTCGCCGCATGGCCCCCGCCTGCAAGGTCGAGGTTCTGACCCCGGACTTCCGCGGCGAGGAGATGCCGCTCGCGCGGGTGATCGCCGAGCGTCCGGACGTCTTCAACCACAACGTCGAGACCGTCCCGCGCCTGTATCCCCTTGCGCGGCGCGGCTCGCGCTTCCTGCGCTCCTGCCGGGTGCTGCGCAACGCCAAGGAGATGGGCGGCGACGAGGTGGTGACCAAGTCGGGGCTGATGACCGGCCTCGGCGAGTCGCGGGAGGAGCTGCTCGAGGCGTTCGGGATCCTGCGAGAGCACGGCGTCCAGGTGCTCACCGTCGGCCAGTACCTGCGCCCCACGCGCGACCACCTGCCCGTCGTGCGCTACTGGCATCCCGACGAGTTCGCCGAGCTCGAGCGCGAGGCCTACGCCATGGGCTTCGAGTCCGTGGCCGCCGGTCCGCTCGTGCGCTCCTCCTACCACGCCGAGCAGACGCTCGCCCAGGCCTCCTCGTCGTGATGCGCGCCGCGCGCCTCGCCATGGGCGCCGCGGTTGCGCTCGTGGCCGGTGGGAGCGCAGTGGTGCTGGCCGCGGGCGGCGACTCGGAGAGCGCGCGCACGGATCGCTGGACCGCGCTCGCCCCCGCACAGCTCGCGCGCACCGAGGTTGCGGCGGCGCGCATCGGCCGCTCGATCTACGTCGTGGGCGGCTTCGAGCGCTCGAGCAACGCGACGACGACCGCCGTCGAGCGCTACGACATCCGCGGCAACCGCTGGTCGCGCGTGCGGCCGATGCCGCTCGGGTTGAACCACCCCACCGCGGTGACGTATCGCGGCGACCTCTACGTGCACGGCGGCTACACGGGGGAGAGCGACCTCAGCGCGCCGACCGGCGCGCTGCTGCGCTATGACCCGGAACGGCGCCGCTGGCGCCGGCTTCCGTCCTCGCCGACCCCGCGCGCGGCGCACGCAGTCGCCGTGATCGGCGGGCGCCTGTACGCGGCCGGAGGGGCAAACGACTCGGGCTCGCTGCGCTCACTCGAGATCTTCGACTTCGAGCGCCGGCGCTGGTCGAGCGGCCCGGATTTCCCGTTCGGCCCGGCACGCAACCACACCACGGGCGTGGCCGCCGGCGGCCACTTCTACGTGATCGCCGGGCGCGACAGCGGGAACTTCACGGCGGTCGAGCGCTACGACCCGCGTCGGCGTGCCTGGGAGGACGTGCCCGACATGCGCACGCCGCGCGGCGGAATCGCGTCGGCGCGCCTGGGCGACGGCCGAATCGTCGTCTTCGGAGGGGAGAACCTCGAGCCGGGCGGAACCACGATCGCCGCCGTCGAGCTCTTCGACCCGCGCACGGGCCGCTGGAGCGACCTGCCCTCGATGCGCACGCCGCGTCACGGGCTCGGCGGCGTGGCGCTCGGCCGCCGCGTCTACGCGATCCAGGGCGGCGTCGAGCCCGGCTTCTCGTTTTCGAACGCGATCGAGTTTCTGGACGTGCGCAGGCGCTAGGGCGGGCTCCGCACGGTGGGACTTCTTTCGTCCCTGGCGTCGCCGAATCTGTATCGGCACCGCGGGCAGCCCAACGCTGGAGCCGACCCTACCTTGCTGACTTTTCCCGCTCCTGGCGGTCAAAGTCAGGAAAGCTCGTGCTCCCCCGAACACGGCCCCGAACGATCTTCGACACGTCCGGCCAGCCGCACCCTAGGAGCAACACCCTCTTCCCCAGCCAATACACGAGACCGACCCGCCGCCAACCCACCGAGGCCCCACCCAAAAACGCCCACCGAGAAGCGCCCGCGGAAGCCGGGCTAGGGCGCGAGGCGCTCCAGCACGGTCCCGTCACCCGAGACCTCGACGACCGTCGGCACGACCGCGATCCCGTACTTGCGTGCGAGCTCGGGGCTGCGTGACACGTCGACCGAGACGTGGCTGCGGCCCTCGTGCTGGAGCCGCCGCTCCCATTCGACGCAGTCGGCGCAGAGCGGGTGCGTGAACTGGACAACGCCCGCGCCCGTCAGTCCGACGTCGACGGGATCGATGCGCGGAACGTGCTTCGCCGCGATACCGCGCAACCGCGCGGTCAGCTTGTAGACCTCGCAGCCGGCGCAGAGGCCGGTGGCCGCGGCGAGCAGCGCGAGCACAGCCACGATCAGCGTCAACGTCCAGCCGACCGCCGGCGCTCCGAGCAGGAATGCCAGCGTCGCCCCGCCGAGGAACGTCAGGCCGACCAGGTTCGCGAAGCGCGGCGGGCGCGAGTCCTCGATCGGGCCCTCGCCGAAGCGCGGCTGGATCAGCTCGAAGTAGGCGAGACAGGGCAGGCAGAAGCGGCGCCCCAGCGTCAGGCCGACCGCGAGCTGGAGGGCAAGCAGCGCGGGCAGCCACTCCCAGCCGGCGAGGAACGCCACGAGCGCGAGCGTGCCGATCACCGCCTGGTTGGTGCGCGGCCCTCGTGAATCGATCACGTCGAGGTCGCGGTAGGGATCCGCCCGCCTGCCCGTCATGCCGTTAGTCATTATGGCCAGCGGCCGCTGTGTTCCCGATCAAGGACAACATCCGCACGCGCCGCTTCCCGGTGGTCACGGCGGTGATCGTCGGCATCTGCGTCTTCGTCTGGTTCGTCGTCGAGGCGAGCTTCTGGAACATCAGCCCGACCGGCGACGAGCGGGTGATGGAATACGGCGCGATCCCATACGAGATCACCCATCCGGGCAAGGACTGCGCGCTCGACACGACCGGCTCGCAGCTTCTCTGCGAGGGCCAGGAGGGGGTGGCGGGCGAGGCTCCGGCGCAGGCTCCCTGGTGGGTCACGATCTTCACCTCGATGTTCCTGCACGGGAGCTTCCTGCACCTGGGCGGGAACATGCTCTTCCTGTGGATCTTCGGAAACAACATCGAGGACTCGATGGGGCGCGGGCGCTTCGTCGCCTTCTACCTGCTGGGCGGCGTGGCGGCGCTCGCCGGGCAGGTGCTCGTGGACCCCGATGCGACGATTCCGACGGTGGGAGCGAGCGGCGCGATAGCGGCGGTGCTCGGCGGCTACGCGCTCCTTTACCCGCGCGCGCGTGTGATTACGGTGATCTTCATCATCATCTTCTTCACGGTCGTCGAATTGCCGGCGCTGCTCGTACTGGGTTTCTGGTTCCTGATTCAGCTCGCGTACGGAGTCAACGACATAGCCCAGCCGGTCGGCGGCCAAACCGGAGGCGGGGTGGCCTACTTCGCCCACCTGGGCGGCTTCCTGTTCGGGCTGGCGGCGATCAAGCTGTTCGCCGACAACGTCCACGACGACTACGACGCCGACCGGCGCATCCCCGTCTACTGATGGCGCGAACCTTCGTGCTGGCCGCCAGCCTCGCCATCATCTGCTTGTTGGCCTTCCTGACGATCTCGGTGGCGGTGCGAGACGGAATCGATGTGCTGGTAGTGGTGTCCGTGATCATCCTGGCTCTCCTGGGCGTCGGAGTCCTGGGCGCCCTGACTTCGCCGCCGTCCGATGAGTAGGCGGCTCGCCACGCTGCTGACCGTCTTGGCGCCGCTGGCCGTCGCCGCCGGTGCGTGGCTGACGTTCGTGCGCGAGGAACCGGTCCAGGGCTCGACGCCGCTGCCGATTGCCGCCCAGTCAGCGCCCACGGCGGACGCGGAGCCCGAGCCGACAGCGCCAGAGCCCGCCGAGCCCGAGCCGGTGGGACCGGTGCCCGAGGACGCCGCCGAGAGGGCGGCCGGGCTCGGCGTGTCGCTGGCCGGCGTGGACGCCTTCCACGTCCCGCTCAAGCGGCCGCCGCGCGCGGGCCTGGTTTTTGACGTCGGGACCGGAGAGGTCCTCTGGCGCCATAACCCGCAGCGGAGGCTGCCGATAGCGAGCCTGACCAAGATCATGACCGCGCTGCTGGTGGTCGACGGCGGGCGTCCGAATGAGCCGGTCAGGATCACCCAGGCTGCGCTCGACTACTCGGGCTCCGGCGTCGGCCTGCTGCCAAAAGGCCGCCGGGTCAGGCTCGAGGCGCTCCTCAACGGGTTGCTGATCGTGTCCGGGAACGACGCGGCAATTGCGCTCGCGGTGCATCTGGCCGGGAGCGAGCGGGCCTTCGTGCGCCGGATGAACAGCCGCGCCCGCGAGCTGGGCCTGCGCTGCACGCGCTTCGCCTCCTCGCACGGACTCGAGGCCGGCAACCGCTCGTGCGCCAGGGATCTGGCGGTGCTGACCCGAATGGCGATGAGAAGGGCCCGCATCCGCCGGATCGCGCGCACCGAGTATGCCGAGCTGCGCTTCCCGATCAAGGGCGGGAAGCTCTATCTGTCGGGCCACAACCCGCTCATGCGGCTCGACTACCCCGGGGCCGTCGGCCTCAAGACCGGCTACACGAACGAGGCCGGGCGCTGCTTCGTCGGGGTCGCGCGCCGTGGCGGGCACACGCTCGGAGTCGTGCTCCTGAATTCGCGCGACCCCTCGAAGCAGGCGCCGAAGCTGCTCGACGCGGCGTTCGCGGCGGGCTAAATCGGGTCGCCCGGGGTCGTTCCCTATCCCCGCTGGTGGAAGATCCCGAGCTCGTTACCGCCGGGATCGCGAAACGTCGCGATCGCCTCGCCCTCTTTTTGCGGGGTCAGCGGAGTGACGACCTCGCCGCCGAGACCCGCGATCCTCTCGAGCGTCGCCTCGACGTCGTCGACGAGCACGTACGCGAGGATCCCCGGCTCGCGCGTCGGAACTCGCCCCACGACCCACTCGCCGCTGACCTGGCCGGTGGTGTCGTCGAACGCGCGGACTCCGTCGGAGCGCTCTCGGATTCTCCAGCCGAACACCTCCTCGTAGAAGCGCGCGGAGACGGGTATGTCGGCGGCCGGGATCTGGAGATAGGCGACCTTCCCGTGGAGCATCGCTCTGTCGGCCGCCATGAGAGTGGAGCCAGCCGGACTCGAACCGGCGACCCCGTGCTTGCAAAGCACGTGCTCTTCCAACTGAGCTATGGCCCCGTGGCCTCCTGATGGTAAAGGCAGCAGGGGAGTTGCGGCGGGGGTCACCCGCCCCGGCGACCCCCGCCACGCAACTCAGCGGCGTCCCGTGCCGCTAGTGCGACGGGCCCTTCATGCCGTCGCACGGCAGGCATCGGCGGCATGCAGTCCGAAACTGAGCGATCCCGTGCAGAGCTCGACAGAAATCCGGTCTAGTCGAAGTCGAAGTCCCGCGGCGGTTTCTGCTCGAACCAGAGCCGGTCGTGCTCCGGGGTCTCCTGGAGAAAGTCCGGCGTGTCCTCGAGCACGTCGCCGCCCTCCTCCTGCTCCCCCTCCGTGGCCGGCTCCGCGCCCTCGTCAGACCGCTCCTCGTCGGCGAACGGGTCGTACTCCTGGGTCGCGCCGGGATCCTGTGCCGGTCGTTCGGGCTCTGCTTCTGGGAATGGCTCCTCGTCCGCCGGGAACGACTCCGCCTCCGGCGGGACCGGCTCCTCGTCCGCCGGGAATGGCTCCCCCTCCTCCTCGAGCAGCAGCTCGCCGTTCCCATTGGCGGCCACAGCCGCCTCGTCCGCATCAGGCAGCTGGGCGCCCTCCGCTTCGACAATCTCTTCTCCCGTGCTCTCGGGCTGCTGCGCGGCATCGCGCCTAACGGGCCCGAGCGCCTCCTCTTCCTGGCGCTGGACCTCCTCCTCGGGCGCTCCGTGCTTGCGCTTCAGCTCGAGATGCTCCTTGATCGCATCGTCGAGTAGGCCCATCTCGCGCGGAACCTTACCGAGGCGGGGTAGATGGCTCAGGCTCGGCCGTCGTGGTGTGCTCCTCGGCGGGCGCGGCCTGCTCGACCCGGTTCTTGCCGGCCCGCTTGGCCCTGTACAGGGCCGCATCGGCGGCCGCCACGAGCCGCTCGGGCTCGAGCGCGCTATCGGGCGCGGCGGCCACCCCGAAGCTGGCGGTCACGCGCAGCGACGCCCCGCCGCCTGCGCCGGGTATCTGCATGCCGGCGACGGCCGCGCGCGTGCGCTCCGCCAGCTGGGCGGCTCCCTGCAGGTCCGTCTCGGGCAGGATCACGGCCATCTCCTCGCCCCCGTAGCGGGCGGGGGCGTCGATGTCGCGCGAGAGGTCGCGAAGCACGCTCGCCACGTGAGCGAGCACCTCATCGCCCTGCCGGTGGCCGTGGCGGTCGTTGATCTGCTTGAAGTCGTCGATGTCGAGCATCACCAGGCCGAGCGGGCTCGCGAACCTGTGGCTGCGCTCGGCTTCGCGGGCGAGGATCGACCAGAACGCGCGCGTGTTCGCCAGCCCGGTCAGCTCGTCGGTCACCGCCTGGCGCTCGACGGTGGCGTGCAGGCTCGCATTCTCGATCGATACGACCGCCTGCCCGGCGAGGTACTCGAGCAGCTCGGCCTCGGTACGGTCGAACGCGCGGTCGTGGCGCGCGATCGAGAGTGCGCCGAGGTACTCAGGCGGGCCCACCACGTGCCGGAGGACGACCGTCAGCGCGTGCGCACCGCGCGCCTCGCTCTCGACCGCTCGGCGCCTGCTCGAATGCAAGACCTGACCCCCTTCGGCGTCGAGGGCGTCGAGCAACTCGGCGCCGACCTCGGGGCTGATCGCGAAGGCCGCCCGCTCGGCCGCCTCGAGGGCCTCGTCGAGCGCCGGGTCCGAGTCGCCTGCCTCACAGCCGTTGAAGATGTGCGTGTCGAGCGTCAGCGCGCGCCCCGCTTCGGCCTCGCAGGCGTCGACGGCCTGCCTCACCGCGAGCTCCATGACGCCCTGGCGGTCGAGTCCCGTGGCCAGCGCCTCGCCCACACGCCGAATCGTCTCCTCCAACTCGCCGCGCTTGCGCTCGACCTCCTCGATATTGCCCGCCAGCTGACTCGACATGCTGTTGAACTCGCGGCCGAGCTGCGCGAACTCGTCGTCGCCGTGAACCGGAACGGGGTGGCGAAAGTCGCCGCGCCCGAGCCGCTTCGCGGCGGCGAGAAACTCCCCGATCTGGCCGGTGAGGAACCGTCCGATCAGGAGAGCCGACAGCACCGCCAGCACCAGGAATACGCCGAGCAGGACGGCGATCAGAATCCGGTCGCGGGCGATGCGGTCGTTCAAGACGTCGGCCGGCTGAAGCACGGCTACCTCGATCGGCGGCCCACCGGGCTCCGGAATCGGCTCGATCTGGCCGCGGTACTCGGATCCGGCCGCCTCGACCTCGCCGGGCTCGCCGGTGGCGCCGTGGGCCCGACGCCCAGGCGGCTCGTCGAGTGTCGTGCCGACGGTGCGGCCTCGCCTGAAAACGGTCCCGTCGAGACCGGTCAACTGTTTCACGCGGCCCGCAAGCTCTCGGGCCTCGGTTCCGAACACCCTCAACACTGCCAGCTGCCGGCCGTCCTCCCGTTCGACAGTGGTGCCGCTCGGGGCCACCGCGCTCCACGATCCGGCCTGCCCCAGGATGGCGCCCGACGGCGAGCGGATCTCGATGGCTTCCACTTCCCCGCCGACGAGCTCCCGGATGCGGTCCTGGGCGTCCCCGAGCCTGCCCTCGACAAGGGCGGCTCGCAGCTCGGGGTCGGCCGCCACCCGTCGCGCCTCGTCCTGTGTCTGCCGTGCCTGCTCCTGGTGGACCGCGAATGCTGTGCGTACCCCGGACGCGATCCCGGCATCCGCCTTCCCGGTCTGGCTGCGACCGGTGAGCACAAACAGCACCATCGCGAGCGCGATCATCGGCACGACCACGATCAGGACGAAGAACAGCCGGAGGCGTCCGCGGAAGCTCATAGCTGGGCTACCTGTGCCCAGGCTACCTGCGCCCTAGCCCCCGATGCGGGCCCTACCCGCCGCTACCATGGGACCACCTCGGGGCTATAGCTCAGTTGGGAGAGCGCCTGGATCGCACCCAGGAGGTCGCCGGTTCGAGTCCGGCTAGCTCCA
>CAVVWD010000031.1:0-111906 GCA_963751835.1 uncultured Thermoleophilaceae bacterium | reverse complement strand
CGCACAGGTCCGAGGCGTGCAAAGCAATGCAGTGTTCGCCGGCGCCCAGGATTGCGTGCATCCGTGCCGGACCGCGCACCGCCGCACACCCAGACCCCGGAGTGCGCTTGTTGCAGGCCGGCACCGTCGAGTCGCGGAAGTAACGACAGCGCGTGCGCTGCAGGAGGTTCCCGCCGATCGTCGCCATGTTGCGCAGCTGCGGCGAGGCACCCGCCAGCAGCGCCTCGCGGACAAACGGCACCCGCTCGCTCACGGTCGGGTCCGCGGCGAGCTCGTTCATCGTGACCAGCGCCTCGACGCGCAACGTGTCCTCAGCGCGGGTGATCCCGCGCAGCGGCAGGCGCGTGATGTCGACGAGCCGCCCAGGCTCGAGTACCCCGTCCTTCAAGACGAGGTCGAGCTCGGTCGTGCCGCCGGCGAGGTACTCAGCCTCGGCGTCGGCGCTTACCAACGCCACCGCGTCGGCCACGTCGTCGGCACGGACGTACTCGAAGGGTCGCATGGCTACTCGCTCCCTCGGCCGGCGACCTCTCGGATCGCGGCGACGATGTTCGGATACGCGCCGCAACGGCAGAGGTTGCCGCTCATGAACTCGCGGATCTCCTCATCCGAACCCGCTCGTCCCTCTTGCAGCAGCGCGACCGCCGACATGATCTGCCCCGGCGTGCAGTAGCCGCACTGAAAGCCGTCATGGCGGATGAACGCCTCCTGCACCGGATGTAGCCGTCCGTCAGGCGCCAGGCCTTCGATGGTGGTCACCTCCCGCCCCTCGCATTGCGCCGCAAGCGTCAGGCACGACAGCACGCGCTTACCGTCCAGCAGCACCGTGCAGGCGCCGCACGCGCCCTGGTCGCAGCCCTTCTTCGTGCCGGTCAGGCCGAGCTCGTCGCGCAGCGCGTCGAGCAGCGTGACGCGGCTGTCCAACCGCAACCGCCGGGCGCTCCCGTTGACCCGCAGCATCACATCCACATAGGTATCGGGCCCACGAGGCGGCGCCTGAGCATGCGACTTCATGACACCGGCGTCGACCGATCGCTGTCTGGATTGTGCTCATGCGGTCTTGTCGCTGTGGTGCCAAGGCCGGCGAGCACGAAGCGCACTCCGGTCATCTGCTCCGAAACCTCCCATAGCCGCCCCGCCACGTCCTCGTCCTGCGCGGCGCGGTTCGGCCACACGCGCTTCGGGTGGCCGCGCTGCTCGAGGAAGCCGTCCGGCCCGACGAAGGTGCCACCATCGAGGCCGGGCTGGGTGGCCGCGTAGAGCGTGGACAGCGCACCCATGTCGGCGCTCTGCGCGATGACCCGGTTGAGGACGTGCATCACGAGGCGGTCCACAAGCGGCGGCCCGGCAGACTGCAGGTTCGTGGCCGCGTAGCCGGGGTGTGCGCCCAGGCTCTTTGTGGTGGACCCCGCGGCGCGCAGGCGCCGGTCGAGCTCCAGCATGAACAGCAGGTTGGCGAGCTTCGACTGCGTGTAGGCGCTCCAGCGGAAGTAGCGCCGCTCACCGCCCAGGTTGTCGAACGCGATGCGGCCGAGCCGGTAGGCCGGGCTGCTCGACAGCGTGATCACGCGGGCATCGTCGCGGCCCTCCATCGTCCCGATCAGCAGCCCGGTGAGCGCGAAGTGGCCGAGGTGGTTCGTGCCGAACTGGAGCTCGAACCCGTCGGCCGTGCGGCGCCGCGGCGTGGCCATCACACCGGCATTGTTGATGAGCAGGTCGAGCCTCTCGTGAGCGCCCCGGTAGCGCTCCGCGAATGCCCGCACGGAGTCCAGGCTCGCGACGTCGAGCTCCTCGAGCTCGAGCTGCGCACCCGGCACGGCGGTCTCGATCCCCCGCCGCGCGCCATCGCCCTTCTGGAGATTCCGGCAGGCGAGCACCACGCGCGCGCCCGCCCGCGCGAGCTCGCGCGCGGTGACCTCCCCGAGGCCGCTGTTGGCCCCCGTGACGATCGCCAACCGCCCGCTCTGGTCCGGGATCCGCTCCGCGGTCCACTGCTCCATGTAGGAGCTCTTGTTATGAGTGTCGGCGGAACCTGTGTTTTCCATCGACGTACCTCCTCTCGATGGTGGTCAAGGCGTTCTTTTCGCGGCGGCGCCAAGGCCGGCGAAGATCACCCGGGTGGCAGCGGTCAACCGGGCTAAGAACTCCTCCCGGGACTCACGCCGGGCCTCGGACAGGTATCTCGCGCCTTGAGCGACCGTATGCAGCGCCGCGGTGATCTCCTCCGGTGTCACGCCCAGGCGCCTGCGGTCGTTCTCCGACATCGCTGCGGCGATCGCCGCAGCGACCCGGGCGTCGACCGCGGCGATGGCCGGGTCGACCATGTCGCTGAGCCGCATGGCCGGGTTCCGGAACAGGCTCCCGATATCGGACCCGAACATCGCCCCGACATAACGACCCAGCCAAGCGTCCAGCGCGCCGACGACCCGTTGTTCCAGCCCAACGCCTTCCTCATTCAGGCAGCGAGAAACATCGCCGAGCGCGGTGTCGAGTTCCTGGCGGACCGCGGCCCGGAACAACGCCTCCTTGTTCGCGAAGTGCAAGTAGAGGCCCTGCCGGGAAATGCCCGCAGACCGTGCAATCTCGTCCATCGAGGCCTTGCGGAACCCGTAGCGCCCGAACACCTCCAAAGCCACGGCGAGAACTCGCTCACGCCGCGCGCTGTCCGCAGTAGACGGCATTGACGCCATAGCGCTAATTTACATTATGCGTACACTCTGTCAAGCCCCTGGCAAGGGTCCTCCACACGCCGCTCGGAGTGGCGATCGACGATCAACGACATCGACGAGGCAGATCCGTGCGATCGGTGAAATACTGGGAGGATCTGGCCGGGGTCAGGCACATGACGAGCTTCAGCGCCCTGCGCGGCCAGCCGCTCAGATTCTGCGCCTCGCCGTAACCCTCGGCCCCTGAAGCGTGCGAGTGCGCCTCGCGGCCCTCCTCGTCGGTGCGGCGGGCCTGCAGTTGCCGCTGGGCGATCAATCGAGCCGAGCAGCGGAAGCGAGATCGAGCGAAGGCGGCGAAGGCAGACTCGCGTCTGGCCCACTCCAAGGCGTCGGCCAGAAAGGTCGAGAAGCCCGACCTGACGACACATCCATCAAGGCCGTGAACGCCGCGTACGAAGGGCAGCAAAGGCAGGTCAGTAGCCCTGGCGAGCGCATTGGGCCGAGCTCGCCAGGCGAGTAACCCGGTCGGCTGTGCGAGTTAAAACTCGTTAGCCCCCCGCGACCCACGGGCCGCCGACATTGCGGTCATGCGCTGGCCGGGGGTCATCCGGCTGAGGCGGTCTCGCGGACGCTTCGGTCGATTCGTTGAGGTGCTGGCGATCCATCCCGCCGGGAGCCTTGATCCTCACGATCTCCCAGTGCTCACCGGCCTGACGCGCGACCCAACGATAGGTCCCGCGCTCGGGGTGCTCGGCGTTGAGGCGGGTCGCTTCTGTCCGTGCCTCTTGCTCGTTCATCCCCATAGCGTAAGCGCGGCTCCGAGCCGTGGCTACCAACGTGACTCGGTTAAGCCGCCCGAGACTCGACTTAGCGCCGGGGCGACGTGCAGGAGGCACCGGCCCCGCGCGGGGTTCCCTTTCGCCTTCGCCTTCACCTTCGAGGGCTTCTTGCGCGGCGGCGTCACGCGGCGAGCCTCAGCGGCGGCGTCACGCGGCGAGCCTCAGCGGCGGCGTCCTGGCGCTCGGTCTTTCCCGCCCGGCCCCGCCGCGAGTCTTCCGTTTCGGCGGGCCGTTTCGCGTTGCGGCGAGCTCCCCGGAGCGGCGCGCCACCCATCCTGCGATGGGTGAAAACTGGGTGGCGCGGCGCAATCTCCATCCGCTCGCTAGGGAAGAGGTGGCGATTTCCAGCCCTTTCTCAGCGCCCCGAGCAGGATTCGAACCTGCGGCCTACTCCTTAGGAGGGAGTCGCTCTATCCGGCTGAGCTATCGGGGCTCACCGGGAGAAGATAGCCCCGACGACCAGCTGCCGGGCGGCGGATGTGGCCAGAAGAGGTCTTCGAGAATCTCCTCCTCGGTCAGCTCGATCGTGACGGGCGCCGGCGCCCTCGCGCCGTTCCTCGTGCTCGCCACGACCGCGGAGCTCAGGACCCGGACCGCCTCGGTCCCGACGATGGCGTGCCCGCGGGCATTCAGGTGGAGCCGGTCGCTTGCGTACACGTCGAGGTTGGCGGACGCCGGGTGGCCCCGCATCTCGACCAGCAGAGCGCCATGGCGACTCGCGACCGCTCGTGTGAGCGCGGCAAGGCTCCGCATGCGCTCGTTGAGCGGAGCCGCATACTCGGCCGGGACGAGGCCAGAGGCGACGATGTCCAGCAGTTCGATCATCAGGACGTCCGCGCCGGCCGCGCGCAGCGGCCCGACGATGCCGTCCAGCTCCCGCGCGACGTCCTCTGGCGCGAAGGTGCGCCGCAGCGCGTCGTTGCCGCCGGCCGCGACGATGGCGAGATCCGGGTGGAAGTCGAGTGCGGGAGCCAGCTGGCGTTCGCGCACCTCGCTCGCACGCAAGTCCCGACCGCCGAGGTTCATCACGGTCAGGCCTGGCGCCGCTGCGCGGAGCGGCTCCGCGATCCGGTCGATCCAAGATTGGTCGAGGTAGCCGCGGTGGGGCTCGCGCACGCCCTCGGCGATGCTGTCGCCCAGGACCGCGAGGCGTCGCCAAGGCGCTCCGCGCAGCAGCGACGCCAGTTCGAGGAACGAGAGGGGCTCGAGCTCCCGGACGTCCTCAGGGGATACAGAACGGCTGACGGAAATCATGGTCTCTCCTCGAGAACGAGCCACAGCGCCGCCGCCGCGACGTAAGGATCCCGGTTAGACCTGGACTCCCGGCCGTCCGTCCTCGACCGCGAACGACGCGAGCGTTTCCACCGGGGCGTCGCTCCGGCTCACGGTCCTGACCATGCGCAGGTCGGTGCGCCAGAGCTCGCGGTCCACAAGACAACGGACGTAGCCGCGCCGGTCGCCGTCGAAGAACTTGATGTGCGGGTTCGCGCCGATCATCGGCCCGTAGTAGGGCCCGTACACGGGACCGTCGCCGTTCGACGAGATCGAGGTGCCGACGAACTCGGTCGCGACCGTGGCCGAGTCGGGATTCGAGAAGTCGGCCTTGATGTCGTTGACGAAGGTCGAGTGCCAGTCGCCGGTGATGATCATCGGGTTGCGCACGCGCGCGCGGCGCAGGTGGTCGATGATCCGCTGGCGGGCCGCCGGGTAGCCGTCCCAGGCGTCGTGCCAGAAGATCGGCGGGTCGCCCGGGTCGCCGTCGCCGTCGTGGTCGTGGACGAGCTGGCCCATCATCACCTGGTTGGCGATCACGTTCCAGCGCGCGCGCGAGCGCTCGAGCCCATCGTGAAGCCAGGCCTCCTGCTCGGTGCCGAGCATCGTCACCGCCGGGTCGAGCGACTCGTCGCAGCGCGGGAACTCGCCGTCCCCGCAGGGCTGGTCGGTGCGGTACTGGCGCGCGTCCAGCACGCTGAACTCGGCGAGGTCACCCCACGTCATGCGCCGGTAGAGCAGGACATCGCCGTTGCGCGGCCGCGCCGACGCCCGCAACGGCACGTGCTCGTAGAAAGCCTGATAGGCGGCCGCGCGCCGTGCGGTGAACGCCGGGTTCGGCTCGCCGCCCACCGGGGCGAGTCCGGCGTAGTCGTTCTGAACCTCGTGGTCGTCCCACGCGATCACCCATGGGAAGCGCTGGTGGGCGCGCTGGAAGTCCTCGTCGGTCTTGTAGAGCGCGTGCTGCAGCCGGTAGCGCTCGAGCGTGACGCACTCGGGGCGGAACTGCTCGGGGACAGGCGGGTCCACGTTGCGGAATCCGCCGAGTTCGTCGATGCCGTATTCGTAGACGTAGTCGCCGAGGTGCACGACGAACGCGAGGTCCTCCTCGGCGAGGCGCCGGTAGGCCGAGTAGTAGCCCTCGTCCCAGCGCTGGCAGGAGGCGAAGGCAAACGCGAGCGAGCTGACCGAGTCCCAGCGCGACGGAGCCGTCAGCGTTCGCCCGACCGGACTGAGCTCATTGCGGTACCTGAATTGGAAGTAGTACTCGCGCCGTGGCTCGAGACCCGACACCTCCACATGTACCGAGTGCGCCAGCTCCGGCACCGCGAGCGCGATGCCACGACGAACCACGTGGCGCATGCCGGGATCCTTGGCCACGCGCCAGAGGACGGGCACCCAGCGTTGCGGCATCCCGCCGTCGGGCTCGAGGGGCTCGGGGGCGAGGCGGGTCCACAGCACGATGCGGGTTGGCGCAGGATCCCCCGAGGCGACTCCGAGTCTGAACGGATAGTCACGCAGCGCCGGAGCCGCGTGCGCGAGGTCGCCGCGGACCTGGCAGAACGCCGCTGCGCCGGCCAGGGCTCCGGTGAACTGCAGGAAGCGGCGGCGGTCCATCGGCCCCGCCAGCGTTTGCTCGAGCGATTCGAAGGGATCGGTCATCGGGCAGCTCCGGTTGAGGGCGCCGGCGCCTCGCTCCCGCGGCTGACCCAGGAGCTATACCCCCAAAAGGGGGTCGAGTCAACCCCAGATGAGCTTGACTCGCTCGCCACGGTTGCGGTAGAAGCAGCCGACGGCTGCTCGCCGCACGGAGGAGGAGGTCTCGCATGAGATGTCGGCGCCGGATGTCCCTGTTGCTGGTCGGTTCGGTCGCGCTCTTGGCCCCGGCACTTGCATCGCCGGTGGTGCAGGCTGGGGGCCATCCGGAGCGGCCGACGAGGGTGCTGATCGTCATGCTCGACCAAGCGAGGCCCGACACGATCGAGCGTTACGGGATGGAGAACGTTCAGGCGCTCATGAGGGAGGGAGTCAGCTTCCCCAATGCGCTCGTCGGACACATGGCTGCCGAGACAGTGATCAGCCACAACGTGATCACGAGCGGTCTCTTCCCGAAGCACATGGGCTGGTCGAATGAGGTCTACAGGGACTCGGCGAACCTGCTCGGGGCGGGTCCCTACCACGTGACCTCGAGTATGTCCTGCGCACAGTTCAAGACCCTGATCGATGCTGGCGGCTACCCCAAGCTTCAGGACTACCTGGACGACGAGTTCGGTGAAGCGTCGGCCTTCGCATCGATCGCCCAGAAGCGCACGTCGGCGTGCACCAGCGGCCACACCAGCTCACAGGTCGGCGATGGGACACCGACCCCGGACACGGAGGACATCATCCTCCAGATTCGCGGGAGCCGGCGCACGTGCGGCACCGAGACCCAGTGGCGAGAGCCGGAGAGCGGCAACGGGACGCCGCCGCCCTTCCTCGACGTGACCACCGGCGGATGCAGCAACCGCTGGTGGACCAACCAGCCCGCGGGTGCGTACGGCACCGGTCTGCTCTCGCCGGCCAACATCTACCCGCTCGACGGCAATCGCTTTGTCCCGGGGTTCGATCCCGACCACATCGGCGGCGACAACTGGTCGGCAGATGCCGCGATCGAGGTGATAGAGAAGCAGCCGAACTGGCACGGCATCCTGGTCAGCCTCGGCGGGATCGACAAGCTCGGCCACATGTGGGGGCCCGAGGACGAGGGGGAGCCCGATGCCGCTCCCGGGTCCATGGAGGAGATGCGTCACCTGCCGTTCATCGCGAAGAACGCGGACGAGCAGGTCGGGAAGATCGTCGGCGCACTGGAGGCGAGCGGAGTACTCGACGACACCCTGATCGTCATCACCGCCGACCACGCAGCGCAGACGGGCAGACCGTTCCACGGCGTCCTCGCCCCGGGCGTCGAGAACCCCCCCTGCACTCCGCCCTCGACGGGAATCCGGTCGGACTGCAACTGGTACTTCGGCAGCGACTCGGACGAGGTCTACCTCGATCCGAGTCCCGCGGTCGCGCAGCTCAGGGACGCGCTGGCGGGCAACCTGGACTTCTCCTACCAGGACGGCCACGTCGCGGCCTGGCTGCACGACAACTCCGTTGCGAAGAAGCGCGAGGCGGCCGCGGCGGTGCTCGGCATGCCCGGCGTGATCGCGAGTTATCACACCAACGCGGCGCAGAGCGATTATCGCCTGTTTGGCACCAACCGCACCCGCGGTGCGGAGCGCAGCTGGTTCGTCAGGCACGGCGAGGAGCTGGTGGACACCATGGCGGAGCCCTCCGGGCCCGATGTGGTGGGCCTCCTGGCGACCGACGTGACCTACGGCGTCATCGGCGACCACGGCGGTCACAACCGCCTGATCCAGAACATCCCGATGATCTTCGCCGGGGCCGGAGTCGGGGACAGGGACTCCAGGAAGGAGATCCGGCTCGTGGACGTCCTGCCGACGATCCTCGAGACGATGGGGATCGACTACGACGACGACGACTTCGACGGAGAGGCGGTGCGGCTGCCCCGATAGGTCGATCAGGCCGTGCTGAGCACCGGCCGCTGCTCCTCGAGCCGGGGCCGGTAGAGCTCGGCGGAGTCCACGAGGCCGTCGACCATGTCCTCGATGTCGGCGGTGCGCTCGATTGCGCGGAGGTCGTGGGACTGCCCGCGGGTGACCGCGAGCTTCGAGGAGAAGAGCTGGCAGCAGTCCTCGTCCGGCAGGATCGAGATCTCGTAGGTGCCGAGCTGTTTGGCGAGCTCGACGATCTCTGACTTGTCGCGGTCGATCAGCGGCCGCAGGAGCGGCAGCTCCGCCGCCTCCTCGACGACCGCCAGGTTCGGCAGGGTCTGCGAGGCCACCTGGCCGAGCGAGTCACCGGTCACGAGCGCCTCCGCTCCCTCGCGGCGCCCGAGCTCGGAGGCCACCTTGACCATCAGCCGGCGCTGCGAGAGCACCTGCAGCCGGCCGGCGCCCGCCGTCGCGAGCCGCCGCTGCGCGGGACCGAACGACACGACGAACATGCGTGAGCCCCCCTGGAAGCGGTCGAGCCGCCCGACCAGGGCATACGCCTTGTAGATCGACTCCGGCCCGGTGAAGGGCCGGCCGGAGAAGTGCAGGAAATCGCAGCGCAGCCCGCGCTTCATCATCCGGTAGGCCGCAACGGGCGAGTCGAGGCCGCCCGACAACAGCACGAGCGCCCGCCCGCTTGACCCCACCGGCAGCCCACCCGTGCCGCGCAGCCGCTCGCTCGACACGAGCAGCTCCTTGTGGTCGAGCTCCACGTGCAGCTCGAGATCTGGATTGGAGAGGTCGACGTCGAGGCCGAGCCGCACGCGCACGGCCTCGCCGATCACGCGGGAGAGCTCGACCGAGCTCAAGGGGAAGCGCTTGTCGCGGCGCCGTGAGCGCACGGCGAAGGTGCGGCCCGGGCGCCCGCGCAGGAGCGCCACCGCGGCGTCGGCCCCGGCGGCGGGGTCGCGCTCGCAACGGATCGCGGGCTGGACGACGCTCACGCCGGGCAGCGCCAGGCAGCGCTCGACAAGCGTGCTCTGCGGCTCTCCGCCGGTGACGATGAAGACGCCGCCGCGGTGCCGGATCTCGAGGTGTCCGAGGTCTGCGGTCGCCCGGCGCAGGTTGCGCTCGAGCGCACCCACGAACAGCGGGCGGTTGCGGCCCTTGAGGGCGAGCTCGCCGAACTTGAGCAGCACGCAGGGCTCTCCGCGCAGTTCCTCCATGACCGGTTTTGAAAGTAGCGCCGCCGGGCGCCGCAATCTAGTCCTCGTCTTCGTACAGCGACTCGCGCGCCAGTTCGGCGCCGCGCGCGCCGAAGAGGATGACCTCCACGTAATCGCCCGTGTAAGCGTCGAGCGAGACGAGCGTGAAGCGGTCGTCGATCAGCTCGCACTGGTCGGTCGTGTGCGGCCCGAGCTCGGCGGTGACCGCCGCCCCGTTCGCGACGAGCGACACGCCCCAGACAAGGGTGATGATCCCGCGCCGTCCCTCGGTGCCGCGCCAGTGGCCGATTTCGTGGTCAGAGAGATCGAGCGTCCAGTCCGGGTTCATGGCAGCCGTCTCCTCGGTGAAGTCGGCCTCGGCCTGGAAGTCGGCGGCCTGCGCGCCCTCATGCTCGCGGGTGTATGAGACGAAGCCGAACCACTCGCCGCCCTCGTCGCTGGGCGCCGTGGCCGGCACGTAGGTCCGCCCGGCCCAGGTGCGGTCGGGGAACCAGGTGATGTCGCCGATGGGGGTCTCGCAGCGGGCGCCGAACTGCTCGGCCAGCGCCTCCCCCCAGCGTCCGTAGGGCAGCGGCTCCTGCGGCGGCTCGGCCGCGAACATGGGAATCTGGCGGGCGACGGGTGGCACGGCGCGGCGGGACGCTACAGGCTGGCGTCGCGAAGCCGCTCCGCCGCAGCCTCGGGCGCCAGCACGTTCAGGTGCACCCCGGTCCCGATCTCGAGCCCGGCCAGCTGAGCTAGCCGCGGCATGATCTCGATCCGCCAGCAGAAGCGCTCGGCGTCGCGCGGGGCCGTGCGCACCCACATGTTCAGCGGCGGCAGCGTGCCGAGCGCGGCGCCCAGGCGGGTGAGCGTTTCGTGCAGCAGCCTGCCCCCGAGCGGGCCGTCGTCGGAGAAGCGTGCGGCCGGTCTCCTGGGCACGATCTGAAGGTGGAAGGGTACGCGTGCGCCGAACGGACAGAGGGCTACCGCCTCGTCGTCGATAGCCACGATCCGCTCGCGCCGGCGAACCTCCTCCTGGAGCAGGTCCTCGAGCAGGTTGCGGCCCTGGGTGCGGTCCGAGTAGGCCGTGAAGCGCTCGCGCTCGCGCGCCACCTGCGCCGGCACGAACGGCAGCGCGTAGAGCTGCGCGTGCGTGTGAGGAAGCGAGGCGCCGGCCTCCTTGCCCTCGTTGACGATGATGTGGACATAGGCGGAATGCGCATGCTGGCGCATCCGCAAACGCCAGACCGACATCGCCGTCTCGACCTGCTCTGGTTCGAGCTCGGCGAGCGAGCTCACCGGATCGGGCGCGTTTACGATCACCTCGTGCGCCCCGAGGGCGGGCGAGCTGGCGAACAGGTCGGGCTCGCCGCGCCCACCGGCAAGCGGGTCGTCGCCGCCGTCGGGCTCCCCGGGGGCTAGCGCGGGGTAGAGGTTGGGGACCACGCGCACGCGCCAGGCGCCGTTATCGCGCAGGGCGTAGAGCTCGGGCGGGGTCTGTTCCTCGTGGCCGGCCGCGAACGGGTCGGTCTCGCGGTCGATCGGCGGCCGCCGCGCGAAATCGAGGAAGGCGCCCGGCCGCGAGCCGCGCTCTCCGGCCACGATCACCTTCAGCCCGGTGAGCGGGTCGATACGCAGCTCGGGGCTCAGAGCGGCTTCTCCATCGACACGTGCTCGATTCCCTCCTCGACAAAGGTCGGGCCGCGCTCGCGGTAGCCACCGCGGAGATAGAGCTGCTTGGCGTAGGTCTGGGCGTGCAGCGAGATCGCGTCCGCCCCGGCGCTCCGGGCCACCCGGTCCGCCTCGCGCAGGATTGCGCCGGCCACGCCGTCGCCGCGCCTGTCGGGCTCGACGGCGAGCCGGCCGAGACGCGCCACGCCGCCGCGGAACAGCAGGCGGCAGGTGCCGATCACGCGCTCGTCGTCGACGGCCACGATGTGGGTTGCCTCCGAATCGCGCCCGTCTCGGTCTGCCTCGACCGACACGCCCTGCTCCTCGATGAACACCCGCGCGCGCAGCTCGAGGGCGGCGGTCAGCTCGTCGTCGGTGATGGCTTCGCGGACCTCCACGGGCGGAAGGTCAGCGAGCGTAGCGCTCGATGTCCTCGGCGAGCTTGTCTTCGGACGGGTACCCGCCCTGGTGCACGTACGCGAGCTCGCCCTTGGAGTCGTAGAAGGCGGTGGCCGGGAAGGCCTGGACCGCGTTGAAGGACGCCGCGACCTCGAGATTCGGGTCCTCGAAGTGCGGGAAGCGAACCGGATACTCGGCGAGGAAATCCTCCGCGTTGCCGCGGTTGTCGTTCGAGTTCACTCCCAGGAACACCACCTCGCCGGAGCGCTTGCGTTCCTGGCTCTGGAAGAAGGGGAACTCGAAACGGCAGGGCGCGCACCAGGACGCCCACTTGTTCACCACCACCGGCTTTCCGCGTTCCGAGGCGATCCGCTTCTCGAAGGCGTCTCGGCCGCCGTCGAGAAAGCGAGCCGGCGCGGCGCTCGCGCTCGGCTGGGTCGACGGTGCGTCGTCCGAGGAACCGCAGGCGGCGAGCGCCAAGAGGGCGATCAGGGGTGCGAGGCGGCGCACGGCGCGAAGGATGGCAGACCCAATTTCGGTCTCCGTGTGCTGTAATGGAGGGTGCCGCCGTCCCCCAAGGACCTGGCAATCTCGCCGCTCGCGGGAAGAGCGGCGAGCCGACGGGCGGCCCCGCTGAGCCTTGACGGCCAGCTCGGCTCGTCCCCCTTTCAGAGAAGCGCCTAATCCCCTGTGGCTGAAACAAGCTCCGTGGCCTATGCCTCGCCGGTTTCCGGCGACGAACTGAAGCGCGCCGAGGAATTCGCGCGTGAACCCTTCGTGCTCGAAGGGGAGGACGGTTCGACGGCGCTGGCGCTCGGCAGCCCTCGCCGCATGGCCCTCGACGCCGCCCTCGACGAGATCGGACAGGGCCGCGAGGAGCCTTCGGTCGACTGGCGGCGCCAGTACTCGCTGATGCTCGGCCTGGAGCGCCTGCTTGCGGAGGAGGAGCCCCACCTCGTAGACGGCACGACACTCTCGGCGCATCAGGTGGACGCCCTGTCCGGGACGCTGATCGCGCTCACCACCGAGCTCCAGCTGTCCCGCAACGGGCGCCCCGCCGGCCAGGACGAGCTCCACTCCGGCGAGGTCGAGCTCGAGGGCGACGAGCTGCCCGAGGAGGAGCCGCTCGACTGGGATCCCGCCGAGGAGGCCGAGGAGGAGGCCGCCGCCGACGCTCACGTGGACGACCCCGGCGCCGCCCGGCGCTTCTGGTTCGAGCACGCGACCGGTGCGGGCAAGACGGTGGCCGCGCTCGGCTTCGTCGAAGCCTCGCGCACCGGCGGCATCCTCATCCTCACCCACCGCCGCAACCTCGTGGACCAGTTCCTGGGCGAGCTGCGGGACAGGGGCTACAAGGAGCGGATCTCGCCGCCGCTCTTGAAGAACGGCGCCGGCGAGCCGCCCGCCGGCGGCCCCGTGACCGTCGAGACCTACCAGTGGTTCGTGCGCAACCCGGGCAAGATCTCGAACGCCTACACGATCGTGATCTGCGACGAGGCCCACACGGCGCTCGGCGAGAAGACGAGCGCGGCGATCCGCCAGTGGGTGGGCCCGGTGTTCGTCGGCATGACCGCGACCGGCGCGCTTATCGCCCGCCACGTCACCGATCTCTTCCCCACCCAGACCTCGCGCTTCGATCTCGCGCAGGCTGCGCGCCGCGGGGTGATCGCCCCGCTGCGCTGTGTGCGCATCCCGCCGGGCGTGGGCGTCCGCTCGATCTCCAAGGTGCCGCTCCGGCGCGGCGAGGTGGACCAGGACTTCGACCAGGAAGAGCTGGCAGCGCTGCTCGACCAGACGCCGTTCAACGTCGCGGTGGCAGACCTCTACAAGACCCGCTTCAAGGACCTGCCAGGGGTCGTCTACTCGGCGGGCGTACGCCACGCCCACAACGTGGCCGAGGCGTTCCGCGAGGCCGGCATGAAGGCCAGGGCGGTATCCGGTGAGACGCCCAAGCGCGAGCTCACGCGCATTCTCGCCGCCTACGAGCGTGGCGAGATCGACGTGCTGGTCAACGCCCAGCTCCTGGCCGAGGGCTGGAACTCGCCGCGCGCGACCGTGTGCATGCACCTGGCGCCCACGGCGTCCAAGCGCGTCTATCAGCAGCGGGTCGGCCGTGTCACGCGCCGGACTCCGGGCAAGGAGGCCGGCATCATCGTGGACTTCGTCCACCCGGCGACGCCCAACGACGACCCCGTCGTGACCCTTCACTCGCTGCTCGACCGCGACGTCTACCGCGGCGGCGCGATCGTCGTCGGCCCGGTGCGCCGCGGCCGGGGGAGGCGGCTGCGCGTGGAGCGCCGCGTGGTGCCGGTGACGGCCGACGAGGAGCGCCGCGCCCAGGTCTTCGAGCGCGAGCTCTGGCGGATGGCCGTCGAGCACCTGACCTGGGGCCAGCAGCAAGCCTGGGCGATGCTGGCGGGCGCCCGGGTGGCGTCGAACAACTGGCGCCGGGCGAAGGCGATGCTCCACTTCGACTCGACCGGCGAGCTGCGGCGAATCTTCCTCATCACCTGCCTGCGCCGCAACCGCAACACCCAGCTTCGCCTGCGCGCGCTCTCGGAGGTCGGCAACCTGCGCGACGCCGAGGCGTTCGACGACGCCGTCGAGATCGTCGGCGGCTGGTCGCGCGACGAGCGCCGCGAGGGCGTCAAGCTGCTGCTGCAGGCGCTCACCGAGAAGCAGATCGGCCGCCGCGACCAGGCCGCGCGCTGGCTCTGGCACCTGGCCGAGTACTCGCGCGAGGTGCACGAGGAGTACGCCGTGCAGCGCTGGCCCGAGACCAAGCGCCTGCTCGGCCTGCTCGTGAACTCGGCCGGTGCGGCTCACGCCCGCAACGCCCGTCGCCTCGTCCAGGCCGCTCGCAAGCAGGACCGCCGCTTGTCGGCGGCGCTGCTCGCCGCGGCGCTGGCGCACACGCCCGAGGCGCAGCAGGTGCTGGACGGAGCGCGGATGCGGATGGCCCGCAAGCCGAGCGCGCTGGCCCGCGAGCTCCTGCGCAACTTCCCCAAGGGCAAGCGCAAGCGCGGCGGCCGCCGCCGGCGGCGCAAGGGCGGCGGCGAGGCCGAGGGCTCCGAGGAGGCCGCGGTCGTGAAGGCGCAGGAAACGAACGGGGACTCACAGGAGCCCGACACCTCGGCCGAGCCGGACACCGATACGGCGGACTCGGACGAGCCGGACGATGCCGAGGAGCGCTCCGCGGCCTAACGATCGGCCGACGAGACACTGGCCGAGCTGCGCGCCTTCCTCGACGCTCCGGCCTAGCCGAGGAAGGTCTCGAACAGCAGGAACGCGTTCAGCGAGATGATCACGGCGGCCACGGCTGTAGCCGCCGCGGTCGTCCAGGGCCGGTTGACGAGCGCGCCCATTAGGTCGCGCCGGCGCGTGAGCAGGATCGTCGGCACGAGCGCGAACGGGATCCCGAAGGAGAGGATCACCTGCGAGATCACCAGCACGGTGGTCGGGTCGAGGCCCGCGCCGAGCACCACGAGCGCCGGCGCCATCGTGATCGCACGCCGCAGGAAGAGCGGGATCCGGCGCCGGATGAAGCCCTGCATCACAACCTGGCCGGCGTAGGTGCCGACGCTCGAGCTCGACAAGCCCGAGGCGAGCAGCGCCACCGCGAACGCGAGCGCGGCGCCGCCGCCGACGAGCACGCCGAGCTCGGAGTGCGCGCCCTCGATCGTGTCGACCAGCGGGCGCCCGTTGCCGTGGAGGAGCTCGGCCGCCACGACCAGCATGCTCAGGTTGATCACTCCGGCGAGGCCCATCGCCAGCACCACGTCGAGCCGCTGGAAGCGAAGCAGCCGGCGCCGCTCGTCGTCCGAGGCGGCCGGAATGCGGTTGCTCGTGAGAGCCGAGTGCAGGTACACGACGTGCGGCATGACCGTGGCGCCGAGGATGCCCACGGCGAGCAGCACGCTGTCGGTTCCGTCGAAGCCGGGGATCAGGCCACCGGCGAGCCCGCCGGGGTCCACGCCCGCGAAAGTGAGGTCGTAGGCAAAGCCGAGGAAGACGATCCCGAGCAGGCCGGCGATTGCGAGCTCGAAGCGCCGGTGGCCGCGGTTCTGGAGCGCCAGGATCGCGAACGCCACCGCCGCGGTCATCAGGCCCGCTGCGAAGGGCGGCACGCCGAAGAGCAGGTTGAGCGCGATCGCCGCGCCGACGAACTCGGCGAGGTCGGTCGCGATCGCGATCGCCTCGGCCTGGACCCACAGGCCCCAGGTCACCGGTCGCGGGAAGCTCTCGCGGCAGAGCTCGGGCAGCGTCCGGCCGCTCGCGATGCCGATCTTCGCCGACAGGTACTGCACCAGCATCGCCATCAAATTGGCCGCGACGATCACCCAGACGAGCAGGAAGCCGTACCGCGCACCGCCGCTGATGTTGGTCGCGAAGTTGCCGGGATCGACGTAGGCGACAGCAGCGACGAACGCGGGGCCGAGCAGCGGCAGCGCCGTGCGGACACGGCCCCGGCGGCGCGCGCGCTCAAGCGTGGGAGAAGGGAGAACGACGCCGGGCGGCGGCGGGACGCCGCTCCCTGCTGCCCGACCTGGATGTCCGGGGGTGGGCTCATGCGGGCGGTTCCATGCGCATGCTGCGCGCGATCTCGGGGGGCAGCGACTCGGTGCGGCGGCCGAGGCGGACCACGAATGGGCCGCCGAACGGCTCGCGCTCGACGAGCCGCAGGCGCCGGCCGGGCTTGAGGCCGCGCTCGCCGAGGTGCCTCAGAATCGCGGGGTCGGCGTCCGAGACGCGCACGAACCGTCCCTCCGCACCGACATCGAGCTCGGCGAGGCTGATCGTCTCCGGCTCCTCGAGCTCGAGCTCGCGGGAGGGAATCGGGTCGCCGTGCGGGTCATGCGTCGGATTTCCGAGTCGCTCCGCGATCGCGGCCTCGAGCTCGTCCGAGAGCGAGTGCTCGAGCAGCTCCGCCTCCTGGTGCACGCGGTCCCAGGGCAGGTCGAGCGTCTCCGTCAGGAACAGCTCGAGCAGCCGGTGGCGGCGCAGCACGCGCAGTGCAACGTCGGCGGCCCTCGGCGGTGAGCCGCACGCCGCGGTAAGGGGTGTGCTCGGCGAGCCCGAGCTCGTCGAGGCGCTTGACCATCGCGGACGCCGTCCCCGGCGGCACGCCGAGCCGCTCGGCCAGCTCGTTGTTGCCCACCGGTTCCCCGGAGCGGCCCTCGAGGGAGTAGATCGCCTTCGCGTAGTCCTGGACCACCGCCGAGCGCTCGGGGAGAAGTTCTATCGCCATAGAAAATTAAATCTAGCGATAGAGAAACAGCGCAGCCCAACCAGGGCGGGGTGCCGGGATGAGCGACTAGCGATCGATGCCGATGATCCGGCCGCGGTCGTCGATGTCGGTGGCGAACGACTCCCCCCGCGCGCGTGCCCGGTCCATGCTCCCCCATTTCGCGGGGAGCCCCCCGATCGGATCAGTCCGTCGGCCCGAACCGGTGGCTCGTTTCCGCTACGAAGGAGTCAGGTGGACCTCGCCTGCGCCCAGGGTCACGCGACCGGTCCGCGTCTCCACGATCAGCCCGCCGCTCGCGTCGATGCCGGCAGCGGTGCCCTCGCCGCCCGCCCAGCGCACCCGCTCCCCGCGCAGAGCGTCGCGCTCGCTCCAGGCTGCCAGCACGACCTCGTCCGGCGCCGCGAGCCACTCGTCCAGCGAGTCGAGCAGGTCCGCGAGCACCGACTCCGTGGTGGCCTCGACCCCAGCCAGCCGCAGCGAGGTCGCGATCTCCGCGAGCTCCGGCGGAAAGGACTCGGTCGTGACGTTCAGGCCAATCCCGAGCACCGCCCAGCCCTCCTGCGGGCGCCCCTCTACGAGGATGCCGGCGAGCTTGCGGCGCTCGAGCCAGATGTCGTTGGGCCACTTGATCTCGCAGCGGACGGGCAGCGCCTCGCAGATCGCGACGGCGGCGGCGAGCGGCAGCGTCGGGGCAAGCCGCCGCGTGACGAGCGACATCAGCACCGCCGAGCGCGCCGGCGCCGTCCAGGTGCGGCCCTGGCGTCCGCGCCCGGCGCTCTGCTCGTCCGCGGTGACGAGCGTGCCATGCGGCGCGCCCGCCGCCGCCAGCTCCTTCGCGCGCTCGTTTGTCGAGTCGGTGAGCCGGAGATGGACGCGCGGCGTTCCGATCATCGCGGCCGCAGCCGCACCTCGGCGTCCGGCCGAATGCCGAGCGTGGAGGCGGCGTCGCCACGGTTGATCGCGACGGCGAGCGTGCGGTAGGCGTCCTCGTACACGAGCAGCTCGCCTGGCGTCACGTCCGCGAAGGTATGGGCGTACTTTGCGAGATAGCGCTCGCCCCCGGTCTCGATTTCGATCGTTTCGCCGAGGGTGATCCCGGTCCCCGCCAGACCGCCGTGATCGACGTTCAGGCCCGCGTTGCCGAACCGGTCGACCACCAGGGCGTGCGCCACGAGCGTACCGTCTTCGTTGCGCGGCTTTGGAAGCTCGACCGTGGTCAGTGAGGCGGGCTCGAGCGGATCGCCCGCGTCGGCCAGCTCGGCCCCCGCCGCCAGGTGGGCGGCCACCGGGGCGAAGATGTCGCGCCCGTGGAACGTGGCCGATACCTGCTCGAGCCGGTGTGGCGAACGGGTGATGTCGACCACGAGCTCGACCCCGCCGCAGCGCTGCCAGGCGAGGCTCAGCAGCCCGTTGTCCGGGCCCACGAGTATGCGGCCGTCGCCCGTCCGAAGGGCCAGGCCCCGGCGCTCTGTTCCCACCTGGGGATCGACCACCGCCACGTGCACCCCGAGCGGCATGTAGGGCAGCGTGTTGCGCAGGACCAGGGCGCCCTGACGCACCGAGTAGCGGCGGATGCCGTGCGTGATGTCGATGATCCGCAGCTCCGGCTCGATGCCGCGCATGACGCCGTGGCAGACGCCCACGAAGTCGTCGTCACGGCCGTAGTCGGTGAGGAGGGTCACGATCACGACGACGATTCTCCCGCGTCGGCCAGAAGCGCCTCCACCAGGCCGTCGATGTCATGGCGCGCGGCCTCGACGTGGACGGTCAGCCCGAGCTCGCGCGCGGTCGCGCTCGTGACCGGGCCGATCGAGACGATCCGCGCCGCCTCCGGCAGCTCGCCACCGGCCTCGAGGAAGAAGCGCACGGTTGAGCTCGACGTGAATGTCACGTAGGTGGCGCGCGCCAGCTGCTCACGTTGCCGGGCGGCGAGCGGTTCGGCCAGCGTCTCGTAGAGGGCGACGTCGTCGACCTCGGCTCCGCGCTCGCGGAGCGCGTCGGGCAGCACCGGCCGCGCCCCGGCGGCCCGGGCGACGAGGACGCGACGCCCGTCCACGCTCAGTGGGCCGAGCGCCTCGACGAGGCCCTCCGCCACGAACCGCTCCGGCACAACGTCGGCGCGCACGCCGCGGCGCTCGAGCTCCGCCGCCGTGCCCGGTCCGATGGCGGCCACGGCGCCGCCCAGGGCGCGTGCGTCGCGGCCTGTCGCGGCCAGCGCGTCGAACAGCAGTCGCACGCCGTTGGGGCTCGTGAGGCAGACGAGCGCGTAATCGCTGATGCGAGCCACGACCTCGAGCAGGGGGCCGTCGAGCGGCCGCGGCTCGATGCGGATCGCCGGCGCCTCGACCACCTCCGCGCCCAGTTCCGTCAGCCGCGCGGAAAGCTCGCTCGCCTGCGCGCGGGCGCGGGTGACCGCCACCACCTGGCCGTACAGGGGCCGGCCCTCGAGCCAGCCGAGCGTGTCGCGCAGGCGGGCCACGGGGCCAACCACGGTGATCGAGGGCGGCCGGATGGCCTCTGCGGCCGCGCGCGCTGCGATCCCCAAGAGCGTGTCCACCAGCGTCCGTTGGCCGGGCTGCGTGCCGCGTTCCACGATCGCGGCCGCTTCGCCCGGGTCGCGTCCCGCTGCGATCAGCCGCTCGGAGATCAGGGGCAGGTTCTTCACGCCCATGTACAGCACGAGCGTGCCCGGAAAGCGGGCAAGCGCGTCCCAGTCGAGCACCGGCTCGTGCTTGTCGGGGTCCTCGTGCCCGGTGACGAACGCCACGGCCGAGGCGGCCTCGCGATGGGTCACGGGGATGCCGGCGTAGGCCGGCGCGGCCACCCCGGCCGTCACGCCGGGCACGACCTCGAAGCGGAGCCCCGCCGCGGCCAGCGCCTCGGCCTCCTCACCGCCGCGCCCGAACACGAACGGATCCCCTCCCTTGAGCCGCACCACACGCTTGCCTGCGCGTGTAAGCCCGACGAGCAGCGAGTTGATCTCGGTCTGTGCGAGCGCGGGCGCGCCGGGCTCCTTGCCTACGTAGCGCAAGTCGGCGTCCGGGCGCGCCCCGTCGAGC
This sequence comes from uncultured Thermoleophilaceae bacterium, assembly GCA_963751835.1. Taxonomy (GTDB): domain Bacteria; phylum Actinomycetota; class Thermoleophilia; order Solirubrobacterales; family Thermoleophilaceae; genus JACVRW01. Next base: position 92,008 of record CAVVWD010000031.1, on the reverse strand, counting down.
GCGCCCGGAGGAATCAGCCGGTCGTAGAGGATCGCGTCCGCCGCGGCGATCAGCTCGAGCGAGCGTCGCGTCATCAAGCCCGGGTCGCCGGGGCCGGCGCCGACCAGATAGGCGATGCCGCCGCTCACGGCGCGAACGCTATCCGTGAGCGCGCCGGCCCGGCGCGCGTTCCTACTGCTGGATCACCGACAGCACGTTGCCCGCGGGGTCTCTGAACCAGGCGATCAGCGGGCCCCCGCCGCGGAAGATGCCCTTCTCGTCGGTCTCGACTTCCGTGCCCTCGTAGCGCTCGAACTCGACGCCGCGCTCGGTCAGCTCGTCCACCGCCTGCTCGACGTCATCGACCGGGAAGTTGAGAATCGTGAACTCGGCCGGCGTGTGGTCGGGCTTGGGGTAGACGAGCGTCCCCCGATCGCCGGCGATGTGCAGTGTCAGCAGCCCGTTTTCCTCGGAGACCTCCAAGCCGAGGGTGTCCCCGTAGAACTCCTTCGCGCGCGGGATGTCGTCAACCGAGAAGCCGCTGTAGGCCTTGGTGTCGCGGAACATTCGCTTGCCTCCTGTCTGGTTTCGCCTCTGAGACCGCCTGAGGACGGCGAACTCATCGGCCGGCTCAGTCGAGCCGGTCGGGCAGGCCGAAGCGACCGAAGTACGCAAGAGTGCGCTCCGAGTCGAGCGGCTGGTCCGGGAAGCGGGCGTAGTACTCGGGGTCCGTTCCCTCGATGCTGCGATTGAGGAAGGAGGTGACGTCGCTGATCCTGTCCCCGTCGAAGCTCAGCACGTTGAGCCCGAACGGCAGGTACGCCTGCTGATCGTCATTCCACTCGTAGGCGGCGAACGCGGGTTGCCCGTTCGCGTGCGCGGGGATGTGGCGCCAGCGCCACTCGCCCGACAGCGGGCCGAGGCGCAGGAACCCGGGCAGGTCGGGGCCCCGGTACCAGGACGCGAGGGGAGGCATCGACCAGGCCGCGTCCTTGGCGAGCATCGAGACGACGGCGTTGATGTCGTCCTTCTGCATGGCGTCCATGAAGCGCTCGACGAGCGACCGCACCTGCTGGTCGCCGAGCGAGCGCAGCGTGGCCTGCTGGCTCTGCTCGGGCACCCGCTCCTCCACCGCTTGGCGCGCGCGTTGCAGGGCGCTGTTGACGGAGGCGGTGCTCGCGTCGAGGGACTCGGCGGTCTCCTTGGCGGAGAAGCCGAGCACCTCGCGAAGGATCAGGGCCGCGCGCTGTCTCGGGGGCAGGTGCTGAAGCGCGGCCACGAAGGCGAGCTCGACGCCCTCGCGCCGCTCGTAGCGGGCCTCGGGCGCCGCGTAGCCGTCCTCGACGGCGAGCTTCTCGTCCGGGTATGGCTCCACCCAGACCGACTCGACGACCGGCGCGCCCGCGGTCTGGTGCGGGTCGGTGGAGGGCCCGTAGTCGATCGGCAGCACGCGCTTCGGCCGGCGGGCGATGGCGTCGAGGCAGACGTTGGTCGCGATCTTGTAGAGCCAGGCCCGCAGGGAGTGGCGCGGCTCGAAGCGCGGCAGCGCACGCCACGCCCGCAGCAGCGCATCCTGCACGGCGTCCTCGGCGTCGTGCACCGAGCCGAGCATCCGATAGCAGTGGGCGTGAAGCTCGCCGCGGTGGGGCTCGACCAGCTCGCGGAAGGCGTCCTCGTTCCCGTCGCGCGCCGCCTCGAGCAGCCCTCTCTCACGCGCGTTTACGGCCGTCCCGGTGGTGCTCATGACCACCAGGGTAGATGCCCCTGGGCTCAGAGGACCGGCGGCAGCTCGAGCACCTCGTACAGGTCGGGTGGGAACGTGATGATCTCGGCGATCGCGTCGTCCTCGATCCTGATCACGTCGAGGGCGAGCGGTCTGTATTCGGTCTCTCCCGGGCGCTTCAGGTAGCAGGCCACAGCCGGCTGCATGTTGACCGCCGTGAGGATCCCGCGCATGTGGCCGAACTTCTCGGTGTCGAAACCCTCCGCCCAGGCGCCGACGACGTTTTCGCGCCCGACGTAGACCTCGGGCTGCGGGGGCATCGCGAAGCGCAGGTCCTCGCGCATGATCGCGACCATTGCGTCCGCATCGGCCTCCTCGGTCGCTTCGACATAGCGCTGGAGGAGCTCGCGTTCGCGCGGGCTCGGACTCGAGCCCGCCGCCCAGTCGAGCCGGCGCTCCGGAAGGTATTGCTGCAGCCCTGCCCGGGCGCGCTGAAGCGCGCTGTTCACGGAGGCGACGCTGGTTCCGAGTAGCTCGGCGCTGTCCTTCGCCGACCAGCCCAGGACGTCGCGGAGGATCAGCACCGCGCGCTGGGTCGAGGTCAGCCGCTGGATAGCGACGATGAACGCGAGCTCGATCGTCTCCTTTGAGACGACGACAGCCTCCGGCTCGGCGTCGGGCGCAGGAATGCCTTCGAGCAGCCGATCCGGGTAGGGCTGCAGCCACGTGACCTCGAAGGGCGGCTGCTCGCCGGTTCCGGCCTTCTGCGCTGCAGGCCGGCGCCGCGGCTGGCGCTTGAGCACGTCGAGGCAGGCATTCGTCGCGATCCCGTACAGCCACGCCCTGAACGACGCCTCGCCCCGGAAAGTCGCGCGCTTGCGCCACGCTCGCAGGAGCGTCTCCTGCGTCAGGTCCTCCGAGTCCTCGAACGATCCGAGCATGCGATAGCAGTGGACCTGGAGCTCGCGGCGGTAGCGCTCGGCGAGCACCGCGAAGGCGGACTCGTCGCCGGCCTTTGTGGCGGCGGCCACCGCGCCCGGCTCGTCGCGGGTGGCTTCGGCAGTCGTCATCGGACGGTTCTCCATTTCGGGGTCTATCCGCTGTGACGACGACTCGCCGAGAAACTCATCGCGGGCCGGCCGCCAGCTCGGCCGCAGCGAGCAGCTCGTCCGCCCCTGCCGCGCGCAGGCGCGCCGCGACAGCGGTGCCCAGCTCCACCGGTTCCGCGGCCGGGCCCTCGAGCGAGTCCGTGATCCAGTGCGAGCCGTCGGGCAGGCCGACGAACGCCGTCAGTCGCAGCGCCCCGCCGGCCCGCTCCGCGTGCGCGCCCACCGGCGTGTGACAGGTGGCATCCAGCTCGCCGACGAGGGCGCGCTCCGCCGTCAGGCAGGCCAGGGCGTTCAGGTCCGTGACGGCCGACGCCACGGCCGCTGTGGACTCGTCGCCCGCGCGCGCCTCGAGCGCCAGGCACCCCTGGCCCGCGGCGGGCACGAGCTCCGCGAGCGGGACACCGCGATCCGCCCGCCCGAGCCGCGCCAGCCCGGCGCAAGCCAGCACGATCGCGTCGTACGCGCCCTCGTCCAGGCGGCGAAGGCGGGTGTCGACGTTCCCGCGCAGCTCGCCGATCCGGAGATCGGGCCGCAGCGCCAGGAGCGCGGCGCGCCGGCGCAGGCTCGCCGTGCCCACCAGGGCTCCCTCGCCCAGCTCGTCCAGCGAGGCCGCGCCGCAGAGCGCGTCGCGCGCGTCCGCGCGCTCGGGCACGCCGACGATCGCCAGGCCCTGCGGGAGCTCGCCGGGCACGTCCTTGGCCGAGTGGACGGCGAGGTCGATCTCGCCCGCCAGAAGCGCCTCCTCGATCTCCTTCACGAAGCGCGTCTTGTCCGCGATCTCCGTCGGGCCGTCGCGGCGCTCGTCGCCCGAGGTCCTGATCGGGACCAGCTCGACCCCGGACTCGAGCCGCTCTGCCACCCAGCGCGCCTGGGCCAGCGCGAGCGCGCTTCCGCGCGTCCCCAGGCGGATCGTCACCGGCCGCGGCTGCGGCGGGCGGCGTCCAGCCGGGTGACGGCGGCCGGCGCCTCGTCGTGCGGCGCCAGCGCCGCCTCGAGCCCGAAGAGCTCGTGCAGCGCGTTCACATAGCGGTATGAGGCGCCCTCGCCGACCGATCCCTTCAGCCGTAGCGTCGGCTCGTGCAGCAACCGGCTTACCACTGCCCGGGTCATCACCGCGAGCCGCTCGCGATCGGCCTCTGTAAGCGATTCCCAGGCGCTCTCGTTCTCGCGCAGAACCTGCTCGACGATCTCGTCGCCACGGCGGCGCAGCGCCGAGATCGTCGGCACCACGTCGAGCGCGGACAGCCAGCTCCGGAAGCGCTCCACGTCCTCGCGCACGAGCGCGCGCGCCTCCTCGGCCTCGCCCTCGCGCACGCTGAGGTTGCGCGCCACCGCCTGCTGCAGGTCGTCCATGTCGTACAGCGCGATACCCGGGCAGTCGCGCACGCCCGGGTCGATGTCGCGCGGGACGGCGAGATCGAGCAGCACCAACGGCCGGCCCATGCGCGAGACGGCCACGGACTCGAGCTCCTCGCGGCCGACGATCTGGTGCGGGGCGCCGGTCGAGCTGATCACGATGTCGGTGTTCTCGAGCTCGCCCGGCATGTCGTCGAACGACAGCGCGCGGCCGCCGAAGCGCTGCGCCAGGCCGAGCGCCCGGTCGTAACGGCGGTTCGCGACGAACAGCGTCTCCACGCCGCGGTCGCTGAGCGCGCGCGCCGTCAACTCGGCGTTCTCGCCCGCGCCGATCACGAGCACCCGCTTGGCGGTGAGGTCGCCGAGGAAGTCTGCCGCCAGCTGCACCGCGACGGACGACACCGACACGCTCGAGCGCGCCACGCCGGTCTCGTTGCGGACGCGCTTGCCCGCTGCCAGCGCGTCACGGAAGAGGCGGTTCGACACCGGCCCGGTCACGCCCTCGACGAGCGCCAGCTCGTAGGCGCGCTTGACCTGACCCTGTACCTCGGTTTCGCCGATGATCATCGAGTCGAGGCCCGCCGTGACGGCGAACAGGTGCTCGACCGCCTCGGTGGCGCGCAGCGAATAGATCGCCCCGAGCAGCTCGGTCAAGCGCAGCCCCGCCTGGTGCGACAGGATCCCGAGCGCCGCGTTCTCGGCCTCGACCGGGTCGGCCGCGACCATGTAGAGCTCCGTGCGATTGCAGGTGGAGATCGCGACCGCCTCGTGCACGGCATCGTGGTCGACGAGCTCGGCGAGAACGCGCGAGGCGCGCCCCTCCGGCAGCGCCAGCTTCTCGCGCAGCGGCAGGGGCGCCGTCTTGTGGTTGGCCCCGAGCGCCAGCAGCTCGGCGATCACCGGTCGTCCTCCGACGCGAGCTCCGAGATCTCGCGCTCGATGCGCGCAATCTTCGTGCCGATGATCGCCACGTACACGAGGATCAGCGCGACGAACACGACATACGCGCCGGCCACGTACTTGCCGGCTTCGTCAAGCGGCAACGCGGGCACGTTTCCTCAGCTTCTTCAGTTGCATGGATGCGTTCTTGGCGGTCAACTCGAGCTTCCAAAGAGTGACAAACAGAAGCGTCATTCCGAGCAGCGCCACGAGAAATGTCAGCCGCATCTCGCCGGGCAGACTGCCGCCCGTCTGCGAGAGGACACGCGGGTGGGTGTAGGACTCGGCGAGCCGCACGGCGATGAAGTTAAGCGGCACGAAGGCGCCGGCGGCGATCGCGAACACCGACGAGTAGCGCGCCTGACGGTCCGGGTCCTCGATCGAGAAGCGCAGCGGGTAGTAGACGCAGTAGAGGAGGAAGACCACGAGGAAGGAGACGAGCACGGGCTCGTCCCACACCCACCAGTGGCCCCACGAGGCCTTGGCCCAGATCGCCCCGGTCACGAGCACGCCCACGCCCAGGATGATCGACAGGTGGATCGCGACGTAGGAGCGCATGTCCCACGAGCGGTCGCCGCTGCGCAGATGCTTGATCGCCATCACGCCTCCCGCGATCCAGCCGCCTAGCGCCACGATCGCCATCGGTACGTGGACGTAGAAGATCTTCTGGACGAAGCCCTGGTCGGCGTCGAGCGGTGCGTAGAAGAAGACGAGTGCGAACGCCGTCGTGAGAGTCACGGCGGTGGCCCAGGCGATCGGAGCGAAGCCCTTCGAATACATCAGTCCTCGAGCAGGTAATCGAAGACAGCGACAGAGACCAGCACGAAGACCACATCGTAAAGCGTGAGGAGCCCCAGCCAGCGTGCGAGGTCCTCGGGACCGGCGACCGGGCGGAACAGCGGCTCGGTTGCCTGGGCGCAGGCGATCAGGAGCGGTACGAGCAGCGGCAGCAGGAGCAGCGGCACGATCAGCTCGCGTGCGCGCGTCTCGGCGGCAAGCGCGGACACGAGCGCTCCCACCGCCGCGATGCCCAGATTGCCGAGCGCGAGGATCGCGAGCAGCTCGGGGAGCGCACCGTCCAGGCCAGGTCCGAGCAGGAACAGCGCGAAGGCGGGCACCGCAACGAGCTCGACGGCGCAAAGGAAGATGAACAGCGCCGCCGCCTTAGCCACGAACAGGGCGGTGCGGTCGACCGGCGCCAGCAGGAGCCCCTCGATCCCGCCCTGCTCCCGCTCCGCGGCGAACAGGCGCGACACGCCGATCACGGCGGCCAGCAGCACCGTCACCCAGAGCACGCCCGCCGCGAGCTCCCCGTCGAGCGTGTCGCGGTCCAGCCCGAAGTGGAACAGCACGTACACGGTGACGGTGAACAGCGTCATCGCGGGCACGGATTCCTTCGTGCGCCACTCGATACGCAGGTCCTTGCGCAGGATCGCCCGCGCCGCGGCGATCACCGGTAGAGCTCCCGGTCCGCCGCGGCGGGCCGGCCGCCCTTGAGCCCGAGCGCCAGGTCGGATTCCGCGAGCGCGCCCTCCACGTCGTGGCTCACCAGCACCCTCGTGCGTCCGGATTCCCTGCCGATGAGCGGCTCGAGCCGCTCGGCGGCAGCCGGGTCGAGGTTCGCTCGCGGCTCGTCGAGGAGCAGCAGCTCGGGGTCGTGGAGAACGGTGCGGGCAACCGCCAGGCGCTGCACCATCCCTCGCGAGAGGTCGCGCACGGGCTCGTCGGCGCGCCGCTCCATGCCCACGGCGGCCAGCAGCCGCTCGATCCGCTCGCCGCCGACATCGTGCAGTGCGGCGTGGTAGGCGAGGTTCTCACGCCCGCTCAGCTCGCGGTAGAGGAGGGGCTCGTGCCCGAGGTAGCCGACCCTGCCCGGCACCTTCCAGCGCTCGCGCGGCAGCTCTGCGCCGAGCACGCGGGCAGTGCCGGCGTGAGGGCGCAGGAGCCCGGCCAGCACGCGCAGCAGCGTGGTCTTGCCGGCTCCATTCGCGCCTAGCACCGCGAGTGTCGCGCCGCGCGGCACGCTCACCGTAACGCCGGCGAGGGCGAGCCGCTCGCCGTAGCGGCGCTCGAGACCGTCGAGCTCGATCGCCGGCTCCATGGCGGCGAAGCCTATGCTGAGCCCGTGCCGCGTCTCGTGGGCATCAACCACGTCGTGCTCGAGGTGAGCGACCTCGACGAGGCGCTCGAGTTCTACGGGCGCCTATTCGAGCTCGAGCTGCGTGGCCGGGTGCCGGGGATGGCCTTCATCGACATCGGCGACCAGTTCCTCGTGCTGGCCGAGGGGCGGTCGCAGCAGCCCGACGACGAACGCCACTTCGGCCTCGTCGTGGACGACCGCGACGAGACCCGGCGCCTGCTCGAGCAGGCGGGTGCGGAGATTCTGCCCGGTCGTGGCCTCGACTTCCGCGACCCGTGGGGGAATCACATCCAGGTCGTGCAGTACGCGGACATCCAGTTCTCGAAGACTCCGGCGGTGCTCCGCGGGATGGGGTTGGAGGGGCTCGGAAAGTCCGAGGCGGCGCTTCGCGAGCTGCGCGCGAAGGGCCTGGAGTAGAGCCCGTCAGGCGGCAGCCAGGGCGCCGGCTCGCCCTGCGAGGAGCTCCGCTCGGAGCTCGTGCGGGCGGTCGCTCGTGACCGCGTCGATGCCGAGCCCCACGAGAGGCTCGAGCAGGGCCGCGTGGTTGACGGTCCCCGTGGTCACGCTCAGGCCGCGGGCCGCGAGCGGCTCGAACAAGGCGGGGGTGAGGAGGAAGTGCTCGACGCAAAGCCCGTGCAGCCCGGCGTCCTCCGCCCAGGCGGCGAGCGCCTCAACCGGGCAGTCGGCCCACAGCACGAGCCGAGCCCGGAAGCCACAGGCGGCGGCGAGCTCGCATGCGCCCGACCAGAAGCTGATGACCTCGATCCGGTCGCGCGTGGGATCGTGGCGGAGCCGATCGCACAGGACGAGCGTCGTGCGCCGGGCGAGCGCCGCATCGGCGTGCGCCTTGACCTCGAGCTGGAGCGTCGTGTCCCGCGGGGCGCGGCGCAGCAGCTCCTCGAGGAGCAGCGGCCGCTCGTGGCTGGGCGTGCCGTCGGCGTGGCGCAGCCGGCCGGCGCAGATCTCGGCCGCCGTGCGCTCGTGTGCCCAGCCGCGGAGTGTCGTGCCCGCGTCAAGGAGCGGGTCGTGCAGCAGCACGAGCTCCCCGTCGGCGGTGAGGCAGCAATCCGTCTCGAGCCCGTCCAGCGGGCCGTCGAGCGCGCGCGCAAGCGCTGCTCCGGAGGAGTCCGGGCCGTAGGCCCGGCCGAGCCGGTGCGCGTAGAGCGGCGGGAGCATCCCGAGCCAGAGTCGCCTCAGGCAGCCCTTTCCCTGTTACCGGCCCGGAACCGTCGAGTAAAAACGCCGTGAACGCGGCCTGCGCCGTCAGGCCGTCAGCCGGGCGAGGACACGGGGGTGGCCGTCCACCTCGACCTCGCTGATCGCCTCGGACCGCTCGAAGCCGGCCGCGCGGGCGAGCTCGGCGAGGCCGGCCTGCGCAAAGCCCCAGTACACGAAGCTGTCGCCGGCGTAGACCTGGCCGGGCGCGAGCGGCCGGACCTCGGCGCCGTCGCGATCCTTGGAAGGGACGCCATAGGTCTCGACGAGGACGGTTCCACCCCGAACCGTGCGCTCGTGCAGCGCCCGCAGCAGGCCGAGCGGATCCTCGACCCGGTGCAGGATTCCGAAGCAGTAGATGAAGTCAAACGCCTCGTCGAGCCGGTCGATCTCGAGGGCGTCGAGGTGCCGGTACTCGACCGTCGAGCCGAGCAGCCTGTGGATCGCCTGGAAGCCTTCCCCGCCCTCCAGCTCGATTCCCCAGCGAGCAGACACCCAGAGCCGGTACTGCTCGTTGTCGATCGCAACGACCCGGGCCGCGCCGCGGTGCTCCGCAAGAAAGGCGTAGAAGCCGTCGAAGGTGCCCACGTCGAGGACGCTCTGGCCCTGGAACTCGGCGGGCAGTGCCGGCACCCGGTAGCGATGATCGCGCGCGGCCCCGGGCGTGTAGATCCCGTGCGCGCGGTTCAGCGCAAAGCTGTGGAACCAGAACGGCACCGAGTCGCGGACCGAGACCGCGACCTCGGGATCCGCCTCGATCGGCAGTAGATCTGCGACCTCACGCTCGGCGTCCGTGACCGGGAACTGGCTGAGTAACACCTCGTTCACATTTCCCACCCTACCGCCAGCGGTGGGGGCCGGGCTACAACTCGACCGCTTCGTGGCCCTCCGCGAGCGGAAGATCGAGCGCGGACCGGATGCAGGGCTCAGCCGCCCGCCTGCGCGGCCGGCTGCTCGACGGGCTGTCCGTTGGCGGTCAGGGTGACGTCGATGTTGCCGCGGGTGGCGTTGGAGTATGGGCAGACCTTGTGGGCCGCGGCGACGATCGCGGCGGCCTGCTCCGGGTCCTCGACCTGCGGCAGTGTCACGTGGAGCTCCGCCGACAACTTGAAGCCGCGCTCCTCGGTGGGGTGGAGACTCACGCGGCTGTCAATCGACACGTCGCCCACCTCGGCCCTCTCGCGCCGGGCAACGGCGCCGATCGCGCCCTCGAAGCAGGCGGCGAAGCCGACCGCGAACAGCTGCTCCGGATTGGTGCCCGCGCCGTCCCCTCCCATCTCCTTCGGCAGCCGCAGGTTGACCTCGAGCTTCCCGTCGTTGGTCCGCCCGTGTCCGTCGGCGCGCCCGCCGGTGACCGTTGCTTCCGCGGTGTACAGCACCCGAGCCATTCAGCCTCCCGGTCCTCGTTGACGAGCCGAGGCTATCGCGGGGCGCGTCGCTCAGCCGTACTGACTGATCTCGAAAAGGTGGCCATCCGGATCGCGCCGGCTTGTCCTCCGTCGGACCGCCGCCGGTCGAGCAGCAGCCAGTTGTCGAGGAAGCGCCGGTCGGCCGAGTCGCCGCCGTACTCGCGGTAGGGGCTCGCGCCGAGCACGTCCTCGTACCAGCGCCGCGCCCGCTCGAGTCGTCCACGACCAGGATGTGCGTCAGCTCCATGCCGTTGGCGGGGAAGGCCATTCGGCTAAGCGCCCCGTTCGAGCGTCGCCGCCGCGTGTTCGAGCGTGGGCGCGACGAGCGGCCAGGACTGCTCGATCGCCTTCGGGTTGCCCGGGAAGTTCAGGATCAGCGTGCGCCCGCGCACGCCGGAGACGCCGCGTGTGAGGATTCCGAGCGGTGTGTGGCGGCGGGAGTCGGCGCGGATCGCTTCCGCGTAGCCCGGGGCCTCGCGCTCGATCACGTCGCGGGTGGCCTCGGGGGTCACGTCGTCGATCGTCAGCCCAGTGCCGCCGGTCGTGAACACGAAGCGAACGCGCTCTAGGTCGGCGAGCCGCTTGAGGGCTCCGGCGATCGCCTCCCTGTCATCCGAGACCGTCTCGTGTGCCACCTCGAGCCCGGCCGCCTCGCAGAGTCGCACGAGGGCCGGCCCTGACACGTCCTCGCCCTCACCGCGCGCGAGCGACGTCGAGACCGTGAGCACCGCCGCCCGCACGGCTCAGGCCACCGCGGCGCGCGCCTCGTCGACGGTGAGGAACTCCTCCATCCCGACCACCCGGTCGTCCACCGTCCGCCAGAGGTGGACCTCGTCGCGCTCGACCTCCGCGCCGCTCGCCGCCCCGCGGATGCGGTGGCGGACAACGAAGATCGCTCCGGCCGTCCCTAGCACGATCTCGGGACTCACGGCTCGCGTCTCCAGTCGTGGCGGCCACCAGACTTCTCGAGCAGCACGATCTCGGCGATCTCGACGCCGCGCTCAAGGCCCTTGACCATGTCGTAGACGGTGAGCGCCGCCACGGCGGCGGCCGTCATCGCCTCCATCTCGACACCGGTCTGGGCGCTCGTCCGCGTCTCCGCCTCGATCTCGACCCGACCCTCGCCCACCTCGATGCGCACGTCCACGAACGAGAGCGACAGCGGGTGGCAGAGCGGGACGAGCTCCGCCGTGCGCTTGGCCGCCTGGATGCCGGCGATGCGCGCGGTCGACACCACGTCCCCCTTCGGGGCGTCTCCGCGCGCCACGGCCGCAGCGGTCTCGGCCGACATGCGCACGAGCGCGCGCGCGACCGCGCGCCGGTCCGTGACCTCCTTGGCACCAACGTCCACCATCCGGGCGCGCCCGGCCTCGTCGATGTGTGTCAGCTCGTCAGGCAGTGGCGTGGCTGCGCTGGGCCGCGGCGATCAGATCGCGCACGGCGGACTCGTCGCCCCGGCGGAGCAGCTCCACCGGGTCCGGCTCGCCGTTGACTATCGACTCGAAGAACTCCTTGCGGTCCTGGTAGGTCGGGAGCGTGCCCTTGGCCCAGCCACGCACGTCGTTCAGCAGCACGGCGAGCCGGGCGTAGGGCTCGCCGTACTCGTCGGCGATCTCGTTGCGGATGCGCTTGGCGAGCGCGGGTGAGGCGCCCGCGGTGGAGATCGCGATCGCGAGCGGACCGCTGCGCACGATCGCCGGCAGGATGAAGTTACAGAGCGGCGGGACGTCCACCACGTTTACGAGCATCGCCCGGCGCTCGGCGTCCTCGTAGACGGCGATGTTGACGTCGCTGTCGCTCGTGGCGGCGATGACCAGGAACGCGCCCTCCAGGTCCGCCGGGCCACGGTACTCGCGGCGCTCCCAGCGGATCGAGCCCTCGCCGGCGAGCTCGCGCAGCGGCTCGATCGCGTCGGGAGCGATGAGCGTGACGTCGCCGGCGCAAGCCAGCAGCCCCTCGACCTTGTCGAGCCCGACGTCGCCTCCGCCGATAACGAGGCAGCGGCGCCCGCTCAGGCGAAGGCAGGCGATGTAGAACGGGGTATCGAGCATCCCCTGCACACAGCTCTGGTCGCAGATCCCCCTGCGGAGCTGGCACACGCATTCCTTGCCGCCGTAGGCCTGCGCTGGCATCACCCAGAGTGTAGGCGCGCCCGGGGCCGCGTCAGCGGAAGCGAGACCGGCGGCTCACCGCACGGGGAGGGAAGGGCCCGTACGGTGAGCGCCGCGTCTCAGGCGGCAGGGTCAAGCCGCGAGCGCATGACGCGGGCGCCGCAGCCGCGGCAGCAGGGGCCGGCGGCGGCGCGGGCGCTCCTTCTGCCCGCTCCGACGGCGCTCCTTCGCGACCCGCCGCAGGTCAGCAACATGCTCGTTCGCGACTGCGTATGAGACTGCTCCGGTCATGCAGTGCAAAGTACGGCTAAGGGGTGGGGTCCCACATCGGCAATACACCCTTAGTGGGGCCTTACTTTGGGCGCGGAACCGACCCCTTACCGCCGGAACACGTCGCGGAGGGTCTTCCCGCCCACGCGCGCGAGCGGCCCCAGGCCGCGTCGCAGGGCACCTGGCTTGTCGGCGTCGCGGCCGTAGAGCAGCTTGGCCGAGGCCTGCATCGCCCTGCCGAGCGCCTCGTCGTAGGGGTACCACCAGAAATCGCGGGTGCGCGACGGCTCCCAGGTCACGAGCTTGACGTTCACGCACTCGTACAGCCCGAATTTCGAGTGCGAGCGGCCGAGGCCGGAGTCCTTGACGCCTCCCCAGGAGCAGGAGCAGGCGCCGTGGCTGAACATGTGGTCGTTGATCCAGACCATGCCGGACTGAAGCCGCCCGGCGATCCGCTCGCCCTTGGCCCGGTTCATGGTCCAGACCGACGCGCCCAGCCCGAAGATCGAGTCGTTGGCGAGCGCGATCGCCTCGTCCTCGTCCTCGACGGTCACGATCGGCACAACCGGGCCGAAGATCTCCTCGCGCATGATCCGCATGTCGTGCGTCACCCCGGTGAGCACCGCCGGGCGGAACCAGGGCGCGTCCGCCCCGCCGCAGCGCAGGGTGGCCCCGCCCGCGACGGCGTCGTCGACCAGCTCCGTGACCTGCCTGAGCTGCTCATCCGACACCATCGGGCCGATCTCGGTCTCCCAGTCGAGCGGGTCGCCTACGCCCAGCTTCTGCGCGCCCTCGACGACGCCGTCGATGAAGCGCTCCGCCAGCTCGCGCACGACGTACACGCGCTCGATGCCCGAGCAGGTCTGACCGGCGTTCGCGAAGCCGCCCCAGAGGCAGCCCGACACCGCGTTGGCCAGGTTCGCGTCGGCGCAGACGATCATCGGGTCCTTCCCGCCGAGCTCGAGCACCGACCCCTTCATCCGGCGTGCGCACTCCCCGCCCACGCCGCGGCCGACCTCGACGGAGCCGGTGAAGAAGATCTTGGCCGCCGTCGACTCCACGAGCGCCTGTCCCACCGCCCCGCCGCCATGGACCGTGCGCACGAGGCCCTCGGGAAGGCCGGCGCGCTCGAAGACCTCCTGGATGCGCTGGCCGATCAGCGGCGTGAGCGACGCCGGCTTGAGCACCACCCCATTGCCGGCCATGAGGGCGACTGCCACCTCGCCGAAGGGGATCGACCACGGGTAGTTCCAGGGCGCGATCACGCCGACCACGCCCAGCGGCTCATAGGTGAAGCGGGCCCGCTTCTGCTTCATGAAGATCGGCAGCGGGATGCGCTCGTCCTCGAGGATCCCCGGCCCCGCATCCGCCAGCCAGCGCAGCGAGTCGATCGTCGGCAGGAGCTCCATCACGTACGACTCGTTCCGGGGCTTCCCCTGCTCGCGCGTGAGCAGCTCCGCAAGCTCGTCGAGCTGATCGATGATCGCCTGGCCTGCACGGCGCATGTAGCGGGCGCGGTCGCCCAGCGGCAGCTGCGCCCAGAAGGGCTGCACGCCGGCCACGTCGTCCACGACCGCCTGGACCTCGGATGGCGCGATCGTCGGCACCGCGCCGAGCCGAGCCCCGTCGAGCGGGCTGAACGACTCGAGCTCGGCCGAGCGCTCCTCGACCGGTCTGACCACGGCCTCCATGGCACGGAAGATTGTGACCGAAGCCGGACCTACTCGCGCCCGCGCGCCCTGCGAATGCGCGCGAGCCGCTCGCGCAGCTCCTTCTCATCGCCGTGCTCCGAGAGCTCGAGGAAGCGCTCGCCGATTGCCTCGTCCGGCATCAGCTCCTGGTTCGAGACCCCTTCGGGATGGGCGTGCGGAAAGTCGTAGCCGATGCCGCGGCCGAGCTTCTTCGCGCCCGGGTAGGCGGCGCTCTGCAGATAGTGCGGCGGCACTGGGGCGCCGTGCTCCCGCACCCACTCGCGGGCGCGGCCGATAGCCGTGGTCGAGGCATTCGACTTCGGCGCGAGCGCCAGGTAGACGGCCGCCTGGGCGAGGTTCAGGGCGGCCTCGGGGAGGCCCACGTGCTCGACCGCCTGCGCCGCGGCGATCGCCACCTGCAGGGCGCGCGGGTCGGCGTTGCCGATGTCCTCGCTCGCCAGGACGACCATGCGGCGCGCGATGAAGCGCGCGTCCTCGCCGCCTTCGAGCATGGCCGCCAGGTAGAGGAGCGAGGCATCAGGGTCCGAGCCGCGCGTCGACTTGATCCAGGCCGAGATCAGGTCGTAGTGCTTGTCGCCCTGCTTGTCGTAGAGCACGGCGCGGCGCTGGAGCGCATCCTCGGCGACCGCGAGCGTCACCGTGCCCTCGGGACCGACCGTCTCGGTCGCCAGCTCGAGCGCCGAGAGCGCGGTGCGGGCGTCGCCGCCGGCCCGCGCGGCCAGGAACTCGAGCGCGGCGTCCTTCACGGCCGGGGGATTCGGGATTCCGCGCTCGTGCGCAAGGGCTCGGCGGAGCAACTCGAGCACGTGCCGTTCCTCGAGCGCGTGCAGCTCGTAGACGCGGCAGCGCGAGAGCAGGGCCGAGATGACCTCGAAGAAGGGGTTCTCGGTCGTGGCGCCCACGAGCACCACGAGCCCGTCCTCGACGGCCGGCAGCAGCGTGTCCTGCTGCGCCTTGTTGAAGCGATGGATCTCGTCGAGAAAGAAGATCGTGCGCTCCCCGCTCGTCGAGCGGCGGTGCTCGGCGCGCGCGAGCACGTCGCGGACCTCGGCACGGCCGGCCTTGACCGCCGACTCCTCCTCGAAGGCCGCGCGCGCGTTGACGGCGAGCATCCGGGCGAGCGTCGTCTTGCCGGTGCCGGGCGGCCCGTACAGGATCATCGAGTGCGGCCGGCCCTCCTCGATCGCCGTCCGCAGCGCTGATCCACGCTCGAGCAGGTGCTCCTGGCCGACGAACTCGCCGAGCGAGTGCGGCCGCATCCGGGCGGCCAGCGGCAGGCCTGCGGTGTCGGGACCGTCGGCCGCCTGCGCGCCGGGCGACTCCTCGAGCTCGAACAGCCGTTCCTCCATGCGGAAAGTCTGGCAGCGGGGCCAGAGGAGGCGCATGACAAACACGCTCCTTCCTCCCAACGCCGGTCGAACGCCGTGGCGAGCTCGCCGCTCTGCTCGGTGTCTCGCTTGACATGGACTCGGACCGGAGCGGCTCACGCGCGAGCCGGCCTCGCGGAGATGGGCTAGCCGAGCTTCGCCAGGAACGCCCGGAGCGCCTCGGCGCAGCGCTCCGGCGCGTCCTCCCACACGAAGTGCCCGGCGTCCTCGATCAGGACCAGCTCGGTGTCCGGCAGCTCGCGCTCGAAGCGGTGGGCCGTGGCGGGCGAGACGAACGGGTCCTGACCGCCGAAGACGAGCAACACCGGCACGTCCAGCTCGGCGAGCTTTCCGTCGTAAGGCGCGATCTTCTCGAAGTCCATCGAGCGGTAGAAGTCGAGCTGGGCCTGACGGCGCGTGTCGTCGGCGTACGCCTTCCAGTACTCGTCGATCGCGCTGTCGTCGATCCCGGCGCTCACCGAGCCGAGCATGGCGGCGAGCCCTTCGCGTGTGGTCCCGGCCAGGAGCTCCTCCCCGGTGCCGGGTGTCCGCATTGCCTGCGCAAGTCCGTGCCACTTCCCGTCCGGGAAGAAGCCGGAGGCGCTGATCACGAGCGCGTCGACCGCGTCGGGGTGCCCGCAGACCCAGCGCAGGCCGATCAGCCCGCCCCAGTCGTGCAGCACGGGCACGCAGCGCTCGATGCCGAGCTCGACGCGGAAGCGCTCGATCGAGTCGGCGTGCCGCTCCCAGGTGCCGGGCGGGTCGGGCACGGAGTCCCCCATCCCGGCGAGGTCTGGGGCAAGCGAGCGCCAGCCCGCCTCGACGAGCGCCGGCATCAGGTCGCGCCACATATACGACGACTCGGGATAGCCGTGGACCAGCAGCGCGACGGGCCCGTCGGGCGGCCCGGCCTCCCGGTATGCGAGCCCGGCGGCGATCGGCACGGCAGCCACTCTACGGCCCGAGCAGGGTGGTGAGCTCGGCGAGCATCGGCTGGGGCTGGTCGAAGATGTCGGTCCAGGTGTAGCGGCGGAGCTGGTCGCCTCTTTGGCGGGCTTCGCGGTCGCGGCGGCGGTCTTGTTCCCAGGCGTGGCGGCTGTGGTGGTAGCGGTAGGAGTCGAGTTCGACGGTGAGCTTGTGGTCGGGCCAGCGGCAGTCGACGTAGTGGGAGCCGGCCTTGGTGTTCGTTTTTGGCAGCGGCAGGTTTGCTGTGCGTAGCCGGGCGCGGAAGGCGCGTTCGAGTTTGCTGAGCAGGACGGGCGCGTCGCCGCGCAGCACCCTGCGCAACCGGGCGGCCCCTGGTGCTTTCGGGCGCCGCTCGAGCGCGGCCTCGACCTGCTCTGGGTCGTGCCGTGGCGGACGGCTGCTTCGTGGGCCGCGCGCGCGAGGTCGTCGAAGGACAGCAGTGAGGGGAGGCGGACCAGGGTTGCCGGCACTGTGGTGACGGGGATGCCGCGGTGGCGGGTGGCGTCCCTGGGGTCGATCCGGCGTTGTCTCCGCGTCTGGATGCCCTTGATGCGCCGTTCGGTTGGCGCGGTCACTTCCGGCGGCGGTGCGGGGCCCTTGATCAGTCCCCACAGCCACGCCGCCGACAGGCCGCACAACAACGCCTCCTTGCCACAGGCCTTGACCGCGGCCATGTAGCGCGCCTCCACACTCGGCGCGCGGTGGCCCACTCGGTAGACGCCCGGGAACTCGACGATCAGCGCTCCACGCTCGATCCTCCGGTCAACCCGACGCTCCGACAGACCAGCACCCAGCAGCTCACGCCGCGTGACGACCCCGTGCGCCCGGCCCGCGATCCGCGCCACTTTCTCATCATCCGTCCTGCCCTGCCCACCATACGGTGGGCAAAGCAGGATGAATCAGAAAATCGCCCCCTCCTAGACTCCCCGCCGTGCCCGACCGCGCAGCACTCGAGCGCCGCACCACCGAGCTTGTGCGGCGCCTCATTCGCTTCAACACCGTCAATCCTCCCGGCAACGAGGGGCCGGCGCAGGAATGGCTCAGGGGGCTGCTCGAGGAGGCCGGGGTGGAGTGCGAGCTGCTTGTTGCTGCGCCCGGCCGCGCGAACCTCGTCGCGCGGGTGGCCGCGGCCTCGGACGGTCCAGTGCTCTGCCTGCTCGGTCACGTCGACACGGTGCCGGCGGACGCGGGGGACTGGGGACCCGACCCGTGGTCGGGCGAGATGCGCGACGGCTGCGTGTGGGGACGCGGCGCCAAGGACATGAAGAGCCAGGTGGCCGCCGAGGTGGCCGCCACGCTTGCGCTGGTCGGGGAGGGCTGGCGTCCGGAGGCCGGCGAGCTGAAGCTCGTGTTCACCTGCGACGAGGAGCGGGGCGCGGCGCTCGGCGCGCAGTGGCTCTGCTCCGAGCATCCTGAGCGCGTGCGCGCCGACCTCGTCGTCAACGAGGGAGCCGGCGAGTTGATTCGCCACGGCGACCGGCGCGTATATGGGGTGTCCGTCGCGGAGAAGGGCGTGTTTCGCTTCACGCTCTCGACCAGCGGACGTACCGGCCACGCTTCGGTGCCGCGCATCGGCGACAACGCGCTCGTGAAGATGGCGCCTGTGCTCACCGCTCTTGCGGAGGGGCGGCCCGACCACATTGCATCGCCGGAGGTGGAGGCGCTGTTCGGCGCGCTCGGTCTCGACCCGGCGGACCTCGATGCGGCAGTTGCCGAGCTCGAGGCGAGCGATCCTGCCGTCGCCGTGCTGCTCGAGCCGATGCTCGGCGTGACCCTGACGCCGACGATGATCGAGGCCTCGGACGCCGTCAACGTGGTGCCGGCGCACGCGCGCCTCGAGGTGGATTGCAGGGTGCCGCCGGGGCTCGGCGAGGAGGCGGCCCGGGCGGCGGTTCACAGCGTGCTCGGCGATGATGGCTACGAGCTGCGCTTCGAGGACCGGATCGTCGGCAACCGCTCACCTGCGGACACCCCATTGATGGAGACGATTCGCCGCTTCGTCGAGCGCGAAGACCCCGGGGCGGCGGTGGCGCCGGTGGTGATGAGCGGCTTCTCCGACTCGCACTGGTGGCGCAAGGCGTTTCCCGATTGCGTGGCCTACGGCTTCTTCCCGCAGAACGCGATGGACATGACCGAGGCCTTCCCGCAGATGCACGGAATCAACGAGCGCATCCCGGTGGCGGACCTCGGCCTGGCGGCGGCCTTCTACGCTGATCTCATGGTGGAGACGCTCCGCAAGTGAGAGCGTAACTCCCCTCCTCGAGCGCCCCATACTGGGTGGGCCCATGTCGCTGACGAATGTGGACGTCGTTCGTGCGGTCTTTGAGGCGTGGAACCGGCGGGACTTCGACGCCGCGGTCTCGCATACCGCCGATGACGTCGAGTTGCACTTCATCGGCGGCTTCTCAGACGTGATGGGAACGGAGTGGACAGGACGGGACGGCATGCTTCGGTTCTGGCGAGAGTGGCTTGGGACCCTCGGCGGCCGCCTCGCGCTTGATCGGATCCATGACGCGGGCGACCGGGTAGTCGTGCTCGGGACCATGGATGCCGTCGGGGAAACAAGCGGTGTTCCCAGCAGCATCAGATTCGGTCAGGTGTGGAGCTTTCGAGACGGGAAAGTGATCCGTATCGACGGCTACTACGACCCGCACGCCGCCCTGGAGGCTGTGGGGCTGGCGGAGTAAACGGATCGAGGGTCTCTGCGACCCCTCCGATAGAACTTGCGTAACAGTTCGCGCGACCGAGGGGCGAACTCTCGCCGTTGCGGCTTCGCCGAATGGCCAGCGCGCACGGACCCCTGAACAGCGAGAGCCGCCCCAGAGGACGGCTCCCACTGGACCGGCTAGCTCGGTTCCTCCGGTTCCGCCGGTTCGCCCGGTTCGCCCGGTGACGTGCCCGGCTGATCGGGCACCTCCGGCGGCGGCTTCTCGTCCGGCGGTGCCTGTGGCTCTGTCTCGGGGGTTTCCATATAGGCCCGGTACCCAATCGCTCTCGTCGCAACCTCCTGCCACCCCATCGTTGATGCACGGGAAGGACGAGCGCATGCCGGTCGCCGACCTCGGTCTCGCCGCCGCCTTCTACTCTGATCTCATGCTGGAAACGCTCCGCAAATGAGAGCGTAATCTCGGCCGCGAGGGGGGCGTCCTTCACCCCGTAGCGGCTCATCCTTGCCGTGGCAGGCGCGAGCGGGGCGGCCGAGGCCGTACCCGCGCCCCCGCCGAACCCCCGCAGGGGACGGCGCGCCCGGCCTGACTGGATGCGCCAGGCCGGGCTGGCCGTGGAGAGGCTGGGCGTGGAGAGCTACGGGTACTCGATGTCGTTGCAACACGGTTGGCCGTTGCCTTCCGTGAACGCGCCCTCGCTGCCGACCTGCGTGCCTTTCGCTTCGGCCGTGTCGTTGCCGCCGAGCGTGTTGAGCTCGAACACCTCGGAGGTCGCGACGCCGTTCCGAGCGGCTTCGTGCCAGACCCATGACTGCTCGGTGCTCGGTGCCTTCACGCCCTCGCTGCCGACCTGTGTGCCTTTCGCTGCGTCGGTGCCGTCGCCGTTATTCCAGACGTTGTCGTTGCCCGACCCGGCATCGGCCGTAATGGCGATTAGTGTCTCTGTGGTGCCAATGTCGAGAAATGCGCGGTCCCCGCCCCCGCTGCCGTTGAGGGTGTCGGCGCTGGCCGGTCCTGCCGCTGCGAGGAGTCCCGCCACGACGCCGAGGGTTGCGACTGACCGCTTGATGGTGGTGCTGAACATGGTGCTTCCCCTTTCTGGGGTGGTTGCTTGTCGGCGGGTATGACCCCCGGCCTGCCGGCGAGGTTGGTCACTTGCGAATCGGTTGGGCGGTGAGGTGGGGGGGAACCCCTCCGGGGTCGATTCGGAACCCGCCGGGACCGTCGCCGCGAAAAAGAAAACGGGGGGTAGTCCGCATCCGGGTGTCGGCATAGGCTTCACGGCGTGGACCCGGTCGCTCATGAAGCGCTCGCCCAATTCATCCGCCACCAGGTCCGCATCGAACTCGCCAGCGAGCTCGAACAGCTCCAGGAACTGCGGCAGCGGCTCGCCGCGGTCGAGACCCAGGCCGGAACCCCGCCGGCGCAACCATGGCCGCCGCGCAAGCGGGCGAGCAGCACGGCCACAAGGGCGCCCAAGCCCCGCGCCGTCCGTAAACCCCGACCGCCCGCCGGGGTAGAATCCCGCCCGTAAAATCGAATACTCGCCGACCGCCACACAGGCGGTCGCGGCGGCCCGACAAGGACCCGGCAGAAAAGGACCCAGAGGGTGCCTGTTTCGCGGGGCACGGCGGGACCCCGCACCGAGGTCGAGGACCCCTCGCAGCCCCAGACGTGGGGTGGGCCGGGGCAAGATCCGCTCCTCACAGCAGTCGGCACGGAGCCACCCAGAAGGGAAGGTCGTGTCATGTCTAACGCCGATCGCCTCCGACAGGAGGCAATCTCGCTCCACGCCCGCGCTAAGGCGGAGAACCGCGAATTGACCGGCGAGGAACGAGGCCGTTTCTTCGACCTCATCAACCAGGCCGAGGACGCCGACGCCGGAACCAAGATGGCCGCCGTCGGCAAGGCGCTCGGCCCGCCGACCCCGTCGGTCGGGCAGAACGGCCGCGGCGGCCAGGGCCCCGGCGACGTGTTCGTCCGCTCCGAGGGCTACAAGGCCGTCCGCTATCCCGACGGGCGCCCGCAGCAGTGGAGCTCGGGGATGGTCGAGGTCACCACCGGCGCTCCCGGCTACGAGCTGAAAGGCACGTTGCTCGAGAGCACGGCGGGCGGTCCGGGAGGCGGGCTCGTGCCGCCGTTCTACCAGCCGGGGATCAACTCAAGGCTGTTCGAACCGCTCGGTGTGTCCGACGTGTTCGGCACCTCGCAGACGACCGCCAGCCAAGTCAGGTACGTGAACGAAGGCACCGCGACAAGCGGGGCTGCCGGAGTGGCCGAGGCCGGCACGAAGCCCGAGAGCACGCTCAACTACGCCGAGATCCAGGAGCCGGTCAAGAAGATCGCGACCGTGCTGGGAATCTCGGACGAAATGCTCGAGGACGCCCCGTCGATCCAGGCCTATTTGAACGGCAGGCTTAGCCTGTTCGTGAGGATCGAAGAGGAACGCCAGCTGCTCAGAGGGACCGGTACGAACGAGCTGATCGGGCTGTTCAACCGCTCCGGCGCCCAGGCGATCAACACCTACACCAAGCTCGCCGCCGACGACAACACGGTGGCGTTGGCGAAGGTGATCGCGAACACCGCAGGGTCGGCGTTCCTGCAGCCCGACACGGTCGTATTACATCCCGCCAACTGGCTCTCGAGCCGCCTTCTGCGTGACGGCACGGGCGGCACGATCGGCCAGTACTTCGGTGGCGGGCCGTTCAGCAGCGCGTACGGCGGCGGTGCGGCCAACGTCGGCATGTTCGGCCAAACGCTGTGGAACACGAATGTGGTGTTGTCCACCGTGGTCGGGTCCGGCACCGCGCTGGTCGGGAACTTCGGCCAAGGTGCCCACATCTGGCGCAGAGGTGGCGTGTCAGTAGAAGCCACAAACTCTCACAGCGACTGGTTCATAAAGGACTTGACGGCGATAAGGGCGGAGTCCAGGCTCGCCCTCGGGCTTTACAGACCGGCCTCGTTCACCGCCGTGTCCGGATTGACGTAAAGGCTTCGGTGTCTCCAATCCACACCGAGGGGTTCCGCTGAGGAACACACGGGAACGGGCGGCGGTCCTCACCTCATCGCCGCCCCGACCCGTGCACAGGAGGAACGGCAAGTGACAGACGACGAGCTCCAACTCCTCAGCGACCTGTTCATAGCCAGGTCCGCCGGCCTCGTCGGAGCAGTCCAAGACGAGTACGCCGCCGAGGCCGAACGGCTCACAGAACAAGGCTGGCTCGAGCGTCGCTGGCACGGTGACGACCTCGTCTACGGGATCAGCGACAACGGCATCAGTGCGCTCGAGCTCGCCGGCCTCCACCGCACCGACCCCGCCGACCAGAACTAGTGAACGGGGAACGCAAGCACCGCCGGGATCAAGAGCATCGAGGTCGGAGGGTGTCTCGCCTACTCCCGCAGCTCTGCGGCTTCGAGGGCTTCACGTTCGTTGCGGAAGAAGGCCCACCAGATCAACTTCCCGTCACGCAGCCGGGCGGCCTGCCACATCTCCTGCTTGACCGGCACGCCGCCCAGCATCCCGGACACTCGGAAATGCAGGACGCCCCGGTCGCCGGATCCGCGACTGTCGAGCAACTCCCAGTGCACGTCCTCGAACGCGCCGAGCACCGTGGCCCACCAGGCACGGACGCCGTCGTGACCCCGGAAGACCGTTCCTTCGGCCTCCGCGATCATCGACGTGAACTCGAAGTCCTCGTCGGTCAGCGCCAGGAACGCTTCCAGATCGCCCGAGTTCAGCGCCCTAAAGGCAGTCTCTGCCAACGCTTGCTGCTCGGCGCTCGCTTCCAACATCGCCCGCGCAGTATCTCGCGGGGAGTGGGAGGGTCGCCAGCGAGCGTCCGCGATCCAGCGGACCGCCGGGTGGGTCGCCGGACGGAACACGAATGCCCCTTTCATGCCCGAATCAGACCGAAAACGGGGGTGGCTGAATGACCAGGAAGGTGCGTGAGCTGGTCAACGCGGTCGCCGACGCTCTCCCGCCCACCCACATCTGGGACGAGCGGGAGGCGGCGTTACTGGACCTCGCTCGCCGGCAGGCGGACGACATCGACCGCCTCGAGGCTGACGTCGCCGAGCTGGGGGTGCGGGTCGAGGGCCGCGGCGGCCAGCTGGTGCTGAACCAGGCATTCGGCGAGCTGCGCCAGGCGCGGGTGGCGCTGGCGAGGCTGCTGAACCAGGTCGACGTGTCGGAGGCGGTGCGGCCGGCGTCTGTGCATGCGAGCAAGGCGGCGCGGGCGCGCTGGGGCCGGGAGGTGTCCTGATGGCGCGGCTGCGGACCGGTGTCGTCGCGCTGTCGGACGAGCGGCTCGGCCGGCTGCGCTTGGAGCTGATGATCGGCCAGACCGAGGCGGACCTCGACGAGCTCGAGGTCGCCTGGGAGCTGCTCAGGGACGCGATCATGTCCGGCCCGCAGGGGCGCCGCGACGGCCGCCGGCCGTGGGCGTGGTGGCACTTCGACGCCGGCGAGGAGATGCCCGAACGCGGGGACGAGCCGGTCCGGTTGGCGCAGCTCGGTGAGCTCACACGTGAGGAGTTCGCGGCGCTGCGCGAGAAGGCCAACGAGGCGCGGTTGCGGGTCGGCACGTCCGGGGAGCGGATCGCCGCGTTGGGCACGGCGTTGGAGCAGCGCCCTGATCGTGAGGCGGTGGAGTTGCTCGAGCGTGTAGAGGCCGCGAGGCAGGCCGTGACGGACTCGGCGGCGTTCGCCGAGCTTGTGGACGACGAGCACGTCCGGTGACGGGGCGCGGCGCTCCACCGGGCTGACGCTCAGATAGTCTCGCCCGCGGCATGCGAGACGTACGAGACATCATGGATTCGAGCCCGGCCAGCGTGCGCCCCGACGCGCCCGTGGAGGAGGTCGTGGCGCTGATGCGCGAGCAGGGGCTGCCGGGCGTGCCCGTGGTGGACGACGAGGGGCGCTGCGTCGGGATCGTCACCGAGGCCGACCTGGTCGTGCCCGATGAGGAGGGCGACCTACACCTCCCCCACTACATCAAGCTCTTCGGGAGCACGGTCTTCGTCGAGCCGCTGGGCCGCTATGAGCAGCGCCTGCGCAAGGCGTTCGCCTCCACGGCCGAGGACATGATGACCCGGGACCCCGACACGGTCGGCCCGGATACGAGCGCGAAGGAGGCGGCTCTTCTCATCCACGAGTCGGGTCACAACCGCCTGCCCGTGGTGGAAGACGGGCGTCTGGTCGGCGTGGTCACGCGCCTGGAAGTGCTCGGCGCCCTCGCGAAGTGAGCGTTCGCAAGCGCATACTGCCGGGGGATGCCCACCAGCCGCGGCGTCCTCGGAATGCTCTACCCGGCCGACGACTACGCGAGGGGTGACCCGCCGGACACCAGGCCACGGACGTGCGGGTGTGACAGGCTGTTGCTGCTCACGCTCGACCCGGACGCGGGGGCGCGTTGTCTGAAGTGCGGGAAGCCCCGTCGCGCTTCAGCGCTTAGTGCAGGCCGACCTAGGGTGGTCGGCGCCGCAGACGGGGCAGCGGAACCGGATCGTTACGACGCCGGGGTCTCGACGCGAACGGGGGCGGCGGCGTTTCTTGCGTCTTCCGCCGCTCCCGACCGGGTGGACGACGGCCACTAGGCCGCTGGGCGGGTCGGGGCCATCGACCCTGAGGGTACGGGCCCCCGAGGTCGCCCTAGCCGTCGCGGCGGGTACCCTCTTTAGCGGTCGGGGATCGGCTCCCGGCCGGGTAGACGGTGGCGTGAAAGCCATCTTCCGGAGGTCGCCCTTCCTTCCAGGGGGCGGCCTCCATTCTTTTCCGCCGATGGCCGTGGTTGAATCGGCAATCGGTTCCCCGTCGCAGCCGTCGGCGGGATGATCTGGAAGGAGCGCGGTGCGTACCACCGCCAAGCAGCACCCCGAAGCGCAGCACCCAACTGAAGCCGAGGACGGCCCGCCGGTCGTCGAGGAATACGTCCCCGACGGCCCGCTCGGCATCCAACCGCTGACGCTGACGGAGCCCCCGCGCACCGTGGAGCCGACGGCGCAGAACCTCCAGGGGGTTCCCGTGCTCGCACCCCCGGGTGCGACTCGCCGCCGCTGGGACACCAGGGGTGCGGCGACGGCCCCGCCCCCGGCACCGCCCCCGATAACGCGGGTTCCCGCGCCCCCGGCTTCCAACCTTCGCCGAACCGTTCCCCAGCGTCGCCGCCGCGCACCTCGTGGCCAGCCGGTTCGTAGCCGGGGCTCGAGACGCACTACCGCGCCGGCCCGCGCCGGACCCGACGACGGTCCAGCCGGCGAATCAGACGCTGACGACGAACCGTTAGATCACCGGGCCCGCCTGCGCGCGGGCCCGTTTCGTTCTCGCGCCCCTCCTCGCGGCCGCGTCCATGCACACGACCGGTCACGAAAGAGGAACAACGAGATGGCGAAGATTGAGAACGACGGACGCGGCGACTACTGGCAGCTCGGCGACGAGGGCGACATCCTCGACGGCCAGCTCGAGGAGGTCGATTTCGTCACTTGGGAGGGTGAGGACGGCAGGGAGATCGAGGTGCCCCTGCTGACTGTTGCCAACAACCACGGCCGGGCGCCGTTCTGGGGCTTCACAACCGTGATCCGCAGGAAGCTGCTCCGGCTCAAGCCACAGCCGGGCGAGCGCGTCCGGATCACCAGGGGACCCAAGCGCACCAACCGCAAGGGGAAGCCCTATTACGAGGACCGGCTCGAGTGTCCGGATAGGCCGCGTTCGAGCGTGGTGGACTGGGCGGCCGGGATGGCCGGCGTCAACGCCGAGCCGACCCCTGTGCTCACGCCGGGCGCGAACACCACGACCGAGCAGCTGCCGATGGTGGCCGGCACCGCCACCGAGACCACGCCGGACGTCAACGGGGCGAAGGAGGCGCTCGAGCAGGCCAAGTCGCCCGCGCCCCCGAGTCCCAAGCCGGAGCTGACGGCGGACGACCCGATCCCGTTCTAGTGGAGAGGTTGGGGCGGGCCGCGCTCGAGCACGCGGCCCGCAACTACCACGTGCACCCGTGTAGGGAGCGTGGCAAGGCGCCACTCACCCCGCACGGCCTCCACGACGCTACCCGCGACCGCGAACGGATCACCGCGTGGTGGACGACGTGGCCGGCGGCGAACATCGCGATCAACTGCTTCAAGAGCGGCGTCACCGTGCTCGACGCCGACCCGCGGTTCGCTTGCGATCCGGACGAGCTGGTGGGCCAGTACGACCTGCCGGAGCCGCACGTCCGGACCGGTGAGGCGCCGCCCGTGTCCGCCAAGTACCCGAACTCGCTCGAGGGGGTGCGCGGCGCCCACTGGTACTTCGCCGGCCAGATGGCGACGGTGAAGGCCGTGCTGCCGGGCTGCGAGCTCCGGTGCGAGGGCGCCTACATGATCGTGCCGCCCAGCGTGCACGAGTCCGCGGTGGCTTACACGGGCGCGCTACCGACTTGGAGGACGATCGCGCCGCTCCCCGAGTGGCTGGCCGAGCTCGCGGCTGAGAGGCAGGCCGAGCCGACGGTGGCACCGGACGACGACGAGGTCGTCGCCCAGGGTGGCCGCCACGAGGCGCTCTACCGGTGGGCGCTGTCGGCGCTCACCGCCGAGGGCCTTATTGGCAAGCCGGCGCTGGACGCGATGCTCGGCCACAACGCGCGCTGCCTGGACCCGCCGCTGGAGCGGGAGGAGGTGGAGCGGCTCTGGCGGTGGGTCGACAAGTCGGACATCGCACGGGCGGAGCGGGCGTTCGCGGCCGAAGCCCCGGCGGCCAAGGCCGCGAAGATCGCCGCCGGTGCGGACGCCGTCGAATGGGCGGTGCGGCTCGGCCTGAACGGCGACTCGCCACCGGCCACGGAGGAGGAGGAGGAGGAGGCCGAGGGAACGCCGGAGCGTCCGCGGATCAGGGTGCTCGACACGCTCGCGCTGGTGGAGAGCGAGCCGCCGGCGCTCGACTGGATCGCCGAAGGGGTGTTCTGCCGAGGCAAGCTCACCCTGTTCGGCGGCCGTGAGAAGCGCGGCAAAAGCCTCGTGCAGCTGGCGCTCGGCTGTGTCGCCGCGATCGGCGGTGGCGAACCGGCCGGGATCCCGGTCAAACGCGCGCGCGTGCTGCTCGTCGACGCGGAGAACGGCGAGCGGGAGCTCCACCGCCGGCTGCGCTCGATCGGGCTCCCCGCAAGTGCGGCCGGCGGGCTGCTGATCGGCGAGGCCAGGGGCTACGACCTGCGCCGCCACCTGGACGAGCTCGACGGGCTGCTCGCCGAATACCGGCCTGACCTCGTGCTGCTGGACTCGTTTCGGGCGCTGTGGCTGGGGGACGAGCGTGACGAGGCCGAGGTCGCCAAGGCCCTGGATCCGTTGCGGACGATGGCGCACGACCAGGACGTCGCGATCTCGCTCACCCATCATTCGCGCCGCACTGACGGCGAGTACCGCGGGAGCTCGGCGATCGGTGCTTGCATCGAGTGGGCCGTGCTGCTCGAACGCGTCGACGGCGACGACGAGCGCGGCCGCCGGCGGCTCGTGAACCCGCTGGCACGGTTCGCCGTCGAGCGGGATGACCGCTGGCTGCGGATCGTGGCTGACGACGGCGACGAGGGCCCGGTGTCGATCAAGCCGTGCGAGCCGTACGTGCCGAGCCCGGACACGTCGATCCGGGACGCGGTCGCGGACGAGCTGCTCGAGGCGCTCGCGGAGGGGTGCAAAGTGCAACCCCCACTAGTAGGGGATGCACCTTTGCACCCCCCGTCGGAGAGCGGTTTCTCGATTGCCGGGCTTGCGCGCTCGCTCGGCCGCGACCCGAAGGACGGCACGGTCCGCAACGCGCTCGAGGACCTCCAGCGCCGCGGCCTGGTGGTCCGCAATGAGGACAAGAGCTGGCGGCTCGCCCCGGACGAAGGGGGCTTCGATGTCTGACCGGCCGTTGTGCGCGATCTGTGGCCGGCCCGCCGAGCTGCACGCCCGCCTCGAGCCGTTCGGCCGTCAACGCCGGGTGTGGCTGTGCGGGCAGCACGTGATGTCGCTCCAGCGGGGGAAGCGCCAGCTTCAGCAGTCAGGGAAGAGGAGGTGGACGTGACGGGCGCCGACGGGCAGCTGGAGCTCTTCGGCGAGACCGCGAACGGCCACGACGATCGCGACGACCTCCTCGCGCAGATCAAGGCGCTGATCTGCAAGCCGGGAATGAGCGAGACCTCTGCCGCCGCGGTTGTCGAGGACGCGCTCGCACGTGGTCCCCGCTGGGCACCCGACCCGCCGCCGCTGCGTCCGGTGCCGTGCCGCTGCCACCCGACCGGACAGGTGCTCTCCGGGTCCCCCTTGTGCTGGCGCTGCGGCCGTACCCCCGGGCCGGTGACCGGTCCCGTGTACGTCAAGCCGGTTGGCCCCACACCCCGAAACGGGAAGCGGCTGTGACCGGTGCGCGCCGCTGTCGCCGCTGCGGCTCCTGGCTCGTCCACGCGCGCGGCCACGCGGCCTGCCGCAAGGTTGGCTGCCCCCTCTTCGGCCAAGACCAGACCCCGCCCGCCCGCTCGCAGGCCGAGATCGCCGACGGGATGGAGGCCGACCGGCAGGCCGCCCGGGACGGCCTCAACCCGAACCGATGACCGCGCGCGCGCAGCTCGCACTCTTCCTCGACAGTCCGCGCGCGTACCGCAACCCGTTCGCCTGCGTCGACTGCCGGGTCGACACCAGCGCCATCGACGAGTACTACGCACTGCGAGACGATGTCTGGCCGCTCGGCCGACTGGGCGGGATGCTCTGCATCGGCTGCCTCGAAGGCCGCCTCGGCCGTCGGCTCGTCCCGGACGACTTCATCCACCGGTCCCGGGATGTCTTCCCGTGGCCGGTCAGTCCTCGCCTCGCCGACCGGCTCAGGCCCGAGGCGAGAGGAGCGCTCCCGTGACCGGGCTGCCGCCGCGAGTCCGCGCCGAGGTCCGACGGATCCTCGACCGCGCGGCGCGGCGGCTACTCCAGGACGAACTCGAACGCCAAGCGGCCGGCGCCGCGCCCACTGGGCGAGACGACGACCGTGGAGATCACCGCGGTGATCAAGTCCCGGCGCTCGGCGAGGGTGAGGACGTCCCAATCGGCCCCGGCGACCCGGCGCATCGAGGCGGCCGAACCGCGTAGAGAGTCCTCCCGCTCGGTCGCCGCGTCGAGCGCTTCCCGCAGTTCGGCGAGACGGTCTCGCGCGGCCGGAATGTCCGCCACCGGGGCGAACGCCTCGATCGCGGCGTCGAGCTCGGCACGCGCGCGCTCCGTGGCGCTGGCGGCCTCCTGCTCGGCCTCGAGCGCCGACGCCTGGCCGTGCTCCTCGGCGACCGCCTCGCGCACCCGGCGCTCGACTTCTCCCTCGGCGATCCGGGCCGAGATCGCGACGTGGTGCTCACAGTCGGAGTAGGCCGGGCAGCGATAGATCGGGTAGCCGTTCGACGTGCCGACCACCATCCGCGCGCCGCAGCTCCCGCAGCGCAGCACACCGAGCCGCGCGAGCAGCCGGTCCGACTCCGGGCGCGGGCCGGTCGAAGGGCCCGTGACGCGCTGCACCCTGCGCCACAGTTCCTCGGACACGATCGGCCGGTGCGCGGCGAGGTTCGGGGTGTGGTCGCCGAAGTGGAGCTCGCCGAGGTAGACCCGCGACGCCAGCATCGAGCGGACCGCCGACACCGCGCGCGCGACGCCGTGCCCGGCGAGCAGCTCTTGCACCTCACGCAGAGTCGCTCCGCGCGCACGCAACTCGAACGCCTCCGCCACGATCGGCGCGCGCGCGGGATCGAGGACGAGGCGCCGGTCGTCGCCGAGGAGGTAGCCAAGCGGGATCTTCGAGAAGCCGCCCACGCCTTCGGCGATCGCGGCCTCGACGGCCGCCCAGGAACGCTCCTTCGCCGCGTCACTCACGTATTGGCTCACCATCCCCTGTGCGTTGACGGTCATCTTCCCGGCCGCGTTCTGGTTCGTGCGCCTGCCGTAATCAACCGACCAGAGATCCGCACCGTCGATCGCCTCGACACGCTCGATCAGCTCCGACTGGCGCGCCATCCCGCGCACCAGTCGGTCGAAGTAGTGGGTCAGGAGCACCTCCGCACGCCCGGTCTCGAGATCCTCCAGCGCCGCCTCGAGGTGCGGCCGCCGGCCGATCGGGAGCGTCCCGGACACGTCGAGCTCCTCGACGGTGCGGACGAGCTCCCAGCCCTGCGCCTCGCAGAACGCCTCCATGGCGGCGGCCTGTTCCCTGGGGGACCGCAGGCTGTCCTGCGTCCGGTCCCCGATCTCACTGACCCTTACGATCCCGATTACACGCGATGAACTCATTACGCCTCATTGTACTCATGGTGGAGACGCTCAGATGACCAAGCCCGTGCCCGAGGAGAAGCTGCGCCTGGGAGGCATGGCGCTCCGCAACGGGCTGCTCGTACACGGCCCAACCCACTGGGCGGCCGCGATCCGGACGGAGGCCGGTGAGATCAAGGTGGCCTCCGGCCGCAAGGTCGATCTCGGCGGTAAGGCGGCCGACGGCGTGCCGGGCGTCCGCGGCGTGCTCAAGCTGGCGGAGGCGATGGCAGTGGTGCCGCTCGTCAAGCGCGCGCTGCCGGAGGCGCGCCTGCCGATGCAGGACGCGAAGACACTCGGCGCCATGGGCGCCGCGGCGCTCACAGGCCAGGTCATCCGCACCGCGGGCGCCCGCAGGCAGTCCGCCGAGGGGGGAGCGGGCCGCGGGGCTGCGGCCGGGCGCGAAGCGGCTGTCGCGCTGATCAGCCTCGCTCCCGCGCTGCTGGCACTGCGCAACGGCGACCTCGCCGCTTATCACGGCGTCGAGCACAAGTCGATCGCGGCCTACGAGGATGACGCAGCCGCCGAGGACGCGCGCAAGGAGCACGACCGCTGCGGCTCGCACCTCGTTACGCCGATGCTCGCGGCCGCCGCGGTCGGCAACGTGGCGGCGCGCCGCGTCGGGCTGCGCGGCCCAGCCGCCGAGGCGGCGGTCGGGCTCGGGAGCGCCGCGGTGGCGGTGGAGGTGTTCGCGTGGGGCGAGCGCAACCCGGAATCGAGGCTGACGAGGCTGCTGCGCCGCCCCGGGCACGAGATCCAACGGGCGGTCGGCACGCGCGAGCCGACCGCCGAGCAGCTCGAGGTGGGCGCCGCGGCGCTTGCGGAGATCCTGCGGGTGGAGGGCGCATAGCCGCCCTGCTCATGTAATCGGCGCCGCCGGCCGATTAGGACACTGGGATGAGAACACTCCGCCTGTCGCTCGTCTGCGCCCTCATGGCTCTGGGCGCATTCACGCCTGCCGCGACGGCCGACGGGGGAGCGGCGGCCTGCACCGCGCCGGTGGGCGTCAATCGCGCTCAGGAGGTGGGCGGGCTGTCGCTCGAGCGCGGCCCCCATTCGCTGACGATCCTCGACAGCTCCGAGATGAGCTGCGACGAGGCCATCGAGGAGTTCCGCTCGATCCTGCGGGCACCCGGGGGCGAGCTGCCGGACGGCTGGAAGCTCGACCCGGCCACGAGCACCTTCGCGAGCGCGGACGGCAGCGAGGGCTTCAGGGTCGCGCCCCAGGACAGTGTGGACCTCGGTGGCGGCTTCTCGTGGCAGGACGTCGAGGACTGGGCGGTCATCTGGCTCCCGATCATCTTCATGGGCCTCATCGCGGTCGTGCTGGTCATGACGCTGCGCTACCTGCCGCGCACCAAGCCCCAGGAGATCAAGCCGAGCTCCTCGAGCTCCGTTCGCTGGCAGGACGTGGCCGGTGCCGACGAGGCGAAGGACGAGCTCCGCGAGGTTGTCGAGTTCCTGCGCGACCCCAAGCGCTTCCGCAAGCTCGGGGCGAAGGTGCCGAAGGGCATCCTGCTGCACGGCCCGCCGGGGACCGGCAAGACGCTGCTCGCCAAGGCGGCGGCCAACGAGGCCGACGCCAAGTTCTTCGCCCAGTCCGCCTCCTCGTTCGTCGAGATGTTCGCCGGCCTCGGTGCCGCCCGCATCCGTCGGCTGTTCCGGCAGGCCCGCAAGGAGGCGCCCGCGATCGTCTTCATCGACGAGCTGGACGCTGTGGGCGCAACGCGCGGGAAGGACATCTCGGGCGAGAAGGACCAGACCCTCAATCAGCTGCTCGTGGAGCTCGACGGCTTCGGCTCGACCGGCAACGTCGTGGTGATCGCCGCCTCGAACCTCCTGGAGAAGCTCGATCCCGCGCTGCTCCGCCCGGGCCGCTTCGACCGCCAGATTCTGGTGAGTGCTCCGGACCTGAAGGGACGGCGCGCCATCCTCGACGTGCACACGCGCGGCAAGCCGCTCGAGGAGGGCGTCAACCTCGAGCTGATCGCGCGCCAGACCAGCAACCTGACCGGCGCCGACCTCGCCAACATCTGCAACGAGGCGGCGATCTTCGCCGGCCGCGACCATCGCGACACGATCCGGACGAAGGACTTCCAGTCGGCGCTCGAGCGCGTGATCGCCGGCATGCAGTCGCGCCGCGTGATCACCGAGCACGAGAAGCGGGTGGTCGCCTATCACGAGGCCGGGCACGCACTCTGCTCCGAGCTGTTGCCCTCGGTCGAGAAGGTCCACCGCATCTCGATCATCCCGCGCGGGCGGGCCCTCGGCTACACGCTTAACCTGCCCGAGGAGGATCGCTACCTCAAGACGAAGGACGAGCTCCTCGACTACCTGGTCGTACTACTCGGCGGACGCGTGACCGAGCACATCGTGTTCGGCCAGATCACGACCGGCGCGTCGGACGACCTGCGCAAGGCGCACGAGATCAGCCGTTCGATGATCACCCAGTACGGAATGGGCACCGAGCTCGTTTCGAAGCAGCTGCCCGCCGATGACTACTCGATGTCGGACCACACGCGCCGTACGATCGACGAGGAGCAGCAGTACCTCACCGACTTCGCCCACCGGCGAGCGCTGAAGCTGGTGGCCGAGAACCGCACGCTGCTCGAAGCGTTCGCCTTCACGCTGCTCGAGAACGAGGTGCTCGAGCGCGAGGACATCGAGCGCATAGTCGGCGCCTACAAGGGCGAGCGCACGAGCGACGGGCCGCCGCTCCTCAAGGATTTCGAGCCGGGCGCGGCCCAGGTCGCCGCCGCCGAGCGCCTCGACGGGCCTCCCCACGCCGGGTAAGACGGCCGTGTGGGAAGTCCTCCTGCTTCGGTTGCACTGATCGCAAACCCCGAGTCGGGCGGCGGCACCGACCCGGAGCTGATCGCCGGCCTGCTCCGCTCGCACGGCGTCGAAGTCATGTTCGGAAGTCATGCCGCGGCCGACCGGATCGTGGTGGCGAGCGGCGACGGCGGCATCGCACCGGCCGCCGCGGCGGCCGCCCGCGCGGGTGTGCCGCTAGCCGTGATCCCGGTCGGCACCGCGAACGACTTCGCGCGCGGTCGCGACTTGCCGTGCGAACTCGAGGCGGCGGCCAGGCTGGCGGCCACGGGCACTTCCCTGCGGGCGCTCGACCTCGGCTGGATGGGCGCGCGCCCGTTCTTCGGGGCAGGGCGGGGCAGGCGACCGTGGCGGGCACGGGATCCTTCGGCGCCGGCTCGGAGCTCGCGCCCTCAGACCCGAGCGACGGCCTCCTCGACGTGGCGGAGGCAGGCTCGCGATTGCGCCTCGCCCGCCACGCGTACGGCCTGCGCTCGGGGCGCCTTACGGATCAGCCCGGCGTGCGCCACGCGCGAGGCGCCGCCGTCGAGCTGATACTGGCCGACTCCGCCACGCTCAACGTGGACGGCGAGCTCATCTCGGGCGGCCCCCACGTGCGGCTGACGGTCGAGCCGTCGGCTTTCGCGCTGGTCGTACCGGATCAGCCCCGGTGCCGACTCGCCCTCGAAGTAGCGGCCGAACGGCGGCTCCTCGATGTTGACCATGCGGGGGTTGTAGCCTCATCGCCCGTGTTCGGGCGGATCGACCACATCGGAGTTGCAGTCGAGGATCTCGACGAGGCCGTCTCGCTCTACCGCGAGCGGCTCGGCATGGAGCTCCAGCACCGCGAGACGATCGAGTCCCAGGGGGTGGAGGCGATCCTGCTCGGTGTCGGCGAGAGCCACGTCGAGCTGCTGCGCCCGCTCAGCCCGGACACCGCCGTGGGCCGTTTCCTCGAGCGGAACGGCCCGGGCCTCCACCACGTCGCCTACGGGACCGATGACATCGAGCAGGCACTCGACTCGGTCCGCTCCGCCGGGCTGCTGCTGATCGACGAGCAGCCGCGCATCGGCATACGGAGCAGCCGCGTGGCGTTCCTGCACCCGAAGTCGACCGGCGGCGTGCTGACGGAGCTGGTCGAGGCCGCGGAGGGCCACTGATGGCGGAACTCGCCCGACACATCGACATCGGCTTCAAGGGCGGTCAGGTGCTGCCCTGTCGCGTGAAGCAGGAGGCCTGGGACGGGCTGCGCAAGGCGCTCTCCGACTCGAGCTCCGACCGCTGGTACGAGCTCGAGACGCACGACTCACAGGTCGCCATCGACCTCGCGCAGGTGGTCTACGTGCGGCTCGACACCGAGGATCAGAAGGTCGGCTTCTAGAACTCTCCGCTCTGGGAGCGGGTTTGGGGGCCGAATGCTCACAGGATGCTCACCGCGAGCGCGTTCAGCCTCGGTCGATCCGTACGAGGTTCCTTGCAGGCCCGCGACTCAAGTTCGGTTGGTTAGAAGGGCAGGATCTGGCTAGCCCAACTCGCCCAGCTCGCCCAGCTCGCCAGCATCGCTCCAATGGCTGCGATGACAACGAGGAGCTCGATAAGGGTGAAACCCTTCTCCTCGCTGTGAATACGCTCGGAAAGCTTCCGCACTTGTCTTCCTCCCGTCGAGCGCCGCCCGGTCCAGGCGGTGCGTCCTAGGTTGTGTTCAGCGACCTATTCGCAGCGAGCGGCCGATTGGATCGCGCAGCAGCGCGCCAACAAGCCAGTCCCGACGTCCAACCGGCGCGTCGTGCCCGCGATAGCCCATGGCAGGACTCTCGGGCATCTCCAGCGGTTCCCTGATCTCGCAGCCCTCGTCGAACGCTGCGATCACCGCATCGACGTCGTCGCGGTTGAAAGCGCCGAGCATGCTCCGCACCCACCTCGACATTCTCCTCGGGCATGGCGGTCCAGTATCTGCCGCTCGCACACGTCGCGTCCCAGCACGCAATCTGGGGTCGGCCTCTAGTTTGCCGAGCCTCGGCCTCAGCCTGCGCGCGCTCGATCTGCGCGCGCTGCGGGTCATGCGCACCCGCCGTCATTCGCCGGCCGCCGAGGCGGCGGTGGTCGCGCTGGCGCGTGCGGGCGAGAACGGGCTCTTCTGGTATGCCGTGGCCGCGGGCGGCATGGCGCTCGACCGCGGCCGGCGTCAGGTCTACGCCCGCTCGATCGGCGTGGTCCTCGCAACGCTCGTGGCCAACACCGCGGTCAAGCAGCTCGTCCGGCGCGCCCGGCCGACGCTCGAGGATCTGCCCGCGCTGACCCCGGTGATCTCCGGCCGCTCCTACCCGTCGGCCCACGCATCGACCTCGTTCGCGGGCGCGCGGGCGCTCTCGGCAGCGCTGCCGGCGGGGCCCCTCTACGGTCTCGCGGTGGCGATGGCCCTGTCCCGCCCCTACCTCGGCGTGCACTACCCGACCGACGTCCTGGCCGGCGCGCTGCTCGGCGACGCGATGTGGAGGCTTCTGAGCCCGTGAGGGTCGGCATCGTCGGGCTCCCGAACGCGGGCAAGTCCTCGCTCTTCAACGCGCTCACCCGCGCCGGGGCAGCGGCGGCCAATTACCCCTTCACCACGGTCGAGCCGAACGTGGCGGTTGTGGGCGTGCCCGATGAGCGCCTCGACCGCGTGGCAGAGACCGTGGGCGCGCGGCCGGTGGTGCACGAGACGATCGAGTTCCACGACATCGCCGGCCTCGTCCGGGGCGCCCACCAGGGCGAGGGGCTCGGCAACCAGTTCCTCGCAAACATCCGTGAGACCGACGCGATCCTGCATGTGGTGCGGGTTCACGATGACCCGAGCGTGGTGCATCCGGACGGCCGGGTCGATCCGCTCGGGGATGTCGAGACGATCGAGACCGAGCTGCTGTTCGCCGACCTCGAGCAGGCCGAGCGGCGGCTCGAGCGGGTGGCCAAGCAGGCGAAGTCGCTCGACAAGGTGGCCGTCGCGGAGGAGCGCTGGCTGCGCGAGGTGGTCGAGGCCCTGCGCGCCGGCCGCGGCGTGCGGACGGTGCCGGAGCCGGAGGACGCGCCCGGAGCCGCGATCCGCCTGCACGCACTGACCTCGAAGCCCGTCATATACGTGGCGAACGTCGCGGAGGGTGAGCCGCTCGAGCCTCCCGCGGCGCTCGTCGCGCACGCCGAGGGGCGCGGGGCGCGAGCCGCGGCCGTGAGCGCGCGGCTCGACTCGGAGCTGTCCGAGCTGGACGACGACGAGGCGCAGGCGATGCGCGACGAGCTCGGGCTTGCCGAGTCCGGGCTCGAAACCGTGGTCCGCGAAGCGTTCGCCCTGCTCGACCTGATCCAGTTCTTCACGGCCGGCCAGGACAAGGAGGCGCGCGCCCGCGCGATCCCCCGCGGAACGCGCGCCCGCCACGCGGCGGGCGCCGTCCACACCGACATGGAGCGGGGTTTCGTGGCCGCGGAGGTCACGCCCTGGGATGCGCTGGTCGAGGCGGGCGGCTACGCCGCCGCTCGCGAGCGGGCACTGCAGCGGGTGGAGGGGCGCGACTACGTGGTTCAGGACGGCGACGTGGTCACTTTCCGCTTCACGCCCTGAGCACGCCGTTCTAGCACGGGCGGCCGCTAAGGACAGCACCAGTCCCGCTCCTTGCGGGAAGGAGTTCGCCCGCCGGGTGATGAACGAGAGCCCGATGGGTACGGAGAGGAAATTCGCGGAGGGGCAACAGCGATGCGCCGGCGGGCGCTAGCCGGCTTGGTGGCGATGGCCGCCGTCCTCGCGGCGGTGGCTGCTACGAGCCCCGTAGCGGCCGGGGCGGCTGCCTGCGGCGAGGTCCAGCACTACATGCCCGTGGACCGGGACGCCTCCACACCGCCGCCGCTCGCGATCGGGGACTCGGTCATGCTGGGCGCGGTCGAGCCGCTCCGGCGCGGGGGCTTCGAGGTCGACGCGCGTGAGTGCCGGCAGATGAGCGAGGGGCTCCGCGTGCTGGGCGCGCGCGCCCGGGCACGGGACGCTGCCTTCGGCGGTGGCCGTCGGCCTCGGCACCAACTGGACCGTGACCCTTGCTCAGATCCGGCGGGCGCTCCGGGTCTTGGGACAGGAGCGCGTGCTGGTGCTCGTGACCCCGCGCGAGCTCGGCGGCGCCGCGAGCACCGACCAGGACGCGATCCGCGCAGCAGGCCGGCGCTGGCCCGGCCGTGTGAGGGTCGCTGACTGGGTCGCTCACAGCGCCGGACATCGCGACTGGTTCTGGAGCGACGGTCTTCACCTGAGGGCTCGAGGCGCCCGGGCGTTCGCCCGTCTGATCAGCCGAACCCTCGGCGCGAACGCTGCGCCGCCCGCGAGTCCGCCGCCACCGGAAGCGCCCGGGGGCGGCGCGCCCGCCCCATAGCCCTCAGCGCACGCGAACGGCCGGCCCGGCCACCGAGCCGGCCTTCACCCGGTAGACACCGGGCACCTCGAGCTGGGCGCGGTAGCGGCCGAGACGCGAGGTCCGTTCGCGGGAGACGGTGCGCCAGACCTCGCCCATCTTCCGCTGGACCGCCAGGCGCCGACCGCGCGGCGCGGGCCGGAACTCACCGGCGATCGCGAGCAGGCGCTGCGCCGGTCCCCAGCTCGCCGGCCGGGCCGAGCGCGGCTGGCGCGCCGAGCTCGCCACGCGCACGTGGGTGAACCAGGTGTCGCGCAGCCCGAGTGCAGCGCGCACCTGCGGCCCGCTGACGGTGCGCGTGCCCCGTGTGCCGATCACCTCGGCCCGCACGACACGCGGGGACACGCCGCGCTGCAGCGCCTTCAGCCGCACGAACTTCCCGGGCGCGCCGAGCGCGCGGTCGAGGGTGGCCGCGGAGAACGTGGCCTGCCAGCGGTGGTAGGGCGAGTGGTGGTCGTACGGGTCAGGCACGCCAACAAGCCACGGCTTCGACAGTGAGCCGACGAACGAGTATTCGACGTTCTCGGTGTGCCCGCCGGAGGTCGAGAAGTAGTAGGTCACCGCGGGCACCCCGGCGTAGGTGAGGATCTCGCCGGCCGTCTGGTCGACCGCGGCGTTGGAGCTGGCGCTCTCCCCCACGACTCCCTTGTAGACCTGCGAGCGCGTGTCGGGGTACTGGTCGAAGCTGCCCGTGGTCTTGCGCGTGGCGAGCGCATAGGTGCGCGCCGCCACGGCCTGCACCTTGAGCGCCTCGAGCGGCCAGGAGCTCGGCATCTCGCCGGCGACCACGCCCTTGAGGTACGGGTCGAGGTCGATCACGTTGATCGCAGTGAGGCCGCCGCCGTCCGGGATCACCTCGATCGTGCCGCGGTAGAGCCCATCGCGGATGGAGTTCAGCGCCGGGCCGAGCAGGCGTACCGGGTCGTCGCCGCCCGCGGCCACCCGCAGGGGGCTCGCGAAGGTGGCGACGCGCTTGCCGGAGCTCGTCTTTAGCGAGATCCCGCTCCGCGCAAGCCGGGCGACGTAGGTCGTGCCCGGGCGCAGCCCTCTCCCGTTGGCGTTCGTCGCACCGCGAAAGCGGATGTACGGGTCGACGGGCTGGAGCAGCACCCGTACCGGCGCCCCGGGCGCGGAGCTCAGAGTCGTCCCGCTGTAGTAGTGCTCGAGGATTCCCCTGTAGTTGCTGCCCTCGAGCGCATAGCCGTACGCGCCGTACTGGCTCATGCCGATTCCATGTCCGAAGCCGGCGCCCTTCACGACATGGCGCACGGCGGCGCCCGCCGTGGCGGGCACGGCGAGAAACAGAGCCAGAGCTGTCAGCAGGGCGATTCGGCGCACGGGTTCCTAACGCGTCCAACGGCCCAAGGTAGCGGGGTCGCCTACGAAACCGCGAACAGGCGCCACTCGCCGGGCACGCCGCGCAGCTCGTGCTCGCCCCGCTCCTCGAAGTCGATTCCCGACCCGACGACCAGATCCTTCACCGTGCCGGACACGAGTACCTCGCTGGGCGACGCCCGGTCCATGACGCGCGCGGCGATGTGCACGGCGAGCCCTCCGAGGTCCCCGCCCATCACCTCGAGCTCGCCCGTATGGAGGCCGGCGCGGACCTCGATGCCGAGCGATCCCATCGCCTCCGCGACCGACGCCGCACAGCGGATCGCGCGCGCCGGGCCGTCGAAGGTGGCGAGGAAGCCGTCTCCGGTCCGTTTGACCTCGCGGCCGCGGTGGCGGTCGAGCGCCTGACGGAACAGGGCATCGTGGCGCTCGAGCAGGAAGCGCCAGCCGCGGTCACCCATCTCCGCCGCGCGCCGGGTCGAGTCGCAGATGTCCGTGAACATGACCGTGGCGAGCATGCGGTCGGGCTCGTGCTCATGGCGCGCGCCGGTGAAGTGCTCCTCGATCTCGCCGAGTAGCGCCTCGCTGTCGCCCAGCGAGAACATGTTGTCGCTGCCCTCGAGCTCGACATAGCGGGCGCCGGGGATCCGCTCCGCGATGTAGCGCGAGTGCTCGATCTTGATGAACGCGTCGTCGCGGCGGTGGAGCACGAGCGTGGACACCCGAATCGAGGGCAGGATGTCTCGCACGTCGAACTCGCCGATCAGGTCCATCATCCGCCGGATCGTGGATGGCGAGGCGGCGAGTCGCTCGAGCCGGCCGGCCCACTCCATGAAGCCCGGGTCGCTTGTCTCGCTCGGCGCCACGCCGGCCACGACGCGCCCCTCGCCCCAGTGCTTCACCTCGTCGTCCATGTGGCGCTTGCGCACCTCGGCGGGCCAGGCCCAGTCGTAGCCGGGCGCCCAGGTCGCGCGCGCGAAGGTTGCGTAGAGGGCAAGCGCGCTCACGCGCTCGGGATAGGTGGCGGCAAACAGGGCGGCCATCGGGCCTCCCTCGAGCGTGCCGACGAGCGCCACCCGCTCAGAGCCGGCGGCGTCCATGACGGCGATCAGGTCGTCCATCTGCTCCTCGAGCGTGGGAGCGCCCCAGAGCGGGTCGGACAGCCCGGAGCCGCGCCGGTCGAAGGTGATCAAACGCGCGAAACTGGTGATCCTCTGCATCACACGCTGGAGTGATCGCTCCGACCAGAGGTACTCCACCTGTGAGATCCAGGGTGGGATCCACATCACGTCGATGGGCTGCCCCTCGCCCTCGACGATATAGGCGATGTGCAGGTCCCCACTCTTGGCGTAGCGAGCCACCGGAGACACGGGAATCACGTTACCGACGCTGGGTAGGCTCCAAGCTGGTGGCGCAGCGCAAAGCCAGCGACGTGTTCGTCGAATGCCTGGAGGCCGAGGGCGTCCGGCACGTTTTCGGCATCCCGGGCGAGGAGACGCTCGACCTGAACGAGTCGCTGTCGCGCTCGTCGATCGAGTTCGTGCCGGTCCGGCACGAGCAGGGCGGCGCCTACATGGCCGACGTGTACGGGCGCCTGACGGGTCACGCGGGCGTCTGCCTCGGCACGCTGGGGCCCGGCGCCCTCAACCTCGTGACCGCGGTGGCCGACGCCTTCCTCGACCGGGCGCCGCTCGTGGCGCTCACCGGGCAGGGCGACCTCGAGCGGATGCACAAGGAGTCGCACCAGTACATCGACCTACTGCGCGTGATGCGTCCGATCACCAAGTGGAACGCCCGCCTGTCGGACGCCGCGATCATCCCCGAGGTCGTCCGCAAGGCGTTCAAGGTCGCCGAGGGGGAGAAGCCAGGGGCCACGCATATCGAACTGCCCGAGGACGTGATGGCGAGCGAGACCGACGCCGAGCCGTTGCCGCGCCGCCGTCAGGTGCGGTCCGAGCCGG
Organism: uncultured Thermoleophilaceae bacterium; assembly: GCA_963751835.1. Classification (GTDB taxonomy): domain Bacteria; phylum Actinomycetota; class Thermoleophilia; order Solirubrobacterales; family Thermoleophilaceae; genus JACVRW01. Next base: position 51,223 of record CAVVWD010000031.1, on the reverse strand, counting down.
CGGCACGCGAGCTGCTCAGGGCCGCCGACCTCGTGCGCGGCGCGGTGCAGCCCGTGGCGCTGGCCGGCAACGGGGTGGTGCGCCGTAACGCGGCGCCGGCCCTGCGTGAGTTCGTGCGGGCCACCGGCATCCCGGTCGCCGAGACCTTCATGGGCAAGGGGCTGCTCCCGCCCGACAACCCGAAGGCGCTCGGTTCCGTCGGGCTCCAGGCGGGCGACTACAGCATGGCCGGCTTCGACGAGGCGGACCTCGTGCTCGCGATCGGGTACGACCTCGTCGAGCAGTCACCCGAGGTCTGGAACCCACGCCGCGACAAGCGGATCATCTGCATCGACTCGGAGCCGGCTGAGACCGATGCGTACTTCATGCCCGAGGTCGAGCTGGTCGGCGACATCTACCACGTGCTGGCACGGCTCGGCGAGGAGTGCCGCCACGTGCCGCACCAGGGCGGCTCGACGAAGCTGCGCGACGTGGTGCTCGGGCGCTTCGAGCAGGCCAAGGACGACGACGCCTTCCCGGTCCAGCCGCCGCGCGCCCTCTGGGAGATCCGCGCGGCGTTGGGGCGCGAGGACATCCTGATCTCCGACGTCGGCCTCCACAAGCTCTGGATCGGGCGCATGTTCCCCGCCTACGAGCCGAACACCGTGCTGATCGCCAACGGGCTGGCCGGCATGGGCTTCGCGGTGCCCGCGGCGGTGGCGGCCAAGCTGTGTCATCCGGACCGCAACGTGGTCGCCGTCAACGGCGACGGCGGCTTCCTCATGAACTGCCAGGAGCTCGAGACCGCCGTGCGGCTGAAGACGCCCTTCGTGAACGTGATTTGGGAGAACGGCCAGTACGGCTCGATCGTGTGGAAGCAGGACAAGAAGTTCGGCACCCACTTCGGGACCGACTTCACGAACCCCGACTTCGTGAAGCTAGCCGAGGGCTTCGGCATGCCGGGCTGGCGCTGCGAGTCCGCGGACGAGTTCGGCGAGCGCCTGCAACATGCGCTGACGCTTGACCTCCCCTCGCTGATCGTGCTCCCGATCGACTACTCACTCGACGTTGCAATCTCTGAAGAGCTAGGAACGGAGACCGTTGCCACATGAGCATCGCGATAGAGGAACAGACAGTCGTCGACAGCGTCCCGAAGAAGCTCTACATCGGCGGTGAATGGCGCGACGCAACGGGCGCCGCGACGCTCCAGGTGATCGACCCGGCGACCGAGGAGCCGCTCGCGGAGGTCGCCGACGCCACGCCCGAGGACGCCATGACGGCCCTCGACGCGGCCGTCGCGAAGCAGGCCGAATGGGGGGCCAGCCCGCCCAACGACCGCGCCGGCATTCTCTGGCACGCCTTCGAGCTGATGGTCGAGCGGGCGGACGAGCTCGCACTGCTGATGACGCTCGAGATGGGCAAGCCGGTGGCGGAGTCCAAGGCCGAGATCATCTACGCGGCGGATTTCTTCCGCTGGTTCTCGGGCGAGGCGCTGCGGATCGACGGCAACTACAAGCAGTTCGCCAACGGCACGAGCCGTGTGCTCGTGATGAAGCAGCCGGTCGGCGCGTCGCTGATGATCACGCCCTGGAACTTCCCGATGGCGATGGGCACGCGCAAGGTCGGCCCGGCCCTGGCCGCGGGCTGCACGTGCGTGATCAAGCCCGCCCAGCAGACGCCGCTGTCGATGCTCGCGATGGCGCAGATCCTCGACGAGGTCGGGCTGCCGGGAGGGGTCCTCAACATCGTCACGACCTCCTCCTCCGGGCCCACCACCGGGCCGCTGATCGCAGACGACCGCCTGCGCAAGCTGTCGTTCACGGGCTCGACAGAGGTCGGCCGCAAGCTGATCGAGGCCTCGGCGCAGAACGTGCTCAAGACGTCCATGGAGCTGGGCGGCAACGCGCCGTTCCTGATCTTCGACGACGCCGATCTGGACGCCGCCGTCGACGGCGCGCTGCTCGCCAAGATGCGAAACATCGGCGAGGCCTGCACGTCGGCAAACCGCTTCCACGTGGCCGAGCCGATCCGCGAGGAGTTCGAGCGGCGGCTGGGCGACCGGATGGGATCGCTCAAGATCGGGCGCGGCACCGAGGAGGACGTGAAGGTCGGCCCGCTGATCGACGAGCCATCGCGCGAGAAGGTGTCCGACCTCGTGCAGGACGCGCTCGACAAGGGCGCCACCCGCGTGGTCGGCGGCGAGATCCCGGACGGGCGTGGCTACTTCTACGCGCCGACGGTGCTGGGCGGGGTGCCGGATGACGCCCGCCTGCTGCGCGAGGAGATCTTCGGCCCGGTGGCGCCGGTCACCGGCTTCGAGTCCGAGGAGGACGCGATCGCGCGCGCCAACGACACCGAATACGGGCTGGTGGCCTACGTGTTCACACGCGACATCAAGCGCGCGCTGCGCGTCTGCGAGGGCCTCGAGACCGGCATGGTCGGGCTGAACCAGGGGATGGTCTCCAACGCCGGCGCGCCGTTTGGCGGCGTCAAGCAGTCGGGCATCGGCCGCGAGGGCGGCAAGGAGGGCCTCGAGGAGTTCCTCGAGACGAAGTACGTGGCCGTCAACCTCTGACGGCCGACTGCTGTCCCACGTCGCTCCCGACGGCGAACAGTCCCAGGAAGCGCTCGAGCTTTCGCCGGTCGCCCTCGAGCTCGACTTGCCCGGACCGCTCGGCCTCGCCGAGCCCCAGGCCCTGCCATAGCAGGCCGACTAGCGTCATCGTGCTCGTGGTCAGCACCGCGTCGGGATCCGCGGCGGTGCCCCGCGCGATCTCGATGCCCCGGCCGTCCACCTGTGCCGAGAACGTCTGCTCGCCCAGGCGCAGCTCGACGCTGAGGTCTCCATTCCTTGCGGCCTTCGGGTCGAACACCGTCTTCAGCGCGAGGATGGTCGAGTCGGGCCCAAGGTCGTGCCCGTCGGGTGGGAACGGGACGCTCGTTCCCCAGCGCCCGAGGGCGAGGATCACGGGCTCGAGCTCGAGTCCGCGCTCCGTGAGCTCGTAGACCTTCGAGCCCGCCGGTGGCGGCAGCCGGCGCCGGTTGACCAGGCCGTCGGCCTCGAGCTCGCGGAGACGCTGCGAGAGCACGTCTGGGCTCAGGTTGGGGAGTCCGGCTCGCAGGTCGGTGAAGCGCTTCGGCCCCAGCAGCAGCTCGCGGACGACGAGCAGGGCCCAGCGCTCTCCGACGACGTCGAGTGCCCGCGCGATCCCACAGGGGTCGCCGTATGTCCGCGTCCTCGTCACTCGCCGAAGTCTACTTGGTGGATGGTGTTACCTACTTCATAGTTGGATTTTCCAATCTCATGATAGGCTGCGCCGACCACAGAAGCGACGAAGGAGACGAGCGATGAGCGAGCAAAACGGATTCCAGCCGGGCGTGCCCTCGTGGGTGGACAACCTCGCCCGGAACCCCAGGCGGCAGACCGACTTCTACGGCGCGCTCTTCGGGTGGGAGTTCACCGGGCCCGGAGCGATGCCCGGCGACCCGCCGGGCGAGTACTTCGTGGCGCAGCTCCGCGGCCGCGAGGTTGCCGGGATCGGCTCGCTGCCGCAGGGCGGGGAGCTCGAACCGGCCTGGAACACGTACATAGAGGTGGAGAACGTCGACAGCGCGGCGCGGGACGTCGAGGCGGCCGGCGGAAAGGTCCTTGCCGGTCCGTTCGACGCTCCGCCGGCGGGCCGCATCGCGGCCGTTGCCGACGGGGCGGGCGCGCCGTTCGGCATCTGGCAGCCCGACGCGCGTCAAGGCGCCGAGCTTGTCAACGAGCCGAGCGCCTGGAGCATGAGCGCCCTCAACACTCCGGACCTCGACCACTCGGCCGAGTTCTATCGCGCCGTGTTCGGCTGGGAGACCATGCCGTTCCAGCTCGGCGAGTTCGAGGTCACGATGTTTCGCTTGCCCGGCTACGTCGGCGGCACCCCGGAACAGCCCGTGCCGCGCGACGTGGTCGCGACGATGGCCCCTCTCGCCGGTGAGAACGGCAACGAGCCGAAGGCGCACTGGAGCGTGGATTTCTGGGTCGGCGACGTCGACGCCACGGCCGGCAGGGCCCCCGAGCTCGGCGGCACAGTGGTGATGCCCCCGTACGACATCCCGGGCTTCCGGCAGGCCGTTCTGATCGACCCGGAGGGCGCCGCCTTCAGCGCCACGCAGCTCATGATCGGTGACCCTGCATGATCCTGTGCGGGCCTTGAAGCCCGTCCGCTGAGGTGCGCAACATGAGCGCATGCCCCTCTCCCGGGGTACACGGGCCGGCGCCGCGGTCCTGGCACTGGTCGCGACGCTCCTCTTCCCGGCGCCTGCCGAGGCCGGTCGCGCGAACGTGGCCGCGCTGCAGGCTGCGCTGACGAAGCTGCATCTCTACACGGGCTTCGTGGACGGGGTCCGCGGGCCGCTCACCCGCAGCGCGGTCGTGCGCTTCCAGAGGCGCCGCGGGTTGCTCGTCGACGGGATCGCCGGCCCACAGACGCGGCACGCGCTCGGCCGCCTCGGGCGGCCCGACGTTCGGCAGCCGTGTGATGCAGCTCGGGAACCGGGGTTGGGACGTCGCGGCGCTCCAGTACCTGCTCCAGCGCAAGGGCTACGGGCCGGGCACGGCCGACGGCGTGTTCGGCGGCCTCACCCAGGCCGCCGTGCTGCGCGCCCAGCGGGCCGCCGGCATCGGGGTCGACGGGCTTGCCGGGAGCGCGACGATCGGTGCGCTGCGGGGCACGAGCAGCAGCGGTTCCTCGCCAACGTTTGTTTCCTCGCCGACGGGGCCCGTGAGCTTCCTGCGCCCCGTCCCGGGGCCGATCGGCGACGGCTTCGGCGCGCCGCGCGAGGGCGGCAGACGCCACCAGGGGGTGGACTTCCCCGTGGCCTACGGCACCCGCGTCGGCGCCGCGGGCGTCGGCACGACGATCTTCGCAGGGCAGAACTTTGGGGGCTACGGCAACCTGGTCGTGATCCAACACCGGCTCGGATACACGACCTGGTACGCGCACCTGTCGTCAATCACCACCTGGGTCGGAGAGCCCGTCAACGGGGGCACGCGCATCGGCCTGGTGGGCTCGACGGGGTACTCGACAGGACCGCATCTGCACTTCGAGGTGCGCCGCTACAACACCCCGATAGACCCGGAGCCGATGCTGCTGGGCGCGGTGGCGAGCCGAGCCGGCGGCGCCGAGCATGAGCACGAGCACCTCGAGTGCGGGGCCGAGAGCCACGGAGGGGTGGAGGCCCCAGCTGGCTCCTCGTGGATCGCGCGCGAGCGACTCTGCCTGCGCTAGGGCCGTTCCCCTTCGCTCCTCGTTTGGGAGTTGCCTCTGGCGCTCGGTGAGTTTGGCGCCAGGTCGGTCTCGCGTCTTGGGCTGGGGAAGGGGTGTTGCTCGTCGGCCGCGGCTGGCCGGACGTGATCGAAGGTCGTTCGGCACAGATTCGGCGACGCCCGGGATCGGCCGAAGATTGTTTGCCGCGAGGGAGTCACAGCAGCAGCGGTCCAACAACCCCCTTCCCCAGCCCTGGCCCGGCCGGCGGAGACCGACCCCGGAGGAAGCCCCACCGTGAAAGCGGAGGCCGTTCAGCCGGACGGCGATGTCCCGCGCGCCATCGCGCGCAGGTCGAGCGCCTTGTCGAGCGTCTCCTCGTCCACGCCCTTCTCGAGCGCGACCTCGCGGATCGTGCGCTCGGATGCCAGGGCCTCGTTCACGATCTCCGTGCCGCGGTCGTAGCCGATGTACGGGTTGAGGGCCGTCACGATCGCGGGCGTCGACTCCGCGTAGCGCCGAAGAATCTCCTCGTTTGGCTCGAGCCCGTCGATGCACCGCTCGGCCAGCATGTGAGATGCCGAGGTCAGGATCCGGATCGACTCGAACACGTTGCGGGCCATCATCGGCACGCGCACGTTCAGCTCGAAGGCGCCCTGCGTGCCGGCCACGGTCACCGCCGTATCGTTGCCGATCACCTGTGCCGCCACCTGCAACACGACCTCCGGGATCACCGGGTTGACCTTGCCGGGCATGATCGAGGAGCCCTTCTGGAGCTCCGGTAGCCGGAGCTCGACCAGGCCGGTGCTGGGCCCGGAACCCATCAGCACGAGGTCGTTGGCGATCTTGGTGAGCGACACCGCCACGCCCTTGAGGGCGGCGTGGAGCTCCACGAGGCCGTCGCGGTTGGCCTGCGCCTCGAAGCGGTCGCGCGGCGCCGTGCCGAGGCCGAGCCGTTCGCGCACGCGCTCCGCGAACTCCGGATGCGTGTTGAGCCCGGTCCCGGTGGCGGTGCCGCCGAGCGGGATCTGGGCAGCGCGGGCGAGCGCGTCGCGGACGCGGTCGCGCCCGAGCGTCATCTGCGCGGCGTAGCCGCCGAACTCCTGGCCGAGCGTTACGGGGACGGCGTCCATCATGTGGGTACGGCCCGACTTGACGATGTCGGCGAACTCATCCGACTTGCGCTGGAACGAGCCCGCCAGACGCTCGAGCGCCGGCAGCAGGTCCGTCTGCACCACGTCGACGGCGGCCAGGTGGACGGCCGAGGGAAACACGTCGTTCGACGACTGCCCCATGTTCACGTGATCGTTGGCGTGCGCCTCGTCCCCGGCCAGGTTCGCGATGACCTCGTTGGCGTTCATGTTGGTCGAGGTGCCCGAGCCGGTCTGGAAGACGTCGATCGGGAACTGGTCGTCGTGCTTGCCGCTCGCCACCTCGTCGCCGGCGCGGGCGATTTGCTCGGCTATCTCTGTGTCGAGCAGCCCGAGCTCGGCGTTGACCCGGGCAGCTTCGGCCTTGATGCGGCCCAGCCAGCGCACGACCGGGGTGGGTACACGCTCGCCGGACACCGGGAAGTTCTCGATCGCCTTGGCGGTCTCGGGGCCCCAGAGCTCGCGCTCCGCTGAGGCGGGCGCCCCGTCAGCTTCAACTGCCATTCGTCTCCTTCGTAGCTTCCTGACAGGAGGCTAGCCCTTGTCAGGGGATCGTTACCGGCTGTAGCACCACCGGGCTGTGCAGCGTGTAGTCCAGCTCGTCGGCCTGGCTGGTACCGGCCGGCGTGAGCACGTCCATCGCCTTGGGCACCGTGCCCGGGTCGACGGTGCAGCGCGGCTCGCTGCTGGGGGCCGCGCACACGCCGAACTGGAAGTCCTGGGGAGTGGGCTGGAAGCCCCGTGCCTGATCCGAGCTGAAGCCGTCCTGCCCCGTCAGCACGACGGTGAAGGCCCAGCCCGCTCCAGGCGTGCCGAGACTCGCCTTCGTGACGCTGAAGGTGATGTAGCGCGAGATCGCGTTGCCGCTGATGTTCACGGTCCCCAGCGTGGCGCCGCCGGCGTCCACGTAGCGCTGGCCGAAGCCCTGGACCTCGATCAGGCGGCTCCACGCGCCGGTTTGGGCGATCGTGTAGTTCCGCTGCGGGAACGACGCCGCCGTCGAGGTCTGCGCGGCGCCCGGCACGTGGACGTAGACGTCGACGAGCTGGGCGCCCAGCGGGCTGCCGAAGGTCGGCGACAGGTCGCGCGTCCGCAGCCGGAAGATGATCCGGTCGCCTGCGTCGAACACCTGGAACTGCTGGATGTCGAACGCCCCCGGCTTGAAGTTGTCGGAGGTCGGATAGGCGTAGTTGCCGGGGCCGTTGTCGTCGCCGTCGGGGTCGCCGGCCTCGAACAGGAGCGTGCCGGGAACGAAGTCGAAGACGACCGTGCGCACCTCGCGCGCCGTCGCGCCCGAGGGGCTCGTCGCCACGATGTTGAGCACGTAGGTCCCGCCCGTGAGCGGCACCGTGAGGCTGAAGCTGCCATCCGGTCCGGTGGTGGTGGTGTGGACCGTCGTCCTCGTGTTGTCGTCCAGATTTGATGCGGCGACCGCGATCGAGTTGCCGGGGGCGGACGTGCCCGCCACCTCGACGCTGTCCTCGACGGCCGTATTGTCGGCCGGCGACGTGACCGTGAGCGCTGTCTCCTGCTGCGTGCGCCTGACGTAGCGCCGCAGCGTGTAGCGCGGCCGGTCGAGCACCCTGCCGGCCGCGACGTCGAGCATCAGGCGCACGAACTGCCCGGCCGACCAGGTGAGCGCCGATGCCGAGCCCGCCGGCTTGCCGTTCTCGAAGCCGATCGACGCCACCGTCGGATCGCTCCCGAAGGGCGACCGCGCGAGATCGGGCAGCTCCCAGGCCTGCTCCGCGATCAAGTCCCACGCCCGATGACATGTTGCGCATCGACTCGAGCCGCTCCACGGCCGCGCCGAGGTCACCGGTGTCGAGCTCCCACTGGCCGCGCTCGCCGGCCAGCACCGGCCAGAGGTGTCCGTTGCCCTGCCCGCTCGGAGCCCAGGGGCGTCCGTCAATCGAGCGGTCGCCGTAGCCGTCGCCGTTGTAGCGGAAGAAGCCGGCGCCGCTCTCGGTGTCTTCGGCGGATCGTCGCGTCCACGACCTGAAGCGAGCGCATGAGGTCCGCGTCGTTCTTCGCCAGCAGGCCGAGGCGGGCGTACTCGAGGAAGCCCGCATCGATCACGTCGCGCTGGTCGAGCGTCGGCCCGCCGTTTCCGAGGTTGTAGGAGATCGCTGCGTTCGGATCGCCCGTCTTTGAGAGACGGATGAAGTAGGGCTTGGGCTCGAGGGGCCCGTTCGTCGTGAGCGTCCACTCCTTGATCCGGCGCTGGAACTCGTCCGCCACGCCGCGCCAGACAGCGGCGGAGACCCGGTCGCCGTTGCGGTCGGCGATGCGCGCCGCGGCGATGAGGCCGGCTATCTCCGCGGCGATCGTGGAGGGCGAGAAGCCGCTCTGCTCCTCCCAGCGCTCCGTCCCGAACGCGGGCCCGCGGCTGATCACGAAGTTGGCGGCCGGCTTGATGTGGTCCTCGTAGAAGTCCGGACCGGTGAGGCCCGACGTCGAGCGCCATGATCAGCGGGTACGAGCACTCGTCGAGCTGGGTGCCGAACGAGTCCGGCGCGAGCGCGCCGTTCGTGAGGCTGTTGCGCGGCATCGAACCGTCCGGCAGCTGCTGGCGCTCGAACAGGAAGCGTGTCATCGCCCGGGCAGTGCGGCGATCGCCGGCGAGCAGGAGGGCGGACCAGGCCTCGTAGAGGTCGCGGGCGAACACCTCCCGGTAGGAGCCGAAGTAGGTATTGGCCGGGTCGCCCGCCGAGACGGCCTGGCCCCAGGGCGAGGCGAGGGCGGCGGCCACGGCGCCCGGGAAGGTCTTGTCCTCAGCGGCCTTCACGTAGTTTGCGCTGAGGTAGTACTCCTCGAGCAGGGCGCTCCAGCGTCGCGCCGAGACGCCCGTGGGGCGCCGCGGCTTCTTCAGCCGCGAGTCGTAGGAGTGCCAGCCGCGGGCGTACTCGCGCTCGATGCTGTCGAAGCGCCCGTCGAGGCTGCGGCGCGCCGCTCCCACCGCCGCGGCGCGCTCCTCGCCAAAGCCGAGCGCGAGCTCGAAGGACCCGTCACGTCCGAGGTCGACGCGCCCCGTCTGCACGAGGTTGCCGTTCGCGGCCTGGGCGAACCGCTGCGTCAGCCGCCGGTCAGCATCGAGCTGAGTGAGGCCGTCGCTGGCCTGCCCCGCGAAGCCGTTGGAGACCTCGAGGAAGGGACGCGAGGCGTCCAGCGCGCTGTGCACCGGGACCGCATAGTCGCGGTTCGCGGCGTTGGTGGTGGTCACCGGATCGGCGCCGACGAGCAGCGTGTGGCCGCCGGCGCGGGCGATGTCACCGCTGTCGGGACCACCGTTCCCGCTGCCCCCGCCGCCGTTGCCGTTGAGAGTCGGGTCGAAGCGGACGTAGAGCCGGTAGTCACGTTCGTCCCGCCTGCCGAGCGGCTCGAAGCGGGAGCGGAGCAGGACCGTCGCCCGGTTTGGATCGGTGACGTAGTCGGTGACGATCCGGTAGCGGCCGCTCTCGGCCGTCGAGGTCACGCGGCAGGTGAGCGCACGGTCATCAATCGCGCGGACCGTGTAGGTCATGTCGCGCGTCTGCAGGTCGGTGAACGTCGAGCCGTCCGTGACGATGAACTGGAGCGTCTCGTTGTTGGTCGTGTCGTTCGTCGGGAAGTAGACGTCGCTCAGCACCCCGTCGGCGACGGTGAACCAGACCTTGGAGCGCCGGTTGCGCGCGGTCCCCACGCAGTCCTTGCGGGCGAGATCGAAGTGCGACAACGCGCCGGGTCCGTCGATGGCGGCGCCCACCGGGTCTGCAGGCTGCGCCGCCGCGGGGAGCGCGAAGGCGAGCGCGGCGATGATCGGGCACGCGAAGAGGTAACTCTTCACTCGCACGGCGAGCCGCAGTGTACTCAGGCACCTCCAACCCGGGATCTGCCGCACTAATCCTGCCTTGACCACCTCATGGGTGGGCAATCCAGGATCGTTCGAGCCTTCGGAGCAAGGCCGCCGAAGGATCTTCGATCACGGCGGGTTCACCTCGGCCGGCGAGCCCGGCGAGCACTCCTCAGGCGGCGAGCTTCCGGCACAGCTCGGCGAGCGAGCGCTTCTCACCCTCGTCGAGCACCCCGAATGCCCGCGTGACCCTGTCCGAGTGGGCGGGGAAGAGCCGCTCGACGACGGCCCGCCCCGAGTGGCTCAGGTCGACGATGACGCTCCGCCGGTCCTCTGGTGCGCGGCGCCTGAACACGAGCCCGCGCGCCTCGAGCGTCGCCGTGACCTCGGTGGCGTTCGCCTTGCTCCAGCCGAGCCGGCGCCGCAGCGTCCTCAGCTCCAGTGAGCCGCCGGCCGTGGTGAGCACGACGAGCGCCGAGAAGCCGGCCGCCGAAACGCCCTCGCGCTCGAGCTCCGCCGCGAGCCGGCGGCGCACCGCGGCCTCGGCGCGCAGCAGCGCCTGCAGGGCCCGGTGGGCGAGTGGATCGCCAAGCTCGAGGGGGGACATTGGGCGTCGATCGTAGGTGCGGCGCCGGACGGTCGGGGACGGCGGGCGCAGCCACCTAGAATCGTCGCCCCGTGCCCCGCCATCGCCCCGTAGACAGCGCACAGTCGTTCCCCGAGCTCGAAGAGCAGGTGCTCGCGCGCTGGCGTGAGCGCGACGTCTTCCACGAGTCGATCCGCCGCCGCGAGGGATCACCGCCGTTCATCTTCTACGAGGGGCCGCCGACGGCCAACGGCCGCCCCGGCGTGCACCACGTCCTCAGCAGGGTCTTCAAGGACGTCTTCCCCCGCTACCGGACGATGACGGGGCACTTCGTCCCCCGCAAGGGCGGCTGGGACTGCCACGGCCTCCCGGTCGAGCTCGAGATCGAGAAGGAGCTCGGCTTCACCACCAAGCACGACATCGAGCGCTACGGCATCGCCGAGTTCAACGCGAAGTGCCGCGAGTCCGTGCTGCGCTACATCGACGAATGGAACGACCTGACCGAGCGGATCGGCTTCTGGATCGACACTGACGACGCGTACTACACGCTCACGAACGAGTACATCGAGTCCGTCTGGTGGTCGCTAAAGGAGGTCTGGAAGAAGGGTCTCCTCACCGAGGGCCACAGGGTGGTCCCCTACTGCCCGCGTTGCGGCACGGCGCTCTCGAGCCACGAGGTGGCGCTCGGCTACGAGGACACGCTCGACCCCTCCGTGTACGTGAGGTTCCCGCTGAAGGACGACCCGAGTGTCTCGCTGCTCGCCTGGACGACGATGCCGTGGACGCTCGTTCCGCACGCCGCGATCGCGGTCGACCCCGAGGTCACCTACGTCCGCGCCCGCGTCGGCGACGATCGCCTGATCCTGGCCGAGGCGCTGGTCGAGCGCGTGCTCGGAGCCGACGCGCAGATCGAGGAGAGGATGCCCGGCTCGGCGCTGCTCGGGCTGCGCTACGAGCCGCCGTTCCCGTACATCGGCGACTACGGCGAGCGCGGTCACACCGTGCTGGCGGGTGACTTCGTCTCGATCGAGGACGGCACCGGCGTCGTCCACACCGGTGCCGCCTTCGGCGAGGACGACTTCCGGCTCGCGACCGAGAACGGGCTCACGATCCACAACCCCGTCAACCCGGACGGCACGTTCGACGAGCGCACCGGCCCCTTCGCCGGGATGCACGTGCGCGAGGCGGACGCCCACATCATCGAGGCGCTCGGCGAGTCCGGCCGCCTCTTCCGGGCGGGTGAGTACGAGCACGCCTACCCGCACTGCTGGCGCTGCGGCACGCCGCTCATCTACTACGCCAAGACGAACTGGTACGTCCGCACGACCGAGCGGAAGGCCGAGCTGGTTGCCGCCAACGAGACGATCGACTGGCATCCCGAGCACATCAAGCACGGGCGCTTCGGCAAGTGGCTCGAGAACAACGTCGACTGGGCGCTCTCACGCGAGCGCTATTGGGGCACGCCGCTCCCGATCTGGCGGGCCGACGACGGCGAGGTGCTCTGCATCGGCTCGCTCGAGGAGCTGCGCGAGCTCGGCGCAGAGGTGCCGGACGACCTTCACCGGCCCTTCATCGACGAGGTCACCTTCGAGCGCGACGGCAAGACCTTTCGGCGCGTGCCCGACCTGATCGACGGCTGGTGGGACTCGGGCTGCATGCCGTTCGCGCAGTGGCACGCGCCGTTCGAGAACGAGGACGTCTTCGAGGAGCGCTTCCCTGCCGACTACATCTGCGAGGCGCTCGACCAGACACGCGGCTGGTTCTACTCGCTGCTCGCGGTGTCCACGCTGCTGTTCGATCGCAGCTCGTACGAGACGTGCCTCTGCCTCGGACTGATCCTCGATCCCGACGGCCAGAAGATGTCCAAGTCAAAGGGCAACGTGGTGGTGCCCTGGGACGTGCTCAACACCCACGGGGCGGACGCGCTCCGCTGGTACTACTTCACCTCGAAGCAGCCCTGGGACGGCTACCGCTTCTCGCTCGAGACCGTCGGCGAATCGGTGCGGCAGTTCCTCAAGCCGCTCTGGAACACCTACGCGTTCTACGTGCTCTACGCGAACGTGAACGACCCGCTGTCAGCGGGCGAGGAGAACGAGCTTGACCGCTGGATCCGCTCGCGCCTGGCGGCCACTGTCGAGCGCGTGACCGAGCGGATGCAGCACTACGACACGACGTTCGCCGGCCGCGCGATCGCCCAATTCGTCGACGAGCTCTCGAACTGGTATGTGCGCCTCTCGCGGCGGCGCTTCTGGGACGGCGACGAGGTCGCCTTCGAGACCCTGAACCACTCCCTGGTGACGTTGGCAAAGCTACTCGCCCCACTCACACCCTTCATCGCGGACGAGATCTACGAGAACCTCGATGGTGCCGAGCCCTCGGTGCACCTCTGCGAGTTCCCCGTACCCGGTGAGCGCGACGAGCAGCTCGAATGGGAGATGCGGGTGGTTCGCGACGCGGTCGAGCTCGGCCGCGCCGCGCGTGCCCACGCGAAGCTCAAGGTGCGCCGGCCGCTGCGCGAGGCGATCGTGGTGGCGGCCGACCGCGAGCGGGCCGCCATCGAGCGTCTCGACTCGCTCCTCACCGAGGAGCTGAACGTCAAGTCGGTGCGCTACGTGTCGGAGGCAGACGAGCTCGGGCGCTTCGAGGTGAAGCCAAACTTCCGGACGCTCGGTCCCCGCTTCGGCAAGCAGATGCCGCAGGTGGCGGCGGCGATCGCGGCGCTCGATCCGACCCGACTGCGGGCGGGCGAGCGCGTCGGCATACATGTCGACGGCAAGGAGCACGAGATCGGTCAGGACGACGTGCTGATGACACTGCAGCCGCTTGAGGGCTACCAGGTGGAGCGCTCCGGCACTCATGCGGTCGCGCTGGATCTCGAGCTCGATGACGAGTTGCGCCGCGAGGCGCTGGTCCGCGAGGCCGTCCACGCGATCCAGGCGGCCCGTAAGAACGAGGGGTTGAACGTCGAGGACCGCATCGTGCTCTGCCTTGGTGGCGACGGCGAGCTGCTCGACGCCATCCGCGCTCACGAGGAGTACGTTGCGCGGGAGACGCTCGCCACCTCGATCGCGTATGACTGCATCGACGGATCTCCCGCCAGCATCGACGGCCGCACGTTGCGGATCTCCGTCGAGCGTCAGTAGGCTGGCGGCGGGATGAAGCTGCCGCCGCTCTTCGAGGACCGGCCGGTCCCAGTGCAGCTGATCGGCGGGATCCTGGTGCCGGTCGTGTTCGGGATCATCACCGGCTTTGCGCTCGGCTGGAACGGCGTCGCCTACTGGATCCTCGTCGGCCCGCTCGCGATCATCGGCGGTTTCCTCGGGGGGATGGAGCACGACGGAGGAGACGACGGCTTCGTACGCGGCCTGATCGGCGGGCTCGTGTACGGAAGCTTCGTGCTGATCGGCTTCGAGATCGTCAACACCGAGCCCAAGGCCTACCTGGGTGAGCCGCAGGTCGGGCTCGTCTTCGCGACCACGTTGATCGGCGGAATCCTGGGCGCGCTGGGTGGCGCCTACCGCGCAAAGCTCGAGCGCGAACAGCGCGCCGCCGCCTAGCTGGGGGGTATCCGCACCCCCGGAGGGCGGTCGCTCAGATCACTCGTCGCGGAGCACAGAGAGGCAGCGCTCGGCAGCGGCGCCGACCTCGCGACAGTCCAGGTAGAGGGCCGCAGCCCCGGCATCCTGGCCAAGGACGCTCTCGCAGCCGGCGCTGCCGGCGGGCAAGCTCGCGACGCAGTCCTCGACGGCCTGCAGCTGCTGGAGACCTGGATCGGTGGTCGGCGGATCGGACGGCGGCGCCTGGTCCGGCGGATCTGTCCCCTTGTCGGGCGGAGCCACCGGTTCCGCCGGATCGCCGCCTCTGGCGGGTGGGGAGCCCGCGTCGGGAGGCGCATCACCTCGCACGGATGGGGTGGCCGCTCCATCCGACGGCGCCTGCCCGCTCTGCGGGAGCGTTGCGACGACGGTCGGCACCGCCACGGCAAGCGCGAGCAGCAGCCCAAGGAAGGCCGGCGGGATGCCGAAACGGCGGGGGCCTTGCATCGGCTGTGGCGCGCCGGAGCCGGTCGAGTGGTGTGCCTTCTGCGCCTCCTGCGCGAACGGAACGAACGGTGACGAGCCGTGCCCGGGCGGGTCAGGCGAGGGCGGCGGGTAACCGCTGGTCATCGTTCCCTAGGCCCCCGAGGCGAGCATCGCGATCGCCTGGCCCGCCACACCGAGGAGCCCAACGGCGAGAGCGAATCCGGCCAGGCGCGAGAGGCTCGCCTTGCGGTCGTTGACCTGACGCTCGTTCTCAAGCGCGTCGACGAGGGTGGTGATCATCCTCCCCTGAATCTCGACCGGCGGAGTCGAGAGGAGGGGGAACTCGGTGAACCGGCGCAGCTCGGACCTGGCCACCGCCAGCCGCTGCTGAGGACGAAGTACGCCCAGCACGGCGATCACAGAGCCGGCCGCCAGAGCGGTGACCGCGACAGCAAAGAGGCCGCCCTGCACCACCTCTCCGACGCTCCCGAGGTCGAGCGTCAGCAGGTCCCTTCCGAGCGTGGCCGTGAGCGCGAGTATGGCTCCGGTGAAGCCCGCGAGGGTCGAGGTCTTGGTCTCGAGTCCCTGTCCGCGGCTGCGTTCGTCGTCGACGAGGCGCTCCACGATCTGAAACAGCTCGTTGACGCTGCCGTCATTGGGCCGCTGCACCACGTGGACGTCATCCCGGGGGGTCATCCTTCTCGCCACGACACAGGATCCAAACGGGGTGGTGCCCCGTGTGTGTGGGTGAACACAAACGCCCGGGCGGGTCACGCCCGGGCGGAAACTGCGATTAGGCCGCGAGCGACGGCGCGAGCTCTTGGAGGAGCCTGCTCTTCGGCACGGCTCCGATGATCTGATGCACCGGCGCGCCGTTCTTGAAGAGGAGCAGCATCGGGATCGACATCACGTTGTACTGCGCCGCGGTCTGCGGGTTGTCGTCCACGTTCAGCTTGACGACACGCAGGTCGTCGCGCTCGCTGTCGAGCTCCTCGAGATGCGGGGCGATGATCCGGCAGGGACCGCACCAAGGCGCCCAGAAGTCGACCAGCACAGGCTTGTCGGCCTCGAGGACCTCAGCCTGGAAGTTGTCGTCGGTGACTTCATTGAGTGCGCCTGCCACAGTGGCTCCTTAATCTCGGTCGCTCGCCCCGATCCGCTCGCTCGGACCAGTCGCTATACAAAATATAGCGCCACTCCTCCCCGGAGCGCCATCAGCGCCTGAGCCTCAGCGCCGGCACCTTCCAGACGGCCTCGAGGGCGATCCTCGCGGTCATCTTGGACGATCCGACGCGGCGCTCCCGAAACAGTATCGGCACTTCCGTGACGGAGAAGCCGGCGCGGACCGCCTTGTAGGTCAGCTCGATCTGGAAGCCGTAGCCGTCGGCGTGCACGTCCTCGAGGTCGATTGCCTCGAGCACCCGCCGGTGGAAGCACTTAAAGCCGCCGGTCAGGTCGCGCACCGGCACGCCGAGCAGGATGCGCGCGTAGGCCGAGCCGCCGCGCGAGAGCAGCCTCCGGACGCTGCCCCACTCGGTCACGCCGCCACCTGGGACGTAGCGCGAGCCCAGCACCAGATCGGCGGCGTCCGCGGCGGCGATCAGCCGCGGCAGGTCGGCGGGATCGTGCGAGAAGTCGGAGTCCATCTCGAGCACGAGCTCGGCGCCTGCCTCGAGGGCGAGCGCGAAGCCCGCCAGGTAGGCGCGACCGAGGCCGTCCTTCCGGGGACGGTGGAGCACCCGCACCGGTTCCAGCTCCCCCGACAGCCGCTCGGCGATCAGGCCGGTCCCGTCCGGCGAGCCGTCGTCGACGACCAGGATCGTGTGCCCGATCCCGGTCGATTCGAGCTGCACCAGGGCGGCACGAACGAGGGCCTCGATGTTCTCGGCCTCGTTGTACGTCGGCAGGATGAGCCAGGCGCCCGGCAAGGGGCGCGTACCCTAGCCACGGCATGCGGAACGCGGAGATAGCGGACGCCTTCGAGGAGCTGGCGAGCCTTTACGAGCTGGACGGCGCGGTGGTGTACCGCGTGGTGGCCTACCGCAACGCCGCCAAGGCGATCCGCGAGGCGGGCGTATCAGTCGAGGAGCTCGCCAAGCAAGGACGGGTCGAGGAGCTCGCCGGGGTGGGAAAGACGATCGCCGAGAAGATCGACGCGCTGCTCGAGCAGGGGTCGATCCCCTCCGCCGACAAGCTGAAGGCGAAGATCCCAGCCGGGCTCGTCGAGGTGACCCGGATCCCGGGGCTCGGGCCCAAGCGCGCTCGGCTTCTGTACGACCACCTGGGGATCACCTCGCTCGACGACCTCCGGCGGGCGGCCGAGGACGGCAGCCTCAAGGACGTTCCGGGATTCGGGAGCAAGGCGGAGGAGAACGTGGCGGCCGCGCTGGCGGCCGGCGCCGACGGACGCCCCAAGCCGCGCGTGCTCCTCTCGAGGGCTCTTTCCGTGGGCGAGGAGCTCGTGGCCGCGCTGCGCGACCATCCGGCGGCAGTGCGCGTGGAGCTGGCGGGCAGCGCGCGCCGCTGGGCCGACACGGTGAAGGACCTCGACATCGTGGCCGCGTCGAGCGATCCCGCTGCGCTCTCCGCGGCCTTCTGCGAGCTCCCGCCCGTGGACGCGGTGGCGACCTCCGGAGAGGCGGGCGCCAAGGTGATGACCCACTCCGGCGTGGCGGTCGACCTCCGGATCGTCCCAGAGGAGGCGTTCGGGAACCTGCTCCAGCACTTCACCGGCTCGGGCAGGCACAACGAGGCGCTGCGGACCGAGGCCGTCCGGCGCGGGCTGCATGTGAGCGAGTACGGGATCAGCGACGACGCCAGCGGCGAGAGTCAGGCGTTCACCACCGAGGAGGAGGTCTACGAGCGCCTGGGGCTGGCCTACATCCCGCCAGAGCTGCGCGAGAACCGCGGCGAACTCGAGGCCGCCCGGAACGGCGAGCTTCCGAAGCTGATCGAGCTGGACGACCTGCGCGGCGACCTGCACATGCACACGACGCTCTCGGACGGGCGCAACACGCTCGAGGAGATGGTTGGGGAGGCTGCCGAGCGCGGCTACGAGTACATCGCGATCACCGACCACTCGGCGTCGCACGGCTTCGGCGACGACGTCCAGCCCGATGCACTGCGGCGCAGGATGGAGGAGATCCGGGCGCTCGACGTCCCCGGCCTGCTCGTTCTCACCGGCACCGAGACGAACGTGCTGCCCGACGGCACGCTCGACTACGACGACGATCTGCTCCGCGAGCTCGACTGGGTGGTCGCGAGCTTGCACACCTCCTTCCGGCTCTCGGAGAAGGAGCAGACCGAGCGCATGTTGCGCGCGATGGAGCACCCGCTGGTCGACGTGATCGGCCACCCGACCGGGCGTCTGATTGAGCGCCGCGAGCCCTACGCCCTCGACGTCGACCGTGTGATCTCGAAAGCGGTCGAGACGGGGACCTTCCTCGAGATCAATGCGAACCCCGACCGCCGCGACCTCAACGATGTCTACGCGCGCGCCGCCGCCCGGGCGGGGGTGACGCTGATGATCGACTCGGACTCACACGGGACCGAGACGCTCGCGAACATCCGCTACGGCGTCGCAACGGCGCGGCGCGCTTGGCTCACGGCCGAGCAGGTGGGCAACACCCGCCCCTGGGACGAGCTGCGCCGCATGCGCAAGCGCGGCGCGTAGGGACCCCCCTAGTAGCCCGGCACCGGCTCGATTCTTCGCAGCCCGGGCAGCCGCAGCAGCTGCGGGCGCCCGAACGGCGAGGTGCGATCGAACCAGAACTCCACGCCGTCGCGGCCTTCGATGGCGGCGACAGCGGCCGACTGGCGCCGCCAGACGAGGGCCACGAGCAGGCAGTAGCCGGTCGCGATGGCGGGCACCTGGGGAAAGAAGAAGCCGATCACCGCGGATCCGATCGTTAGGACGATCAGGGCCCAGAGGCGGTTGAAGAGCACCGTCCCGGGCTCGAGCTCGGGCAGCGAGTTGGTCTTGCTCGCCGACGCGAGCAGCCCTGCTATTCCTGGGGTGGGCGCGAGCCGGCGGCCCAGCCAGAGGCCGGCCAGCGTGGCGAGGCACCACCAGACCGCCGCCACGTAGACGAGCGTGTTGCTGTCCTCACGGGTGGCACCCGCCACCGACACGATCGCGAGCGCCGTGGCGGCACCGCCGAAGAGGATCACCGACACCCGCAGGAAGTCCCGAAACCTCACTTGGGCGCCAGGGTCATGCGTCGGCGAGCGCGGTCAGCACCCGCGAGAACCCTTCGACCCCGTCGACCACGAGGTCGGCGCGCTCGACGATGGCCGCCGGGCCCTCGTCGGAGCGGACGCCCACGCGCACCGCTGACTCGAGAACGCCCTCCTGCATCAGCGACTCGAGCTCGTCGAACGCGTCCAGGTCGGTGGCGTCGTCGCCGCCGTAGAGCGCGGAGCGCGCACCGGACCGCGTGACGAGGTCGCGCACGGGCTGGCCCTTGTCGATCGGTACCGGCGGGCGGATCTCGAGGACCTTGCGGCCCCAGTGGGTGGCGAAGCCGGCCGCCTCCGCCTCCTGGGCGAGGCCCTCGAGCAGGGTGCGAGCGCCGTCCTCGTCGGGCGCGCCGCGCCAGTGGAAGGCCGCGATCGGGCCCTTGTCCTCGATCCGCACTCGCAGCCGCCGTGCCTCGCCGGTGTCGCGCTCGGCGGCGAAACGCTGCACGCGCTTCTCCCAGCTCTTGAAGGCCGGCGCGGTGCGTGGTCGTGCCGAGCCGGGCTCGAGCAGCTCGGCCCCGTGGGAGCCCGCGTATGCGATGCCCCCCACGCCCACGAGCCGGCGCACGTCTGAGGCCGCGCGCCCCGAGATGCAGGCAACGCATGCGAAGCGGCGCGCGAGCCTGCCGAGCAGGACAGAGGTCTCCTCTCGCACATGCGCGTCCTGGGGCCGCCCCACGATCGGAGCCAGCACGCCGTCGACGTCGCAGAAGATCGCCGCCTGCGACGGATCGCGGGTCAGCGGCCGCAGCGCTTCGGCGAGTGCCTCTGCGGGGGGAGCGGACACGGGCCGTAGTATGCCCCGCGATGTCGTCCAGGCTCCTCCGCCTCGCCGCCATCGGCACCGCGGCGGGTGTGTTCTCGGGCCTGTTCGGCGTCGGAGGGGGCACCGTCATCGTGCCGCTCTTGGTGCTCTGGCTCGGCTACGGGCAGAAGGAGGCCACGGGCACCTCGCTGGCGGCAATCATCGTGATCGGCGCGCTGGCGGCCGCCGCCCAGGCCGTCTACGGCAACGTCGACCTGTGGAAGGGCATCCTGATTGCGCTCCCCGCCGTGGCCGGGGTCGTGGCCGGAACGGCGATTCAGCAGCGAATCTCCGAGAAGGCGGTTGCCGCCGCCTTCGTGGCGCTCATGATCGCGTCGGCCGCGGTGTTGATCTTTTAGATGGACGCCCTCGACCTCACCGGCCTGCTCGCTTTCGGCTTCGCCGCGGGTGTCACCGGCGGCCTGCTCGGGGTCGGCGGCGGCGTGCTGTTCGTGCCGGCCCTCGTCCTGTTCGCCGAGGAGTCGCAGCTTGGGGCGGAGGCCACCTCGCTCGTGGCGATCGTGCTCGTGTCGCTCGTGGGCACCTGGCGCCAGCGTTCGTACGGCAACGTGCGGATGCGCGACGGCCTCGTGGTCGGCGTGCTGTCGCCTCTCGGCGTGCTCGCCGGGGTGGCGCTGGCGAACGCGGTTTCCGAGCGGACGCTCGAGCTGTCGTTCGCCGCGATGCAGCTCGTATTCGCCTGGCAACTCGCGGGCAAGGCGGGTCTGCGCTAGGTTCCGCACGAATGGACATCCTCGAGGTCACCACCCAGGACTCGGGCGGACAGGTGACGATTTCATTGAAGGGCGAGCTCGACCTCTCGAGCGTCGGCAAGGTCCAGGAGGAGCTGCGCCGCGTGGAGGCCGAGGGACCGTCCGTGCTCGTCCTCGATCTCTCCAATCTGACCTTCCTCGACTCGACCGGTTTGCGGACCGTTGTCACCGCCGACGAGCGCGCGCGAGAGAACGGCCGCCGCCTCGTGGTCGTGCGCGGGCCGGACGCTGTGCAGCGCGTCTTCGCGATCACCCGCCTGGAGGAACGGCTCGAGATGGTCGACGACGCTTCCAGCTTGGCGTAGAGCGCATGTAGCGGCAGGGGCTGGGTGGGCGTAGCATCCAACCCGTGAGCGCCACGGAGCTCGCGGGGCGTCCCGAAGTCGCCGCCCTGGTCAGTCGGGGCGAGGAACGTGGCTGCGTGAACATCTCCGAGCTGGACGAGGTGGTGCAGGCCCTCGACCTGCTCGCGGACGATGTCGACTACATCGAGGAGCAGCTCGAGAACCGCGGCATCGAGCTGTCGGACGACTGCGGGCGTCCCGGCGTCGAGCCCGCCAGCTTCCGCAACGGCGAGCTGGCCGCGGCGACGACGGACGCACTGCAGCTCTTCTTGAACGAAATCCGCCGGTACCCGCTCTTGACCGCTGCCGAGGAGATCGAGCTCGCGAAGCGGATCGAGCAGGGCGACCTCGAGGCCAAGGAGCGCATGATCAACTCGAACCTGCGCCTGGTCGTCTCGATCGCCAAGAAGTACCAGGGCCAGGAGCTGTCGTTGCTCGACCTGATCCAGGAGGGAATCTTCGGCCTGATCCGCGCGGCCGAGAAGTTCGACTGGCGCAAGGGCTACAAGTTCTCGACCTATGCGACGTTCTGGATCCGCCAGGCGATCCAGCGCGGGCTCGCCAACAAGGCGCGCACGATCCGGATCCCGGTGCACATCGGCCAGCGCGAGCGCAAGATCGTGCGCACCGAGCGCGAGCTGCAGGCGAAGCTCGGGCGAGAGCCGACCGACGAGGAGATAGCCGCCGCCGCCGAGCTTCCGCTAACCCAGGTCGAGGAGGTCCGCGAGGCGGCCCGCACGGTCACGAGCCTCGACCGGCCGGTGGGCGAGGAGGGCGACACCTCGCTGCGCGACCTCCTCGAGGGCGACTCGCCGCCGGTCGACCAGGAGGTCGAGCTGAGCCTGAGCGAGGAGCTCCTGCGGCGGACCGTCGAGGAGCTGCCCGAGACCGAGCGGCGCGTGATCCGGCTGCGCTACGGGATCGACGGGCAGGACCCGCAGCCGCTGCGCGAGACCGGTCGCCGGCTGGGCCTGTCGGCTGAGCGCGTGCGCCAGCTCGAGTCGAAGGCGCTCAAGCGCCTCGCGATGCGACGCGAGCTCGAGGCGCTCCGGGAGGTCGCGTGAGCTCCGTCGAGGCCGAGGCCGAGGGCGAGCAACTCGCTGCCGTCTCGAACGCGATCGTCGGGATCTTCAGCGAGTACTACGGACGAGGGCCGACCAAGGCGAAGACCTACGCGTTCGACGACAACATGCTCTGTGTCGTCGAGGATTTCCTCACCACGGTGGAGCGCACCCTTGTCGACAGCGGGCACGAGCAGCTCGTGCGCGCGGTACGGCTGAGATTCCAGGACACGGTGCAGGACAGGCTGAAGGAGGCGGTGCAGGAGATCACCGGCCGCCCGGTGATCGCCTACAACAGCCAGGTGACGTTCCACCCGGCAGTCGGCTTCGAGGTCTTCGTGCTCGGTGATTCTTCGGGCGAGGACGGACGCGGAGGTTAGAGAGGGTCACCGGCTCCGCACGACGTCCCCGCAGGTCCAGGCGAGTGGCTCCGGTGACCCTTTTAACCGGGCTACCCGGGCGGGAACCGCGCAAACGATCAGGGCATGGGCACATCGGGCGTTCGCGCCAAGCTCGCCGCGGCGACCACGAAGTGCAACCCGGGTGCGAAGCGCTCAGGGCGGCCGTCGCCCTGGGCCGAGTAGCCGTCCCTTTCGTCGAGCAGTGCGAGTATCGACGCGCAGACTTCCGCCTGCGGGGCGTCGTCACCCATGTTGCAGGCGAGCCGTACCAGCGCCAGCGTCTCGGTAGGCTCGACGCCGTTGAACATCTGTCCGAGCGCGCTCAGCAGGAAGGCGTAGACGCGATCGAGCAGCGGGTCGCGAGAGAGCCGGCCGGCGCCTGGTGCCGGGCCGAGGTCGAGCGGCTCCTCGCCGGCGAGCAAGCGGGCGGCCTGCCCGCCGAGCACGCCGCGCACCTGCTGTTCGCCGAGCCCGACCTGGAGAGCGTGGCGGAGCGCGTTCGCCGCGCCCCACGCCGGAGCGCCATAGGGCGCGTCGCTCGCCATCAGGACCTGGCCCGGTGGCACCAGCGCGAGCAGGGCCTGGAGGTCGCTTGGGGACCACCAGGACGTGTCGAAGAAGAGGTTGGGGTGCGCGGGCGCCACGCGCCAGATCCAGGCGAGGTCTGAGATGGCCGCGTGCGCGAGGATCAGCCGCATGCCCGGATAGCGCGCGCAGGCCTCGACCGCGTGGCGGCCGAGAGCCGGGATGCCGCGCCCCGCATGGCACATGATCGGAAGCCGGCGCTCGTCCGCCAGCGCGAAGACCGGCTCCAGGCCGGGGTGGTCGAGCGTGAACCGCTCCGCGCGGGGGTGGAGCTTGATTCCGCGGGCGCCCGCGGCGAGCGTGCGCTCGGCCTCGGCCAGAGGGTTGTCGTGCGGGTCGAGCCGGCTGAAGGCGAACAGCCTCCCCCCGGAGTCGAGGGCCTCGCGGATGACCATGTCGTTGGCCGGCGGGTAGCCGTCCAGCTCGTGCATCGGGAAGACAACGGCCCGGCCGTCGATCCGTTCCAGCGCCGCGAGGAGCTCCTCGCCTCCGCAGCTGTATCCGTCCGGGTCGTTGAACCCGATGTGCGTGTGCACGTCGAGCAGCTCGAGGCCGGGAACCTCCACGCGCAGCCGCTCGAGCCAGGGCAGGATGCCTACGTCCGAAACCACGGGACGAGGAGACTAACTTCAGTCCAGCCCGTGCTCGAGCGCGCCCTTGACCCCGGCATCCAGCGCGTTCAGCCGGTAGAGCGTCAGCGCCTCGGCGGAGCGAAAGCGACGCGCGGGCAGGGAGTCGGGACCGTGGTGGCCGAGGATGCAGTGCGAGAGAGCGTGGAGCTTTGCGTCCGGAAGGCCGCTCAGACGTGCGCGCTCGCTCACGAGCTCCATCCCGAGCGTAAGGTGCCCGATGAGCGAGCCCGCCTCGGTGAACGCGATCTCCGCGCCGAGCTCGAACTCGCGGATCTTCCCGGCGTCGTGGAGGATCGCCGCGCTCAGGAGCACGTCGCTGTTCAGGCGCGGATGGAGCGTGCCGGTCTCGGCCGCGAGCGTGGCGACGGCGACCGTGTGCTCGAGCAGCCCGCCGAGGTAGGCGTGGTGGCCAGAGCGGGTACACGGGGCGCGGCGGAAGTCGGCACGGAAGGCTTTGTCCCCGAGGAATGAGTCGACCAGCCGGCGCAGGTCCGGGTCGTGGACCTCGCGTGCAAGATGTTCGACGAAGCCATCGAGCTCGTCGACGTCGCGGTAGGCCACCGGCAGGAACTCGGCCGGATCGGCGGCCCCGTTCTCGGCGCGGCGGATCGCCTTGAGGTCGACCTGCAACTCGTCGCGAAAGCGCTCCACGCGTCCGCGTACGCTGACCAGGTCGCCGCGCTCGAACTGACCGGCGAGGAAGTCAGCGTCCCGGAACGCGCGCCCGGGGATGGCGCCGGTGCGGTCACGCAGCTCCACGGCGAGGTAGGTACTGCCGTTGCGCGCGGTCAGCCGGTCCTTGCGAGTGCAGGCAAAAACGCCCTCGATCTCGCCACCGGCTCTCAGCTCGGCCACGCTCATTCCGCCAATCCTGATCGCCCGAGCGGACGCCCACCCGGCCTATCCCCGGGCGTCGAGTACGGTGAGAGTGATGAGCGACGTGATCTGGGACACGCGACCGAGGCTCCGGAAGCCGGTCATGGTGTGCGCGTTCAAGGGCTGGAACGACGCCGGCGAGGCCGCATCCGCGGCGCTCTCGTTCATACACGGCTCGTTCGAGGCGTCGGACGTGGCGCGCATCGACCCCGAGGAGTTCTACGACTTCACTGCCGTCCGCCCGACGGTCCGCCTCACGGAGGGGCGCACGCGGAAGATCGATTGGCCGGAGAACCACGTATCGGTGGCCGAGGTGCCCGGCGCCGAGGGCGATCTGGTGATGCTCGAGGGCGTGGAGCCGTCGCTGCGCTGGCGCCGCTTCACGGACAGTGTGATCGGCACGGCGCGGGAGCTGGACGTGCGCATGGTCATCACCCTCGGAGCGCTGCTCGCCGACGTTCCGCACAGCCGACCGGTCTCTCTCACCGGCATCGGCTCGGACAGGTCACTTGTAGAGCAGCTCGGGTTCGACCCGCCGAGCTACGAGGGGCCGACTGGGATAGTCGGTGTGCTCCAGCACGCCTGCGCCGATGCAGGGCTGCCGGCGGCGAGCCTGTGGGCCTCGGTGCCCCACTACGTCGCCGCGTCTCCCAACCCGAAGGTCGCGCTGGCGCTCGTTCGCGGCTTCGAGGGGATCGCCGGTGTGGCGGTCGACGCCGGCGAGCTCGAGTCCGCGGCCGATGATTACGAGCGCCAGGTGAGCGCCGCGGTGGCGAGCGATCCAGAGGTCAAGGCATTCGTGGAGCGGCTCGAGACCGCGATGGACGAGGTGACGGCCGAGAACCCGCCCGACGAGGACAGCCTGCCCTCGGCCGACACGATCGCCCGCGACTTCCAGCGCTTTCTGCGCCAGCGCGGCCCGGACGACAGCTAGTTACTTCTCCGCCGCCGGGCAGATGATCCGGTAGTCGCAGAAGCGGCAGATCTCGCTCGACGGGGTCGGCTCGAACTGCTGCTTGAGGATCCCGCCGGCGATCTCCGCCACGGTCGCCTTGACCCGCTCGAGCTCCTCCTCGGAGTGCTCGACCGGCACCTTCTCGCCCGTGAGCACGTAGAGATAGCTCTGCGCGGAGGTCTCGAGCCGCCACGACTCGCGCGCACCCATCTGGTAGAGCGAGAGCTGGACGTCCTCGCGGAGGTCCTCCGCCGACTTCGACTTGCCGGTCTTGTAGTCGATCAGCTCGTAGGTCCCGTCGGGATGCCTGTCGACACGGTCGACCCGGCCGCGCAGCAGGTGTGGCCCGAGCCGGAACGCGAACGAGCGCTCGAACCAGACTGGCTCTGCCTCCGAGCGGCGGTCCTCGGCCCAGTACCGCTCGAGCGCGTCCACCGCGCGTTCGCGGAACTGCTTCTCGTCGTCCGTTTCGCCGAAGCCGGAGCGGCGCCACGAGGCATCGAAGAGCTCCATCAGCTGCGCGAGCGAGCCGCCTCCCTGAGAGTGGAAGCGCTCGAGCACCTGATGGACGACGATCCCGAAGCGCTGGTGGATCGTGGGCTCCTGCGGTATTCGGAAGACGCGCGCAAACTTGTACTTGAGCGGGCAGATCCTGTAGGTGTCGATGTCGCTCGCGGACAGCATCAGGCCGCGGCCGCGCCGTGGGATGAAGGGATCGAGCGACGGCTCGGAGCCATTGCCGTCCCCCGCGGGCCGGGCGCCGGGCTCGCGCTCGGAGTCGCGCAGCCAGCCGTCGAGCGCGGATTGCTCGAGGAGCTCGCGCTGCTCCGGGGTGGCGCACTGTACGAGG
The DNA here is from genome assembly GCA_963751835.1 of uncultured Thermoleophilaceae bacterium. GTDB lineage: Bacteria > Actinomycetota > Thermoleophilia > Solirubrobacterales > Thermoleophilaceae > JACVRW01. The sequence goes on along the minus strand of CAVVWD010000031.1, from coordinate 24,886 downwards.
ATCTCGTTGACCTCCGAGAGCGCCCGCTCTAGCGACTCGCCCTCCTTGGCGCGCTCGATGAGAGCCGCCACCTTGATCAACTCGAGATAGCGCGACACCGCCTGGTCCACGTCCAGGTAGGTGTCGAGCCGCATCTCCCCGAGCCGCCCGCCCACGCGGGCGACGGTGTCGAGGAGCTCGTCGCGCATGATCCGGAAGGTCGAATGAAGCCCTTCCGCCGGCCCGAAGAGCTCCTCCTCGAAGGCCTCCTCCTCGACCTCCACGGCGGCTCGCGCGTCCTCGTAGAAGGGCGACGGGCGAGGCGTGGCGCCCGGCTGCGCGCCCTCGGCCCAGGCCAGGACGAGCCCCTTGCGCGCTCGCGTCATCGCCACGTGGAGCAGGCGGCGCATCTCGGCCTCGTGCTCCTCGCGTCCGCCGGCCCCCGGCAGCCGCTCCTTAAGGAGCTCGTCCGGGACGCCGTCGGCCTGGACCCGGAACGGCCCCGGCATGCGCGCCGCCGACAGCCCTAGCACGAACACGTGATCGAACTCGAGCCCCTTGGCGGCGTGCATGGTCATCACCTGTACGGCAGGTGCCCCCACCATGCCCACGGCCTCCTCTTCGCGCAGTCCCGATTCGGCCACGGCGGCGAGGTAGCGGGTGAAGTCGCGTGCGGTGGCCTGCGGCTCACGGCGCATGTAGGCGCCGGCCAGCTCGGACAGCTTGGCGATGTTGCGCAGTCGCTCGACGGTGTCCGCCTGGGTTGCGAACACCTGTTGGCGGCGCAGCCCGATCCGCTCGATCAGGCGCAGCACGAAGGCGTCGGGGCGGCGGTCGTCGAAGGCGCCGGAGGCGGAGCGGTAGAGGCGCAGGAACGTGCGCGCACGGTCGCGGCCCTCCTCGGAGAGCTGCGGGCCCTCGAGCGCGGCCGCAACCGCGCTCGGCATGTCGAGCTTTCGCCGGCGGGCGAGCTGTGTGAGCCGCGCCACGTCGACGGAGCGCAGTTCGACGGGTGGGCGCGAGAGCGCCCGCACCACTGCGCCGGAGTCATTCGGGTCCGCCAGCGCACGCAGCCAGGCGAGCACGTCGCGCACCTCGGCGCGCTGGAAGTAGGCGGCGGCGCCGCAGGTGCGGGCCGGCACCGCGCGCTCCTCGAGCGCCGAGGCAATCGTCGCGCCCTCGGCCTTGACGGAGCGGACGAGCACGCAGATCTCGGACGGCGGAGTGCCGGCTGCAATCAGCTGCTCCGCCTCGGCGGCCACCGCCTGCGCTTGTGCGCGCTCTGTGTGGCAGCGCCAGAAGCGCACGCGCCCGCCGCTCGCCCCCTTCAGCTTCTTGGGGATCCGCTCGGGCGCGGGTGCCACGACCGCCATGGCCGCCTGGAGGATTCGCCTGCCCGAGCGGTAGTTGTGCTCGAGGCGCACGACCTGCGCGTCCGGGAACTCGCGCTGGAAGTCGAGCAGGTTCTTCTGCGAGGCGCCGCGGAAGCGGTAGATGGCCTGGTCGTCGTCGCCCACGACCGTGACGTTGCGGTGCTCCTCCACGAGCAGCCGCAGCAGCATCCCCTGCGCGAAGTTCGTGTCCTGGTACTCGTCGACGAGCACGTGGCGGAAGCGCCTCGCCACCCGCTCGCGCACGTGCGGGCGCTCGTGCAACAGGCGGAACGCCCGCAGGATCAGGTCGCCGAAGTCGAGCGCCCCGCGCTCGGAGAGCAACCGGTCGTGATCGGCGTACAGGCGGGCGAACTCGCGCTCGCGCTCCGTCCGGGCGCGCGCGGCGTCGCCGCCCGGCTCCGCGGCGAGCCCGTCCGCGTAGCGGCGGTAGTCGTCGGCGGAGACCATCTCGTCCTTGAGGCGATCGATCCGCGACACGAAGCTGGCGAGCAGCGGCGCGGGGTTGCCGCGAATCTCGTGATGGCGCAGGGACAGGTCGTCGATGCGCTCGAGCAAAAGGGCGAGCCGGTCGGCCGGCGTCACCGGGGAGAGGAAGGGGTCGACGCAGGCCTCGAGCGCCTCGTCCTGCAGCAGGCGCGTGCAGAACGAGTGGAAGGTCGCCACATGCAGCTCCTCGTAGGGCGACTCGACGAGCGACTCGAGCCGCTCGCGCATCTCGGCAGCGGCGGCCGACGAGAAGGTGAGCGCGAGGATCGCGTCGGCCGGCACCCCCTGCTCGACGAGCCAGGCGAAGCGGCGGGTGAGCGTGCGCGTCTTGCCGGTCCCGGCGCCCGCCACCACCACGAGCGGGCCGCCCGGGTGGGTGACGGCCTGCTCCTGCGAGCGGTTGAGGCCGTCTAGCGGATCGGGCATCCCCGCCTAGGATACGCCGCCTGATGAGTCTTCCCGATGCCGACTGGCTCGGCTTCTGCCGGCGCGCGGGCGCGGCCGCACGGGAGGCGGTGGCGTCCTACTCGACACGCGCCGAGCGCTCGGTCGAGACCGGCCGCGGCGAGGGCGGCGACACCGCCTATGTGATCGACCGGGCCGCCGAGGACGCGATCTTCGCGGAGCTGGAGGCGCTCGATGTGCCCGTCACGGCGATCTCCGAGGAGCGCGGCGAGCTGCCGGTCGGAGGCGGGGGGACGGTCCGGGTGGTCATTGATCCCGTTGACGGCTCCCTCAACGCCAAGCGCGGCCTGCCGTTCGCGTGCGTGTCGATCGCGGTGGCCTCCGGCGGGGGCATGGAGGACGTCCAGGTCGGGTTCGTGGCTGAGCTGGCGCCCAGCGGCGGACGCGACGTGCCGGTCCCGCGGGACTGGTGGGCGGTGCGCGGTGAGGGGGCGTTCGTGTCGGGGGAGCGGCTGCGGCCGCTCGAGCCCGGGCCGCTCGAGGTCCTCGGCCTGGAGACGGCCCGGCCGGCGCTCGTGGCGGGCGTGGCCCCGGCCCTCGCCGAGGTCGGGGCGCGCCGCCTCCGGGCACTTGGGTCGGTGGCGATGAGCCTCTGCCTCGTGGCCATGGGCCAGCTCGACGCGATGGTCACGCTGCGCGCGGTGCGCTCCGTTGACGTGGCCGCGGCGCAGCTGCTTGTGACCGAGGTGGGCGGGGTGGTGGCGTTCCCCGGCGGGGATGGCCTTGATCTTGAGATGCGGTCGCGGGCCGCGGCGGGCCGCTCGCCAGAGGTGGTGGAGCGGTTGCTTGGGATGTTCTAGGGCGGGTGGGTCTGTCGGGGGGCCGGAACTTCCTATTTGTCCTGGATCGCCCACCTATACGGTGGTCAGGGCAGGATTGATGCCCGCACTTGGCGGGCACTAGGCGCCGATGGCCCGTCTCAGGAGAGTGGACTGTGCCGGCCCCGGCATCCGGCGCCGACGGCGCGGTAAGGGTTTCGAGTATCTCGATGATGAGGGGCGGCGGATCACCGAGCCGTCGATGATCGACCGGATCCGGGAGCTCGCCATTCCGCCGGCCTGGGGGGAGGTCTGGATCTGTCCCTATCCGATGGGGCACATCCAGGCGACCGGGACGGATGCCGCCGGGCGCAAGCAGTACCGCTACCACGACCTCTGGCGCGAGCGCCGCGACCGGGAGAAGTTCGAGGAGATGATCGAGTTCGCTCGGGCGCTGCCGCGGCTGCGGAGGCGTGTCAACAAGGACCTCAAGCGCACGGGCATGCCGCGAGAGCGCGTGCTCGCCTGCGCCACGCGTCTGCTCGACCGCGGCTTCTTTCGCATCGGCTCCGAGGACTACGCGGAGGAGAACGACACCTACGGAATCGCCACGATGCAGAGGCGGCACGCGACCGTGAACGGCGACCAGGTGACCTTCGACTACGAGGCCAAGGGGGGAGCTCGGCGGGTGCAGGCCGTCGGCGACCCCGTGGTCGCCGAGATCGTCAGCACGCTGAAGCGCCGCCGTGGTGGTGGGGAGGAGTTGCTCGCGTTCAAGGAGAGCGGCCGCTGGGTCGACGTCAAGTCGGCCGACGTGAACGCCTACGTCAAGAAGGCCGCGGGCGGCGACTTCTCCGCCAAGGACTTCCGCACCTGGAGCGGAACCGTGCTCGCGGCCGTCGCGCTCGCGGTGTCCGGCATGGCGGCGACCTCGAATAGCGCTCGCAAGCGGGCCAAGACGCGGGCCGTGAAGGAGGTGGCGCGCTACCTCGGCAACACGCCGGCCGTATGCCGCGCCTCGTACATCGATCCACGCGTGTTCGACCGCTTCGACGGCGGGCTGACGATCAGCGGTGCGCTGCCGGAGCTGATGGAGGACACCGCCGCGTGGCCGGACGTGCAGCAGGCCGTCGAGGAGGCGGTGCTGGACCTGATTGCGAACGCTCGCGAGTCGGAGGGCGTCGAGCGCGTACGCGAGCTTCGCGAAGGACTCGCCGAGGTCGCCGCCTGAGCCGTTTCCCGCCGGCCGCGCCGGGAACGAGCGTCGCATGACAGAGGTCCCGTCAGATGCCCCGCCCAGCACCGAGGTCCCCGCTCCCGCTCCGCCCGAGCAACCCCAGCCCGAGCCACCCGACGCCCCCCAGCCCGACCCCAAGGGCCCGGAGACCCCGGACGAGGACTGACCCGCCGGTTAGCCGGGCCATGTCGCCCGCCGCGATCCTCGACGTCGACGGCACGCTCGTCGACACCAACTACCACCACGCGATCGCCTGGTACCGCGCCTTTCGACAGCTAGGTGAGCTGCTGCCGGTCTGGCGGATACACCGTCACATCGGCATGGGCGGCGACCAGCTCGTCGGCGCGCTGTGCGGGGAGCGCGTCGAGGAGGAGAAGGGCGACGACATCCGCGGCGCCGAGAAGACCCTCTACATGGCGATGATCGAGGAGGTCGAGCCGCTGCACGGCGCGCGCGAGCTGATCGTCGACCTCAAGGAATCGGGCCATCCGGTGGTGCTGGCGAGCTCGGCCAAACAGCAGGAGGTCGACCACTACCTCGACCTCCTGGATGCCCGGGATCTCGCGGATGGATGGACGACATCCGCCGACGTCGAGGCGACCAAACCAGAGCCCGACCTGGTGGTGGCCGCGCTCGAGAAGGCGGGCGACCGCACTGGGGTGATGGTCGGCGACTCGACCTTCGACTGCGAGGCCGCCGGGCGCGCCGGCATCGAGACGCTCGCGGTGCTGACGGGCGGCTTCTCGGAGCAGGAGCTGCTCGACGCGGGCGCCGCGCGGGTGTTCGGCTCGATCGACGAACTGCGCGAGGCACTCGACTCCACACCGCTCGCGCGCTCGTAGACCGTCAGGATTCTTCCTGTGGCGGATCGGCTCGGCAGCTACCGGAAGAAGCGCGACTTCGAGAAGACCTCAGAGCCCAAGGGCCGCGCCGGCACTACGAAGGACGCCCCGCGCTTCGTCGTCCAGGAGCATCGCGCCCGCCGCCTCCACTGGGACCTGCGCCTGGAGCACGACGGCACGCTCGCGTCGTGGGCGCTCCCGCGCGGCATCCCCGCCCACCCGGACGAGAACCGCCTAGCCGTGCGGACCGAGGACCACCCGCTCGAGTACCTCGAGTTCGAGGGCGAGATCCCGAAGGGCGAATACGGCGCGGGCACCATGGAGGTCTGGGATCGCGGCACCTTCGAGCCCGAGAAGTTCCGCGACACCGAGGTGATCGCGACCTTCCACGGCGAGCGCCTCCGCGGCCGCTACGCGCTGTTCCGGACGCGTGAGCAGGACTGGCTCATCCACCGCATGGACCCGCCCGAGGACCCCGGCTACGAGCCGATGCCCGACAGCCTCCCGCCTATGCTCGCGCGCAGCGGCAGGCTGCCGCGCAACGAGGCGGATTTCGGCTTCGAGGTCAAGTGGGACGGGATCCGCACGGTTGTCTTCAGCGATCACGGCCACATCAACCTTCAGGGCCGCAATTTCACCGACTTCACTCCGCGCTACCCCGAGGTGCGCGAGCTCTCGCGCGAACTGGGCGCCCGGCGGCTGATCCTCGACGGGGAGATCGTCGCCTTCGACGACGACGGCCGGCCCAGCTTCGAGCGCCTACAGTCGCGCATGCACCTCGCCTCTGACTCGGCCGTTAGGCGACGCATGCGCGACACGCCCGTCACCTACGTGATCTTCGACCTGCTCTATCTCGACGGCCGGCTCACCCTCCCGCTCGCCTACGAGGATCGACGCACAATCCTCGAGGAGCTCGAGCTCGAGGGACCCGCGTGGCGCACGCCCACCTACCACCGCGGCGAGGGGACCGCCCTCCTCGAGGCGACCAGGAACCTCGGCATCGAGGGCGTGATCGCCAAGCGGCTCGACAGCCCCTACGAGCCGGGCCGCCGCGCGTCGGGCTGGATCAAGGTCAAGAACGTGAACATCCAGGACGTCGTGATCGGCGGCTGGACTCCCGGTGAGGGCGGGCGCAGCGGGAAGCTCGGCGCGCTCGCGGTGGGGGTGATGGAGGACGAGAAGCTCGTCTACGCGGGCAAGGTGGGCACGGGCTTCAACCAGGAGATGCTCGGGCTGCTCGGCCGGGAGCTCGAGTCGCGCCGGCGCGACACGAGCCCGTTCGTGGGACGGCAGCCGCCGAAGGGCACCGTGTTCGTCGAGCCCGAGCTCGTCGCCGAGGTCGAGTTCCGCGAGTGGACGCGCAGCGGGACCCTGCGCGCACCGTCATTCAAGGGCCTGCGACCCGACAAGGACCCGCAAGAAAGCACCCGCGAAGCAGGGTAAAACGAGGTGCGCCAGGTATCTTCAGGTCATGGCACGCGCGATCTGGAGCGGAGCGATCAGTTTCGGACTGGTCAACATCCCGGTGAAGCTGTTCAGCGCCGTTTCACGCAAGACCGTCCGCTTCCACCAGATCGACTCGAAGTCCGGGCAGCGGATCCGCCAGCAGCGGGTGGGGCCGGATGGCGAGGAGGTCCAGTACGACGACATCGTCAAGGGCTACGAGATCAGCCCCGACCGCTACGTGACGATCGAGCCGGGCGAGCTCGAGGCGCTGGAGCCTCAGAAGACCCGGACGATCGACATCGAGGCCTTCGTCGACCTTGACCAGATCGACCCGATCTTCTACGACCATCCGTACTACCTCGCTCCTGACAAGGGCGCTGAGAAGGCCTACAAGCTCCTCGTCGACGCGATGGAGGAGGCGGGCAAGGTCGCCATCGCCCGCGTCGTGATCCGCTCGAAGGAGAGTCTCGTGGCGCTGCGCCCCCGCGACGGCGCCCTGGCGATGGAGACGATGCTGTTCGCGGACGAGGTGATTCCCCCCGACTCGCTCGACGAGCTCACCGTCGACGGCGGCAAGACGAGCGAGCGCGAGCTCGAGATGGCCACGCAGCTGATCGAGTCGCTCTCGGCGGACTTCGAGCCCGACCAGTACCGCGACGAGTACCGCGACCGCGTACTCGATCTGATTGAGCGCAAGGCCGCCGGTGAGACGATCACGATCGAGACACCCGAGGAGGAGCCGCGGAAGGTGCCCGACCTGATGGCGGCCCTGGAGGCCTCGATCTCGGCCGCCAAGGGCCCGAGCGAGAGCGGCTCCAAGAAGAAGCGCTCGGGCGACGGCTCGAACGGCACCAAGAGCTCGCGCAAGAAGACCACCGCCAAGAAGTAGGTGGCCCAGACCCGGGTCGAGGTGGAGGTGGAGGGCCGCCGGCTCTCGCTGTCCAACCTGGACAAGGTCATGTATCCGCAGGTCGGCTTCACCAAGGGTGAGGTGATCGACTACTACACGCGTGTCTCCCCGGCCCTGCTGCCGCACCTCCGCGGGCGGCCGCTCACCCTCAAGCGCTATCCAGACGGGGTCGAGGGCGAGTACTTCTACGAGAAGAACTGTCCCTCGCATGCGCCCGACTGGGTGCGCAAGGAGCGGATCGGCGGGATCAGCTATTGCATCTGCGACGACCTGCCGACGCTCGTGTGGGCGGCCAACCTGGCGGATCTCGAGCTGCATCCCTCGCTGTCGAAGGCGGACGACATGTCGCGCCCGACCCTGATGGCGTTCGACCTTGACCCCGGGGACGGGGCCGGGCTCGCCGAGTGCTGCGAGGTGGCCGTCATCCTGCGCGCGGCGCTCGCCCAGCTCGGGCTCGACTGCTACGCCAAGACCTCCGGCTCGAAGGGCATCCAGGTCTACGTTCCGCTCAACTCCGACGACGTCGACTACCGCGGCGGCACGAAGCTGATCTCGAACGCCCTCGCGCGCCATCTCGAGACGCAGCACCCGAAGCTGATCGTGGCCAGCCAGAGGAAGGACCTGCGGGCCGGCAAGGTGCTCATCGACTGGAGCCAGAACGACGAGCACAAGACGACCGTCTGCGTCTACTCGCTGCGCGCGAGGGAGCGGCCGACCGTGTCCACGCCGCTCGCCTGGGAGGAGATCGAGCGGGGCGATCCGCAGGAGCTCGCGTTCGAGGCCGGCGACGTGCTCGAGCGTGTGGAGGAGCACGGTGACCTGTTCGGGCCGGTGGCGGAGCAGGAGCAGCGGCTTCCCGAGCTCTGACGACGAGTAGCTTTCGTCACGGCATGGTCGACTGGTCGATCGCACGCACGCTCGCGCGGCTCGCAGCCGGCGGCGACGGCGCGGGCGACTCAGGCCTCGACGTCGCGGCGCTGTGCGCCGAGATGGAGCCCCACGTCCAGGACTACACGCGGCTCGCCCTGTCCGTGCCGAGGCCGGCCGCCGAGGCGCTGACGAGGGCCGACTGGACTCAGGTCAACCTGGACTCGTTCGCAAAGATGCTCGACCCGGTGGCCGAGCGGCTCGAAGCGCGGCTCGAGTTCGCCGGGCCGCTCGCGGGCGCGCTGCGCCTGGGCGCGTCGGCGACGCTGGCGGCCGAGGTCGGCCTCGTCACGGGCTACCTGTCGCACCGCGTGCTCGGGCAGTACGACGTGTCGCTCCTGGGCGGCGACGCGCCGCCGCGGCTGCTGTTCGTGGGGCCGAACCTCGGCAAGGCCGTGCGCGAGCTCGATGTGGACGCAGGCGCCTTCGGGCGTTGGGTCTGCGCGCACGAGCTGACCCACGTCTACCAGTTCGGCGGCGTGTCTTGGCTGCGTGAGCACATGAGCGGCCTGCTGCGCAGCTACCTGGAGACCGTGGAGGTGCGGATCGAGCGCGGCAGCGCCGGCGGAATGCCGTCGATTCCGGATCCGGCGAAGTTGATCGAGGCGTTCCGCGAAGGCGGGCTGGCGGCGCTCGTCCAGAGCCATGAGCAGCGCGCGATGATGAACCGCATCCAGGCGGCGATGGCGGTGATCGAGGGCTATTCCGAGCACGTCATGGACGTGATCGCCGAGCGCGCCATCCCCGGTCACGAGCGCCTCCGCGAGGCGATGGACGCGCGCCGCCGCGGGCGCTCCGCGCCGGAACGGATCGTAGAGCGGCTGCTCGGCTTCGACGTCAAACTGCGCCAGTACGAGCTCGGCAAGGGCTTCAGCGACGCGGTGGTGGCCAACGCCGGCATCGAGGGCCTGAACAGGGTGTGGGCGGACCCTGCCGCCCTGCCCTCGCTCGACGAGCTCGAGCATCCGGACGACTGGCTCGAGCGCACCGGCTCGGGAGGTCTGGCGGCGGCCTGAGGGGCGGTCCGGCGCCGGGCGGATCCCGGGCGACCGGGCGCCGCTTCCCCTGCCCGCCCGCGGCAGGGGTGTAACCCTCCGGCCCCGGGGGTTACGTTGGTATAGTTCTACGGAACTTAGAAGTAATAAGCTTACGTCCAGAGGGACGGGCAGGAACCCCGCCCAGAAGGAGAGCAATCCAATGGCTACCCAGACCGAGACTCAGCGCAAGGCGACCGCTCGCAAGGCCGCTGCCACGCGCCGTCGTAACGCCGCCAAGCGCAGCCAGGCCGCCAAGCAGGCCGCCGCCACTCGCGCCCAGGCCGAGCGCAACCCGCTCGATGTCCTGCAGGCTCAGGCCGAGCGCAGCGTCCTCATCCCCGTCGGCGCCGCCCTCGTCGCGCGCGATGCCGTCGTGGACGTCGTCAAGCCGTACACGGCCGGTCGTGAGAGCGCCGAGAAGGAGCTCGAGAAGGTCGGCAAGCGCGTGTCGGGCGACCTGAAGAAGTTCGAGCGCCGCGGCAACACCGCCCGCAACCGCGCGGTGCGCCAGGTCAAGAAGACCCGCACCCGCGTCGAGCGCGAGCTCCGGCAGCGTCGCAACAAGGCCGTCCGGACCGTGAAGCAGAACCGCCGCGAGGCCGAGAAGCAGGTCCGCTCGACCCGTCGCGAGTTCGAGCGCCAGGTCAGCGCCACGCGCCGCGAGGTGCAGAGCCAGGCTGAGGGCGTCGTCTCTCGCGTCAGCTCGCTCGCCTAGAGCAACACCTTCTCCCCGACCGCACCGGAGAGAGCGGACCCGGGGCAGAACTGCCGGTCACATATCTCGCCGGCAGTGCAGTATCTCTCCTCCCTCAGTAAACGAACGGGGGCCCCTCAGCGGGCCCCCGTTTGTGTTTGTGGCGCCGAACCGTGCTTTTGCTTGAATGGATGCGGATGCCTACCCGTGAACAGATCCAGGACGTCCTGCGCGAGGTCATCGACCCCGAGCTGCGCAAGGACATCGTGACCCTCGGCATGGTCCGCTCCATCGAGCAGCCCGAGGAGGGGCGCGTGGACGTGGTCGTGTCGCTCACCACGCCCGGCTGCCCGATCCGTGCGCACTTCGAAAAGGCCGTGGCCGAGAAGGTCTCGAGCCTGGGAGTCAGCCACGTGAACGTCGGCTTCGACGTGCTCTCGGACCAGGAGAAGCAGTCGCTCTCGCAGCGGCTCGGCCGAGGCGGCGGACTGCCCGAGGGCGCGCTCGCGATGGTCAAGAACGTCATCTGCGTCGGCTCCGGGAAGGGCGGAGTCGGCAAGTCGACCGTCACCGTCAACCTCGCTGCTGCACTACAGGCCGACGGGCACGCGGCGGCCGCGCTCGACGCCGACGTATGGGGCTACTCGATCCCGCGCATGCTCGGCGTCCACGGGCGCCCCAAGGTGTCCGCGGAGCGCAAGATCATCCCGCTCGACAGCCCCTCGGGGGTGCGCGCGATCTCGATCGAGCACTTCCTGAACGAGCGCGACCAAGCGATTACATGGCGCGGCCCAATGCTCCACAAGGCGATCCGCCAGTTCCTCGAGGACGTCGACTGGGGCGATCTCGACTACCTGCTGATCGACCTTCCGCCCGGAACCGGCGACGTGGCGATGACGCTCGCCCAGCTGCTACCGCAGGCGCGCTTCGTGGTGGTGACGACGCCGCAGCCGGCGGCCCAGAAGGTCGCCGCCCGAGCCGCGGACACCGCCCGCCGCTTCGACCTCGAGCTGCTGGGCGTGATCGAGAACATGTCGGGCTTCACGACCCCCGACGGCCAGCGCTTCACGATCTTCGGCGAAGGCGGCGGCCAGCAGCTCGCCGACGACCTCGACGTGCCCCTGCTGGGCAAGATCCCGCTCCAGGAGGAGCTGCGCGTGAGCGCCGACAACGGCCTACCGCTGGTAATCGAGGAGCCCGACGCCCCGGCCTCCCAGGCGCTCTACCACACGGCCCGCGGCATACTCGCGGCGACGCCACAGGAACTGGCGGTATTCCAGCCGCCGTCCGGCCCGCCGGTGCCACAGGTCACCGGGACGGCGCTGCCGATGGCGCAGTAGCGGCATCGCCGGGCCCCGCCGAGGGGCCGCTCTGGGCGGCCCCTCGTGGTAGCATCGGTGTTCAGCGGGGTCGGTCTCGAAGACGCCGGTCTCCTCGAAGTCGTAGACAGTGTCGTTGATGCGCAGGCCGTCGACCGCGCCCTGCCAGGAGAAGTCGCGGCCCTTGGTGATCCCCAGGTGAAGATCGTCGCGGGTTGCCGTCACGGCGTCGAGGAACGCCTTCAGGCCGTGAATGTGCCAGCGCGCGTGCCGTTGCATCGTCGTCGTAGCGCCAGCGAACGCCGCTCCGGTGCCGCCCCACAAGCCGGTCGTGGTGGCGTCGATGTAGCCGCTCCACTGGTTAGCGTGCTGTTCGCGGGAACTGAAGTCTCAGTGACGAGAAGTTGGCGTCGTTGACGCGCGTTCTCGGTTCGGATCGACCTCGATGTGATCGACGGCATGTTCGGGATTCCCGCCGGCGGCGTTGTTCTCGCCCGTGGTGTACGACGCGGAATCCGTACATCGCAGGTTCTCGACCAGGTTGCCGCTGAAGTCGAGCTCGTTGCCGTACGCCGCCTTTTCGAGTGAGCCAAGACTGCGGGCCGCCGTCGGCGTAGCGGACCGAACGTTCAGACTCCCGTCGCCGAGTGGCGGTGCTCAACTGTGACCCGAGCGTAGGAATGCGCCGGGAGAGCCGATCGTGTTCCGGTTATAGACGCCCCAGTGACCGGCGACAGCTTCGGGCCCGGCGTCACCCTTGCGGGCCCCTTGCGGACCCTGTGCACCCCGGGCCCAGTCGGTCCGGCCGGTCCCGCCGCGCCCTCTCGTCGAGGAGTCGCCGCACCTTCTTCTCCAGATCGATCGCGGGTGATCGTGCTCTTCTTGATGTCCTCGGTCTTGATGGTGCCGTTCTTGATGTCGGCGCTCTTGATCGTGCCGTCCTTGATGTCGCCGCTCGTGATGAGCTTCTGGGCCGTAGCCGTGCCACCGCCCACAACGAGTGCGGTGACGACACACGCCACGATGGTCCTTCTCATCGAGGACCTCCCTCCGGGTTGAGAGCTCACCCAGGTCGGGAGGAAGCCCGCACCCGGGCCGTTGCGCGTACCCTCGTCCTTTCTTCGCCGGCCGTCAACCCGAACGGCGAAACGGCACTCCGGATGGTGTAGGCGAGGCTGCTAGCCGGCCTGCTTGTAGTAGTCCGCGTTGATCTGGATGTAGTTCTGCCACTCGTCGGGCAGCTGGTCCTCGGCGAAGCAGGCGTCGACCGGGCAGGCTTCGACGCAGGCGTCGCAGTCGATGCACTCCTCGGGGTCGATGTAGAGCTGGATGACCGCGTCGTAGTCGGGCTCGTCGGGCGTCGGGTGGATGCAGTCGACGGGACAGACCTCCACGCAGGAGTTGTCCTTCGTGTCGATGCAGGGCTCGGCGATGACGTAGGCCAATGGTCTCCTTCTCGTGTCCAAGTGGCGTCTGGGCGCGAGGAGCGCGGATTGTACCGGCGGTTAGTGTGCGGTCTCGTGCTCGATCGCCGCGAGCCCGACCCCTTTCTCGACACGTTCACCGGCCTGGTCGCCGCGCGGGCGGTGACCACGGCGGTGATGCTGGGCGTGTTCGAGGCGCTGCACGACGCGCCGGAGACGGCCGAGGAGCTCGCCGCTCGCCTCGAGCTGGACCCGCTCGGTGCCGAGACCCTGCTGACGGCGCTCCTCACGCTCGGCTACGTGACCCTCGACGACGGGCGCTTCACCAACACGGCCGTAACCGAGGCGCAGCTCGTACGCTCCTCGCCCGAGTCGATCGCCACGTTCGCCGGCGAGCAGGGCGACCTCCATTGGCAGGTTCTCGAGCTGCTCCCGGACGCCGTTCGGACGGGACGGCCCTACGCGATGCACGAGGAGCGCCGGGACGAGAGCAAGCGCTGGGAGGCGTACATCCGCGGCCTGTTCGAGATCTCGCGCGCCGAGCAGGACGCGAACGCGGCGCTCGTGCCGGTCTCGGACCCGCGACGGCTCGTGGACGTGGCCGGCGGGCACGGCGGCTTCGCGATGGCGATGTGCCGCCGCCACCCGGCCCTCGAGGCGACCGTGCTCGATCTGCCGCCGAGCGCGGCCGTGGGGCGCGAGATCGTCGCCGAGCAGGGCTTCGGCGAGCGGGTGACCTTCCGGGAGGGGGATGTCTTCGAGCTCGGGCTGGGCGAGGAGCTCGACGTTGTCTCGATCTTCAACCTCGTCCACCACCTGCCGGAGGAGCGTGACCGCGAGCTCTGCCGGCTGGCGCACGCCGCGCTGCGCCCCGGCGGCTGCCTCGTGATCGGGGACTCGGCGCGGCCCGAGCCGGGCGAGCCCGTCTCCGAGCACGGCGCCGTCTCGAGCCTGCTCTTCTACGCCTGGAGCCACAGCCGCAACTTCAAGCCCTCGGAGATCCGTGCGTGGATGGAGGAGGCCGGCTTTACGGACGTGCATGTCCACAGCAACGAACGCTCACCCTGGCGTGTGGTGCTGACGGGGCGGCGATGATCCTGCTCACAGGTGCAACCGGGACGGTGGGCTCGGCGCTGCTGCGGAGGCTTACCGCCGAGCCGCGGCCGGTGCGCTGCCTCGTTCGCGACCCTCGTCGCCTCGGCGACCAGCGCGTGCGCGTTCAGATAGCGCTCGGCGACCTCGCCGACCCGGCCTCGTTCCGCAACGCGCTGCGCGGCGTCGACACGGTCGTCCACCTCGCCGCGTCCATCCGCGATCAGCCGCGCGCCTCGATCGAGGAGCTGAACGCGCTGGCCACCCTGCGCCTCGTGCGCGCGGCCGAGCGCGCCGGGGCGAGTCGGTTCCTGTTCTTCTCGGCGATGGGGGCGACCCACCACTCGCGCACGCGCTTCTTCCGCGCCAAGGCGCTGGCGCACGAGGCGGTCGAGCGGTCGAAGCTCGACACCACGGTCTTCTCTCCGTCGATCATCTACACGCCCGGCGATCCCTGGCTGACGTTGCTCGAGCGCTTCTCCTACCTGCCGGCGGTCCCGGTCTCGGGCTCCGGCCGCGCGCTCTACCAACCGATCTGGGCGGAGGACGTGGCCCAATGCGTGACGGCAGCGCTCGACGCGAACGGCGGCGGTCCCCAGGGCGTCGAGCTGGCCGGCCCCGAGACGCTCTCCTACGACGACATCGTGCGCACGGTGCTGCGCGCCTCCGGTCGCCGGCGCCGCCTGCTGCACGTGCCGCTGCCGGTCGTGCGCGCGTCGCTTCGGCTCCTCCGTCTGATCGGCGGCCCGCATGTCTTCGCCACCTGGGAGGAGGCCGAGCTGATGGAGGAGCCGATGACGACGCGCGAGGGCACCACCGGCGCCGAGGCTCTCGGTGTCCAGCCGCTGGCGATGGCCCGCGTTCTTGGGTCGACTAACGGTCGTCCTCAGGCGGCGGGTGCCGGGTGATGCCGGGCCCGAGGCCGGCCGTCGCCCAGAACCAGCGCGAGCGACGGCTGAACACCGGCGCCTCGTAAAGCCGATCTTCCCGGCGCACGAGGATGAAGCAGGTCAGCGCGCCCAGCAGGGCGATGCCCGCCGCGGTCAGGAAGGTGATCCGGAACGAGTCGACGTGAGCGAGCACGTTGTCCCGGACCGCGAAGCGGATCACCTCCGAGTCGATCGGAACGTTTGCCCTGCCCTCCTGCTCCGCCTGCAGCAGGAACTCCTTGAACTTTTCGACCTGGGCCGCCGTCGGCTCGATGCCCCGGTCGGCGAGCCGCTCGTAGGAGATCCGCTCGGCCGCTCCGACCTCGATCGCGGTCAGCGCTGCGATCCCCACGGCGCCGCCGAGCTGCTCGGTGGTGTTGATCGTCCCGGCGGCCTGTCCGCGATCATTCTCCGGGACAGCGCTCAGGCCGGTCGGATCGTTGACGGTAAGCACCACGCCGAGCCCGAGACCCTGAAGCAGAAGGCCGGGGATGAGCGCTCCCACGCTCTGCTCACCCGCGGCGGCGGCCAGCGCGAAGCCGGATGCTGACAGGACGAGAAACCCGGCCACGAGCGGGATGCGACCGCCGACCCGATCGAAGGCGCGACCGGCCAGAGGCCCCGCCAGGATGATCGGGATCGTGGCCGGAATCAAGGCGATTCCGGCGGCCGCGGGGCTCACCCCCACCACCAGCAGAAGGTAGAAGGGCATCAGGAAACCGAGGCCCAGCTCGATCATGCCGGCAAGAAACTGGCTTACGTTGGAAGCGAGGAAGTTGAGATGGCGAAACAGCCGGAACTCGAGCAGTGGCGACGCCACCCGGAACTCGATGATCACGAACGCCACCAGGAGCAGGACCGACGCGGTGAGAGGGCCCACTGTGGCAGCAGAGTCCCAGCCATCCGCCTGCCCCTGGCTCAAGCCGAGCACGAGCGCGGCGATGCCAAGCCCGAAGGTGACTGTCCCGAGATAGTCGATCTTGGGCCGGCTCCCGTCGCCAGGCCGGAAGGCCGGCGTTGCGGACAGCGTCAGCACGACGGTCACGACCGCGAGCGGAACGTTGATCCAGAAGACGAGTCGCCAGTCGATTGAGGTCAGGAGGCCGCCCAGGACCGGTCCGAGGGCCGCGAAGAAGGCTGAGGCCCCGGCCAGGATCCCGAGCGCCCAGCCCCGCCGCTCCTTGGGATAGACGGCGCTGGTAATCGCCACCGCCATCGGCATCATCAGCGCCGCACCCGTGCCCTGGACGACTCGGGCGGCGATCAGCATCGGCATGCCCTGCGCGGCTCCCGCGGCGGCCGTGGCGGCGGTGAAGATCAGGGCGCCGACCAGAAACACCCGGCGCAGCCCCAGGAGGTCGCCGAGCCGCCCGCCGAGGACCATCAGTGCCGCCAGTGGCAGGATGTTCGCGGTGAGGATCCACTGCCCTTCCGCGAGCGCGCCATTCAGATCGGCGAGCACGTCCGGAGTGGCCAGCGGCACGGCAGTCTGATCCACCAGAATCATGCTGCTCGCCAGCGTTGTGGCGGCGAGCGTGACCGTCGGGCCCTTCACTGCGCCACCCTAAACGACGAGGGCCCCGCCGGAGCGGGGCCCTCTGAAAGACCGTCCCGGGGCAGAGCCCCTGGAGGGTCGCTACATCATTCCGTCCATGCCGCCCATGCCGCCGCCCGGCATGCCGACGCCTTCCTTCTCCGGCATCTCGGCGACGATGGCCTCGGTCGTGAGGATGTTCTTCGCGATCGAGGCTGCGTTCTGGAGCGCGGAGCGGGTGACCATCGCGGGGTCGATCACCCCGGCCTTGACGAGGTCGACGATCTCGCCGGTCTCGGCGTTGAGGCCGTCGTTCTTGCCCTTGGCCTTGCGGACGTCGTTGACCACGACCGAGCCCTCGAGCCCGGAGTTGTCCGCGATCTGGCGCAGCGGCTCCTCGAGCGCGCGGCGCACGATGTTGGCACCGGTCTGCTCGTCGCCGTCGAACGCGTCGATCTTGATCGCATCCTGGGCACGGAGCAGGGAGACGCCGCCGCCGGCGACGATGCCCTCCTCGAGAGCTGCGCGGGTGGCCTGCAGCGCGTCCTCGACGCGGTGCTTCTTCTCCTTCATCTCGGTCTCGGTGGCCGCTCCGACCTTGACCACCGCGACGCCGCCGGCCAGCTTCGCCAGCCGCTCCTGCAGCTTCTCGCGGTCGAAGTCCGAGTCGGTGTTCTCGATCTCGGTCTTGATCTGGTTGATGCGGCCCTTGATCGCCTCGCTCTCGCCGGCGCCGTCCACGATCGTGGTCGTGTCCTTGGCGACGACCACGCGGCGGGCGCGGCCGAGCTGCGAGAGCTGGGTGTTCTCGAGCTTGAGGCCCATCTCCTCGGTGATGACCTCGCCGCCGGTGAGGATCGCGATGTCCTCGAGCATGCGCTTGCGGCGGTCACCGAAGCCGGGGGCCTTGACCGCGACGCCGGTGAAGGTGCCGCGGAGCTTGTTGACCACGAACGTCGCGAGCGACTCGCCCTCGACGTCCTCGGCGATCACCAGGATCGGCTTGCCCGACTGGATCACCTGCTCGAGCACCGGCAGGATGTCCCGCACGGAGCCGATCTTCTGGTTGGCGATGAGGATGTACGGATCCTCGAGGGTCGCCTCCATGCGGTCCTGGTCGGTGACCATGTAGGGCGAGATGTAGCCCTTGTCGAACTGCATGCCCTCGGTGAACTCGAGGTCCATGCCGAAGGTCTGGCCCTCCTCGACGTTGACCACGCCGTCCTTGCCGACCTTGTCGATGGCGTCGGCGATCACGTCGCCGATCTCGTCATCAGCCGCGGAGATTGCCGCCACCCGGGCGATCTGCTCCTTGCCGGAGATCTCGGTCGAGGCGGCCTTGATGTTGTCCACAACCTGATCGACGGCCTTCTCGATGCCGCGCTTGAGAGCAAGCGGGTTCGCGCCGGCGGCCACGTTCTTGAGGCCGTCACGCACGATCCGCTGTGCCAGCACGGTGGCGGTGGTGGTGCCGTCGCCCGCCACGTCGTTGGTGGCGGTGGCCACCTCGCGCACGAGTTGGGCGCCCTGGTTCGAGAACGGCTCCTCGAGCTCTATCTCACGAGCGATCGAGACGCCGTCGTTGGTGATGGTGGGGGCGCCGAACTTCTTGTCGATCACGACATAGCGGCCCTTGGGGCCGAGGGTGACCTTGACCGCGTTCGCGACGGCGTTCACGCCGTCCTCGAGCGCGCGACGCGCCTCCACGTCGTACTTCAGTTCCTTGTGAGCCATATGGGTGGTTCCTCCTAGCCCGCGACCTTGGCGAGCACGTCCGACTCACGCAGGACGAGGAGATCATCTCCGTCGACCTGCACCTCGGTGCCGCCGTACTTTGAGTACAGGACCTCGTCGCCCTCGGCGACGTCGAGCGGGATGCGCTTCTCGCCATCCTCGTCCCACTTGCCCTCGCCGACCGCCAGGACCTTGCCGCGCTGCGGCTTCTCCTTTGCGGTGTCGGGCAGGACGATGCCGCTCGCAGTGGTCTCCTCCTCCTCGATCGCCTGCACGATGAGGCGATCTCCAAGAGGCTTGAGATTCATTGGCATACCTCCATAGAAAACTTGCGATATCTGGCACTCTCAGGGGGAGAGTGCCGATCTGGCACTCTAGCAAGGAGAGTGCCAAAGCCTCAAGGGGCGGTCACTGCATTGTCACGGCCGGCGGCCGGCGCCCTTCTGGAGCAGGCGCTTGTTCGCGTCGGTGACGGGGAGCGCTTCGTAGCGGAGGTACTCGATCCGGGCACTGAGTCGCTCGCGTCCGCCACCCGGAACGTCGCTGCTGTCGATCACGCTTCGCTGGCGAACCTCGAGCGGCAGGTAGGTCAGGGCGTCCACCAGATAGGTGACCGTCGTGAGGTCGGATGGCGAGTCGGGGTCAGGGATCGGCGACGAGACGAGCCTGTAGGCGGTTCGCCCCCGAACGGTCGTCCGGCCGGCAACCCGCAACCTGTCGTGCTCGACGTGCTCGCGCAGCTGCGCACCCGGGTTCTGGGCGGGGTCGAAGCCCGGATAGCCGCTGTCGGCAGGGGGTCGCTCCCGCGGGTCCTCATCCCACTCATCCCAGTTGGCGGCGAGCTCCCTGTTCCCCTTGGCGTCGAACCAGACGATCCGCTCGGGCGTGGACACCACCTCGCCGAGCAGCCCGCCGGGGCTGCCGGACGGAAGCACGCGATACCGCAGCATGCGACTCCGCTCGCCCTCGCCCCAGTACCAGGAGCGGGCAAACGTTCGCTCACCCGGAGTGATGTCGATGCCGGGCTCGAGCGCCGTGGAGGTGATCGTCGCGCGCTGCGTGATCGCCCAGATCACGTTCTCCCGCGAGACCGCGGCGACGGCCCGCTCGACGATTCCGCTGCTCCGCTCCTCCGAGTCCACAATGTCGATCACGATCACGGCGGCGAGCGCCAGCACGGCGAGGAGCCCGGCCGCGGGCGCGACCCGGCGGAGCGTGGGGGCGCGCTTCGGCGCTGTGACCGTCGGGCTGTCGGCGAGGATGCGTGCGAGCAGGGCGTCGGCCTCGCGCTGCTCCTCGGCCGTCAGCGGCTCATCGGTCTGCGTCGGGTTGGCTCGGGCGAGCCGGTCCATGAGCTCGTTCATCGGACCTCCAGGGCTTGGTCGGTGGGCGCGGGCGACGGGAACTCGAGCGCGAACAGGGCGCGGTCGAGTCGCTTGCGGGCGCGGTGGAGCCGGACCGCGAAGGTCGCTCGAGTGCAGCCCGCCACCCGGGCGGCGCCGGCCGGGTCGAGGCCCTCCCAGGCCACGAGCATGAGCACCTCCCGGTCGCCCTCGGACAGCCCCGCGAGGGCGCGGCGCACGAGCTCGGCATCCGCGACCTGTTCGGTCGGGTCGGCGCCGGCGTGCGACTCGGCGCCGGCGATCCGCTCGCGCAGGCCGCCCAGGCGCCGCGCCGAACGGCGCTGGTTGGCGAGCGTGCGCCGGGCCGTCGCGAGCAGCCAGGGCAGCGGATCGGCGGGCAGCTCGTCGAGGCGGCGCCAGGCGGCGAGGAAGGTCTCGGACAGCGCGTCCTGGGCCAGCTCAGGCTCCGCGCGGCGGAGCAGGTAGGCGCGCACGGCGGGATGGTGGTCGCGGTAGACCCCCTCGAATCGATCGTGTCGCGTGGCGCTCACATGCCTCCCTCAAAGGAAGTGTCCGGCACCGGCGCGGGGATTACAGGTTCAGTTCTGCGCGGGGGCGTCCGGCCGCATCCGCTCACGGATCTCCGACGGCCGGTCCGAGATCTGCGAGAAGCGCACGACGGTGACCATGTCGTCGAGCTCGACCTTGCGGCCGTAGATCTGCTCGAGGAAGTGGACCATCTCGTCGACGCGCCGGAACTCCGGGTTGTCGTGCTCGATGTCGCGGCGCGAGAGGTCGCGCACCTGCTTGACCTCCACCGAGTCGATCACGGCCTCGAAGATCTTCTCGCGCGGGGAGTGCTGGAACCCGACGGTCACGAGCACGACCTCGCCCTTGCGGTACTTCGTGCCCTTGTCCCCGAGCCGGATCGTGGCGGTCTTGCGCCCGCGCTTGAGCTGGTCGATGAACACCGGCGAGTAGAAGTTGAGGACTAACACGACCGGGGCAGCCTAGCGGCCTTGGACCAACTTGGACAAGGTCCCGCAAGTCATTCGTGGCGGGGCTCTCCGGCAGCCTCCCAGCCCTCGAGGAGCGGCACGAAGCGCACCGGTGCCACGGCCTCCTCCTCGCCGTCGCGGTAGCGCACGAGCAGCTCGTGCCTGCCGCGCTCAACCGGGCAGACGAGCGCGGCTCCGGGCAGCAGTTGCTCGAACAGAGCGGGCGGCGGCTCGTCCCGGGCCGTGGCCGTGACCGAGATCCCGCCGAAGGGTGCTCGGTCGGCGGCTCCGAGCGTCCCGTCGCCCACTCTCACCTCGACGTTGTCGTAGCCGAGCTCGGCGAGCGTGGCCGCCGCGTGCGCGGCGAGGCTCTCGAAGCGCTCGATCGTCACGAGCTCGCGACAGAGCAGCGACAGCACGGCCGCGGCATAGCCAGAGCCGGTGCCGACCTCGAGGACCGTCTCCGAGCCGTCGAGCTCGAGCAGCTGTGCCATGCACGCGACGATCCAGGGCTGCGACATGGTCTGGCCCTCCCCGATGCGCACCGCCCCGTCGCGGTACGCGCGGCGGCGCTGGTGCTCCGGTAGGAAGCGCTCGCGCGGCACCGTCCCCATCGCCTCCAGCACCCGCTCGTCCGTGATACCCCGCCGGCGGAGCTGGCGCTCCACCATCCGGGCGCGCTCAGTGGATGTAGTTTCTGAGTCGTCCCGGGTCATGGACGGTGACCTTCCCCCGGCCAAGGGTGACCACGCCGGCGCGCTCGAGTGTCGCGAGGAAGCGGCTGGCGCTCTCCCGCGAGGTGCCTGCCAGGTTCGCGATCTCGGCCTGCGTCGAGCGGATGAGCACGTCCTCCTCTGGCGCTCCCTCCGCCTGCCGGGCGATGACCTGGGCGAGCAGCGCGCTCGCCACTCGCCCGGCTACGGTCTGGAAGGACTGCTGCAGCAGCCGCTCGTTCGTCTTGGACACGCGCTCGGCCAGCGTCCCCAGGAACTTCAGCGCCAGGTCCGGGCTTCGGCGGATGATGCGCTGCATGTCGGAGGCCAGCAGCGCGACGGCGGTGGTCGGCTCGATCGCCTCGGCGGTCGCCGAGCGTGTCTCGCCGCGGAACATCGCGAGCTCTCCGAACAGCGCGCCGGCGCGCAGCTCGGCCAGGGCCACCATGCGCCCGTCCTGGTGCTCGCGGGTGAGCACGACGGCGCCGGTGCGGAGCAGGTAACAGGTGTCGCCCTGGTCGCCCTCGCGGAAGATCACCTCACCGCGCTCCCAGTGCCGCGGCACCGCCACCTGGGCCACCTCGACGAGCTCGCGCTCCTCGAGATCGCCGAAGACTTCGGTGCGCGCAAGCAGACGGGCGGTCTCGCCCCCATTGGCCATGGGCGGATAATGCCGGATAGGGATGTCTGTAGCCCCTGAAACCGTCACAAGTGCCGATGTCGAGGACGCGGCGCGGCTGATCGCCGGCCGCGTACGCGAGACCCCGCTGCTGGCCGCCGGGGAGCTCGGCCGCCGGATTGGCGCGCGCGTTCTGCTCAAGGCCGAGAACCTGCAGCTGACCGGCTCGTTCAAGGCGCGCGGCGCCACGAACACGATTCGGCGACTCTCAGAGGACGCGCTGGCCGCGGGCGTCGTGGCGGCCAGCGCCGGCAACCACGCTCAGGCGGTCGCATTCGCCGCGCGCGAGGCGGGCGCCCGCTCCGTGCTGGTGATGCCCGAGCAGGCGCCGCTTGCGAAGGTGGCGGCGGTGCGCCAGTACGGCGGCGAGGTGAGGCTCGTGGAAGGCGGCTACGACGAGGCGGGGGCGGAGGCACGGCGACTGGCCGAGGAGCAGGGGATGACGCTGGTGCATGCCTTTGACCAGCCTTTGGTCGTCGCCGGTCAAGGGACGATCGGCCTCGAGATCGCACGCCAGGGCCCCGGCGTGCGCCTGATCGTCGTGCCGCTCGGAGGCGGCGGCCTAGCGAGTGGGATCGGGTTGGCCGCTGAAGCCGCGCTGCCGGACGCCCGCGTGGTCGGGGTGCAGGCGGAAGCGTGCGCGCCCTACATCGACTCGCTGGCCGCGCGCAGGCCGGTGGGCGCTCGCGCCGCGAACACGATCTGCGACGGCATTGCGGTCAAGCGCCCGGGCGATTTCACCCTGCCGCTCGTGGAGCGCTACGTCGATGACGTCGTGACGGTGTCGGACGACGAGGTGGCCGAGGCGATGGTGCTGCTGCTCGAGCGCTCGAAGCTGGTGGTGGAGGGGGCGGGCGCGGTGGCCGTGGCCGCCCTGATGCAGGGGCGCGTGGCCGCGCCGGCCGAAGGCGAGGTCTGCGCGGTGCTCTCGGGCGGCAACGTCGATGCCTCGCTCCTGTCGGAGTGCATCCGCCTGGGCGAGACCGCCGCTGGCCGGCGAATGGTCCTTTCGACGGTGGTGCCCGACCGCCCGGGCGCGCTGGCCGGGCTGCTGCGCGTGGTTGCGGAGTGCGGGGCGAACGTCGTCGACGTTGAGCACCTCCGCGACGGGATCGACCTGCACGTGCGCGAGACCGCGATCAAGCTGGTGCTTCAGACAGGCGGGCCTGACATGAACATGGAGCTGCTCGAGTCCGCTCGTGCGGAGGGCTTCTCCATCAAGGTGGAGACAGAGGCCTAGACCTTCGAGTGCCCATGAGGATCGCCCCGGAGGTCGCGGAGGCGCTCGCCGGCGGCCGGCCGGTGGTAGCGCTCGAGAGCACGCTCATCAGCCACGGGCTGCCGCGGCCGAGGAACCTCGAGGTGGCGCGCGAGGTCGAGTCGGCGGTACGCGACGCGGGGGCGCTCCCGGCGACGATTGCGGTCGTGGCCGGCGACGCCCGTATCGGGCTCGACGAGGCGGCGCTCGAGCTGGTGGCCGCCGGTGACGGCGTGGTCAAGTGCGGCGTGCGCGACCTCGCGCCGCTCGCGGCGCGGCGCGGCCACGGGGCGACCACCGTGTCGGCCACCGCCCACCTCGCGATGCGCGCGGGGATCCGCCTGTTCGCCACCGGAGGGCTCGGCGGCGTGCACCGGGACGCGCGCGAGAGCTGGGACGTGTCCGCCGACCTCGAGACGCTCGCCCGCACGGGGATCGTCGTGGTCTGCTCCGGGGTCAAGTCGATCCTCGACGTCGGCGCGACGCTCGAGCGGCTCGAGACCCTGAACGTGACCGTGCTCGGCTACGCGACGGACAGCTTCCCGGGCTTCTATCTGACGGACTCCGGCTATCCGGTGCCGTGGCGGGTCGAGTCCCCGGAGGAGGTTGCCGCGGTCGTCCGCGCGCGTGAGGAGCTCGGCGTTGGCGACCGCGCGGTCGTGGTGGCGAATCCGCTGGCGCCGGATCAGCAGCTCGACCCTGCGCAGCACGACCAGGTGCTCGCCGCGGGGCTGTCGACCGCGGAGCGGGAGAGTGTGACCGGCAAGGACGTGACCCCGTTCCTGCTCGAGTGGTTCCACCGCGAGACCGGTGGGGCGAGCCTCGACGCCAACGTGCGGCTCGTGGTCCGGAACGCCGAGCTGGCGGCGCGCATCGCGGTGGCGGTCTCAACGGCATGACGCGCGTGGTGGTGCTGGGCGACGTCATGGTCGACGTCGTGGCTCGCCTGGACGGCCCGGTGGCACCCGGCAGCGACTCGCCGGCGCGCGTGGCGTTCCAGGGCGGCGGGCAGGCGGCCAACACGGCGGCGTGGCTGGCGGTGGCCGGCGCTCGGGTGGCCCTTGTGGGTCGCGTCGGGGCGGATGCTGCGGGGCGCGACGCGGTGGACGAGCTTGGCGCACTGGGGGTCGAGACGCGGCTCTCGGTGGATTCCGAGCGCTCCACCGGGACGTGCGTCGTGGTCGTGGCGCCGGACGGGGAGCGGACGATGTTCCCGGACGCGGGGGCGAATGGGGGGCTTGCGGCGGCGGACCTGCCGGACGATCTCTTCGAGGCGGGGGATCATTTGCATGTTGCTGGGTACGCGCTCCTGCGCGACGGCTCCCGCGACGCCGCGCTTGCTGCTGTGAGCGCGCCCGAGCGGCCGGGATGACGGTCTCGGTGGATCCCTCCTCGGCGGCGCTGTTGTCGGAGGGTTTACTGCAGCTGGGGAAGGGGGTGGATCTTCTGGTGCCCAATGAGCTCGAGGCGGGCGCGCTCACCGGGCTGTCGGATCCGGCGGCTGCCGCGCGTGCCCTTGCTGAGTCCTTTGCCGAGGTGGTGGTCACGCTCGGTGAGGATGGCGCGCTCTGGACCGACGGCTCCGAGTCGTTGCAGGTGGCCGCCCCCGCCGCCGACGTGGTCGACACCACCGGCGCCGGCGACGCCTTTACCGCGGACTCCTGGCCGCCCGAGTGCGCGGCGTGGGC
>CAVVWD010000030.1:0-106952 GCA_963751835.1 uncultured Thermoleophilaceae bacterium | reverse complement strand
CCGTCCGCACCTCATGCGAACATATGTTCGTCCTGAATCGGAGTTGAGATGGAAGCAACGACACATCGCGAGCGGATGGACTCAGCAGGAACGGCCGCTGGAGCTGCTCGAGCGCGAGATCGCCGAGTTGGCGGCCCATATACACGCGGCGACCTGTCGCTGGCTCGGGCTGGTCGCCGAGTTCGATCGTCGTGAGGGCTGGGCGAGCTGGGGCTGCAAGTCGTGTGCGCATTGGCTCTCTTACACGTGCGCGCTGGGGTCGGGCGCGGCGCGCGAGCACGTGCGCGTGGCGCGGCGACTGCAGGAGTTGCCCAAGATCCGGGCGGCCTTCGAGCGGGGTGAGCTGAGCTATTCGCAGGTCAGGGCGCTGTCCCGGGTGGCAACACCGGAGCTCGAGGGCCGGCTGCTTGAGATAGCGCGGCACTCCACCGCCGCACAGCTCGAGCGCGTGCTGCGGGCCTATCGGGGAGTGCTGGCCCGCGAGCTGCCGGCCGAAGAGATCGCGCATGGTGAGCGCTACCTGACCTGCCAACACGACGACGACGGAGCGCTGGTGATCCGCGGCCGACTGCCAGCGGAAGAGGGCGCGCTCCTGATGGCCGCGCTCCAAGCGGGGCGCGATCAGCTGCGGAGCGCGGCTTCTGACGCGCGCAGGCCGGAGGTATCGCTCGGCTCGGCGGCGCGACCCGACTCCGGCAGCTCGATCTCGGGAACGAGCCCGTCAGGGGAGATGCCGACGGAGGCCGAACCCGAGAGGTCGCCCGGGCCGTCCAACCCCGACGCGCTGCTCTTGATGGCCGACACCCTGCTCGCGTCCGGCGCCGCGGAACGGAGCGGCGGCGAGCGCTACCAGGTCGTCGTGCACGTCGACATAGGGGCCTTGTCCGGCACCGAGGACACGGCGCCGTCCCAGGTCTGCGGGCTCGAGCACGGCGAGGTGCTCGACCCGGAGACTGCCCGGCGACTGGCCTGCGACGCGGGTGTGGTCTCGATCCTCCAGCGTGGCGGACGGCCGCTGTCGGTAGGGCGAAAGACGCGCAGCGTGCCGCCCGCGCTCAGGCGGGCACTCGCGAACCGCGACCAAGGTTGCTGCTTCCCCGGTTGCGCGCAGACCCGCTTCCTCCACGCCCACCACATCGAGCACTGGGCCCGCGGTGGACAAACGGAACTCGCCAACCTCGTGCAGCTCTGTGCGTACCACCACCGGCTGATCCACGAGGGGGGTTACCGCCTGACCCGAGGCCCGGACCAGACACTGATCTTCACGCGTCCCGACGGCCGCCCGATACCCGCAACCCCAGGCCCCAGCGCGGGCACCCCGGGGCGGCTACATGCCGACAACCGCCGGCACGGGCTGGACCTCACATCCGACACCACAAGACGCCGCTGGGACGGCAGTCGCCTGGACCTGGCACTCGCGATCGACGGCCTCGTATGGGCCGACCCGAGGCTGAACGACACCCACGCCCCGCCGCACGACCCCGATGCCCGGCGTGCGACGCTGACCCTAGGCGGTACCACCTCGCCCCAACGCTGAACGATCCCTCCGAGGCCGCTGATGCGGGTCAGCTGATGTCGACGTGATGTGAGACGCCCGGGCGCGACCGGGCCGACCGACGATTGGGGTTACGACGACTCAGCCGCCGCGGCGCACGCGCTCGCAGCCGGCGAGGCGGTCGACACGGTCTGCGCGCGCGACGTCGTTCCCGCCGCCGCAGTTGAGGCGGTCGATGCTGCCGTTGACGGCGTGGAGCCGATCGTTGCCCAGCCCGCCGCGCAGGCGGTTGCGGCCCGCGCCGGCCTTCAGGCGATCGTTGCCGGGCCCGCCGGCCAGCATGTCGTTGCCGGCGTTGCCGGAGAGCCGGTCGTTTCCGCCGACTCCCTTGCCGCTGTCGTCTCCGAGCAGGCGGTCGTCCCCGCGCGCTCCGGCCAAGCGGTCGTGTCCCGTCCCTCCGAAGAGGCAGTCATCGCCGGGCCCGCCTCTGAGGAGATCGTTGCCCTGGAGGCCGAAGAGGTTGTCGCCGAAGCCGGAGCCGTTGAGCCGGTCGCTGCTCGCCGTGCCGAGCTTGTCCTGGGAGCAGGAGCCCGGATCGAGCGTTCGCGCCTCGGTCGGCCCGATCAGAGCCTCGGCGGCGGGAGAGGGCGGCGGTGGGCCCGGGGGTGGCGGAAGAGGAAGCGGAATGCCCCGGTCGACCGTCTCGCAGTCCGGGGCAACCGTGTCGGCCACGTCCGCGCGAACGGTGTCCAGTCCGTCGCCGCAGCTGACGATGTCGCCCCTGTCCCCGCGGGAGTCGATGAGGTCGTTGCCGAGGCCGCCGGTGTGGGTATCGACTCCGTTGTTCCCGCGCAGGGTGTCGTCGCCGGGTCCGCCCTCGAGCGAGTCGTTGGCGTCGCCGCCGGAGAGCGTCGAGCGGGTCGCGGTCGTGTTGACGATGCTGTCCGCACCGTCGCCCCCGCTCACGGTGATCCCTCGGATCCCCGCCCCCGGACAGGTGGCCGTGCTGCCGAACGCGGTGCAGGCCGGCATCGCCGTGATCGCGGCGCCCGGGTCGGAAAGGGTGAAGTCCGCTCCCGTGAGCGAGATGTTCAGGTTGTTCACCTCGCCCAAGGCGGCCGTGTACCAGACGCGCTGTATACGCGTGTTGACGGTCGAGGCGAGCGCGCCGGCGGGAATGAGGGCGAGCAAGCCCATCGTCGTCAGGGCAATCCAGGTCGCCGTCGCCTTCGCTGTCCTCTGCCGCATGGGTCGGAAACCTCCGATCCGAGACTACGGCCGGTTCAGGGGACGCCGCATCGCACCAACGAGTGATCTTTGCTCCCCAGATGGGGATTGTTCGAGGTTTGGGCGCCGGGGACGCACGCGACCCGCCGGGGGAGCCCCGGCGGGTCGCGTGCGGAGGTTGACCGATCAGGCCGCGTAGGCCGGGCGCGCCGGGGCGTACCGCTCTCCGCGGCCGCGCTTACGCGCGACCCTGGCGAGCGGCGCCATGGTGGCGCGCTGGACCCAGACTGGCGGGAAGGCTCCCTGGACCTCGTCCGCGTACTCCTGAACGAACAGGGCCAGCTCGAGCGGCTTGGGCATGCCCTTCGAGGTCGTGCGGCCCTCCTCGGCGAGCGCCACCGTGGTCTCGAACAGCTCCTCCATCTTGAGCGCGGGACGGACCTGCACCCGCACGTGGGCCGTCTGGTCGCCGCCGTTCGCGAACTTGTGGGCCACGCCCGCCGGCACGGTGACCACGTCGCCCGCCTCGGCGATGACGGTCTTGCGGCCCATCTTGAACTTCATCGTGCCGCTCAGCACCTCGAAGCGCTCCTCCTGGGCCGGGTGCACGTGCTTGCCGGGCACCTGGCCGTCTGGCGCCAGCTCGAGGTCGATCTCCAGCAGCTCGCCCGCGGTGTCGGCCGCGGTCTTCCTGAAGGTGATGCGCTCGCCTGAAACCGGGTTGTCGAGAATCTGTCCTGCGTATGCCATTTCCGCTCCGTTTCGTCGGTCGAAGTTGATACGGAAATGCTCGGTGCGCAGGCCGTTCCCCGCCTCACCCGGCGTGATGATCCTTCCGTCGTCCCGCGGGTGATCTTCAGTAGTCCCAAAGGGCGACCCGGCCCGCGGGCGCCTACTTCGCGAGGATGACCCCGCTGCTGACCCAATACATCGGGACCGTCGTCTGCGGCATGGCTGTCCTGGCGGCATCCGGTGTCGACACGGAAGGAGCTTGAACGCGTGATCGAGCTCGCCATGCGCGCGTGGCCGCGGTGAGACGCTACAGCGGGATGTTGCCGTGCTTGCGCTTCGGGGTGTCGACGCGCTTTGTCTGCAGGGTCTCAAGCGCGCTGATCAGCCTCGGGCGCGTCTCGTGGGGAATGATCACGTCGTCGATGTAGCCACGCTCGGCCGCTGCGTAGGGATTGGCAAAGCGCGCCCTGTAGTCCCCGATCAGCTTCTGGCGGCGCTCCTCGGGGGTGGGCGACGAGGAGATGTCGCGGCGGTGGATGATGTTGACGGCGCCCTCGGGACCCATCACGGCGACCTCGGCGGTCGGCCAGGCGAAGACGAAGTCGGCGAGCATGTGCTTGGAGTTCATGACGTCGTAGGCGCCGCCGTAGGCCTTGCGCGTGATGACGGTCAGCTTCGGAACGGTCGCCTCCGTGAACGCGTAGAGCAGCTTCGCGCCGTGGCGGATGATTCCGCCCCACTCCTGTGAGGTGCCGGGCAGGAAGCCGGGTACGTCCATGAAGGTGAGCAGGGGGATGTTGAACGCGTCGCAGAAGCGCACGAAGCGCGCGGCCTTCTCGGACGCGCCGATGTCGAGCACGCCGGCCAGCTGGCTCGGCTGGTTCCCGACGACCCCGATAGGCCGGCCGTTCAGCCGCGAGAACCCGACGACGATGTTGCGCGCGAAGTGCTCCTGCACCTCGAAGAACTCGCCGTTGTCGACGATCAGGTGCACGACGTCGCGCATGTCGTAGGGCTTGTTCGGGTTGTCGGGGACGATCGAGTCGAGCTCGGCGTCCATGCGGTCGGGGTCGTCCCCGGTGTCCATGCGCGGCGGCAGCTCGAGGTTGTTCTGGGGGAGGAACGACATCAGGTAGCGCGCGTCCTCCAGGCAGCTCTCCTCGTCGTCGGCCGCGAAGTGGGCAACGCCCGACTTCGTGTTGTGGGTCATCGCGCCGCCGAGCTCCTCGAACTCGACCTCCTCGCCCGTGACCGTCTTGATCACGTCGGGCCCCGTGATGAACATGTGCGAGGTCTCCTTGACCATGAAGATGAAGTCGGTCATGGCCGGGGAGTAGACGGCGCCGCCCGCGCACGGGCCCATGACCAGCGAGATCTGCGGGATCACGCCCGAGCACTGGACGTTGCGGACGAACACGTCGCCGTACGCGCCGAGGGACACGACGCCCTCCTGGATCCGCGCCCCGCCCGAGTCGTTGATGCCGATGACCGGGCAGCCGATGCGGGCGGCCAGGTCCATCACCTTGCACATCTTCTCGCCCATGACCTCGCCGAGCGACCCGCCGAACACGGTGAAGTCCTGCGAGAAGACCGCCACCGGGCGGCCGTCGATCTTGCCGTGGCCCGTGACGACGGCGTCGCCCCAGGGGCGGTTGTCGAGCATGTCGAAGTCGGCGGTTCGGTGCCGAACGAAGGTGTCGAGCTCCTGGAACGAGCCCGGGTCGAGCAGCTTGTCGATCCGTTCCCGGGCGGTCAGCTTGCCCTTGGCGTGCTGCTTCTCCTCCGCCTGCGGGTTCGTGTGGATGGCCTGCTCGCGCAGCTCCTGAAGCCGGGCGAGCTTCTCTTCGTAGGTCTCGGGCGACTGCTGTCTCATGGCGGCGAACGATCCTACTTGGGGTAGTACGGGAGCCGCCCGCCGGCCCGCTCGACCACCTTGCGGTGGAGCTCGCTCACCACCTCCGGATGGAGATCGGCCACGTTGCGCGTCTCGGCGGCGTCGGAGCGACGGTCGAACAGCTGCGGCCGCCGCAGGCGGTTGTCCGCGATCAACGTCCAGCGGTCCTCGCGCAGGTAGTGGCTGTTGGCGTAGCCGCCGTAGGCGAAGGCGCGCGCCGGCGGCTGCCGGCCTCGGAAGAGTTGCGAGAGGTCCGCGCCCTCCATGTCGGGGGGCGCGCCGATGCCGGTCATCGACAGCACGGTGCGTCCGATGTCGTGGGTCGAGGCGCGGTAAGGCGTCCGCCCGCCGGCGCGGCGGCGTCCGGGATCGACCAGCACCAGCGGCACGCGGGTCAGCTCAGGGTGGAGGGCGATCGAGATCTTGCCGGTCCAGCCGCGCTCGCCCAGGAAGATCCCGTGGTCGGCCACGAGCACGATCACCGTCTCGCGTTCGAGCCCCAGGTCGTGAAGGCGCTCGAGAAGGACACCGAGCCAGTGATCGGTCATCGTCACCTCGGCGGCGTATAGCGCCCGCAGCCGCTCGAGCACGCGCCCCGCCTCGCGCTCGCCGAGCCAGTCGCGCACGCGGCCGTAGCGGAGCGTTGCCGGCTCTGGCCCGCGCCAGTCGGGGTCGCCGTAGAGCTCCAGGTAGCTGCGCGGCGGGGTCCAGGGCTCGTGCGGGGCAAACGTGTCGACGACGAGCGCGAACGGCCGCCGGGCAGCCCCCTGCTCGAGCGCGGTGACCCCCGAACGGAACACGCGTCCGGCGAACGACTCCGACTCGTCCGGCGCGTGGCCGCCGTTGGCGAGGTAACGGCGCAGACGGTCGACCGCCTTGGGGTCGCGGATCGAGGGGTGCAGCCAGCGTGCCAGCACGCCGGAGGGGAGGCCGCGCGGGCTGCCGCCTATCTGCCCGCCGCGGCGGACGAACAGGTTGAAGCTCCGCCTCAGCGGCTCGTAGGGCTGCGAGAAGCCCACGAAGGGGTTGTCGGTCACGTAGGCGGTCCAAAAGCCGGCGCTCTGCAGGGCACTGGTCCAGGTGATGTTCGGGTCGCGCAGCGCCGTCCATCCCGGCGACTCCATCAGCCCGCGTTGGTCGTGCCATCCGCGGAACGGGAAGGTGCGGCGACCGCTCAGGAGCGCGTTGCGGACGGGCACCGTGGGCAGTCCCTCCGGGACCGTGCGTGTGAACGAGAGGCCGGCCGCCGCCAGGGCATCGATGTTCGGGGTTCGCGCGTGGTCGCCGAAGGCATGGTCGGCGCGCAGCGTGTCGAACACGATGACGAGCACGTTCGGGCGCTCGGCGACCTGTGTGCTCGCGCGTGCCAACGGGACCGCCAGCGCCGCGGCGGCTCCCGCCGACAAGAACTCCCGGCGCGTCCGGGACACGCGCTCGATTGTCCCGCGACCCGCACTCACCGGTAGACAGGTAGGCGCCTCCCGGCGCGACGGACGATCGCGCGCTGGAGCTCGTCGATTCGCTTTGGGTGCCGGTGCGCGATGTTGCTCCGCTCGGCGGGGTCCTTCTCGAGGTCGTAGAGCCTGCGGCCGATGCCGCGGTTCATGGCGACGTAGGCCCACTCCTGCGTGCGCGCGTAGTGCCAGTTGGCGTATCCGCCGTAGGCGAACTTGCGCGCCTCGCCCGGCGGGCGGCCGCGCAGCAACGGTGAGAGGTCGACCCCGTCCATCCCGTCCGGCCGGCGAACGCCGGCGAGCGACAGCACCGTGGGGCCCACGTCGTGCGTCTGGGCGAGGTAGCTGCTCGTGCGGGGGCTCGCCGCGCGCCGCGGGTCGACGACGATCAGCGGCACGTGGACGAGCGCCGGGTGGAGCATCGAGGCGATCTTCCCGGTCCAGCCGTGCTCCCCGAGCAGGTACCCGTGGTCGCTGACGAGCAGGATCACCGTGTCGCTCTCGAGGCCGAGCTCCCGGAGCCGCGCGATCAGCACTCCGAGCCAGCGGTCGGTCATCGTGACCTCGGCGGCGTAGAGGTCGCGCATGCGGTCGAGGACGGGACCGGCGCGCTTGGGGGAGAGCCAGTCGCGCACGCGCATGTAGCGGCTCATCGAGGGTTCGGGCCCGGCGTAGCCCGGGCTGCCGTAGAGGTCGATGTAGGCGCGCGGCGGGGTCCAGGGCTCGTGCGGCTCGTAGGTGTCGACGACGAGCGCGAACGGCCGGCGCGTGCTCGCCCCGTCGAGCAACGCGGCGGCGCCGCCGAAGACCCTGGCCGCCCAGGAGGTCGACTCGTCGCGCCAGTAGCCGCCGGTGCCGACGAAGCGACGGATCCGCTCCTCGATATGAGGCTCTCGCAGCTCGGGGATGACCCAATGGTCGAGCGCCCGCCGGGAGACCCTTCCGATGTGTGCGGAGTTGCCGAGCTGGCCGCCGATCCGCTCGAAGCGGTCGAAGCTGCCCCGGAAGCGCGCGTACTCGCGGGAAAAGCCGACAAACGGATTGTCCGTCACGTAGCCCGTCCAGTAGCCCGCGCTGTGAAGCGCGCTCGTGAAAGTGTCGTCCGGGTCGCTGATCGGCGCCCAGCCCGGGGTGTTCAGGAGGCCGGGGTGGCGCTGCCAGTGGCGGAACGGCCAGACCCGCCGGCCGGTCATGATCGAGCGCCGCGCCGGCACGGTGGCCATCGCCTCGGGGTAGAAGTGCGTGAAGCGGAGTCCCCGGCGGGCGAGGTCGTCGATGTTGGGTGTGAACGCGTACCCGCCGTAGCCGCTCACGTAATCGGCGCGCAGCGTGTCGACGATCACGACGACGAAGTTGGGCCGGCGCGCCTTCGCCCACGCGCTCGTGTCGGCGAGCGTCGCGGCCAGCGCGGCCGAAGCGCCCGCCTCCAGGAACTCGCGTCGCGTTGCCGCCATGACTCGATTCTCCGCGCCCGGCGGACCGGAGTCCACTCCACCCGGGTGCCGTCCCGCGGCACCCGGTCAGGCGTCAGCCGCGCGAGTAGGGCCGGTGGTGCGCGGAGCCCAGCGAGTCCAGCATGGAGTCGAGGGCGGCCCGTGCCTCGTCGGAGGCGAGCGCGGAGGGCTGGGGCGGGGGCTCGGGCTCGGCCAGCTGGCGCTCGGGCTCGGCGGCCGGGGGCTCCACCGGGCTCGGCTCGGCCGCCTGAGGCTCCAGCGGGTCTGGCCCGGGCGCCTGGGGCTCCACGGACCCCGGCTCGGCGGCCAGGGTCTCGAGCTCGGCGGCCAGGGTCTCGGGCTCGGCGGCCAGGGTCTCGGGCTCGGCGGCGAGGGTCTCGGGCTCGGCGGCCAGGGTCTCGGGCTCGGCCGGCTCGGGCTCCGACGGCTCAGCGACGGCGGCGGGGGGCGAGTCGGGGGCGGGCGCCCACCCGGTCGAATCCGTTTCGGACGCGGAATCCGTTACGGACCCGACTTGATGTCGCCCAGCGACACTAGAACGGGTTTCTAAGCGCTCGGGGACCGACTCGGGGACCGGCGGCTCAAGTGGCACGGGCTTGCGCGGCGCGGTCACGGCCGGCGCGGGCGCAGGGGCCGCCGTGTCGCGCCGCTCACGAAACAGCCAGGCCCAGAAGCCGCGGCGCCTGGGCCGGGGCGGCGCCGCGACGACCGCCGGCCGCTTGGCCGGCGCTTCGCTGACGCCCTGCTCAGCGACGGGCTCCGCGACCACGGGCTCCTCGACCACGGGCTCCGCGACCACGGGCTCCGCGACCACGGGCTCCGCGACCACGGGCTCCTCGACCACGGGCTCCGCGACCACGGGCTCCGCGACCACGGGCTCCTCGACCACGAGCTCCTCGACCTCCGGCTCCTTGGCCGCCGGGCTTCTGACGGCGGACTCCTCGGCGCCGGTCGCCCCGACCACGGGCTCCTCGGCCACCTGCTCCTTGACCGCCGAGTCCTCGCTGGCGGACTCCCAGGCGCCGGTCGCACGGACCACGGGCTCCTCGGCCACATGCTCCTCGACCGCGGGATCCTCGGTGGGGGACTCCTCGGCGCCGATCTCGTCGACCACGGGCTCACCGAAGACGGGCGTTTCGGTTGCAGGCTCCCTAGCGACGGGCTCCTCGACGACCGGCCTCTCCATCGCGGGCTCCTCATCCACCGGCCCCTCACCAGCCGCATCCCCAGCCACCGGCCGTTCGACCGCCGGCTCCTCCGCCCCCGGCAGCGCCGCGGTCAGCGTGACCTTCGTTCCCCAGCCGGAGGGCTCGATCGAGACGGTGCCGCTCGCGTGCTCGCCCTCCCAGGCGACCGTGTGCTCTGGCTCCAGCTTGGTGATCCTGATCTCGCCGAAGGCGCCGAGGTGCTTCGCGAGGCGCTCGACCTCACTCAGCTCCTCCCACAGCTCCGGCGGTGACTTGACGAGGGTTCTTTTCGCGGTCAGATCCGGCATCAGGGACCCGGTTCGCCCGCCGGCCGAGGTCTCCTTCACGCCGCAGCGGTCGTTGCCGGACGGCGAGCGAGGAACGCGAACTGCCCGCACAGCGTGAGCTTGACCTGGTTGCGGGTCCGCGCATCGAGCCGAGCCGCCCTGCTGCCGAGCTCGATCAGCCGGTTGCCGGGCGACTCGCGCGCCCACCAGCGCGCGAAGAAGCGCGGCATGCCCAGCGCCCGCCAGGCCACAAGCGTCATGCCATCGATCCCGGGTCGCAGCTCGACGACCTCGAGGCCCGCCTCCTCGGCCAGCATCGAGAACCCGTAGGGCGTGTAGTTCCAGACGCTCAGCGAGTGGAAGGCCTCCAGATGCGAGGTCGAGCCGACGAGCGAGCCGCCCGGCCGCAGCACCCGGGCGACCTCGCCCAGCAGAGGCTCGGCCCGGCGAACATGCTCGAGCACCTGCTTGCAGTAGACGAGGTCGAAGCGGGCGTCGTCGAACGGCAGCGCTACGCCGTCGAAGGTCACGAACTCGGCATCGCTGCGCGTGCGCTCGGCGACCTCCGGAGACTCGGCGATGTCCGCCCCCACCCAGTGGACGTTCGGGTTGAACGAGCGGAACAGGTCGACTGAGTCGCCGGCGCCGCAGCCCAGGTCGAGTACGTGCTCGGCGGGGCGGGCGTAGTCGTCGGCGATGGTCTGGCGACTGTGGTCGCCCGGGATGCGCGCGCCGAGCAGCTCGCCGAGGTCGTCTCCGAGCACTACGCCTCGGCCGTTGCGTGAGCGGGCTCGCTGTGCCCGCTCACGCTTCCGAGTACTCCCCGAACTCCTCGCGCATCACGCCGCACACCTCGCCCAGCGAGCAGCGGTCCCTCAGCGCGGCTCGCATCGGCTCGAGCAGGTTGTCCGATCCGGCGCAGGCGGCGCGCAGCTCCTCGAGGCGCTTTGACACCGCGTCCTGCTCGCGGTCCTCCTTGAACGCCTTCAGCCGATCGAGCTGCTGACGCTCGGTCTCGGGGTCGACCCGCAGGATCTCCACCTCGTCCACCTGCTCGGTTACGTACTCGTTCACGCCGACCACGATGTCCTGCTTGCGCCGGTAGCGCTCCTCATAGCCCCAGGCCGACTCCTCGACCTCGGCGCGGATGAACGGGATGCACTCGACCGAGCCGCCCATCTGGTCGATCCGGTCGATCAGCGCCTGTGCCGACTCCTCGATCTCGTCGGTGAGCGCCTCCACGAAGTAGGAGCCGGCGAACGGGTCGACGGTATCCGTCGCGCCCGACTCGTGGGCAAGGATCTGCTGCGTCCGCAGCGCGATGCGCGCCGCCGTCTCGCTCGGCAGGGCGAGCGCCTCGTCGAACCCGTTCGTGTGAAGCGACTGCGTGCCGCCGCAGACCGCCGCGAACCCCTGCAGCGCCACGCGCACGATGTTGTTGTGCGGCTGCTGGGCGGCAAGCGTGACGCCGCCCGTCTGGGTGTGGAAGCGGATCTTGATCGAGCGCTCGTCCTTCGCGCCGAAGCGCTCGCGCATGATGCGCGCCCACATGCGCCGCGCGGCGCGGAACTTGGCCACCTCCTGGAAGACGTTGTTGTGGCCGTTGAAGAAGAAGGCGAGCCGCGGCCCGAACTCGTCCACCGCGAGGCCCGCGTCGATGGCGGCTTGGACGTAGGCGATCGCGTTGGCGAGCGTGAAGCCCACCTCCTGCACGGCCGAGCAGCCCTTCTCGCGCATGTGGTAGCCGGAGATCGAGATCGTGTTCCACTTCGGAATCCGCTCCCGGCAGTAGGCGAACAGGTCAGTCGTAAGGCGCATCGCGGGTCCGGGCGGGTAGATGAAGTTCCCGCGCGCGATGTACTCCTTGAGGATGTCGTTCTGGGTGGTGCCGCGTAGCTGCTCGGCGGGCACGCCCTGCTCCTCGCCCACCAGCTCATAGAGCAGCAGCAGCGCCGCCGCCGGGGCGTTGATCGTCATCGAGGTCGAGACCTGATCGAGCGGGATGCCGTCGAACACCCGCCGCATGTCGTCGATCGTGTCGATGGCCACCCCGGTGCGCCCGACCTCGCCCATGCACAGCGGGTCGTCCGAGTCGCGGCCGAGCTGCGTGGGCAGGTCGAACGCCATCGAGAGCCCGGTCGAGCCGTGCTCGATCAGGTAGTGGAAGCGCTCGTTCGTCTCCTTCGCGCTCGCGTAGCCGGCGTACTGGCGCATCGTCCACTTGCGCCCGCGGTACATGTCCGGGTGGATGCCGCGCGTGAACGGGTACTCGCCCGCGTGGCCGAGCCGCTCCTCGAGCCCGGCTCCGACGTCCTCGGCGCCGTACTCGTGCTTGATCTCGATGCCCGAGTCGGTGAAGCGGCGCGGGTCGTCCGGGCCCACAATGGGTGCGATGCTCGGCTTGTGGTCCGGAGTCGTGGCCATGCTCGGGCGAAGGATACGGTTCAGAAGGTGACCCGGATGCCATCCGAGACGCGCGAGGGCCGCCTTGACGGCATCCGAGTGGTGCTCGGACTGCTCGCCGCGATGTGGTTGCTCGAGCTGCTTGATCTGGCGCTCGACCACCGCCTCGACCAGTACGGAATCGAGCCACGCGACGCCGACGGCCTGGTCGGCGTGGTCGCGGCCCCGTTCCTACATGCGGACTTCGGGCACCTGCTCGCGAACACGATCCCGTTCCTGGTGCTCGGGATCATCATCGCGCTGCAGGGCGTGGCGCGGGTGCTCGGGGTCACGGTGATCGTGATTCTGGTCAGCGGTCTCGGCACCTGGCTCGTCGCGCCGGAGCACTCGATCCACATCGGCGCGAGCGGCGTTGTGTTCGGCTACGCGACGTATCTGCTGGCGCGCGGCGTCTTCAACCGCAACGCGCTGGAGATCCTCGTGGGGGTGGGAGTGGCGGCCGTCTGGGGCACCGCCCTGCTCGGCGGGCTCGTGCCGCAGGAGGGCGTGTCGTGGCAGGGCCACTTCTTCGGTGCCGTGGGCGGAGTGGTGGCGGCGCGCGCGTTCGCGAAGCGCGCCACCCGCCTAGCGTGCCGACTTGCTGTCGTCAGACGACATCAGGGTGACACCGTGGGGCGCTCGGACGGCTCGAGCAGCACGCCCGCGGTGAGGCCGAGCTCCCCGGCCTGACCCGCCGCCAGCTCGAGCGCGCAGAGCTCCCGGCGGCGCATCCCGGTGCCGCGGCGGCGGACGCGGGCGAAGCGGCCCGGGCCGAACCTCGGGGTGGACCGCAACGATCTCGAGCGGCCCGGCTGCGTCCGCCCGGCGTGCGAAGACCACGTCGAGCGCGAAGCGCATTCCGACGGTATGGACCGAGTCGCAGCGAGGGATCAGCAGAGCGGTCCGCTCGGGCAGACCGCGGGCGCCGAGCAGCCCCACCATGCGCGAGCGCAGCCCCTGCGCGACGATCACCTCGAGCTCGCCCCCGGCCTCCGAGCGCATTCGGGTGCGTGGAAGACGGTCGAGCCCGCTCATCCGGCGGGGGCGGTCTGGGGGCGGGGGGCGAAGCCGCAGAAGGCGTGGCCGGACTCGCCGAGCACGTCGTCGAGGCCTGTGAGCAGCGCCCCGCTGTCGCCGCGTGCGAGCGACTCGCTCAGGGAGAAGGGCACCCCTGGTCCGGACCGGAGGAGGTCGGCGCGCAGCCCCAGTGCCTCACGCCGGCGCTTGACTCGGGGTGACCGTGCGGCATGCCGCGATCATGACCGATTGCCCCAGGCCCGGCGAGCGCCGGGAGCGCGCGGAGCGGGAGCGGGGGTCCGGCGGGACGTAGCATCTGCTGCGTGGAGGTCACGGTCCGCCTGTTCGCGATGCTGCGTGAGCGCGCCGGCGCTCCCGAGGTGACGCTCGACCTGCCGGACGGCGCCCGCGTGCGCGACGCGCTCGATTCGCTCGAGGGTCTGGCCGAGGGAGTTCCGCTCGTGATGGCCGTCAACCGCGAGTACGCGGACGCGGAGCGCGTGCTCGACCCGGGCGACGAGCTGGCGCTGATCCCACCTGTCAGCGGCGGCGAGGTGGCGGCGACCTGGGCGCGTGTGAGCGCCGAGCCGCTCTCGCTCGACTCGCTCGTGAGCCGCGTGCGCGATCCGCGCGCGGGCGCCGTCGTGACCTTCTCCGGGGTCACGCGCGAGGTCGAGCGGCTCGAGTACGAGGCCTACGCGGAGATGGCCGAGGAGCGAATGGCGGCGATCGTGGCCGAGGCGGTCGAACACCACGGCCTGTGCGCCGCCGCGGTCGAGCACAGGGTCGGCGAGGTGCCCCTGACCGAGCCGAGCGTGATCGTGGCAGCCTCGGCACCGCACCGCGGCGAGGCGTTCGCGGGCGCCCGCGAGATCATCGACCGCGTCAAGTCCGAGGCCCCGATCTGGAAGAAGGAGATCGAGGGGGAGGGCGGCCGCTGGGTGGAGGGAACGCGGCCGCGCTAGTCGCCGGCGACCCGCTCGCCGAAGAACCTCGCCAGACGGGCGGCGACCTCGTCGGGCGCCTCCTCCTGGAGGAAGTGGCCCACTCCCGGTAGCGGCACGATCTCCGCGTGCGGGATGTCGCGCTTGACGCGGGCGAACGTCTCCGCGACGTCCGGCAGGATCCTGTCCTCGGCGCCGTAGAGGCCGAGCACGGGTATCTCGAGGCCCGGCAGCCCAGACGACCTGTTCGCCCACATGGTCCTCGCCGCCGTCAACGAAGCGGCGCTGTTCATCGCCCGCGCCGACGATCCAGAGGCGGCGCTCGAGACCGGACGCCGCGCTGTGGACGAGCTCATCGACCGGCTGACGACTAGGCAACTCGATTAGGCAGCACTGCCGATGGCAGATGCTCCGTGCCGTCTTACCGTCGGTTACGTGAAAGCTGAACGCCTGAACTCCTTTGGAAAGCTCCCGACGAGCGACCGACCCTTGACCATTCGGATGGCGGCGCCCGAGGACGCCGGCGCCTTGCGACGGCTGGCCGAGCTCGACAGCGCGGCTCCCCTCACCGGCGATGTCCTCATTGCCGAGCTCGACGGCGCGGCGATTGCCGCCGCCTCGCTCGAGGGCGGCAGGGTGATCGCCGACCCGTTCACGCCCAGTGCCTACGCCGTGCGCATGCTGACGGTGCGTCGCTACCAGCTGATTCGCCAGGGAGGGCACGGTGCGGCCGTGCGCTTCCGGCACCAGCGCCGCGCACCCGATCCGCTGCTGGTCGTACGGCGCGGCGAAGCATGAGGCCCTCATGTACTGGCAGCGTGCACGTCACCCGCGTGCGGGAGTCGCGATAGGTCTCGCAATTCTCGCGTTCTGGCTCGGCGCCCTCGGCCTCGCACTGGCCAACAGTGAGCCTGTGGACGGGCAGCGCGCGGCGGTCGCGCGCGCCGACGCCGTCGAGACCGCCCAATCCGGCACAACGACGCCAACGGAATCTCGAACGAAATGAACACGACCCTTGCATCTGCGCCCACCTGTCGCGCTCGCGCTGGGCACCGGAGTGCTCGCCGCCTGGCTGAGCATCCTCGCCATTGCGCTCGCCGGCGACGACTCATCGACCCCGGATCCCACCGCGGCGCCGAACACCGGCGCGGCGGAGCAGCCGGCACCAACGCCGCGGCCCGGGCGAGCCGGTCCCGGATACGTCCAGGAGACGCTGGAGAGATGACGTGCTGACAGGCGACGACGGCATCCTCGGAGCGAGGGCCGCCCCTTCTGCTTGGGACACCGCGCCGGCTGAGATCCCCCCGACGCGGGCGGCGCCCGAGGAGGCGCCGCCCGCCGACTTCCGATCCATACCGCGTGCGCGCCGACAGTTCGCTCGAGGAGATCACGAGCGCACCGGCCGCGGTCGGCATCACCGGAGCAGCCGCCGGCTGACCCGTTGATCCGAGGTCCTCGGTTCAGCCGCGCGCGGCGTCTGAACGGGGCCCCGGCCCGCGGCGACACTCAGATCCGTCCTGCCCTGCCCACCCCATAGGTGGGCAATCCAGGATGAATCCTTCGCGCTTGGCGCCCGCGGCGATCCCCCACAGCATCGCGGTCGCCCGAGCTGGCGCCCCAGCCGCGCAAGGTGCGCGCCGCGGCAGAGGCGGCGGCGGGGTCGCCCCAGCGCAGCGCGGCCAGGAGCGCCACCCCGGCGCCGGGCAGCTCACCGCGCTCGGCGCAGCGAAGGTAGGCGAGCCCGAGCGGCGAGCTGCGACCTGCGGCAAGCCCGCTGATCGCGACCGGCCGGCCCGTGGAGTGACGCCAGGCGGCGTATCCCGCCAGGGCGTCGTCACCGGCCGGGGTGAGCCCGTCGCCGCGGCCGGCGAGCAGCCGGACGGCCTGCTCGACGCGTCCGCGCACGAGCGCGCGGAGCCCCGGCGCCAGGCTTACCGGAGGGGCCCCGATGGGGGCCGCGAAGGGGCCGCCCGCCAGCGAGCGCCCGTCGGCGCCGCCGTCGGGACCGCGCCCGGCAGGGGCCGGCCTCGCCGCCGGCCGCCTCTCCCGCACCCGCGCGAGCGACACCCCCTGGTTGCCGATTTCCAGTCGCTCCCCCCGCACGCTCACGCGCTGCCCCGGCTGGAGCGCCCCTCGCTCCAGTCCAGCCACCGCGATCGACAGCGGCCCAAAAACCGCACCCGCTTCGGTCACGAGCACCCAGTCCTCCTCGACGCGCAGGTAAACCCCGCCGCTCAGCACGAGCTCGACGGCCCCGGCCCGGCCGCTGCCGCGCAGCGCCCGCAGCGCTCCCGGGGCGGCGAACAGCGCGCGCGCCGCCACGCTCAGCCCCCGTCCAGCTCCGCCGCCAGCGCGAACACCGCCTCCCGGAACGGCTCGATCGGCTGCCGGGCCACGCCGGCGCCGATCTGGCCCGCGCCGCTCGAGGCGTGCAGGACCCCGGTCGTTATCTGCGGCGTGATCTCCAGCTCGGCGACGAGCCGCGCGTCGATCCCGACCGGGGAGCCCGCCGAGTCGAGCGCGGGGATCGCGAACCGGCGCGAGTCGGCGAGCGTGATGTCGCGCATCTGCCGGGTCCGCTCCGCGGCGTCGCTCGCGCTGCCGCGCAGGAAGCCGGCCACGGCCGGGGCCGCCGCCACCGCCATGCCGCCGAGCCCGACGCACTCGATCACCGCCGAGTCACCGATGTCGGGCGCCGCGTCCTCCTCGCCGAAGCCCTCGCGCAGGAGCGACTCCTCAACCATGGCGGCGGGGGCGGTGAACCAGCGCCCCGGCAGCCCGGCGACCTGGAGCCCCACCTCCACCCCGTTGCGGGCGATCACGTTGACGACGCTGGAGCCTGCCACGCCGGTGGCGGCCAGCGACGCGCACTTCGCCGCCGCCATCGTCAGGCTGAGGAAGAAGTGGTGGTTGCCCGCCATGAAGCGCGCCGTGCGCTCGCCGCCGAGCGCGGCGAAGCCGGGCAGCAGCTGACGCGCGAGCAGGTTGCCGGTCGCCTGGCTGCGCATGTGGAGCTCGTCGCCCATCTGCAGGCCCTGGGCGGCGAGCCCGAATACGTCGACCGGCCCCTCGCGCTCGAGCAGCCGGGCGAGCAGCGGCGCGAGCTCGTCGCGGAAGAAGCGCAGGCGCTCGATCGACTCGCCGTCCCCGACCCCGAACCAAAGCGTGTTGCCGGGCCCCTCGTTGAACGTCGAGTAGGCGCGCGTGCCCGAAGGGTCGTCCTCCACCACCCACACCGGCATCGACGGCGAGCACACGCCGGTCATGGCGCCCACATGGCCCGCGTCGTTCCCGGGCCGCAGCAGGATCGCGCGGCTCGTGAGCAGCCGAGCGGCCTCCTCGCGATCGCTCGCCCAGCCCTCGAAGAGGCACGCCGCCAGCAGGGCGCGGCGCTGCGGGTCGCAGACGC
This sequence comes from uncultured Thermoleophilaceae bacterium, assembly GCA_963751835.1. Classification (GTDB taxonomy): domain Bacteria; phylum Actinomycetota; class Thermoleophilia; order Solirubrobacterales; family Thermoleophilaceae; genus JACVRW01. The sequence goes on along the minus strand of CAVVWD010000030.1, from coordinate 89,410 downwards.
GCTCGAACTCGATCGGCGGCCCGGCATGCAGCAGCGCGCGCTCGTCGAGCCCGGGCAGCACGTCACCGGCGCGGGCGACCCCAATGGCTCGCGGGGAGGCCCTCTCGATGCGGTCCACCACCTCGCGGTTCGCGCTCGCCACGAGCTCGCCGTGGGCACCCCAGAGGCGTTCGAGGGCCGTCAGCAGCTCGGGCGCGCCGGCGGCCGGAGGCCGCCAGTCGACGTCGGCGACCGTGGCGCCCTGGGCCCGCAGCGCGTCCGCGAACAGCGGCAGCCCCACGTTGACCGCCTCGATCCGCCTCAGCACCTCCACGCCCGCTCCTGTGCTATTCCAATCCGCCGCCGATGCAAGAGCTAGAGCAGCTCGCCGAGGCCGTGCGCGCCGCGCCGGCGTTCGCGGCCAAGCGCGAGCTCGCCGTGGTGCGGCGCCTGCCGGCCGTCCCCGACGGGGACGACGCGGCGCTCGTCCCGCACGGTGGCGGCTTCCTCGTCGTGTGCGGCGAGGCGATCCATCCCGGTTTCGTGCGCTCCGACCCGTACGCCGCCGGCGCGGCAGCGGTGGTCACCAACGCCGCCGACGTGCGCGCCATGGGCGGACGCCCGCTCGCGCTCGTGGACATGCTCGTGAGCCCGGACCGCGCGCACGCCGAGAAGGTGCTCGACGGCCTCTCGTGGGCGGCGGGGCTGCTCGGCGTCGAGCCCGTGGGCGGCCACCTGACGATCGGCCACGAGCCCGCCCTGTCCGCCTCGTGCACGGGGTTCGCCGAGCGGCCGCTGCGCTCGCGCGACGCCCGGCCCGGGGACGCGCTGCTCGCCGCCTTCGCGCTCGAGGGCCGGTACCGAGGGGAGACGAATTTCTTCAGCGCGCTGCGCGACCGCGCGCCCGAGCGGCTTCGCGACGACGGCGAGGCGCTCGTCGAGATCGCCGCGGCCGGCCTCGCCCGGGCGGCGCGCGACATTTCGATGCCTGGCGTGGCGGGCTCGCTCCTGCAGCTCCTCGAGGCGTGCGGCTGCGGCGCCTCCCTCGACCTGGACCGGCTGCCGCGCCCGCCGGGAGTGCCGCTCGAACGCTGGCTCGTCACGTTCCCGAGCTTCGGCTTCCTGCTCGCCGTCCCCCCGGAGCGCGCCGCCGACGCGGCCGAGCCCTTCGCGCGCCGCGGCCTCGCGTGCGCCGAGTGCGGGCGCCTCGACGACTCAGGCGTCCTGAGGCTCGCCGCGGACGGGCGTGAGGCACCGGTGTGGGATCTCGGCCGCGAGCCGTTCACCGGCCTGGGCCGGGACTGAGCCCGAGCCCGATCTCCATGAGCTGGTGCTCGACGCCGTGGAAGGGCGACGGGTCGCCGCTCCGGCTCCAGCCGAGGTGCTCGAAGAAGCGCACGTTCGGCAGCTGGATCTGGGCAATCATGCGCAGTCCCCCGAGCTCGCCCGCGGTTGCGACCGCGAAGCGCACCAGTCTGGCCCCGAGATGGCACGCGCGGTGCTCCGGCAGGACGGCGAGCCGGTCGCCCTTCCAGAGCTCGCCGGACGGGTCGAGCGGGTAGAGCCGCACCGCTCCCCCCACACCCCCGTCCACGAAGCCGAGCACGTGCAGCGTGCGCTCGTCGTCGTCATGCGCGTCGCGGTCGTCGAGCTCGAAGATGCCCTGCTCGAACACGAACACCCGCCGGCGCAGGTCGAAGTGCCACGCCAGCTCGTCGGCTCCGTCCGCCGGGCGGCAGCCGAGGACGGCCAGCTCAGTGGTGGACGATGGGGAGCTCGCCGTTGGCACGAGCCTCCTCTCGACGGAAGAGCCGCTCCCAGGCGGACAGGCCCGAGCAGGCCTGGCAGCGGGCGCAGCCGGCCTGGGCCTCGACGTGGTCGAGCCCTCCGTCCGCGAGCATCGCGGACACGGAGCGGTAGATCGAGGCGACGTAGCCCGGCTCGGGCGGCGGGGTGTCCTCGAGCAGCGTTCCGGGCACCGGCCGCAGCGGCACCACGAACGGGTACACGCCCATCTCGATCGCCCGCCGGCAGCCCTCCTCGATCAGCTCCGGGCGCTCGCCCATGCCCAGGATCACGTAGGTGCTCACACGCCCACGGCCGAACACCTCGACCGCACGCTCCCAGCAGCGGAAGTAGCCCTCGATCCCGCAGGCCGCCTTGCCGGCGGCCACGCGCGCGAGCACATCGGGGTCGAACGTCTCGATGTGGATGCCGACCGCGTCCACGCCCGCGTCGCGCACCTGCTCGAGCACCGCCGGGTCGTCGGGCGGCTCGAACTGCACCTGGATCGGCAGGCCGGACGCCTCCTTGATGGCAGTGGCGCAGCGGCTGATGTAGAGCGCCCCGCGGTCGCGGCGGTTGATCGAGCCGGTGGTGAGCGTCACGTCGACGGCGCCGTCGTAGTCGCGGGCCGCGGTGCACACCTCAGCGAGCTGGGCGGGCGTCTTGACGGGGATCGTCTGCTCGCCGCGCGTGAGCTCGATCCCGCAGAACGCGCACTGCTCGTGCGTGCCCCAGTAGATGCACTTCTGGACGACGGTCGAGGCGATCGAGTCCAGGTGCAGCAGCGCGATCTTCCAGTACGGGATGCCGTCGGCGGTCTCCATGTCGTAGATGCGCGGCCGCCGCGGCAGCTTGACCGGCCCGACCAGCTCGTCCCCCCGGTAGAGCGTGGCGCCGGCGCCGTTCAGGTGGAGCGTGTACGGCGACGCGGACACGTAAGCGGCGTGCTGGGGCACGGTGAGCGGCAGGCCGCGCACCCAGAGGAAGAGCGCATCGGACGGGCCGGCGCCCCCGCGGCGCCCCGGCAGCGCGTCGTCGCGCTCGTCCTCCACCCGCACGCCGAGCGACTGCAGCTCCACGAGCAGCTGCCGCTCGTCGAGGTCGAGGCGCGGGAGGGTGCTCTCAGCCACGTCCGGCGAAGGCCTCCTCGTAGTTGCGCCAGAACACGCGGTCCTTGAGCTCCTGGGAGATGCCCCGGATCCCGTTGATCTTCCAGTACTCGCTGTCGAAGTCCGACCAGGGCTCGTCGGAGCCGAAGAACACGCGGTCGCCGCCGACCCCGGTCCGTTCGATCTCGGTGAGCAGCCAGCGCGCGCCGAACCCCACGGCCCAGGACGTGTCCGTGTAGACCTTGTAGTCGTCCTCGACCCACTGCAGGAACTTCGGCACGAGCTTGATGTGGCCCGAGACGCCGCCGCCGAAGTGGACGAGGTAGATCTTGCAGCGCTTGCCGTAGCGCTCCACGAGCGGGATGAAGTTGTTGATGTCCGAGCTCCCGCCCGGGCTCGTGTGGAAGTGGAAGAACAGGTCGTGCTTCTCACAGGCGTCGAAGCACTCGTCGGCGAGCGCGAGCGTCTCCTCGTCCCAGCTCCCCGGGTCCGGGTTGCCGCCCAGCAGGAACGTCGTCTTCAGCGCGACCACGCGCGACTCGCTGACGAGCGCGAGCGCCTTGCGCGTGAGCTCCGCGTTGCGAGGCAGGAACGACACCCAGATCGCCGCCAGGACCCGGTCGTTGGTGGTGGCGGCGTCCATCACCACGTCGTTGAGGTCGAACGAGATCTCGTGGTCCGGGACCCCGTAGTTCGACATCGTGAGCGCGCGCTCGATCTTGAACTCGTCGAGGTGGTTCTTCACGAACTCGCCGGTGGTCCTGTAGTCGTAGACCGTCGGCTTGACCGGGTGCTCGAGGTCGTAGTACTTCCAGGGCGGGATCTCCCCGATGTGGCAGTGCGAGTCGATGATCTTCTGAGGGTGCGTAGTCACGTCCCTTCCTTCCCGAAGAGGTCACGCGCCTGCGAGATGCGTGCCTCCCACTCGTCGTGCCTCGTGAAGCGCTTGGCCGGCATCAGCGGCGGCTTGTCGAGCAGCCAGGTCCCGTCGCTCGGGTCCAGCTGGACCACCTCGAGCTCATAGGTGGCGCTGCTGGCGTCCGGCTCCGATTGCGAGGAGGCGTGGAGCGCGCGGCCGCTCGCGACGTGCATCTCGAGCCGGTGCGACCCGAACGGAGTCACGTCCTCGAAGAGCGTGACCCAGGCCGCTCCCTCCCGGCGAGCGCGCTCCAGGCGCTCACGCGCGATCTCCTTGCCGTGTTCGCGGGTGATCTCGCGATGGCGCTGGCAGAAGGCCGCGTCGCGCACGGCCGCCGGATCCATCATCGATCCCATCGACGGGGACAGGCGCCGGATCACCTCCGCACCGAGCTGCGGCTGCTCTCGCCAGACGCGTACGAGGTCGTCCTCGTTGCGCACCTCGCCGAGGTCGTCGGCCACCGCGCGCACCATCCCGATGTACTGCTGGTACAGGGTCGCGTTGACCATCACGGACGGATAGACCCGTGCCTCGGCACGCCGCCACGCCGCGATCGCGGCATCGCGCTCGGCGACCCGGTCGCCGTTCAGAGGGTCCAGGTGTTGAGCTGGAACGCCTTCTGCCGCCATGCGGTGAGGGCGGAGTCGAGCACGTCGAGCGGGTGGAACGGGCGCACGCCGTCCATGAGCATGTCCTCCGGGAAGCCGTACAGCGCCCCGGACGCGAACCGGCAGGCATAGACGTTGGCGCCCTCGTCGACGAGGGTCTTGACCTGGTTGTTGATCGCCAGGTGGCCCGGGAACGCCTCGTCGCCGACCTTCGGGAACCCGCGCGTGCCCGAGGCCATGAGGATTCCCGGCCCATAGAGCACCAGGCTTGTGTCGAAGCCCTTGCGGAGCACGCGCGTGGTCGTGAGCAGGTTGACGAGCCCGACGGAGCCCTCGTAGGGAACCGTGTGCATGAAGGTGTAGGCCTTCTCTCCCGGTTCCGCCTGGATGTCCTCGAAGACCTTGTCGCCCTCGAAGAGCTCGGTCCCCGGGGTCTTGGCCTCGGCCAGCTGGGGGTTCTTCGCCACAGCTCCCTCCTTCGGGATGCACACCGCGCGGCCGCTCGTCCACCGCGAGCGGCCACTCACGGTCGCGTGTCGGATCGTGAACGCATTGTTGCCGTTTGCACGCTCGCGAGTCAAGCTGACGGCTCGATTTGGCCTGCGAAGCGTCCGGGAGCGGTTGGCAGCGCGTGTACTATGGTGGAGATTCTCCGGGAAGAGGGAGGTCGCGAGTGCCGCAATCCAGCTCGACGGAACCCACGACGCTCTCCGTGTCCGCGCCCAAGGCGCTGCCCGAGATCGAGCGCACCGTCTCGGAGATCGGCGCCAAGGTGGCCAAGGCGCGCGCCGAGCGCGGCTGGTCGCTTGGCCCAGCTGGCGGAGCGCGCCGGGCTGTCGCCGGCGGCGGTCCACAAGGTCGAGAAGAGCGGCATGACGCCGACGATCGCCAGCCTGATGAAGATCGCGTCGGCGCTCGGCAAGAGCGTCGGCTACTTCGTCGACGAGGCCGACCCGGTGCGTCCCGTGACCGTGATCCGCCAGGGCGAGCGCACGCCGCTCTACACCTCGAAGCAGGGCCTCGTGCTGGAGAACATCTCCGGCCGCTACGGGCCCTTCTGGGTTGCCGGGGCGGAGGCGCTCGTGGAACCGGGCGCCGACAGCGGCCCGGAGCCGATGAGCCACCCCGGCGAGGAGCTCGTGCTGGTCACGCAGGGCCGCATGAGCTTCACGATCGACGACATCCGCTACGACCTCGGAGTGGGCGACTCGATCCACTTCCGCACCGTGCGCCCCCACTCCTGGGCGAACCCCACTCGCCGCCCAGCGCGCGCCGTCTGGCTCGCGATCCGCGGCTCCTGAGCTGCTGATGCGCGTCGTCGTCGCGATCGGAGGCAACGCCATCACCCAGGAGGGGCAGCGCGGCAGCTGGGACGAGCAGCTCGCGAACGCCCGCGTAGATCGCGCGCGAGGTGGTTCGCCTCAAGCGGCTCGGCCACGAGGTCGTGCTCACCCACGGGAACGGGCCTCAGGTGGGCGCACTCCACCTGCAGCACGACGTCGCGGCCGCGCAGGTCCCGCCGCTGCCGCTCGACGTGCTCGTCGCGATGACCCAGGGGCAGCTCGGATACCTGCTCCAGACCGTCATCGGGGAGATCGACCCCGCGGTGGAGACGGTGACCGTGCTCACCCGCGTCCGGGTTGATCCCGCCGATCCCTCGTTCGGCAACCCCACCAAGCCGATCGGGCAGTTCTACTCCGAGGATGACGCCCGGCGCCTGGAGCGCGAGCGCGGCTTTCAGGTCGCGTCCGATGCCGGACGGGGCTGGCGCTGCGTGGTGGCGAGCCCGGCCCCGCACGGGATCGCCGAGTTCGGGAGCGTGCTGGCGCTCGTCGAGCGCGGCGCGCTCGTGATCGCCGCGGGTGGCGGGGGCATCCCGGTCACCGATGACGCCGGCCGCCTCGCCGGCGTCGAGGCCGTGATCGACAAGGACCGCGCCTCGGCGGCGCTCGCGCTGGCTACGCGCGCCGACGTGCTCGCGCTCCTGACCGGCGTGGAGCGCGTGGCGATCGACTTCGGCACGCGCTGGCAGCGCGACATGGCGCGGCTGACGGTCTCGGACGCCGCGCGCCTGCTCGACGAGGGGGAGTTCCCGCCCGGGAGCATGGGACCGAAGATCGAATCGGCCGTGCGCTTCGTGACCGGAGGCGGGCGGACGGCTCTGATCACTAGCGCCGAGCGGCTCGTCGACGCGGTCGAGGGCGGAGGCGGCACGCGGATCGTTCCGGACGCGGAGGGCCCCTCCGCGGGCGCGTCCGAGGGAGCTGCGGCGGTTCCGGCGTGAGCTGGAGCGTCCGCGTCATACCGAACCGCTACGCCGACAGCGTGCGGCTCATGGGCGGTCGCCCGCGCGCTGCGCGACCGCGACGGAGTGCGGGCATGCGAGCTCGCGATGGGGACGCCGGCGAACCTGGAGGCGCTCGAGCGGCTGGGCGTGAGCGCCGAGGCCGCGCCGGGCGATCTCGTGATCGCCGTGGAGGCCGACGACGGGAGCGGCGAGGACGTGCTTGCCGAGGCGGAGCGGGCGCTCGCGTCGCCCGCCCGCGGCGTGGACGGCGCAGGGGCCGCACCAGCCCGGATGCGCTCGCTCCCGGCCGCGGCGCGGGAGCTCGGCGAGGCGAACGTGGCGCTCGTCTCGGTGCCCGGCGACTACGCCGTGCTGGAGGCGCACAGGGCGCTGACCGAGGGCATGCACGTGTTCCTCTTCTCCGACCACGTGCCGCTCGAGCGCGAGCTCGAGCTCAAGCGCCGCGGCGTGGAGCTCGGCCTGCTCGTGATGGGCCCGGAGTGCGGCACCGCGATGCTCGCCGGCATCGGCCTCGGCTTCGCGAACGTGGTGCGGCCGGGCCCGGTCGGGATCGTCGCCGCCGCGGGCACCGGCGCGCAGGAGACGGCCTGCCTGCTCGACGCCGCCGGCGGCGGCGTGTCGCACATCATCGGCGTGGGAGGCCGCGACCTGTCGTCGGACGTGGGCGGCCTGATGCTGCGCGAGGGGATGCGGCTGCTCGCCGCGGACGACGCGACCGAGACGCTGCTGCTGGTCTCGAAGCCGCCCGCTCCCGAGGTGGTGGCCGCGCTGGCGGAGGCCGTGCCGGATGGCGTGCGGGTGGTGGCGGCGTTCGTCGGCTGGGAGGGCGGCGAGGCGCCCTTCGAGGTGCACCCGACGCTCGAGGCAGGCGCGCGCGCGGCGCACGGCGGCGGCGCGCCGGCGCCCGACCCGGAGCTCGAGGCGGCCGTCGATCGCCGCCGCTCGCGCAGCGCCGGGCGCGCTCTCGTCGGCCTCTACTCCGGAGGCTCGCTCGCGCACGAGGCGGCGACCCTCCTCGAGCCCGAGCTCGGGCCGCTCCGCGGAAACGTGGGCAGTGGCCCCGACCTCAACCCTCTCCGTGCGAACGGCGCCACCAGCGGGGACGGCGGCGCGGGCCACGCGCTGTTCGACCTCGGCGCGGGCGAGTACACGCGCGGGCGCCCGCACCCCATGCTCGACCTCGACGTCCGGATCGAGCATCTCGACGCCGCTGCGGCGGACCAGGCGATCGGCTGCGTGCTGATGGACGTGGTGCTCGGTTACGGCGCACATCCGGATCCGGCCGCCGGGCTGGCGCCGGCGGTCGAGCGAGCGGCGGCCGACGGTCTCGTGATCGTCCGCGTCTGCGGCACCCCCGACGACCCGCAGGACTCGCGCCGCCAGGAGGCGACGCTCGAAGAGGCGGGCGCGCTCGTGGCCCCGTCGAACGCCTCCGCTGCCCGGCTCGCTGCGAGGGCGGTGCGGTGAGCGGGCTGAACGTCGCGATGCTCACCTACTCGCTGCGCCCGCGCGGCGGCGTGGTGCACGCGCTCGAGGTTTCGGAGGCGCTCTCCCGGCGCGGTCACCGCGTCGAGCTGTTCGCGCTCGGGCGACCCGGTGAGCGCTTCTTCAGGGAGCCGGCGGTGCCCGCGCACGTGGTGCGCCACGAGCCGCTCGACGCGCCCTTCGACGAGCGCGTATGGGCCATGCTCGGCGCCTACCGCGACGGTCTCGCGGGCCCGCTGGCGGACGGTGGCTTCGACGTGATCCACGCCCAGGACTGCCTGTCCGCGAACGCGGCGCTCGAGCTGCGCGAGCTGGGCGTCCTGCCGCACGTGATCCGGACGGTGCATCACGTCGACGACTTCAGCTCGCCCTCCCTCGTCGAGTGTCAGGAGCGCTCGATTGTCGGGCCCGGACTCCGTGCTGTGCGTGTCCGACCCGTGGATCGCGCGGCTCGAGGAGGAGTTCGGCGTGCGGGCGGGCCGCGTCACGAACGGGGTCGACGCGCGCCGTTTCCGGCCGCCACGCGACGCCGCCGAGCGGCGCCGCGAGCGCCGGGCGCTCGGCATCGACGGGCGGCTCGCCGTGCTGACGGTCGGCGGCATCGAGCCGCGCAAGGGGTCGCTCACGCTGCTCGAGGCCTTCGCGCACCTGCGCGCGCTGGCGCCGGATCTCGACCCGCTGCTCATCGTCGCCGGCGGCGCCACGCTGTTCGACTACCGCGACGAGCTCGCGCGCTTCGAGGCCCGCGCCGAGGAGCTCGGCGTCGGGGCGGAGGTGCGGCGGGTCGGCAACCTGTCCGATTCCGAGCTCGAGCGGCTCTACCGGGCGGCGGACCTGTTCGCCTTCCCGTCGCACAAGGAGGGCTTCGGCCTGGCGGCCCTCGAGGCGCTCGCCTCCGGCCTGCCCGTCGTGGCCTCAGACCTCGAGGTCTTCCGCTCCTTCCTCATCCACGACCGCACCGCCCTGCTCGCGCCGGTGGGCGACAGCGAGAAGCTGGCCGCCGCGCTCGCACGGCTGGCGCATGAGCCGGAGACGCGCGAGCGACTGCTCGGCTCGGCGCGACGGGTGCTCGCCGCCCACACGTGGGACGCGTCCGCGGCAGCCCACGAGCGGGCTTACCGCGCCTTCCTTGCGGCCCGGGCGCGCCAGCCGGCGGAGGCCTAGCGCGTGGCCGAGTTCCTCGAGGTCAATGCGGCCTGGCAGGGCGGCTTCCGGACGCTGGTCGACGCGCGCGGACACGAGTTCACGGTCGACGAGCCTGAGTCCGCGGGCGGCGGGAACCTGGGGATGATGCCCACCGAGGTCTTCCTCGCGTCGGTGGCGAGCTGCTATTGCCTCGCGCTCGGGTGGGTGGCGACCAAGCGCTCGCTGGAGCTTCCGGGGCTGGAGGTGACGGTGCGCGCCGAGCGCGCCGGCAGCGAGCTGCGCTACCGCAGGCTCGCGGTCGAGGCCCGGGCCGACGTGCCCGACGAGCGGCTCGCTGCGCTGATCGAGCCGGCGCGCCGCGTGTGCTGGGTCTCGAACACGCTCGCGGGTGAGCTCGAGCTGGAATACGGCTACACTCCCGTGAACGCTCGTTCACCAGAGTAAACGTCCGGGAGAAGATGCTCGAGAACCGAGCTGAGCTCGAGGAAGTGCTGCGGCGGCCCATGGGACTCGGCCGCGCCCTCGCGCGCCATGCCTATGGGATGGGCCGCTGGGTCGACCTGTTCGCAGCACGGATCCCCGCGATCCGCGACCCCCGGCTCAAGGAGCTCGTGGCGCGGGTGGTGGCGGACAACGCGCGGCACGCTGTCCTCTTCCGCGACCGGGCGCTCGCGCACGGTGTGGATCCCGACGCCTACAGCTGCCCGCCCGAGGGTGAGTTGATCTACGAGCGGCTCGCGGAGCTCGATCTCGAGCAGTCGCTCGCCTACGCGCTCGGCTCGCTCGAGCATTTCGCCGAGCTGCTCGCCGCCTACGCCGCCGGCGCCGAGGGGAACGACGCCGAGGTGATCGGGACGGTTCGGGCCGAGACGGACCTGACGATCGCGCTGCTGCGGCCGCTCATCGAGCGCGAGAGCTCGTCGCTGGCGGGCGAGGCTCACGAGCGCTACCGGCGCCGCGAGCTGATCGAGACGCCGCTGTACGCGCATGCCGCCTGAGGCTGAGGCCGAGGCCGTCCTCCCGACCTTCGCCGAGCTTCAGCGCGACCTCCCCCTGAAGTCCCCGCGCGCGTGGCGCTTCGGCGCGCTGGCGCTCGCATCGCGGGCGGGCGCGCTCGTGAGCGACGGCCTGAGGGTCGGCTACGCGCACGGCTTCGACTCGGGCCCGTTCATGGCGCACGTCTACGCGAACCGGGCCGCCGGGCGCACCGCGCTCGGACGCAGGGTGGATGGCCGGCTGCTGTCGCGGCGCACCTGCGTCGCCTTTCGCGAGATCCGCGAGCTGGCGCGGCAGGCCGTGCTCGACGCGATCGACGCGCAGGGTGGCGAGGCGCCGGTGATCGCAGACCTCGCTGCCGGCCCGGCGCCCTACCTGCTCGAGGCGATCGCAAGCCGTCCCGGGGCCACCGCCGTCGTCTGCGACATCGACCCGGCGGCGCTGGCCCAGGCGAAGGCCGCCGCACGACGGCTGGGCGTGGAGGACAGGGTCCGGACGCTGCGCGCCGATGCCTTCGACCGCGACGCGCTGCGGGCGCTCGAGCCGCGGCCGGACGTGGTGATCGAGCTCGGGCTGTACGGGATCTACCACGACGACGGCCTCATCGAGCGCCACTTCGAGGATCTCGCCGAGCTCGTCGCCCCGCGGCAGATCGTGCTCAACGTCCAGACCCAGAACCCCGAGATCGAGTACATCGCCCGCGTCTGGCGCGATCATCGCGGCGAGCGCTGTGTCTGGCGCCTGCGGTCCGCCGAGCGGCTGCTCGGCTGGGCGGCTGCCGCGGGCTACGCACCCCGAACGGTGGCCGCGGACAGCGAGGGGATCTACCGCGTGGCCCGCGTGGAGCGCGCATGACGAGCGTGCTCACCTGGACCCAGGCGCAGGAGCGCGCGAGCGCGCTCGGCTCGGAGCGAATGCGGCGGCTGAACGAGAGCCACCACGGCATGTGGAACTACCTCACCTACCGCGACGCGATCGGGCTGCTCGGTCTCAACCCGGACGAGCTCTATCCGGGCGGGACCACGAGGCTCGATCCCGCCACCTGGGCCGACCTCGGCTGGCTCACCTGCTTCTGCGGGCCGCCGCCGGCCGCGGTCGAGGCCATGCGCGAGGCGGTCAGCGCGGAAGCGCTCAACCAGTACACGCCCGATCTCGTCGAGCCGCTTCGCGACGCCGCGGCGGAGCTGCTGGGCTGCGAGCGCGGCGACTCGTTCGAGGTGGTGGGCACCGAGGGTGCCCAGGCCGGGCTGGCGCTGGCCCTGCTGGCGTCGATCGATCCGGGCGACGAGGTGATCCTCGGCGACCCCGGCTACTTCCACCTGCCCTCGGCGGTGATCGCCGCCGGCGGCGTGCCGGTGTCCGTGCCGATCCGTGCGGAGAGCGGCTACCGGCTCGACCCGGACGCGGTCGAGGCCGCGGTCGGCGAGCGCACGCGCGCGATCTGCCTCGTCGACCCGCTTAACCCGTACGGGACGACGCAGACGCTCGACGAGCTCGAGGCGTTCGCTCGGCTGGCTGATCGGCACGGTCTGCTGCTGCTGCACGACGTGACCCACGGGCCGCTCGCGCTCGACCCGGACTCGCCGTTCCGGCCGCTCCCCTCGCTCGGGCTGACCGAGAACGCGGTGGCGGTGCTGTCCGTCTCGCACTGCTACGGGATGGCGGGCGCGCGGATCGGCTTCCTCGGCGGCCCGCCCGGGTTCGTGCGCGGCTGCCTCCGCCTCAAGGCGGCGCTGACGCGGCTCAACACGAACCTCATCTCCCAGCACGGCGCGCTCGCCGCGCTGCGCGACCGCGACTACCTGGCGCGGGCCGCGGGCGTCGTCCGGCGCAACCTGGAGCAGCTCGAGGAGACGCTGGCCGCGGTCGACGGGATGCGGCTCGCGGTGCGCCCGGAGCGAGGGTTTGCCTGCGCCGTCGACGTGTCCGGCACGGGCGCGACCGCGCAGGAGCTGATGGTGGCGCTGTTCGCGCGCCGGGTGGCGGTCTACCCCGGCGACGGGATGGGCGACGTGGCCGCGGCGACGACGATTCGGCTGAACCTCTCGCGCCCCGACAGCTGGGCGATGGCGCACCTGCGGGAGGTGCTGCCCGGCGCGGTCGAGGAGGCGGCCGGTGGGCGCTGGCGCGAGCCGGTGGCGGAGCTGCTCGAGGGCCGGGGCACACCGCGCGCCGGGCGCCTGGCAGCGATCATTCGACGGGACGACCGTACAAGGAGCGACGCATGACCGAACGAGTGCTCGTCATCGGCGGAGGAGGGGCCGGCACCGCCGCGTCCACGATCGCGAAGCGGGTGAACCCGGACCTCCAGGTCACCGTCTTCACGGAGTTCGAGGACATCGCCTACTCGCCCTGCGGCATCCCCTACGTGCACGGGCGTGAGATCCCGCAGTTCGAGGACCTGTTCCTGTCGACCGTCGAGCGCTACGTCGAGGAGGGCCTCGACATGCGCATGGAGACGGTGATCACTGACATCGACCTCGACAGGCGCACGGTCACCGCCCGCAACATGCACGAGGGCTTCGACAAGCTCATCCTCTGCACGGGCTTCGTCTGGGAGCAGCCCGACGTGCCGGGGGCCAATCTCGAGGGGCTCCACTACGTCAAGAACATCCGCCGCGCCATGGAGTTCGACAAGGAGCTCGACTCGGTCAAGCGGGCGGTCGTGATCGGCGGCATGTGGCTCGGGGTGGAGATGTCGGGCGGCTTCGCGCGCCGCGGCATCGAGGTGGACTTCATCGACGAGGGGCCCTGGCTCCTCAGCGAGCTGGCCGATCCCGACGTTGCGGAGGCCGCGCAGGAGGCGCTCGAGAAGCTGGGCGTGCGGGTGCGCATGGGCACGAGGCTCGAGGGCTTCGAGGAGGCCGACGGGCGCGTGCGCGCCGTGTCGACGTCCGAGGGCGAGCTGCCCTGCGACGTGGCCGTGATCTGCCTCCACAAGCTCCCGAACACCGCCCTCGCCGAGGCGGCCGGGATCAAGCTCGGCACCACCGGAGGGATCGTGGTCGACGACCACATGCGCACTTCCGCCGACGGCGTCTGGGCGGCGGGCGACGTGATCGAGGTCCCGCACGGGCTCTCGATGCTCCCGATCCGGGGGCTCACCGGCTCGCACGCCTATTCGCAGGGACGCGTGGCCGGGGCCAACGCCGCGGGCGACGACCGCTCCTATGACCCGGTCTGGATCCCGTGGGGGTTCATGTCGGGCGACTACACGATCGGCGGTTTCTCGATCGGCGAGACGCTGGCGGACGCGATGGGGATCCCGTACGTGGTGGCGAGGGGCGTGGGCGTCTCGCGGGCCCGCTACTTCCCCGGTGCCGCCAAGACGCACGTCAAGCTGCTCGCCGAGCCCGGCTCGCTGCGGCTGATCGGCGCGCAGCTGCACGGCGGCGAGGGGATCAAGGAGCGCTGCGACTTCCTCGCCTTCGTCGGCAAGCGGGGTGCGACGCTTCACGACCTGGCCTGGATGGAGAACATCTACTCGCCGCCGATTGGGGCGCTGTTCGAGCCGATCCAGATCGCGGCCCAGAACGGGCTGGCCGAGCAGCGCGAGCGGGAGAAGGTGGCCACGTGAGCGCGGCCGCCAAGCGACAGCAGCAGCTCCGCGAGCGCTCGGAGTACTACCTGCGGCTCGCGGCGATGGAGGACCAGCGCCGCCGCCATCCGGACACCACGACACGCCCTGCGCTGCCCAGGGGCGCCCTCTTCTGGCGCTTCGTGTTCGTCCCGCTCTACCGGCGTGTGCCGTGGCACGTTAAGGAGCGCGCGATGCACGCCCTGGGCATGACCGCCTCGGGCTGGCCGGACGGGCGCCGCAGCTTCGGCGAACCCTGGCGCCCGCCGCCGGCGGCCGGCGACGGCGCCGGCCCGAAAATCACGCATCCGTCCTGACCCGCCCACCCTATAGGTGGGTATTCCAGGATCGTTGGTCTGCGCCGGGGCGTCCGGCCACCAGGGTCGTCGCCACGAGCGGCACGCCCGGGCGATAGACCAGGTGGGCGTACGAGGGCGCGTCGAGGATCGCCGCGTCGGCCCGGGCGCCGGGGGCCAGGCGGCCGACGTCCTCGCGCCTCAGCGCCCTGGCCCCGCCGCGCGTGGCGGCCAGGAGCGCCTCCTCCGGAGTCATGCGCAGGTCGCGCACCGCAAGCGCGATGCAGAACGACATCGAGGTCGTGTAGCTCGACCCCGGGTTGCAGTTGGTGGCGATCGCGACCTCCACGCCTGCGTCGATCGCCCGGCGCGCGTCCGGGTAGGGCTGGCGGGTCGAGAAGTCGGTGGCGGGGAGGAACGTGGCCACGGTGTCGCTCGTGGATAGAGCCTCGATGTCGTCGTCCGTCAGATACGTGCAGTGGTCCACCGAGGCGGCCCCCAGCTCGACCGCGAGCCGGACGCCGGGCCCGTAACCGAGCTGGTTCCCGTGCACGCGCAGGCCGAGCCCGGCAGCGCGGCCGGCCTCGAGCACGGCTCTCGACTGCTCGGCGTCGAAGGCGCCCTCCTCGCAGAAGACGTCGATCCAGCGCGCGTAGGGCCTGCAGGCGGTGAGCATCTCGCCGCAGACGAGCTGGACGTACTCGTCCGCGCGCCCGTCGTACTCAGGCGGCACGGCGTGCGCCCCGAGGAACGTCACGTCGTCCGTGAGCTCGGCCGCCACCGCGCACGAGCGGCGCTCGGCCTCGGGCTCGAGGCCGTAGCCCGACTTGATCTCGAGGTGGGTGATACCGGCCCGCAGCGCCTCCGCCTGGCGGGCGCGTGCCAGCGCGCGCAGCTCATCCTCGCTCGCGGCGCGGGTCGCAGCCGTCGTGACCCTAATCCCGGACGCCGCGTAGGGCCGGCCGGCCATCCGCGCCGCGAACTCCTCCGCCCGATCGCCGGCGAACACAAGGTGGGTGTGGCTGTCCACGAATCCCGGGATGACGCAGCGGCCGCCCGCGTCGAGCCGCTCGTCGCCGGCGGCGCCCGCGGGCTCGACGCTCGCTACCAGGCCGTCCTCGATGACGAGAGCGGCGTCGCGGACCAGCCCGAGCGGCCCCTCTCCGAGCGAGGGCTCACACGTGACGAGCATCCCGATGTCGTCGACGACGAGCGCGCTCACTCCGCAGCCCCGGCCGCCGCCTCGTGCGGTTCGCGTGTCGCGTTCGGGGGGCCGCTGTCCCGGACGGGTGCGCTCACCCCGCAGCCCCCGCCACCGCCAGGTGCAGCTCGCGTGCAACGTCGAGGACCGTGTGCCGACCGTTGCTGACCAGCTGGTGCCCATCCACGATCACGTGGCGGACATCGGCCGCGCCAGCGGCGAACACGAGTGCCTCGAGTGCGTGGTCGGCACTCGTGCCCGCCAGGCGCACGCCGTCGAGTCCGACGGTCACGAGGTCCGCCCGGGCGCCGGGTGCGATCCGTCCGGCGTCCGGCCAGCCGAGGCACGCGTGCCCGTCCGCGGTGGCCGCATCGAAGCAGCGCGGACGCGGAGTGGAGTCCGCGCTCACCGGTCGCAAGGCGCTCGTCGAGCTCCACCGCTCGGGCTTCCTCGAACAGGTCGATCATCGCGTGGGAGTCCGTGCCGAGCACCAGGCGGGCGCTCATCCTTCGCATCGGCCCGATGCCGTCAGCGAGGTCACGCTCGGTCGTCGGGCAGGCGCAGACGCTCGAGCCGGCGAGCAGCGAGAGGTCGTCGTCGTGCGGGTGTGTCACGTGCACCGCCGTGAACTCCGCGTCGAGTGCGCCGGCGTCGTGCAGTACCCCAGTCGGCGTTCGCCCGTAGGCGTCGAGGCACGCGTCGTTCTCGGCCGGCTGCTCGGAGACGTGGGCGTGCAGCGGCCGTCCGCGCTCGCGGGCCCATGCGGCCACGATCGCGGCCGACCCGGGGTCGACGGCGCGCACGCTGTGGATCGCCGCCCCGACCCGCACCCGCTCGCTTTCCTCGAGCGCGTCCACCCGCTCGGCCCAGGCGTCCGCATCGCCGTCGGAGAAGCGCATCTGGCTCGGGCTCGGCGGCTCTCCGATGCCCCCGTGCAGGTAGCAGGCGTCGAGCAGCGTCATGCGGATCCCCGCGTCGGAGGCCGCGTCGATCACCGCCCGGCCCATCTCGTTCGGGTCCTCGTACCTGGCGCCGCCGGGTCCGTGGTGGACGTAGTGGAACTCCCCGACGGACGTGACGCCCGCCAGCGCCATCTCGGCGAAGGTCGCCCGGGCGAGCGTTCGGTAGGAGCCCGGACCGAGCCGGTCCGCCAGCGAGTACATCTGCTCGCGCCAGGTCCAGAACGAGCCGCTCCCGCCGTGCGTGCGGCCGCGCAGCGCCCGCTGGAAGGCATGCGAGTGGGCGTTGGCGAGCCCCGGAATCGTCAAGCCGTCGAGCCGGGTCGAGCCGGCCGGTGGCGCGGGCGCACCGGCGCGGACCGCCGTGATCCGCCCGTCCTCGACCTCCACCACCACGCCCGCTTCCGCCCGCTCCCCGCCGAGCCAGGCGAGCTCGCACCAGTACGAGCTCACCGAGGAAGGCCTCGCTGCGCGCCCGGCCGAGCCGGGCGCTTGCGCAAATACGGTTCGACCCGCGCGAGCCACTCGTCGCGATGGAAGCGCTCGAACTGCTCCCAGGTCGTGAGCGTGCGCGGGTCGGTCACGCGGTCGACGAACAGCGTTCCGTCGAGATGGTCGAGCTCGTGCTGGAACGTCCCCGCGCTCAGGCCCCGCACGACCTGCTCGCGCTCGGCGCCCGACCGGTCGAGGTAGCGCAGCCGAATGCCGGCGTGACGCTCGACCTCGCCGCGCAGGCCCGGCACGGACAGACAGCCCTCGTTCACGGGCATGAGCTCGTCGTCGAGCGGCTCGATCACCGGGTTGACGATCACCGTCAGCGGGATCGGCGGCTTGTACGGATAGCGCGGGTTGTGATCCACCTCCGCGACCGCCACGCGCACGGTCTCCCCGACCTGGTTGGCGGCCAGCCCGGCGCCACCGGCGGCGCGCATCGTTTCGATCATGTCGTCGATCAGCCGCTGGACCTCGGCCGAGCCCAGCTCCGCGGCGTCGAGCTCGCGCGCGCGTTCGCGCAGCACCGGATGCCCGATCTCGACGATCGCGCGGACGGTCATCGGTCCTCGAGCATCGGGATTCGCACCCCACGCTCGGCGGCCACCTCGCGGGCCTCCTCGTACCCGGCGTCGGCGTGGCGCATAACGCCCGTGCCGGGATCGGCGGTGAGCACCCGATCGAGCTTCTCGGCCGCGAGCTCGGTGCCGTCCGCCACGCACACCATGCCGGCATGGATCGAGCGCCCGATCCCCACGCCGCCGCCGTGGTGGATGCTGACCCACGCTGCCCCGGCGGCGGTGTTGACGAGCGCGTTCAGGAGCGGCCAGTCGGCGATCGCGTCCGAGCCGTCGAGCATCGACTCGGTCTCGCGGTAGGGGGATGCCACCGAGCCGGAGTCGAGGTGGTCGCGCCCGATCACGATCGGGGCGCGCAGCTCGCCGCGCCGAACCATCTCGTTGAAACGCAGCCCCAGCCGCCGGCGCTCGCCGTAGCCGAGCCAGCAGATGCGCGCCGGCAGGCCCTGGAAGGCGATCCGCTCGCCCGCCATGCGGATCCAGCGAGCGAGGCTCTCGTCGTCCGGGAACTCCTCGAGGACCGCCCTGTCGGTGGCGGCGATGTCCTCGGGGTCGCCCGAGAGCGCGACCCAGCGGAACGGTCCCTTGCCGGCGCAGAACAGCGGCCGGATGTAGGCGGGCACGAAGCCCGGGTAGTCGAAGGCGCGCTCGAAGCCGCCCAGCTTGGCCTCCGCCCGCAGGCTGTTGCCGTAGTCGAACACCTCGGCGCCGGCGTCCATGAAGCCGACCATGGCGAAGCAATGCGCCGCCGCGGACAGGCGCGCGCGGCGGACGTACTCGTCGGGGTCGGCGCTCCGCAGCCGGTCGGCCTCGTCGAGCGTGAGGCCGCCCGGCACGTAGCCCGCCAGCGGGTCGTGGGCGCTCGTCTGGTCGGTCACGATGTCGGCCTCGAAGCCCTGGCGGAGCAGCTCGGGGAGGACCTCGGCGGCGTTGCCGCAGAGGCCGACGCTCAGCGCGCGGCGCTCGCGCTTGGCCCGTCGGCAGCGCTCGACGGCGTCGGCCAGGTCGTCCGCCTCCTCGTCGAGGTAGCGGGTCTCGAGCCGGCGCCGGATGCGATCGGGGTCGACCTCGACGCAGAGCGCCACGCCCTCGTTCATCGTCACCGCGAGCGGCTGCGCCCCGCCCATTCCGCCGAGTCCGGCCGTGACCGTGATCGTCCCGGCCAGCGAGCCGCCGAAGCGGCGGCGCGCGATCTCGGCGAAGCATTCGTAGGTGCCCTGGACGATGCCCTGGCTGCCGATGTAGATCCACGAGCCCGCCGTCATCTGGCCGTACATCGTCAGCCCGAGCGCCTCGAGCCGCCGGAACTCGTCCCAGGTTGCCCACTCGCCCACGAGGTTCGAGTTCGCGATCAGTACCCGCGGCGCCCACTCGTGCGTGCGGAACACGCCCACGGGCTTGCCCGACTGGACGAGCAGCGTCTCGTCGCCGGCGAGCGTGCGCAGCGTGCGCACGAGGGCGTCGAAGGCTTCCCATGAGCGGGCCGCCCGGCCGGTGCCGCCGTAGACGACCAGCTCGTCCGGGCGCTCCGCCACCTCCGGGTCGAGGTTGTTCATCAGCATCCTGAGCGCGGCCTCCTGGGGCCAGCCCCGGCAGGACAGCTCGGCGCCGCGCGGGGCGCTCACGGGCCGGGCGCTCACTCGAGCGCTCCGATCGCCTGCTCGACGGCTTTGAGCAGCGCATCCGACGCCACAAGCTCCTCGGCCTCGGCCAGCTCCGGCGAGAGCCAGCGGTCCGGCCCCGGGCCGGGGATCGTCCCGCGCACGGCCGCCCGGGCCGCAGCGGTGCCGGGCCCGGGTTCCAGCGGGGCGCGAAGGTCGAGCGCGCGCGCCGCGCAGGTCAGCTCGACCGCCAGTATGCGGCCCACGTTCGTGACCACGGTGCGCAGCTTGCGTGCCGCGCCCCACCCCATCGACACGTGGTCCTCCTGCATAGCGCTCGTGGGCAGCGAGTCCGTGCCCGCCGGAACGCACAGGCGGCGGTTCTCGGCAACCATCGCCGCCTGCGTGTAGTGGGCGAGCATCAGCCCGGAGTTGACCCCGGCGTCCTCGGTGAGGAACGGCGGCAGGCCGTATGAGCGCGCGTGATCGAGCAGCCTGTCGGTGCGCCGCTCGGCGATCGCGCCAACCTCGGCGGCGGCGATCGCCAGGAAGTCGCACGCGAGCGACAGCGGAGCGCCGTGGAAGTTCCCGCACGACTCGACGCGGCCGTCGGGCAGCACAACGGGGTTGTCGATCGCCGAGCGGAGCTCCGCGGCGGCCACTCCCTGGGCGTGGGTGCGGGTGT
This sequence comes from uncultured Thermoleophilaceae bacterium, assembly GCA_963751835.1. GTDB lineage: Bacteria > Actinomycetota > Thermoleophilia > Solirubrobacterales > Thermoleophilaceae > JACVRW01. The sequence continues at coordinate 69,686 of CAVVWD010000030.1, read as the reverse complement.
CGCGCGCGGCGCCGTTCACCTGCGGCGCGCAGCGAACGGAATAGGCGTCCTGCACGCGCGGGTCGTCGTAGCGGTGGCTCGCGACGATCGCCGAACCGGCGAGCAGGCGCGTGAGATTGGCAGCGCTGCGCGCCTGGCCGGGCAGCGGGCGCATCGCCACGAGGTCGGCCGCGAAGGCACGGTCCGTGCCGAGCAGCGCCTCGGTCGACATCGCGGCCGTGACGTCGGCCACCTTCAGCAGCCGCTCCAGGTCGTGCAGCGCGAGCAGCAGCATGCCGAGCATCCCGTCCGTGCCGTTGATGAGCGCGAGGCCCTCCTTGGCCGTGAGCGTGAGCGGCTCGATCGACGCGCTCGCAAGCGCATCGGCGGCGGGCACGCGCTCGCCGGCGGCGTCGAGCACCTCGCCCTCGCCCATCAGCGCCAGGCCGCAGTGGGCGAGCGGGGCGAGGTCGCCGCTCGCGCCGAGCGAACCGTGCTCGGGCACCACCGGATCGAGACCGGCCGCCAGCAGCGCGAGCATCGTCTCCGCCACCACCGGGCGCGCTCCCGAGCGGCCCATCGCCAGCGAGCGTGCGCGCAGGAACACCATCGCGCGCACCACCTCGCGTTCGACCGGCGGCCCCATCCCGGCCGCGTGCGAGCGGATCAGCGCGCGCTGGAGCTCCTCGCGCCGCTCCGGCGGGATCCAGGTGCCGGCGAGCGAGCCGAAGCCGGTCGATACGCCGTAGACCGGGTGGTCGGAGGCCGCCAGCCGCCTGACCACCGCGGCGCTCTCCTCCATCACCGCGCGCGCCTCCTCCGACAGCCGCGCCGGTAAACCGTGGCGGGCGACGGCGACGACGTCCTCGGGCTCGACCCGGTCACCGACCAGCTCGATCGTCACCGTGTGCATCACGGCAATTCGATCACATCGAAGGGCTGGCCGGCCCTACTGCCGGAAGGGTGACGCCGCCGCGAGGATCGAGTCGAGCAGGCCCGGGAAGCGGGCGTCGAGATCCTCACGTCGCAGAGTGTTGAGACGCGCGGTCCCCTCCGAACGCTGGTGGATGACGCCGGCCTCGCGAAGGACCCGGAAGTGGTGGGTGCCGGTCGACTTCGTGACCGGCAGCGCGAAGGCGCCGCAGGTGAGCTCTCCGCCTTCGTGCGCGATGGCGGTGACGATCCTGAGCCGGACCGGGTCGCTGAGAGCGTGCAGCACGGCGTCGAGCTCGAGCTCGGCGCGCTTCGGGTGAGCGATCTTCTCCGGTGTCTCGACGGTCATGCGTTGCTCACTACCTTAGTACGACGATCATCGAACTTTGCTACGGTTCGATACTCATCGTACTAAGCCTCATCTCGAAGGGAAGAACATGAAGGAGAACCGAACAGCACCGGCGTCGGACCGGCCCCGTGGGCGGCGCAGCGAGCGAGGCGCGGCGGCGGTGGTCGCCAGGTACATCCAGGAGCTGTCCGGCGCGAACGGCGGCCGCCGGAGGCCACTGCCGGTGCGGGGCGCGAGGGACCTCTCCACGTAGGGCTGCCCCCTTCTCGCGCAGGGCCCGTTACGGTATGCGTCGAGGGTTTGGAGTCGTGCGACTGAGTTCCTCCCAACGCGGAAAGGTGACTGGACTTGTCCGAGCGGAACGTCGCACTGGTCATAAGCGTCTATCGCGCAGTTAACGAGAACAATCTCCCGACCTTCCTCGACCTGATGCATCCCGAGGTCGAGCTTCTGACGTCCGGGGTCTATCCCGACTTCAAGCCCGCCTACCGCGGACACGAGGGCGCCGCTGACTACTGGCAGTCGGCGCGCGGTCTCTGGGATAACTTCGTTGTCGAGATCAAGAGCTGCGAGCCCGCGGGTGACCGCGTGCTCGTCCTGCTCGACCAGCACGTGGAGGGCCGCGAGGGGATCGAGGTGCATCACCAGTGGGGCCACCTCTTCGAGCTGGAGGACGATCGCATCAGGCGTGTGACCGCGTACGACAGCTGGGAGGCTGGGCGAGAGGCGGCAGGGGCGGAGAGCGGAGTCGGCGGCGGCGCCTAGAACGGAGGGCGGGTGAAGCGGCTTGCCAGTGGGCTCTACGCGGGGGCCGAGTGGGTCGATCGACGCCGACGGTGGGATCGCCTACCAAGGCTCGTGGCGATCCCAATTCTCATGGGGCTGCGCAACCGAATGCGTCAACGCAACCTCCAGGACACGGGGCTGCGCCCGGCCGACGAAGAGCTGACACGTCGAACGGGTGATCCCGCGTACACCTCCCGTCGCCTGACGGACGGAACCGTGAACGACCTGGAGCAGCCGCGCATGGGCGGCGTCCAGACCCGTTTCGGCCGCAACGTGCCGCTCCGCAAGACCTTCCCCGAGCCCGACGCAGAGCTCCTCGCGCCCAATCCGCGCACGGTCAGCCGCGAGTTGATGACGCGCAAGCGCTTCCTGCCCGCGACGACGCTCAACGTGCTCGCAGCAGCCTGGATCCAGTTCGAGGTCCACGACTGGTTCAGCCACGGGAAGGACGACGAGGAGAACCCTTGGGAGCTCGATCTGGCCGATGACGACGACTGGCCCGAGCGGCCGATGAAGGTTCGCCGCGCCCGCCGGGACCCAACGTCCGACGACGACCCGTACACGCCACCGACCTTCGTGACGGACGACAGCCACTGGTGGGACGGCTCCCAGATTTACGGCTCCAAGGAGGACTTCGCCCAGGCGATCCGCTCTGGCGACGCCGGCAAGCTGCGGCTGGACGCCGATGGTCTTCCTCCTGCGGACCTCGACGAGTTCATCGACCCCGAGGGCGTGGGCGGCAACTTCTGGGTGGGACTCGGCCTCCTCCACACGCTGTTCATGCTCGAGCACAACGCGATCTGCGATCGCCTGCGCCGCGAGTATCCGGACTGGAGTGACGACCGCCTGTTCGCCAAGGCGCGCCTGATCAACGCCGCCCTGATGGCGAAGATCCACACCACCGAGTGGACCCCTGCGATCATCGCCCACCCGACCTCGCGCTACGCACTGGCGGCCACGTGGTCCGGCATCGTGGGCGGGCGGGTCGGCCGCATCGGGCGGGGCGACATCCTGAGCGGAATCCCAGGCTCGAACACCGACCACCACGGCGTGTCCTACTCGCTGACCGAGGAGTTCGTCGCGGTCTACCGGATGCACCCGCTGCTTCCGGACGACTACCGTTTCTATTCGCTCGACGGCGACGAAGCCCCGCGAGACCGGGTGTTCGCCGACCTGAGCGCCCGATACGTGCGCGAGCAGCTCAAGGAGATCGGGATGCCGAACGCGCTGTACTCGTTCGGCGTCGCGCATCCGGGGGAGATCTCCCTCTACAACTACCCGCGCTCGCTCCAGAGGCTCGAGCGTCTGAACGGCGACAAGCTCGACCTCGCGGCGGTCGACATCCTGCGCACTCGTGAGCGCGGCGTTCCGCGCTACAACGAGTTCCGGCGGCTGTTCCGCCTGAAGCCGGCCCGCTCGTTCCAGGAACTCGCCGGCGACCCCGCGGTGGCCGAGCACATCCGGCAGGTCTACGACGGCGAGATCGAGCGCGTCGACCTCATGGTCGGCCTCTACGCGGAGCCCAAGCCCGAGGGGTTCGGCTTCAGCGACACCGCCTTCCGGGTCTTCATCCTGATGGCGTCGCGGCGCTTGAAGAGCGACCGCTTCTTCACTCGCGACTACACCCCGGAGATGTACACGCCCGAGGGGATGGCCTGGGTGAACGACAACACGATGATCTCGGTGCTGCTGCGGCACTATCCGGAGCTGTATCCGGCGCTGCGCGGTGTCGAGAACGCGTTCGCGCCCTGGGCGCGGCTGCGTTAGAGCCTCTTAGGCGCGCAGCCGCTCGGCCAGCTCGTGGACGCGGTCCGCCGCGCCCTCCGTGATCGGCTCGCCGTGCCCGACGGCCACGACACGCGCCTCGAACTCCGGCAGGCGCCGGAAGGAGAGGCGGTAGAGGCGCTCGTTCAGGTTGAACGCCGGCCAGCCCGCATCGAGGCGCGGCCAGCTCGCGACCGCATCGCCGACCGCGAGAACGCCGCGCCGCTCGTCGTGAAACGCCATGTGGCCGGGCGTGTGTCCGGGAATGTGGATCACCTGCAGCGGCCCGACCGCGTCGCCCTCGGCGAGCGCGCGGTCGACCGGGCAGGGCGGGTGCTTGGGCCGGCCGAGCGCCAGGCCGACCCGCAGGTAGTACGTCTTGAGCGGGCGGTGAGGCATGAGCGTGACCGGCTGCTGGGGCCGCTCGCCGGCGATGATGTCGGCCTCCCATTCGTGCGCGTGCACGAGCGCCCCGCTGAGCTCCCTCAGCTTGGCCACGCCGCCGAGGTGGGAGCGGTGGGCATGCGTGAGGACGATGTGCTTCAGGTCCTGCGGCCGGCGTCCGAGTTGGCGGATGAGCTCGAGGATGCGGTGGGCGTCCTTGTCGAAGAGGGTGTCGACGAGCGTCAGCTCGCCGCCGTTCTCGAACAGGTACGCGTGGACGTGTCCACCCTGCTTCTGGCCGAGGCTGTAGACGCCGTCCGCGATCTGCATCAGCGGGTGCAGTCTATGTGCCGAGTCGCCGCTACGCTGCCGCGAATGGCCAGGTCGGTGGCAGGCGCTTTCGTCGTCCCGCCCGGCTCGGGCGAGCGGGTGGGCAACGTCGAATTCCTGGCGTTGAGCGACCACACGCCCCGGTTCAACCTCTCGATCATCACGATGGCCCCCGGACGCAACGGACCGGAGCCGCACACACATGAGGACGAGGACGACGCCTTCCTGGTGCTGGACGACGAGATGACCTTTCTGCTGGGCGAGGAGGCGCTGCAGGCGCCGTCCGGCACCTTCGTGCTGGTGCCGCCGGGTGTGGAGCACACGTTCGCCAACCGGACCGAGCGCCCGGTGCGGATGCTCAACATCCACGCCCCGGCCGGCTTCGACCGCCGGCTCATGGCCTGAGTGCCGGCTAGGTCACGGCGCGAACTCGCGGCTCGCGCCGCCGCCCGCCCCGCCGCCACTCGGTCCACCACCGCTGCCTCCGCTCGCGGCCGGTGTGAAGCCGCCGGCCGCCGAGGTGGCCGGCGGCGCCGGCGAGGGCGCCGCGGCCGCGGGCGAGGCGGGCGCGAATTCCGTCGCCGGGTTGGGCGCCGGTGCCGGTGCCGGTGCGGGGGCCGGTTCGGGATCGGGATCCGGTGCGGCGGCCGGTTCGGGCGCCGGGTCGGGAGCAGCGGGCGCGCTGTCCGCAACCGGTGCCGCAGGCGCCTCCACCGCCGTCTCCTCCTTGACCGGCGTGACGTCGACACGCTGCTGCTCCGGCTGCTCCGGCGGCGGCTGGGGCGGCCCCTGGTGGTTTGCGAGTTGATCCACGGCCGTACCGCCGCCCGCCAGCGCGGCCGCCGACGCCGCCACGGCTGCCAGCTTCTGTCCGGTCGCGAGCTCCGCGGCGGCGTGCGCCCGCTCGCCCCATGCGGCCGCCTTGTGCTGCGCGGTGCCGAGCACGGACTCGAGCAGGTTTCGCAGCGGGCCTGCGCCGGGGTCCGTCCCGAGCAGCGCCGCGGGCGGGACGAGCGCCGCGACCTTGGCGGGCACCTCGCGGAACACCTTCAGCTTTGCGCGGCAGCTCAGGCAGCTCCTCATGTGCGGGCGCAGCAGCGCGAGCTCCTCGGCGCTCGCCTCGCCGTCGGCCAGCGCCGAGAGCGCCGGCGCGAGCCGCTCGCACTCACCGCCGCCCTGAATCGCGGCCACGCGGCGCAGGAAGGCCTGCCGGCCCTCGGTCAAAAGGCGATTCACCTTCGTGTATGACCAGCCGGTCAGCTCGCAGATCTCGCGGTACGTGTAGCCCTCCGCCTTGAGCAGCAGCGCGCGGATCTCGTGCGGCTTGAGCTTGCCGAGCGCCTCAGCGCCCTGGCTCAGCGTCTCGAGCCGCTCGGCCTGGTCGTGGGTGATCGCGGGCGGCGTGGCGCGGTCGCCGAGGCGGCCGTCGTTCGTGACCGGCGAGTGGCGCTCGCGCTGACGGCGCAACGCGAACGCCTCGTGCTTGACCACTGTCTTCAGCCACGGGACGAGCTCCTCCTCGCGCGTGGTCGGCGCCTTGGTGAGCAGGATCTCGAGTCCGCGCTGGTAGGCGTCCTCGGCGTCCTCGGGGGTGGCTGCGTAGCGCCGGGCCGTGGCGAGGATCTGTGCGCCGTGGCGGATGGCCAGGCCGAGTGCCGCCTCGTCGATCGCGCCCCGCCCGGGCCGGCTCCCTCGTTTCAGCATTTGCACGGCGTGAGGCGGGATCCTGCTACGGCTCGCCCCCGCCCGCGACCACCCATGCCGCAAGTTGCGGACTTTTCGTCGGCGCGCTAGGAGCGCACGGCGCGCCAGCCGCGCGACAGGAACAGCGGCACGAACGCCTCGCCCACGAACAGTCTGTCCTCGGGCCGCTCGATGCGCGGGTAGAGCTGCGGGCGCGAGCAGGCGGTCGTCGCGGGCCGCCAGGTCGAGCACCCAGCGGTCGGGCGGGCCGAGCCGGGCGAGGTAGCGCAGCTCGAAGGGGAGCAGCCGCAGCGGCTCGTCCCCGCCCCAGACCCCGAGGCGCCGCTCGCGTGCGTCCGCCACCGCAGCCCGCTCCGAGCGCAGCGGCGGCGCGGCCCCTGGGCGCGGCACGGCCGCGACGAGCGAGGCCTGCGTGCGGAACGGGTCCACGTTCGGCCAGATGAAGTAGGGCAGGACGGCTCCCGCCACGAGCAGCCGCTCGTTGTACGAGGGTGGCCGCGGCGGGCGCGGCTGGTCGCGGTTGAGGTAGCACAGCAGCCGCCCGTAGCCGTCGATCACCTCACTGGCGAAGGCCATGAAGAAGCGGAACTCGTCGCGCGTCTGGCCCAGCTCGGCGAGGTCCCCCTCGACCTCCGCTCGCAGAGCGCGCTTGGCCGCCTGCGCGAAGCCCAGGTGGTTGGCCGCGCAGCCCGGTCCGAGCTTCGGCTCCAGGTGCTCGCGCAACTCGCGGCGCAGGCGCGGCGGAGGGCCGTCGCGGAACGGGTCGGAGAGGAAACGCTCCCAGCGCTCGTCGCTCAGGGAAACGAAGCGCTCGCCCGGCCGGCGGTCGACCGCCTCGGCGGCCGCCTCAGGAAGCGTGAACGCGAGCTCGGGGGCGTCCACGCCGAGCAGCCGCACGCCCAGGTTGCCGTCGGCCTCGACGTTGGCCGTGTCGCCGTCGTAGATCTGCTGCCCGGGGCTCCCGCGCCCCTCGCCGCGGCGTCCCAGTCGTGCGAATCCGATCGAGAAGCCCTCTGTGGTCTTGCGGATGGCGCGCGCCATCCCGCCAGCTTCTCAGCCCCGGCTCGATCCCAGCGCCCTGAGCACTTCCATGTGGCCCTCGCCGGTCAGGTGCCGGTACTCCTCGGACTCCATCGGGCACAGGGCGACCTTGCCCTCGGCGTCGAAGAGAAGGCCCCAGCCGTAGCGCCTCGGTAAGGGGGAGGAGCGCAGCGAGGCCTGGGGCTTTGAGAGGAAGTCCTGGCGCAGGCGCTCGCGGTCGTCCTCGGACAGCTCGTCGGGCAGGTCCTGGCGGGCAAGCCAGGACTCGAACAGCACGTCCTCCTGTGTGAGCTCATGTGGCCGGCCCGCGAGCAGCTCGTACTGCACCTGCGCGACCCTCTCGCCCCCCGCCCCCGGCTTCACCCCCGATGAGACCGGGCAATCGTCGGCAACCGCGATCAACGTATCGAAGTAGTTCATTCCCGCCGCCCTAGCTAACCCGAGCCCCCCGGTTCTGTCCTGTGAGGTCGGTCACAGAGCGGGAATACAGCCGCCGCCTCGTCGTCCATGGCCTCAGGACCCCGATCAACCCAAGGAGTGGAAGTGGCACGACGAAAGCGAGACTCGAGAGGCCGTCTGGGCCTCTTTGCAGGCGCCGCGGTGGCGGCGCTCCTGGCATTCCCCGGCGTGGCGAGCGCCACCGTGACGTCGACGGTCAACGCCGCAGGCGCCCTGACCGTTACGACCGACGCGGGTGACGCGGTCACGATCACCAGCGATGCCAACGGCGACGTCAAGATCAATGGTGGGAATCCAGGCGGTGGGGCGGCGGTCGCCGCCTCCAGCATCACCTCGATCCAGGTGACCGGCGACGGCGGCAACAACATCATCGACCTGAGCGGCGTAAGCGACCCGGTCTTCGGCGTGCAGACGCCCGTCACGGTCGACGGCGGCGGCGGCAACGACACAATCACCGGCAGCAAGCTCGCCGACCTGCTCAAGGGCGGCGAGGGCCACGACCGCATCATCGGCGACGACAACCCGCTGAACACGTTTGACGACATGCGCGGCGAGGGTGGCGACGACGTAATGGTTTGGAACGGCGGCGACGACGACGACATCAACGAGGGTGGCCCCGGCCACGACACGTCGGAGGTCAACGGCGGCGGCGTCAAGGAGCAGTTCAAGGTCGCGCCTCACCCCGATCCGTTGAAGCCGGGACGCGTTTTGTTCGAGCGCGAGCAGCCGGACCCGAGCTTCACCCTGGCGCCGTTCAAGGTCGACATCTCCGATGACACCGAGCGGCTCGACCTGAACGCCGCGGGCGGCGACGACATCATCAATTCGCTGGCCGGGCTGGACGCGCTCCAGTTCGCGCTCGACATCGACGGCGGCGACGGCAACGACGTCATCGACGGCGGGGACGGCGCCGACCTGCTCAAGGGCGGCGAGGGCCACGACCGCATCATCGGCGACGACAACCCGCTGAACACGTTCGACGACATGCGCGGCGAGGGTGGCGACGACGTAATGGTTTGGAACGGCGGCGACGACGACGACATCAACGAGGGTGGCCCCGGCCACGACACGTCGGAGGTCAACGGCGGCGGCGTCAAGGAGCAGTTCAAGGTCGCGCCTCACCCCGATCCGTTGAAGCCGGGACGCGTTTTGTTCGAGCGCGAGCAGCCGGACCCGAGCTTCACCCTGGCGCCGTTCAAGGTCGACATCTCCGATGACACCGAGCGGCTCGACCTGAACGCCGCGGGCGGCGACGACATCATCAACGCCGCGGCAGGTCTCGCCGCACTCGCGTTCACGCTCGACATCGAGGGCGGCGACGGCAACGACGTGATCGACGGCAGCGACAACGCTGACCTGATCGACGCCGGACCCGGCGACGACCAGATCGCCGCCGACGACAACCCGCTGTTCACCCAGGACGACGTGCGCGGCGGCTCCGGGAACGACACGATGACATGGAACCCCGGTGATGACGACGACATCAACGAGGGCGGCCCCGACAACGACACCGTCGTGGTCAACGGCGGCGGCAAGGAGAAGTTCGAGGTCACGCCCTCGGCAACTCCCGGGCGCGTGGCGTTCAACCGCGTGCAGCCGAACTCGACGTTCCTCGCGCCGTTCAGCATCGACATCGCCACCAGCGAGAACCTGGTGCTCAACGCCGGCGACGACAACGATGTGATCAAGGGCTCGAAGGGCCTGGCCGGGCTGATCGACAGCACGTTCAACGGCCAGGACGGCAGGGACCGGATCAAGGGCACCGACGGCGAGGACCTGCTGTCGGGCGGCAAGGGCAGCGACCTGATCCGCTCCCTCGACGGGGCAGCCGACCAGGTGGAGTGCGACGGCGGCTTCGACCTTGCGTTCGTCGACCGGCGTGACACCGTGCGTGGCTGCGAGATCGTCTTCGGCGGCGCGCTCAAGGTCAAGGTGTCCGCCAAGTCGGTGAACGTGGCGGGCGGCGTTGCGGCGCTGACCTTCCGTTGCGTGGCGACCAAGGGCTGCAGCGGCCTCGCGTTGCTGCGGTACGACGGCAAGAAGATCGCCGGCGCGAAGTTCAAGATGGGCAAGAAGAAGACGAAGACCGTGCGTCTCAAGCTCAACAAGCGCGGCCTTCGTCTGCTGGCGAAGGCTCCGAAGAAGGGCCTCAAGGTCCAGCTCCGGATCGACGCCAAGGACGCCGCCAAGAACGGCTGGCGTACGAAAACGCCGCTTCGACTGAAGCCCTAGTCGGGTCCAGGCAGGGTCGGCGGGAGGCTCTCCCGCCGGAGCGAACCCCGGAGGCCGTCCGCGCAAGCGGGCGGCCTCCGGTCGTCTTCCGCGGCGTCGGCCGCTACATTGGCGCCGCTGGTCTGTTTACTTCCTGCGGACCGAGACGAGCTGAATGGCGAATGGCCCCCTGATCAAAGAGCTGCGTGAGGTCGAGCCCGCCGGCCTGCCTGAACGGGATGTGCGCGCGGGCAGGCCGCTCCTCAGCGGCATCCTGCGCTTCGACACGCTGCGCGCGCTCGCCCGCATTCTCACGCTCAGCGCGCTCGACCTGGGCGGCCTTCTCCTCGCGATCTACACGGCGCTCCTCGTAAAGGCCGCCATCACGAGCCCGGACCAGGTCGGCCAGATGTGGGGCCAGGCCAAGGACTACTTCCCGCTCGGCGGGCTGGTGATGCTCCTGCTGTTCGCGCGCTCCGGGCTCTACCGCGAGCGTGCCCTGCGGCCCGGGTCGGCCAAGGTGATCGCCTCACTCTTCCAGGTAACGCTGGTCGTGCTCGTCTACGCGACGATCGAGGGGGAGAACTTCCAGTCGTACTACATCTTCTACAGCTCGCTGTTCTTCGCGGTGATCTACGTGTCGTCGCTGCGCTGGCTGTTCGAGAAGGCGAGCGGCGCCGTGCTGCGCGCGGCGGGCTACCGGCGCCGCGCGGTGCTGGTGGGCTCGGGCTCGAACATCCAAGCCGTATCGCACGTGCTCCGCGACAGCCGTGAGATCGAGCCCTACGGCTTCGTCGCCCGGAGCCCCGTGGCATTGATGAACGGACTGCGCGACTTCCGCTCGCTCGAGCAGCTCGAGCGGCACTTCGACTCGATCGACGAGGTGCTGATCGCCGACCCGGACTTCCCACAGGAGGAGGCCGTCGAGCTCGTCGACCGTTGCCACGACCACGGCGTGCGTGTGCGGGTGGCGCCGTCGACGATGGAGATCCTCATGGATCGCGTCGAGTTCGTGCCCGGGCAGGCGCTGCCCCTCTTCGAGCTCAAGCCGCCCGTGTTCGAGGGCGTCGACTTCGCCGTCAAGCGCAGCTTCGACCTGATCGGCGCCGTGCTGCTGCTCGTGGTGCTGGCGCCGCTGATGGGCCTTGCGGCGCTGGCGATCAAGCTGACCTCGCGCGGGCCGGTGCTCTACCGGTCGATGCGGCCGGGAATCGGCGGCAAGGCGTTCGCGTGCCTCAAGTTCCGCACGATGGTGAGCGGGGCCGAGCAGCTGCAGGACGATCTCGAGTCCAAGAACGAGCGCAGCGGAGCCATCTTCAAGATCCGCGCCGACCCGCGGGTCACGGGGGTCGGGCGATTCCTGCGGCGCTGGTCGCTTGACGAGCTGCCCCAGCTCTTCAACGTGCTGCGCGGCGAGATGTCGCTGGTCGGCCCGCGGCCGCTACCGAAGCGCGACTTCGACCGGCTCGAGCCCTGGCACCGCAAGCGCTACCTCGTGCTGCCCGGGATGACCGGGCTGTGGCAGGTGTCCGGGCGCTCGGAGCTCGACTTCGACGAGCTGGTCCGGCTCGACTTCCTCTACCTCGAGCGCTGGTCGGTCTTCCTCGACCTGACCATCCTGGTCAAGACGATCCCCGCGGTCATCCGGGCGCGGGGGGCGTGGTGAGCGAGCCCTACCGGGCGGAAAACCTCCTCGACCGCCTCACGAACGCGGACACGCTCCAGGTCCACTACGACCAGGAGATGCGCCGCGAGCGCGAGATCCTCGACCGCAGCCTCGCCCTGACCGGCGGCGACGTGCTCTCCGTCGGCTGCGGCTGGCACCCGGGCCGCCACCTGTTCCCCAAGCCCGCCTTCCGGATGACGGGCGTGGACCTCGACGAGGGCATGATCGCGACGCTGCTCGCGAACGGCGAGCTCGACGCCGGGCGCGTCGGCCGCGCGGGCGAGCTGCCCTATCCGCCGGGCTCGTTCGACGTGCTGCTCTACCGGCTCGTGCTCCACCACATCGCCTACCAGGGCTCGCTTCAACCGGTGTTCGAGGAGGCGGCGCGCCTGCTGCGGCCGGGCGGAGCGCTGGTGGCGGTCGAGCCGGGCGCGTGGCATCCCGTCGGGGCCGGCCTCGCCGTCGCCAACCGGGCGGGGCTCGGGGTGCTGGCCCATGGCACGCCCGACGACATCCCGCTCTCCCCGCGCGCGCTGGTGGCCGGTGCGCTCGCCGCCGGGCTCTCCGCCGAGCTGCACGCGCTCACCTACGGCTGGCGGCGGCTGCCCGTGTCCGCGCAGCGGACGCTCCACCGCCTCGACCCGCTCGGCTCGCGGCCGCGGGCGGCGCCCTTCGGGCACACGCTGCTCCTGATCGCGCGCTCCTGACCGGATGGCGAGCCGCTACGACGATGAGCTCTGGGAGCTGGTACCCGACGATCCGGGCCCGCCGCCGCGGGTGCTCGCGGAGTTCGTCCAGGGGCTCGGCCGCGTGGAGCGCGCGCTGGACGTGGGCTGCGGCGACGGCCGGCTCAGCGCGGCGCTGGACGCCGGCGAGCTGACCGTCGCCGACGTGTCGCGCGTGGCGCTCGAGCGTGCCCGCGCCAGGCTGCCGGAAGCCGAGGTCGTGGAGCTCGATCCCGACAGCCCGTTCCCGCTCGGGGACTCGGCGTTCGATCTCGTGCTCTGCGCGGAGACCATTGAGCACGTGCGGGACGTACAGCTGCTGCTCTCGGAGATCCGCCGCGTGCTGCGCCCCGGCGGCAGGCTCGCGCTCACCACGCCCGCGGCGCCGCCGCTCGTCCGCCCGCCGGATCCGCTCTCGCCGCACCTGCGGATGCTCACGCGGCGGTCGCTCCGCCGGCTGCTCGAGGAGCTCGGCTTCGAGCTGGACTCGCTGCGGCGCCGGTCCGGGACGCTGCTGGCGCTCGCGCGGCGCTAGAGCGCGCCCCCGTCGCTTTCCTCTTTTGAATGGTGGTGGCGCCGGGTCGGTCTCGTGTATGGGCTGGGGAAGAGGGTGTTGCTCCTCAGGTGCGGCTCGCCGGACGTGATCGACGATCGTTCGGCGGCTGTGCTCGGGGAAGCGCGAGCTTTCCTGACTTTGACCGCCAGGAGCGGGAAAAGTCAGCACGGTGGCATCGGGTCAGGCGTTGGGGCTGCCCCGGTGCCGATGCATATTCGGCAACCCCGGGGATCGGCCGAAGATGGTTTGCCGAGAGAGAGTCACACCGGCCGCTGTCCCACACACCCTTCCCCAGCCCTGGCTCGGCCGGCGGAGACCGACCCGGTGCAGACTGCCCAACGGGAAGCGACGGCGGCGCGTTAGGGCGGGGGTTGCTCCTGCTGCTGCCGCCGCGCCTCGAGCGTCTGGAGCTCGCGCTGGCGGGCGCGCGCCTCCAGGAAGAGCGCCTGCGCGGGCTTCGAGAAGGGATCGAGATAGAGCACCCCTTTGAGCGTCTCGAGGGCCTCGTCGGGGCGGTCGAGCGTGCCGAGCTGGAAGGCGGCCAACCGGTACCAGGTCTGGGGATCGCCGGGGAAGCCGAGCACGGCCTGCTCGAGTGTCTTGCGCGCCGCGGCCTCGTCTCCCGCGGCGGTCTGGACCGAGGCCCTCACCAGCAGCGGCTCCGGAGTGAGCGGGTTGGCGTCCGCGGCGCTGTCCGTCTCCGCGAGCGCCTCGTCGAAGCGACCCTGGTCGGACAGGTGCAGTGCGTTGCCGGTGGCTCGGTCTGATGCCTCCGGCTGCCAGGTCGCCCAGGCGAGCACCAGGCCGGTCAGCACAACGCCGACCGCGGCGACGATCCGGCTGGTGTCCGGCCGGCTGAAGCGCGGGGCGCCGGCTCGGCCGCAAGCCCGGCCGGCGCGCCCGCGAGCGCCGCCTGCGGTCCCCGCCCCGCCACGAACCCGGCCGCCACCAGCGCCATCGCCATCGGTCCCGGGATGAACCACGTCCAGTCGACGATCGACTGGAGGCCGAAGGCGAGGGCGACGAGCGGCAGGGCGACGAGCGCGATGCGGTCGCCGTCCCAGTCGCGGCGCGGGGCCGGCTCGTCGCCCGAGCGGGCAAAGGGGAGGCGGTCGGCGAACGGCAGCCGGCGCGGGAGCAGCGCCGTTGTACGCAGCGCGGCCGCCAGCCAGGCCAGGAGCAACAGGGTGCTGACCACGACGCCGACGATCCCGAGGTCGGCGAGCGTCTGCGGCACGAACCCGTGCGCGTGGCGCGTGACGGCGCCGTCGGTGCGGTGGCGCAGGCGAGCGACCGCGAAGGCACCGGCGCCAACGCCCGCCGCCGGGCGGTCGTCGAACACCCGGCCGGCCTCGCGCCAGTACTTGCCGCGGGTCGAGGACGAGGCGAACACGCGGTCGCCGCCCTCCTCGGGCGCGATGTCAGTCTCGCTCGTGAGCTGGCTCACGCGATCGTCGATGGTGCCGGACAGCCCGCGGTCGCTGAATGCCACCGAGGTGAATGCCACCAGCGGCACCAGGCATGCCACGCCGACCCCCACCAATCCCGCACGCCGCCGGGTCCGCATGGACACGAGCCCGCGTGACAGCCCCATGTTGACGGCGAAGCCCACGGCCAGTAGCAGCACCGACATCAGCACCACCAGCAGGCCGAACTCGCCCGCCACGGCCTCCTTCACCCCGAGCGGCTGGAGGCTCTTCGAGAACGCGTCCTTGGACAGCGCCCAGGCGCCGACCGCGGAAGCCGCGAGCGCGGGCAGAAGCAGCACGGGGAGGCTGCGCAGGCGCAGCGGGACGATCGCCAGCCACAGGAGCACCACCACGATCGCCGCCGCCAGCGCGCCCCGCGACTGCGTGAGGAGGATGGCGAGCACGCTCAGCCCGATCGCGGGATAGGCGAGTGCGCGCGCAAGCATGCTTCCGGTGCGGCGCGAGCCGAGCCAGAGCGCGGCGGGAATCGCGAGCGCCGCGACCGTGCCCACCGCATTCCAGTACTGGAACGGGGCGCCGAGCCGGTTCGAGAGCTCGTCCTCGGCCAGCGCGCTGGGCCAGATCCGTGAAGCGAGCGCGTACGCCACCGGCAGCATCGCCCCGATCAGGATCCCGCCGAGCACGCCCGGGGCCGCCCTCGGAGCAAGCCGGGCGCCCGCGATCGCCGCGGCGAACACGACGAGGTAGGCGAGCGTCCGGCCGGCCTCGATGTAGCTCAGCTCCGGCACGACCGACCAGAGCACCGAAAGCGAGGTCAGCACGGCCAGTGCCGCGAACAGCAGCAGGCTCGTCCCGCCGTACAGCGGGCCGCGCCGGCCCCACAGGATGGCGGCGGCGATCACCGCGACGCCGCCGAGGACCATCAGCACCTCGACGATCGACGTGCGCGTGAGCTCGGTGCCGCCGGCGGCCCCGAAGGCGACGCCCGCAAGGGCGCCGCCGAGTACCACCGCGATCAGGCTATTTGCGCTTCGTGAAGGGAACACGCGGCGTCGGGATCTTGTTCAGCACCGGGATGCGCCCGAGGGCGGGCACCCGCTCCCGCAGCACCACCGCCCCGCCGGCCAGCGCCAGCAGGCCCACGCAGATGAGCGCGATCAGGAGCGGCACGGGCAGCTCGTTGGATGCGCTTGCGAGGTCGAACAGTCCGTTGCTGCCGGGCTCGACCGGCTCGTCGCCTACCTCCACCCGCGGCGGCTCGGCGTCCTTGGAGCCCGAGGCAGCCTCGGAGGTGAGCGCCTGCAGCTCCGCGGCGTCCGTCGCGCGCGCGCCCTGCTCGCCGGGATCGGCCGCACCCGCGCCGCCGACGCCCTGTCCGGGGCTGCCTCGGCCACCGCCCTTGTCGGAGCCGCCGGTGATGGCGGCCGAGATCACGTCACGGCAGTCGCTGTATTCGGCGAGGTCGGTGGGGAGGTTGTCCCTCGCCTTGCGCAGGTCGGAGTTCGAGTACTTGCGGTTGAGCGTGCCGTCGTTACCGCAGTCCCTGATGACCTGCCGCGGGGTGGCGTGGGCCGCGGCAGGGGCGACGAGAACCGCAACGGCGGCAAGCAGAAGCAGGTGTCGTACTACTCGGGTCACTGTGGGAGTCCTTCTCCTCGGAACCAAGGTTCTTCGGGGGGCGACCAGCCGGGACCGCGGGGCGAGCGGGCAAACCTACCAACCGCCCAGGAGCGATCGCCAAAACGCCGGTCAGCAGAGGTACTTGCCCCGGGTTTGCGCATGCCTAAACGCTTGCGACCCGCTCTGTGGGGCAAAGTTGCGGCGTGCCGCCCCGGGTCGCCATCGTGCCGCCGGTCCCCGTGCCCTATCGCGAGCCGCTCTTCCGGTCGCTCTCGGAGCGCGGGGTGATCGAGCCGCACGTCGTCTATCTCGCAGCGAGCCAGGCCGGCTGGGACCAGCCGCCGGACTGGTTCGCGGGACGGGAGGGCTACCCGAGCGAGGTCCTGTCGGGCTGGCAGCGGCCGCGCCGTGGCCGCAGCCCGGTCACGGTCGCGCGCGGGCTCGGCGCGGCGCTCGGGCGGGCCGACCCCGGCTGCGTCGTCAGCTGGGAATACGGCCCCGCCACCTGGCGCGCGCTTGCCTGGTGCCGCAGGCACGGCCGCCCGCTCGTCATCTTCAGCGAGCTGACGCCGTGGAGCGACGCCGCCCTGTCGTCGCTTCAGCTGCGGGTCCACCGGCTGCTGGCGCCGCGGGCAGCGGGGTTCATCGTCGCGAGCTCGCAGGGCGCCGAGCGGCTGGCGCTGCTCGGCGTGGACCGCGGCAGGGTCGAGGTTGCGCTCCAGAGCGCAGATCTCGCGCCGCTGCTTGCGCTGCCGCCTCGGGCCGGCGGCCGTGACGGCCCGGTGCGCGTGATGGTGGTGGGACGGCTCGTGCCGGACAAGAACCTGGCGCTGTTGCTCGACGCCTTCGCCGCGGCCGGGCTCGACGGCGAAGCGGAGCTCGTGCTGCACGGGACCGGACCGCTCGAGCCGTCGCTGCGAGCGCAGGCGGCGCGGCTCGGCGTGCCGGCTTCGTTCGGCGGGGCGCTGGCGCCGGCGGCGCTTCCGGCGGCCTACGCGGACGCCGACGTCCTCGCCCTGGTGAGCACCTACGAGCCCTTCGGCGTGACGATGCGCGAGGGCGCGGCCGCCGGCCTGCCGCTCATCTGCAGCCGGCGCGCCGGGGCGGCCGGCGACGTGGCGGTCGAGGGTGAGAACGCCCTGCTGGTGGATCCCTCGAGCCGCGACGAGGTGGCCGCGGCGCTGCGCCGCCTGGTGCGCGAGCCGGAGCTGCGCGAGCGGCTGGCGGCGGGCAGCCGGGCGGTCACGGCGCGACATCCGCCGGAGGCCGACGCCGAAGCCTGGGAGCGGGCTGTACTGAGGGCGATGGCGGGCGCTGCCTCGGGTTTGTACGCATAGTGTGTACAAACCCGAGGCAGCTGCCTTCAGACGTCGGGCGGCGCGCCGCCCGGGGGCCCGAGGAGCCGAGGCAGCACGTCTCGCTCGATCGTCTTCTGCACCGCCTCTGCCCGGAACGGACGCAGGGCGTCCAGCGCCGCTGCCCGGTATGCCTGCACGCGCTCCTCAGGCAGCTCGAATGCCGCCCTGATCGCCGCGCCGAGAGCTTCGCCGCCGACCTCCGAGGCGATCAGGGACGGCTCTCCCAGCTCCCGCGCCAGTCGCAGCGCCTCGAACGGCCCGCCCGACGGGACGGTCGCGAGCAGCGCGCCGTCGGCGAGCGCCTCGAGCGGCGCCTGGCCGAAGTCCTCCCAGCGGGCTCCTCCCGCGTAGAGCCGGGCTCGGCGGATCCGGGCGCGAAAGTCAGCGGCGGGCACCGTCCCCCGCAGTTCGAGCCCTGCCGGCTCGGGCACCCCCGCGCGGCGCAGATGCGCCCGCGCCCATTCGGGGTCGAGCCCGTAGACCTCCAGCCGCGCATCGGGCAGGTCCGCTGCGGCCCAGCCGGCGGCCAGGATGTCGAGCCCCTTGGCCTTGGGGTCCGGTACGTAGGCCACGGCGAGCGGCTCGCGCTCCTCGCTCAGGGGCCCTGACGGCTCCACCGGCGGCGGCACCACCACTGCCGGGGCGGACCCAGGCGGCAGCACCTCGTGGGCCGCGCCGCTCAGCGGAAGCGTCAGCCGCGCCCGGCCGAGGCCTCGGCGCTCGAGTGCGTGCAGGACGGCATTGCGCGCGCCGGGGCGGTTCATCGCGGCCGGCGCGTCGAGCCGCACCGCGTAGGGGATCTCGAGCGCGGGAGCGAGCATCGCCGCGGTGGTCGACGAGAAGACGATCGCCCGCGGCGAGTGGCGCGCGACGGCCGTCCGCGTGGCGCGCCGCGCTGCGTGCATCTCGACGATGTCGTTCAGCGGATAGCCGCGCCGCAGCCTCCCGGCCGCCCCGAACGTCACGGCCGCCGCCACCGCCGAGGCCCCGGCTCGCTCCAGCTGGTCGATGAAGAGCCGGTCCGCCACCCGCCAGCCGAGCGTCGTGCCCAGCGAGACGACCAGGACATCCGGCCGCGTCATACCGGACGCCCGGCGATCTCCTCGAACGCTGCCAGGTAGCCCTCCACCATCGCCTCGCCGCTGAAGCGCTCGCGCTGGCGGCGCCTGCCCGCGGCGCCCATTGCGCGGGCGCGCCCGGGATCGTCCGCCAGCGCCGTGAGCGCCTCGGCGACGGCCGCGCTGTCGCCTGGCGCTACCAGGAAGCCGGTCTCACCGTCCAGCACCGCCTCCCCGCTTCCGCCCACGTCCGTGGCCACGACGGGCCGCTCAAGTGCCATCGCCTCCAGCACGCTCATCGGAAGGGCCTCCGCCTCGCTCGTAAGGCACACGGCGCTCGCCCCTCGCATCAGGTCGAGCGCGTCGCGGCGCACGCCGAGCAGCTCGACGCCGCTGTCGTCGGCCAGCGCCGCCAGCGTGTCCTGCTCGCGGCCCTCACCCGCCACGTAGCCGCGGATCGCCGGGTTCGAGCGGCGCGCAGTGCGCACCGCCTCGATGAACACGTCCACGCGCTTCTCCGGCCGCAGGCCCGACACGGACAGAGCGGCGAAGCCGTCGCCGGCGAACTCGGGCGAGGGCTCGACGTCCGCGAACGAGGCCTCGAAAACCCCGTTCGGGACCACCGTGATGTGCTTGTAGCCGAGCGCCTCGAGCGGCTCGACCTGACTCGAGCTGACCGCGATCACCGCGTCCACGCGACGCGTGGCGATCCGGCTGAGAGCGCGCTGGTGGCGCCGCGGCGGGACGAGCGCCCCGTCCAGCCCGACGGGCGTGTGCTCGTTCAGCACCAGCGGCGAGCCGGCCCGGCGCGCCATCGCCGCGCCCACGACCTGCGCGCTCACGCCGCGGGTGACCACGGCGTCGGGACGGATGGAGGCGCAGGCGAGCGCCCGGCGCAGGCCGCCGATGTCGCTGCGCCCGCGCATGCCGACGCTGACCGTCGAGACGCCCCGCGCCTTGAGCTCGCCGAAGAACGCCCCCTCGGCAGAGAGGCAGACCACGGCGACCTCGACGCCGCGGTCGTGCAGCTCCGGGACGAGGGTCGCCCATTGGCGCTCGGCGCCGCCGGTGCGCATGTCGGGGCATACGAACAGCAGCCGCACGGCTACCCCGGCGCCCTGCGGTGGACCGCGAGCGTGTCCCCGGCGCGCGCGCTCGGCAGGTAGGGACGGTCGGACAGGAAGCGCGCCGCCTCCTCCTCGGCCTCGCGGCGCGGATAGCCGGCGGCCACGGTGCGGGCCTCGTGCCGCACGGGGACCGCGTCGACCACGCCGAGTCGCCAGCCGCGCTCGGCCGCCAGCGCCGCCCAATGGAGGTCGAGTCCCCAGCCGAAGCGCAGCGAGGGGAACGGGAGCAGCTCCTCCGCCGGCCGGCGCCCGAAGGCCGTGACCGGCCCGATCTCGACGAAGCGCGTCTCGCGCGCCAGCGCCGCCGGGCGCCGCCGCGTGACCTTCCAGGCGGAGTGGCTCAGGAGCGTCTGCGCGGGCTGGGCGAGGTCGAGCGCGAAGGCCTCGCTCACACCCAGGAAGCGGTCGAGGAAGGCCGGCGGCAGCGCGACGTCGTCGTCGACGACCAGCGTCCAGTCGGCGCTGTGTCCCTGGGGGGTCTCGGCCAGCAGGCGGTTCAGGTTCTCGAACTTGCCGCCGTCGAGGCCGGTCGCGACCGTGGCCTCGGCGAGCGCGGGATCCGCCGCGGCGGCGGTGGCGCCGAGGGCGAAGGTGACCTGATGGACGGACGAGCGAAGCCGGGGCAGCGCGGCCGGCAGGAGCGAGCCGGGCCGGTAGACGCCGAGCACGAGCACGTCCAAGGCCGGGGCGCGCGCCGCCAGGCGCGCCGTCCGCCGGCGCGTCCCGCTCGCGAGGTCGAGCGCGCTGTAGGCGAGCTCGCCGGCCCGCCGCTTGGCTCGCCGCCAGGGATCGGTCACGTCGCCCGCGTCGCCCGACATGAACGTGCCCGGGTCGGCGTTCATCGGGGGCGGAGCGCCTCGACCACACGGCCGGCCGAGTGGGCGCCCATCACGAGCCCCTGCGGGCAGGCGCGCCGGACCGTGTGCCAGCCGCAGCCGGCGAGCACCCGTAGCTCGCGGGCGAGGCCCGGAGCCCTCCCGCGCCGTGTGTCGCTCGCCCGCGCTCCGCGACCGCGGGCGTAGGCCGCGCGCGCGAGCCGGCCGAGGCGGGCGTCCTCCTCGGTGCGCCGGTGGTCGAGGCCCGCGCCGGCGATGTAAGCGATCCGGCCGCCGGCGCCGCGCAGCCGCTCGAGCCACTCCTCCTCGTCGCCGTGCGGACGGACGATCGACTCGTCGAACTCGCCGATGCGCTCGATCGCCGAGCGCCGCACGGCGAAGTTCGCGCCCCAGACCATCTCGGCGTCGCGGTCCTCGGGGCCGAGGTCGAGCGTCGTTATCGGCGGATCCTCGCGCCCGCAGCCACGCGGTGTACGGCCCTCGAAGCGGGCCCGGATCGGCCCGCCGAAGGCCTCGGCATCGGGATGTCGCGCCGCGCCCTCGACGAGCGCCTCGAGCCAGCCCTCGGGGGCCACCACGTCGTCGTCGACGAACGCGATCAGGCCGGCGCGCGCCTCGCGCAGCCCGGTGTTGCGGGCGGCGTTCAGGCTGCGGCGCTCGCCGTGGCTCACGCAGCGCACGCCGAGGCGCTCGGCGACGTCGCGGGTGCCGTCCTCGGCCCCGTCGTCCACGACGAGGAGCTCGTGAGGCGCCCGCGTGCGCTGGCGGCAGAGCGAATCGAGCGTGACCTCGAGGTACGCCGCGCGGCCGCGCGTGGGGACCACGACCGTGACCGCCGGCTGGTCCATCGCCGGATAGCGTAGTCGCGCCGATGCGCGTGCTCGTCGTGCACAACCGCTACCGCCTCGAGGGCGGCGAGGAGCGCGCCGTGGAGCTCCAGCTGGCGGCGCTGCGCCGCGCCGGCATCGTGCACGCCCTCCTCGAGCGCAGCTCGGAGGAGGTTTCCCGCAGCGGTGCCGGCCGCGCGCTCTGGCGCGGCGGCCGCGACGAGGAGGACGTGGCCGCCGCCGTGCGCGAGCTCGAGGCGGACGTCGTGCACGTCCACAACATGCTGCCGCTCTTCGGCCCGCGCTCGCTGGCGGCCGCCCGCGAGGCCGGCGCGACGACCGTGCTGCAGCTCCACAACCTGCGCCTCTTCTGCGCCATCGGCGTCGCCGCCCGCGACGGCGCTCCCTGCTTCCGCTGCCACCACCGCTTCACACTCCCCGGGCTCGCGCTCAACTGCCGCGGCTCGCTGCCGGAGGCGGCCGTCTACGCCGCCGCGCTCGCCCGCCACCAGCCGGCCGTGGTCCGCGCGGTCGACCGGTTCGTGGTGCCGAGCCGCTACGCCGCCGGACAGGTGGCGTTGCTGGGGCTGCCCGCCGAGCGTGTCGAGCTGGTGCCGCACTATCTGCCCGCCGAGGCCTTCGCTCACCACTCGCGGGCTGACGAGGGCCTGTACGCGCTGGTCGCCGCGCGGTTGTCGGTCGAGAAGGGGATCGACACCGCGATCGAGGCGTCGGCCCGGTCGGCCGTCCCGCTCCGGGTGGCGGGCGCGGGGCCGCAGGCGGCGCAGCTGGAGGACCTCGCGGGGCGGCTCGGGGCACCGGTCAAGTTTCTCGGCCGCCTTGACCGGCCGGCGCTGGCACGCGAGCTCGCCGGCGCGGCGATGCTCCTCCTTCCCTCCCGCTACCACGAGTTCGCGGGCTACGCGGCGCTCGAGGCGATGGCCGCCGGCGTACCCGTGATCGTGAGCGCGCTCGGCGCTCCGCCCGAGCTCGCGGGGCCGGAGCGCAGCGTGCCGCCGAACGATCCCGACGCGCTTGCCGAGCGCATGGCGGGGCTGTGGGAGGACCCGGATCTCCGCGGCCGCGAGGGTGACGCCGTCCTGGCTCGCGCGAGCGACGGCCACGGCGAGGAGGCGTACATCCGCTCGCTGCTCGAGCTCTACCGGGGGGTCCTGGCGCCGGTGAGCTCCCACTAGGCTGTTCCGCCGCATGCAAGTACCGCTCTTCGCAACCTCGCTCGAGCCCTACCAGGACCGGCTCGCCGCGCGCCTGGCCGAGGTCGCCGCCTCGGGCCAGTACATCCTCGGCCCCGAGCTGGAGGCCTTCGAGCGGGAGTTCGCCGCCTATCTAGGGGTCGCTCACGTGGTCGGCGTCGCCAACGGCACGGACGCGCTCACGATCGCGCTGCGCGCGCTCGGCGTGCGCCCGGGCGACGAGGTGGTCTGCCCCTCGCTCACCTTCTACGCCACGGCCGAGGCGATCGTGAACGCAGGCGCGACGCCCGTCTTCTGCGACGTCGATCCCGATACCTGGTGCATGACGGCGGACACGGCACGCGCCGCGATGGGCGAGCGCACGGCGGCGCTCGTGCCCGTGCATTTGTTCGGCAACGTGGCGCCGGTGCCCGAGCTGCGGGAGCTCGGGGTGCCCGTGCTCGAGGACGCCGCCCAGGCCGCGGGCGCCTCGCTCGGCGGAGCGATGGCCGGCGCCCTCGGAGACGCCGCCACCTTCAGCTTCTTCCCCTCGAAGAACCTGCCCTGCCTCGGCGACGGCGGCGCGATCGCCAGCGACGACCCCGAGGTGGCCGAGCGCGCCCGCGTCCTGCGCTTCCACGGCTCGAAGGACAAGCGCCACCACACCGAGGTCGGCTACAACTCGCGCCTCGATTCGCTCCAGGCGGCCGCGCTCCGAGTCCTCCTGCCCGAGCTCGACGGCTGGAACGCCGCGCGCCGCGAGGCGGCCGCCCATTACGAGCGCGCGGGGCTCGGCGAGCACGTGACGCTGCCGACGGCGACCGAAGGCGCGGAGCACGCCTACCACCTCTACGTCGCTCTCTCCCCGGATGCCGACGACCTGGCGGCGCGGCTCTCGGCGCAGGGGATCGGAGCGCGCGCCTACTACCGCACACCGGTGCACCGCCAGCCCGCGATGGAGCGCTACGCGAGTGCCGAGCTGTCGGTCACGGACGAGCTCGCGGCCACCATCCTGGCGCTGCCGATGGGACCGGAGCTTCGCGGCGACCAGGTCGAGGCCGTGGTGGCCGCGTGCGCCGAGCGGGCGCGCGCGTGAGCGCGCCCGTGCGGATCGGCGTGGTCGGGCTCGGCTACTGGGGCCCGAACCTGGCCCGCAACTTCGATGCGCTGCCGGACGCCGAGCTCGCCTGGCTCTGCGACGGCTCCGAGGAGCAGCTCGAACGCCAGGCCCGGCGCTTCCCGTCGGCGAGGGCCACGACCTCGTTCGAGGATCTGCTCGCCGATCCCTCGCTCGACGCGGTGGCGCTTGCCACCCCGGTCCCGGCGCACGCGGAGCTCGCCCTGCGCGT
Source organism: uncultured Thermoleophilaceae bacterium (assembly GCA_963751835.1). Taxonomy (GTDB): domain Bacteria; phylum Actinomycetota; class Thermoleophilia; order Solirubrobacterales; family Thermoleophilaceae; genus JACVRW01. The sequence goes on along the minus strand of CAVVWD010000030.1, from coordinate 46,001 downwards.
GCTCGAGGCGGGCAAGCACTGCTTCGTCGAGAAGCCGCTCGCGCAGTCGGCCACGGACGCCGAGGCGGTGGTCGAGGCCGCCCGCGCCGCCGGCCGCACGCTGATGGTCGGGCACCTGCTCGAGTACCACCCCGGGCTCGAGGCTTGAAGGCGCTCGTCGACGGCGGCGAGCTCGGCCAGGTCCACTACATCTACGGCAACCGCCTCAACCTCGGCAAGCTGCGCCCGGAGGAGAACGCGCTCTGGTCGCTCGGGGCGCACGACGTGTCGGTGGTCCTGCGGCTCGCCGGCGAGGAGCCGGTCGAGTGCCACGCGCACGGCGAGTGCTACATGCAGGACGGGGTGGAGGACGTGGTCTTCTGCTACATGCGCTTCCCCTCCGGCCTCGCCGCCCACCTGCACCTGTCGTGGCTCGACCCGCACAAGGAGCGCCGCTTCACCGTGGTCGGCTCCAAGAAGATGGCCACCTTCGACGACATGGCGCTCGAGCAGAAGCTGACCGTCTACGACAAGGGCTTCGACCAGCCCTACCAGGACTACGGCGAGTACATCGCCCGCTCGGGTGACGTCTACTCGCCGCAGGTCTCGAACGAGGAGCCGCTGCGAATCGAGTGCCGCCACTTCATCGATCGCGTGGTCGACGGGCAACCGCCGCGCTCGGACGGCGAGTCGGGCGTGCGCGTGGTGCGGGTGCTCGAGGAGCTGCAGCGGAGCCTGGACGCGGCGGCAGCGGCTCGCTAGCGCGCCAACTGTTCGGCGCCACGCGTCGAGCGCGTCCGCGACCGTCTGCTCGAGCGGGATCTCCGGCGCCCAGCCGGTGGCTGAGCGAAGGCGCTCGGCGGAGCCGCGCACCTCGGGCACGTCGTGGGCGCGCACTCGCTCCGGATCGACCTCGTGCCGCACCGGGATCGTCGCGGCGGCGCGGACCAGCTCGATCAGGTCCCGGACCGTTGCCGTGGACCCGCTGCAGACGTTGTACGCGCCGGGCTCGAGCTCCGCGGCGGCCACGTACGCTCGCACCACGTCGCGCACGTCGGTGAAGTCGCGCGCCGAGTCGGGATTGCCGGTTCGCAGCAGTGCCTCGGCGGCGCCGGCCGCCTCCGCCTCCGCCACCTGGCGCGTGAGCGTCCCCACCACGTACTCGTCCGACTGGCCGGGGCCCGCGTGGTTGAAGGCGCGCAGGCGCACCACCCGCAGGCCGTGCGTGTCGGCGTACTGGCCGCCGAGCAGGTCGCAGGCGGCCTTGGAGACCGCGTACGGGTTCTGGGGCCGCAGCGGGGCCGACTCGTCCACCGGCAGCCGCTCGGGCGGTCCGTAGACCTCGCCGGAGCCGGCCAGCACCACCGCCGCGGCCGGGGCCTCTAGGCGCACGGCCTCGAGTAGGTTGACGGTCATCTCGAGGTTGTCGGAGAGCACCTCGCGCGGCGCGCGCCAGGAGTGGGAGACCGACGCCAGCGCGGCCAGGTGGAAGACCCGCGCGGGGGCTGCTTCCGCCACCGCTTTGCGCACGGCCTCGGCGTCGAGGAGGTCCAGCCGCTCGCGGTCAGGAGCGACCGCCTCCGGGCCGAGCAGCTCGAGCAGGTGGCGCCCGGCGAACCCGGCGCCGCCGGTGACGAAGTCCGTCACCCGTGTCCGCGCGCGGCGAGCTCCTGCTCGCGCAGCCACTCGACCGTTCCGGCCAGCCCTTCGCGCAGGTCGACGCGCGCCTCCCAGCCGAGCAGCCGGCGCGCCTTCTCGACTGAAGGCCAGCGGCGCTGCACGTCGACCTCGAAGCTCGGCAGGTGCTCGAGCTCGAACTCTGCAGGGTCCTGTCCGCAGGCCTCCCAGATCAGCCGCGCGATCTCGGCAACCGTCCGTTCTTCCGACGCCGACACGTTGAAGTCCTCGTTCTCGCCCGCCGGCGAGGCCATCGCCGTGACGATCCCGTCGGCGATGTCGTCGACGTGCGTGAGCGTGCGCGTCTGCTCGCCGGAGCCGAAGATCGGCAGGGGGCGCTCGCCCGCCAGCACCTTGCGGATCAGGTCCGGGACCATGTGCGCGATCCCGGGCTCGTCGTCGGGGAGCTCGCCCGGCCCGTAGGCGTTGAAGGGGCGGCAGATCGTGAACGGCAAACCGTGCTCGTCGTGGAGGGCGCGGCAGTAGACCTCACCGGCGAGCTTCGAGAAGCCGTACGCCGAGCGCGGCGCGGGGCAGTCGCGCAGGTGCTCCTCGGTCGTCGGGAACTCGCTGGCGCGCTCGAACACCATCGAGGACGAGACGTAGACGAGCCGCTCCACGCGCGCCTCGAGCGCCGCTCGAAACACCGCGTTGTAGAGCCCGTTGTTCACCTCGAGCAGCGTGTGCGGCAGTTTGTGGAAGTTCGCGATCCCGCCCACGATCGCCGCCAGGTGGATCACGTGCGAGCAGCGCGCCACCGCGGCGCCCGCCTCGGAGGGCATCAGCAGGTTGCCGGTGTGGACCTCGCACGCGTCCCGCATCCAGGCGGGCGCCTCGCGCTGGTCGGACACGCGCACCTCGAAGCGCGGGTCGCCGAGCAGGCGACGCACGACCGCGGCGCCGATCGTCCCGGCCCCGCCCGTCACCAGCACCCGGCTCATTCGACGATGGCCCGCTCGCGCACCACGCCGAAGACGCGCCCCGCGCCGGTGGCGTTCCAGGGATCCACGAGCAGCGCCCCCTCGGGCAGCCGCTCCAGCAGACCCTCGAAATCCGAGTGGTTCGTGGCAACGACCACGGCGTCGGCGCCGTCGAGCACGGCCTCGAGCGGCTCGGAGTCGTCGGGCACGTGCGGGTCGTGCCGAGCCACGTGGGCCAGCTCGCGCTCGAGCAGGCGGACGACCTTGTAGGAGAGCGAGTCGCGAACGTCGTCCGAGTCGCGCTTGAAGGTCAGGCCGAGCACGGCGACCTTGAGGTCGCGCAGCGAGCCGCCGAGCCGCGACTTCAGGCCCTTGACGAGGAACACCGGCACCGTCTCGTGCACGCGCGACACCGCGAGCAGCATGCCCGGCGCGTTCGAGCGCTCCTCGGAGAAGGTGAAGTCCTTGCGCAGGCAGGCGCCTGCGGTCAACCCCGGCGAAGCGATCCCGCCGCGGGGGTAGTCGTGGTTGATCAGGTCGATCACGTCGAAGACGTTCGCCCCGTACTGCTCGCACTCCATCATCAGCAGGTTGGGGAGGGCGAACTGCGTGTAGCGCAGGATGTTCGTCCAGATCTTGGCCAGCTCGGCCTGCACGGGCGTCGTCTGCACGATCTCGGTGCCGAAGACCTCGAACAGCTCCGCCGCCCGCGCGCCCGAGCCCTCGCCGACCCCGCCCACGATGCACGGCAGCGTGGCGATCTCCTCGAGGAAGTGGTTCTCGGCGATCCGCTCCGGCACGTGCGAGACGAACAGCTCCTCCCCGACCCTGAAGCCGCGCCGCTGCTCGACGTAGCCGGCCACCCACTCGGTGGTCCCGGGCGCGACGGTCGAGCGCAGGATCAGCGAGTGGCCCTCGCGCAGCACCGGCAGCAGGTCGTCGATCACCCCGCGGATCTGCGAGATGTCGATCTCGATGTGCACGTGGGAGGGCGTGCGCAGCGTGAGCACGATGTGGTCCGCGCGCGCGGCCTCCTGGACGACCTTGGTGCGGTCGAAGCGGCCCTCGGCGAGCACGCGCTCGAGCAGCTGCTGGGTGCCCGTCTCGTGAAAGGGCATGTGGCCGGCGGCGACCTGATCGAGCACCGAGTCCTGGCGCTCGACCCCGATCACCTCCAGGCCCCGATCGGCGAACGAGAGGGCGAGCGGCAGGCCCACCCGGCCGAGGCCGACGACCGCGACGCTTGGCGAAGCCATGACGCCGCAGTCTACGCGCGCTCTGAGCGCTTCTGGGCGAGGTACTGGCGGGCGAAGGCGAGCACGAAGCGGGGGTTCGTGTACAGGTAGCGCGGCAGCAGCCGGCGCGGCTCCTGCGCGATCCGGTAGATCCACTCGAGCCCGCGGTCCTGCATCCAGGCCGGCGCCATCGAGATGCGGCCGGCGTGGAAGTCGAAGGCGGCGCCGACGCCGCACATCACGGGCACGTCGAGGCGGTCGCGCATGCGCGCCATCCACTTCTCCTGCTTCGGAACCCCGATCCCCACCCAGAGCACGTCCGGCTGGGCGTCGTTGATCTGCTCGACGAGCGCGTCCTCCTCCTCGTTCGTCAGCTGCCGGAAGGGAGGCGAGTAGCCGCCGACGATCTTGATGCCCGGATGGCGGCGGCGCATCGTGAGGGCGAGCTGGACGAGCGAGCCCTGGTCGCGGCCGCCGTAGAGCCAGACGCGGTGGCCGCGCTCGACGCAGCGGTCGCTGTAGCGGAGCATCAGCTCGGGCCCGTAGACGCGGTCGGTGAGCCTCTCGCCGAGCAGGTTCGAGGCCCAGACGATCGGCATCCCGTCCGGGACCACGAGCGTCGAGTCGCGCAGCGCCGCGCGCATCTGGGGGTCCTCCTGGGCGACCATCAGCGCATGCACCGGCGCGGCGCAGACGTAGCCGCGTCCGCGGCTTTCGACGAGCGCGTCCATCACCTCGATGGCGCCGTCGTAGTCGATCACCGAAACGGGCACGCCGAGCACCTCGCGACTGCGAGGCAGAGGCACGGGACTCGGCGAGTCCCCCGTCAGGCCAGGTTGTGACTGGGGCTGGGTCATGCCGACGACCAGGGAGCGTACATTCAACCCGTGCGTTCGGCCGGGGTTGCGCCGTCGGCGGCGGGTGGGTCGGGACCCGGCGAGGCCCGTCTGCTTGCCTCCGGAGCGCTCGTGCAACAAATCGCCCAGGCGAGCGGCCTCCTCGTCCTGCTCGTGATCGTGACCGTGCTGGCGCGCCGGCTGTCGGTGGCGGAGCTGGGCGCGTACGGGCTCGTCGCTTCGCTTGGCCGGCTACCTGCTCGTGCTGCGCAACAGCGTGGCCAGCTCGGCGGTGCGGGCGATGGCGGGGGCCCTCGACCGGGCCGAGCGAGGGCGGATGTTCAGCGCCGCTGCGGTGTTGTACGCGGCGGTCGGGCTTGTCACGGGTGTCTTGATCGCGGCCGCTGCCCTGGCGATCGGCGCGCTGATCCTCTCCGGCGAGCTAGGCCGCCAGGCGCAGGCCGGCGGCGCGGGCCTGGGCCTCGTGACCGGGCTCGGGATCGCTTCGACTGTGAATTTGGACGCGTTGCGCGCGGAGCGCCTGTTCGTGCGGAGCGCGCTGACGGAGATCGTGGCCGTGAGCCTGCACCTCGGCCTGATGCTGGGGTTGATCTTCGGGGGAGCGGATCTGGCGTGGGTGATCGCGTTCAGCGGCGCGATCCCGCTGTTCAGCGGCTTGTTGTGTGCCGTGGTGGCGAGCCGGTCCGGCCTGCCGGTGCGCTTCGAGGCTTCCGCCGTCACCCGCGAGCGGACGATGGAGATCGTGCCCACGGCCGGCTGGCTGCTGGTGGTCGAGCTCTCGAACCTGGCGATGTACGCGTTCAGCCGGATCATCCTCGGCGCCTACCGCTCGCCCACCGCCGTCGGGCAGTTCGAGGGCCCGGTGCGAGCGCACAACCTCCTGTACGCGCTCGGCGGGGCGCTCGCCGTGCCGGTGGTGCCCACGGCCTCGCGCTACGTGGCTGCGGGGGACTCGCGGCGGCTGCGTGAGCTCGTCCTGCGCGGCACCCGTTACACGCTCGCGCTCTTCGTGCCGCTCTGCGTGACGCTGATGGTGCTCGCCGAGCCGATCCTCGACGTCTGGCTGGGCGACCGCTACGGCGAGGGCGCCGCGGCGCTCGCGATCCTCGTCTCCTACTGGCTTTTGTACGGCGGGCTGGTCGTGACACCGGGCTTCCTGGTGGGCGCGGGGCGGGCGCGCGACGTCGGCCTGGTCATGGTGGGGGCTGCCGTGCTGAACCTGGCGCTGTCGCTGCGTGCTGACGCCCGAGCTCGGGATCGAGGGGCCGGCCCTCGGAACGGCGATCCCGTTCTTCCTGGCTTTTCCGCTGCTGCTGCGGGTGGGGCTGGCGGCGTCTGCGGTGTCGCTCGGCGAGGTCGCGCGCTGGGCCTGGCTGCCGGCGTACACGCTCGGCGCGGCGCTTGCCGCGGTGCTCGTGGCCATCCGGCTAGGGCTGGAGCCCTCGACGCTGCCGGCCGTGCTCGGCACCGCCGTCGGCGGGGTGTTGGCCTACTGGGTGGCGTTCTACGGGCTCGTCCTGACCACGAACGAGCGGGCGCTCGTGCGCAGCTTGGTCAGAGCTTGAGCTCGGAGAGGAGCGGCGCTTCGCGGTCGCGCTCCGAGGTCTGGAGCTCGATCCCTTCGGGCCACTTGATGCCCACCTCGGGGTCGTCGAAGCGGAAGCCCGACTCGGCCGCCGGGTCGTAGTAGGCGGAGCACTTGTAGATCACGTCGGCGGTCTCCGACACCACGCAGAAGCCGTGAGCGAAGCCGTCCGGCGCGTAGAGCTGGCGGTGGTTCTCGTCGTCGAGCTCGAACCCCTCCCAGCGCCCGAACGATGCCGACCCGGGCCGGATGTCCACGAGCACGTCGAGGATGGCGCCGCGCGCGCAGCGCACGAGCTTGGCCATGCCCGGCTGGAAGTGCATGCCGCGCAGGACCCCGCGCGCCGAGCGCGAGTGGTTGTCCTGAACCCACTCGTCGTGCAGGCCGAGCTCGGCCAGGGTGGTGGCCCGGAAGGTCTCGAGAAAGAAGCCGCGCGCGTCGCCGTGGACGGTCGGCTCGAGGAGGACGGGACCCTCGAGGCGGGTGGCGAGGCGCTTCATCTGACCTCCGCCTCGACTCGGTCGCAGATCAGCCGAGCGAGCGCCAACGCCGACGTGGCCGCCGGCGAGGGCGCGTTCCGCACGTGAAGGGCGCGTGGTGTCTCGGACACGACGAAATCATCCACCAGGCGGCCGTCCCGCCCGACCGCCTGCGCCCTGACACCCGAGAAGCCGCCCTCGAAGTCCTCCGGCCGAAGCTCGGGGACGTAGTGCGCCGCCGCGGCGGCGAAGGTCTCCTTTCGGAGCGCGTGGCGCAGCTCCGCACGGCCGGTGCGCCACCATCGCCGCGCCATCCGGAGCGTGCCCGGCCAGAGGACGTCGCCGACGTCGCGCGGCCACAGCAGGGCGCTGGGGCCGAGCGAGACGTGCCCGTCGATGTGGCGGCTCAGATGCACGCCCAGGAACGGGAGCTCCGGGTCGGGCACGGGATAGATGAGCGACTTGACGAGATCCGCGCGTTCCGGGCGCAGGTACAGGTAGCTGCCCTTGAACGGAACGATGCGCGGATCGGGCGAGGCGCCCGCTTTCACTGCCAGGCGATCGGCCGCGGCTCCCGCGCAGAACACCGCGAAGCCGGCACGCGTCTCCCCCTGGGAGTGCCGGAGCACGACCCGCTGGCCCTCGACCCGCACGTCCTCGATCCCGCACGAGGTCACCACCTCGGCGCCCCGGTCATGCAGCCCGCCCGCCATCGAGCGGGCGACCGCGGCGAAGTCCACGATCCCCGTGAACGGCGAGTCGAGCGCGGCCACGCCGCGGGCGTGAGGCTCGACTTGCTTGAGCTCGTCCGCGTCGAGCCGCCGCAACCCGGTGACCCCGTTCTCGCGCCCGCGCCGCTCGAGCTCGTCGAGCCTGGCGACCTCGCCGGGTGGCGGGCGATGATCAGCTTCCCGCAGCGCTCGTGGGGAACCGAGTGCTGCTCGCAATAGGCTGTAGAGCTCCCTCGCGCCCGTCACGCACAGACGCGCCTTGAGCGAGCCCGGCTTGTAGTAGATGCCGGCGTGGATGACGCCGCTGTTGGCGCCGGTCTGGCCGGTGCCGACCTCTGACTCGCGCTCCAGCACCGCCAGCCCGCGGTCGGGCCAGCGGATGCTGAGCTCCCGGGCGACCGCCAGCCCGAGGATCCCGCCGCCGACGACGACGAAGTCCCGCTCGGCGGGCGCGCCCGCCACCTCAGCCGGCCTGCTTCTGGGGCACCCCTCTGGCGAGCAGCTCGAGATCGGCATCCACCATCAAACGCACCATCTCCTCGAAACTCGTGCGCGGCTCCCAGCCGAGCTTCTCGCGCGCCTTGGAGGCATCGCCCACCAGGTGCTCGACCTCGGCGGGACGCAGGAAGCGCGGGTCGATCCGCACGTGCTTGTCGGGATCGAGGCCGGCATGCGCGAACGCGACCTCGACGAGCTTGCGAACGCTGTGCGACTCGCCCGTCGCGATCACGTAGTCGTCCGGCTCGTCCTGCTGGAGCATGAGCCACATCGCCTCGACGTAGTCCTTGGCGTAGCCCCAGTCCCGCTCGGCGTCGAGGTTGCCGAGGGCAAGCTCGTCCTGCAGGCCGAGCTTGATGGCGGCGGCGCCGTGGGTGACCTTGCGGGTGACGAACTCGAGGCCGCGGCGCTCGGAGTTGTGGACCACGATCCGACCGATGCCGGCGCAGAAGCGGCCACATTCGGTTTCGAGGTCGAAGACCCACTCGCTGTCCGCAGCGGGAGCGGTGATGCGCCGGATCTCGGCCGGGTCCTTGCGGAGGTGCTGGCCCTTGGCCCCCACTCGGACGGCCGAAGCGAGGTTGAGCGTGTAGTAGGCGCGCTCGGCGCGCTGCTCCACGTAGACGGAGGCCGGCTGATCGAGCCAGTGGTACATCCAGCACAGGCCCTGGGCGAGCACGGGGCTGTTGGTCTTGACCGACATCCCGCCGCCCTTCTTCAGCCCGTCGCCGGCGTAGTAGCCCTTCAGGAAGGCCTCCCAGATGTCCGTCGACGCGTTCAGGACGAGTGGCGGGACCTGTTTGTGGGCGGTCTTGGTGTAGAGCTGCTCGCGGAGCCAGGCGCGGGCGCCGACGGCACCGTTGAGGTTCAGCTTCCCGACCGTCGCCTCTGGGTTGAAGCCCGACGGCCCTTCCCACTCATGCGTCGTCCCGAGGAATAGCCGCGACCACAGCGCGGCCACGCGACGCCTGATCTCAGGATCGTTGTTGGTGAAGCTGGCGCTGCGCGCATCCCGTCCGACCCAGCCGTCGGCCACCAAGAGACCGAGGAACTCCGCCATCTCCTCGCTGATCACCGTCCACAGCGGTGGGATGAGGCATCTCCTCGCACAGGGCGAGGCGGTCGCCCTCCTCGAGCGCGTCCGCCCGCACCTCCTCGTTGTCGGCATCCAGCATGCGGTGGTGCGCCGTCGCCTCGACGACGCCGCCGCGCGCTTGGATCGAGACCAGGCGGTGATCCGGATCGCGGGCGCGGCGCCGGGTCGCCGTGATCGCGCGAACCTGCGTCCAGTCCTCGCCGTCCCACACCTCGAGCAGGCCGTCGGGCTCGAAGGTCTGGACGCTCGGGCCCTTCCCGCGCAGCGGCACGAGATCCGGGGGCGTCCTGACCGCCTGAACGCCGTTCTCGCGCACCATGAGAGGTAGTTGCGCGTGCAAACATTCGTGGTTGAACAGAATCCCTGAGCAGGCAAAAAGGTCGTACGACTCGCGGTAGTTGACCGTGATGAAGTGGCCGTACGCCTTCGCCACGCCGTAGGGCGAGCGCGGGTAGAAGGGGGTCGTCTCGCGCTGGGGCACCTCGAGGACCTTCCCGAACATCTCGGACGACGAGGCCTGGTAGAAGCGCGCCTCCGGCCGCACCTCGCGCATCGCCTCGAGCATCCGCGTGACGCCGACGCCGGTGAACTCGGCCGTGAGCACCGGCTGGTTCCAGGACGCGGCCACGAACGACATCGCGGCGAGGTTGTAGATCTCGTCGGGCTCGCACTCGCGCAGCACGTCGACGAGCGAGCGCTGGTCGAGCAGGTCGCCGGTGTGCAGGGTGATCTGGTCGCGGATGCCGGCGAGCCGCTGGAACGTCTCGGTCGAGGAGCGCCGCACCATGCCGTGCACCTCGTAGCCCTTCTCGAGCAGCAGCTCGGCGAGGTAGGAGCCGTCCTGGCCGGTGATGCCGGTGATGAGTGCGCGCTGGGTCATGTCGAGCGTGAGGCTACCGCTACGCTGCTCGATCGAATTGCCGTCCCCGAAGGAAGCTCATCGGCGGGCCAGAATCCATACGTTCCGCCGGACGCCCGGCATCCAGGCGGCGACCGCCAGGGCGCGCGGCCGCCGCTTCCGTCGGGTCAGGCCCGAGACGATGCCCGTGCCGGGCATGACGCTCTCGTAGCCCACACGCTCGACGTGGAAGCCATGATCCTGAAAGAGCAGCCGAAAACTCTTGCGCGTGAACGGGCGACGATGCGTGTAGTCGTCCCACACCCAGCGCTGAGCGTCGGGGGAGCTGGCGAACACCATTCCTCCCGGGCGAAGGACGCGCCGGACCTCCCGCACCGCGAGCACCGGCTCCTGGAGATGCTCGAGGACGTCCTTCAGGACGACCCCGTCGAAGGCAGCATCCTCGAACGGCAGCGGTTGCGCGAGGTCTCCCTCGACAACCGCGCGGCCCTTGGCCTGCGCCGCCCGCACGGCCTCGGGAGAAGCGTCGATCCCGGTGTAGTCGTCGAAGTGATCGGCGAGCCAGGCCGACCCGCAGCCGACGTCGAGAATGCGCGCTCCGGACGGGAAGTGGTGGGTGACATCCCTGTAGTAACCGGGCTGTCCATGCCAGTCGAAGTAGCCCATCGGCGGTGGACCGTACCAGCGGAGGATCGGCGCTCATGCTGAATCAGCTCGTCCGCTACGAGCCCGTCCTGCGGCTGATTCGCGAGCTGAGTGGCGGCACACTCCTGGATGTCGGGAGCCGCAGCGTCGGTGCCAGAGGATGGCTCGGAGCCGAGTGGAATATCACCGCGGTCGACGCCGCCTTCCAGGACTACGGCACCGCCACCGGTCCTGCAGCCCACGGCGCTCATCGCGTCGTCGGCGACGTCCGTGGACTGGAGTTCCCCGCCTCACGATTCGACGTGGTGCTCGCACTCGATCTGCTCGAACACATCGATAAGGACGACCGGCCGCAGGCGCTCGGCGCGCTCGCCCGAGTCGCCCGGCAACGTCTCATCGTCGCGTGCCCGCGGGCAAGCCGGCGCTCGACGTCGATCGCCGGCTTGCGCGCCTGTACGCGTCGCGCGGCTGGCTCGAGCTTGGCTGGCTTCCCGACCACCTCGCCAACGGCTTTCCCGAGCCGCGAGAGCTCGTGGAGCCCACCGGGGTCAATGGCCGCATTCGCGTGCTCGGCAACGAGAACGTCCATGCTCACTACTGGTTGATGCGCCCCGAGGCCGGGCCGTGGACGAACCTCGCGGCGCAGGCGGCGGAGCGCGTGCTGGCGCCGTCGGCGACCGAAGGGCGCGCCTCTGGCGCCGCGCGACAGGCGCTCCGTCTGCTGCGCGGACGGCGATCGCCCGCCCACCTATAGGACCATCGCCGTGGTCGACTTCGACGCCGATGCCTGACCTCGCCGTGGTGATCCCCACGCGCGACCGGCGCGAGGCCCTCCTGTACACGCTCGAAGCGCTCGACCATCATGAGCTGGATGGGTTCGAGGTCGAGGTTCACGTCGTGGACAACGGGTCCTCCGACGGAAGCGTCGACGCCGTCGAAGCGCGCGACGCGCTCCTTCCCGTGACGGTGCACCGCGAGCCGCGACCCGGTCCCGCGGCGGCTCGCAATCGAGGATGGCGGGCGGCGCGAAGCCCGATCGTCCTGTTCCTGGGCGACGACATGGCGCCCGCCGACGCGCACCTGTTGGCCGGCCATCTCCGGCTGCATTGGGAGCGTCCCGAGGCCGGCGTGGCGTTGCTCGGCCGGGTCGAGTGGCGGCCCGACCAGGAGGTCACTTCGTTCATGCACTGGCCCGAGCACGGCGGGCCGCACTTCCCCTTCGACCGCCTCACGCCGGGGCCCGTCGAGCCGGCCAAGAACCTGTTCACCTCGAACGTCTCCCTCAAGCGCGCCCTGCTCGAAACGGTCGGGGGCTTCGACGAGCGCTTTCCCTACGCGGCCGTCGAAGACTCCGAGCTGGGAGTCCGGCTCCAGCGCTCAGGAGCGATCCTCGAATATCGGCCTGAGCTGTGGTCCTGCACGACCACCCGAGCGATCTCAGCGGCTACGCGAGCAGGATGGAAGGGGCCGGCGCGTCCGCGGCGCTGCTGCACCGGATCTGGCCGGACGGTGGCGGTGCGACGCTGCCCGCCCCGAGCCCGCGCTGGGTTCACTACCCGCTCACCGGGCCGCTGGCCCGAATCGCCGCCCGCCTTCCATTACCGGGATCGCTCAAGCGCTCCGCCTGGTCGCTCACTCTTGCCGCTGCCTACGCAAGGGGCTACCGGCGCGCGGACGCGTTCATTCCTGCCATGCAGCCCGGGGCCCGTCGGCGCGAGCCCCGAGCGCGCCTAGCTCGTGGACGACGCGGCTGCGCAACAAGGGTCCCCGCGCATCGGCGAGGGCGACATCCTCGACCAGCCGGCGGCGGGGCCGCTCGCGATTCGGGGCGGGGCGCTTCGCGCTGCGTCGTACATCGCGGGCGTGGCGGCGTCCGTTGCCGCGGCCGCCCTGATGACTCGTCACCTCGGCGTGGTCGACTACGGGCGCTTCGTCATCGCCGGTTCGATCGTCGCCTTCGTGACCGCCTTCGCCGAGGCGGGTCTGAGCAACATCGGCCTGCGCGAGCTGTCCGTCCGCCCGCCCGAGGCGGCGCGTCGCTTTCTGGCGAAATCTGATCGGGCTGCGGCTGACCCTGGCCTGCATCGGGCTCGGCGCTGCGACCGGCTTCGCTGTGATCGCCCGCTACGACTCGAGCATCATCGCCGGCAGCGCCGTGCTCGGAGCCTGGCGATGCTCGCGACGCTGCTCCAGGGGACCTACACTATCCCGCTCCAGTCGGCCCTGCGGCTGACCTCCGTGAGCATCCTCGACTTCGTCCGTCAGGGAGGCACGGCGCTGGCGGTGGCGTGCTGGTGCTGGCCGGAGCAGGGCTCGTGCCGTTCTTCGTCGCGCCGGTCGCCGGCGCGCTGCTCGCGCTGCTGGCGACGCTGCCCGTGGCGCGCCGGCTCGCGCCCTGGCGACCTGCCTTCGACGCCGGTGAGTGGCGGGCGATGCTGCGGGACACGCTGCCGGTCGCGGCGGCGACGGTCGTGGGTGCCATCTACTACCGCGTCGCGATCATCGTGCTGTCGCTGGTCGCGAGCGAGACCGAGACCGGCTACTTCAGCGCGTCATTTCGTGTGATCGAGGTGCTGGTCCTGGTGCCGGGCCTGCTGCTGACGTCGGCGTTCCCGATCCTGGCGCGCGCCGCGCGCGATGACCGTGGACGGCTCGGCTATGCGGTCACGCGGCTGTTCGAGACCTCGCTCCTTCTGGGCGTCGCGGTGGCGCTCGGCCTGGTCACGCTCGCCCCGCTTGCGATCGACATCGTGGCGGGCGCCGAGTTCGAGGAGTCGATCCAGCCGCTGCGCATCCAGGGCGTGTCGCTTGCCGCCACGTTCCTCGTCGCGACGCTCGGTTTCGCGCTGCTGTCGCTCAGGCGCCACAGGGAGATCGTCGCCGCCAACGCAATCGCGCTCGTGGCGGCCGGCGTGCTCAGCCTCGTGCTGGGCGAGGCTCATGGCGCCGACGGCGCCGCGATCGCGATGACCGTGACCGAGTGCCTGCTGGCCGCCGTCTACGCGGTCTTCGTGGTGCGCGCCGGCGGCTTGTCGCTGCCGCTCGGCGTGACCTGGAAGGTGACTCTTGCGGCCGGAGCCGCGGCCGGGGCCGCGCTCCTGACGGACCTTGCGGTCGTTCCGACCGGTGCGCTCACGCTCCTCGTCTACTTCGCGGGACTGCTGGTCCTGCGGGCGATTCCAGAGGAGATCTGGCACGCGATCGGCCTGCGACGTGGGTGAGCGCGCAGGCTGTCCGCGTCCAGCGCGCATGTAGCTTTGGCGCCACATGGCCACGCGCCGCCTGTCAACCCGCCGGACCGATGCCGAATGGGAGCGCTTCGGGCGCCGTGATCCCTACTACGGCGTGTGCGCGTTCGACGAGTTTCGCGGCCGCGCGCTCGACGCGGACGTGCAGAGGCGCTTCTTCGCCTCGGGCGAGGAGCACGTGGCAGGAGTGTTCGAGCTCATTCAGGCGACGGTCGATTCGTCGTTCTCGCCTCGGGCCGTGCTCGACTACGGCTGTGGGGTCGGCCGGCTCCTGGTGCCGTTTGCGAGCCGCGCAGACCGCGTGGTGGGAGTCGACGTCTCGGCTGCGATGCTCGACGAGGCGCGCCGGAACTGCGATCTGCTCGACCCCTCCGGCGTGGAGCTGGTCCACACCGACCGGTTCGCGAACCTGCGGCCCGAGTTCTCCCTGGTGCACTCGGCGCTGGTGCTCCAGCACGTGCCGGTCCGCGAGGGCGAAAGGATCATCTCTGCGCTCGTGCGGTTGCTCGCCCCAGGTGGGATAGGAATCCTCCAGATGCCCACGGGCGCCCGTCGTGACCTTGCGATCTTCAACCGCGTCATGAAGCTGCCGCTTGCGCACAACGTGCTCAACGTGCTCCGCGGGCGACCCTGGTCGTACCCGCATATGCAGATGAACTCCTACGACCTCGGCCGGGTCGTTCGGCTACTACGGGCAGGGGGGATCGAGGTCGTGCACGTCCGGCCCGATCCGCCGCATAGCGGTTTCGACGGCCGCACGGTCGTGTTCCGAGTGCCGGGCGGCTGACCCGAGCCGTCGATGGCCTCATCGCCGATACGGATCGGGGTCGACGCCCGTGCGGCTGCCGAGGTCCCGGCGGGCAGGGGGCGCTATGTCCGCGAGTTGCTGCGCGCAATGTCGGCGCTCGACGGGGATCACGAGCTGATCCTGTACGGACGCGAACCGTGGCCCCTGGCGGGCAGCCGATGGCGCCTGATCCGAAGCCCCGATCCGGTCTGGCCGCTGCACGTGGCCCACACCGCCGGCGCGACCTGCGACGTGATGCTCGCCACGGGGTCGTACCTCCTCTGCGCCTCGGCGCCACTGCCCACCGCGGCAACCGTCTTCGACCTCGTGGCCTTCGACCCCGAGCTGCGCCCTCCGCACGGCGCGCTCGCCGAGCGCTTGACACTGCCGCTCGCTGTGCGCCGCGCGGCCAGCCTGCTCTGCATCTCAGAGGCCACGCGCGCCGAGTTGCTCGCCCGCTTCCCCGCGGCCCGGGAGCGCGCCCACGTGATTCCTCTCGGCGTCGATCGCGAGTTCGCCGAGGCGGGCTCGCAAAAGGACCCGAACGCGTCAGAGCCGGCACGTCCATACGTCCTGTCGGTCGGGACGCTCGAGCCGCGCAAGAACCTGGTGCGTCTGGTCGACGCCTACGCCCGGCTGCCGGAGTCCCTGCGCGACCGCTTCGAGCTCGTATTGGTCGGTGGCCGGGGTTGGGCCACGAGCGAGATTGATGCCGCGCTCGAGCGGCACGCCGCGCACGTGCGTGTCCTCGGGGCGGTGACGGATGCCGAGCTGCGTGCCCTCTACGCCGGTGCGAGCGTCTTCGCCTACCCCTCGCTCGCCGAGGGCTTCGGTCTTCCGGTGCTCGAGGCGATGGCGGCGGGCGCGCCGGTCCTCACGTCGAACCGCTCCTCGCTCGTCGAGGTGGCCGGCGAGGCCGCCGAGCTGGTCGATCCCTTCGACGTGGCTTCGATCACGAAGGGGCTGAGCGCCCTGCTGGCGGACCAAGCCCGTCGCTCGGACCTGGCGGCGCGGGGCCGGCTGCGGGCGGCGGAGTTCACCTGGGAGCGCACGGCCCGCCAGACGCTCGACCACCTCATCGACGTCGTCAGCTGACGGCCACTGGCCGTCCCTGGCCTAGCATCGCTGCCGTGTCAGCTCCGCGCCGCGTGCTGCTGAATGCCCTCTGGCTCGACCCCTCCGTGTCCGGCGGACCCGAGACCTATCTGCGTGGGCTGGCCCCTGCGCTCGCTCGCGTGGCGCCCGATCTCGAGCTGTGTGTGGTCGCCGGCCACCGCGGCGCGCGGGCGCTGCACGAGGAGGGCTGGAGCGCATGGGCGCGGGTGCTGAGCCTCCCCTGCGAGGACGGCCAGCGAGTGCGCAGGACCGTCGCCGAGCAGCTGATGCTGCCGCTCCTCGCACGTCGCCTGCAGGTCGACCTCCTTCACAGCCTCGCGAGCGTCGCCCCGATCCGCGCCGGCGTCCCGTCCGCGATCACGCTGCACGACGCGACCTTCCTGCGCATGCCCACCTTCGGCCGGCTGACCACGTTCGGAATGAGCCAGGTGATCGCGCGGGCTGCGCGTCACGCCGACTCCCTCCTCGCCGGTTCGGCCGCCGCCCGTGACGAGATCTGCGCGATCATCGGCCTTGCTCCGGCTGCGTTCACGGTCGTTCCGCACGGGGCGGGCCGGCCGCCGGACGTCGACCCCCTCGAGGAGAGCGCCCTGCGCGAGCGCCACTCCCTGGGCAGCGGCCGGGTCGTGCTCTGCGTCGCCGCCAAGCGCCCGCACAAGAATCAGGCGCTGCTGCTGCGTGCTCTGCCGCTGCTGCCCGACGACGCGCTCCTGGTGCTCGTGGGGCACGCCGAGCCGTACGAGGAGGAACTGCGCCGGCTGGGTCACGAGCTCGGCATCGAGCAGCGCGTGAGGATCGTCGGCTACGTCTCCGACGCCGAGCTCGAGGGGCTGTGGAGGACCGCCGCCTGCGCCGCGTTCCCAACGCTCGGAGAGGGCTTCGGGCTGCCGGTGGTGGAGGCCATGGCACGCGGCGTTCCGGTGGCCTGCAGCGACCTGCCCGTCCTGCGCGAGGTGGGCGGGACCGTGCCGCACTACTTCAACCCGCGCGACGAGCTGGCGGCAGCCGATGCGATCCAGGCCGCCTGGTCCGATCCACAGGCGGCTGCCACGGGACGCGAGCGCGCGGCAGGCTTCTCGTGGGACGCGGCCGCGAGGAAGACGCTCGTCGCCTACGAGAAGGCGCTCGCCTGACCACTCCGGAGATGGACCTCTCGATCGTCGTCGTCGACTTCCGCACCCCCGAGCACGCGCTCAGGGCGGCTGCTGACGCGCGCGCGTCGGCCGGGTCGCTGACGGTCGAGGAGATCCTCGTCGACAACGGCGCCGGTGGGGCGGAGGCTCTGCGGGCCGGGAGACCCGGGGCGCAGGTGATCGAGGTCGAGCAGAGCCGCGGCTTCGCTGCCGGTGTGAACGCCGGGCTCGCCGCGGCCCGCGGCCGGCACGCGCTCGTGCTCAACCCGGACGCGTTCTGTCACGGCAGCGCCGCTGCCGACCTCACCGCCTACCTCGACGCCGAGTCGCGGGTGGCGGTGGCCGGCCCGACGCTCCTGAATCCCGACGGCACGCAGCAACTGAACGCCTACCGCCGCTTTCCCTCCGCGCTCACCGTGTTCTTCGACTACTGCTTTCCGCTGTCCGCCGTCGTCTACGGCACCCGCCTGCACCCCTACGTGCTCGAGCGGGCCGCATACGGCTCGCCCGGCAGGGTCGCGCATCTGATGGGCGCGGCCCTGGCGGTCAGAATGAGTGCGGTGCCGGACTTCGGCGGACTCGACGAGAACTACTTCCTGTATCTCGAGGAGACGGAATGGCAGCGCCGCATCACGGCGGCGGGCTGGGAGATCCACCTCGTGCCTCACGCCCGGCTGACCCACCTGGGGGGCGCCAGCGCAGGGAGCTACTCGTTTGCGAGCGAGCACTTCCTCGACAGCCTCGAGCGCTACAGCGAGGGGCGGAAGAGCTTTCGCCTCGCCGCGATCGCCGGCTCCGTGATCTCGCTCGCGGTCGCTCGCATCGCTCAGCGGGTGCGTCCAGCGGATCCGCGCTTCAAGCGGCTGGGAGACGCCTGTGCGCGGGCGCTGAGCGGTCTGCGCAGGAGGTAGGCGAGTGGCGTTTTCAGCCGTCGAGCAGCCGCTCCGCGTCGCGCTGAACCTGGTCTTCCTCGTCCCCGGCGAGACGGGGGGCATGGAGACCTACGCGCGCGAGCTGATCCCGCGGCTGGCGCGCCGCGGCGACGTTGCGTCTCGTCTGCCTCGTCAACCGCGAGGCCGCCGAGGCAGGCGACGGGCCCTGGGGCTCGAGGCGCCCGATGGAGGTCGTGCCCGTGCGCGCGCGCAGCCGGGTCGAGTGGGTGCGCGGCGAGCAGCAGTACGTGCCGCGGCTCGCCGCGCGCGCCGGCTGCCGACCTCGTCCACAGTCCTCGCCTCGCACCGCGCCGCTGTGGGGTCGCGTTCCGCGCGTCACGACGATCCACGACCTCAACTACCAGCTGGTGCCGGAGGCGCACTTCGGCCTCCGCGGGCTCGGGATGCGCGTGCTCGTGCCGGCGGCGGCGCGGCGCTCGCGCCGGATCGATCGTCGACGCCGCCGTCGACGCGCGACGACCTCGTCGAGCAGCTCGGCGTCGCCCGAGCGAAGATCGACGTCGTGCCGCTCGGCGTCGGCCAGCCCGACCGCGCCGAGCCGACCGCCGCGGCGCGAGCTGCGCGCGCGGCTCGGCGCTCGGCGAGCGCGCCGCTCGTGCTGACGCGTCTCGGCCAAGCGGCCGCACAAGAACCTCGCGCGGCTGCTCGACGCGCTGGCCGCGATCGCCGGCCGAGCGGCGCCCGCTGCTCGTCGTGCCCGGGCTACCCGACGCCGCACGAGGCGCGAGCTGCGCGAGCTCGCCGCGGCGCTCGGCGTCGAGGCCGACGTGCGCTGGCCGGCTGGCTCGCCGACGCCGACCTCGAGGGCCTCTACGCGGCTCGCGGCGCTGTTCGTGTTCCCGTCGCTCTACGAGGGCTTCGGGCTGCCCGTGCTCGAGGCGATGGCGCGCGGCGTGCCGGTCGCCTGCTCGGACCGCGTCGTCGCTGCCGGAGGTCGCGGGCGACGCCGCGCTGCTGTTCGATCCCGAGGACGTCGAGCGCGATCGCGGCGGCGATCGAGCGCCTGCTTGGCGACCCGGGTCTCGCGCGAACGGCTCGCGCGACGCGGGGCGCGAGCGCGCCGCGCACTTCACCTGGGAGCGGACCGCGGAGCTCACGGCGGCGAGCTACGAGCGCACGCTGCGGCGCTAGCTGCGCCTCGAAACGCGCAGCTAGGATCTCGCCGGTGACCAGGAAAGGCCGAAGGCGAAGTTGAGGAAGTTGGACGCTGGCTCGGTCACAAGCACGGTCGCCGAAGCCGCCGGCCCGAGCGTCGAAGCCGAGGCGTTGATCGTCACGTCGGCGCCGCCGCCGCCGTCAGCTGTGGGGGTCTCCTGCGCCGAGATCGCTTCGAAGTTCTGCTGGATGCCGTCGAGGCGCTCCTTCAACAAGAGCGGGAAGCGGGGATCCTCGGGTTGGAGCTGTTCGGCGAAGGGACCGCCGACGCACTTGTCCGGTAGTGCAATCATCATTGGGTCTCCAGCGATCTACGAACGCCATGCCCAGACCGATCCGTAGCCCGCTGGTGCCGGGGTATCAGCATCGTGGACCTCGTAACCGGCTGTTTCCAGCAGCCGAAACGCGGTGGCGCGCGCGTGGTCTGGATTAGGGCAACCTTGCGGGTGGTACTCAAGCGCGACGGCTTTGGTCGATAGCATCCGGAAGCGGGAATCGGCGAGGATCGGCCACTCGCCTCCTTCGATGTCGATCTTGATCAGGTCGGCATCGGCAAGGACGGGCAGGACATCGCGAACCGGAACGCGAATGACGTTGGCGCTCGTCTCTCCTTCCGCCAGCGCGGCCGAGATCGCGTAGCGACCGGCGGCGAAAGCGATTTCGCCCTCGTGGGTTCCCGCACAGGCAGGAACGACCGTCCAGCCATTTGCAGCGGCGGCTCGGTTGAGCACGCGCAGGTTGAATGGGTCGGGCTCGAAGCAGACGATTCGTGCCTCCGGCCAGCGCACTCGGCTCCAGGCCGCAAACAGGCCGATGTTGGCGCCGAGGTCCACGATTCTGTCCACCCGTTCGAGCCGGTCGGCTACGGGATCCGGGACGGCATAGATGCGCTGCGAAAAGATCTCGTTGAAAACGTCTACGTCGAGTGTGTTGTGGCGGAGAAAGATCGCCAAGTCGG
Source organism: uncultured Thermoleophilaceae bacterium (assembly GCA_963751835.1). Taxonomy (GTDB): domain Bacteria; phylum Actinomycetota; class Thermoleophilia; order Solirubrobacterales; family Thermoleophilaceae; genus JACVRW01. Next base: position 26,090 of record CAVVWD010000030.1, on the reverse strand, counting down.
ATGCCTCGCGCAGGCCGTAGCGAGCCGTGACGCGGCGGCCCGTCGCCTCGCGGACAAAGAAGCGCACTGGGTCGGACACGAGTCGGCCAAGCAGCGGCGCCGCGATATGTGGCTGGATTCGGGGATGCGTAACGAATCGATGCAGCCCCGACAGGCGGGCGATGCGGCGAGCGGCATGTATGGCGACGACGGGACTCTATTCATCCGGGCGCGGTCTGCATTACGAAACGACTGCAGCGCGACTACGTCGACCTCGACGCCTGACCGCCGACTCGCCGGGCGATCACGACCAATTCCTCCGCGAGCTGAGCGTTGCGCCCGGCGATGGCGTCCGCCAGCATCGCCCGCAGGCGCGTCGCCCACGGTCGTCGCGCCGGACCCGCCGCCGGCGGGCGTCCGTCGCGGATAGCCGCGCTGCGCGGGAACGTCTCGGCTGCGTCCGGCGTCGCGCGCGGCGGCGGCTCGGGCTCGAAGCCGCAGCGCCGCAGTAACCCCTCCAGCGACGCGCGATGAAACAGCACCAGGTGGCGGGGCGCGTCGAGCGCGAGCCAGTCGCGCCCGTAGTAGCGGTTTCCAAGCGAGCGCAGATTCGGCGTGGCGATCCAGAGCGTCCCGCCGGGCTCGAGCACCGACCCGACCCGGAGCAGCGCCCGCTCCGGATCGTGAAGGTGCTCGAGCACGTGGTTGATCGTGACCGCGGCGAAGCGCGGCTCGCCCTCGAGATCCTCGGCCGACCCCTGGGCGATCTCGAGGCCGGCCGCTCGCCCTGCGGCAACGCCAGCCGGGTCGAGCTCGACTCCCTCCGCCTGCCACCCCAGCTCGCGCCATCTGTGCGACGAAGCTGCCGCTGCCACTCCCGACGTCGAGCAGCCGCCTGCCGGGCAGCGCGCGCAGGTGCCGGACCGAGCGGCCGACAAGTGCCGCGCGCATCGGCATGGCCCGCGCAAGCAGCGCTCCGACCGGCAGCGCGGGGGTGGCGTCGTAGCCCCAGCGGGCGTTCAGCGCCCCGTTGGCTAGCGCGACGCGCGTGCTGGGAGGCGGCTGCTCGGCGCCGGGATCCTCCGCATGCGTGTAGTAGTCGCGGTAAGCGAGCCCGACCGCTTCGCGGGTGGGGCGCGGATCGAGGTACGCCGATCCGCAGCCGTCGCAGCGAACCAGCCGCCACTCGCCGGGCGCCGAGCGGAACGTGCGGTCGGTCAGGCCTTCATGCAGGACGGTGCGCGCCCCGGTGCCGCAGACGGGGCAGCACCTGACGGGCTCGAGGCCATCGACTGGCCACTCCTCGCGGGCGCTCTTGGCCACGCCTGAGGGACACCCCATGTTGCCATGATGGCGCAGAGTCTCCGATGGACATCGCGCTCTTTCACCACCTGCCGATGGCGGGCGGCGCTCCGCGCGTGATCGCCGAGTACGTCGCGCACTCCCCCGAGCACGACTTCACGCTCTACACGCGCCAGCCGGAGCGCCCCGGCCTGATCCAGCTCAACGAGCGGGTGCGCGTTGAGCGCCACGCGCCCTTTCGTGCGGACAGCGCACTCGAGCGGCTTCGGGTGATCTGGCGGTTGCCGCGCTACGGCCGCGAGCTGGCGGCTGCTATCGACGCCGGCGGCCATGACGTCGTGTTCTGCCACCCGAGCTTCCTCGTGCAGGCGCCGGAGATCCTGCCGTACCTGCGCACGCCGAGCGTGTACTACGCGCCCGAGCCGTTGCGCGCGCTCAACGAGCCGGTCCCGGAGTTCGGCCGTGACAGCTCGCTGCGCGGCCGGCTCGTCCGAGCGGGGGCCGACCCGTACGAGGCGCGCCGAAAGCAGCTCGACGCGCGCCACATTCGCGCAGCGCCGAACGTCGTCACGCACTCGCGCTTCACCGCGGACGAGCTCCAGGCGGTCTACGGGGTGTCGAGCGAGGTGATCCCACTCGGTGTCGATGCGAGTGCCTACGCCCCGCCCGAGGGCGGCGCGCCGCAGCGCGAGCGCTGGGTGCTGTCCGTCGGCGCGCTCCATCCGCTCAAGGGCCACCACTTCGTGATCGAGGCGCTCGCCACGCTGCCGCCGCCACGGCCACCGCTCGTGATCGTCGGCGACCGCGGGCAGCACGGGCCGCTGCTCGAGCGGTTCGCGCGCGACCGCGGCGTGGCGCTCGAGATTCGCAAGGGCATCCCGCTGCCCGAGCTCGTCGCGCTCTATCAGCGCGCCGGCGTCATGGCGTGCGGGCAGATCCGAGAGCCGTTCGGGCTCATCACGCTCGAGGCGATGGCGGCCGGCGCGCCGGTGGTTGCCGTGCGCGAGGGCGGCCTTCAGGAGACCGTCGTCGACGGCCGGAACGGGCTGCTGGTTGAGCGTCGAGCGGACGCGTTCGGCGCCGCGTTGCTGCGTGTGCTCGACGATCCGGCGCTGGCCGAGCGGCTGCGCGCCGGGGGCCTCGCCGACGCCCGCCGCTGGACATGGGAGCGCAGCGCGCGAATGTTCAGCGAGCAGCTCGAGGCGGCCGCGGCCCGCGGCGGCAGCCGCGTGCCGGCTATGCGGCGCTAGCCTGCGCGCCCATGCTCGGCGGTCGCCCTCCGTCGATGGTCGCGAGGGAGGTCCTGCGCGGCCGCAACTACGTCGCGCTCTGGCGCATGCGGCGCGTTATCCGCGACTTCCGCGAGAACGCCGGCCGCTACTTCCTCGGCCGGGGCGACTACCCGTACGCCTGCCGGGTCCGCACGCCGCTGGGGATCGTCGCGCCGACGCTGTACAGCCGCGCACGACATGTGGACCGTCAACGAGGTCTTCTGCCGCCAGGACTACGGCGACGATCGCTCGGCCCGGCGTCGTCGTCGACATCGGCTCGAACATCGGGATCAGCGCGCTCTACTTCCTCACCCGCAACCGCGACTGCCGCGTCTGGCTCTACGAGCCGGTGCCGCGCAACGTCGAGCGGCTGCGCGCGAACCTCGCCGGCTACGAGGACCGCTACACGCTGCGCGAGGCGGCGGTCGCGCCCGCGCCGGGCGCGTGCAGCTTCGGCGTCGAGGACAGCGGCCGCTACGGCGGGATCGGCGTGGAGACCGGCCGCACCATCGAGGTCGCCTGCGTCGGGCATCAACGACGTGCTCGAGCGAGGTGCTCGACGTCGGTCCCGGCGATCGACGTGCTGAAGATCGACACCGAGGGAACCGAGCTCGAGATCCTCGGGCGATCCGGCCGGACCTGCTCGAGCCGCGTGCGGACGGTCTACCTCGAGGTCGAGCGAGCGGCCCGCGGGCGCCCCCGACGCGTTCGACGCCGCGTTCCACAACGAGACCTGGGTGCTGCGCAACCGGCAGCTCGGCGGCTCGAGCTCGGCTCGTAGGCGCGCGAGACGCGCTCGAGCGAGGACTCGAGCGACAGCCGCTCGGCGTTGCGCGTCGAACCAGTCGGCCGTCGAGCGCCGCAGCTCCATGCCGCCCGCCAGCGCACGCGAGATCGCCGCGGCGAGGTCCTCGGGCGAGGCCGAGGGCGCGACGAAGCCGTTCACGCCCTCCTCGATCAGCTCGGTCGCCGCGTTGTCCTCGCCGCGCACCACCACGCTCGGCGTGCCCGCGGCGGCCGCCTCGATCACGATCATCCCGTAGCCCTCGCGGCGGGAGGGCAGCACCATGCAGCCGGCCCGGCGCAGCGTCCGCTCGACCTCGCCGGCGTCGACGAAGCCCGGGCACCGAGATCGACCTCGCCGAGCCCGAGCTCGTCGACCAGCGTCCTGCACCACGCGCTCGCTCGGGCCCGTCGCCGAAGATCACGCAGCGCACGTCTCCGTCGGTGCGCCGCACGCGCCGCGATGGCGGGGACGAGGGCCGGCACGCGCTTCTCGGGGATGTGGCGGCCGGCGAACACCACGAGCGGCTCGGCCGGCTGCGGGCTCGCTCGGCTCGAGCGGCCCGGCGTACTCGCCCTCGAGCACCGTGACCTCGCCCCGTACGCCGCCCTCGCGCAGCCGGCGCGGCGTGCAGGCGCGAGAAGCAGAACGCGCGCTGGGGGATGCGCAGGCAGAGCGCCTGCACCGCGTTCCCGATCCGGCCGCCGAGCCGCCCGAGGTACTCGGTCCAGTAGTCGCGGCTCCAGACCTCGTGCCAGTCGACCACCATGCCGTAGCGCCGCGCTGCGTCGCAGCGCGGCCGCGGCCAGCAGCGAGAAGTAGGGGAACGAGGCGGTGTGGACGACGTCGTAGCGCCGGCCGTGGCGCAGCAGGTGCCAGAGCACGCCCAGCCCGAACACGAGCGGCGGCAGGATGCGGCGCCGCCCGGCGCTCGGTGTAGAGCGCCATGCGCGGCCCGACGGCCACCACCTCGACGCCCGGCGACCTCGCCGCGCTCGCCCCGCTCCCACTGGCGCAGCGTGAGGTAGGTCACCTCGTGGCCCTCCGCCGCGAGGCGCTCGCCGAGGTTGCGGTACCAGCGCTCGGCGCCGCCGACGGTGTAGGGGAACAGGCAGTCGTAGACCAGGCAGATCCTCATTCAGGCGCCAGAGGCTGCCAGACCTTTCGCTACCATCGCCGCGCGGCGCGCGACTTCTTCCATCGTCGCGCGTTCATAAGGTTCGACCTTCCCGCCTACCAGGCTCAACTTCCCTGAGCACAGTCGAGCAGACAACCCGGTTCCCCAAGGCCGATGGCGAGGGCGCCGGCGCCGTCAAGGTGTCGGTCGTCATTCCGTGCCTGAACGAGGCGGCCTCGATCGAGCGCTGCGTGCAGGCCGCGCGCGACGCGCTCGGCGAGCCAGGGCTGGGAGGGCGAGGTGATCGTCGCCGACAACGGCTCGGACGACGGCAGCGCCGAGCTGGCCCGCGACGCCGGCGCGCTCGTGGTCTTCGAGCCGCGGCGCGGCTACGGCAGCGCCTACCTCGCCGGCTTCGCGGCGGCCGCGCGGCGACTACATCGTGATGGCCGACGCCGACCTCACCTACGACTTCGCCGACATCCCCCGCTTCGTCGAGCGGCTCGACGAGGGCGCCGAGCTCGTGATGGGCGACCGCATGGACAACATCCAGCCGGGCGCGATGCCCTGGCTGCACCGCTACGTCGGCAACCCGGTTCTGACGGGCCTCCTCAACCTCTTCTTCCGCACCGGCGTCAGGGACGCCCACTGCGGCATGCGCGCGGTGCGCCGCTCGGCGCTCCCGAGCCTCGACCTGCGCACCACCGGCATGGAGTTCGCCTCGGAGATGGTGATCCGCGCGGGCAAGGAGCGGCTCGCGATCGAGGAGATCCCGATCCACTACCACCCGCGCGAGGGCGAGTCGAAGCTCTCGAGCTTCCGCGACGGCTGGCGCCACCTGCGCTTCCTGCTCGTCCACAGCCCCAACTGGCTGTTCATCGTGCCGGGCGCGATCATGGCGCTGCTCGGGGTCCTGGTCGCGCTCACCGTGCTGTTCCAGATCGAGGTCTTCGGGCGCGAGTGGGACCTGCACTCGATGGTCGCCGGGGCGCTGCTGATGATCGTCGGCACCCAGGTGCTCGCGCTCGGGCTCTGCGCGCACGCCTACGGCACCTACTTCATGGGCGAGAAGGACCCCTGGTTCGACCGCATGCGGGCGCGCTTCCGGCTCGAGCACGGGCTGCTCCTGGGCGGCGCGATCATGCTCGGCGGGCCTCGTGATGGCCGCCGTGATCGTCGGCATCTGGGTCGATCGCGGCTTCGGCGCGCTCTCCGAGGAGCGCCTCGCCGTGCTGGCCGCGGCGCTGATCATCGTCGGCATCCAGATCTTCTTCTCCTCGTTCCTGATCAGCATCATCGGCCTGCGCCGCCGCCGCTAGGGATGGCAGTCCGTGCCGCGCTGGCCGCGGGCATCGTCCTGCTGCTCGCCGCCGTCGGGATCACCCTCGCCCAGTCCGCCCCGCGCGCGGCTGGCAGCAACCACGTGCCTGAGATCGAGGAAGCGGTCAAGTTCAAGCGGGGCGGGGGCCGCCACTGCCAGGACGGCGAGACGATCCCTGGGGATGCGGCGGCGCTGCGGCTCCTCATCGGCACCTATGGCCGTCCGGTGCCCGAGCTGAGGGTGACGCGCCAGCCGTGCCGGCGGAGATCGTGTCACCGCCGGCGAGCGGCCGGCGGGCGGCGGCGAGGGGCGCGTCGAGATCCCGGTGGAGCGCGTCGAGGACAGCGTGAGCGGGGTCCGGGTCTGCGTGCGGGTGAGCGGACCTGGGCGAAGCGTGCTCTACGGCGCGGGAGGGCGCGTGCGCTTCGAGTGGATGCGGCCCGGCAGCGAGTCGTGGTTCGAGCTGTTGCCGACGATCGCCCACCGCTTCGCGCTGGGCCGGGCCAACCTGGCCGGCTCGCTGCTCTTGCCCTTCGTGGCGCTCCTCCTGCTCGCCGCCTGGGCCGTGGCCGTCCGCCTCGTGCTCCGCGAGGTCGGCTCGTGAGGATTCGCGAGCGTCTGTCGCGGGTTCCCTCGGCCGCTTGGTGGTGCGCCGCGGTCGCGTTCCTGAACGTCGCGGTGTGGAGCGCCGTCGTGCCGCCGTTCCAGGTGCCTGACGAGACCGCCCACGTGGCATACGTGCAGCAGCTGGCGGAGACGGGAGAGGTGCCGAACGAGCCCGACGCGGGGGTCTTCTCGGACGAGGAGGCGCGTCTGCTCGAGGCGCTTCAGTTCAACGCGACGGTCGGGCGGCCGGCGGAGGGCACGATCTGGTCCGAGTCCGAGGACCGGGCCGTGGACGAGGTGGAGGACGCCTCGCTGACCGGTTCGAACGCGGGCGGCATCCAGTCGAACTCGAACCAGCCGCCGCTCTACTACCTGCTCGGCGCCGGCGTCTACTGGGCTCGCCATCGGACGGCCTGCTCGATCGGCTGGTGCTCCTGCGCCTGCTTTCCGCGGCGCTCGCCGCCCTCACGACGCTGTTCGTCTTCCTGTTCCTGCGCGAGGTTCTCGTCGAGCGCTGGACCTGGACGGTCGGGCGCCCTGGCCGTGGCGTTCCAGCCGACGTTCGGCTTCATCTCAGGCGGCGTGACGCCCGACGCCCTGCTCTTCACCGCGTCGGCGGCGCTCTTTCTCATGCTCGCGCGGGTATTCCGGCACGGCCTCACGCTCGAGCGCGGGCTGGCCATCGGCGCGGTGCTCGCGGTGGGCGCGCTCGCCAAGCTCAACTTCCTCGCGCTGATCCCCGGAGCTCTGGCGGGACTCGCTGCTGCTCGCATGGCGCTCGCGCGACAGAGTGCGCCGTTCTGCGGGCGGTGGGCGTCGCTGGCGGGGTGCTCGCCCTGGCGGCGTCTGGCCTACGTCGCGCGTCAACCTCGGCCTCTGGGACCGCTCCGCGTGGGGCGGCGGGCTCGCCACGGCCAGCACGAATGTCACCGGAGGCTCCGACGGCGCGGTCAGCATCGGCCTCGCCGAGCGGCTCGGCTACACCTGGCAGCTCTACCTCCCGCGGCTGCCGTTCATGAACGACCAGTTCGCCTACTTCCCGCCCTACACCACCTGGTTCAAGGGCGGGATCGGGCTCTTCGGCTGGCTCGACACGCCGTTCCCGAACTGGGCCTACACGCTGGCGCTGGTGCATCGCGGTGCCGCTCGCGCTCCTCGCCGCTGGTCGCCCTCGTCCAGCGGCGTCACGTCCTGCGCGAGCGCTGGCCCGAGCTCGCTCACCTACGGGCTGATGGTGGCCGGGCTCGCTCGTGTCGATCGGCTTCTCGGGCGTGCGCTACCGCAAGGACACCGGGTTCATCTTCGAGCAGGCGCGCTACCTGCTGCCGCTGCTGCCGCTGTACGCCACCGCGGTGGCCCTGGCCGCGCTGGGCGCCGGGCGCCGGCTGGCCCGGCCGCTGGGGGCGGCGATCGTCGTGCTCGCGCTGGGCCACGGCCTGTTCGCCCAGCTGCTCGTGATCGCGCGCTTCTACGCCTGAGCGGCTCGAGACGCGCAGCGGCCTCGCGCTCGCGCAGCGCCTGCCCGCAGCCCCTTCTCCACCTGCCGAGCCGCGCGCTCCCAGGTCGCCCCCTCGACGAACGCGAGCCCGGCGTGCGAGCGCCGCTCCCAGCGCTCCTCGTCCTCGAGCAGCGCCTCGACGGCGTCGGCGATCGCGAGCGGATCGGGCTCCGCCAGCTCCACCGGGCCGTCGCGTCCGAACACCGCCTCGGGGCTGCGGCCCGCCAGGTCCACGCACGGCAGCCCGCAGGCCATCATCTCCTGCGGGATCAGCGAGTAGTTGGTCAGCGAGAGGCAGACGCCGACGGTCGCCTCGGAGTAGCGCCAGGCGAGCACCTCCGGGCTGACCACGCCGAGGAACTCGTAGGGGAAGGTCGTTTCGGGCGGCTCTGTGTCGCCGAACAGGACGATGCGCACGTCCGGGCGGCGGCGGTGCAGCTCGTCGAGGGCGAGCATCGCCAGCGGGCACGGCGCGCCGCGGCGTCACGTGGCGGCCGTAGAACATCACGGTGTCGCGGCGCCGCTCGACCTTGCGCGGCCGGTAGACGTCGTGGTCGACCCCGAAGCGGAACCACGAGCCGTCGCGGCCGTAGCGGTCGCGCATCATGTCGCGCAGCCAGGTGCTTGCGGAGATCGGGTAGAGGTCGAGGCCATAGGTCTGCTCGGCCCAGAGGTGCTCGGCCGACATCGCGAAGAACTCCGGCTCGTGGTCGTGGATCAGGTAGACGCGGGCGTGGCAGCCAGGCAGCAGCACCGTCGGGAAGACCGTCTCCCAGCCGGTGGCGACCACGACGTCCGCCCCGAACCAGTCGTCGAAGCCCTTGAACACGGGGGCGTCGAGCGGGCAGGAACTCCTCCACGATCCGCCGCCGCAGCACCGCGGGCCGCTCCCAAGAGTGCCCGAGCGGGTCGTGGAGCCAGATCGAGCAGGTGTGCCCCATCCGCTCGAGGCCGCGCACGATCTGGAAGATCGAGCCGTGGCCGCCGCTGCCGCGAGCGAACGGCGGGATCACGACCGCGACGTGCAGGCAGGGCCGCTCGGCCATGCCCGGCACCGAGTCGAGCAGGGTCGCCTGGCCCTCGCGGCTTAGGCGGAGCATCTCGTTCCACGTCGGCCTGCTGCGGGCCGGGGCGATCGCGCGGCCGCGGGGAACGACGTCCGGGCTCGTCTCCGGCAGGTCGGCGCTGCCGGCGGGGCGGTGCCGTCGCGACCCTCGAGCGAGAGCCTGCGGCGCACACGGGCCGGCAGACGCTCGGAGCGCGAGCCGAGCCCGGCGAACACCTGCCGCCCGGCGTGATGCGCCACGGAGCGCGGCGCCCAGCGCGCGCGCCGCGTCCTCGGCCAGCCCTGCTCGCGCATCCAGCGCAGGTCGCCGGCCACCTGGCGGCGGGTGACGCCGGCGACGGTCCGCGGCGACATGTCCTCGACGTGGCCGATCGTCTCGCGCAGGCCGCGGTACTCGTCGAAGTAGCGCCGCATGAACTCGACCGGCGAGTAGTCGTGCGCGTGCAGCACCGCCGCCTCGGGATGGAAGACCTTGAGCCAGCCGGCATCGAGCATCGCGCGCGCGAACGCCTGGTCCTCGGCGTAGGCCACGTCGGGGAAGCGGATCTCCGCCCAGCAGGAGCGCGCGTAGCAGGCGTTGACGTTCGAGAGGAAGACCGGGTCGTCCACGCCGCTGGACGACGGGCGTGCCGTCGGGGGAGAAGCCGCGGAAGAACTCGGTCAGCTCGCGGGCGATCATCGGGCTCGTGTCCGGCACGCGGCAGGTGCGGGCCGTAGGCGGCGCCGACCCGGGGCGCGAGCCGGAAGGCCTCCCGGTAGGCGTCGAGCCAGCCGGGCACCGGCTCGGCGTCCTGGGTGAGGAAGCAGATCAGCTCCCCGCTCGTCCGCTCGGCGCCGAGGTTGCGCGTTCGCCCGTGGCCGAACTCCGCCGGCGCGATCTCGATCAGGTCGACGCCGGCGGCGCGCGCGATCTCGACGGAGCGGTCGCTCGAGCCCGAGTCGATCACGAGCACCTCGTCGGGCGCCCTCGCGCTCGAGCGCCGCGAGCAGCGCGGGGAGATGCGCCTCGCCGTCGAGCACGGGGATCACGACCGAGGCGGAGGCCACGCGTCTAGCGCCGGCTCGAGGACGTAGAGGTCCTGGTTGTCCTGCAGCTGCCCGGGGTGGAATGCGGAGACCTTCCACGCGCCGCCGGTGCGGGTGAGGAGCCACTCGGGGCTCAGGAACGCCGTGCCCCACTCGGGGTTGCGAACGCCGTGGTCGCCGCGTCGCGCCGAACTCGTTCGTGAACCAGAAGCCGTCGCGGTAGAGAGCGCGCTCGATCTCCTCGAGCTGACCCGGCGTCCTGACGCCCGTGCGCCGACGCGTACGCGATGCCCTGCAGGCCATGTGAGGTGAGGACGAGCCTGCCTCCGGGGCGGATCACCCGGCGCATCTCGCGGAGCCAGTCGATGGCCGCTCCCTCCGCGAAGTGGGACCAGATCGAGATCGGCGAAGACGAGGTCGAACGAGTCGTCCGCGTAGGGGAGCGGCGGCCGCTCGGGGCTGTGCTCGAAGTCGAATGTCCGGGAGGTTGGCCTGCGCCCAGTCGATCGCCGGCTCGATCGGATCGCAGCCGTGCCACTCCATCTCCGGGTAGGCGGCGGCGAAGCACCCGCACCACCCGTCCCGGACGAGCAGCCGAAGTCGAGGCCCGCCTTGCCGGGGCCGAACTCGAAGCCGGTCTCAGCGACGGCCGCGACGATCATGTCCGCGTAGTACGTGGACCCGCCGGCCGACTCCGGCGCTGCGCTCCATCGCGTGGATCTCGGGCGGCGGGCGTCGCGCTGCGCAGCCCGGTGGCCTCGAGGACGGAGCGGCACCTCGTGGTGCACGCCGAACGCGAGCGCCAGGCGGCGCCGCGACAGCGGGTCGGCGGCGTCCCAGACGCCGCGCTCCGCCGGCGTCAGGCGGGCTTCGACCTCGGCGACCGCGGAGTCCGCGAGGCGCTCGTAGAGCAGATCCGTCACGGGCGTTGCGTAGGGCCGGTCCGGGGAGATGGTCCGGGCGAAGGGATCCCCTTCGCCGGCCTCCGCAAGCGCCTCGCTCGTCCTCAACGGCCTGCCGAGCCTCGTGAACCCGCAGCGGGAGCGCCCTGAGTTCGTCGCGCGCGACCCGCTGCGCCTTGTTGAGCCCGCGGTAGACCGCGCGCAGGCCGCGCAGCGCCGCGCGTGCCTCGCTCGCGCCGGGCCGGCGCATCAGCTCGTTCAGGTCGATGCGCCAGCGCTCGAGCCAGTAGCTGCGGTCCTGCGCGGCCGCAAGCGCGGCGTTGGCCCGCTTGATCTGCTCGGCGTGTTCCCGCTCCTGGGCCTCTACGCGGCGGCGCAGCGCCTCGATCTCTTCGTTCTCGGTTGACGTGGCCAATGGCTCAGAGGTTCTCGGCGATTCGCGGGGTCTCCCGGAAGAAGACCCAGAAGCCGACCGCGAAGATCGCCGCCACGATACCCACCGGGATCAGCAGCTCGACCCAACCGCCGAGCACGGTTGGGGCCGTAGGGGCGTTCTCGTCGATCAGCGCGTGACGCATCTGCGTGAGGATGGTCGCGATCGGGTTCGACGCCGCCATCTTGCGGAAGTCCTCAGGAACGAACGTGATCACGTAGAGGATCGGCGAGGCGTAGAAGAGCAGCTGGAGCGTGACCTCCCAGATCGGCTCCATGTCGCGGTAGCGGACGTAGAGCGCGGAGACGAGCATCGTCACGCCGGTGGCGAGCACGACGAGCATCGCGATCAGCAGCGGCACCTGGACCCAGTCGGGACGGGGCTCGATCCCCGAGATGAACACGAACACGAACACCGCGACCATGTTGGCCAGCAGGTTGAAGAGCGCGGCGAGCGCGACCGAGAGCGGGATCACGAGGCGCGGAAAGCGGATCTTGCGCAGCAGGTTCTCGCGCTCGACGAGCGAGGTCACGCCGCGGCTGGTGGCCTCCGCGAAGAAGGTGAACATGCACGATCGAGGTCAGCAGATAGACGGGGTAATGCTCGACACCCGCGCCGAAGCGCACGACCTCGGTGAACACGACGTAGATCACGCCGAACAGCAGCAGCGGGCGCATCAGGCGTCCAGAGGTAGCCGAGCACCGAGCCGAAGAAGCGGAGCTTGAAGTCGGTGGCGGCGAGCGTGAGGGTCAGGCTCCAGAAGCGACGGAGATCGTCGCCTAGCGCCGACGGCCCGCGGTAGCGCGGGACTTGGCGCCGCGTCGACGCTCACAGCGCGCTCGCACCTCCGCCTCGTAGGGTAGGTCGACGATGCCGCCGCGTCATCTGGCCTCGGCCTGCACGATCAGCGCGAAGAGATCCTCGGCCTCGCCGTAGAGGCCGCGGCTCGATCGGACGCCCACCCGGGCCGTGAACGTGTACCGGCTCGGCGCGAGCATGTTCTCGAAGGCAAAGCGGGCGATCGCGCGGTCGCCGGCCGAGTAGCGGCCACCGCTGCCCGACCCGTCGTCGGCGTTGGCGACGAGGATCGTGTGCCGCACCTCGTTGCGCAGGGCGATCGTCAGGACCGGGTCCTCGACCGTCGCGCGTGAACTCGACCTCGAAGCAGGCATGGATCTCTTCGCCCTGACGAGAGCTCACGAGCTGCTCGCCCGACCCGGATTCGCACCAGCCGCGCACGAAGCGCACGGCGCTGCCGGCCGCCGCCTGCTGCCTCGCCGCCGCTCATCTGACCGAAGTTGATCTCGTTGTAGGTGCGTGTGATCCGCTCGGGCTCGCCCTCGTCGACCAGCCGCCCGCGCTCGAGCACGAGGCCGTGGTCGCAGAAGCGCTCGACGCTCGCCATGTCGTGCGTGACGTAGAGCATCGTCCGGTTCTCGCTCTTCAGGCGGTCGAACTCGTCGAAGCACTTCTGCTGAAAGGCGGCGTCGCCGACGGCCAGCACCTCGTCGACGAGCAGCACGTCGGCCTCGACCTGAATCGCGACGGCGAAGCCCAGCCGCACGCTCATCCCCGACGAGTAGTTCTTCAGCTTGAGGTCGACGAACTCCTCGAGCTCCGCGAACTCGATGATCTCGTCGAAGCGCGCGCGGGCCTCGCTTGCCGCGTAAGCCCGAGCATGATCGCGTTGATCAGCACGTTGTCCCGAGCCGAGAGCTCGGGATTGAAGCCCACGCCGAGCTCGATGAAGGGCGACAGCCGGCCGTTCACCGTGATGGAGCCCGCAGTCGATCGCGTAGATGCCGGCCACGCACTTGAGCAGCGTGCTCTTGCCGCTGCCGTTGCGCCCGACGATCCCGAAGAACTCGCCGCGCTTGACGGCAAAGCTCACGTCGCGCAGGGCCTCGAACTCGTCAGCAGTGCGCGCGGCAAAGGGGTGCAATGCCCGCTCCTTGAGCGTGGAGTAGCGCACGTGCGGTACCCGGAAGTTCTTGCTGACGCGCTCGGCGTTGACCGACTCGGGCGCCTTCGCGAGCAGCGTTGCTCGCCGGCGCGCGGGATGGGAAACGGTGGCGCTCAACGGCGCAAGGACGCTAGCAATCGAGACGGCCTCTGCGGCAGGAGCAGCGGCGACCGCCCGAGCGCGACGTTCGGCTGGCGCACGATGCAGGGCCGAAACGGCTGCAATCGATGTCGCCTTCGGCCGCCGATAGGCTCAACTGAGGCCGGGCAGCGCGACGAAGAACCAACGGTCGATATCGACGGCCGGTGAAGCCTCTGCGGCCGCAGTATTCGCACTGCAATTGCATGACACGTGGGTGTCGCCTCTAGGGCCAGCCGGCCACAACGAGACGATGGCCGTCCACGTATTGGGGATTGAGGCCATCGACAGCCCGCAGCGGCTGTACCGTGAACCCGGCAACGCCCATGGCCTGCAGCAACGCCGCGCGGTTCGGGATCAGGCTGATGACGCCGCCCGGCGACGAATGGTTACGTCCTGCAGCTCGGGCGGCTCATACCACGCTGCCCAGCGGCCGTGCTGCTCGATGACTCCCCGGTACCGCCCCAGCCGTGACGGATCGGGTCGGTCTGCTCATGTTAGCCTGCGACTCGACGATGCATAGCCTGCGGGTCAGGTCACGCGCGATGCGCAGCGCCCCGACTGGGTTCTCGAGGTGGTAGATCAGCCCTAGGCACAGCACGACGTCGAAGCCGCCGAGCGCGCCAGCGTCGAAGACGTCGCGGACCTGGAATGACAGCCGCTGGTCGTCGATACCAAGGTGGTCGCGGACGAGCTCGGCACGGCGAAGTTCTCGGGCCGGATGTCAATGCCGACCACGCGGCTCGCGCCCCAGTCGAGCAGCCGGTGCAGAACCAGCCCTCGCTGCACGCCAGATCCAGCGCCGTCGCGGGGCTGGCGTCGGCGAGTACCTTGCGGACGGCTGGTTCCATGATCGCCGCCGGCGTTTGCGTCGGACGGCACGCTCAGCGTCGGGACCCATGACGCGAGGACCGACGCCGCGCCGAGGTCGAATTCGTCACATCCAAGTCGGCGACGCGGCGAGCGAGAGCCAGCGACCTCCACATGGCCTCGATCCGCCATCGAGGCACGCGTCCTCCATCTCGAGCCGCACGCGCCACGGCCGCCGAGCGCCAGCCGCCGCCAGGCCGGTCCGGCAGGCGCTGTCATGCCCCCTGCAGCGATTGCCGGAGAAGTCCATCTGACCAACGGCCCCCGTAGCAGCACGACATCGGGGTTGAGCGCATCGACCGAGTAGAAGCGGCCCGGTCGCGGGCGTATCAGTACGCGCTCGTCGAGAGCAGTCCGAGCGAGTCGACACCTCCCAGCGCGGTCACGCCGCCGGGATCGAGAACAGCCAGGGCAACGATGGCCGACGACAACAGACGTCGCATACGCCATCAGACCTAGGCGGGCTCATGGAAGAGGCTGCGGAAGACGGTCACAAGGCGGACGTCTAGCCGCGCAACAGGCGCTTGGCCGCCCGCAGGGGCTTCGTCAGCTTCCAGCTTGCCGAGTTCATCAGGTCGACCTGGACCCGCTGCGCAAGCATCAGGCGCTCGTCGAGGGCCCGGGCCTCGTCGCGTGCCGCGTCGCGCAACTTGCGCTGCTCGGCCAGCTCGTACTCCAGATCTGCGATGCGCAGCTCCAGCTCCGGCACCCCCGCGAGGCGCTGCTCGGCGTCGACGAGCAACTCGGCGACGCGGTCGCGCTCCGCCACCCGAGCCTCGAGGTCGCGGATGTAGTTGTCCTTGTCGGCGATGGCGTCGGTTTGTGCCTGGAAGACGGAGAGCCACTCGCGCAGCTCGAGCGTGCCGGTCATCGTCGCGATCTGCGGCAGATCGGGCAGGGCCGCGTTGCAGGCCATCGCCACCGTGTAGGCCTCGTCGCCGGGCCGCCCTCCGATCAGCTTGCGCATCTCCACGCCGTCGACCGCGGCGCCGCCCTCGCGCGCGTGCGCCTCGTCGCAGAGCACGGCCGAGACGATGTAGTCGTTCTGCCGGTAGAGGCGCGCGTGCGCGAGACGAGCGGTGAGCTCGGCCTCCAGCTCCTCAGGAAGGAACTCGTGGAAGTGGTGCGGATTGCCCTCTGGGTAGACCCCGCGGTTCGGCGACGAGATCAGCAGCAGCCCCTCGGGGGCGAGCACGCGGACGAGCTCGTCGAGCACGACCAGCGGATGCCTCGAAGTGCTCGATTACCTCGAAGCAGACGATGAGGTCGAAGCTGTCGTCGTCATAGGCGAGCTTGTGAAGGTCGCCCGCCTCCAGGCGGACGGTGTCCGGCATCGCCGGGGCCACGGCGTCGAGCACCGACTTGGCGATGTCGACGCCGACGACCTCGCGCGCCCCGCCCTCTGCCAGCAGCCGGCTGCCGTAGGCCGTGCCACAGCCCGCATCGAGCACGGTCCGGCCCTTCGCCGCCTGGGCCGCCCACATGTACCGGGAGAGGTGCTCGACCTCGATCAGGCGTCCGCGATCCTGGTCGGGCGCGAATCGCTCCGAGATCCCGTCCTTGACACCGGCCAGGTCCATCTCCACGCCCGACAGCGTAGCCGCTGGGACTCCGCCCGACCGTTGCCTTGTAGCATCGGCGCGTGCCCGATGTGGCGTTCGTGATGTCGCCGCGCCAGCATTACCCGCTGCGCGAGCTGGCCGCCACCCTCGAATACGAGCTCGCGCTGCAGAGCGTGCCTGCCACGCTGCATCTCGGCGGCTTCCCGGATTGGCGGCCGAACCGCGTCTACGTCCTGATGGGGCCGCGCGAGTACCTCGAGCTCGAGGGCGAGGATGCCCTGCCCGACGATGCCGTGCTCAAGCGCACCATCTTCATCGGCGCCGAGGACCCCGACGCGATCGGCGGCGACGAGGCCCGCCTCGAGTTGCTGCGCCGCGCGGGAGCCGTCTTCGACCTCGACCAGCGCACGGTCCTGGCGCTGCGCCGCCAAGGGATCCCGGCCCGCACGCTCAGACCGGGCTACTCGGCGCCGCTGGACCGCTTCGACCCTGAGGCGCCCCGCCCCATCGACGTGATGTTCTACGGCAGGCACAGCGCCCGGCGCAGCCACTACCTCGCCCGCTGGGCGGACGTGCTGGCTCGCCGCAACTGCCTGCTGCGCCTCGCAGACCACGATCCGCATCCCGGCGACACGAGCTCGTTCCTGGCCCAGGGAAGGTGGGCGCTGCTCGCCCAGACCAAGGTCCTGGTCTGCCTGCATCGGGAGGAGCAGCCGTACTTCGAGTGGCCGCGGGCGATCGACGCGATCCACGCGGGCGCTGTGGTGGTCAGCGAGCACTCGAGCGGCATCGCACCACTGGAGCCCGGCGAGCATCTGCTGGTGGGAAGCGCGGATTCGCTCCCGTTCCTCGTGGACGCGCTGTTGCGCGACGAGGCTCGGCTCGCACGCCTGCGCGTCCAGGCGCACAATCGACTCAGCGAATGGCTCCCCTCGGCCCTCCATGTCGCCGTGCTGCGCGCGGCGATCGTCGAGCTCGTGGGCGAGCCCGTGCCGCCCGGGACGTCGATGGGCCGCCCTGGGATCCACCGCCAGGACCACGGGTTCTCGCGCGATCCCAGCGGCCCCGGACCCAAAGCCGAGAGCCGGGCGATCCGCCGCGAGCTGGACGACTTCCGGCGCGGGCTCGTCGAGGTGCGACGACACGTGACGCGCGTCGAGGAAACGATCCGGTCCGCCGCTGGCACCCGCCCCATCCGCGTGGCATTCGAGACCGCGGCATGGGCGGCACGCCGCAACCCGCGCGTGACCGCGATCGTCGCGTTCGACGATCAGGGCGATCCGCTCCTCTCCACGCTCGACTCGCTCGCCGAGAGCTGGCTGCGCGACCTCGAGCTCGTCATGGTCGCCCGCGGGGCGGACCGCGACGGCGATGGCGCCGCGAGCCGCTGGCTGCGCCGCCATCCACGCGTCGCGGCCCGCCTCGTCGTGCAGAGCGTCGACCGCGGCCTTGGCGCCGCCCGCAACGTCGGACTGGACTTCGCGCGGGGTCGCTACTGCCTAGTCCTCGACTGCGGACAGGAGGTCCAGCCGCGGTGCCTCGACGTGCTGGCGGGAACGCTGGACGCCATGCCCGACGTCGCCTTCGCGTACCCCATGCAGCAGGTGATCTTGGCACCTGACGCGTTCGCCGCCGGAGGCGGCGACCACCTGGTGAACTTCCTCGGCTGGGACCCGGAGCGTCTCCGTGACGGGAACTACATCCATGCGCCCGCCTTGATCCGAGCCGATCGTCTGCGGGAGATAGGCGGCTTCGCCACGGACCCTGCACTCGACGGCCACGAGGACTACGACCTCTGGCGCCGCATGGCGGGCCGGGGCTGGGAAGGACTGGGAGTCCCCCAGATCCTGGCGCGGCGCCGAGAAACGCCATTCTCGTCCTCCCTCGCGACGATGCGGCCCGCGCCTTTCGCCGTGGAGACGCTGCTCGAGCGCACTCAGAGGGGCGAGGCGAGCGCGAAATCGCCGCGGTCGGTGCGGAAGTTCGCGCTGTAGTACGGGTCGTGCGTATGGCGCCGCGACCACATCTCGCGGAGACGCCACAGGCCAGGGATGTCGTTGACCGCGTGGTCCGGCCCCGTGAGCTGCAGCCGGGAGTCCGGCACGGTCACGATGCGCAGGCCGCGGTCGACCGCGCGCAGGCAGTAGTCGACCAGCGCGAGGTCGCGATGGGTGCGGTCGAGCCCCCCGAGCTCTGAGTAGACGCGGCGCGAGGTGATCGCCACGCCGCTGACCGCGCTCACGTTGTAGACCGATGTGCCATACCCGAAGTGCAGGTCCATCGACGTGCGGGTCCCGTGCAGCAGGGGCAGCGCGATGCCCTCGGGGATAGCGACGCCGGCTTCGGTGATTCGGCCGTCCGCGCCCAGGACGACGGGACCCGCGGCGCCGATGTGCTCCTGCGCGCTGTAGCCGATCAGGCGGGTCAGCCAGTCGTGCGTGCGCCCTGCCACCGGGTCGCGCATGAGCAGGAGGTGGTCGCCGCGCGCCGAGTCGGCGGCGGCCGCCAGCCAGGCCGCGCTGTCAGCAGGCGGGATCGGCCGGCAGCGTTGTGATCCGGTCGGCGTCGACGCCGGCTCCCGTCAGCGCGTCGACGCACGCGGCGAGCGCCGGCTGCGGAGCGGCCAACACGACATCCCACACCTCGTGCGGCTGGGCGACCCAGGACCGCGCGGCCTCGGCCAACCCGCCGTCGTCGCGGACCGCGACCAGGAGCGACACCGGCACCGACGGATCGACGCGATGGGCGACCCGATACAGGCCGGGCGGCCCGAAGCCGACGTCGGCGTCGATGCCCACGCGCTCGAGGTGGCCCGCGATCGCCTTGCGCGCGGCGACGTACGCGTAGGGCTTGGCGTCTCCGCCAGCAGTCGAGTTCGCATGGGCGCGCCAGTGGTAGAGGATCTCCGGGATGTTGGCGATCCGGTCCGTGCGCTCGACGAGCCGGAGGATCATGTCGACGTCCTGAGAACCGTTGAACTCGCTCCGGAACCCGCCGGCCTCCTCGACGAGCGCCCGGCGGTACACGCCGAAGTGGCACGTGTAGCCGTTCGTCCGCAGTGTGTCGGGCGACCACGCGGGTTTGAAGTGCCCCCAGATCGGCCGCCCGTCGAGGACGGTGTCCTCGTCGCTGTAGATCATGTCGAGGCCCGGGTCCCCGGCGACCTTCGCCGCGATGCGCTCGATCGCATACGGCACCAGGGTGTCGTCATGGTCGAGCAGCGCGATGTACTCGCCGGTCGCCATCGCCATCGCCGCGTTGGTCGCCGACGCGATGCCGCCCGCCTGCTCGCGGCGCGCGAGGCGTATGCGGCGGTCCTCGGCCGCGTAGCGCTCAAGCATCGCGATGACCTCGGGATCCTTCGAGCCGTCGTCGACAAGGCACAGCTCCCAGTGCGGAAGCGTCTGCGAACGGACCGACTCGATCGCCTCCTCGAGCATCTCGAGCGGCGGGTCGTGCACCGGTGTCAACACCGATACGAGCGGGCCCTGGGAGGACAGCTGTGCGCTCGTCGATGCGCTGTTCGCCGTCGGCCTGCCCGCCGCCGGCGCCGAGGGATCGACGATGCTCGGCTCGAGCCATACGGCCCGCGCGAGGGCGGGCCCATCGCGCCGCCCCGTCGCCGAGACGCCGAGCACGAGCTCCGTCGTCGACGCCGGGACCTTGCATGCGACCGCGAGGCCCTCGGGTTTGCCCAGCTCCGCGGCCGCCTCCAACGTGCCCGTCCACACCTCACGGCGGTGGCCGGCTTCGTCGGCCACGGCCACCCAGACGCGGACCGCGCCGCGGCCATCGCGCCAGTCGTGCGGCAGGAGTCGCGCCCGCGACACGAACGACACCGGTGACTCAAGCCGCAAGGGCAGCGTCACGGCCGCCTCCGCGTTCATAACCAGCCCGCGACCCGGCAGTCCGTCGGCATCGACCGCCCAGCGCGACGCAGCCGAGCCCGCGTCCAGGCGCGCCCGTAGCGCCGACAGCGCCAGCCGCCCGCCGGGGGCCGCCGGCTCGGTCACCGGCGCAGACGACGCCGGAGACCTGACGCCCAGCTCGCCGATGCGGGCCTCTTCGGCGGGAGTCGGCTCAGCGGCGGGCGGCGGCTGCTCGACGGCGGGCGCCGGCGCCGGAGACGGCTCCTCGACGACCAGCTCGCCGTGCTTCTTGAGCACGACGATGTTCTCGATCTCGTGGCGCCGTACCGCCTCCATCTCGAAGTTCCCAAAGCGCTCGTGGCAATGCAGCATCAGCTGCACGAGATCGGCCTGCGTCCAGACGTGGAAGTGGATCGAGTAGCCCTCGGCCTCGAGCTCCTTGGCGTCACGCCGGGAGTCGACGAGCAGCACCCATTCGAGGTAGTGGTCCGAGCGAGACGCCTCCGGCCCGTTCTCGTGGTCGCTCACGACATGGCTGAGCGGCGTGCGCGGTCGCCGGAAGTCGAACGTGTAGCGCTTGTCCGGGACCGCATAGAAAAGCACTCCGCCGGGCCGCAGCTTCCTGAGGTGCGTCTCGATCGTACGGATCGGGTCCTCGCAGTGCTCGAGGAAGTGGTTGGCGATGATGAAGTCGACGCGACTCGTCCTCGATCGTTGCCAGCACCTCGCCGTCGTCGACGATGTCGACGGGCACTAGGTCCCACTCCGCGAGCTCCGGATAGTGCGCCCGCAGCTCGGGGACGGTCATCCGGTCGACGTACCTGACGCTCACACCGGGAGGCATCCTGATCGCCAGGTGCAGCGCGCCGATCTCGATCCCGCTGCCGCGGAGGAACTCGGCCGCCAGCTCGCCTCGCGTGTCCCGCAGGGCAACGGGCGCGGGTTCAGGCGCGTCGGGTGATGACGCCATGTCCGCCAAGTTAGACGACGCTGACACGGGGCTCGAAGTCGCCGCGATCGGTCCGGTAGTGGGGGCTGTAGAACGGGTCGGCGTCGTGCGCCTTCGACCATGCTTCGCGCAGGCGCCACAGCGCGGGCAGGTCGTTCGTCGTCCGATCGGGGCCCGTGGCCTGCATGCGCACGTCGGGAACGGTGACGATCCGCAGGCCCGCGTCGCCGGCTCGTAGGCAGTAGTCGATCAGCGCGAGATCTCCGTAGGTGGCATCGAGACCGCCCAGGGCGCGGTACACCTTCGCGGAGGTGGCCAGCACGCCGCTCACCGCGCTCACGTTCACGGTGACCAGACTGCCCTTCGAGCCGGGGAAGCCGTAGAGCAGCGGAATCGGGATGCCCTCGGGAAGGCCGATGCCCGCCTCGATGATCCGCCCCTCCGGCGACAGCACGATCGGGCCGCACGGCTCCGATCTGCTCCTGTGCGCTGTACCCGATGAGCCTCGCCAGCCAGTCGTGCGTCAGCCCCGCGACCGAGTCCTGCATCAACAGCAGGTACTCACCCCGTGCCGCATCGGCGGCCGCGGCGAGCCACGCCGCCCGCCCGGCAGCCGGATCGGCGGCCACCGCCGAGATCCGCGCCAGATCGACGCCGGTGCCGAGCAGCGCGTCGACACAGGTCTCCAGCGCGGGCTGTGGCGCCGCGATCGCGACGTCCCACACCCCGTGCGGCTGACCGGTCCACGACCGCGCCGCCTCGACCAGCCCACGCTCGTCGGCCACGGCCACCGCCAAGGAGACACGCACCTCCGGGTCCACCCTGTGCACCACCCGGTGCAGCCCCGGCTGCGGACCGAACTGGACCTCGGCGTCGACGCCTGTGCGCTCGAGATGCCCCGCGATGGCGCGCGGCTGTGCCATGTAGGCGTAGGGCTTCGCCTGGCCGCCGCCGGCAGTCGAGCCGACGTGCGCACGCCAGTGGTAGAGGATCTCAGGAATGTGGCCGATGCGGTCGGTGCGCTCGGCTAGCCGGAGCACGAAGTCGTAGTCCTGGCAGCCGTCGAATTCCGAGCGGAAGCCGCCGAGCTCCTCGGCCAGACCGCGCCTATAGACCCCGAAGTGGCACGTGTACATGAGGAGCGCCATGAGCTCGGGAGACCACGCCGGCTTGCAGTGGCGTGAGACGATCCGATCGTCGGCGACGGCGTCCTCGTCGCTGTAGATCATGTCGACGCTCGGATCCTCGGCGACTTTGGCCGCCACGCGCTCCAGTGCGTCCGGCACGAGGGTGTCGTCGTGATCAAGCAAGGCGATGTACTCGCCCGATGCCATCGCCAGCGCCGCGTTCGTGGCCGAGGAGATCCCGCCCGCCTGCTCACGACGCGCGACGCGGATCCGCGGGTCGCTCGCCGCGTATCGCTCGAGCATCGCGATAACCTCGGGATCGGACGAGCCGTCGTCGACGAGGCACAGCTCCCAGTCGCCGAAGGTCTGGTTGCGCACCGACTCGATCGTCTCGGCGAGCATCTCCGGGGGCGGGTCGTGGACCGGGGTGAGCACCGACACGAGGGGGCGCGCTGGCGGCGCGGGCCCGGACGAGGACCCGTCTCGCGTCGCCGGTACGGACGGCGCCGGCGCCGAAGCGTCCGTGATCGCGGGCTCGATCCACACCGCTCGCGCGACCCCAGGCTTGAGCGCGAGTAGTTCGACCGACAACTCAAGTGCCGTCGTCGACAACGGCAGCTCGCACACGGCCTCCAGGCCCTCAAGATCACCCAGGTCCGCTGCCGAGCGCAGCTCGCCGGACCACACTATCTGCCCTCGCCCGGCGGCTTCGACGGCCTTCACGGACACCCGGACCGCGCCCCGGCTGTCGCGCCAGTCGTGCGGCAGCAGTCGGACGCGCGAGGAGAACGACGCCGCCGACCCGAGGCGCAACGGCACCGAGAACGCCGGTCCCGCGGCCACCACGAGCCCACGCCCCGACAGCCCGTCCGGATCGACCGACCAGTACGACGCCGCCCAACCGGCGTCGAGGCGCGCGCGCAGCACCGACAGCGGCAGCCGACCGGCCGCAGTCCGAATCTCGCTCACGACGCTCACGATACGCCGGTCGAGACGAGCCGGGCCCCCGGCTCGGTCGCCGCGCGCCCTATGTCGGGGTTTGAGGCCAGGTGGATGACGACCTCGTGCCCGCGCATCGCATTTGAGAGCGCCGCGAGGTCCTTGACGTCGCAGCGCTCGATCCGCAGCCGGTCGTCCCCTAGTTGATGGCGATGTAGATGTACTTATTGATCGCCGCCGAGAGCACCCCGCCGCCGCGGTGGCGGTAGTAGGAGGGCAGGTCGGTTCCGCCGCCGGCGAGCGTGATCCGAAGCGGGCTGCGGGTGATCACGGGTCTCGAATCAATCGCACACCGGCGATGTCCTGAGGGGGGGATATGGCCAGGAAGAGCCGGCGCGATCGGTAGCCGTGCCATTGGGCACAGCTGCCGACCGGAACGATGTAGCGCTGAGGCGAACGGTCAAGCGTTTGGAAGGAGATCTCGCGCGCCGGGGAGGGGCGGCTTTGCCGATCGAACAGCGCGAAGGCACCCTTCCGGAATCCGTTTTTGCCGGCGTCGATCTCGAGCCATTGATAGTCGGACCATTGAGAACGGGGCGGCAGCACGATCTGCATCGGCGGTCCGCTCACGGTTGAGTCGATGTAGCCAGCGACCGCGGTCGGCTCGAGGCGAACCGTGCGCCCGCCCAGGCGGACTCCGCCATGCGGCGAAGCCGCAGTCCCCATCGGCACCTCGGCGACGCTTTTGTCGCGGGCGACCCCGTACACATGTAGCTGGCCGGGCTTTCGCAGAGCGGCGGTCGGAACCTGGACGCGAAAGCCGCTTCGGAGGAATCCGGGCGGCCAACCTGTGGCAGGCAGTTCCGGGCGCTCGATCCTCGGAACAGCACGCCCGACGATCCTTCCGCCAACCGCTGCGATCACCTCCCTGACCGGCACCTGCGCCTGTATGTCGCCGGCCCAACCGCTGACGGTGATCACCGGGCGGACCGGCGTGGCGGCCACGACCGGCGGCGCGCCGGGCGGTGGCTCGACGGCGCCGGAGAAGAAGTTGGGCCCGTGCTGCCAATTGCACTGCTGGGTGTGGAACTCGGGGTCGCGGAGGATGGGCTTCTCGGTGAGGCCCAAATCGAGCTGCCAGGGAGAAGGTTGGTCACGGCGGGCGTAGATCGTGTAGGTGCGGAGGGTGAGCAGCGGTCTGTAGTTGTCCAAAATCCAGCGGCTCACGTCGTAATGGCGCACCATCGTCGGAATGCCATCCCAATTGGAAAGACCGAGGGACGCGGTGTTGTCGAACATGATCAGCTTCGGCCGGGCCTGCCGCAGGCGCTCGATCTGGTCGCGCTGCAGGTCCTCGCTTTTGGCCAGCGTGGCGTGGAAGTAGCGCGTGCTGGGATTGCGGTCGATCAAGTAGAAGAAGAGTGCTGGTTCGTTGGTGAAATCGAAGAGACGATCCCCGGGGGCCAGGTAGGCGTTGATGATCCGCTCCAGGGCGCGGAAGGGGGCAGGGTCGACTGCTGATGCATATCCGATCTGCTTCATCAGCGGCTTCGCCGCCACCGCGGGCCGGTAGGCGGCGCCGGCGTAATTGATTTCGTCGGTGAGTCTGTTCCAGCCCAGCACCGCTACGAGGACGACTAGCGCCAGGCTGACGGGGTGTGCGACGAATCCGCTGATCCCGCAGTCCGGCGCTCGTCCGGTTGACCGCTCCCTCCGCGACCTCCACGAAGCGGTAGACGATGAACAGCGCCAGCGGCAGGGTCACCGAGTAGGCCTGGTAGAGATGGCCCTGGTCCATGCGGGAGAGGAACTTCGGGAAGTGGAGCAGCGAACTCAGGGCCACGGCGGCCATCACCCAGTCTTCGGTCCGGAAGCGCAGACGCAGGAGCAACCTGGTGACGCCGTATGCGAAGGCAATCAACATCGCCACGATCGGCGTCAGGGCCATGAAGTTGAAGAGGTTCTCGGAGGGCCCGGAGGATGGGGGGAAGGCACCACTGAGGGCGTGGCCGTGCAGGAGCTTGATCGAGACCCAGACGTCAATCGTCAAGATCGCCACCGGCTGGCTGGATCGGCGGCAAAAAGGACTCAGCGGGCAAGCCCGGCGGACGCGTACCAGATGGTGCGTGGGAAGGCAGCGGCGAGGCTCTGGCCGGGCTGGCGGTAGTACAGCTCATAGCCGACCAGCACGACGGATACCGCCAGCAGGGCGGGCGCCGTCTTCCGGGTGATGATCGTCTGCCCGACGGCGATCGAGGCGAGGGCGATCAACCGCGCCGGAGTCGGATGATCGACTACCAGGGCGAGCAACACCAAGGTCAGGGGCCAGAGAATGAAGCGGAAGTTGGGAGAAACGGGAAAGAGCCACGCTAAGACAGGGCGGTGAAGACCAGGAAGAGCCAGTTGCGGCCGAACAGATAGGCCAACGGGAAACACTGGGAGCACGAAGTAGAGCGGCGTGAGCAGGAGGGTCGAGCCCCGCGAGGTAGCCCCACATGCTGTCTCCGAACACGGCAAGCCCGGGTGAGGCTGGGCCGGCGACGTCCTGAAGCAGCCCGTGCGTCGAGGACCACGTCGCTCGCCAAGGGCAGCCAACCCTCCCAGACCAGTCTGGTCCCGACCAGCGCCTCACCGGAATGAAAGAAGTCGATCCCGACCTCGCCGGGCAGGAAGGCAAGCAGGAGGAAGAGACGGATCGGAGCGGGAATCCGAATCAGGGCACGCCGCTCTATGGCGGCGGCGCCCGGCCATCCCCCTCCCACGCACCGCGATCGCGATCCAAGCGGCCAGCACAGCGGCAATCGGGCCGCCGAGCCAGGCTGGGAACCACGGATGGTGCTCCACCGAACCGTCCGAGAGGACCTTCACCTCGGTGCTCCCCGAGACTGCGATAAGCCCGGCGACGCTCAACGCGCCCCGACCCAATTGACCGCCGCGACGCGCTGCTCGAGCGCGGTGCCCGGGCGGTCCGAGCGACCGATCGCCAGTGCCGCAAGTGTCGCGGCGCAAGCGTCGAGCGCGAATCGCCGTTCCCAGCGCCAGCCACAGCCACACCGAGTCGGATGCGATGCCCGCCTCGAGGCCGAGCACCGCCCCGACGAAGGCGATTCGGGCGCCCGCCACCGCCCACCGTTTCTCGCGCGACGCCGCGGAAATCGCTGGTTCGCCATCGAGCGCGGGGAGGAGTCACTCGCGGTGTGTGTGGCCGCAGGCTGCCGCGCGAGCGAGCACCGGCAAGCCGATCCTCGGACCGACGCGGGTCAGGCCGAGGAAGAGCAGCAGCGCGGCGATCGGAAAGAACCCGATCACGAGGTAGTAGCCCGTGAAGTAGTTCTCGTAGTTGAAGTCGTTGAAGATCGGGTATCCGA
>CAVVWD010000029.1:0-129053 GCA_963751835.1 uncultured Thermoleophilaceae bacterium | reverse complement strand
TCGCTAGCGTGTGGCCGCTCCGAGCCCGAGTACGCGGCGCCCGGCGCGACCAGCCGAAGGGGGCAGACTTGCACGCACAGCGCAGGGCGCCGGTTTCAGTAAAACGGCGCCGGCTTCTGCCCCGAATCGGCGGGCGAGACATCGCCATCGATCTCGGCACCGCGAACACGCTGGTCTTCGTGCGCGGCGAGGGAATCGTCGTCTCGGAACCCTCGGTCGTCGCCGTCGACACGGTCACGGGAGCCGTGCACGCGGTGGGTGAGGAGGCCCAGCAGATGATCGGCCGGACGCCGGCGAGCATCACCGCGGTGCGGCCGCTGCGGCACGGCGTGATCGCCGACTTCGAGGTGACGGAGGAGATGCTTCGCCATTTCATGGCGCGCGTGCACAGCAGCCGCCATGCCCGCCCACGGGTGATGATGTGCGCGCCATCGGGCATCACCGACGTCGAGCAGCGCGCCTTGACGGAGGCCTGCCTGGCCGCCGGGGCGCGTTCGGTCCATCTGATCGAGGAGCCGATCGCGGCCGCCATTGGAGCCGGGCTCGCGATCGAGGAACCAAGGGCGAACGTGGTCCTGGACGTCGGCGGCGGCACGAGCGAGGTCGCGGTGATGTCGCTCGGAGGGATCGTCGTGTCGCAGTCGTTGAGGGTCGGGGGCTACGACCTCGACGACGCGGCCGCCGCATGGCTGCGGAGCACGCATGGCCTCGCCATCGGGGAGACCACGGCCGAGCGGGTCAAGCTGGAGGTCGGCAGCGTGGCGCCGGACCAAAGCGATGCCCACTCCGAGGTCAAAGGCAGGGACCCGATTACCGGACTTCCGCGTCAGGTCCTGATGTCGAGCGACGGGATGCGCGAAGCGCTGGAGGATCGAGTTGCGGAGATCATCGCCGCGGTCAGGGCGGCGCTCGAAGAGACGCCGCCCGAGCTTGCGTCCGACGTCTCCCAGCGCGGAATCTTGCTCGCCGGAGGCGGAGCCCTTCTCCGCGGGTTGGCCGAGAGAGTCGAGCAGGAGACGAACGTGCCGTCCCGCCTCGCGGATTCGCCGCTCACCTGTGTGGCGGAGGGCGCGGGTCAGGCGCTCGACGAGATCGAGCTACTCGAGCGCGCGAGCGCGAGGGCCACGGGGCGTCGCCGCTGAGCGGGTCGTTCGCGTCGCGCGCCGCTACGCCAGGAAGCCGCCGTCGACGCGCAGCGTGGCGCCGGTCGTGAAGGAGGCCGCATCGGACAGCAGCCAGATCGCCGCCTCGGCCACCTCGGCGGCATCTCCGAAGCGGCCCAGTGGATGCAGGGCGCGCAGCCGCTCGCGCTCCTCCGCGCTCGGCAGCTCGTCGGTCATGCCGGCGTCGATCACCCCGGGCGCGAGGCAGTTCGCGCGCACCCCGCGGGCTGCGTACTCGACGGCGATCGTTCGGGTGAGCATCTCCACGCCGGCCTTGGAGGCGTTGTAGGCCACGTCCTCCGGCCACGCGCGCTCGCCGGCGACGGAGGTGATGTTCACGATCGCCCCGCCGCCCGCCTCGACCAGATGCGGGAGCGCGAAGCGGCAGCAGTAGAACGCCCCTGAGAGGTTGACCGCGATGGTCCTGTCCCATTCGCCCAGCTCCATCTCGCCGGTCGGCGCCTGGAGGCAGTCGACGGCCGCCGCGGTGACCAGCCCGTCGAGGCCGCCGAGCCCGTCGGCCGCGGCGGCAAGCGCGCGTTCCACCGCCGCCGGATCGGACACGTCGGCCGCGACCGGCACGGCCCGGACCTCCCGCGCGCTCGCCTCGGCAGCCGTCTCCTCGAGCGTCCGGGCGGTCCGGCCCACGAGTCCGACGGCCGCACCCTCGCGAGCGGCCGCGAGGGCGATCGCCCGTCCGAGGCCTCGACCGGCCCCGGTCACGACCACGCGCCGCCCGGCCAGCCGGCCGCTCACGGCTGCTCGATCGCCGGCCGGGTCACCGGACCGAGCGCCTTCTCGAGGGCCGACCGGATTCGCCCCGCCACCGCTTCGAGGCGGGCCACGTCGGTGCGCATGGCCACCGCGGAGACGCTGATCGCGCCCGACGGCAGCCGGCCCGAGCCCATGAAGAGCGCGAACGCGATGCAGTTGACCCCGAGCTCGCTCTCCTCCCGATCGAGCGCGTAGCCACGTTCGCGTGTGCGGCGCAGATCCTCGGTGAGCGCGCGGGCGGACACCAGGGTGTTGCGCGTGCGCTTCTCGAGCGGTCCGTAGCGGGTCACGAACTCGCGCACCGCCTCGTCGTTCTCGAGCACGTGCGCGAGCATCGCCTTCCCGACCCCGGTCGCGTGGGCGGGGTTGCGCCCCCCGATTCGCGAGCTCATCGTGATGGCCTGGCCGGTGGGCTCGATCTTTGCCAGATAGACGACCTCCCCGCCCTCGAGGTGGGCGTAGTGGGCAGTCTCCGAGAGCCAGTCGGAGAGCGTCTGCAGCACGGGCCGCACCAGGTCCACCTCGTCCCGGCGCTCGTGATAGTCGAAGGCGATGCGGACCAGCTCGCTACCGACGCGGTAGCGCCCGCGCTCGTCCTGCTCCGCGAAGCCCGCTCGGCGCAGGGCCGCGAGCGCCCGATGCGTGCTCGACTTCGGCGCGCCCATCTCACGCGAGAGGGCCTCGAGCGACACGCCCGACGAATGACCGGCCAGCAGCTTGAGGGTGGCCAGAACGCGGTCGGCCCCGGTGAGCGTCGCGGTCCCGTCCCCCTTGGCCATCGCTCAGCGCCCGATCCCGGCCGCAACGGCCCGCACCAGGTGGCGCTGGAATATCAGGTACACGCCGATCACCGGGAGCGTCGAGATGAACAGGCCGGCCATGAGCGCGGTGGGGTCGAGGTTGAAGCGGCCCTGGAGCTGCAGCACACCAACCGTGAGCGTCTTCGTGCTCTCGCTCGGCAGCAGCAGGAGCGCGAAGATGAACTCGTTCCACGCCCAGAGGAAGTTGAAGATCACGAGCGTCGCGAGCGCGGGGCGCGCGAGCGGAAGCATCACCCGCAAGAAGACGCCGTGCGCGCTCGCGCCGTCCAGCCGCGCGGCATCGACGAGCTCGTCCGGCACGCCGCGGAAGTACGCGGTCATCAGATAGGTGTTGAAGGGCAGGTTCACCGCGCTGTAGATGAGGATCACCGACCACGGGGTGTCGAACAGCCCGAGGTCGACCATCTCCACGTAGAGCGGGACGAGCAGGATCAGCGGCGGCACCGCGATCCACGCGAGCACGAACAGGTAGACGGCCGAGCGGGGCCGCCAGCGCAGCTTCGAGAACGAGTAGCCCGCCATCGAGGCCACCACGATCGACAGCAGCACGGTGCCCGCGACCACGATCAGCGAGTTGCGCATGTAGGTCGGGATGCTCGCGCCCTCCCAGGCCCGTTGCAGGGTGTCGAAGCGAGAAGACCGTGGGCAGCCCGACCTTCGATTCGTCGTAGTCGGCGTTGGTCCGAAAGGCGTTCGAGGCCATGAAGTACAGCGGGAACAGCGCGGAGGCGGAGATGAGCGCCATGCCGGCCACCACCGGCGCGCGCCTCCAGCCCTCGCGCCGGGTCACGCTCCGCTCCGGGTGAGGATCCGGATCTGCACGGCGCCGATCGACGCCGCGATGAGCGTCAGCACGACGCCGATCGCGCAGGCGTAGCCGCTGTTCCCGAGCGCGAACGCCTCCTTGTAGATCATGAACTCCGTCACGTAGGTGTCGAAGCCCGGGGCGCCGTTCGTGATCACGTAGATGTACGCGAACATGAAGGCGAACGCCGTGACCGTGCTCGTCACCAGCACCAGCTCCATCACCCGCTTGAGATTGGGGGCGACGATCGAGAAGAGCACGCGCGTGGGGCGCGCCCCGTCCATTCGCGCGGCCTCGGTCAGCGACGGGTCGAGCGCGCTCATCCCCGCCAGGTAGATGAGCGTGTTGTAACCGAAGTTGGCCCACACGAGCACGAGCAGGACCGCCGGGATCGAGGTCTCGGCTTTGCCGAGCCAGTCCTGCTCCAAGGAGGACAGGCCGATCGAGCCGAGCAGCGAGTTGAGCGGGCCGTTCAGCCGGAACACCACCTGTGCCACGAGGCCGACCACGACGGTCGAGATCACCGCCGGCAGGAAGAAGGTCGAGCGAAAGAAGCGCCAGCCCGGGATCCGCTCGTGGATCAGCCAGGCCAGCACCAGCGGCACGGTCACCTGGATCGGCACCGAGAGCGCAAACAGCGCGTTGTTGCGGAGCGAGGTCCGGAAGACCGGATCGTCGACGAGCTCCGTGAAGTTGTCGACGCCGACCCACTCGGGCGGGTTGATGCCGTCCCACTCCGTGAAGGCGTGGTAGATGACGCTGGCCAGCGGGTAGGCGATGAAGGCGAGGACGAGGGCCAACGCCGGGAGGACGTAGACGACGCCCCACAGCCGGTCACGGTTGGCCACGGCGCAGCGACTACTCGAGCGTGGGCAGCTGCTCGTCCATCGAGGCCATCGCCTCCTCTGGCGTCTTCTTGCCGGACAGCGCCTGCTGGAGCTCCTTGTAGTACGTGAGCGCCACCGGCACCGGGATCACGCTGTCGAGGACGGGCATCGCCGGGTCCTGGGAGGCGTCGACGAAGAACTGCACGAACTCGTCCTCCACGAGGCTCTCGTCCACGCCCTTGAGCGCCGGCGGCGTGCCGAGGGTCGTGAGCAGCTCGCCGGCCGCGGTCTTGTCGCTCGCGACCTTGATGAACTCCCACGCGAGGCCGGGGTTGTCCGACTGCTTCGTGATCACGTAGTTGTAGAACGCGTTGCCGACCGAGCGCCCGGCCAGGGGACCGTCACTCGACGTTGGGATCGGCATGATGCCGAGGTCCTTACCGAGCTTCTTCTTGAAGTCGGGGATAACCGCCGGGTACATCAGGACCATCGCGCTCTTCCCTGACGTGAAGTCGGCGTTGGCGTCGAAGTTCTCGCGCGTGGAGGCGTCCTTGTTGAGGCAGCCCTGCTCACGCAGCTGGACGAGCTGGTCGAGCGGTTGCACGAGCTTGGGGTCGGCGTAGGGGAGGTCACCGTCGTTGACCCGGGCGATGTCGCCCTCCTCGAAGTACGAGCCGTACATCAGCGTGACCCAGTTGTCGGTCGAGTAGCCGTCACGGTCGCCGAACGTGATGGGAGTGACGCCGCTGGCCTTCAGCTTGTCGCAGGCCTCGAGCAGGCCGTCCCAATCCTCGATCGGTGCCTGAACGCCGGCCTTCTTGAACATCGCCTTGTTGTAGAAGAGGCCGTAGGTGCCGAAGTCCTGCGGCACGGCGATGATCGTGTTCTTGCCGCCGTCGCAGTCGAGGTCCTTGCACGAGAGGTCCATGCCGGACAGGGAGTCGAAGAATCCGGGCGTCTTGTCGAAGTACGGGTTGAGCGCGAGGAGCTGGTTCTCGTATGGCGTCGTGTAGCCGCCGGAGTAGAACAGCATCATGTCCGGCGCGCGCTTCGCCTGGAACGCCGCCTGGAGCTTGGCCGCGACCTGCTCGTTGTCGGTCGAGAGCAGAGTGATCTTCACGTCCGAGCCCTTGTTCTCGGCCTTGAAGCGCGAGATCTGCGAGTCGAGCCACTCCCGGTAGGGGGTGCCGGGCGTCGCGCCGGCAAAGTTGCCGCCGACCCAGAGATCGAGCGTTCCCGGCTTGGCCTTGGCGGTCTCGCCCGATGAGCCGGACGAGCCGGAGTCGGAGTCGTCGTCGTCTCCGCAGGCGGCGACGAACAGGGCGAGCACGGTGACGAGCAGGGCGGCGGCGATCCGCAGCTGACGCATTCTCACTCCTCCAGTGACCTGTGGGCCATTCCGATTATCGGAACTGAGATTCGACAATCGGACCGGTGCTATGCTCGCACACCCGTCAGGGCCACGTCAATCCCGAGGTGACCATGAGAGCGCTCGTCTGGCACGGAGGCCGCAATCTGGCGGTGGAGGAGCTGCCCGATCCGGAGCCGCGCGCCGACGAGGTGGTGCTGGACGTCGGGCTCGCGGGCATCTGCGGATCCGACCTGCATCCGTTCAAGGGCCACCACGGGCCGCGGCGCCCGCCGCTCGTGCTCGGACACGAGGTGGTCGGCACGGTGCAGGACCTGCCCGGGCGCTTCTCGGTCTTCCCGCTCGTCGTGTGCGGAGTATGTGAGGAATGCCGGCGGGGTCGGGAGAATCTGTGCCCGGAGCGGCAGTTGCTCGGCCTGCACCGCCCCGGCGTTTTCGCCGATCGCGTTGCGGTACCGCGTGAGTCGCTTCTCGAGGTGCCGGACGGCCTGAGCGACGCGCTCGCGGCCCTGGTAGAGCCGCTGGCCGTGTGCGTGTCCGTGCTGGCGCCGGCCGGCGTGGGGCCGGGCGCGCGCGTGCTGGTCCTGGGGTGCGGGCCGATCGGTCTCCTTAGCGTGCATCTGGCGGCGCAGCGCGGCGCCGAGGTCGTGGCGGTCGAGCCGGTGCCGGCACGCCGTGAGTGGGCGACGCTCCTCGGCGCGGCGCGTGTGCTCGCGGACGGCTCCGAAGCCGCCGGCATTGCCGCCGATCTTTCGATCGACGCCGTCGGCGCGGAGGAAACCTGGCGCGCCGCCATCGCCGGTACGCGGACCGGGGGAGAGGTCGTGGTGGTCGGACTCGCCCAGGGCGACGGCGGCATGCCGGTGGCGGAGCTCGTCCGGCGCAGCCTGCGCCTGCGTGGTCACTTCGCCTACACGCGCGCCGAGTTCGCCGAGGCGCTCGCGCTCCTGGCCGAGGAGCGCCTGGCCTCCGACTGGCTCCAGGTGATGCCGTTGGAGGACGGGCTTGCCGCGTTCTCCCGGCTCGCCGACACGCCCGACGGAGCCGCCAAGATCCTCTTGCGTCCAGGAGGCTGATGGCCGGAGTCCAGCTGCAAGGGGTCACGAAGATCTTCGACGGCGAGGTCCGCGCCGTCGATTCGGTCGACCTCGACATCGAGGACGGCGAGTTCGTCGTGCTCGTCGGTCCCTCCGGCTGCGGCAAGTCGACCCTCCTGCGTCTGATCGCGGGGCTCGAGGAGGTCAGCGAGGGGACGATCCGGCTTGGCGGACAGGACGTGACCGACACGCTCGAACGCGACCGCGACATCGCGATGGTCTTCCAGAACTACGCGCTCTACCCGCACATGACCGTGCGTCGCAACCTCGGCTTCGCGCTGCGCCTGCGGCGCTTGCCCGCCGCCGAGCGCGAGCGGCGCGTGGAGGAGGTGGCCCGGATCCTCGGCCTCGACGCGCTCATGGAACGCAAGCCCGCCGCGCTCTCCGGAGGCCAGCGCCAGCGGGTCGCCATGGGGCGGGCGATGGTGCGCGAGCCCGCCGCATTCCTGATGGACGAGCCGCTGTCCAACCTCGACGCCAAGCTGCGCGTGGCCATGCGGGCCGAGCTGGCGCGCCTCCACGAGCGCCTGGGCGTGACGACGATCTACGTGACCCACGACCAGGTCGAAGCCATGGTGCTGGGCCAGCGGGTGGCGGTGCTGCGCGATGGCGTGCTGCAGCAATGCGCCGGCCCGGAGGAGCTCTACGACCGGCCCGTCAACCTGTTCGTGGCGGCTTTCATCGGGTCGCCCGCGATGAACCTCGTGGCCGGCCGGCTGGGGGGCGACCGGGTGGAGTTCGCCGGCCATTCGCTGCCGCTGGCGAACGGTTCGCCCGTGGCCGGCCAGGAGCGGCGCGTGATCGTAGGGCTGCGCCCCAGCGATCTCGAGCTGGCGGCGAGGGAGCCCTCGCTCCCCCGGCTGCGCGTCGAGGCGCTCGTGGTCGAGCGGCTCGGGTCGGAGAGCAACGTGATCTTCCCGGTCGACGCCCCCAGGGTGGACACCGAGGCCACCCGCGCGGCCGCCGAGGCGCAGGCGGCCGACGACGAGCAGCTGCTCGCCGAGGACGATCGCGCCCAGTTCACCGCGAGGCTCGCCGGGCGGCCGGCGATCGAGCCCGGTGGGCAGCTCGAGCTCGCGGTCCGGACGGAGCGGCTCTACTTCTTCGACCCGGCGAGCGGCGAAACGCTCGCTGCGGCCGCTCGCGACCCGGCACGCGCCTCCATCTGACCGATGCTCGTCCTGCAGTCAGACGAGGTTCTCGCGCGCGTCGATCCGGGTCACGGGGCCGAGGTGCTCGACCTCGTCGACCTGCGCAGCGGCCGGCAGCTGTTGGGTCGCCCGCCGTTCGGGGCCGAGCTGCCGGCGCCCGGAGACCTCGACGAGGGGCCATGGACGGCGGCGTGGCGAGGCGGCTGGCAGGGCTGCCTGCCCAACGCGGGTAGCGCCTGCACCGTCGACGGCGCCCATCACGGGTTCCACGGCCGGGCCTCCAACGACCCGTGGACGCTCATCGAGGACAATCGGGCCGGCTGCCTCGCGCGCTGGGAGGGGCACGGGCTCCGGGCGGAGCGCAGGATCGAGGCCGCCGGCGGTGCGCTCACCGTCACGAGCGTGGTCACCGCGCTCGCCGACGGCGCCCCGCTTCTCGCGCTCGAGCACCTGGCCCTCGGGCTCGAGCTGATCGAGCCGGGCGTCGAGCTCGAGCTTCCGGCGGGCCGGGCGTTCGAGCTCGACGACGAGCTGGGCCCGCTCCATCCTCCGGCCGATGCGCCGGAGTGGCCCGCCATCGGGCTCGTCGAGGGCGGGAGCGAGCGCGGCGACCGCTGGGAGCTCGCGCGACGTGCGCGCGCGTGTATACGTCGTGCGCGATGTCGGCGTGGGCCGGGCGCTCGTCCGCAACACCGGACGCGACCAGGGGGTCGAGGTCACCTGGTCGGCCGAGGCGCTGCCGCACCTGATCGTCTGGCACGAGGCGCGCGGATCTGGAGGGGTATGGCGCAACGCGACCGAGGTGCTCTGTCTCGAGCCCTGCTCGGTCGCGCACCTGCTGGGGCTCGCTGCCGCTCTCGAGGCCGGTCAGGCGCACCGGCTCGCCCGTGGTGAGACGCTGTCCTGGACAATGAGCGTGCGCCCGGTTTGAGATGAGCGAGGAGCCCTTCGGTCGCATCGAGTCGGTCGAGACGGTCCGCCACCCGAGCTTCCCGCACCTCACCCACGTGCTGCTCCACGGCGAGGACGGCCTCGCCGGCCTAGGCGAGACCTTCCATCAGGCCGGCGCGGTCGAGGCCTACGTGCACACCGAGCTGGCTCCGCGGCTTGCGGGCGCACCGGCAGGCAACCTGGGCGAGCTGTGGCAGCGGATCGGAGCGTTCGCCGACGGACGGCGCCCGCACAGCGGCAGCATCTCGGTGGACTCGAGCGCCTGCTCTGCTCTGGACCTGGCCTCGTGGGACCTGCGCTCGCGCGCCCTCGGGCTGCCGCTGCACGAGGCGCTCGGAGGCCGCGTGCGCGAGGCGATTCGCGTCTACGTGACGGCCGTCGATCCCGACCACCTGCCGCCGCGCGGGGCGCAGCCCCACGAGCGGGCGGGCGCGGACGACTGGGGCCTGGGTGGCTCACGGCAAAGCGCCTTCCGCGACTGGACGGCATCGCTCGAACGCCCGGGCGAGCTCGCCCGTGAGCTCGTCGATGAGGGCTTCACAGCGCTCAAGCTGTTCCCGTTCGTCCGATTGGCCGACGCCACGCGCGGGCTTTCGATCAGCCCGTCCCAGCTCGCTGAGAACCTCGAGCCCTTCGAGGCCGTGCGCGAAGCGGTCGGCGACCGAATCGACCTGGCGGTCGACCTCGCCAGCATGTGGACGCTCGCGCCGGCGCTCCAGATCGCGCGGGCCCTCTCGCGCTTCGACCTGATGTGGCTCGAGGATCCGCTGCGCATCTCGGCGCTCGACTCGCTCGGGCGGCTGGGCGAGGCGCTGACGATGCCGCTGGCGGGCTACGACTACCGCTGCGGGCTTCCGAGCTACGTCGAGATGATCGAGCGCGGCCGAGTCTCGCTCGTGCGGATGGATCTCGGCTGGGTCGGCGGCGTCACCGAGGCCGTGCGCATCGCCGCGTATGCGGAAGCGCGCGGGCTCGGCGTGATCCTTCACGACTGCGCGGGGCCGGTGTGCTGGGCCGCCGCCGTCCACACCGCCCTGCACCTGCCCAACGCGGTGATTCAGGAGTGCGTGCGTGCGTACGCGCACGACCTCTACGCGGAGATCGGCACGGGCGTGCCGACGCTCGCGGCCGGCGCCGCGCGTCCCGCGGCCGGTCCCGGCCACGGCTTCGAGCTGAGCGACGCGCTACATCTCCGAGGCGCAGCGGCGCCGCTCGGGCATGGGTCGCGACGGGCGCTGGCGAAGTGAGGGGCCCGCATCGTGGTGAGCCCGGTGGCTGTCACGGTCCCGCGCGAGCGGCTCCAGGCCGCCGCCGAGCTGCTGATCGATTACCCCTTCCGCGTCTGGCACTACGGCGAGTCGACCGGCCTCGAGGGCCTCGTTCGAGCCGGGGACCTGCTCGGGGAGCCACGCTACGAGGCTTGGGTGCACGGCCTGCTGCGCGGCTGGGCGGCGCGACGGCATCCCTTCACCGAGCTCGACAACACGCTGCCCGGCAAGGTCCTGTGCGAGCTTGCCGCGCGCCACGACGACGAGTTGCTGTTGGAGGCAGGGCTGGATGCCGCCGGGTATCTGACCGCACGCAGGACCTTGCGCGGCGTGGCGCTGCCGTTCGAGCGCGCGCCGCTGCGCGAGCCGTTCGGCGGCGAGCCCCTCGGCCCGCGCGACCGCGACCTGCTCGAGGATCCGGGACCGGGCGTGTTCGTCGACGCGCTTCACTTCGACCCGCCCTTTCTGGTGCGCCTCGGAGTGCTTGCGGATGCCCCCGAGCTGGTGGACGCCGGCGCCGGCCAGGCGCGCGCGCTGAGCGAGCTGCTTCAGGACGGCTCGGGACTCTTCTGGCACTTCTTCCTCGAGCGCAGTGGCGAGCGCTACGGCTTCGGCTGGGGCCGCGGGCAGGGCTGGGCGCTCCTGGGCCTTGTGGACGTTCTGGAGGCGCTGCCGCGCGACCACGTCGAGCGGGAGTCGCTAGTGGGTGCGCTCGAGCGCCTCGTGCGGGCGCTCCGGGGGAGCCAGCGCGCCGACGGCGGCTGGGACGCGGTGGTCGGAGACCCTGAGTCGGGCGACGAGAGCTCCACCGCGGCCTTCGTGGCCGCGGGGGTGGGCGCGGCGGTCGCCTCGGGTGTGCTCGGGAACGATCAGCTCGACACTGGCGCGGCGGGCCTGGTCGCACACGGCCGCGCTGGTCGGCGAGGACGGTGTCTTGGCGGGCGTGTCGGCGAACGTGTGGGCCTGCACAGTGCCCTCGCATTACCACCACGTCCCGCGGGGCGCCGTGGTCCCATGGGGGCAGGGTCCGCTGCTGCTGGCCGCGGCGGCCATCGACCGTCTGGGGTTCCGTTGATGCGCGAGGGTCGCGGCGTGCTCGTGACCGGTGCCGCCAACGGCATCGGCCGCGCCACGGCCGCGCGCCTGGCCGCCGCCGGCGCCCGGGTTTGCGCCGTCGATCGGGAGCCGGCCGATGCACCGCCGGGCGGCTTTGCGATCGAGGCCGACCTTGCCGAGCTCGACCGCTTGGAGGAGCTCGTGACGCGAGCCGAGGCAGAGCTCGGGCCGCTCGACGCGCTCGTCAATGTCGCCGGGATCTACGAGACGACTCCGCTCGAGGATCTGTCCGGCACTGCCCTCGCACGAACGCTGACCGTCAACCTTTACGCACCGATCCTGCTGGCCGCCGCCGCTGCCCGCGGAATGAAGGAGCGCGGCTACGGCAGGATCGTGAACGTGACGTCCGTCCACGCGCGCCACTCGGCACCCGACGCGCTCGCCTACGACGTCTCGAAGGCGGGGCTCGAGGGCGCCACACGTACGCTCGGCATCGAGCTCGCGGCCAGTGGGGTACTCGTCAACGCGGTGGCGCCGGCGTTCGTGGCCACGCGCATGTCGCTCGGCGCAGACATGAAGGACGTGCTCGAGACGGAGCCCCACCGGCGTGTCTACGTCGAGGAGGGTCGCCTGCCGGTGCGCCGGAGCGCCACCGCCGACGAAGTCGCCGGCTGCATCCTGTGGCTGGCCGGCCCCGGGAACACCTACGTCACTGCTCAGACGGTGACGATCGACGGCGGTCTCACGTCGACGTTCTGACTTCGGCCTCCCGGTAGGCCTCGACCGCCTCGGGCACCAGCTCGATGCCCAGCCCCGGACGGTCGGGAAGCGGGAGCCGTCCCTCGCGCAGCGTGGGCTCGCCGCGCACCAGCTCGCGGCGGAGCGGCGAATCGAACAGCTCCGGGGTAAGCATCTCGATGAGCGGGACGTTCGGGCTCGCCGCCTGGAGGTGGCGTGCGGCGGCGGCGTTGATGCCGGTCTTCCAGCAGTGCGGCACCACCTCGGCGCTGCGCACGGCGGCCAGCTCGGCGATGCGCCGCATCCCGGTGAGGCCGCCGGCGCGCGCGACATCAGGCTGCAGCACGTCGACGCGGCCGACCTCGAGCCAGGCCACGCACTCCTCGAGCGTCGTGGCCAGCTCGGCGCCGCCGATGCGCGGCTCCGCCCGGGCGGCGAGCCGGGCATGTCCCGTCAGGTCGTCGTGCGACAGCGCCGCCTCGACCAGCCAGAGCCGGCAGTCCTCCACGGCGCGCAGAGCGGCCAGGGCGTCGCGCCAGTGGCTCCAGCGGTAGCCGAAGTCGACGAGCAGCTCGACCTCCTCGCCCACGGTGCGGCGTGCCTCGCGGATGCAGTCGACGAGCTGGCGGTCGCCGGCGGCCCCCTCGAAGATCAGCTCCAGCTTGACCGCGCGGAAGCCCGCGGCGAGCGCGCGCTCGAGCAGCTGGCGGCTGCGCTCCATCAGCTCGCCGAGCGGACGGTCGCGGGCGGCGCCGGCGTAGACAGTGGCGTAGGGGGAGAGATACTCCCGCCGCGCGCCTCCCAGCAGGTGGAATGCCGGGCGACCGAGCTGCTTCCCCGCCAGGTCGTGCAACGCGATGTCGAGGCCGGCGAGGGTGTGGCGCGCGATCCCGGACGGGCCGGCGTAGGAGGTGCGCTCGGCCATTCGGGCCCAGAGCTCCGTTGTCGTGAACGGGTCGGCGCCGAGCAGCACGCCACGGAAGGAGCCGTTCCAACGGTGCACGTCCTCCATGTCGACCAGCGCCGCGCCGGCCCGCGATGCGGTGTCCGCCTCGCCAATGCCCACCCGTCCCTCGACGTCCTCGACCTCGAGCAGCAGCGTCTCGGAGGAGCTGTCGAGGTCCTCCGGGTCGGAGCCGCTGCGCAGAACCGTGGCGCGCACGTCGGCGATCGGCGAGACGGCTTCAGTCATCGAGCCGAAGGACCGAGCGCAGACCGCGCGCCGAGCGGGCCGTGTCGAAGGCCTGGTTTATCTCCTCGAGTGCAAAACGGTCGGCCACGAGCTCCTCGAGCCGGAGGGCGCCGGCGCGGTACAGGTCGAGGATGCGCGGCACGAGCAGCCGCGGGCTGAGCGTGCCGTAGGCGGACCCGACGACGCGCCGCTCGTAGGTCACGAGATCGAGCATGTCGATCGGAGCGGGGCGCCCCTGGGGGGCGAGGCCGACGATGGCCGCCGTGCCGCCGGGTCGCAGCAGCTCGACGCCGAGTGTCATCGCGCCCGTGTCGCCGACGGTGACGATCGTCCAGTCGAAGCCCTCCCTCGCGGCGCCGGCTCGCAGGGACCCGATGGCCTGCTCGTCGCCGGCGCCCAGCACGTCGGTGGCGCCGAAGCGGCGCGCCCATTCGAGCCGCTCCTGCGAAGGGTCGATCGCCAGCACGGCGGCCGCGCCCCGGGTCCGGGCGCCCTGGATCGCGTTGACGCCGACCCCGCCGGCGCCGATGACCGCGCCGCGGCTTCCGGCGGGCACGTCGATGCTCTCGAATGCGGCGCCCACGCCCGTGATCACCGCGCAGCCGACGAGCGCACCCACCTCGTCGGGCACGTCGTCGGGGAGGGGGATGAGGCTGCGCTCGGCGACGACCGCATGCCGGGCGAAGCAGGCGAGCAGGGAGTAGGCGCTAACGACCTCGCCGTCGACGCTGATCGGCGATGCGCCGGTGGTGAGGCGCCCCTCGCCCATCGCGTCGAGTGAGTCCTGGCACAGGATCGGGCGGCCCTGGAGGCAGTGCCGGCAGCGGCCGCAGCCCGGCGCCAGGCTGAGCAGCACGCGGGTGCCCGGGGCGGTGGTCGCGCCCGGTCCGACCTGCTCGACGACGCCGGCGCCCTCGTGACCCAGCACCGCGGGCAGCGGGAACTCCCACTCCCCATCTGCCTGGCCGACGTCGCTGTGGCAGACGCCCGCCGCCGTGAGCCGCACGAGCGCCTCGCCGCGACCCGGCGCCCGCAGGCGCACCTCCTCGACACGCTGAGGCGCGCTGAACTCGCGCAGCACGGCAGCTCGGGTGACCAGGTCGCTCATCTCAGCTCGAGGTGGCCGTGCACGTTCTCGTCGCCTAACTCGATGTGCCGCACCTTCGTGTCGAAGTCGGTGAGCAAGGCGCGCGCATCGGGCTCGACGACGGCGACGTCGACTTCGTCAGCCGCGAACGCCCGGATGGCGTCCATCGATGCCCAGCGCGTCACGACGACGATCTCCGTGCGCCCATCGGGGCCCTCGACGCGCTCGAGCGTCGCGCCGAGGAAGCCGTCGGTGCCGTCGAGCCGTGGCCGCACGGCGCTCTCGAAATGCGCCGCGTAGGCGTCGGCATTCGCCTGGCCCTCCGCCCAGCCCCTCCAGCGACGAGCGATCACGCCGCCGAGGATGACGGATCACTAGTCAGGTCGCGAAATCCGGGCTCGCGGCGTGCACGCTCGCCGCGCGGCCCTTGGGCTCCTCCCAGTCCTCCTGTCTCCCCAGCGCCGTGAGGTCGAGCCAGTAGTAGGAGCCCCCCATCATCTCGGCGCCGCGCCCGAAGGTCGAGTAGGTGTGGAAGACGTCATCGCCGACGCGCAGGAAGCAGCTCGTGCCGGGCTCCTCGATCGGCTGCTCGCCCTCGAAGTAGTAGCCCGTGCCGGCCTGCTCGTGCTCGGCCTTGCTCTTGTAGTTGTAGACGGCGGGCTTGACCGACTCGTCCACGGTCACGTCGAAGTCGTAGTTGAAGTCGCTGCCATAGGACGAGTACCAGCGGAAGTCCCAGCCCTTCTTGGCCTTGTAGCGCTCGATCTTCTCGATCGGCGCCCGCGATACGTAGGCGAACGAGGTGTCGCGTGCGTGCAGATGCTCGAGCAGCCCATCGGCGACCTCGGCGGCTCCCGCCGAGCAGCTCGGGCAGCCGTCCTCCCACTCGGGGTTGAACATGAAGTGCCCGATGATCAGCTGGCTGCGGCCCTCGAACAGGTCCGGCAGCGTCGCCGGCCCGTCGGGCCCCTCGAAGAGGTAGTCCTTCTCGATCTTCACCATCGGCAGGTTGCGTCGCTCTACGTTGAGCGAGTCGCGCCGCATGGTCAGCTCCTTCTCCTTGGCCAGCAGCTCCTTGCGGGCCGCAAGCCAGTCGTCTCGTGAGGCGATTCTCGGGAGGCTCATGGTGCCCTCCTTCCGCGTTGCTTACTGAGGTGACCGCGTGGGGCGCGAAAACTCATCGGTGTTCGCACGGCGCCGGGCCTACTTCCCGGCCTCGGTGAGGGCCTTCACCAGCTCCTTCTTAGACATCTTGGTGCGCCCCGGGATCTGTTCCTCCTGGGCCCGCTCGTAGAGCTCGTCGCGGCTCAGGCCGTCGAGCTCGGCGTCGCCGTCCTCGGGCTCGGCCCTCACGTTCCTGCCCGCGCGCACGTTGTCGATCGCGCGCTGGAGCGCGTCCATCAGGTCGGGAACGGGCGCCGGTTCCTTCTCGGGCTTGGGCGCCTCGATCTTCCTGCGCTTGCGCTTGCTCTCGATCACGCGTCCGAGGCGCTCGCGATAGCAGTCCTCGTAGCGAGCGGGCTCCCAATCCGTCGCGAGCGCCTCGATCAGCGCGACGGCGCTGTCGAGCTGCTTCTTGGCGGGCTTCTTTCCACCGGTCGGAATCGGCTGGGTCGGGCGAACCTCGTCGTGGAAGCGCATCGTGGTGAGAAGCAGCGCCCCCTCGCGGGCGCGCACGGCGGCGAGGTACTCCTTGGTTCGCATCACGAACCGTCCCAGCGCGACGCGCTCGGTGCGCCCCATCACCTCGACGAGCAGCCGGTACGCGCGCAGCGTTCCCTCGCTGTCTCCGGCGGGCACGAGGAAGTAGGGGTGGTCGAAGTAGACCGGATCCACATCGGCGAGCTGGACGAACGCCTCGATGTCGATCGTGCGCGTCTTGCGCGGCTCGACTGAGCCGAGCTCCTCGTCGGTCACGATCACCTGCTTGCCGTCCAGGTCGTAGCTGTGGGCCACCTCCTCCCACATCACCTCGGCGTCCTCCTCAGAGCAGAACCGGTGCTGCTCGATCCTGGCGTCGTCCTTCTCGTGCAGCTCGTGGAAGTGGTAGCCGAGGTCACGTGCGGCGCTCACGAGCTGCACCGGTACGTTGACCAGGCCGAAGCTGAGCGAGCCTGACCACAGAGCGCGGGGCATGGCTAGGGCCTCCCGTTCCCGAGGCTCGCCTCAAGCGCGGCCGCGAGGTCGTCGCCGTGCTCAGGCTCCTCCTGCGCCACCAGGTCGATCTCTTTGCCCGCGGCCTTGCGTTTGATGAGGTCGAGTACCGCCTGGCGATAGCTGTCCTCGTAGCGCTCGGGCTTGAAGTCCTCCTCGAGTGAGTCGACCAGCTTCGCCGCCATGTCGATCTCGCGCTTGGAGGGCTTGCCCCGGCCGAGATCGATCTCGAGGTCATCCGGATCGGCGACCTCGTCGTGGAAGCGCAGCGTGTGCATCGCGATCACGTCGTCGAGCGCCCGCACCGCCACGAGGTACTCGCGATCGTGGAAGGTGAAGCGGCCGATCCCGGCGCGGCCGGAGCGGCGCAGCGCCTCGTGGAGCAGCCGGTAGGCGTCCTCCGCCTCCCGTGAGCCGACGTAGTAGGTCTTGTCGTGGAAGACGGGATCGATCTCGCTCGCGTCGACGAACTCCTCGAGGTGGACAACCTTGCCGCGCTCGCCCGCCGCCGCCTTGACCTCGTCCTTCTCGAGGACGACGTAGGTGTTCTCCGACACCTCGTAGCCCTTCACGACCTCGTCGTAGTCGACCTCCTTGCCCTCCTTGGAGCAGATCCGCCGGTGCTCGATCCGTGCGCCGTCCTTGGCGTGCACCTCGTTGAAGCTGACCGTCTTCGACTCGGTGGCCGTGTACAGCTTGATCGGCACATTCACGAGGCCGAACGTGATGGTGCCGTTCCAGATCGAGCGCGGAGCCATGTTCCGGCGATACCCGGGGGAGCCGTCCGGCAACCCGGGCCGGGTTGCCGGACGGCCGGGGGAGGGG
Organism: uncultured Thermoleophilaceae bacterium; assembly: GCA_963751835.1. Lineage (GTDB taxonomy): Bacteria > Actinomycetota > Thermoleophilia > Solirubrobacterales > Thermoleophilaceae > JACVRW01. The sequence continues at coordinate 111,775 of CAVVWD010000029.1, read as the reverse complement.
GTTATGCCGTGCGAGCCCGCTTTCTCCTCTTCGGCTCGCTGCGGTGCTCGAGCTGGAGCTCGCGCTCCGCGCCCGGAATGCCCCGCTCGAGCTCCCTGCTGCGCTCGCGCTCGGCGTTCAGCTCGGCGCCGAGCAGGATGGCCACGTTGGTGATCCAGAGCCAGACGAGGAACACCACCACGCCGCCAAGCGCCCCATAGGTCTTGTTGTAGGAGCCGAAGTTGGCGACGTAGAACGCGAAGGCAGCCGAGGCGATGAGCCAGACGACGATCGCCAGCAAGCTGCCCGGCGTGACCCATTTGAAGCCGGGCAGCTTCGCGTTCGGCGACGAGTAGTACAGCAGCGCGATCATGAACAGGACCATCGCGAGCAGCACCGGCCACTTGGCGATGTTCCAGACCGTGACCGCCGCGCTGCTGAGCCCGACCGCCGAGCCGACCTGCTCGGCGACCGGTCCCGTGAGGACGAGCGCCACCAGGACCAATGCCAGCAGCAGGACCAGTACCAGCGTGACGAGCATCTGCAGCGGGCGCAGCTTGACGAATGAGCGCCCTTCCTCCACCTCGTAGATCAGGTTCGAGGCTCGCATGAACGCCCCCACGTAGCCGGATGCGGTCCAGAGTGCCGTGGCGATTCCCACGATCAGGAGGACGCCCGCGCTGCCGCGGCTGCTCGTGGTCTCCTCGATCGGACCCTTGAACGTGTCCACTGCCGAGGCCGGTCCGATCGAGCTGACCACGTCGGTCAGCGCGTTGGTGACGGTCTTCGGATCGCCCACCAGGCCGACGATCGAGACCAGCGCGATCAGCGCCGGGAAGATCGAGAGCACCGAGTAGTAGGTGAGCGCCGCGGCCGAGTCGCTGAGGTTGTCCTCCTTGAACTCGGCGATCGTGCGCTTGACGGTCTGGACGATTCCGCCCTTGCGAGCATGGGGCGGACCCTCGGGCCGCCGGCCGGACTGCTTCATCTCGCCTGCGCCTCGCGGGCCTTGTCCTGTGCGCTGTCGCGAAGGGCCTCGGCCTGCTCGCGTCCCGCCTGCTTCGCGGTCTCCGCCGCTTCGCCGGCGACCTGCTTGCCTCGCTCGATGGCCTCCTCGCCCGTCTCCTTGGCCTTCGCCTTTACCTCGTCCGCAAGCGGGCCGATCTTCTCGTCCTCGACCTTCGTGGACGGGACCAGCAGCCCGGCGATGAAGCCGACGGCGACCGCGCCGATGCCGAGCCCGAGCGGATTCTCCTTTGCGATACCGGTCGCCCGCCGCGCGCCTTCCCCGGCGTCGGGTGTGGCTCCGGAGACCTTCGCGCGGACCGCCTCCACCTTTCCCGAGACCGCTTCCTTGGCGCGGCCGCTGACATCGGTCTTGTGTCCGAGCGCCTCGACGGTGTCGCCCATGCGATCGCGTGTGTCGTCTATGTCCTGCCTGATCTGGCGCGGGTCTTCGCCCATTCCACGTCCTCCTTGATGCTGTCCTTGGCCTGCTCCGGAACCGGTGGAGCGGCTTCCTTTACTTTCTTCTTGCCGCGCATCGCCAGGACCGCGGCCACCGCGGCGTAGACAACCGCCACGATCAGCGCCGCGAGCCACAGCGATAGAGCGAGCTCGAGCGCCGCGATCACGGCGGCAGTGAGCGCGGCGAATGCGCCGACCGCGAACAGCCCTGCGCCGCCGAACATGCCTGCTCCGATGCCCGCCTGTTTTCCCTTCTCCTGAAGCTCCGCCTTGGCGAGCTCGAGCTCTTGCTTGACGAGCGTGGTGGTCTCGTCGGAGAGCCGCTTGAGCAGCTCGGCCGTCGAGTGGTCGCGCAGGTCGTTCTCTCTCGACACCGTCATCGCTCAGGCCTGCGGGGCCGGCCCGCCGTCGAGCCGCGGCGTGTCGTCGCTACCCATCCGGCGGTAGCGCTCGCCGCTCGAGGCTTTGAGCAGCCGCGAGGCGGTGAAGCCCAGTGCCAGCCCACCGGCCGCGATTGCCCACGGCTTGCGGCGCGCGAAGTCCTCGACGTCGCTCAAGATGCGATCGCCGTCGGAATCGCGCAGCCACTGACCCATCCGGTCGGCGCGCTCGGCGGCCTGCTCGACGTACCGGGCTGGAGCATCCTTGCCCTGGCGGCGCAGCTCTTCGGCTACCGAGCGGGTGTCGCCGGCCATCGACTGGACGCGTTCGCCTGCCTCCGTCGAGCGCTGGTCGACCTGGTCACGCAGGCGCCCGCGCGCCTGGTCGCCGGCCTCCCCGATCCGCTCCTGAGCCTTGCCCGCGAGCTCCTTGGCCTTGTCCGTGGCCTCCGCCTGCGGTGGGGCGGTTTCGACGCTTTGTTCCATCACCTCTCTCCTTTGATGCATCTTCAAGTCCCAGGTACAGGTAGCCGCTTGTGCGCCCGCTGAATCCGGACCAGGGCGCAACTGAGACGCCTGTCTGCGACAGGCTGTCCCACTTCGTGCCCTGAGCCGCGATGATGTGGCCGCAACCGCGACAGTGACCGCCTTGCCGCCGAGCAAACAGAACGAGCTCCGACGAGCCGACGCGCTTCGAAACCGCGAGCGCATCCTGGACGCAGCCGAGCGGATGCTCGAGCACTCACCGTCGGCCACGCTCGCGGACATCGCCGCGGCGGCGGGCGTCGCGCGCTCGACCCTCTACCGACGCTTCCCGAGCCGCGACGACCTGATCGCCGCGCTGCGGGAGCGGCCGCAAGACACGGCTCTCGAGAGGCCGGAGCAGGTCCTGCCCACGGGCCGCCTCGGGCGTGGGCGAGCGGTCAGCCTGGACGCGATCCAGGTCTTCGATGTCGTGCCGCCCGCGGTGCTTCCCGAGCAGCTCGTCGCCGAGGCCCAGCGCGTTGCCAAGGTGCCAGTGGCCTTGTACGTCCTCGACATCGACGGGACGCATCTCCTTCACATGGCCGGACCCGAGCGAATGGGGCGCAAGCTCGAGGCTCCGCTGGCGATCGGGCCTGAGCTCGACGCCGACGGGCTGTCACAGCTGCGGGAGCAACTGTCCAAGTTCCCCGGGATCGAGGTCTACGCGCTTTGGCTGCGCGGACGCGCGAACGGAGTGATGGTCACTTTCGGACGGCCCGCGGAGCCACTGACCGAGCTCGCCCGCCAGGCGGCTGCCGCGATAACTCTCGCCGACCGCTACTCGGACGCCTTCGCCTCGTCCCAGCGGCGCAAGCAGCCGAAGGCCGCCGCCGAGATCCAGCAGAGCCTCCTGCCGCCTCGAATTTCCCGCGTGACCGGCGGAGAGATCGCCGGGAACGTCCTCCCCACCTACGAGGTGGCAGGAGACTGGTTCGACGTCGTCGAGAACAGCGACGGCGTGTGGGTGACCGTGGCCGACGGGCTGGGAGATTCGACCCGGGCGGTCGCCAGCAGCGCGGTGGCCCTGGGTGCACTGCGCGCGAGCAGGCGCAGCGGGGCGGGCCCTGGGGAGGCGCTCGTGGTGATGCACCAGGCCCTGCGCGAGCTGCCCGGGCCCAGGGCCGAGATGACCGCCGTCGTGGCCCACTGGGATCCGGCCACCCACGACCTGAGCATCGCCAACTGCGGGCACGTGGCGCCGGTGATCCTGCGCGACGGCCACGAGGTCGAGCACATCCGAACTCGTGAAGGGCACGGCCTGGGGGGCCGGGCCAGCCCCAAGCCGGCCGAGCGATCGACGACCCTGACCCGGGGCGACCGGCTCGTGATCGTCTCCGACGGTGTGATCAAGTGCGGCAAGGGAAAGGCGGGCCTCGGTGCCGAGGGCCTGACCGAGGCCGCGCAGCGCTCCGAGCGCGGAACCGCGGCGGACACCGTCCGCGAGATCCACCGCGCGGTGCTGGAGGCATCCGAGGGGGAGCTCACGGACGACGCCACGGCCGTCTGCGTCTCGGTTCAGTGACACACGCGCGCGCCCGCCAGGTGCGGACGCGCGCGCTTGGTGCTAGTGGTCGTCAGGGCCGCGGTCGTCGGCCCCGCCGCGGTTGTCGCCACCACCGCGACTGTCGTCGCGGCCGCGGTCGTCAGCCACTCGCCCTGAGCGCTCGACCTCGAGGGCGATCCAGCGGCCGTTCCGCTTGCGGACGATCGACTCGATGTTCCGCGCCCCGACCTTGAGGCCGGCGAAGCCGTTCACGCGCTCGAAGCGGGTGTTGCGCGTGACGTAGATGCGCACGGTGCCGCGTTCGGCGTCGCGGAGACGGAACGAGCGGTTGTTCGTGTTCTTCGAGACGACCGTGCCGTCGAACGCGGTCTGGGCCTGCGCCGGAGCGGCCGCTCCGGCGGGGCCGGCGGCGGCGGTGGCCATCAGCACGGCGGCGAGAACGGCGAGGCTTGCGATCTTGACTCTCATGGATCTGACCTCCAATGGATTGACTCCTTGGAGGGTCGCGACCGCTCGTCAAGCGGCTGCTCAGCTCAAGGCAAAGACTTGGTAAGCGTGCTGCTGGCCGCCGGAACGACCAGTTCGCCGAATCGCCCCCAGCCAACGTGTCCACGAGGCCGTGGGGAACACCTCGATGGTGTCCGCGCCCCGGCGCGCGAGCGTCCTGTAGAGCTCGAGCCCCTCGACCACCCAGGCGTAATAGGGGTTCGCGCGAACCTCGGTCTCGTCGGGCGTCCAGCGGATCCCGCAGACCTTCCTGCTCAGCGCTCGCTCGCCGTCGCGGGCCGTCGCGCCGGCCGGTGCGCAGCTGCGCGGGCTGTCGATGGCGACCAGCTCCGGACGCGACTGGTCCACGAGCGCCACCACCGCGTCGCGGCCAAGCCCGCGATGAAGCTCGAGCAGGCGCCGTTCGTCGATCACCCCAACGTCGAACCCCTTGCGGCGGCCGCCGACATCGACCCCGATCCAGATGGCCACACACGGCAGGATCTCACCGGCCCCGGAGACCGATCCCCGGCGATATGGTGCGCCCTGTGACCGGGGCGCATCCCGCCGTGCACGCCCCGCCCGCACCCGACGCGGGCTGGCCCGCCAAGGCCGACGCCAGGACGATCGTGCTCGAGTTCGCGTCAACCCCGACCGAGCGCGAGGTGCTCGACGGCTGGCTGAGCGGCGCCCGCCCGCCCGGGGCGGATGCGCGCGTCGTAGACGCCGAGGACCCCCGGCTGGGGGAGGCGCTGGCGGCCGACGGCGACCCCCTGGTCGCCCCGGTCCGGGTCGCGTGGCTCCCTCGAGAGCGCGGCGGAACCCGCGCGGCGATGCTGCGCGACGTGCTGGCCTTTCGGAACCCTCGCCGCCCGAGCGAGGCGGCCCAGCGCCGCATCGTCCGCCGCGAGCCGGATCGCTGCCATGTGCTGGTGGCCGCACCGGCGAGCGTGAGCGACATGCGGGCGCGCTTCGAGCGCTCTGGTGCCGAAGGCCGGCTGAGCGAATTCGTCGCGCGCCAGGCGGTGCTCGCGCTCGACCGCGCCGAGCGCAGGCTGATCGGAACCCAGTACAAGGTGCCGCGCTTCGTGTCCGAGGAGATCTCCGCGAGCGCCCGCTTCCACTCGGCCGTTGCGGCCCTCGCGGAGCGGGAGCAACGCCCGGAGCGCGAGGTCGCCGCCGAGGCGGCCGACGGCATCGACGAGATGGTGGCGAGCCAGAGCCGGCTCGCGATCGACGTCTGGGGGGAGTTCGGCCGCTGGCTCGCGCGCGCGTACACGATCGACATCGACCGAACGGGTCTCGAGCGCCTGCGCGAGCTGAACCGCAAGCACCCGCTCGTGTTCCTGCCGAGTCATCGCTCGTACCTCGACCCGGTCGTCCTCCGGTCGGCCATGCACGAGCAGGGCTTCCCGCCCAACCACGTGCTCGGCGGCATCAACGTTGGCTTCTGGCCGATCGGTCCGGTCGCGCGCAGGTCCGGCTACGTGTTCATCCGCCGCAGCTTCAAGGACAACGAGGTCTACAAGCTCGCCCTTCGCCAGTACCTGGCCTACCTGCTCAGCAAGCGCTTCAACCTGGAGTGGTACATCGAGGGCGGACGCTCGCGCACGGGCAAGCTCAGGCCGCCGCGCTACGGGCTGCTCGCCTACGTCGTCGAGGCGTTCCGCGACGGCGCGACCGAGGACGCCCTGCTCGTCCCGGTGTCGATCGTCTACGACCTGCTCTACGAGGTCGGCGCCATGGCGGCGGAGGAGCGCGGCGCGAAGAAGACGGCGGAAAGCATCGGCTGGCTCGTCGGCTATGCCCGCGCCCAGGGCAGAAGGCGCGGGACGGTGTACGTGCGCATGGGCGAGCCGCTCTCGCTGCGCGAGGCGCTCGAAGAGGAATCGGCGCCCGGCGCGCGGCGTCGCAACGAGGTCGAGAAGGTCGCGTTCGAGGTTTGCCACCGGATCGGCCGGGCCACGCCCGTCACTCCCACGTCGCTCGTGACGCTCGCGCTGCTCGGTGTGGAGGACCGCGCCCTCACCCTCGCCGAGGTCCGGGGGGTCCTCGACCCGCTGCTCGACTACGTCGAGCAGCGCGATCTACCGACCGCAGGCGGGGACCTCGACCTCCGGACCACCGACGGGCTCAACCGGACGCTCGAGGCGCTCACCAAGAGCGGCGTGGTGCGTCAGTTCGCCGACGGGCTCGAGCCGGTCTACGGGATCCACCCGGAGCGCCACCTCGAGGCAGCCTTCTACCGCAATGCCGCCGTCCACTTCTTCATCAACCGCGCGATCACGGAGCTGATCCTCGCTCGCGCCGCCGAAGGCCCCTCGCCGCGTCTGCGCGACGAGGCCTGGGAGCAGGCGCTGCGCCTGCGCGACCTGCTCAAGTTCGACTTCTTCTTCGCCCGCAAGAAGGTCTTCTCGGAGGAGATCCGGGCAGAGCTCGCGATGCTGGACCCCGACTGGGAGCAGCGGCCGGCCGAGCCGGAGTCCGCCCGCGAGCTGCTCGCGGGCGCGCACCCCCACTTCGCGCATGCCGTGCTGCGGCCCTTCCTCGAGGCGTATGAGATCGTGTCCGAGCGGCTCGCCGCGAAGGACCCGGAACAGCCGATCGACGACAAGGCCTTCCTGGCCGAGTGCGTGGGTGTTGCCCGGCAGTACGTGCTCCAGAAGCGTCTGCGCAGCCCGGAATCGATCTCGCGCGAGCTGTTCGGCAGCGCCATGCGCCTGGCGGCGAACCGTGACCTGCTGCAGCCCGGCGGCGCCGAACTGAGCGAGCGGCGCCGCGCGTTCGCCGAGGAGGTCCGCGGGGAGGTCCGCCGAGTCGCGGTGGTACGTGAGCTGGCTCGCGGCCAGGCGGAGCCGGAGGTGAGCGCCAAGTGAACAGCGTCGGCGACCTGATCGAGGAGATCGAGGCTGCTCCCGAGGGGCCCGATGTCGGCGCCTTCTTCGATCTCGACGGAACGCTGATCGACGGCTACTCGGCCAACGTCTTCTACCAGGAGTTCGTCCGGCGCCGGCAGATGTCGCCGGCCGATGTGGCACGGAGTGTCGCCGCGGGGGTCGATATGAGCCTGCGCGGCAGCGACGTCACGCGGCTTGTGGAGATCGTGGCCGGCTCATTCCGCGGGCGGCCCGAGGACGAGCTCATGGAGCTCGGCGAGCGGCTGTTCACCCAACGGATCGCCGGGATGGTCTACCCGGACGCACGCGAGATTGTGCAGGCGCACCAGCGCAAGGGGCATACGGTCGCGCTCGCCTCGTCAGCCACGCGCTACCAGGTCGCCGCGCTGGCGGAGGACTTCGACGTGGAGCATCTGCTGACGACCGCGATGGGTGTGGAGAAGGGCGTATTCACGGGCGAGCTGGACGGCAAGGTGCTTTGGGGCCCCGAGAAGGCGCGCGCGGTGCGTACGTTCGCGCGTGGGCGCGGCATCGACCTCAAGGGCAGCTACGGCTACGGCAACGGCGACGAAGACATGTACTTCCTCGACGCCGTCGGCTATCCGCGCCCGCTCAATCCGCAGAACGGACTCGCCAAGGTCGCCAAGGACCGCGGCTGGCCCGTCTATCGGTTCTCCGGTCGCGGCCGCCCGGGAATCGAGACGCTCGTTCGGACGGGCGCGGCGCTCACGGGGCTGGCCGCGGCGGGCGCGCTCGGGGCCGGGATCGGCCTGCTCAACCGCAGCCGCCGCGATGCGGCCAACTTCGCCACGTCGGTCGGCTCAGACGCCGCGCTGGCGCTCGCCGGCGTGCACCTGCGTATCGTCGGCGAGGAGAACCTCTGGTCGCACCGCCCCGCGGTGTTCATCTTCAACCACCAGAGCTCGATCGACGTTCCGGTTGTCGCGAGCCTGGTTCGCCGCGACCTCACGGGTGTGGCCAAGAAGGAGGCTGCGCGCGACCCCCGCTTCGCGCCGATGGGGTTGCTCGTCGACGTCGCCTACATAGATCGTGGAAACACGAAGCAGGCGAGGGCAGCGCTCGAGCCCGCTGTCGACAAGCTGCGCCAGGGCGTGTCGATCGGAATCGCCCCCGAGGGCACGCGCAGCCCCACGCCCCGGCTAGGTCGCTTCAAGAAGGGTGCCTTCCACCTGGCTATGCAGGGCGGCGTGCCGATCGTCCCGATAGTGATCCGAAACGCCGGCGACGTGATGTGGAAGAACTCGCCGCTGATCCGCAAGGGCACGATCGACGTGGCGGTGCTGGAGCCGGTGCCCACCGACCGCTGGACCGTGAAGACGCTGGACAAGCGAGTGGCGGCGGTGCGCGAGCGCTATCTGGAGACGCTCTCAGACTGGCCCGGCTGAGCGCGCGTCCAGCCACTCGATCATCTCCGAGATCACGCGCTCCTTCTCGGGCTCGTTGAGGATCTCGTGCCGCAGGCCGTCGTAGATCTCGAGCGTCTTGTCGCTGGACGAGGCCCGCTCGTGGACCATGCGGCTGCCGCCGACCGAGGTAAGCGAGTCCTCGCTGCCGTGCATCACGAGCAGCGGCAGCCGTAGCCTGGGCACGTCGTCGGGGAACCTGCCCACGGCTCCGGTGAGCTCGGCCACCGTCCGCGCCGGCAGCTTGCCGTGATGGACGAGCGGATCCTGCTCGTAGGCGCGCACGACATCGGGATCGCGGCTGATCGCCGAATGGTCCAGCCGATACACGCCGAGCCCCGGGGTGAGGGCGGACAGCACCCTGCTGAGCCCGCGCGTTACCGGCGAGGCGGCGTCGGGGTCGGCCAGCGCGCCGGACAGCATCAGACCCGCCAGGGCGTCCTGATGACGCACTGCGCACGCGATCGCGATGGCGGCGCCCATGCTATGGCCCAGCAGGTAGACCGGCTTTCCCGGATGCCGGACCGCGGCGAGGTCGATGAACGCGCGCAGGTCGGCGACGACGTCGTCGAAGCTCTCGACCATCACCTTCTTTCCCTCGGAGCGCCCATGGCCGCGGTGGTCGAGGGCGTAGGCGGCGTAGCCGGCGCCCGCGAGCCGCTGCGCCGACGTGCGCGTAGCGGGCGGAGTGCTCGGATACGCCGTGCGAGATCACGACCACGGCACGGGCCTCGGACTCGGGCAGCCAGGCCTGCCAATAGAGCTCGAGCCCGCCTGTCCCGTCGAGCCGTCCCTCGACGTGCTCGGCAGTCATGCGTGCGCCTTGGCCGCAGCGGCCTTCCGCCGCGGCGCGAGCGCGAGCACCTCGTCCAGCCCCTCCTGCTGGCACTCGAAGAACAGCTCGGGGTCGGTGACCGCCGCTGCGTCGCAGTTGAAGCCGATGCAGCAGGTCCCGTTGTGGGAGACGAGCGTCGCCATCACGGCGCAGCCCGGCAATGGGCCGAACGGGAACAGACGCTCGATCCGGGCTCCGGCCATGTAGACCGGGTAGGGAATGCCCGCGACATTGCTCGCCTGCAGATCGAGCTTCGTCGTCTGCGCGTGATACCAGCGCGCGACCACGGCGGTGGGCAATCGGTTGATCACCGGCGCGGCGGTGGACAGGAAGTCGAGCGCGGGCTCTGCGCGTGCGGTGAGCACGAAGTCGTGGACCAGCCGGACGCGCTCGGCCGGATCGGGCTCACCGGCGGGCGCGGCGAAGCGTGCGCCGGCGAAGCGGTTGCCGCCCATCGGGTGGTCGCCGCGGCGAAGGCTGATCGGCATCGCCATGGCGAGGTCCTCGATCTCGGCGCCCTGGCGCTCGTGGTAGCGGCGGAATCCTCCGAGCAGGGCGGCGATGTATGCGTCGTTGAGCGAGCCGTCCGTGGCCCTGGCGGCGCGCTTCAGCTCGTCGAGACCGACCTCGAGCGTCCCGAAGCGCCACGAGAGGCTGCGATTGCTCAGCAGTGGCGAGGGTTCGACCGGCGGCGGCGCCAGCACGCGCGACAGCGACCGCCCCATCCGCACCCCTTCCCCCAAGGCTCGCCGGGGCCGGATGAGCGCGCCGGCCGCCAGGCCCGCCACCCGGCCGGCGGCCGCGCCGGCGTCACGCGGGACGTGGCGCGCCCGGCGACTCAGCTGCTCCGCGAGCACGGATGTGGGCGTGGCCCGCTCGGGCTCCGGGGGGTCCGGCATCGGCTTGTCCGGCGAGGGTTCGCGCTTACGGCTGTGGAGGAGGCCGAGCAGCTGGACCCCGCCCTGCCCGTCGGTGAGGGTGTGGTGAAGCTTGAGGAAGTACGCCGCGCGACCGCCCTCGAGCCCGTCGACCAGGACGGCCTCCCACGGAGAGCGCGCGCGGTCGAAGGGCGTCATCGCCACCTGCTCTGCCAGCTCCAGCACCTGGTCAAAGGTTCCCGGCTCCGGGAGCCGGACGCGCCGCAGGTGGTAGGTGAGGTCGAAGTCGGGATCGGGCACCCAGGCAGGCAGTCCGAGGTGCAGCGGCGGGTCAACAACCCGCTCGCGGAAGCGCGGGATGATGCGCGTGGCCCACTCGTGTGCGGCCGACAGCCGTTCCCACTCCGGCTCCGAGTCGAGCACGTAGACGCCCATCATGGTCGAGCGCAGGCGGGCGTCGCTCTCGACACGCCACATGAGCGCCTCGTACTCGCTCATCTCGCGCGCGGTGCCCCACCCCTGCGCGATCGCCCATGCTTCCTCGTTCGTCTGCGGCAGGGTGGGCGCGGCCATCTCAGCCCGCCGCGTGCTCGGTGGTGGGCTGCGTTCGCAACAGGCCGCGAAACGCCTGGCGCGGGGTGCGCCCCTCGTGGCACACGCCGTATACCTCGCGCGCGATCGGCATCTCCACGTCGTGCTGGTCCGCGAGCTCCACCACGACGCGCGAGCTCTTGATCCCCTCGGCGACCATGCTCATCTCGGACGTGATCTCGTCGATCGTCTTGCCGAGCGCGAGCTGCTCGCCCACTCGCCTGTTGCGGCTGTGGGGGCTGATGCAGGTGGCGATCAGGTCGCCCATGCCCGCCAGGCCCGCGAACGTCGCCGGCTGACCTCCCATGGCGACGCCCAGGCGCGCCAGCTCGGCGAGGCTGCGTGAGATCACCAACGCGCGCGTGTTGTCTCCGGCCCCGAGCCCCTGTGCCATTCCCGCGGCGATTGCGACGACATTCTTGAGCACCCCGGCGAGCTCGGCGCCCACGACGTCCGTGCTCGTGTAGACGCGGAAGAGGCGGGTCCTGAAGATCTCCTGGAGGGCCCCCGCCACGTGCTGGTCGGGCATCGCGATCACCCCCGCGGCCGCGAGGCCGTCGATCACCTCACGCGCGACGTTCGGCCCGGTCAGCACTCCCACCGGGTGGCCGGGGAGCAACTCGTCGACCACCTCGGTCATCCGCAGCTTCGTCCCCTGCTCGAGGCCCTTGGTGAGGCTGACGATCGGGATCCACGGGCGCACGTGCGGAACCGCCTGCTCGAGCACGGCCCGGAACCCGTGCGAGGGCACGGCCATCACCAGGACGTCGGCGGTGGATACGGTGTCCTCGAGCGAAACGGTGGCGTTCAACTCGGGCGCCAGCGCCGCACCGGGTAGGTAGCGCTCGTTTGTGTGGCTCGAGTCGATCTCCTCGGCGACCGCCGGGTCGCGCGCCCAAAGGACGGTAGGCCTGTTGGGGGATGTGAGCGAGGCCACGGTCGTGCCCCAGGAGCCTGCGCCCACAACCGCCACGCGCTCGGTCCGGGTCATGAAGTGGCCACGGGTTCGCGCTTGCCGACCATCCGGGCTTCCTCGACCTCGAGCCGATACTCGGCCCAGACGCTACGGAAGTTGTTCCAGACGCGGCTCATCGCGTTTACCGCGGTCTCCACATCGTCCGGCCCGGCCATTCCGGCGCATTATGCCCGTCCTGTACCGGCCGCCGCGGCTGCCGGCGTCCGCGCCCGCCCGGGCGTGAGCAGCGCCAGCAGCGTCCCGGCGGCGAGCACGACGACCGCGATCGGGAGCGCGGCGACGAGCCCGTCGGTGAACGCCTGCGGCGACTCGTAGCCTCCGTTGGCGGCGAACACCGAGGCGAGCACGGCGACGCCCATGACTGCGCCGACCTCGCGAATCGCGTTGGTCGCTCCGGACGCCTTGCCGGCGTCCTGCGCCCGCACGGACGCCAGCACGGCCTCGGGCGCCATCGAGAACACGAACGCCATCCCGATCCCCGTGATCGCGAACGGCGCTATGAGCTCGACGAACGGGGTCGAGACATCGAGCACCATCGCCATCCAGCCGATGCCGATCGCCTGCAGCGCCAGGCCGACCGCCATCAGCGGCCTGGTCCCGAAGCGGGTGGCGAGCACACCGGCCAGGGGAGCGAAGATCATCGGCATCCCGGTCCAGGGCAGCGTCCGTGCCCCGGCCTCGAGCGGCCCGAACCCCTGAGCGGTCTGGAAGTACTGGCTCATCAGGAAGATCGCGCCGAAGGCGCCGAAGAACATCGCGAACGAGAGCCCGTTGGAGGCGTTGAATGCACGCGAGCGGAAGAACCGCATCGGCAGCATGGGGGCCGGGCTTCTGAGCTCCCAGCGGACGAACGCCGCGAGCAGCGCCACGCCGGCCCCGAGCGAGGCGAGCACGGCGGCGCTCGTCCAGCCGAGAGCTTCACCGCGGATCAGGGCAAAGGTGAGCGCGAGCAGGCCGGCGCTCACGAGCGCCAGGCCGGGCAGGTCGAGCTCGCGGTCGGGCCCGTGCGACTCGCGCAGCATCCGCGACGCGAGCGGGATCAGTGCCAGGCCGATCGGGACGTTGGCCCAGAAGATCCACTGCCACGCGATGCCCTCGACGACAGCGCCGCCGACGAACGGGCCCAGGGCCACGCCGAGACCGGTGATCCCGCCCCAGATCCCGAGCGCCGCCGCGCGCCGCTCGGGCGGGAACGCGTCGCTGATCAGGGTGAGGGTGAGCGGCGTGACGATTGCGGCGCCCACGCCCTGCAGGGCCCGGGCGGCGACGAGCGCGTCCGTCGACGGCGACAGCGCGGCGAGCGCGCTGGCGGCCGTGAAGAGGCCGACCCCGACGATGAACATCCGCTTGCGCCCAAAGCGGTCGCCGAGCGCGGCGCCGGTGATCAGCAACACCGCGAAGGCCAGCGTGTAGGCGTTGACGGTCCACTCGAGCCCCTCGATCGAGCCGCCCAGATCGAGGCGGATCGAGTGGAGCGCGACCCCGACGACAAGCTGGTCGAGGGCGGTCATGAACAGCGCCGCCCCGGCGACGATGAGTGTCCAACGGGCGCGGGAAGCGTTCGAGGGCGTCATTTCTTCAGCTACGTTCCGTCCGTGGCAGCCGCGTCACGAGGCGAGTACGGGCTGCGGGGCGGCCTGCCGCCGCCGCGCGGAGAACACCAGCGGCGCCAGCAGCATGCGCTGAACGCCCACGCTCAGGTACGGCGCGTGCGCCTCCTGGTCGTACTTGCGTGCGAGGACCGCAAGGTCCAGCAGATTGCGCGGCATGCCACGCTCGGTCATGCGCCCCGCCTCAGCGAGCGCGACGACCTCGGCCAGCATCTGCTCCATCGCCAGCGCCGGACGGACCTCGACGTGCAGGCGCGCCTCCTCTTCGCCGGCGTTCGCGAAGGAGTGGATCACTCCTGGCGCGACCTCGATGACGTCGCCCGGGCCGGCCAGCCGCGTGCGCAGCCCGAGCGCGGAACCGCATCTGCCCCTCGAGGACCTCGAAGTGCTCGGTCTGGATCGGGTGGACGTGCGCGATGGGCACCGCGCCGCCGCGCCTCAGCGCGAGGTCGAAGGCGAGCAGCTCGCCGTCCGTCGTGGCCGCGGTATCGGTGAAGGTGAAGCGCTCGCCGGTGATCGGGTTCTCGAGTGTCTGGCCGGGAGCGACGACTGTTGTTTCGGGGCTCTGATTGCTCATGCCGAACAGTCAAGAGCCTCGGAAAGAGACCGTCCATGGCCAAGAAGCGCAAAATCATGCGCCAGCGTCTACTCTCTATCCATGGACGCGGTGGTTGGCCTACTTGACGGACCGAGAGCCCGGCAGGCGTTCCTGCTCCGCTCGAGCATGGATCCACCGTGGTCGCTGCGCATCGAGGACGAGGCGCCGCTCACGGTGGTTGCAATGGTGCGCGGCGAGGCGTGGTACATCCCCGACGACGGCGAGCCGGTCTCGCTGCAGCGCGGTGACGTTGCGATTGTCCGCGGGCCGGATCCATACACGGTCGCCGATGACCCGGGCACCGCGCCCCAGGTCATGATCCTCCCGGGGCAGCGCTGCACCACCATGGACGGCGAGGACCTCGGAAGCATGCGCGACCTCGGTGTGCGCACCTGGGGCAACGCAGCGGACGGCGCGACCGTGATGCTCACCGGGTCGTACCACCTGGACGGCGAGGTCAGCGGGCGGCTGCTCCGGGCGCTGCCGACGACGCTGGCCTTGCGTCAGGACGAATGGGACTGCCCGGTCATCCCACTGCTCGCGGACGAGATCGTCAAGGACGAGCCCGGTCAGGAGGCCGTGCTCGACCGCCTGCTCGACCTGTTGCTGATCGCCGTCCTGCGCGCCTGGTTCGCCCGTCCCGAGGCTGAGGCGCCCGGCTGGTACCGCGCCTACAGCGACCCCGTCGTCGGGCGCGCTCTTCGGCTGCTGCAAAACAACCCTGCCCGGCAGTGGACGGTGGCCGATCTGGCCCGCGAGACAGGCGCTTCCAGGGCGGCGCTGGCGCGGCGCTTCCATGAGCTGGTCGGCGAGCCGCCGATGACCTTCCTCACCGGCTGGCGTATCGCGCTCGCCGCCGATCTGCTGCTCGAGCCCGACGCCACGATCGGCTCCGTCGCCCACGAGGTCGGCTACGGCAGCCCGTTCGCCCTCAGCGCAGCCTTCAAGCGGGTCCGCGGCATCAGCCCGCGGGAGCATCGCGCCGTCGCGGCGGCGGAACGAGAGGCCGTCAGCGCCTGACGGCCAGTAGTTTCTGCAGGTCGTCGATCGTGTCCGCGTCCGCGGCGCCCTTGTCCGGCCGATAGCGCTTGACGCGCGCGAAGCGCAGCGCCACGCCGCCCGGGTAACGAGTCGAGGACTGGACGCCGTCCAACGCGATCTCGACCACGAGCTCCGGGCGCACCAGCACCGCGATCCCCTGCCGTTCGGTCTCGCGCGCGAGTAGCTCCCTCGTCTGCCACTCGAGCAGTTCGTCCGTCAGCCCCTTGAAGCACTTTCCCACCATGACGAACTCGCCTGTACTCGGGTCGCGGGCGCCGAGGTGGAGGTTCGACAGCCAGCCCTGCCGGCGGCCATGGCCCCACTCTGCGCCGAGCACCACGAGGTCGTAGGTCAGCACCGGCTTGACCTTGCGCCACGCCTTCCCGCGGCGCCCGGCGCTGTAGCGGGACGCGACGTCCTTTACGACAACGCCCTCGTGCCCCGCCCGCAGCGACTCGTCGAGAACCTGCTGGGCGGTGTCGGGGTCCGACGTGACCAGGCTCGGGATCTTGAGGTGCGCCGCCACCGCTTCGAGCCGGGCGGCGCGCTCCTCCAGCGGCGTGTCGAGGAGGTCATCGCCGTCGAGGTGGAGCAGATCGAAGAGGAACGTGACGATCCCCTCGGGCGGCGCCGCGCTGTCGATCTGCGACACCGTGTCCTGAAAGGCGGCCGGGCCGTGCTCGGCCATCCACAAAGCCTCGCCGTCGAAAACCGCTTGGCTCACCTGTAGGCCGCGCACCGCCTCGACGATCCCCGGCAGCGCGTGCGTGATCTCGTTGAGGTTGCGCGTGTAGATGCGGACCTCGTCGTCGCGCCTGTGGACCTGGATCCTGATCCCGTCGAGCTTCCATTCCACCGACGAACGATCGAAGCCGGAGACCGCGTCGGACACGCTCGCGGCGGTGGAGGCCAGCATCGGAACGATGGGCCGGAAGAGCTCGAACCCGACGTCGCGAAGCTCGTCCTCACCACCTGTGATCGCGATCTCAGCCGTGCGCGGGAGGTCGCCCGAGAGCATCAGGGCGCGGCGCGTGATCTCGCCGGACACCCCGGCCGCCTTCGCGACCGCGTCGACCATCAGCCCCGCGAGCGCGCCCTGCCTCAGGCCACCCGTGAAGAGCCGCTTGACGAAGTCGGCCTCGGGTTCAGTGGCGCGTCCGAGGAGCTCGCCGAGAATCTGCTTGCGCTTGGCCGCCGATCCGCTTCCCGTCATCCCCTGAACCTCGGCGATCGTGCGGTCGAGCTCGCCGATGGTCAGAGAGGCCTCAGAGGCCGGCGCGCCCTCGATGCCGTAGACCGTCGAGTAGCCGACCCCGACCCGGCCCTGTCTCGGCACCCCGGTGAGAAAACCGACGGCGGGCGCCACCTCGTCGGTATCGAGCTGCGCCAGCAGTTCGGCGAGGATCGCGATCTTCTGCGAGCGTGAGCTCGTATCTGTCACGTTCCTCGACGCGCTGACGACGTCGGCGAGCAGCGTCACCCGAGCGTGCGCTCGAGATTGTCGAAGGCCTTGCCCCACCCGTCCTCGTGCGAGCGTACGGCCTCCTCGTCCCACAGGTTGCTGTGGGTGAAGCGGACGGTTGTGGCGCCGTCGTTCTCGTCGAACTCGAGCTCGATCAGCTGCCGTCTGTCGTCGCCGTCCCAGATCCAGGTGAACGCCAGGCGGTTCGGGGGATCGATCTCCGTGTACCTGCCACCGCCCCCGTATTCGACGTCCTCGTGGGGGTTGCGCATCACCACCCGCACCTCGCCACCCACGCGCAGGTCGACCTCGGCCTCGGTCGTCTCCCAGTCGTGCCCGGCGTGCCACCAGCGCCGAATCACCTCCTCGCTGGTCCAGGCGTCGAAGACCGCCTGGGCGGGCGCCTGGAAGGTGCGCTCCATGCGCAGCGTGGTGTCTTCGATCAAGCCCGCGGCTCCCGTCGGCGTCGTAGGCGCAGCATTATCCATGCGCGCGCTACGAGCAGTCCGGCGCCCGCGCCGGTCACCGACGGGAGCAGCTCCTCGAGCGGCATGCCTCCGATGTGAGCGATCACGCGGGAGCGCCGTACCGGTCGTGGTAGTTCCACCACTGGTACGGCGGGGTCTGCGGGTAGCCCTCCGGCGAGTCCTCCCACTCCTCCTGGCGCCCGAGCGGACTCATGTCGAGGAAGCTCCACGTGGTGCCCAGCGCCTCGTCGCCGCGGGCGTCGATGAAGTAGGTGCGGAAGATCCGCTCGCCGTCGCGGATGAAGGCGTTGGTTCCGTGCCACTCGTCAACGCCAAAGTCGGCGTCGAAGCTGTCCGTGACGGTGTACCACGGGATCTGCTCCCAGCCCATCTGCGTCTTTAAGCGCTGTATCTCGGGCTGGGGCGCGCGCGAGACGTACGCGAGGGTGGTGTCGCGAGCGTTCAGGTGAGCGAGGTGTGCCAGCTGGTCCGCGAGGAAGGAGCAGCCCGGGCAGCCGCGCTCGGGATAGTTGTCCATGCCGGGGTCGAAGAAGAAGCGGTAGACGATCAGCTGGCGTCGCCCCTCGAACAGGTCGAGCAGGCTCGCCGGCCCGTTCGGCGCCTCGAAGCGGTAGTCCTTCTCCACCGCCATCCGCGGCATGCGGCGGCGCTTGGCGGCGAGCGCGTCGCGGGCCCGCGTCAGCTTCTTTTCCTCGACCAGCAGCTCCTCGCGAGCGGCTTGCCACTCCTCGGGCGAAACGACAGACGGCGTGTTCATGTTCATTTGGACCCTTCCTCCTTCAGATATTCATCGACGACATCGAACAGGCGCCCCCAGAGGGCGCGCTGGCGATCCATCCAGTCGGCCGCCTCGCTGAGCACGTCGGGCTCGAGCGACAGCCGGTGCGTGCGCCCCACGACCTCGCGCCTCACGACGCCGGTCTCTTCCAGCACCTTCAGGTGCTTGGAGATCGCGGGCTTGGACACACCGAAGCCGCCGGTGGCGTCACCTACGGTCGCGGGGCCGGCGGCGAGGCGCTCGACGATGCCGCGGCGGATGGGGTGCGAAAGCGCCTTGAACGGATCGTTAACCACTGGGTTAACAGTATCACGGGGCTCCGCCCGGGGCCGCCCTCGCTCTCCGAGTCGGCCGTGTCATCGTAACCGCGTGAGTTCGAGGGTCAGGGTCGTCGGGCGGCGGATGGTGGTCGTCGCCGTTGTGGTGCTGCAACTCGGGCTGATTGCGCGCGGCTACTGGGCTGACCACAAGGAGTTCGCCTTCCAGATGTTCCCCGAGTCGAGCACCTGGCGCGCCGACGTGGTCCGGGTCACCGCCGACGGCCGGCGAGTGCCGATCGAACGTTCGTGGTCGGGGTACCGCTGGGACGAGCTGGTCCAGAGCCGGGGGCTGAGCTACCCCTCGGTCCGTCACCACGCCGACGCCGGGCTCGCCAACCAGCTGGCGTTCCTCGAGGCCGCGCTCGACTGGGTCGCGAGCAACACGCCGCGCGACCGCGAGACACACCACCTGGAGGCCAGGGTGACCTCCTGGCACAACGCTGACCCACCGCGGGTCGGCGTCCTCCGCAGCCGTGTCCGCGAGGGCGCCGGGTGAACGTGGCAACGCCCCACGCGCCGCCCCAGGCCCGCGGCCTGGTCGGCCGCTTCGACGCCCTCCTGGGCCGCGCGGTCAGCATGCGGGCGTTCGCACTGCTGAGGGTGCTGACGGGGCCGGTCGTGCTCCTGCATCTGCGGCCGTTCCTCTCCGACGGCCTTGATGGGCGGGTCTACCGGGACGCCTTCTACGAGCCCTACGCCGCCTGGTACCCGGAGCTGCCCGACGCGCTTTACATCGGGCTGCTCTGGGTGGCGGCGGTGGCCGCCGTGGCCATGTCGCTCGGCTTCCTCACTCGCCTGGCGACCGCAACCACGTTCGCGATCGTCACCTACAACCTCTTCCTCTCGACCACGCACTTTCATAACAACCGGGCCTACCTGGTCATCGTCCTGGGGATGCTGGCGGTGGCTCCGTGCGGACGTGAGCTGTCCCTGGACGCGTGGATCCGTCGCCGGCGGGGGCTGCCCGCACTCGATCCGGCGGCGCCCGCCTGGCCGCTGTGGCTGCTTCGGTTCGAGTGCGCCGCGATCTACGGCGCGTCCGGCCTGAGCAAGCTCCTCGATCCCGACTGGTTTGGCGGCACCGTCACCTGGCAGCGCGTGACGCGGGCTCGAGGCGAGCTTGAAGCGTGGCCGCTCCCGGACTGGGCGCTGTCGCTCCTGACCGACCGCAGCTTTCACACCGGCGCGGCCAAGTTCATCGTGATCACGGAGCTGTTCATCGCGGCGGGCCTGTGGTGGCGTGGCACCCGCTACGCGGCGGTGTGGGTTGCGGTCGTCTTTCACCTGTCCATAGACGTGTCGGCATCGGTGCAGGTGTTCTCGTATCTCGCGCTCGCCGTACTGGTGATCTGGGCGGTGCCCTCGACCAGCGATCGGGTGCTCCGCATCGATTCGGCCGGGGCTCGACAGCGGCGATTGGGTGCGCTGGTACGCCGGCTCGACTGGCTGGCGCGTTTTCGCGTCGAGCCGGCGACGCCCGGTTCGCCGCTCGAGGTTGTGGATCGGGATGGCACCGTTATCCGCGGAGCGCCGGCCGTGGCGTTCACGCTCAGCCGCCTGCCCCTGACGGCGTGGTTCGCGCTCCCAACGCTGCTCCTTCCGACCGTCCGCCGGGCCCGCCGCTCCCGGTCCGATGAGCGAACGATGATCGCGGCGCGGCCGACATGACGGAGGGCGAGACACCCGGCCACTCCGCGCCGCGGCCCGCCGCGCGCGTCTGGCGGGCCGGCCTGATCCTGGCGCTGCTGATCGCCGCCGTGTTCGCGGTGGGGGCGCCGCCGGAGCGCTGCCCACAGGTCAGCGCAGCGGAGCTCCGAGGCTCTGCCCAGGCTGCCGTCGACTGGTTCGTCCGCAATCAGGAGGCCGATGGCCGCTGGGTTTACCTCTACAACGTCGACGACGACTCGACCTCGGCCGAGTACAACGAGGTTCGCCACGCCGGTGTGACGATGGGGCTGTACCAGGCCGCCGCGGCAGGCTTGCCCGGTGCGCTGCGCTCAGCCGACAGCGGTACGGAATGGGCGCTTGACAGGCTCCTCGAGCGGGAAGGCTGGGCAGCGCTCGAGTATCAGGGGCGGGTCGCCACGGGCTCAACCGCCCTCCTGGCTGCAGGGCTGGCAATTCGGCGCGAGGCCACCGGCGACGAGCGCTACGACGAGGTGCTGCGCCGGCTGGGGCGCTTCCTGCTCGCCCAGACCGAGCCGTCGGGTGCTGTGCTCGCGGAATACGACTCGGCGAGCGGGGCGCCGGTGGCCGGCGAGTACTCCAAGTACTTCACCGGGGAGGCGTACTGGGCTCTCGCTCGCCTCCACCGCGCTTTTCCCGAGGAGGGTTGGGGCGAGGCCGCGGACCGCATCGGCGCCTACCTGGCGACGTCGCGCGACGAGGTCGAGGATCACTGGCCGCCGATCCCGGACCACTGGGCCGCCTACGGTCAGGCCGAGACCGTGGAGTTCCCCGATCGCGGTCGCCCGCCGCTGACCGAGGACGAGTTGGGCTACGCGCGCCGGCAGGCCGAGTCCTTCGGTTTCCAGGCCCGCTACCTCGGCCAGCTGTTCGGGCCCTGGGGCAGGTTGGTGCGGGGGAGCTACGAGCCCCGCGGCGGCTGGTACGGCGTGGTGGGGGAGGCGCTGACGGGGTGGTGGCTGACCGCACAGGCGGAGCCGCGGCTGGCCGACCTGCGAGACCCGGTCGCCGAGCGTGCCACCTGCGTCGCCGGACTGGCCGTCGACGAGCAATCCGACGGCGAGGACGCCGCGAAGGCCGCCAGGCCCGAGCGGGTGGAGGGCGCGTGGTTCGTCGACGGTGAGACCCGCATGGACGACCAGCAGCACGCGCTGGCGGGGCTGCTGCGCACCATCCCGATCGCGCAAGCGATGGAAGCGTCGGACTCGGCAGGCCCGACCGATGACGCGCCGTCGGCCTTGCTGTGGGCCGCCGTGCTGGTGCTGGCGCTCAACCCGGCCCGGGCCGCCTTCGGGGTCCCGCGGACCGGGCGGTCGCGGCAGGCGGCGGTCGGCGTGGCGGCCGCCGGCGGGTTGCTCGGAGGGCTCGCCGTCTGCGCCGCCGCGGCCGCGGGAGACCCGCTGCTCGAGGCGCTCGACGTGAGCGAGCCCTCGTTCCGCGTCGCCGCCGGGATCGTGGCCGTGCTCGCCGGCGCCATCGACCTGTTCCGGCGCCCGCCGCCGCCCGAGCCCGCGCTCGCCGGCTGGCGGGCCGCGCTCGTCCCGGTCGCGATCCCCGTAGTGGCGCGCCCCGCGCTGCTGGTGCTGGCGTTGGGTGCGGGCGCCGAGCGGAGCATCCTCGTGAGCGCGGGCGCGCTGGCGGTGGGTGTCGCGCTGTTGACCGCGCTGGCGGCGGGGTCCACCGAGGGCGCCGGCGGCCGCGTCCTCCGCTGGGCGGGCCGCCTGCTGGCCGCCGGGCTCGTCGCGTGCGGGGTGATCCTGGCGATCGACGGGATCCTGGACGTCTAGGCGCCGAGCAGCGCGCGCAGCTCGGTGACGGTGTCGGCCGGCTCCTCGACGACGTGCCGCCAGGTGTAGCGGCGGAAGTCGTCGCCGCAGGCACGGGCGGAGCGTTCGCGCTGATGGTCCTGCTCCCAGGCGTGGCGCGAGCGGTGAAAGCGGTATGAGTCGAGCTCGACCGTCAGGCACTGCTCGGGCCAGCGGCAGTCGATGTAGTGGGCGCCGCGCTTACGGTTGGTGTTCGGAAGCGGCAGGAGGTGCTTCTCGAGCAGCGCACGGAAGCGTTTCTCGAGCTCGCTGAGGAGGGTGGGCGCATCGCCGCTTGCGATTGCGCGGAGCGTGGCGGCCCCTGAGGCGTTGGGATAGCGGGCCAGCACGGACTCGATGTGCTCGGGGCGGGTGCCGTGGCGGACATCGGCCAGGTGAACCGCCTTGGTGAGCTCGTCGAACGACAGCAGTGAAGGGAGATCGACAAGGGTGCGCGGGGCGGTCGTGACGGGGATCCGCTTCCAGATCGTGGTCTCACGCGGATCGAGACGGAGCGATCGGTGCGGGAGGATGCCGTCGACGCGGCGGTGCTTCGGTGTCGTGACCTCGGGCCGAGGCGCCGGCCCGCCAACAAGGCCGTAGAGCCAGGCCGCCGCAAGCCCCGACAGTACTGCCCCCTCACCACACGCCTTCACGGCGGCGAGATACCAACCGAGCGACCACCTTGTCCACCTCGCCGTTCTGCCCACCCATATGGTGGGCAAAGCGGAGAGGTGACGGTTTTCGCCCCGCCGGCGGCGCCGCGGGGGGCTCAGGCGTCCGGCAGGCCGTCCGGGTATTCCTCGCCGCGCTCTTCGCGGTAGCGGCGGTCGAAGAGCTCGAGCACGGCGGTCACGTCCGACGGCCCCTCCACGTTGTGGCTCACCACCTCGGGGTCGGGCGCCGAATCGGACGGCGAGGCATCGCCATGCTCGACGAGCTCGTCGTGCTCGAGGCGCGCGAAGCGCAGCTCCGCCACGCCACGTTCGCGATCGAGAAGCCCTAGTTCGGAATCCCGGTAGAGCGCAACGGCCGCGCCGTCCGAACGGCGCTCGATGCGCACGCCGGGCCAAAGGTCGAGCTCGTTGGCGATCTCGTCGACGAGTGCGGACGCATCGGACACTCGCCGATGGTACCCGCCGCCGGCCGGCGTGGTCCTACTCGTCCACGACGTCGATCACCTCGTAGACGCCCTCGACCGGCGAGCTCTCGACGAACGCCGACAGGCGATCGACGCGCTGCGTCTCGTCGGCGTCTGCCTCGGCACGCCAGCGGCGATAGTCGTCCTCGGTCATGTCGAACAAGCCGAACGAGATGATCTCGTCCTCGTCACGGATATTGCGCGCGTGATAGGCGCGCTGGAATCCCGGTGGCTTGGCGTCGGCGGGCTCCCAAGCGCGCCGGAACTGGTCCCACGCGCCGGGCTTCAGGCGGCGAGCGGAGAACATGACGATCATCGTGCGACCTCCTTCGGGTCATTTCGACAGGCTCGACCTCAGAGCCGATCCTAGGCCGCGGCGCCTGGCGTAGGCTCCAAGCCGTGCGCGTCGTCGAGCTTCGGGACGAGCTGCAGGGCCTCGAGGCGTTCATCGTCGTCGATCACGACCAGTTTCCGGTCTCGGCCGGGGGGACCCGGATGCTGGCCGATGTCGACGTCCACGAAGTGGCTCGACTCGCCCGCGCGATGACGTGGAAGTTCGCCGCCTGCCGGGCGCCCTACGCCGGCGCCAAGGCCGGCATCCGCTTCGCCGGCGGCGACCGTGCCGCGGTGCTCGCCGCCTACAAGCGCGCGCTCGAGCCGTATCAGGACGTCTTTCTGACCGGCCCCGACATGGGGACGTTTCCGGCTGATTTTCTCGACGGCGGGGACGATCCGGTCCCACTCTGGGCGCGAAGCCACGAGGGGCTCGGGATGGACGATCTCGCCACCGGGCACGGTGTGAAGGCGGCCGCCGAGGCTGCGCTGCGGCATCTGGGCCGCCCGCTCGAGGGCGCAGCCGTCGCGATCGAGGGCTTCGGAAAGGTGGGTGCGGGGACGGCACGCGCCTGCGTTCGGGCCGGAGCGCGACTCGTAGGAGTGAGCACGGTCGACGGTCTCGTGGCAGACGGGGACGGACTCGACGTCGAGGAGCTCTTCGCGCTGCGTGAGCGTCACGGCGATCGGCTCGTCGAGCACGGCCCGCGGTCCGTGCGCCCGCGCGAGGCGCTCTTCGAGCTCGACTGCGACGTGCTCGTGCCCGGCGCTCGGCCCGACTCGATCACGCGCGACGTGGCCGAGCGTGTCCGCTGCGCGGTGCTCGCCCCGGGGGCGAACATCCCCTACGGCCCCGGCGCCGTCGACGCCCTGCACCGGCGGGGGATCATCGCCGTCCCGGATTTCGTTTCGAATTCGGGCGGGGTCCACCTGTACGACAGCGTCGGCCAGGACGAGGAGCCTGACAGGGCGCTCGCCGCGATCGAGGCGCTCGTGAGCGAGTCCGTCGGCAGGACGCTCGTGACGGGGGACGAGCTCGGAGTCACGCCGTTCGCGGCGGCCCTATGGGAAGCGCGTAACTACCTTGCCGAAGCCACCGGGGCGGCTCCCGACGTGCTGGACGAGCTCTTCCCCGATGACTTCGAAGCGCGCGGCCGGTCAGAGCGGTAGTGGCCGGCTACGTAGAGCTTGACGAGGTACGCACCTGGTACGACGAGCTCTCGAGCGGATCGTCGGGGGACCCGGAGCTTCGACTTCCTGGCCACCGATCCCGTGCTCACGCTCGCGCCGGTCCGCCGCGCCGGGCGGATGCCATCACAAGGAGAGACCCGATGAGGAAGATCTTCGCGTTCCTGATGACCACCGTCGACGGCTACTACGAGGGCCCGAACGGGGAGTTCGACTTCTGGGTCACCGATGACGAGTTCAACAGGTTCGCGGTAGAGCAGCTCGACGAGGCCGACACGCTGCTGTTCGGGCGGGTCACCTACGAGGGAATGGCGGCCTACTGGCCGACGCCGGCAGGGGTGGAGGACGATCCACAGATCGCCGCGCGAATGAACGGCCTCGCGAAGATCGTCGTCTCGCGGACCCTGGACAAGGCCGAGTGGGCCAACACGCGGGTGATCAGCGGGGACGTCGCCGAGGAGCTCACCAAGCTCAAGGAGCAGCCCGGCAAGGACATCGCGATCTTCGGCAGCTCGGACCTGACTGTGGGGCTCCTCGAGGCGGGACTGGTCGACGAGGTGCGGATCATGGTGAGCCCGGTCGTCCTAGGTGCCGGCAAGTCGGTGTTCAGAACTGCCGCTCAGCAGATCGGCCTGGAGCTCGTGAAGAGCAGGCCCTTCGACTCCGGCAACGTCCTCCTCTACTACCGGCCCGTGGCCCCCGCCCTGCGGCAGGATCCCCCAATTGGTTCATCCATGCCCGAATAGGTCTAGTTTCCGCCCCTGAAGGGTAAGACAGGTGCGGCAGCTTCGGGAGGGGAAGGCATGCAGGGATTGCGCTGTTTCACCGGTTCGCAAGTGGCGAGGCTGGCGACTTTGGTGGGCGTGGCGGCGCTGCTCGGTGCCGCGGCGAGCGCGTCGGCGGCGCCCCGGTTCCAGGGTGAGAACGGGGGGCGCGAGGACGTCGACTTCCGCAAGGGCACGCTCTCGCCGACCTCGACCCAGCGGACCTTGGCGACAGACCGTCAGGCGAACGCGAAGTGGAACCGCTTCGGCACCCCACGCTCGCTGATCCGGGCGGACGGCTATCTCGCGCGAGGCCTTCCCGGCAACCCGGTCACCGCCGCACGCCGGTGGATTGCACAGAACCGCGCGCTGCTCGGGCTGTCGGAGACCGAGACGAGCGACCTGGAGCTCGTCAACGCGGCGCCGGTCGGCGCCGGGCGCGCGGTGCTCCTGCGCCAGCGCTTCGACGGCCTGGCCGCCGGACACGACGGCCTGATCGTTGTCGGCGTGGTAGAGGGGAGGGTCGCGTACGTGTCCTCGTCGCTGGCACGCGAGACGGCCCTCACCGGCGAGCGACGGCTCTCGGCCGCTGAGGCGCTACAGGCGGCCGCCGCCGAGGCGGGCATGGAGCTCGGAACGCTCTCGGGGGAGCGCGCGGTGGACGGCTGGACGGTGTTCGACGCGAGCTCGCTGACGCACCCCGCCCGCGCGCGGCTGGTCGCGGTCCCGACGCCCACGAGTGGAGTGCGGCCCGCGTGGGAGACCTCGCTGATCGACAACGACGCTTCCCCGCAGGCGTTCGCCTCCTTCGTCGACGCGGAGACGGGCTCGGTGCTGATCCGCGAGAGCACGATCGACCATCTCGCCGACAACCCGACGTGGACGGTGTTCCCGAACACCCCGCCGATGAACTACTCGTCGACCGACACCCGGGACGTGTGGTGCTGGCTGAGTGGCGCGCCCGGGTGCGAACTGGTGCTCCAGAACAGCGCGTCGCAGTTCCCATCGGACGTCAACGCCCGCACCGGCGTGGCCACGAACACGACGCTCGGCAACGCGGCGAACAGCGTGGAGAACTGGAACAGATTTGACCCGTTCACGGTCGGGGTCAACCCGGCCACCCCGTCTCCCACACGTGACTACGCCTACGGCTGGACGAACCAGTGGCTCGAGCAGCGCTGCAACCCCGGGACAACCTTCACCTCGCCGCAGCGGAACGACATTGACGCCGCGCTCGCGAACCTCTTCGCGATGCACAACCGCATGCACGACTGGTCCTACCACCTCGGCTTCACCGAGCGGACGTTCAACCTCCAGGACTTCAACTTCGGCCGCGGCGGCGCGGAGAACGATCTGGAGCAGGGCAATGCCCAGGCCGGCGGCATCGTGGGCGGCCCACCGGCGTTCCTCGCGCGCGACAACGCCAACCAGATCACACCCGCCGACGGGATCCCGCCGATCACCAACATGTACCTGTGGCAGCCGATCGCCGGCGGGCTTCTACGCGCCCTGCGTCGACGGCGACTTCGACATGACGCGTGATCGGCCACGAGTACACGCATGCGATCTCCAACCGCATGGTCGGCGGGCCGATCCGCCAACCTGTCGGGCGCCCAGGCCGGCGCGATGGGCGAGAGCTGGTCCGATCTCATGGCGATCGAGTACCTGAGCGAGTACGGCTTCGCGCCGGTCGGCGGCGAGAACCCCTTCGCGGTCGGCGCCGTACGTCACGGGCGACAAGGAGGCGGGCATCCGCAACTACGGCATGAACGCGAGCCCGCTCAACTACTCGGACGTCGGCTACGACTTCGTGTGCAACGTCGCCACCTGTCCGTGCTGAGCCAGGTGCATGCGGACGGCGAGATCTGGAGCGCGGCGAACTACGACATCCGCGCGGCGATGAACGCCGCGTTACGGCAGCCGGCAACCGCCGCGTTGCAGCGTGGCGTGCGCGCGCGGCGAGCCAGCCGGTCGACCGCCTGCCCGGGCAACCGGCGCTGGGCGCAGCTCGTGTTCGACGCCTGGCTGCTGATGGCGCAGGGCGAGGGTCAGCATGATTGACGCACGCGACGCCATGCTCGCGGCCGACCTCCTGCGCTTCGGCGGCGCCAACCAGGACGTCCTCTGGAACGCATTCGCGGGCCGTGGCTTCGGCGAGGGCGCGACCACGCGGCGGTACAGACGACGCCGATCCCGATGCCCGAGCTTCGAGTCGCCCTACGCGAACGAGGCCACGGTCACGCTCACACCGACTGGGCAGGCCAGGCGGGAGCGCCGTGGAGCTGTTCGTGGGGCGCTACGAGGCTCGCGTGACGCCGATCGCCGACACCGACCCGGCGACACCGCTCGGTCCCACCTTCCGGATCGTGCCGGGCTCGTACGAGTTCGTGGCCCGCGGGCGATGGCTTCGGCGCCGCCCGGCTGACGGCTTCGTTCGGAGCCGGGCCAGACGCGCGACCTGCGGGTCGAGATGGACCGCAACCTCGCCTCGAGCGCGAACGGCGCCACGGCGAGCGGTGACGGCATCAACCTGACGAAGCTGATCGACGACACGGAGGCGACGAACTGGGCTTCGCTCGGATCGCCGGTTGCCGGCAAGCAGGTGACGGTGAGGCTGGATCCGAGCCGGCAAGGGCATCAGATCCGCCGGATCGGGGTCAGCGCGATGCTGCGCACGCGGCTACCGGCGGATCCAGACGGCGACACGCTTGCACAGAGCCGCTACTCCGCGCTGCGCCAGTTCGAGTTCCTGACCTGCGAGGCGCGCCGGGGGGTCGATTGCAGCCAGAACGCCCACTTCAGCGTCATATTCACGAGCCCGGCCGACGCCTTCCCCGCCACCGTGCCGCGGCCGCGGGCGCCCGACCTGATCATGCGCTCCTTCAACGTCCCACGGACGCGGGCGACGCACGTCCGGCTCCGCGTGGTCACGAACCAATGCACCGGAACGCCGGGCTACCAGGGTGACCAGGACGACGATCCCATCAACATCACGGACTGCGAGGACGGCAGCACGCAGGACGACAACGTCCGCGCGGCGGAGCTGCAGGTGTTCTCGAACTAGGAGACCGCTGAAAAACCCCGGTCTCGTCCGGGCCGCCCGGGATCGTTCGGGCATGCTCTTGACGACGACTGGCCAGGTTGGTTTCTTTGATGCGGCCGAGCTGATG
Organism: uncultured Thermoleophilaceae bacterium; assembly: GCA_963751835.1. GTDB lineage: Bacteria > Actinomycetota > Thermoleophilia > Solirubrobacterales > Thermoleophilaceae > JACVRW01. The sequence goes on along the minus strand of CAVVWD010000029.1, from coordinate 83,449 downwards.
GGGCCGTTGCCGGAGGGTTCGTTCTTCGCTCTGCTGGCCGAGCACGGCGAGCGGGTCGTGCGCGACGAGGACTTCGCCGACTGCTATTCGGGGAGGCTGGGCCGTCCGTCGATTCCGCCTTCGCAGCTGGCCAAGGTGCTGCTGCTGCAGTACCGCACCGGGCTCTCCGACGAGCAGGCGATGGAGGCGGTGGCCTGGGATCTGCGCTGGAAGATCGCGCTCGGGTTGCCGGTCGATCATGCGGGCTGGAACTCGAGCACGCTGACCCGCTTCCGCGCTCGCCTCTTGTTGCACGGCAAGGAGCGCCTGGCGCTTGAGAACACGCTCTCGCTGGCGGGGGAGCTGGGGCTGCTCGACGCCCCGGCCGAGCAGATCGTCGACTCGACGCCGATGCTCGGCGCCGCGGCCACCCAGGACACCGTGCGGCTGGTGCGCTCGGGCGTGCGAGGGCTGATCGACGCCGTCGCCGGCGCTGATGAGCACGCCGCCCAAGCGCTGGACGACGGACTCGAGTTCGACTACTCGCGGCCGGCCGAGAAGCCTGACTGCCGCTGGCGCGAAAAGGCCGAGCGGGAGCGGATGCTGACGCGCGTAGCGGAGGACGCGGAGCGCGCCCTGCGGGCGGTCGAGCGCGCGGATGGTCTGCTGGCGGAGGACGCCGTGAGGGAAGCGCACTCCCTCCTGCGCGAGCTCGTGGGCCAGGACTTCGACGTCGATGCGACGGGGGTGCCGCGCCTACACCGCGGAACGCGCCAGGACCGGATCATCTCGACAGTCGACCCCGAAATGCGCCACGGGCGCAAGTCGCGCCACCAGCGCTTCGACGGCTACAAGCTCTCGGCCGCCGCCACCAACGCCACCGAGCCGCTGATCACGGCCGTCGAGGTCGCTCCCGCCTCGGAGCAGGACGGCCCGCAGGCCAAGCGCCTGATCGACGCCCAACCAGCGGAGCGACGCCCCGAGCGCCTGCTCGGCGACACCGCCTACGGCAACAGCGACACGCTCGAGGAGCTCGAGCAACGCGACGTTGGGGTGCTCGCTCCGCCCGCCACCTCTCGCAATGGCTCGGGCTTCCACAAGGAGGAGTTCGAGGTCGACCTCGTGGCCGGCACGGTGACCTGTCCGGCCGGCAAGGTCGCCCGGATCTCCGAGCCCGACCGCCGGGGCGAGCGGCGGGCCAACTTCCGCCGCTCGGACTGCGGTGCCTGTCCACTCAAGCAGCGCTGCACCGCGAGCGACCGTCGTTCCATCCAGATCGGTCGCCGCGAAGACCTCTTGCAAGCCGCCCGGCTCGCGCTCGAGGATCCCGACACCGCCGAGCACCTGCGCCGCACCCGACCGCGGATCGAGCGGCTGCTCGGCCTGCTCGCCCACCGCTACGGTGCCCGAAAGACCCGCTACATCGGCGCCGCCAAGGCCCGCTTGCAAGCGCTCTGGACCGCCGCCCTGGTCAACCTCAACCCGATCGGCCACCGGCTGGTCGCGCAGCGCGCCTGATCGAAGGATCGACCACCAAGAGCGGGCGTCCCACCGAACAAGGCACGCTGGGCGCCGCGCCAGACCAGCGATCGCAAAGAGCGACTTATTCAGCGGTCTCCTAGGCGAGGGCCTGCCACACCCAGCGGGCGGCCGCGAGCAGCTCTGCGTCGCGGCCCGGCGGGGCTACGAGCTGCACGCCGATCGGAAGCCCGTCCGCGCCCAGCGGACCGGGCACCGAGATGGCGGGCGTTCCGAGCAGCGTCCACGCCCGGCAGAAGACCGGGTCGCCGGTGGCGTCGAGGCCGCGGGGGGCCTGGCCGCGGGCGGCCGGGGTCAGCAGGATGTCGTGGGCTTCGAAAACGGCCGGTAGCCGTTTGGCGCCGCGTTCGGCTGCGGCCAGCGCGGCCTCGTAATCGCCGTCTCCCGTGGCCCGGCCCTGCTCGATCAGCTCGCTGAGCTCGGCGCTGATGCGATCACCGTGGCTGTCGTATTCGCCTGCGAGGTTGGCGGCCACGTCCACCGCCATGATCGTCTGCTGGGCGTCAACGAGCGCCTCGAGTTCGGCGGGCAGCTCGAGCTCGTCGACCCGCGCGCCGGCGTCCGCGAGTGCGAGCGCCGCGGCCTCGAGCGCGGCCCGCGCGTCCGGCTCGACGAGCTCCCAGCGGGCGGTGCGGGCGAAGGCGATCCGCGGCGGCGGCGCCGCCGATCCGGCCGCCCGGCGCTGCCCGGTCAGCGTGCCCAGCAACAGCTCGATGTCGTCGATCGAGCGCGCAAACAGGCCGAGCGTGTCGAGCCGGGCGCTCAACCGCTTGACGCCGGTCAGGTCGATCAGGCCGTGGGTCGGTTTCAGGCCGAGGACGCCGCAGAAGGATGCGGGGCGGATCGTCGAACCGGCGGTCTGGCTTCCCAGCGCCAGCGGAACCATCCCGTCGGCCACTGCCGCGGCGGATCCGCTCGACGAGCCGCCCGGCGTGCGACTCGGGTCGAGCGGGTTTCGCGTCTCCGCCGGGTGGAAGTACGCGAATTCGGTTGTCCTGGTCTTCCCGAGGATCACGGCGCCGGCCTCTCGGAGGCGCGCCACGCACGCGGCGTCAGCCGCTGGGCGCCGGCCCGAGTGGATCGGGGAGCCGAACTCGGTTGGCAGGTCGCGGGTGTCGATGATGTCCTTGACCCCAACCGGCACCCCGTGCAGCGGCGAGCGCCGATCGGAGGCATCCGCGGCCCGCGCCTGGGCGAGCGCCGCCTCCGGATCGAGGTGCGCCCACGCGCGGACGGTCGCGTCGCGCTCCGCAATCCGTTCGAGGCAGGCGCCGACGACCTCCTCGGAGCTCGCCTCGCCGCGCGCGATCAGGCGCGCGGCCTCGGTCGCATCGGCCGTGCTCAGAGCCGGCACCAGCGGCGGGCGATCTCGAAGAAAGCATCGGCGGCGGCATCCAGCAGCTCGAGCGAGCAGGACTCGTCCGTCTGGTGAGCCTGATCGGCGTCTCCGGGACCGCAGATGACGGTCGGCGGGGTGCCGTAGGCCGGGGTCAGCGCCCACGCATCAGTGAAGTACATGATCGTCATGATCGTCGGAATCGGCGAGCGGGCAATCCTCGGCCAGAACGGCGAGGAAGCCGTCGGGGTAACCAGCCGGCCGGAAAAGGCGCTAGGAGTCGCTTTCGACGCTGCCGCCGCTGGGATCGACGCCCGGGAGCCGATCGAGCAGCGCGACGAGCTGTGCGAGTTCATCCTCGTCGTACGTCCCGCCCAGGAGCTCCCGGATCTGCCTCGTATGCGACTTTGTGGCCTCCCGCAGCTTCGTGCGGCCGGCACTGGTCAGGACCGCGTAGCTGACACGGCGATCGCTCGAGCACTCCTCGCGGCCTACGAAGCCGTCGCGCTCGAGGCCGTCCAGGAGTCGTGTGACGCCGCCGGCGGTGAGCAGAAGGCTGCATGCCAGATCGACGCGCCGCATCCGCCTGTCAGGCGCTCGGGCAAGTTGGAGCAGCGCCTCGTAAGCGTTGATGTTCAGGCCGTGGTCGGCGCTCAGCTGAGCGCTCAGCTGGCGAGGGACGATCACTCCCGCGCGGACCAGGCGCACAAAGGCGTCGATTTCGGGCGAGGTCTTGGGTGTCGTGGTTGAAGGCGGGGCCATGGAAATTTGCTTGCGGCCTCAAGGGTACTGGGGGGGCCGCGCCCACGCGCCCAGTCGCGGGATCGGGCGGCGCGATCAGGAGGAAGGTGCCGAAGCCGGCATGTAGTACTCGATCGCTCCGGTTCGTTCGAGGTCGTCGAGGCTGATCGCTTCGACGTCGATGGTGACGTTGATTTCGTTGCTGACGACGACGCCACCGCCGGGCAGCTCGTCCTGCCAGGAGACGCCGAAGTCGTGCCGGTCGATCCTGGCGGTCGCCTCGAAGCCGATCCGCCGCATCTCGCCCTTGTTCTCGTCGCCGTCCCACCATGGCGTCTTCCACTCGCCGATGTAGGCGATGTCGAGTGGGACGGTGCGCGTTACCCCGCGAATCGTCAGCTCCACCTCGCCCTTGAATGCGGTCTCGGCTGTGCGTTCGCTGAAGCGCCCCCTGAAGGCGATCCTGGGATGGTTGTCGACGTCGAGGAAGTCGGCGCTGCGTAGATGGGCGTCGCGGGCGGCCTCGCCGGTCCAGATGCCGGTGGCGTCGATCTCGCCCTCGAAGCTCGCCTCGAGGCGGCGGTCCCAATCGAGCTCGAGCCGCCCGTGGATGTCCTTGAAGAGGCCGCGCACCCAGGTGACCATCATGTGACGGGCCCGGAACTCGGCCTCGGTATGGCCGGGCTCAAAGATCCAGGTCGTCATCTAGGCGGCCACCTCCGCGTGCTGGAGCTCGGCGAGCAGCACGCCCACCGAGTCGCTCAGGGCTTCGTGCTGGGTCGGATCCGACGGGTGCCCGGCGGGGTCGAGGTGCTCGTGGGCGTGCCCCACGGCGAGCTCGACGTCGGTCACGCGAGCGCCGGTCGAGCCCAGGACCTTGCGCAGCTCGGCCTGGGCCCAGACGGCGCCGAACATCCCGGTGCTGGCCCCGATCACGGCGACGGGCTTGTTGCGAAGCGGGCTCGCGGCGGGCGGCCGCGAGGCCCAGTCGACGGCGTTCTTGAGCACGCCGGGGATCGACGAGTTGTATTCCGGGGTCGCGAACATCAGGGCGTCAGCGTCGGCGATCGCCCGCCGGAGACGGGCCACGGCCGGCGGGCCGTGGCCGATGTCGTCGTCCTCGTCGTAGGGCGGGATCGCCTTGAGCCCGTCGAAGACCTCGAACTCGGCGCCCTGCTTCTCGACGAGCTCGCCGGCCGCGCGCAGCAACAGCGTGTTGTGCGACTCGCGGCGCAGGCTCCCGCTGATGCCGAGCACCCGCACCTATGACTCCTTGGCCAGCTGCAGGTCGACGATGATCGTTACGTCGTTGGCCAGCGCCGGGTCACCGCTGGGGAGCGGGTTGTTCCAGTTGAGGCCGAACCTCGTCCTGTCGACGGTCGTCTCGAGCTGGAGGCCGAAGCGCTCGCCGCCGTATGGATCGGGCGCCGGGTCGTTCACGTGGCCCTTGATCTCGACCGGCTCGGTGTGGCCCTTCAGGGTCAGCTCGCCGGCGATCGTCACGTCGTCGCCCGAGCGGCTGATCTCCCGCGCCTCGAAGCTGAGCTGGGGGAAGCGCTCGGCGTCGAAGAAGTCCGGGCTCTGCAGGTGGGCTTCCAGGTTGGGGTCCTTGACCTGGACGCTGCCGACCTCGGCCGTCCCGCGCAGAACGCCGTCTCTGAGGCGGGCGTCAAAGTCGGAGAACGTGCCCTGGAAGGTGCCTGCCAGGTAGGGGACCGCGAACCCCACCGTCGAGTGAATCGTGTCCGCGCTCCAGGTGCCGGTGGGCAGCGCTTGCTGGGTGGTCGTGTCGCTCATGTGGGTCCTCTCTCGTTGGGGAGAATACTTGCGTCCTCAAGCAATTTATCAGGAAAGCTTGTGGTGTCAACTATCGACTCCTCAACTATTGAGCGGGACGGCCGCAATGGCAGGGACGGGCTCCCGGTGCGGAGGGCTAGGGTGACCGCATCGCGTCGCAACCTCCCGAAGGCGGGGGCAGTCGGCGAGCGCGAGGAAGAGGCCGGCCAGGCTACGCCGGTGGGTGGATCTCCCGCTTGAGGATCTTGCCCGTGGGGCCCTTGGGCAGCTCCTCGACGAACCAGACCTGACGCGGGTACTTGTAGGCGGCGACGCGCTCCTTGACGAAGCTCTGGACATCCCCCGGTGTCTCGCCGGCGTCCGGGGTCAGCACGACGGCGGCGCCGACCTCCTCTCCAAGGCTGTCGTGCGGGATGCCGACGACCGCGACCTCACGGACAGAGGGGTGCTCGTACAGGACCTCCTCGATCTCGCGGGGATAGATGTTGAAGCCGCCGCGGATGATCAGCTCCTTCTTGCGGTCGACGATGAAGTAGTAGCCGTCCTCATCGCGCCTCGCGAGGTCGCCGGTCTTTAGCCAACCGTCCTCGTCGATGGCTGCCGCGGTCTCTTCGGGGCGATTCCAATAGCCCTTCATCACCACGGGCCCGCGGATCAGGATCTCCCCGACTTCGCCCTCCGGGACGTCGTTGCCCTCTGCGTCGGCCAAGCGCATCTCGACACCGTCAACCGGAATCCCGATCGACCCTGGCTTGCGTTCGATGTCGGGTCGGTTGAAGGCCCCGATCGCGCACGTCTCCGACAGGCCGTAGCCCTCCAGGACCTTGCAGTCGAAGGTCTGCTCGAAGGACTTGAGGACCTCGACTGGCATCGCGGCGCCGCCGGAGACGCACAGCTCCAGGCTCGACGTGTCGAAGGACGACGCGTCCGGGTGGTGCACCATCGCCGCGTACATGGTGGGTACCCCGAGGAAGATGGACACCCGGTCGCGCTGAATCATCTCCAGGGCCTTTGCCACGTCGAAGCGGGGCAGCAGCGTCAGCTCGGCGCCCACCCACGTCGACGTGGTCAGGCCGGTTGTCAGGCCGAACACGTGGAACAGCGGAAGCGCGCCGAAGGTCACCCCGTCCGGCTGAGCGTCGACCAGGTCCGCCGCGATTCGTGTGGCCGAGAGCAGGTTGCCGTGGGTCAGCTGAGCGCCCTTCGGCGTGCCGGTCGTGCCGGAGGTGTACAGGATGATCGCGGTGTCGTCGTCCGCCCGGTCGAGGACCTGATCCACGGGCTCCGCGGCGCCAAGCTGTCCCTCGAAATCGCCGGGCTCGACGAGGATGGACTCGATGCCGGCGCTGTCGCTGCCCTCGAGGGCTGCCTCGCCCATCTGGTGCCAGCCGAGCATGACCTTGGCGCCCGCATCCTTCATCTGAAACCCGACCTCGCGGCCCTTGAGGAGGGGGTTCATCGGCACGACCACCGCGCCTAGGCGCAGCGCCCCGAAGAAGACGAAGGGGAAGTAGGGGACGTTTGGCAGCATGACTCCCACGCGGTCGCCTGCCTCGACGCCCTTGGCCGCCAGCAGGCCCGCGGCGCGAGCGCTGGCCTGGTCGACAAGGGAGTAGTTGAGCTCGAGGTCATCGAGCTTGATCGCGATCCGTTCGCCGTGCTCGGCGACGGTCTTCGTAAGCATCTCCGCCAGGTTCGCCATGGGGTGATGATCCCACTACGACGTGCACCTCGAGCAGGGCCGGGCGGGAGATCCCTCGGAAGCGGTCCTCGAGGCGATCGCGTTTCATATGCCCGGCGCCACGACCGGGTAAGACCGGCCGCCGCGCTAGGCGTCTGATTTCGCTTCCGCGGTGTTGCGGTTCTTCCATGCGAGGCGGGCGGCGAATACGCCTGGCGCGAGGACCAGCGCCTTGTAGAGCAGGAGCAGCGCCCCCGTCATGCCGCTGTAGCTCGCCACCGGCTCCTCCCAGTTGAGCGTGTCGGTCGCCTCGATTATCGGCAGCGCGTTGACCAGCTGCCACAGGTACAGCTCACCGGCGTGGTAGAAGCGTCCCTGCTCGCTCATCTCCGGGGCGGAGGCGGCGAGGCTCCCGTCGTCCGCCAGGCTCGTGACGAGCACGAACACCGTGCTCGCCACAAGCCATACGAGCAGCACGGTGAGGAGCGCGTCGACAAACGGGTGAACGCGCGTGTTCGTGGGGAGGACGATCCCCGTTCTCGTCAGGGTCCGCCCCTTCCAGGCGTTCACGTAGAAGCGCTGGCACAGGAGCCCAACCAGGACGATGACGCCTGCGCAGCCGGACACCGCCAATGCAGGGTCAGCGGCCGGGATCAGCGACACCACGCGCCACAAGACAGCCCACGCGAGCACCACGACGAACAGCGCCCACGCCGCCTGAAGGATCGGAGCGTCGGCGGCCCTCGACGCCCGGCGGCGGATCAGTTCTCCCAGCCGCTGACCGCCGTCAGGTACCGGGCGAGGAACGAGGATGCGCGTGTTCATGCAGGTGGAGACGGGCCGAGCGGATGACCCATTCCCGTGAGCCTGGTCACGCAGCGACTACGCTGGTGCGGAACTCGTGGACGTACCGGTACTGATCGCCGGGGCGGGCCCCGTTGGCCTGAGCCTGGGCTGCGAGCTCGAGCGGTTCGGGGTGGCGGTGCGGATCGCCGACGCCGCCCCGGAGCGCGCCGCCGTCTCGCGCGCCACCGACCTCCACGCCCGCAGCCTCGAGCTCTGGGATCACACCGGGGTGGCCGAGGCGATCGTGGCGGCATCGCTCCCGATCACCGGGGTGGGGCTCTTCTCCGGTGGCCGGCAGGTCGCCCGCCTCGGCTTCGGCGGCGTGGACAGCGCGTACCCGGCTGCGGTGTCGCTCCGCCAGCGCGAGCTGGAGGTCCTGCTCGAGGAGCATCTCGACACCGTGGTCGAGCGCGGGTTGGCGGTCGAGATCGAGGGTCAGGACGACGACGGGGTCGTCGCGACGGTCGGGTCCGAGCAGGTCCGTGCCGGGTTCGTGGTGGCGTGCGACGGGGTCCACAGCGGCCTGCGCGAGGCGCTCGGGATCCCATTCGACGGCGGCGAATACCCGGGCCGATGGGTGGTGATGGACGCAGCGGTCGACGGCTGGCCGTACGAGCCCGGCGAGATCCCCGTGTTCCTCGACGGCGAGGGGTTCTGGGCGATGCCGCTGCCCGGCGGGCGCCTGCGCCTGTTCTTCCGCGACGACGGCGCCGGCGAGCGGCCCGAGCCGGCCGCCGCCCAGCGCGTGATCGACCGGCACGTGCCCGGTGCGCCGGAGATCGCGGATGCCGAGAACATGGCCTGCTTCACGCTCGATCACCGCGTGGCGGGGCGCTTCCGGGCGGGCCGAGTGCTGCTCGCGGGCGACGCCGCGCACGCGATGACGCCCGTGAACGGGCAGGGCATGAACACGGGCGTCCAGGACGCTTACAACCTCGCCTGGAAGCTGCGGCTTGCCCTCGACGGTGCGCCGCCCGCGGTGCTCGACTCGTACGAGGCCGAGCGACGTCCAGTGGCCCTGGCGACGGTCGCCGCTTCGGGCGCCGTGCACGAGGCGAACGTCCTCGGCGGCGAGGCGGCGGCCGCGCGCGATCGCGGGCTCGCGGCCGCGTTCGCCACGCCCGCCCAGGTGCTCGCCGCGGTCGAGGCCGGGCACGAGCTCGGGATCGCATATCCCGAGAGCGCGGTCGTCGCGGGAGGGATGCCGGCCGGCGCGCTCGGCGTCCTGCCGGGCCGGCGCCTGCCGGACGCCGGACCGCTCCTCCGGCCCGACGGCTCCTCCACCTCCCTCCGCGAGCTCCTGCGCACTCCCCAACTTCAGCTCTGGGTGTGTGCCGGAGCGGGTGAGCACGAGGCCGCCATCGAACTGGCCGAGCGCTTTGCTCGGGCACTACGGGTGATGGTGTTCGTCATCGCCGACAGCGCGCCGGCGACGCCGGACGGGGTGGAGTCGCTGGCCGACCCGGCGCTGCGCGCGCACGGTCGCCTCGGCGCCGTGTCGAATGCCGCGTACGTGGTCCGTCCCGACGGCTACCTCGCATTCCGCTGCGAGCCGCCCGACGCCGGCTGGCTCGCGGATCGGCTCACCTCGATCGGCGTGAGTGCCCTGCGATGACGGCTCTACCCGGCTGACAAGGGCTCGCGGCCGCGGGCCCCTGAACGCACGCTCACCGCGTCACTCATGGCTCTCGGGTGAGTCGCACGATAGGAATCTCGCGATCGGTCTTCTCCTGGTATTTGCCGTAGCGAGGAGCGATCTTCGCGATACGGGCGAGCGCCTCAGCCCGCTCCTGCCCCTCCAGTGAGTCACCGCGAACCTTGAACCGCTCTGTCCCGACTTCCAGCCAGATGTCGTCGGGATGCTTTGCCATGTTGAGAAACCAGGACGGGTGGCGGGCGGCTCCGCCGATCGTGGCGGCGACGAGCCAAGAGTTCTCTCCGTCCGGAAAGCCCCCGAGCGGGGCTGTCCGTGTGCGCCCTGTCTTCGCTCCACGCGTGGTGAGAAGAACCACGGGGAACCCCGCCCTCGAGCTGACACGCTGCTCGCCGCTGCGGCGATACGTCCGGATCTGCCGCCTGCCGATGAGCTTCACGAGCGCAGTCGGCACCCGCGCGCCGCGAGTGCCGGGGGGGTTGACACGAATGGTCACGTTCAGTTGCCTCCGGATGGTCGCCCGAGCCCACGTAGCTTATGGGGGTGATCATGTCTGAATACGTCCTCGGTCATCACCAGGAGGGTGAGCGCGAGCGGCTGGATCTGATGTCGCGGCTGCTCGATCCCATGCACCGCCGCCACATCGAGCAGCTGGGCATCGGACCTGGGGCGCGGACGCTTGAAGTCGGATGTGGAAACGGCACCGTCTCTGCCTGGCTCGCGGAGCGCGTCGCCCCTGGCGGGCGAGCCGTGGCGGTGGATCTCGATCTGTCGCTCGTCGACGCGGACATGCCGATCCTCGAACTTCGCCAGGCAGACATCGTCGCCGGACCGGTCGAGCCGAGAGATTTTGATCTGGTGACGGCGCGCGCCGTGCTTCACCACGTGGCGGACTCGCAGGCCGCCGTCGCGAACCTCGTCGCCAGCGTGCGACCAGGCGGAGCAATCCTGCTGATCGAGCCGGATTTCCTGCCGGTGAGCGTGGCTGAGCCGCGTGACGTCCGGGCGTTCTGGGAGGGCTGGCTCGCGTGGTCGCGCCGGGAGGGAATCGACTACCTGATCGGTCGCCGGCTCCCCGCGACTCTGGCAACGCTGGGCATGGAGAGCATCGAGGCAACCGCCGAGACCGCGCTCTACAACGGTGGCTCTCTCTGGGCTGACTATTGGACGCGGACGGTCATCGAGTTGCGCGGCCGGCTGGTCGCATCCGGGGAACTCGACGACCGATCAATTGACGCGTTCCTCGGCCACTGCGCCGATCCGGCATGGTGGACGCAGACGATTGCCTTCACCGCTGTCCAGGCCCGCTCGGCCTCATAGCCAGTTGACGGTGATCGGATGGTGGCTCGAGCGGGCGAGTAGACGACGTCGGCCGCCCGGCCATTGGGTGAGATTCAGCTCGATTTGCGCTGGGTCGGTCTTGGCGCCCTCGAAGGACAGCAGCGCCAGGGGGGCCTGGGCCGTGGCGCGCCGTCCGGCGGCCGCGATCGCGGCCTCTGCGGCTTCGCGGACCTCGTCGGGCAGGTAGGGCCAGACGATGGTGTGAAAGACGACCGTGGCCATTTCGGGTCGGGGCGCCGCCAACCGGTCGGCGACCCAGCGCGCGAGGTCGGCGTGCTCCACCACCGCGGGCATCTCGCGGGCGACAGCGATCGCGCGCTCGAGCAGGTCAAACCGCTCACGCTCGTCGGGCATGATGCAGGCCAACAGGGTGAGCCTGCCGGCGTCGGTCGTCGCGTCGATCGGGTTCAGGTCGCAGCCGGCCCGCTCGCCGACCTGGAACCCCGTCGCGAGCGGCGGGCGCCCCCCGGTCAGGAAGTTCACGAACCGCACCGGGGAGTTCTCGGGGCCGAAGCTCACGCCGTCCTGCTCGTAGCGGAACCGGTCGAGCCGCAGGTTGAGACCCGCACTCGCGCCGAGCTCGAGCAGCCGCAGTGGTAGCCCGGTTTCCTCGGCAACCAGGCAGAGGCCCCCGACGAGCGCCTTCGCGCGCGTCGGCGCGTTCGTCTGCAGCGGGTGGGCAAGAGCGTCCACCAGCTCCGGCCGGCCGCTGGCGATCAGCTCGCGCACCGCCGGCCAGGCGGCCTCGGCGTCGCCATCGCCACCGGTCGACGGATAGTGCTTCGCCAGCTCCGGGGCCTGTCCGGTCAGCACAATCCGGTGCACACCGGCAAGCAGGCGGAACGCGTCCCACTCATCCACCCGATCACGCTCGCGGCCGCGCAACGCCGCGCGAGTGGGGCCGCCGACCCTGACGTCGTCGCGCATCCTCTCGAGCAGCACCGCATAGAACGGTGAGCCCACCCGCCGTGCGACCTCGACATGACCGTCGAGTTGGGCGATCAACGGATCCGAGCTGCCCACCACGACCCTAGACCGCCACGCGTCCGGCGATCACGCGTAGGTGCGCTCAGCGAGGCCCCAGGACGCCTTCCATGTAGACCCCGGCGGCCTGGGTCGCCTCCTCCGAGCTGCTTCCTTCCAGGCGGGCATTCAGGTAGGCGGCGTACCAGTCCCACCAGTTGTGCTCCGGGGCGCTCTTCTCGTAGGGGTCGTGGTGCTCGGCTGTCTCCCGCAGCAGGTCTGCCAGGGTCGCAACGTCCATCGTGAATCCTCCTCTGTCGTCAGCGGCCGGGAAGGCGTGTCTAGGTAGGTGTTGGCGCGGTCGACGGCTGCTTCATGGTCTCAACCTCGAGCTCGCTGAGCGTGGACAGGAAGGCCTCCGAGAAGCTCGGGAAGGGCTGGATGACGTCGAACAGCACAGGGAGCGGCACACGCGCGCGAATCGCCACCGTCGCCTGCTGTAGCCACTCGCCCGCCTCCGGCCCGAGCGCGTAGGCCCCGGTGAGCCGCTCCCCGTCCGATACGAGCGTCATGAAGCCGGGCGTCTCCGCGTACGCGCGCGTGTAGGTGGACGTGCGCGGCACCTCGGCGAGCGGGACCGTCGCGGTCAGCGCTCCCTCGGCCTCTCCGACGGACGCCGCCTGGGGGTCGGTGAACACGACCCGCGGCACGGCGTCGTAGTTCGCGGTCCGGTCACGCCCGAGGATGTTCGCGGCGGCCACGCGGCCCTGGTACTTGCCCATGTAGGTCAGCGGCCAGATGCCGGTCGCGTCGCCGATCGCCCACAGGCCGTCCGCAACGCGCATCCGCTCGTCGACCGGGATCCCCTGTCGCGTGGGCTCCACGCCGACGGTATCGAGGCCAAGGTCATCGACGCGCGCACGTCGGCCGGTCGCCACGAGCAGGCGGTCGCCGCGCAGCTCGGCGCGGCCGGCGAACTCGACGACGTACTCGTCGCCGTCGCGGCGGACAGCGGTGGCCTGCTCGCCGAAGTGGAGCTCGATGCCGTCCGCGGCGAGCCCCTTGCCGAGCGCATCGCCGAGCGGCTTCGGCTCGCGCGGCAGGAGGTGGTCCATGCCCTCGACCAGCGCCACCGATGCACCCATGCGGTGCACGGCCTGCGCCATCTCGACCCCCACCGGGCCGCCGCCCATCACAAGCAGCCGGCGTGGCACCTCTGTCAGCGCGGTCACCTCCCGGTTCGTCCAGACGCCTTCGAGCTCGCCCAGGCCGGGGACGGGCGGGACCACGGCGTCCGATCCGGTCGCGATCACGACGTGGTGTGCGCGGTAGGTCTCGTCGTCCACCTCGACGCTCCGCGGGCCGGCCAGACGCCCGGTCCCGCGAAGCACCTCGATCCCATTCCCTTCGAGGTAGGCGGCCTTGGCCCCGTCCTTGTAGTCCGCCACCATGAAGTTGCGCCATTCGAATGCGCCCTCGGGTCGAACGCCCCCGCTCACGGCTTCCCGGGCGCCCGGTGCGTCGCGCGCCGCCTGGAGCGCCTCACCCGGGCGCAGCAACGTCTTCGACGGGATGCACGCCCAGTAGTCGCACTCGCCCCCGACGAGCTCGCGTTCGACGATTGCCACCCGGAGGCCGGCGTCCGCGAGACGCCCCGCACAATGCTCCCCCGCCGGACCGGCCCCGATGACGACGACGTCGAACTCGTGGGTGCTGCCCATCGTGACCTCTCGTCCGGGTCGCCGCCGGAGCGTATACCGGCGGTCAGCGGAAGTCGAGACAAAGAGGATTGGCGCTTTCGTTTGCGGGTTCGCCGGCGCGAGACGCACGCGCCCGGCCCTGCGATGCTCGGGCGGTGATCGCGCGGCGCTGTCTGCTGCTCCTCTTGCTGGCGTTCGCCCTCCTGGTTCCGGTCGCGCGTTCCGCGCCGGCCGAGCCGACCCTGTCGATCTCCCGGAGCACGGTCCTGGTCGGCCAGCAGATCCGAGTGGTGGGTCACGGGTTCCCCGCGCGGGCGCGCGTGCGCGTGGTCCTGGCCCGCCGCGTGCTCGTGCGGTTGCGCGCCCGTCCGCGCGGGGGCTTCCGAGCGAGAGTCCGGATCCCGCGCGGGCTGGCGGCCGGGCGCTATCGGCTCGTGGCGCGGTCGCGCGGCCTCGCCGTTCGGATCCGGCTCCGCGTCCGGCGGAGCCCAAAGCCGTCCAAGCCTGAGCCCTCGCCGTCGGGGCCGGCGCTGTCGCCGGCACCCACGCCTGCGACCTCGACCCCGCCGCCGGAGCCGATCACGCTCGCAGCGGCCGGCGACATCGCGTGCCGACCCGAGCTGGTCGAGTCCGCGACCGCGTGCACGCAGGCGCGCACCGCCGATCTCGTCGAGGCGCTTGCGCCGGATGCCGTGGCGGTGCTGGGCGACAACCAGTACGAGCACGGCGAGCTCGCGAACTTCATGGCCGTTTACGACCCCACCTGGGGCCGCTTCCTGGACATCACGCATCCGGCGGTCGGCAACCACGAGTACGAGGGCGATCCCGAACGTGACAACGCGCCCGGCTATTTCTCGTACTTCGGCGCCCGCGCCGGGGACCCGCTCAAGGGCTACTACCGCTGGGAGCTCGGGGGCTGGACCCTGTTCGCGCTCAACTCGGGCGCCATCAACTGGACGCGCTCAACAGGCGGCAACCCGTCCCTGCCGGACGATTGCTGGCCGGTCTCCTGCGCCGCCGGCAGCCCACAGGAACAGTGGCTTCGTGCCGAACTCGCGGCGCTACCCGAGGATGCCTGCGTGATCGCCTATTGGCACCACCCGCGCTTCAGCTCCGGCTTCGGGGGAGCAAACCAGCCGCATCCCGAGACGGGGCCACTGTTCGAGGCCCTCTACCAGCACGGCGCCGAGCTGCTCCTGACCGGTCACTCGCACAATTACGAGCGCCTCGAGCCCGTGACCCCCCAGGGAGTCCCGGACACCACCGGCGTCACGCAATTCGTGGTGGGCACCGGCGGCCGCAGCCTCCACATCGACCCCGGGCCGCAGCTGCCGATCAGCGAGGTCCTCCGCAGCGATGTCTTCGGCGTGCTCGAGCTCACCCTCGAGCCCGGCGCCTATGTCGCCCGCTTCCTGAGCAAGGACGGAGGCACCATCGACGAAAGCAGCGGTACTTGCCACGCACCGAGGCGCTGAATCGCGCCGCGTGCGGCGTGGCTGGGCGGGGTCACGCCCACCCCGCGGCGGCCACAGCCTCAGCCTCGCTCCAGTAGAACTTCGACCAAACGACCTTGGAGTCGCGGAACTTGAAGACAAAGGCAACCGGGTCGTCCAGGACGACGCTTCCTTGCCGCGCCTGGACGCGCCCCACCGCCACCGCGTAGAGACCGTCGGCGCGCGTATCCCCGATCCTCACCTCGAATTCGTCCCAGGTCTCGTCCAGGTCTCCCAGATAGCGTCTCAGGCCACCGACCCCGAGGTACGGACTGCGCCGCACGACCGGGGTGGACAGCGGCTCAATCATCACCCCGCGGTCGACCAGCTCCAGTGTGCGCGCCACGTCGCGCGCGGCGAACGCGGCGAAGAGCTCATGAACCACGCGGAGGTTGTGCTCGGCCGCGGCAGGCTCGGCTTCGCGCTGCGGAGGCTGTGTTCCCGGCAGCCGCTTCGCGAGCCGGAGAACCGTCTTGCCCGGGCCCGCCTCGAGCCGCACGTCGTCCATCAGCAGGTTCATGAAGGCAAAGCCGCGACCCCGTTCAGCCACCGGGTCCGGTGCCGGCGGAGCCGCATGCTCGAACTCGCCGCAGTCTCGAACTGAGAACACGAAGGCGCCGTGCTCCACCGTCGCCCTCAGGTGAATGTGGCCGTCGTCGCATGGGACGCCGTGCTCCATGGCGTTCGAGACCGCCTCGTTGGTCGCGACAGTGATCTGGTAACGCGCGCCAGCGTCGAACCCCGCCTCCGAGAGGGTGCGCTCGATGAAGCCACGGCCTTCGGATAGGCCGCGCGGGCCGGGGGGGATAGTCAGGACCTGCGGGTGCAGGATGAGCACGTTAGAGACCACGCGGCCTCCGGTCAGACCACGGGTCCCCTTTTGCGGGGGCGTCTCCGAATCCTCGCTAGCGCGAGTCGTCGCCCGGGGCGCCGGGGGAACTTCCACCGAGCACGGCCCGGCCGTCGAGGAATTCCTCGCGGGTGATCTCGCCCCGCGCGTAGCGCTCTTCGAGCAGGCGGATGGCCGGTCCTCCAGAAGCACGGGCGGTGGTCCGCATGCCCCGGACGAGGATCACGATCAGCGCGATCAGCAGGATCCAGAAGGCCACGCCGATCAATCCGATCGCGAAGCCGCCGACCCACCCTATGAGCGCGACGGGAATCGCCGTCATGTCGCCGCCTGGAGGTCGCTTCGAATCCGCTCGAGGTCGGCGGCGGAGATCTCACCGCGCGCGTAGCGCTGCTCGGCGATTCGGATCGCGGGGATGTGCGCGGGGCCCTTGGGCAGCGCGATCCAGAGGATCAAATAGACAAGGATGCCCAGACCGCCGAAAAAGACGGACAACAGCCAGGCCAGCCGTACGAGCGTCGAGTTGAAGCCGAACCGCTCGGCGATCCCGGCCGCGACGCCGCCGATCACCCGGTCGGTCTCCGATCGCGTGAGCCGCGGACTCATCCAGCACCCCCTACCCGTGTGGGAGCTGAGCTCAGCGCTACAGCTCCAGCGGCGTCATCTCGAACCTCTTCGATGTGCTTGCAGAACATCATGGCTGGAGGATGGCGAGGGGGAAGCCCACGCCAAATGTGGCTAGCTGGCGTTCTGCGGTACGGATCGCTACCAATCGTCGGTCGGCTAGCCGTACGGCTCCGCGAGCTGCCCGTTTGGCGAACGTGGCGTCCTCGGCCAACATGCCGAGGATCGCGTCGATCTCGCCCCGCTCGAAGGCATCTGCGAGGCATTCCACGATCTCTCGCGCAACCTCATCACGGGCCACTGGGACGCGCTCGACGACGACTCGAAGGGGCAGCCCTGGATGGACATCTAGCGAACGAGTTGATCTCGACGGAGGAGACCGATGACCGAAGCCGATGAACGCCACCTGCGCAGGGCCATCGAGCTCGCGACCGCGGCCCGCGCCGCGGGCGACATGCCGTATGGATCGCTGCTCGTCGGGCCCGCGGGCGATGTGCTCGCCGAGGACCGCAACACGGCCGTGACCGAGCGGGACATCACGGCCCATCCCGAACTCAAGCTGGCCCGATGGGCCGCTCGGCAGCTCGACAAAGACGTCGCGGGTCAGACCACGATGTACACGAGCTGCCAGCCCTGCCCCATGTGCACGGGTGCGATCGCGCGCTCCGGCCTCGGACGCGTCGTCTTCGCGCTCTCCGGCGAACAGTTGGACGAGCTCAAGCCACCCGCAGCCGTGAGCCCCGACGCGGCGGAGGTCGCCTACGAGGGCCCAGCGCTGTTCGCCGAGGCTCGGATTCCGATCGACGGCTACTACGCCTGAGGCTCGAGGTGCCCGCACGGCGATGCGCGTGGACCTCGCGCGCTACGTTTTGGCCTCGGTTGGTTGTTCGAGGCCGTCGTCGAGCTGGCAGCTCACTAGGGGGGAACACCGATGAGGCCAACGATGGGATTCGTAGTCGTCTTTCTGCTCGGCCTCGCGCTCGGCATCGGGGGCACGCTCGGCGTACGGGCGGTGACGGATGAATCCACCCCCAGCTCCCGGTCCGAGGTTCGAGAGGGACAGGCCGAGGAATGGGGGGAGGTCTATGCGGAGTGCGTCGAGGAGGCAGAAACGCCGGCCGACGACTACTTCGAGGAGGACGACAAGACTCCCGCAGCCACCACGGAGACTGAGCGGCTGGAGTGCAACCGCCAAGCGGATGCGGTGCTGCGCTAGAGCTGGGACCGGACGGCCATCCGTCGTACGCTAGGGCTCCGGGACCACGCCCTAGATCTTTACCCCGCCGGCCTGGCGCAGGAATGGCCGCACGGCCTCCGCGAACTGCTCGGGGTACTCGTGATACGCGTCGTGTCTTCCCGGCGTGGTGCCAACGTCCACGCCGAGGAGCTTGCCGAGCCGGCCGCTGATCTCGGCGAAGAAGGGCAAGCTGTCCTCGCTGACGAGCGGGCGCATCGGCACGGAAATGGCGGTCAACGTCTGATCGTCGGGCAGGTAGAGCTCGTAGGTCCCGAGCTCGACCTCGAACAAGGTGCTCGCGGTGGCGCGCAGGCGTTCACGAAGCGCGGGCGCGAGCCGGTTCCAGCCCGCCTCCCCGGCCACGTAGCACCAGAAGCGCTCCACCGCGGCGGACGGCCCACCGCCCTGCATCGCCTCCTGGACCAGCGCCCGCACCGGGGCTCGAACCGCGTCGAGGTCATCGACCAGGGCGTACAACCCGGGCTCGTGCAGGATCGCGCCGCGTACCCAGCCGGGATGGCGGACCGTCAGACAGAGCGCGAAGACCCCGCCGCTGCTCGTGCCGAAGACCGCCGCGGGACCGGCCCCGAGCGCATGCAAAAGCGCGGCCGCGTCGTCCGCCTGCTCCTCGGGCGAGGTCGTCTGCCAACCGGCCGGGACTGGACTGCGGCCGTTGCCGCGCCGGTCATAGGTGATGACCGTGAACTCGTCGGCCAGGACGTCCGCGAACGCGTCAAAGTGGCCGCCGTCACCCGTCGCGCCCATGATCAACAGCACCGGTGGCCCGGCGCCCCGGACCTCGTGGTAAAGCTCGGCTCCGTTGACAGTGACCTTCGGCATCGCGAGCCCCGCGGTCGGGCCTCTTACAAGGATCCTCTTCCTTTCACGGCAGCCGCGCAAGCCGGCACGATCCCGCGCTGGCCGAAGTGGGCAAGGTCTTTGCTGCCTGTGAGGGCCTTGCTGGTGGCGCCGGCGGCTCGGCGGGCGGGCCTTTCGTTTCGGGCGCTGGCCGAGCCGGACGACGAGGACGCCGGCCGGTTTCGGGAGGGTCAGGCCGGGCTTTCCGCGACGCAGGCGATGGGGCGCGCTCTGAGTGAGCTCTATGTCCGGTTGAACGCGGGCGCGGCCCTGGACGACATGCTGGCGGCGATCGAGGAGTGGCGCCCGGACGTGGTGGTACGCGAGAGCGCCGAGTTCTCATCGTTGGTTGCTTCGGAGCGCCTCGGTGTTCGGCATGCGCCCCGGGCTCGATCGGGCCGTACTCGAGCTGCTGAGCGTCCCGCGCTACCGCGACCGAGCCCGCGCCATCGCCGACGAGATCCAGACCCTCCCGCCGATCGACGAAGCACCGAACGCGCTCTCGGCACTAGCCCAGAGCCCAGCCCGAGTGGCATGACCGCGCGACGTCGCCCACGACCGCTTTCGCGAACCGCCGCTCCTCGCTAGCCGGAAGCCAGCGTGAAGACCACCGCCCAGCAGTGGTCGCTGCGGACGAAAGGGAGGCGTCGCCGGCCGAGCCGTGGGCGACAATGACGAGCGTGAAGCTAGGCCCCACTGCGACGGTGATCGCCTCGGTTGGATTCGCGGCCTTCGTCGTGAATTACATCGGGGGTATTGAGGGCCGCTGTTCGGAAGGCGGTTGGTCAGGCTGCGGATGGACGTGGCAACTGTCCGGCTGGCTTGTTCTCGCCTGCGTTGCTGGACTGCTTGGCCTCGGTCTGGTGGCTCTGGGACGGCGATTCCGGCGCCGCGTTTGATCTCAGCCCGCCTCCGCTCAGATGAGCGATGCGTGTCGTCGGGCCAGCTAAAGACCGTTCCGTGATGGGGCAGCACCGACTGCTCCTGTAGGCGGTCAACGTCGGCGTTGCCGAGAGTCGCAGCGGTACTGGTCCGCTCAGGCTTCGCCGGCCGTGGGAGCGGTCTGCTCTTGCTCGACGGTGGCGGCCCAGCTGCCGAGGAGGTTGAGCGCTTCGTCCGATTTGGAGCCGGGCTCCGCTGTGTAGGTCAGGAGGTTTAGGCCGGGGTCGGCGGCGAGTTCCATCATCTCGAAGGTGAGGGTCAGATCGCCGACGACCGGGTGATGGAAGCGCTTGGCACCGGTCTGGTGCAGGCGCACGTTGTGGGCGGCCCAGCGGGCGCGGAACTCCTCGCTCCGCGTAGAGAGCTCGCCGATGAGGTCGGTCAGGTCGCGGTCGTATGGGTCGCGGCCGGCCTCAGCTCGCAGCAGCGCGACGCCATCGTTGGCGGCGCGTTCCCAGTCGGGGTACAAGTCGTGCGCCCCGGGGTTCAGGAACGTGAAGCGGGCGTGGTTGGCCGGCCGTGCCGGGTCGCGGAACAGCTCTGAGTACAGGGCGCGTCCAAGCTGGTTGGCGGCAAGGACGTCCAGGCGGCCGTTCTGGACGAGCGCGGGTGCGCCGGTGATCGCATCGAGCAAGCGCTGCACGCTGGGCCGGATCTGCTTCGGCGCCGACCGGCGACGCCTGTTGGCCGTCGGCCCCGCCGCGCGGGCGAGGTCGAACAGGTGCGCCCGTTCGGCGTCGTCGAGCTGCAGCGCGCGGGCGAGCGCCTCGAGCACGCTTTCAGAGACGCCGCTCATGTCGCCGCGCTCGAGGCGGGTGTAGTAGGGAACGCTGACTCCGGCCAGGACCGCGACCTCCTCGCGGCGCAGTCCGGGAACGCGCCGAGGACCGTAGGCGGTGAGCCCCGCTTGGTCTGGCGTGATCTTGGCTCGCCTGGAGGTCAGGAACTCGCGGATCTCGCTCCTGGTGTCCACGCACCCAGCGTAAACCGGCCCGCCCGCGCCTGGGAGACCCTGCCAGTACCCCTATCAACAGGGACTCTCGCTCGGCTCTGGACGGTGCTTCTCTGGAGCCCATGACCACTGACAAGAAGACCTGGTTCATCACCGGCGCCGGACGTGGCATGGGCGCCGACTTCGCCAAGGCCGCGCTGGCCGCCGGCCACAACGTCGTCGCCACCGGCCGCAACCCCGACGCCGTCGCACAGGCGCTTGGCGACTCCGACGACCTGCTCGTCGTCAAGCTCGATGTCACCCGCGGGCAGGACGCCGAGGCGGCGGCCAGGGCGGCCGTTGACCGCTTCGGCGGCATCGACGTGCTGGTCAACAACGCCGCCAGCTTCTACGCCGGCTACTTCGAGGAGCTGACGCCCGAGCAGATGGAGCGGCAGCTCGCGACGAGCCTCATCGGCCCGATGAACGTCACCCGCGCCGTCCTGCCCGTCATGCGCAAGCAGCGCTCGGGACACGTCATCACGATCTCGTCGTCCGCAGGGTTCGCCGGCTTTGAGTACGGGACCGCTTACGCCGCATCGAAGTTCGGCGTGGACGGCTGGATGGAATCGCTCGCGCCCGAGGTCGAGCCGTTTGGCATCCACACGACCATCGTCAACCCCGGGTTCTTCCGCACCGAGCTGCTCACCGAGGAGTCGACTAACTACGCCGAGCCGTCGATCGAGGACTACGCCGAGCGCAACGCCGCCCAGCGCGAGTTCTGGGAGAGCCAGAACGGCCGGCAGTCGGGCGACCCGGCCAAGCTCGCCCAGGCGCTGCTGACCATCGCCGACGAGGAGCAGCCGCCGCGCCGCTTCATCGCCGGCGCCGACGCGATCGCGCAGGCCGAGCAGCAGGTCGCCCGGTTCCAGGCAGAGATCGACGCCTTCCGCGACCTCTCGTCGTCGCTCGCGCTCGACAAGGTCGAGACCGCTGCGGCCGGGAGCTGAACACCCGTCTACGACACCAAGGAGCCACATCTCATGAAGCACGTTTCGCTAGGCGGACTCGACGTCTCGCGCATAGGACTCGGCACGATGGCGATGTCCGGCTATTACCTCGACCCGGACAGCAGCGACGCCGAGTCGATCCGCACCATCCAGCGCGCGCTCGAGCTGGGCGTCACCCACATCGACACCGCCGAGATCTACGGCCCCTACGCCAACGAGGAGCTCGTCGGCCGCGCCCTCAAGGGGCGGCGCGACGATGTCGTGGTGGCGACGAAGTTCGGCTTCGTCTCGCACTCCGGCGGAGGCCCCGGAGTGCTCGACAGCAGCCCCGCGAACATCCGGACCGCCGTCGAGGGCTCGCTGAAGCGGCTCGGTACCGACCGCATCGACCTCTACTACCAGCACCGGGTCGACCCCAACACGCCCATCGAGAACACCGTCGGCGCCCTAGCCGAGCTGGTGACCGAGGGGAAGGTCCTGCACATCGGCCTGTCCGAGGCCGGACCCGAAACGATCCGCCGTGCCCACGCCGTACACCCGATCGCCGCGCTCCAGACCGAGTACTCCCTCTGGACTCGTGACCCGGAGGCCGAACTGCTGCCGCTGCTCCGCGAACTGGGCATCGGCTTCGTGCCCTACTCGCCGCTCGGGCACGGCTTCCTCACCGGGACAATCCGCTCCCCCCAAGAGCTCGCCGACGACGACTGGCGCAAGACCAACCCACGCTTCACCCAGGGCAACTTCGAGAAGAACCTCCGCATCGTCGACGAGGTCCAGGCCGTCGCCTCCGAGGTCGACGCCACACCGGCGCAGGTCGCTCTGGCCTGGCTGCTCGCACAGGGCGACGACATCGCCCCGATCCCCGGCACCAAGCGCGTCTCGCGCGTCGAGGAGAACACCGCCGCCGACGGCATCGAGCTGAGCGCGGAGCAGATCCAACGGCTCAACGACCTCACCCCCGCCACCGGCGAGCGCCACGATGAGACGAACATGGCCGCGGTCGACCGCTGACGACGTCAAGGCGGCTGTTGCTGTTCGTCGAGGAGCAGCACTGTGAGCCTGGGCGCCTGCTCCTCGTCCCGAGCGCGCTACTTGCGACCCTCCACCGGCACGGCTCCTTCCACACGCGGATGCGAAAGCCATGGTCGCCCCGACAGACACGCGTGCGGGTCGTCCCGTAAGCGGATCGGATTGTTGGACAGGGGCGTCTGCGGGTCGCTCGACGCCACCGCGGGCGGTTGGCCACGCCCTCGCTCGACAGCCTCGTCCGTTGTCCTGTTCCGGCGTGTCCTGGTGCCCCGACGTGCGTGGTCCTTGTGCCCGGGCCTTAGATGATCAGCGCTTTTGTCTCGAAGTACTCCTGAAGGCCGTGCGCGCCGAGCTCGCGGCCGATCCCGGACTGCTTGTAGCCGCCGAATGGAGCGGTCGGGTTGAAGGCGGCGCCGTTTAACTTGATCTGACCGGTGCGGAGGCGCTTGGCGACGCGCTCGGCGCGGTCGCGGTCGCTTGACCAGACGCCCCCTGACAGCCCGTAGGGCGTGCCGTTGGCGATCTCGATCGCCTCTTCCTCGCTGTCGTACGGCATGACGACAAGCACCGGGCCGAAGATCTCCTCCTGCGCGATTGTCATGTCGGACCGCACGTCTGAGAAGACGGTCGGCGCGACGAAGTAGCCGTCGCCGGCGCTGTCCGGCTCCTGGGGGCCGCCGATCACCAGCCGTGCGCCTTCCGTAATGCCCTGGTTGATGTAGTCGAGCACGCGCTCGTGCTGCGTCTGTGACACGACCGGGCCGAGGTTCGTTTCCTCCTGTGTCGGATCTCCGACGCGCTCGCGCTCGACCTGTTCGACCGCGAGGCGTTCGACCTCGGGGAGATGCTGCCGCGGCACGATCAGCCGGGTCAGCGCGGAGCAGGTCTGGCCGGAGTTCAGGAACGCGCTGCGGATTGCGCCCTGGACGATTAGCGGCAGATCCTCGGCGTCGTCGAGCACCACGTTGGGCGACTTGCCGCCGAGCTCGAGCGTGACGCGCTTAACGCCGGCAGCGGCGAGCTCGGCCACGCGCGTGCCGGCGCGCAGGGAACCGGTGAAGCTCACCATGTCCACGCCGGGGTGACGCGCGAGCGCCTCGCCGACGACGGGCCCGAGACCGCTGACCAGGTTGAAGGCGCCGGCCGGCAGGCCCGCCTCGGCCAGGATCTCGCCGAGTTGCCATGCCGACAGCGGCGCCACCTCGCTTGGCTTGACCACCACGGTGCAGCCGGCCGCGAGCGCGGGGGCGACCTTCGCGGCGATCTGGTGCATCGGGTAGTTCCACGGCGTGATGGCGGCGACGAGCCCGACCGGCTCGCGCACAAGCATCAGCGATCCGTCGCGCTTCTCCAGTTCGAAGCGCTCGATGTTGTCGGCCATATCGGCGAAGGTGGTGGCGGGGAGCTGGGCGTGCATGAAGCGACCGACCGCCAGCGGGGTGCCGATGTCGGTCGCCGCCGCCCGGGCGATCTCCTCGATCCGCTGCGAGATCTGGGCCGACACCTCGCGCAGCACGCTTGCTCGCTCCGCAACGGGTGTCTGCGACCACTCGTCGAACGCCCGCCGTGCCGCCGCCACGGCACGGTCGACGTCCTCGACCGTGCCGCTCGGGACCTGGGCGACGACGCCGCCGGTCGTCGGGTTGACGACGTCGATTGTCGCCGCGCCGGTCGACGCGACCCAGGCGCCGTCGATGTACAGCTCCGACAGCCTCGGCGGATGACGTACGATCGGTCGCACTTCGAGAACAGTACGACCGCTCGTGCTAATTTGTCAAGGCATCCTTACGACGCAATCGTCCACGAATAGCCCGTGGCGACGCATGAAGCGCGGCAGTTCGGGCACGGCGAGGGGCCGTGCGTTCGTCGGTGCGCCGGACCGGGCCGGTGGCCGCACTGCGCGACGACGTGACCGGCGCGGCTCTGCGGTGCGCTCAGCGCTGTGCGGTTGCGAGTCGGTCGTCGATGGCCCTTCGGGCTCGCTCGAGCGCGGTGGCGTCGCGGAAGAGCAGGTAGTGGCCATTGGCCTCATGGAGCAGGGCGTTGATCTCGAAGGTGAGCTGTCGGGTGTCGGCGTCTGACGCCAGGTCGCCTTGCCGCTGGGCTTCGCGGAGGTTGGCCTCGAGGAGGTCGGTCCAGCCGGCGAGCACGGTGCGCACGCTGTCGCGGATCGGCCCTTGGCGGGTGTCCCACTCGGCCGCGGTGGAGGCGAAGAAGCAGCCGCCTGGGAAGACGCCGCGCTTGACATAGGACAGGTAGCCCGCGCACAGGAGCTTCAGGCGTCCCAGCCCCTCCGGGACCTCCAGCGCGGGTGTGACGACCTCGGCGGTGAAGACGTCCTCGGCGGCGCCGACGGTGGCCAGCTGCAGCTGCTGCTTGGAGTCGAAGTGTGCGTAGAGGCCGCTCTTGCTCATCCCGATCTCACCGGCCAGGCGGCCGATCGAGAGGCCCTCGAGTCCCTCCGTGGTGGCGAGACGGGCGGCGGTGTCGAGGATCGTGCGGTAGCTGCGCTCGCCGTCAGCGCGGGTGCGTCGCTTGCGTGTCTCCTGACTCGCCATGTCTCCCCTGAGGAAATTCCCCTTGACAAGTTAGCACGAGCGGTCGTACTCTCCTAATAAGTGCGATCGATCGTACTTGTTATAACCCACAACCTCAAATCCCAAGGAGGACCCAGATGTCGATCACCGAAGACGCGCCATTGGACGCCGACAAGCTCGACGAGTTCGTTTTCCGCGCTGTGGACGAGGTCGGCGCGACGCTGAACGCGGCGCTGGTCGTGATGGGCGACCGGCTCGGCCTCTACCGGGCGCTCGCCGGGGCCGGGGCGCTCACCTCGAGCGAGCTGGCTGAGCGTAGCGGCGCCAGCGAGCGCTACGTGCGCGAGTGGCTCAACGCCCAGGCCGCGGGCGGCTACGTCGCCTACCACCCTACGGAGGGCCGCTACAGCCTCCCGCCCGAGCAGACGGTTGCGCTGACCGACGAGGACAGCCCGGCCTACCTGCCGGGCTTCTTTCAGATCGCGCTGGGCTCGGTGCTGGACTCGCCGCGGATCACCGACGCCGTGCCTGGTGGCGCCGGTGTCGGCTGGCACGAGCACAACCACCACGTCCACGAGGGCTGCGAGCGCTTCTTCCGGCCCGGCTACAACGCCAACCTCGTCGCGTCCTGGCTCCCCGCCCTCGACGGCGTCGTCGAGCGGCTCCGGGAGGGCGCGAGGGTCGCCGACGTCGGCTGCGGCCACGGCGCCTCGACGATCCTCATGGCCAGCGCGTTCCCGAACTCCGAGTTCGTCGGCTCCGACTACCACACCGGCTCGATCGAGACCGCCCGCCTCCGCGCCCGCGAAGTGGGCGTGGAGGACCGCGTCCGCTTCGAGGCCACCTCGGCGAGTGACTACAGCGGCCAAGGCTACGACCTAGTGACGATGTTCGACTGCCTGCACGACATGGGCGACCCCGTCGGAGCTGCGCGCCACGTCCTGCGCACGCTCGCGCCCGACGGCACCTGGATGATCGTCGAGCCCGCCGCCGGCGACCACGTCGAGGACAACCTCAACCCCATCTCCCGCGCCTACTACGGCTTCTCGACGCTCCTGTGCACCCCGGCATCGCTCTCCCAGGACGTCGGCCTGGCCCTCGGCGCCCAAGCCGGACCGGCCAGAATCGGGCAGGTCGTCGCCGACGCGGGGTTCAGCCGCTTTCGCCGCGCCGCCGAGACCCCCTTCAATCTGGTCTTCGAGGCACGACGCTGATGCCAGGGGCTCGGCCATGAGCTCCGACGGCGCGACGGAAGCGATCGCGCTGGAGCCCGTCGACGCGCTCACGGTGACGACGCTCGTGGACAACGTAACGGACTCGCTGCTGCCCGATCAGGGTCTCGTCAAACGGCCTTCGATGGCGGCTGCGCCGCGCATCGCGTCGAGATTCGCCGTCGGCGGCGACACCGACGACGCCCTGCGCGCGGAGCATGGGTTCTCCGCGCTCGTGACCGTCGAGAAGGCGGGCCGCGAAACGCACGTGCTCTTCGACGCGGGGCGAACGCCGGAAGGGCTGGTCGACAACATGCGCCGCCTCGACCTCTCGCCGGGCGACATCGAGATCATCGTCCTCAGCCACGGTCATTGGGACCACGTCACCGGGATGGACGGGCTCGTGCGCCGGCTCGGCAGCGTGAGGATGCCCGTCCTGATCCATCCGGAGTTCTGGACACGCCGGCGGCTGGCGTTCCCCGGCCACGAGGCGGTGGAGCTGCCCACGACGAGCAAGGGAGCGCTGCGGGGGGCGGGGTTCGAGATCGTCGAGCAGCGACAGCCCTCCTTCCTGCTCGACGCCTCGCTGCTGGTAACGGGCGAGGTCGACCGCACCACGGCATTCGAGCGGGGCTTCCCGGGGCACGAGGCCCACCGGCACGACGGCTGGGAGCTTGATCCACTGATCCTCGACGACCAGGCCCTGGTGGCGAGCGTCCGCGGACACGGGCTCGTGGTCCTGACCGGCTGCGGGCACTCGGGGATCATCAACATCCTGCGCTACGTGCGAACGCTCACCGGGGAAGACCGGCTCCACGCTGTGCTCGGCGGCTTCCACCTGAGCGGGAAGGCATTCGAGCCGATCATCGGACCAACCTGCGACGCGCTCGCCGAGTTCTCGCCCGACTTCCTGGTGCCGATGCATTGCACGGGCTGGCGGGCCACCCACGCGCTCGCCCGACGGTTTCCCGAGGCGTTCATCCAAAACAGCGTCGGCACGCGGTTCGAGTTCACCGCGCCGGATGCTGAGGGGGCCCGACCATGAGCTCAGTGGGCGCCGCGTCTGTGCAGCTCGCGACGATCGCCGATTCCACACCGCCCCGGATGAGTCGTTCGCAGGTGACTGTCCTCGGTGCCGGGGCTCGGGTGTCTACATGAGAATCGGGCGAGTCGCGGGCCTCTGGCGCTACCCCGTGAAGTCGATGGCCGCCGAGGCGCTGGATGAGGTGCTTGTTTCCTGGCACGGTCTCGCGGGCGATCGCCGCTGGGCGTTCGTCCGGCCCGGGATCCCGCGTAGCGGCTTTCCCTGGCTGACGATCCGCGAGCGGCCGGAGATGAGCCATTACCGCCCCTACTTCCGCAATCCCAAACGTCCTGACGCATCGTCGACGATCGTGCGCACACCGGCCGGCGAGGAGTTCGAGGTCGTCGACCCTGCCTTCGCCGGGACGCTCGGCGAGGGCGTCCGCGTGATCAAGCAGGACGTCGGAGTCTTCGACGCCATGCCGCTCTCGTTGCTCACAACGCAAGCGCTCGCGGCCCTCGGCGAGTTCGCAGGCGCGGACCTCGACCCAATGCGGTTCCGCCCGAACCTGCTGATCGACGCGGCCGGCGATCTGGCGTTTCCGGAGGACGGCTGGTGCGGCGCCGTGCTCCGGGTCGGCGAGCTCTTGATGCGCGTGGATCGACGTGACGAGCGCTGCGTGGTCGTCAACGTCGATCCCGCCACGACCGAGCGAGATTCGAAGATCCTACGCGCGATCGCGCGCGAGCGCGATGCGTGTCTCGGCGTCTATGGAACCACGGTCACGCCTGGCCGCGTGGCGGTCGACGATGCGGTCTATCTCGATCTCCCCAAGCAACACGATGGCGGGCCGCGACATGCTCCTCATCGGGATGCTCGGTCCGACCCGAAGTAGGCGATGACCGTCGAGCGTGTCGGAAGTGACTGGCGGCTGCACGGGGTTCGCGTGGTGCATGCCGACGAGCTGGATGTGAATACACCGCAAACCCGGGGGATGGATCGCGCCGCGGCCATCACTGCCGCTCGAGCGGGGGCCGAGAAGCTGTGGGCAGGGACAGTCACCATCCACCCCGACGCCAAGACCGGTGCGCATCACCACGGTCCCTTGGAGAGTGTCATCTACGTCGTGAGCGGGCAGGCGCGGATGCGGTGGGGCGAGCGGCTTGAGTTCATGGCCGAGGCCGGCCCCGGCGATTTCATCTACGTCCCCCCGTTCGTGCCGCACCAGGAGATCAACGCCAACCCGGACGCGCCCTTGTCATGCGTGGTCGTACGCAGCGGTCAGGAGGCTGTCGTCGTCAACCTAGACCTGCCCGCCGTCGAGCCCAATCCCGAACAGGTCTACTGGGTCGACGACATCCACCGGGAGCCCTGAGCTCGCACTGCGCTCGAGACGCCTGCTCCTCTCGCACCCGTCTCGCGGATGTCGGTGGTGTCGGTCAGCTCAGCCATGCGGACAGCTCCTTCAGTGCATCGGGCATGGCGTAGTAGTGGGCCCACAGGCCCTCGCGCTCTTAGCCGACGATCCCAGCCTGGCCCGCTCCCGCGCCCCGCGTATGCCGGCCTGCTTTCCGTGCGCGAGCGGTAGCCGGCGTGGTCGGCGATTCGTCGCCGCTTGGACGAGCTCCGAGCGTGTCGCCCGGGCCAGCGCCCACGCTCGCTTCCGCCAGGGAGAGACCGCGCGGCGCCTTGCCCACGAGACGTCTGGACGTCGTCCTCAGCGAAAGCCCGTCGGTAAGTCGACCAGGCGCTCGCTTCACATGGCAGCGACGTCTTGTGAGTGAGGGGGCGGCGGCCGTCAGTCGGGTCGACCGGGCACGAGCAGCCCGGTCTCGTAGGCGAGCACGACGGCCTGTACGCGGTCGCGCAGGCCGAGCTTCGTGAGCAGGCGGGTGACGTGGCTCTTGATGGTGGCGATCTCGACGACGAGCTCGTCGGCGATCTCTGCGTTCGAGAGCCCGCGCGCGAGGAGCCGGAAGACCTCGAGCTCGCGGGGGGTGAGCTCGCCGAGCTCGGTAGGTGGCGGTGCGGGGGCGGGTCCGCCGCGCAGCGCGTGCTCGATCAGCCGGCGCGTGACTGCGGGCGCGAGCAGCGCGTCGCCGGCAGCGACGGTTCGTATGGCGTCCACGAGCGCTTGCGGCGGCACGTCTTTGAGCAGGAAGCCGCTGGCGCCCACGCGCAGCGCCGCGTAGACGTACTCGTCGAGGTCGAAGGTGGTGAGCATCAGAACGCGTGTGGGGGTCGATCTTCGGTCGGCGAGGATCCGGCGCGTGGCCTCGATGCCGTCGACCTTGGGCATGCGTACGTCCATCAGCACGACGTCGGGGTGCGCGCGGGCGGCGGCGTCGACGGCGTCGTCCCCATCGCTGGCCTCGCCGACGACCGCCATGTCAGCCTCGGCGTCGAGGATCAGGCGAAAGCCGGCGCGTACCAGCTCCTGGTCGTCGACGAGCAGGACGCGGATCGCCATCAGGAGTCCTCCAGTGGCAGCACCGCGTGGACGCGGTAGCCACCCGCCTCGGCGGGGCCGGTCTCGAGCCGACCGCCGTAGAGGCTGACGCGCTCGCGCATCCCGACGAGGCCCAGGCCGGCTCCGGGGCCGCTCGGCGCGGGCAGGCCGCGGCCGTCGTCGACGACCTCGATCTCGATCTCGCGCGGGGCGAAGCGGATGCGCACGGAGGCCCGCGCGCGGCCGGCGTGCTTGCGCGCGTTGGTGAGCCCCTCCTGGACGATCCTGTAGGCGGTCAGGTCGACGCCCGGGCTCAGCTGCCGCCTGGCTCCCTCGATCCGAAGGTCGACAGGCATGCCTGCCGCGCGGGCCTGCGCGACCAGCTCCTCGAGGCGCTCCAGTCCAGGCGGCGGAGCGAGCGCGGCACCATCGTCATTTTCGCGCAGGATCCCGAGCAGCCTTCTTAGCTCGGTCAGTGTTCCCCGCGCGGTTCGCTCGATCGTCGCGAGCGCCTCGCGGGCCGCGGCGGGCTGGGAGTCAATCACCCGCCCGGCCGCACCGGCCTGCACCGCGATCAGCGAAACGCTGTGCGCGACCACGTCGTGCAGCTCGCGGGCGATGCGTGCGCGCTCGCCGGCGGCGGCCGCGCTCGCGTGGTGCTTCTGCTCGCGCTCGAGCTCGACGGTCAGCTCCCGGAGCGCGGCGGCCTGCCGCTGGCGGGCGCGCACCGCCCGCCCGGCCGCCCACGGCGCGAGGCCGAACAGCGCGAGCACGATCGGGTAGTCGGAGCCGACCGTGTCCGGGCCGAGCGCGAGCGCCAGTGCCGAGCCGGCGAGCGAGACGCCGAGGCCGACCCAACCCTCCCGTTCTGCGGCGTGCCGCCCGACCGCGTAGCTGGCCGGGAAGACCGCGAGGACCGCGAGCCCGTCGTGTGTTCGCTCCCCCAGCGCGACGCCCGCGACCAGCGCCGCCAGCACCACCGAGAGCACCGCGAGCGGGCGACGCGGCGCCAGCGCCAACGGCAGCGACGCCAACAGGCCGCAGGCCACATCGACCGCTGCCGGCGCACCGGGGTTAAGCGCCAGACCGAGCTCAACCGCGACCGCCAGGACCACCGCCACCACCACCCACGCGCGGCGAGACAGCGTGCGGGAGAACCGGCCGACGGCGGCGCGCGGCGCCATGCCGATGACGCTAACGCGAATCCCGGGGCCGGTCATCCTCCTCGAGGTTGAGCTCGCCGCCACCTCGGTGATGAGACGGCCCGGCACAGATCATCCGCCGGTTTCCCTCTCGCGGACGATGTGCCGCCGCACCTCCGAGCCCAAGCTCCGCAGGCAATCGAACGATCGGAGGACCGATGACCCGCAAGACCGCAACCGCAGCGCTCGCGCTGGCCGCGACGACCGCCGCAGCCGGCGCCCTCGTCGCAGACGGCAGCCGAGCGACCGCCGCCCCCGCCCCGAAGGCGCTCGAGCTCGTGCTGCGCCTATCCGAGGCACAAGTAAGCCAGATCGACGCGCCGCCGCTTCATTCCACCCAGCCCGCCGACTCGCCCGGGGACGCGATCGTGCTCCACGCCCCCGTGCACAAGCGGACCGGCGCCAAGGCCGGGCTCATCGACGCCGTCTTCACCGCCACCGCCGACGGCGACCGTGAGCAGGTCGTGGCGACGTTCACCGTCGGGCGCGACCAGATCGCCATCCAGGGAATCGACGGGGCAGCAACCACCGATCGAGCCGCGATCCTAGGAGGCACCGGACGTTACGCCGCTGCACGCGGCACCCTCACCGCCACCCAGCAAGGAGCCACCCGGCGCTTCCGCTTCTCATTCCGCCGCTGACGCCAAAGCAGGCTCCGCCGTGCCTTTCGCCTCGGGGCCCGGAGCAGCGGCGCTAGCTCGCGCTGCCGCTCGCCCCAGGCGTGGCGCTCCTACAGCGCCTGAACCAGAACTCCCGAAATGTCCACGCGATAGGAGGATGGAGATGCCGATACTGGTGCTGTTTCGATGGCAAGGGGACCCCGATGCGCTGATAGCCGCCTATGACCGCGAGCTGGAGGACGCGCCGCGCGTCACCGTGGATCAGCCCAGCAGGACCCTGCACGTCTTCGCCCGGGGTGAGAACCGGGCCGTAGTCGTTGATCTCTGGGAGAGCGAGGAGGACTTCCGCCGCATGATCGATGACCCCGGATTCCAGAGGAACGTCGAAGCCTCCGGCTGGCCGGGCGAGCCTCAGATCGAGATCTGTCAGGTGCACGCCACGATGCCTTGAGCGTATGGAGCGCCGCTCTTCCGCTGTCGTCGCTACCGCTCTGGACGTGGAACGCGGAAGCCGGGCCAAGCGCCTCCGTCGCCTTCTCGCGGTCGCCCCGTCGGGTCGCGGCGGTTATGTGGCTGGTGCTTGTCCGGGTTGGATCAGGCCGGACTCGTAGGCGTAGATGACTGCCTGCACGCGGTCGCGTACGCCCAGCTTCATGAGGACGTGCGCGACGTGTGTCTTCGCGGTTGCGTCGGTTATCACGAGCGTCTGTGCGATCTCGGCGTTGGACTGTCCGCGGGTGAGCAGCTTCAGAACTTCGAGCTCTCGGTCTGTCAACTCGTCGAGCTGGCTCCCCGGGTCGGGCGCGGCGGGTGCGCGGCGAACGAACTCCTCGATCACCGCCCGGGTTACGGACGGGTCGAGGAGCGCCTCGCCGGCGGCGACCAGCTTGACGGCGGCGACGAGCTCTTCGGGCGGTGTGTCCTTGAGCAGGAAGCCGCTCGCCCCTGCGCGTAGCGCCTCGTAGACGTATTCGTCGAGGCCGTAGGTGGTCAGCATCAGCACGCGTAGGTGATCGGCGGCGCGCGCGACGATCCGGCGCGTCGCCTCGATGCCGTCGAGGCGCGGCATGCGGATGTCCATCAGCACGACGTCGGGGCGGCCGCGGGCGGCGGCGTCCACAGCCTCCAGTCCGTCTTCGGCCTCCGCCACAACCTCGAGTCCGGGCTCGCTCTCGAGGATCTTTCGGAAGCCGGCCCGCACGAGCGCTTGGTCGTCGGCGATCAGGAGCCGGATGCTCATCGCCGCGGTGGTCCGAGCGGCAGTCGCGCCTGCACGGCAAAGCCTCGCCCGGCGCGGCTGCCCGCGTCGAGCTCGCCGCCGAAGAGGGCGACGCGCTCGCGCATGCCGACGAGGCCGTGGCCGCCGCCGTTTCCGTTGCCGGCGCCGCGACCGCTGTCGGCGATCTCGAGCGTCAGCTCGTGCTTGTCGTAGCGCACGGTCACGGTCGCGCGTGCGGGGCCGGCGTGCTTGAGGGCGTTGGTGAGTGCCTCTTGGACGATCCGGTAGGCCGACAGGTCGACTCCCGGCGGCAGCGGCACCGGCTCGCCTTCGACCCTGAGCTCCACCGGCATGCCGGCGGCGCGGATCTGGTCGACGAGCAGGTCGACGTGCGCCAGGCTCGGCTGCGGCGCGAGCGCGAGCTCCTGGTCGTCCTTGCGCAGCATCCCGAGCAAGCGGCGCATCTCGGCCATCGCTTGGCGGCCGGTCTGCTCGATCGAGAGCAAGACCTCGCGCGTGGACGCTTGCCCATCGTCGAGCACGCGGCGCTCGGCTCCCGCCTGCACAACCATCGTGCTGACGCTGTGCGCCACGATGTCGTGCAGCTCGCGCGCGATCCGGGCCCGCTCCTCGCTGACCGCGGTACGCGCCTTCTGCTCGCCCTCGCGCTCCAGCACGACGGTGCGGTCCGCGAGCCTGGCCGCCCGCGACCCCTGGCTGCGCACCGCGCGGCCCGCGACCCAGACACTCACGTTCATGACCGCGATGAAGAAGAAGTTGCCGAACTCGCCGTCGACGACGGCCTCCAGCACGAAGGCGGGGACCAGCACGACCGCCGCGCCGACGAGCGCGCCCCTGAGCTCGCAGTGCGCGGCCACCGAGTACATCGCCAGCACGACCGCGGCGATCCCGAAGACGGTCACGTCGGGCGTGTTCGACACCAGCGCCAGCACGGTGAGCGCCGCCATCACGACGGCCGCCACGGCGACCGGCGCGCGCCGCCGCCAGGCGAGCGACAGCGTCATCACGAGCGCGGCGAAGGCGACGAGCGGCCGCGGGCCGTCGGGGTCGCCCACGATCCAGACCTCCACCTGGGCGAGGCAGGCGAGCAGCACGGCCAGCGCCGCGTCAGCCTTGGAGCCGCGCAGCGGAAGCCGTGAAAAGCCTCGAGCCACAAGCCCAACGTAGCCCAACCTGGACGCGTCCGCATCGGCCTAACGGGCGAGCCGCAACGCCCGCCAAATCAGCCCTTCGGGCGAGCCCAAGATCGCCGCTTCGGCCGACGACGCGAGCGGGCCGCGGACCTAGCCTGCCCCCCGTGGTCAATCGACGGAGGAGCAGCAACATGAAGCGAGTTGCAGTCATCATCGCCGCCGCCTGTGCGGCAATCGTCAGCGCGGCGGTCCTCGTAGTCAGCAGCGACGCCCAGGAGCCCGGCCCCCCGACCGGGACCTTGGAACTGGTCTCGCTGGACCGCGAGACGCGCTTCACGTTCGTCGACAACCCACCGCGCCGGCGCGAGCGCGCCGGCGACCTGTTCGTAATCAACAGCGGGCTACGCGACAGCTCCAACCGCCCCACCGGCCGACTCCACGCCGCGTTCGCCGAGACCCAGCCACCGCCGCGCGTGGTCGCACCTGGAAACGCAACCTTCATCCTCCGCGACGGCCAGATCATGGTCAGCGGCCCGATCGTCAACCGCGGGCCTGGAGACCGAACCGACGCCCTCGCCGTCGTTGGCGGCACCGGCGCCTACACCGCCGCGCGCGGAACGCTGCAGACCACCGACACGCGGAAAGGCGCGCGGTACTTGTTCACCTTCGCCGGCTGACCGTGGTGGGAACTGAGAGCGTCACGACCTCGCGTACTGCTTCAGCGCCGTAGCGGTCGTCTCGACCGCGGCGCTCCTGACGCTTGCATTGGACGGAGGCTGTCGCTCAAAGGCTCGGCCTGTGGCTCGGGGCGCTCAGTGGTGGGTAGGTCGTCGCGAACGTGCCCGTGGTGGGTGGCGGTGTGACTGCGGTCGGGCCTGTTTCAGGCTCCCACGGGCGCGAGTCGGTGGCGGTGAAGCTTGGTGAGGTTGTGGGTCAGCATCAGTAATCGCCACTCGGTGCGGACCTTGAGCCTGCCCCGGTGGTGGAAGCGGTAGACGCCGCCGTTGTGTTTGGTGTCGCCGAACAGCGGCTCGACGGTCTGTTTGCGTTTTCGATAGAGCCGCCGGCCGTGCTCGGTTGCGAGCACTTGTCGCATCCAGGAGTAGCGCCCGCCCGTCCACCCCGCGTCTGGGGCTGCCGCGGCTGCCCTTGTCGGGCGGGATCAGCACCGGGATCTGCTTGTTGGCGGTCACCTCGTCCATGTGCTGCTCGTTCCAGTAGCCGGCATCGGCGGCGACCGCCTCGGGCAGCTGCTCGACACCAGCCCGCTCGAGCTCGTCCAGGGTGGCGGTGACCATCGGGTCGAGCTGCGAGAAGTCGGTCGAGTTGTTGGTGATCTCCGCGACCACGATCTGCTGCTCGTTGACCGCGGCCTGGGCGTTGTAGCCCTGCACGAACCCGAACCCGACCGGGATCGAGCGCGAGTCGGGATCGGTCACGTTCACCTTCCCGGCCGGCACCTCGGGCGGCCGATACGGCTCCGATCGGCCGCCCGGCCGCCGACCGAGCCTGTCGCGGGCGGTCGTCCGGTAGCGCTCGTAGGCCTCGTTGGCGCGCCGCTCGACCTCAAGCTCGGCCTCCAGCCGCTCCGCCGCCAGAAGCAGCCGCTCGGGCCGCGAGCGGGGGATCGGATCGGGCTGGCGCCAGCGATGCTGCTCGAGCTGGCGCTTGCCCTCCCGCAACCAGCCCTCCCGCCCCTGTGTGCGCGCCACGATCCGCGCCGCGTCGAGCTCGAGCGGCACCTCCTCCGCCGCCTCGGCCGCGGGCTCCTCGCTCGGCTCGGAGTGCTCGCCATCGCGCGGCCGTCGTCTGGCCTGGCGGAAAAACCCGCGCCGGCCCTCCGGCGTGCGCAGCTGCTCGGGCAGCTCATCGCCGCGCGCCTCGCCATAGAGCTCGTCCTCGGCCTCGTCGGTCGCCCTGGCCTCGGCCACGATCTCCCTGGCGATCTGGTCGAACTCGCGGTTGACCTCCGGGCTCGCGTTACCCGCGATCCGCGTGCCGTCGATCGAGACCACCCCCGGCCTCACCAACCCCGCCCGATCACACAGCTTCAACACCTCGCCGAACAGCTCCGCCAACGCCTCCTCGTGGCGGCAGACGAACCGCGCGATCGTCGCGTGATCGGGAATCAGGTTGCCGGTGATCACCCGGTAGGCCACGTCCTGGCGACAGTGACGCTCGATCGCACGCGACGAGCGCTGCCTGGTCGCGAACGCGTACAACACAAGCGCCACCATCAGCGACGGCTCATACGCCGCCCGGCCATGACCATCGGCCCGATAGGCCGAATAGAACGCCGACAGATCCATCTCCGCAACGGCGTCAATCACAAACCACGCCAAGTGATCCGCCGGCAGCCACTCCCTCACATCCGGCGGCAACAAAAACCCCTGCTCACGCCGACCCTCGATGAAATTCTGCCCCATCCCGGAATGCTCTTAACCCGGCCGGACAGACCCCCTTTGTGCGACAGCCTCGACGAGACACCGTCGTCTCAGCGGGTGCTGACTTCACGCCTGCTTCGCCCAGCGGATGCGAGCGTGGGGCAAGCGTCGAACTCCACGCTCGAACCTCGTCCACCTAGGCGTCTGCGCCCAGCGACCGGACACGCCTCCTCATGCCCTTGCGGCAGACGTGCAATGGCGCGGCAACACTCTTGGTCCCGCGCTCGCGCAGAATCGCCCCGACGCATCTCTCCGCTAACGCGGGCCCGTGTCGCCCGCCGGGATCGCCAGACGTTTCCCTCAAGTGGCGCGCGCCCGCCGGCCTCCACGGCGCCGAGTCGAGGGACAATCAGTCCGAGAAGGGGAGGCGGTCCCGGGCTCCGCGCGCGATTGCACCTCTGCGCGGAAGGCGGCGCAGACGGAACATCCCCCGGGCGTCCTCCACGTCCGCCTGCTGGACCCGTGGAAGGCGGCGGCTCATCGCGGTGCGCTGTGCGTCTGTTCTCGATTCTCGGAGGTCGGGAGCCTTGCGCTCACCACGGTGCCGCCGCCAGCTGCGCTCTCGATCGACAGTCGTCCTCCGAGTGCCGAAACGCGGTCCTCGATGCCCACGAGCCCGTTGCCCGCCGGATTGGCGCCGCCGATCCCGTCGTCGCAGACCTCGATGTTGAGCATCCCGTCGTCGACGCTGGCCCTGACCGTCGCCTGCTGCGCTCGAGCGTGCTTGAGGACGTTCGTGAGTGCCTCTGCCACCACGAAGTAGGCGCTCGCCTCAACCACCCGAGAGAAGCGCTCGGCCGGCAGGTCCAAGGTCACCGGTAGGTCCAGGCCCGAGACGAGTGCTCCGACGCCGTCGCGCAGCCCGCCACGCATCAGCGCCGCGGGAAGGATGCCGCGGGCCAGTTCCCGCAGCGCCACGTTGCTGCGCTGTGCGTGCTCGAGCGCCTCCGCGACCAGCTCCTTAGCGTCCGCGCTGCCCTCGTCCAGCGCTTGCAAAGCGAGCTTCAGTGTCACGACCGTATGGACCAGCCGCTGCTGCGCGCCGTCGTGGAGGTCGCGCACGACGCGGCTGCGGGCGTCGTCTCCGGCGGCGAGCATCCGCGCGCGCGACGCGGTGAGCTGCGCGCGGCTGTGGGCGTTCGCGATGGCGACTTCCAAAAGCGCGGCGAACTCCGTCAGCCGCAGCTCGGCGTCGGACGGTGCGCGCCTGGGTCCGGTCCAGCCGACGGTCATCGAGCCCCAGAGGCGTCCATCGACGACGATCGGGGTACCGACGGTCGTGCTCGCGATCTGCCAGGCGGTCGTCGCGACGGACCTGCCGACATCGTCGAGGTCGACCCGTACGGGTTGTCCGGTGCGCAACACCTTGGCGCTCACCATGTCGTCGTCGAGGGGCAGGCGCGTACAGTCCGGCACGTGCACTGCGCGGCGCGGCCGGTGTGCCAGCATCGTGAGCTCCCCGCCGGCTTCGAAACGTGCCAGGCCGACGTGGTCGGCACGTAGCAACTCGGCGACCTCCGAGGTGACGGCGTCGAACAGCACGGTCGGCGCGGAGCCCTTGGCCACCAACGTCGCGACCCGCCGTAGAGCCGCCTGCTCGTCGGTCAGCCGTGCGGCCTCGGACCGCGCCTCGGCATTTCCGATCGCCGTGGCGACGAGGTCGGTGAACCGTCCGACGCGAGCTTCGGTGTCTAGGGGCAGAGGGCCAGGCTCGCACGAGGCGGCGGCCATGGCACCCCATAGCCGCCCGCGGACCGTGATCGGACTCGCAACCGCCGTCGCAGCGCGCTCCTGGCGCGCGCGCTCGGCGATCGGGCCGCGAGCGGTTACATAGTTGTCGATCCTGGCCGGCCGCCCCGTCCGGAGCACCGACGCCGCGAGGGTCACCCCTCGCAACGGCAAGCGCATGCCCAACTCAAAGCCCGACCCCGGAGACATGCCCCAGCTTGCGACCGGTGTGATCGTCGCGGTGCCATCGTCCTCGTAGCGGAGGATCATCGTGCGGTCCATGCCCAGGAGCGTCGCGAGCTCCTCTGCGACCGTGGAGAACACCGTGGGGAGCGGGACCTCTTGGGCGACCAGTGTGGCGACGCGTCGCAGTGCGGCCTGCTCGTCCGCGAGCCTCTTGACTTCGTGACGAGCCTCGCTGTTCGAGATCGCGGTGGCCACCAGCTCGCAGAAGTCCTGCACGCGCGCCTCGGCGCTGGCAGCGAGCGGCTCTGCAGAGCGGGTGGCGACGACCATAACGCCCCACAGTCGCCCGTCGACCACGATCGGCGTGCCGACCGCCGACTGCACGCCGCCCTCGCGCAGGAGCGCTCCGAACGGGCCGGTGACGGTGGAGAAGTCGTCGATCCGCCACGGACGCTCCGGGCCGCGATCGATGGCGCCCACCGTCCTGCCGTCGAGCGCGAGCCGCGTGCCCACGGCGATCGTGTCTTGGAACGCGCCCTGAGCCGCCACCACGATGGCGCTGCCATCGGCCTCATAGCGGCAGATCCGGGTGAGATCAGCCTCGAGCAGCTGTCCCATCTCCTCGACGATCAGGGCGAACACCTCGGCCGGCGACGACTCTTCCGCCACGAGCGTGGCGACGCGTCGCAGCGCGGCCTGCTCGTCGGCGAGCCGCTGGACCTCCGCGCGCGCGCGCACGTTCGACATGGCGGAGGCGAGCAGTTGCGCCCAGTTCCCGATACGCGCATCGGTGTCGCGCGACAGGCTCGCCCGATCGGAGTGAACCGCGAGCGAGCCCCAGACGCGCCCATCCACCACGATCGGCGCCCCGACCGAGGACCGGCCGCCCAGCTGCCGGATGATCTCCGCGATCTGGCCCCTCTCCGCGCTCCAGTCCTCGACCCTGACCGGGGCGAGGTTCTTCGCGACCCGATCCAGCATGTCCCCCTCGTCGATCGCTACGCGATCCGGTAGCGCTGAAGGGTCGCCCCTGGCCGACCACGTCGCAAGCGGCCTGGCGGTGCCGTCGGGCTCGTGTCGGACCATGATGGCCAGTTGCGCGTCCAGCAGCGCGCCTGCCTCGGCCGTGATCGCGCCGTACAGTTCCGCCGGCGGTACCCCCTCCGCCACCATCGTGGCCGCGCGTCGCGGCGCCGCCTGCTCGTCCGTGGTGGCACGGGCGATCATCGTGCCCCCCCGGTCGCCGTCTGGAGGTCGTCGAACACGCTCTGGTCAAGCCCGGTCGGGGTCTCGGCGGTTTTCAGCAGGCACGGCGGGACGCTCGAGATGAAGGCGACCGCGGCCACGCGCTCCGAGCCGTACGAACCCAGGTAGCGTGCGACCTAGCCGCCGCCCATGGAGAAGCCCGCAGGGACCGCGTCACGCAGGTCGAGCGCCGTCAGCAGTTCGTGCAGATCCTCCGCGAACGTGTCGTACGAGCGGCCGCTGAGCGGGAAGCCGTGAACGAGCACGACCGGCTGCCCTGAGCCGACGTCCTCGTAGTGGATGCTGATCGGCGCGGAGCTCTCGTCTCCCACTCGGATCTCGGGCATGAGTCCTTTCGGTCGTTGCTGACGGCTCCGTCCGTTCTACGCGACGGGACGTGCGTCCTCGCCTGTGAGACCACTGCATCGGCGGACCCTGGGCGGCGGCCGGGTTAAGTGGAACCACTGAGGTGAGGACTCAGGCGGGGGCGCCGAGACGCGTGCCCAGAGCGCCGGCGAGTTGCGCCCGCGAGGTCACGCCCAGCTTCGGGAAGACGCGGTACAGGTGGGACTCGACCGTCCTATGGGACAGATAGAGCCGCTCCCCGATCTCCCGGTTCGAGAGACCCTGCGCGGCCATCTGCACGATCTGCAGCTCCTGTGGCGTCAGCTCGTCGAGCGAGTCGCCCGTCCGTTGCCGGCTGCTCTCGCCGGAGGCCCGCAGTTCACGGCGGGCGCGCTCGGCCCACGGGGCCACTGAAAGCGCGTCGAACGCGTCGCGCGCGGCCCGCAACGGCGTTCGGGACTCGACCGCGCGCCGCTGTCGCCGCAGCCACTCGCCATACGCGAGGCTGAGCCGCGCGCGGGCGAAGGGCCATCCCGCCAAGTCCCGGCTCAGCGCCTCCTCGAAGACGTCCTCCGCCTCGTAGTCGGCCGCGAGCTGCACCCGCGCGTAGAGCATCGTGACCTGGACCCACGACGCCGGCGTCGTGCCCGCCCAGGGCTCGAGCTCGCGCATCAGCTCGACCGCCGCGTCGCGGTGACCGCTATGGGCGGCGGCCTC
Source organism: uncultured Thermoleophilaceae bacterium (assembly GCA_963751835.1). Taxonomy (GTDB): domain Bacteria; phylum Actinomycetota; class Thermoleophilia; order Solirubrobacterales; family Thermoleophilaceae; genus JACVRW01. Next base: position 42,817 of record CAVVWD010000029.1, on the reverse strand, counting down.
CGCGAGATCGCCGAAAGTGGTCAAGCGCGTCAGTTCGTGATGCGCGGCGTCGCCGGGCTCGGCGATGCGGCGCAGCTCGTCGTACGCCTGGGCGTGGCGCCCCTGGCCGAGCTCGAGGAGGCCGCGAGCGTACTGGACGAGCGAGAGCATGCTCGCTGCTCCGGCGGGCAGCGCCACGCGCTCGGCCTCGGCGGCGAGCGTCTCGACGGTCGCTCGCTCACCGCGCAGGCCCGCGAGCGTAGCCGCGGCGGCACGCGCTCCCGCCTCCCAGGTCGGCTGCGCGGTCTCGGACAACAGCCGGATGGCCTCCTCGGCCGCCGGCATCGCGTCGGCGAAGTCGGCGGTCATGACTGCCGCCCACCCTCGGTATGCCTGAAGCTGCGCGAGCATACGCAGGCGCCCCTGCTCTCGCAGCCGCCGGGCGGATGCCGCGAGCAGCGGCAGGGCCTCGTCGAACGCGGCCGCGTGGCATACCGTCACGCCCCGCAGGTAGAGGGCGGCTGCGTCCTCAGGCGGAACAGTGCGCTCGAGCTCGCGCAGAACGCTCCCGCCGCGCTCGATCGGCGCGGCGAGCACGTGGATGTACAGCAGCCGCTGATCGTCTACGGCGACGCTGAGACCGTCGGCGGCCGCGATTACGTCGCGGCCCTGCTCAGGCAGATTGGCCCAGTAGCAGCGGGCGGCCGCGGCTGTGAGCAGTCCGAGCGCGACATCGCGATCACCGGCAGTGGCGACGCGCGTCGCCGTCTCGACGAGCGATCGAATCTGCCCGGGATCGCCGATCGCGCCCTCGTGGAAGGCGTCCTCGAGCCAGATCCATCGCGCGCGCCCGTGTGCATCGAGATCGGGCGAGTCGGCCTCGCGCAACAGGCGCATCACTATGTCGCTGCGGCCGAGGTCGCTGGCCGCATCGGCGGCGCGCAGCAGCAGCAGGCCACGGTGCGCCGGGTCCGGCGTGAGCGCCGCCGCCCGCTCGAAGGCGGCCGCCGCACTCGGGGTACCGCCGCGCCCGAGCGCCCGGCGCCCGGCCTCCTCGAGCTCGGCGGCAACGTCTCGGTCCGTGCCGACGGCGGCGGCCGCCCGGTGCCAGACGCGCCGCTCGGGGTCATCCGCAAGCACCTCTGCCAGCGCGGCATGCGCGGCGTAGCGCTGACCGACGGATGCCGCCTGGTAAATCGCCGACCGGACAAGGGGATGAGAGAAGCGCACACGCAGGCGGTCGGCCTCGATGAGTCGCACGCTCGTCGCGGGCACGAGATCATCGACCGTCGGGCGCGTGCCCTCGATGGCTTCGGCCACGGACAGCAGCTCCTCCAGCTCGCCCGTCTCGCTCACCGCCGCAGCGAGGAGCAGGGCCTGCGTCGCGGCGGGCAGGTCAGTCGCACGCGACGCGAACGCCTGCTCGAGGCGTGCGGTCAGCGGGAGGCTGTACGAGGGCAGCTCAACGTGCTCCCGAATGCCCAAGCCGTAAACGGCAGGCAGTTCGAGAAGCGCCAGCGGGTTGCCTACGGCGTCGCCGAGCAGCCGCTCGCGCAGCGTCGGTGCGAGGGTCGGAAAGTGTGCATCGAGGAGCTGCCGGGCGGGTTCCTCCGCCAGGCCGTCGACGTGCAGCTCGGGCAGACCCGCCTCGAGAAGGGGGCTCTCGTAGCCTTCGCGGGTGGCGGCCAGAAGGACGATCGGATCGGAGTCAACGCGCCGACCGACGAAGGCGAGCGCGTCGGCGGTCGGCCGGTCGAGCCAATGTGCATCCTCGACCAGCAAGGCCAGCGGCTTACCCTCCGCGGCGTCAGAGAGCAGCCCGAGCGCCGCGAGCCCGATCAGGAACGGTTCGGCGTCGGCGGCTGGGGCCATCCCGAATGCCGCACGCACGGCGTCGCGCTGGACCGGGGGAAGGCCGCGGAGCCGGTCGAGAATCGGTCGTAGGAGCTGGTGGAGCCCGGCGAACGGAAGGTCCGTCTCGGACTGCACGCCGGCCGTGCTCAACACGAGCATGCCGTTGTTCGTGGCGGTGCTTCTCGCTGCCGCCAGAAGCGCTGACTTGCCGATCCCGGCGTCACCTCGGACGATCAGCGTCGCGCCGCTTTCGCGCGCGCCGACCAATAGGCCTGCGATCGCCTGCAGCTCGCCGTCGCGACCGACCAGCGGTCCCGCAGGCATCTCGCGGATCATCCCGCGACGTCCTCCGACGGCCGAGCCTGCCCGAGGACTCCTCGCGTGGTTGCGAGCATGTGGGTCGACAACACGTCGATTCAGGCACTCCTCGCCACGAGTGTCAAGGCCGGTCGAGCGCCACCAGCGCCGGACACGAGATCCGGTCCCACTCCGTTCCAGTATGAGCCGCTCTCGCCCTTCAGAACCGGGCAGCACCGCCAACCGAACGCCTGATTCGCCGCAGTACGGTCTGGACAGGGTCCATGGTCATCGGGTGGTGTCGCAGATCGCGGAGGCGATGACCGCCGCGACTGCCTCCGGATGTGAGATCAGCGTTAGGTGCGAGCCGCCGCGGAATGTCGTCACGCGGGCTCGGGCGCGACGGGCCATGGCCAGCTGTGAGGCCGGCGTGATGATCCTGTCGCCGGTGCTGACGAAGAACCAGGACGGGATCGTCTTCCAGGCGGCCGTTCGCGAAGGGGTCATGAACGCGGCGGTGGATGCCCCGCGCTGAGACGCCCAGAGCCGGACCGCCTCGCTGCGCGGCAGGTCGCTCGCGAACCGTTCGACGAACACGGCCTTGCGCAGGTACAGCTCGTGGGCGCCTGGTGCGTACGACGGGCGGGGGACGGTCTTGTAGAGCTTCCCCTGTTTGCCGGTGGTGAGGACCGATCGGGAGCCGCTGAGCTGCCCGTTGGTCTCCCCGGGCGCAGGCGCCGACGCGTCGACGTAGATCAGCGCCTTCACGCCGGGCACGCCCGCAGCAGCGTTGGTGATCACCGCTCCGCCGTACGAGTGCCCGACGAGCACGATCGGCCCGCGTACCGTCTTCAGGAAGTCCGCGACGTATCGGGCGTCGGTGGTGAGGTCCTCGACCGGATTCGCGATCGCGCGTACGCGGACGCCCGCGCGTTGCAGCATCCGCACCTCGCCGGCCCAGCTGGACGCGTCCGCCCACGCGCCGTGGACGAGCACGACCGTCGGGGCCGTATCGCCCGACCGGCATTGCCTGAGCCTGTCGACGGTGGACGACGCGTTCTCGGTCGCTGGTGCGCCGGTGTCGGAGAGCACGATCGCGACCATCACTGCGGCGGCGACGGCGGTCGCGGCGAGCAGAAAGGCACGGCTCATGCGTCCACCTTGCCCGCCGCCCGACCGCGCGCGATCGCGAGTTGCCATCGCCAGATAGCGATTCCCGATTGCGGCGTTTCGCCGCCGCGCTCATCACGCTCGCCGTCGGTTGATCCAGACGGCATAGTGAGGACGAGATGGCTGCAAGGCGCGTTCCGATCGTGCATCCGCCCGATGTCGCGAACTGGCGGGAGCGACGGCCGACGGAAGAGGCCCTCGAGCGCTTCGGCCTTCCATGAGCGACCGTGGCGTCGAGACGGACCTCGTGACGGGGGCGTTCAGCTACTCAGGCTCTCGGATCGCTGCGCTTCTGCTCGAGTGCGGACGAGAGGTGCGGACCCTCACCCACCACCCGGGACGGCAGCATCCACTACAGGCGCGCGTCGAAGCCCTCCCGTACCGGTTCGATGATCCAAGCGCGCTGGCACGCAGTCTCGAGGGGGTCACGACGCTCTACAACACCTACTGGGTCCGATTCGAGCGAGGCAGGACGACGTTTGCCACCGCGGTCGCGAACTCCGGAGCGCTGTTTGAGGCAGCTCGCCGGGCAGGGGTCGCGCGGATCGTGCACGTGAGCATTGCCAATCCCTCGATCGACTCGCCGCTGCCCTACTACCGCGGGAAGGCACTCCTCGAACAAGCGTTGGCCGCGAAGGAAGTCCCGTACGCGATCGTGAGGCCAACCTGGTTCTTCGGTGGTCGGGACATCCTGACGAACAACATCGCGTGGGTCGTGCGGCAGATGCCGGTCTTCGTCGTTCCGGGCGATGGCCAGTACCTCGTGCAGCCGATCCACGTCGATGACTTCGCGCAGATCTGCCTGCGAGCCGCGCATGGCGATACCGATGTGATCACGGACGCGGCTGGACCGGACACGATGACGTACGAGCAGCTTGTCCGAGCGGTTCGCGACGCTCTGGGTAGGCGCACGCCGATCTTGCACGCACCGCTTGCCGCGGTGGCGGGCTTATCGCACGCGCTCGGGGTCGTCGTGCGGGACGTCGTCCTGACCGCCGACGAGATCCGCGGCCTGACCGCCGGGCTGTTGGTCTCGCACCAGCCTGCACTCGGGCGTGTCTCGTTCCTCCAATGGCTGAAGGAGAACGCGTCGACACTCGGCCGGGCATACGCAAACGAGTTGGACCGCCACTTCCGCTAAGCCACAGCTACCGCCAGCGGCATCAGCAGGTACTCCGCGAAGAAGAGCCCCCAGACGCGCATGTAGAAGCGGGTGAAGGCGCCGCGGTCGGTCAGGTCGACGCGCAGCGCGAGCCACAGCAGCACGGCGAGGCACGCAAGGTGACCCGCGACGAGGACGGCGGCCGACGCGTCGTTCAAGAGCAGCGGCGCCGCGATGATCATCGCGAGGTAGGCGCCCGCCAGCGCGGTCATTCCCATGAGAAAGGCGGCGCGGGGTCCGAGGCGGACCGTGAAGGTCGCGATGCGATACCGGCGGTCCCCCTCGGCGTCGGGAATGTCCTTCAGGACCGCGATGGCGAAGGAGAAGGGCAGCACGAACAGGGTCAGGGCGACGATTGGCCCGGGAAGCTCGCTCAGACCCGGGCGGCCTCCGAGCGTGGAAGCGAAGTGGAGGTACACACCGACGTTGACGACGGCCGCGCGGACGAGCGAGATGCTTGCCGCGGCGAGCGCGGGAAAGCGCTTGAGCCGGAAGGGCGGCGATGAGTAGGCCGTCCCGATCGCCAGCGCGGCTCCCACCGCGACCGTCTCGACCCAGCCCTGCGTCAGCGCCATGGCCAGCGCGAGGAGCCCGGACGCGCCCACGAGCCACCATGCGGCCCGGACGCTCAGCAGCCCGGCCGGGATCGGCAGGCCGGGCTTGTTGACCCGGTCGATCTCGACGTCCTCGCACTGGTTGATGCCGACGATGTAGAGGTTCACGAGCGCGCCGGCCAGCAGCGTGAGCCCGAGGTCACCGAGACCGTCCCCGACGGCAACGCCCGGGAGCGTCTCCGCGGCGATCACATAGATGCCGAGGATGCTCGTCGTCGTAACGATCAGCGTGTGCGGCCGCGAGAAGCGCCACAGGGTGCGCGCGGCCGCGAGCGGCGACGCCCGCCCCGCGACGGCGACCGCAAGCCCGGCCCCCTTCACCGAGACCGCTCCCGCGCCCGCCGCGCGCGTCGGTTCATGAAGACCCCGACGGGGATGAACAGGGCGCCCGCGAGCGAGCCGGCGGCGAAGCGGAGAAGCCGCCGCACCGTCCAAGGCTCGTCGGCGCGCTCGGCGACGTTTTCGTCCGAGCCGGGCGCCGGAGCGCCGCTCCGAGTGGCCCGGCCGGCGACCGCCACGGCGTACGCTCCATCACCCGCTGAGGTGGCCCACGGCGCGTCCATCGTCAGGACGCGGACTTCGTTGAAGCCCGCCGCCTCGAACCAACGGACGTAGTCGGCCCGGCTGGGGAACAGCATCCAGGCGTCCGCGAGCCAGCGAGCCGCGCGTCCCGAAGGCGGCAGCGGGCCGGCCACCATCGCCAGGCCGCCCGGGCGCAGAACGCGGTGCGCCTCGCGGATCGCACGCTCGGGGTTGGGCCAGTACTCGATGCTGCCGCAGGAGACGTAGCGGTCGAAGGCGTCGTCCGCGAAGGGGAGGTCCTCGGCGTCGCCGACCAGTTTGCGGCAAGCGGCGAGCGCCGGCTTCGCCTGCGCGCGCCGCAGCTGGTCGGGGCTCTGGTCGAGCATCGTTACCCGCGCGGCGTCCACATGCTCGATGACGCCCTCGGTGGCGAACCCGGTGCCGGCGCCCACGTCGACCGTGTCGAGGCCGGGCTGGTCGAGCTGCGCAACGGAGAGGGCGCGGGCCCGCATCGGGGGCGTCCAGAACAGCGGATTCACCCAACGGTCATACAACGGCGAAACGAACCGGTAGAACCAGAGCGCTTCCTTCTTGTGCTGGATCAGGCGGATGTGTCGGCCTTTGTCCGCTGGTATCCGTACCGGATATATATGACTCTCGAGCGACTCGACCGCTGGTTACCAGACCCGGCGATCCGTACACACCACCGGCGCGCCAGCCTCGTCGACCCCACGCGGCTATGGAGTGCGGCGCACACGCTGAGGCTGTGCGACACGCCGTTGCTCGGCAGGCTGATCCGCTGGCGCATACCTGGTACGAGCGCGGACCAGTCTTTCGACGAGCTTTTTCGCACGTACCCGTTCATCGCCCTCGAGGAGGATGAGGGGTTGCTGATCTCGGGAATGTGCGGGCGCATCTGGACGCTGGCTCGCGACTATCCGGACCTCGCCGGTCCGGAGGCCTTCCGGGACTGGGACAGGAGCGGCACGGTACGAGTGCTGTTCGCGCACTGGGTCGAGCAAGGCGAGGGCGACGAGTGCGAGCTGGTGTCCGAGGCGCGCGTGCAGCCGGTCGACTCGGGCGCCGGACGACGGTTGCGCCTCCTGTGGGCGCTAGTCGGGCCATCCGAGGGCCTCGTGGACACGGAGGCGCTCAAGGCCGCGGTGCAGCGGGCAGAGAACGCCGCGCCCCACTCGTAGGACGGCCCTGTTCGAGACCGGCCAGCGGCGAAACCGAGTCGATGAGCGTGCGCCCTCCGCGGCTCAGCCGAAGCGCCAGCTGTCCCGCCAGCACCTGTTCGCTGCGCATCTCGACGTGGGGCTCGCCGGGTTCGGGCACCGGCAGAACGTGGCCGGAGCTCGTCGCCTGACCATCGATCTCGAGGCGGTACCGGGGCGAAGTGGTTCGCACCCGCCAGCGGCGTTCGCCCAGCGCCACCCGTGAGCGGGCGAGCGGCGGGGCGAAGCGGTGAACCTTGCCGCCGCGCCACAGCACGACGGCGGAGGGGGTCGCGCCGAGACGTGGGAGTGCGCCACCGGCGAACGCCACGCCGAGGCCCTCCTCCGGGAAGGCGCTCGCCTGGCCCCACCACCAGCGGCGGGCGAAGCCGGGCCCCCAATTCTTCTCCGCGTAGACCGTCGCCTCGTCGAGCCGAAGCGGCCGGCCGGCCACGCAACCCTCGCCGAACGCCGCCCCGTCGAGCAGGACGGGATGCCAGTACTGAGCGACCGCGGGAACGACGTGGGCGGCGCCGAGCGCGCCGAACGCGCCGCGCGGCCAGGTCAAACGGGCGCTCAGCCGGAGCTCGAGCCAGTCCTCATCGCCGAGCCGCAGCCGGAGTCGCTCCAAGGACCCGTCGAGGACGTCTCCGGCCCGCACCCCGAATCCCGTGGGCGACCCCGCCGCGGGCGCCGCCGTCGCATAGCGCACATGCGTGCCCGGGTGGGAGGCCAGGGCGACGAGTCCCCAGCGCTCGTCGGCTCCCCGACCCACGCCGCAGAGCACGACGAGCACCGTCTCCCCGGCCACGATGCGCCAGTAGTAGCCCTCCATGCGAGCGCCGTGGTCGCGGCCGGGATCGCCGAACGGGGGATCAGCGCCGCGCTCCCGGTAGGCGGCACGGAGGCCGGTCATCCGCCCCCCGCCCAAGCTGCGTCGTGATCTTTCGCTCCTGCCGGCTCGCCGCGGAGCCCAGCGATCTCATCCTCGGGAGCGCAGGGCCGCGCTTCCGATAGCTTGGCCCAAGTCTCCAGCGTGTAGCGGAATCTCGATAGATGGAGCGGCATCGTCTCTCCCTCTTGTTCGCCGACTCGCGCGAGTCGGCCTAAGACGGCGAAGTTTGACCCGCAGGCGAGCAATTGACCGGGAGCCTGCGGGGTGTGACGGAGACCGCGGGCCGAGGAGTAGCGTGAAGTGCATGCGCGCGCCGATCTCGCTCGACTTGCACTTGCCGAACTTCAACTATCCCGACACCGCTCCGGATGCCGTCTTCGAGCGCCTCGTCGAGATCGCGGCCACCGCCGAGGAGTCCGGCTTCAGCGCGATCTCGGTGATGGACCACCTGCACCAGATCCCCGGGGTCGGACCGCAGACCAACTGGATGTTCGAGGGCAACACGATGCTGGCTGCGCTGGCGGCCCGGACATCGAAGGTGAGTTTGGGCCTGCTCGTCGGCGGCGTGCCCTACCGAAACCCGGCCCTGCACGCCAAGATCACCTCCACACTGGACATCGTCTCGGGCGGCCGGGCGTGGCACGGGCTCGGCGCAGCGTGGTTTGAGGACGAGCACCGCGCCTACGGCTTCGACTTCCCGCCACTGGGTCGGCGCTTCGAGATGCTCGAGGACGCCCTTCAGATCGCGCGCGCCATGTTCACGCAGGAGCGCGCCACCTTCGAGGGCCGCCACTTCCGCGTCGACGGGGCCCTGAACAACCCCAAGCCGCTGCGTGGCGACATTCCGATCGTCATCGGCGGCAGCGGCGAGCGGAAAACGCTCCGCCTGGTCGCCCAGTACGCCGACGGCTGCAATGTCTTCGGTGACGCGGCGCGGGCCAAGCACCTGATGGAGGTGCTGGCGGGCCATTGCGAGGACGTCGGGCGCGACCCGGCCGAGATCACCACGACCCGACTCGCCGTCCTGGCGATCGCGCCGACGCACGAGGCGGCGATGGCCAAGGTGGATTTCCTCAGACGCGTCGGCATACCCGAGGAGCGCCTCAGCGCAACGGTGATGGCCGGCGACCCGGACGGGGTCGCCGAGCAGGCGGCCGCCTTCATCCACGCCGGCATCGAGGGTTTGACGCTGACCATCCCGGACGTGCACGACCTGGAAACGGTCGCGCTCGCGGGCCGCACGCTCGGGCCGGTTTTCGCCGCGCAGCCGGCCTGACGACCCCCGCTGCGGCTATGTCCGACCGCCGCGCGTGACTCGTTCACCCGCCGGCGCGCGATGCCGGGCTCGCGGTCCTCTCGGCCTAGCGGGATCCGCCTCGCAGGGGACCCACTGGGGCACCTACTAGGCAGCGGACCAGGGCCTTGCACGGACGCGACGGGGGGCCAGGAGGGCCACCGTGGTCCGGACATCAGCCAAGAAAGGATCTCGACGGTCCACGGCGCCACGAAGTGGTCGAAGCCCCACAGTCCCTTGCAAGCAACACAACCAGGAGGATGCATGAGCACCACCGAAGCACAGACCGCGGGCCCCGACGCGAGAGTCGGGAAGGTCGACATGAACCTCGAGATCCACGTCATCCCCGTGTCCGACGTCGACCGATCCAAGCAGTTCTACGAAAGCTTGGGTTGGAGGCTGGACGACGACGCCGCCCCGCTGGACGGCCTTCGCATTGTCCAGTTCACGCCCCCGGGCTCCGGGACCTCGGTCACATTCGGCAAGGGACTCACCGCGGCCGCGCCGGGCTCGGCCCTGGCCGGGCTGGTCGTTTCCGACATCGAAGCGGCCCATGACGAACTCGTCGGCCGTGGCATCGACGCGAGTGACGTGTGGCACGGCCCGCCGTTCCCCCCGGGGCCCGGCAACCCGGCGTCGATCCCGAGCGCGCCAGCTACGGGTCGTTCTTCTCCGTCAACGATCCCGACGGAAATGTGTGGCTGGTCCAGGAGGTTACGACGCGGCTCCCCGGCCGGGTCGACGCCGCTGGCATGGCGTTCGCGTCGACGGCGGATCTGGAGGGTGCGCTTCGCCGTGCCGAGGCCGCCCGCGGCGAGCACGAGCAGCGCACGGGGCATCGGCTCAAGGCGGAGCTGGCAGAGCGGCTGCGAGACGAGGACTGGGCCGCCTGGTACGCCTCGTACATGGTGGCGGAGCAGGCCGGGACGGACCTGCCTACGTGACCGACTTCGCGCTCGCCGAGGGTGTCGCCGCCGCCGCAGCCGCGGCGCAATTCAGCGCGTACGTCTGCACAGCCTCACAGTAACGGCATCGCTGCCGAGGGCACCGCGCTGGAAGTTCGCCCGACCGGTAAGAACCGCCTCAGCGGTTGCACTCATATCGTCAAATGCGGCAGTGACGGTGAGACCAAAAAGGAGCCAAGATGTCCAACCACTTTAGTGCAGCAATGCTGAAGTTTCCGGGTGACGATGCGCACTTGGACCTGACCGACCTATTCGTGTTCGCGTCGCCTCACAACCCGGGGAAGACCGTGCTGATCGTCGACGTGAATCCGTTCATGACGGGCGCCGATTTCCACCCCGAGGGGGTCTACCGCCTCAACGTCGACACCGACGGAGACGCGCACGCCGACGCTGCGTTCTCATTTGTGTTCTCCGAATCGAACGGCGGCGCCCAGACCGGGACCGTGTACTACGCGATTGGAAGCGCGGCTCGGGAGCCCGAGCCCGTGGGCGAGGTGCTCATCGAGGGCGTGCCCGTCGGCTTCGACGCCATCGCGAAGCCTGTCCAGGCTGATCAGTGGCGGCTTGGGCGGATCGAGGAGCGCTGGTCGGCTCACCTGGGGGACTCACGGGCGCTGGATTAGTCGAACCACGGCATCCCCATGCCGACCGGTAAGAACCGCCTCAGCGGTTGCACTCATGTCGACAAATGCGGCCAAACACGATCGGCCCCAAGGGTGAAAGTGTGAGAGTACGTGAGCGCATACCGCACCAAGACCAATGACCGGTGGTCGCAACTGAGACGACAGGAGCTCATTGCTCTTGGTAGGACAATCGTTACAGAGCGACTGGAGAGCCTCGGATGCACCGTGAAGGCGCCGACCAGTCGGATCGGCGGCAAACTCGACGTGCAGACTCCCTCGGGCCGCTCGATCGAGGTGTTCGTATCGACTCAGCGGCTGGGCGGCTACGTTTTCTGGACCAAGCGGCGACTTCAGCCTGCGACCAACCGGTTCGCGGCAATCGTGCTGTTGGCTGACGCGGAGGATCCCAATGTCTACCTGGTGCCGAGCATTGAGTGGCTGAGCGCGTCGCCTCCCCTCACTGACCGTGACAACGTCGGCAAGCAGAGCGAGCCCGAGTACGGCATCTCACTCGCTCGCTCGTCTCTCCCCGCGCTTCAGCGATACGTCTGGGACGAGAGAGCGGGAAAGGATCATTTTCGCTAGACCCCCAGCACGCGTCTGAAATCCGGTGGCGTGTACTCCCTGGGAAGTAGGGAAAAGATGGGCCTCCGAGCAGACGACAGTGAGCACGCCTTGAGCGACCATTCGCGGTAATGCGCAGCTGGATGGGCACGAGGATTTCCCTGGGGCGGATCGCCGGAGTCGAGGTCGGGCTCAGCTGGTCCTTCCTGGTGATCCTCGGATTGTTCGTGGTGTCTCTCGCGGCCGGGGTGTTTCCCTCTTCGAACCCGGGACTCGGGACCGCGACGTACATCGCAATGGGGGTCGTCGCGGCGGTCCTCTTCTTCGTGTCGATCCTTCTGCACGAGCTAGCGCACTCCGTGCAGGCTCGCCGGGAAGGAATGCAGGTCAGCGGCATCACGCTCTGGCTCCTCGGTGGCGTCTCCAGCTTCAACGGAATGTTCCGCTCGCCGGGCGCCGAGTTCCGGATCGGGGCGGCGGGCCCGCTCGTCACCCTTGTGATCGGCGTAATCCTGGTGGTCCTGGGCTACGCGACCGACCTGCCGTCAGCCGTCGACGGGGTCGTGGTCTGGCTCGGCTTGACGAATCTCTTCGTACTCGTCTTCAACCTCCTGCCGGCTTTCCCGCTGGACGGGGGCCGGATCTTGCGATCCGCGCTCTGGAAGCTGAGAGGAGACCTCGGGTGGGCGACCCGTGTGGCAGGAGCGGTCAGCCGCGGGCTGGGAGCGCTGATGATCGCCGTTGGCCTCGTGACCTTCCTTTTCTATGGCTTCGGCGGCCTATGGCTCGCCCTCATCGGCTGGTTCGTGATGTCGGCAGGGACCGCGGAGGCTCGTCTCGTCGAGATCCGCGAGGCGCTTGCGGGTCTCAGCGTGAGTGACGCGATGGTGCGGGATCCGATCACCGTCCCATCGGACCTGACGCTTCAGGAGTTCTTCGACGGTGTCTACTCGGAGGATCGCCATGCCGCCTATCCGGTGATGGAAGGGGGCGCGGTCGTAGGGCTGTTCGCGGCTCGCAACCTCGACGCAGTCCCGCGCGGGACTTGGGGGAGCGTCCGGGTAAACACGCGGATGCAGCCGCTCAGTCAGGCAGTGTCCGTGAACGAGCAGGACGAGCTGCCCGACGCGTTCATGAGGCTCCTCGAGACCGATCTCCGACGCGCGCTCGTGCTCCGGGACTCCCGGCTCACAGGGCTCCTGTCGCTGTCGGATGTCGAACGCCTGGTCGAGGCGCGCCGGCCGTTGCAGCCCGGCAGGCAGCGCGGCGCGACAACCCGTCGCCTCACCACGCCTGAGCCGTGACAGCCCGTCGCTGACGGTGCCAGCTCTCTACGAGGAGCACGCAATCACGGCATCGGTACGGCGCTCACGCAGTGGCTGCTGCGAGCCTGATCGCCTCGGGCTAGGCAGTCCCCCAAATGTGGCAGGCGGAGCCGGCGGACTACTCCGTGGGGGGGACCGGAAAGAGTCGCCCGCGAGCCGACGACAACGGCAAGCCCGGCGTGGACCATTGCTCGACTCGATCTCGAAAGGGAGTCAGGAAATGCTGTCGCGCATGAAGATCCGAACGGGGGCGATCACGCTTGGGGCTGTCCTCGTGGCTGTCGCAGCACTCGCCGGTTTCGAAGGAGGCTCGCCGGCAGCCGGCCAAGTTTCCACCGTGGGCCAGCCGCCACCCGAGTGGGCCGCCAATGCCGGGGCGTGGCCGGCGCACAACTACGACCTTTCGAACACGCGCGCGACGGTGCAGTCACCGATCAACTCGCAGACGGTGTCGCAGCTGAAGGTCAAGTGGCGCTTCGCGTTCAAGGGCGCCGGCGCCTTCGGCGCCTTCGCGTCGACGCCGATCTCCCTTAACGGCACGGTCTATCTCCAAGACCTCAACTCGAACGTCTACGCGCTGGACCGCTCGACCGGCAAGCTCAAGTGGAAGCACACGTTCAACAGCGTGAGCGTAGGCCCGAACGGCGTCTCGTACGGCTACGGCCACATCTACGGCGCCACTGCCACGCACGCGTTCGCGCTCGACGCCCAGACCGGAAACCTGCTCTGGAGCCGCAAGCTCGTCCGCAACAAGAACGAGGGCGTCGACATGACGCCCCAGCTCTACGACAACACCGTGCTGATCAGCTCGGTGCCCGGAAACGCGAAGGAGTTCTACAAGGGCAACGGGGACGGCATCGTGTGGGCGCTCGACGCGGCCACCGGGAAGCCGAAGTGGAAGTTCAACACGCTCGCCACCGGCACCAAGCTGTGGGGCCACCCGAAGATCAACAGCGGCGGCGGTCTTTGGTACCCGCCCTCGGTGGACAGCCAGGGGCGCGTCTTCATCTCTGTCGCCAATCCGGCTCCGCTCTACGGCACCAAGAAGTTCCCCAACGGGTCGAGCCGCCCCGGCCCCAACCTCTACACCAACTCGCTCGTCGCCCTCGACGGCCAGACCGGAAAGCTCCTCTGGTTCCGGCAGGCCCTCCCGCACGACGTGCGCGACTACGACCTACAGATCCCGGCGATCCTTGCCACCGTCCCGGTCAATGGCGTCCAGACGGATGTGGTGATGGTCGCCGGCAAGATGGGCAAGGCCTTCGCCTACCGCGCCTCCGACGGAAAGCATCTCTGGACGCGCTCTGTCGGCAAGCACCAGAACGACACCGGGCGGCTGCCGCGCAAGCTCACCACCATCTTCCCGGGCGACACGGGAGGGGTCGAAACGCCGATGGCGTTCGCCGAGAACCGTCTCTTCGTGCCGTGGCTCGACCTTCCCACGCGCGCGAGGTCAACCGGCCTCCCGGGGGGGCTGGCGGGGCAACATCCCGATTTCCGCAAGGGCCGGGGCGGCCTTACCGCGATCGACGCCGGCAGCGGCAAGGTGCTCTGGCAGCACAAGCTGCCGTCGATGGACTTCGGCAGCGCCGCGGTCGCGAACGACGTCGTCTTCACGAGCACCTACGCGGGCACGGTCTACGCCTTCGACACGCAAACCGGCAAGACGCTCTGGACGGTGAAGGCGCCCGCCGGGATCAACTCATTCCCCGCCATCGACGGCGACACGTTGCTCGTGGGCGCCGGCACGACCGGATTCGACAAGAACCCGAAGTTCCAGCTCATCGCCTACGCGCTGCCGTAGCCGATCCACCAGCCCCAAGGAGGCTTGCAATGAGAAGGCTCAACATCCCCTCGGTCGTCGTGCTCGCGGCGGTCGTGATGACGGCGCTGGCGCTCGTCCAGCCGGTCGCGGCACAGACCGCCCCGCAGGCACGCGCGAGCGCAGCCACGGTCCGCGTCGGTGCGAAGGAGTTCTCCTTCAAGCTGTCGGCCAAGTCGATCGCGAAGCCCGGCAAGGTCACGTTCGCCGTCAAGAACAACGGCAACATGGCCCACGACTTCAGCATCAACGGCAAGACGACGAAGCTCTTGCAACCGGGCAAGACGGTGAAGCTCGTCGTCTCGTTCAAGAAGAAGGGCAGGTACCGCTACCTCTGCACCGTGCCCGGACACGCCCAGGCCGGGATGAGGGGCGTCTTCACCGTTCGCTGACCACAAAACGATGCCGTCCCGCATAACACAAAGGAGCCGCACAATGCTGACCAGTTACCGTTCAAACGCTGCCCGCGCCGCGGCGCCGCGCCTAAGGCTCGCCGCCACGGCCGCAGCACTCGCGACGCTCGCGGCGCTCGTCTTCCTCCTGCTGCACCCTGCGTCCAGCGACGCCGTGCGCGCAAAAGGACCGGTCGTCTCGACGGCAAAGAGCAGCCTCGGGCGGATCCTCGTCAACTCGAACGGACACACGCTCTACCTGTTCGAGAAGGACAGGAAGGGCAAGAGCGCCTGCGCCGGGCAATGCGCGACCTTCTGGCCGCCGCTGATCGCGGCCGGCAAGCCGCGCGCGGCGGCCGGTGCCAAGGCATCCCTGCTCGGGACGACGAAGCGCGCGGACGGACGGCTGCAGGTGACCTACAAAGGCCACCCGCTGTACACGTTCCTCAAGGACAAGAAGAAGGGCCAGACAAACGGCGAGGGGCTGAAGGCCTTCGGCGCCGAGTGGTACGCAGTCTCGCCGGCCGGAGCCACGGTCGAGAAGGACGACGACTAGCCCGTATCGCACCAGGGGGAGGGCCGCCCGCGAGCGGCCCTCCTCGCGGCGGGCGTAGATATCCATGACCCGGCAGCAAAAGGACCACGGCAAGACGGAAGCGAGTCCGGTCGACGCCGGACAGCCCAGGCCGGAGCCCTGCACGACGATCAGCCGGCGAGCGCTCCTGGGCGCGGGCGCCGGCTTGATTGCTGCGGCAGCCTCCGCGAGGGCGGGCCGAGCAGACGCCCTGGCAGCCCTCGTGCGGCCTGAGTCGACGGCTGGCCGAACGGGCTCCTGGCGGCTTCCCGCACACGATCTCAGAGCGACGCGGCGGGGAGGCCGGCTCTCGGCAATACGGCGCCGCTGGCGCAATTCCCTCGAAGGAGGGTTGCCCGGGGCGCCGGCAATCGTCGGCGATCGGGTCTTCGCAGCGTCTCTCGGCGGCGTGGTGGCGGCGTTCGAGCTCGGAAGCGGCCGCGAACGCTGGCGGCGGGAGCTCGGCACGGCCGTCTACGGCACCGCTGGACAGACGCGCGAGCTGGGTTTCTTTGGAGGCGTCGCCGTCGCAGACGGACGCGTCGTCGCAGCCTCCGACCGGGTGTTCTGTCTGGACGGCGCGTCCGGGCGAACGCTCTGGTCGAGCAAGCCGCTGCGCACGAGCTCGAGCGATGACTATTTCTGGGGTCCGCCGATGATCGCCGGCGGGCTCGTTCTCGTCGGGTCGGGGTCCGGGGCGGAGCTTCCGACGGCGCGTGGCCGCCTGACCGCGTACTCGCTGAGGGACGGGGCGCTCGCCTGGAGCACACCGATGGTGCCCGAGGGTGGAAACGGCGGCGGTGTGATCGCGCCGGCGAGCGTCGATCGGCTGAGGGGGATCGTGTACGTGGCGACGGGCTCTCCGTACCAGGCCGTCGCCGGCGACAACCCGGGGACCTGCTCGCTCGTCGCACTGCGGCTTCGGAACGGCTCGATCATCTGGGCCGACCAGGTGCACAAGGGCGATACGCACGGCTTCGACTTCAACAGCGCTCCCGTGATCATCGGGCGACTGCTCGTGGCTGCCAACAAGGACGGCTTTCATGCTTGGGACCGAGTCGCACGTCGGCGGCTCTGGCACCGGCAGGTCACGCCGGCGCTCTCAGCCGGTAGCGAAACCGCCGGGCCCATGGACGGCCCCGAAGGAGGACCGGTCGCAACGGACGGCGAGCGCGTCTACGTCCTGTCGAATGACGCCGCCGGCCGCAGCTGCGTGGCGGCCGCCCTAAAGCCTTCGAACGGACATGTGATCTGGCAGCACGAGCTCAAGACCTTCTCCTTCGCGGCACCCGCGCTCGCGGGCGACCGGCTCTGCACGGCTGGGGCGGACGGAACGCTCCGCCTCCTCACCGCACGGAACGGCCGCGTGGCTGCCGAGGTCGCGCTCGGAGATCCGAGTACATGCCCACCAGCCGCCGCTCATGGGCGGGTGGTCGTCGGCACCGGTTCAGAGCCGTTTCTCCCCGGCAGGTCACTCACCTGTCTCGGGTAACGAGCGACTGATTGCCCCTCTGACGAGCCGCTCTGACAGTCCTCCGGCCACGCCGCTTGGGCGGGTGCGCTCCGCGGACCCGTCACGGGTCAGCGCCAGTCCTTGAAGGCGGCGGTGCACTCCTTGAGCATCAGCACGTCGAAGCCGTGGAGGAGGACCCGGTATCCCCTGGCAGCGAGGGCGGTGCTGTGCTCCCGGGTGAGCGCGACACCGCAGAGGGGAACCTTCCCGCGGGCGGCGCGTTCTACGGTGGCAACCGCCTCGACGAATACAGGCGAGTCAAATTGCCCTTCGACTCCCAGGGCGCTGCTGAGGTCGAATGGCGCCACGACGACGACATCGAGGCCAGGGACCTCCAGGATCGCATCGATGTTCTCGATCGCCTCAACGGTCTCGATCAGCACGCAGCACGTGACGCGCGCACCCACCGCGCCCGAATACTCACGAAGCGACGTTCCGAACCGAGAGTGGGCGATAAACGGCCCCCACCCACGCGACCCGTCCGGCGGATACGCCAGGTACGCGACGCAGCGCTGCACATCCTCCGCCGACCGGATGAGCGGATAGACGATCCCTTCAGCCCCCGCGTCCAAGGCCACTTTCACCTCAGCTTCGTCGATGGCCGCCACGCGTACGAGCACCGAGCAAGCCGTACCGGCGGTAGCGGCGATCATCGCGTGCATCGTCTCGCGGCCGATCGGCCCGTGCTCGCGATCGATCACGATGAAGTCGGCCCCGGCGGCGGCGATCGCCTGCGCGGCGACGGCAGACGGAATCACGCACATCACGCCTCGCAGGACGGCGTTGTCGCGGCTCAACTGTTCCTTGAAGAACATGGCCGGAGCGTCGCAGGAACACAAAGCTCGCGCAGTGTTGGCCCGATAGCAAGGCGACGCCGGCAGACCGTTGGGAAAATCCCTAGTCGGCGGCCCCGAGGGCGGCGCCCGCCGTCCGACCGCGGCGGGCGAAGAAGGCGGCTTCGGCCTCCCCCAGCGGCGTCGAGGGCGCCTCGCCGTGCAGGTACTCCGCGGCGATCGCCCCCCAGTCGGCGCCCGCGCTGAGTTGCATAAGGACGACGGCGACGATGCCGTGCATCCGCCGGATGAGGATCGCGTCCGGTGGCAGGGTGAATTGGTTGAGCTGCATCCGCATCGCGGCGCGCTCCTCCGGGTCGGGACGTTCACGGTCCCAGTCGCGCCGCGCGTGGGAGAAGCGGCGCTCTCCCGGGACGGCGTACCACTTGATCGCCATTCGCATCATGCTCAGCGCGAAATCGGCGTCCACGGCATCCGCGCGGCTTGCGGGCAGATACCCACCCGCACGTAGGGCCGCCTTGAGAGCCTCCGCGTCGCGGTCCCGGACGGCAAGGGCGATCGCCCGCTCGGCGGCCACGCGGGAGGCGTCGACGTCGCGCAGCAGGCCGAAGTCCAGGAAGCAGACCCGACCGTCAGGACACAGCAGGTAGTTACCGGGGTGGGGGTCTCCGAGCGCGATTCGGTCGCGATACAACAACCCGAAGTAGAGCCGGAAGACAATCTCGCCGTAGCGGTCCCGCCGCGCCTCGTCGGCCCGGCGCACGGCCTCGAAGCGCTCCCCCTCGACATACTCGGACACCAGCACGCGCCGGGTCGAGAGGCTCGTGTGGACGCGGGGCACGCGGACGAAGGGATGTCCTCGCAGCAGCCGCTCGATGCGGCGCTGGTTCTGCGCCTCGAGCTCGTAGTCGAGCTCCTCTCGGATCCGTTCGCGCATCTCCGCGGCGAGCGCCTTCGCGTCCAGCCCTGGGGCGAGCCGCTTGACCAGCGGTAGCAGTAGCGTCGCGTTGCGCAGGTCCGTGTCGACCGCTTCGGCGACCCCGGGGTACTGGATCTTCACGGCCACGTCGTCGCCGTCGACGGTCGTGGCGCGATGGACCTGGCCGATCGAGGCCGCGGCAAACGCACGCTCGTCGAAGTCGCGGAACACGTGCTCAACCGGCCCGCCGAACTCCTGCCGCATGAGCTTTTCGAGGTCCGCGAACCGCACTGGCGGGACGTCGTCGCGGAGCGCGGCGAGGCTCCGTTGCAGTTCGTCCCGCTCGTCTTCGGGGAGGCCGTCGAACTCGACCATCGAGAGCATCTGGCCGACCTTCATCG
The DNA here is from genome assembly GCA_963751835.1 of uncultured Thermoleophilaceae bacterium. Lineage (GTDB taxonomy): Bacteria > Actinomycetota > Thermoleophilia > Solirubrobacterales > Thermoleophilaceae > JACVRW01. Next base: position 23,921 of record CAVVWD010000029.1, on the reverse strand, counting down.
CCGCACCGCGCATCTGTCCAAGCTGCTCGACAACCTGCCGGATCAGCGCTGCGGCCCGCTCACTCTGGGCCGCGGCGGCACGCTCGGGCGTCCGGACCCGGTTGGCGGTCCGCGTCCCGGCCCACCGCACGCCCTCTCCCATCACCAACCCACCGACGCGCGCGGTGCGCGCGAGCCGACTGGTGGGGAGCTTGCCCGCCTCCGGCAGTTGATCGTCGCCCTGCGAACTCATTCACCGAGCCTAGTTGAGTGAGCAGCTCGTGCTCGAACGGCCTAACTGGCTGAAGCGAGCGCGGGGAACTCCGGTGGAAGCGGCGCGGTTGTCGCCAGCTCCGAGTCGCGACTGACCAGCGCGGAATAGCGTCCTCCGGCGCGTATCAGTTCCTCGTGGCGGCCCGATTCGGCGATGCGTCCGTGATCGAGCACGATGATCTGGTCCGCGTCGCGCACCGTCGAGAGGCGGTGTGCGATGGCGATGGTTGTGCGCCCCTCCGACAGGCGGTCGAGCGCCTCCTGCACGAGTCGCTCGGTTTCGGTATCGAGCGAACTCGTGGCTTCGTCGAGGATGAGGATCGGCGGGTTGCGCAGGATCGTCCGCGCGATCGCGATCCGCTGCTTCTCACCACCGGAGAAGCGGTAGCCGCGCTCGCCCACGATCGTGTCGTAACCGTCCGGTAGAGCGGTGATCACGCCGTGGATGCGGGCCGCTTCCGCCGCCTGCTCGAGTTCCTCGTTCGTAGCGTCCGGTTTCGCGAAACGCAGGTTCTCGCGGATCGAGGCGTGGAACAGATACGTCTCCTGGGAGACGACCCCGACGAGCTCACTCAGGGCCTGGAAGCTCAGGTTGCGGATGTCCACGCCGTCGATCGTTATTCGCCCGCGGCTGACGTCGTAGAGCCTCGACGCCAGATATCCGACCGTCGTCTTGCCGGAGCCCGTCTCGCCAACCAGCGCCGTTGTCGTGCCGGCCGGGACCGTGAACGACACCTCCTCGAGGGTCCAGTCGTCGCCGTAGCGGAACCAGACGTCCTCGAACGCGACGTCGCCCGCCGTCGCGACCCGCTTGGCGTCCGGCTGCTCGACGATGTCGATCGGCTGATCGAGATACTCAAAGATGCGGTCGAACAGCGCCAGCGAGGTCTGAACGTCCAGACCAACGCCCAGCAGCGACCCGACCGGGAAGAACAATCTCGTCTGCAGTGTCGTGAAGGCGACGAGCAGCGGAAGCGAAACGGCATCCGATCCGCCTGCCAGCGCGAGCCCGCCGAACCAGTACACCGCGGCCGGCATCACAGCGAAGCTGGTCTGGATCGACGCCATCACCCAGCGGCCGGCCATTCGCTGGCGCACCTCCAGGTCGGCCAGCCGCTGCGAGTCGGCCTCGAAGCGGTCGGCCAACTCGTTGCCACGGCCCATCGTCTTGCCGAGCAGGATCCCCGACACGGAGAGCGACTCCTGCACGAGGCTCGAGATGTCGGCCAGCGTCTCCTGCGTTGTCTTCGCGATCCGCCGGCGCTCGTTGCCGACACGTCGCGTCAGGAGCACGAACAGCGGGATCAGCGCGAACGCGAACAGCGCAAGCTGCCAGCTCAGCAGGAGCATGCCGACCATCGTCGCGACGACCGTGGTCACGTTCGACGCGATCGACGTGGCGGTGTTCGTGACCACGTTCTGGACGCCGCCGATGTCGTTCGATATCCGCGACTGGACCTCGCCAGTGCGTGTGCGCGTGAAGAAGGCAAGCGACAGCTGCTGGAGATGCCGGAAGACGGCCGCCCGCAGGTCGTGCATGACGCGCTGCCCGACCTGATTGGACACAAGCGTCTGGATCACGCCGAGGACACCGGTCGCAACCGCGATCGCGATCATTCCACCGGCGGCCAGAGACAGCGCGGCCGTGTCGTTCTGCGTGATCGCCTCCAGCACACTCTTGAGCAGGAACGCCGGCACGACGCCGAGTGCCGCCGAGGCGACGATCAGCAGGAGCAGTCCCCCGAGGCGCACCCTGTAGGGAGCGAACAGGCTGCCGATCCGGCGCAGGTTCGCTCGCCGCAGAGCCGGGTCCGCGGGCCGTTCGGGCGATTCCTCCGTCGATGGCAAGAACTTGCGCACTCAATCAAGATTACGCATGGCTCCACCGTGCGATTTACGCGGACCTGCCCGACTCGCCTGCGGCTGCGAGTATCAGCGCGTGACGGTCGCCGCGCTTTGGCGGCGCGGCCAGGTGGGTTGGCCGCGCAGCTTCCCCATTGTGCAGTTCCCGAACCCACCGCTGCTCGTCGCGCTCGCGGGCTGGGGACTCGCCGCCGTCACCCATGGCACGCCCCATGACGTCGGCCGCGCGATCTTCGTCGTCGGCCTCGGCGTGTGGGCGTTGCTGGAGGCGGTCGCCGGGGTCAACTGGTTCCGTCGTTTCGTCGGCGCGGGAGCGCTCGTGTGGATCGTCGCCGGCCTAGGTGGGGAGCTGTGAGGGCCGCCGCCTAGCTCGGGGCGCCACCGTGACAGGGCTGGTGCCTTACGCGCGAAGCGGCAACCCGCGGGGGTGCCCGCCCGGGACCTCGAGCCGACGGGCCCGCGTAGTACGGGGTATGCGACGCTGGGTGCTCGCGGGTGGACTCCTCGCCTTGGCCGGACTGCTGGCTGCGAAGCCGCCCGCAGCAGACGTCGGGGTGCCAGGGCGCACAACTCCGCGGCCCCTATACGGGGTCAACTGGCAGGGTTCACTCGGGCTCGTTCGGGTCGACAGGGACACGTTGCGTCCGATTGCCGGCCGGCGCATCCCGCTCGCGCGCGAGCCGTTGGGCTGGAGCTTCGCTCCGGACCGATCGCGAATGGTGCTGGGTTCCACTGCTCGTGGCGCCAGGCTTCGCATCGTCGACCTGCGCAGCATGCGCTCGCTCGGCGACGTTGTGGTTGCGCGTCGCGGGTCGGGCGTCGCCACCGCATGGGCAGGACCGCGGCGCGTGCTCGCCGTCGTCGTCAATCCGGGCTGTTGCGGCGCTGGCGACACGATCGTGGCTGGGGTCGACGCCGGGCGCCGCCGCGTGGTCTGGCGGCGCACGCTCGGGGGGTCGCTGCAAGCCGGCGAGCGCTTCCGCGGCGGCCTGCTGCTTGTGCTCGGCCCGCGCGGCCGCTCGGTGGGCGCATCGCGGCTCGTTCAGGTGGGCGCTCGCGCGGGTATCCGCTCGGCAGCGCTTCCCGAGATCCGCTCCGGAACCGAGTCGAGCGGCCGCGTGACCGAGAGCTGGGACCCCGGATTGGCAGTCGACCGCTCGGGCGGCCGCGCCTTCGTCGTCCAGGCGCAGGCGCCGGTGGCTGAGGTCGATCTCTCGACGTTCCAGGTTCGCTCGCACCCGCTCGGGCTGCGGGCCCGCGCGGCGGACGCGGTGGTGGGTCCAACGCGCCACGCGCTCTGGCTGGGCCGCGGGTTGCTGGCGGTCACCGGCTCGGACAGCTTCCCCTCGGCAGCCGACCGAGAGGGCGGCGGGAGCGGTCGGGCGACGCCGGCCGGCCTGACGCTGGTCGACACGCAGCGCTGGCGTGCGCGCACGATCGACCCGCGCTCGACCGACGCTGTGCTCGTCTCCGACACACTGCTCGCCTCCTCTTTTCTCTTCGACTCTCCCAGCCAGACGACCTTGGGGAGCGGACTCACCGGCTACTCGGTCGACGGCAGGCGCAAGTTCCACATCCATGGCGAGGCTCCCATCGCCGGCGTGCAGCCGCTTGGTACGAAGGCGCTCGTGGCCCGACTAAACGGGGTGACGCTCATAGACGCCCGCTCAGGTCGCGAGCTGCGGCGCTTCCGGCGCTTCACCATGAGCCTGCTCGCCGGCGATGCCCCGTTCTACTGAGCCGGCGCGAGGATGACCGCGGGGAACCACAGCTGCCGTCGCGCACCACGTCGAAGCAAGGCGAGCTTCGCCCCATCTCGGCGCCCACCCTGGTCATCTGGGGGCAGGGCGATCGCTACCTCGGCCCCAAGCTCGCCGAGCCGCACCACGAGGACGTGCCCAACCTCGACCGGGTCGAGCCTCCAACGCGTCCCACTGGGTCCACCACGACGAGGCCGAGCGCGTGAACGAGCTGCTCGTCGACTTCCTCGCCCCCGGCAGCGGGAGCCACACGGCCGTATGACGTAGCCGCCCGACGCACCGACAGCAGCAGGGCACAGAACAACGTGGGCCGCAACCGGCGACGCCGGTGGCGGCCCACTCCGTGTTCCGGCACCATTCGGAGCGGGCATGCGAGCCGTCATCTACGCGAACACCGGCGATGCGTCTGTCCTACAGGTCGTGGAGCGAGCGGCGATGGAGCCCGCCGAGGGGGAGGTGCGGATCCGCGTGGTCGTGTCGGGCGTCAATCCCACCGACTGGAAGTCGCGCAGCGGCGCCTTCGGCAGCGCGGCCGGCGAGCCGACGGTTCCCAACCACGACGGCGCCGGGATCGTCGACGCCGTCGGGTCAGAGGTCGCCGGCATCCAGGCCGGCGACCGCGTCTGGGTGACGCTCGCCGCCGATGGGCGCCCGGCAAGCGGGACCGCCCAGGAGTACACGGTCGTGCCGGCCGAACGTGTCTTCCGGCTCCCGGACAGCGCGGACTTCGAACTCGGGGCGAGCATCGGAATCCCTGGCGTGACCGCCCACCGCGCGCTGACGGTTTCCGAGGACGGCCCGGCCCGGCTCCAGCCGGGTGCACTGCGGGACCGCACCGTCCTGGTCGCTGGAGGGGCCGGGGCGGTCGGCAACGCGGCCATCCAGCTGGCCTGCTGGGCCGGCGCGACGGTCATCACCACCGTCAGCAGCGAGGCGAAAGCTCAACTGGCTGGTCGAGCAGGTGCCCACCACGTCGTGAACTACCACGACACGCACGCAGCCGACCAGATACGTGGGGTCGCTCCGGCGGGCGTGGACGTCATCGTCGAGGTCGCGGCCGGGTCCAACGCCGAGCTGGACCAGTCCGTGATCCGGCCCCGCGGAACCACCGCTATCTACGCCAACGACGGCGGGATCCCGTTCGGTCCTGACGTTAGAACCAACATGGCGCTCAACGCCCGCTACCAGTTCGTCCTGCTCTACACCGTCGGCTGGGAGCGCATCGCGAACGCCGCCGCCGACCTCAACCAGGCCATGGACGACCGCGCCTTCCGAATCGGCGAACAGGCCGGCCTGCCAGTTCACCGCTTCGACCTCGACGACACGGCGGCCGCTCATGACGCGGTCGAGGGCGCAGCCGTCGGAAAGGTCCTCATCACGGTCTCCGACTGAGGTGGCGGATCCGGACGCCCGGTGAGGCGGCCCGCCCGAGCGGGCGACCGCGACGGCGTGGCTGGTGCTACGCCGTCTGGACGGCCGGCGTGACGAGGCCCTTGCCGGAGCGCTCTACCCGCTGTGCATGGGCCAGGGCGACCGAGAACTTGGTCAAGCCGGTACGCGGCCTCGACCTCGGTGCCCATCACGCCGTGAGCGACGAGCTCGGCGAGCACGCCGTAGATCTCCGCGAGCCGCTCGCGCGGTGTGTCGCGCAGCCAGTTGAGGGTGTGGACGGTCCGACAGCGATCGCCGCGGCCCCGGCCAGCAGCGCGGTTCGGGATTCAGGCAGGGACCGAGAGGCCTCGTTGGCGGATTCGCCGCCTGGGCCACCGTTTCGACTCTCTGAGGCTGCGCCATCACGCAATCGACTCGCAGGGCAGAGTCCGCTCGGCGCGGACGAGCGGCGCCATCTCGTTCCATTGTCATGTCACAGACCCAGCCGCTATCCGGTCCTGCGAGTGCGCCACCGATCACGCCATCCAGCGTGACTCGGGACCACACGAGCGAAGGCATAGCATGAGATTGTGGTTGTCGGCGGAAGCGGGCTTCGCGGAGGGCGGCCAGGCGTCGGCGGCCTTGATCGACGGCGCGCAGCTGAAGGTCCGCCCACGCAGCACAGCATCACCGACACCCAAAGGAGCAGCTCGGCACCGACCTGCTCGAGTTCCTGAACGCCACGAACGAAGGGGCGGCCAATGAATCCTGCCACGTCCACGCCTGACACGATCGTCCTGGTCCACGGCTTCTGGGTCACACCCCGCAGTTGGGAGCACTGGATCGAGCGCTACGAGGGCAAGGGGCTGCGCGTGATCGCCCCCGCCTACCCCGGGTTCGAGGTCGAGGTCGAGGCGCTGAACGCGGACCCGACGCCGATCGAGAAGGTCACGGTGCCGGAGATCATGGAGCACCTCGAGGCGATCGTCGGCGAGCTCGAATCGCCTCCGATCATCATCGGCCACTCCGCGGGCGGCGTGTTCACCCAGATCCTGCTCGACCACGGCTTCGGCGCCGCCGGGGTGGCGATCGACTCGGCGCCGACCGAGGGCGTCAAGCGCATCCCGCTGTCGCAGGTGCGCGCCAGTTTCCCGGTGCTCAAGAACCCGGCGAACCGCCACAAGGCCGTCGGCCTCACCTTCGAGCAGTGGAACTACACGTTCACCAACGGGCTCCCCGAGGACGAGGCGCGGCGGTTGTACGAGCGCTACCACATCCCCGCGTCCGGTGAGATCTTCTGGGGCAGCGCGCTCGCGAACATCCACCCTGGCAAGGATGAGACCTGGGTGAACTATGACAACGAGAAGCGCGCGCCGCTGCTGTTCATCTCGGGCAGCGCCGACCACCTGATGCCGCCGTCGATCCAGCGCTCGAACGCCAAGCACTACAACGACAAGGTCGTGACCGAGGTCAAGGAGTTCGAGGGCCCGCATCTGCTGCCCGCGTCGCCGGGCTGGGAGCAGGTCGCCGACTACGCGCTCGACTGGGCGCTCGAGCACGCGGTGCTGCCGAGCACGCGGTGAGAGCCGTCCGGCTCACCCACAGCGGTGGGCCGACCGTTCTGATCGAGGTCGAAGCGTGGCGCCTGCTGACCGACCCGACGTTCGATGCCCCCGGCCGCAGGTACCCCGGCTGGTCGAGACGCCCGCCATGGACGAAGCCGTGCAGGCGGATTGCGGCGTGACCGGGCTTCGATCGCTTGTGCTTGGTCCTGGCGGCGGGGGTCGCCTGCCGGCATCTTTGTGCCGTTGGCCCGCCGCCGTTTCGCCCGATCCTCGGGCTCGTTTTTGTCGCGCGAAGCACCAGCCGCCTCCACCTGGGGCGGAGAGCGTCCTCGAGCGCGCTCGTCAGCGAGGCGGTGGTCGGTGCGCCTTACGCAGCGGCGGCGCCATCACGCGAAGCGAGAGAACCGACTTCAGGTCGCACGGCGCTTCCGCGGAAACGCCTCGATACCTGAATGGGGTACAAGGCATCCAAGCGCTACGCCGTTCGCGCAACGCGAAACTCAGCGAGCGGTTCGGCTTCGGCGTCGACGTCGGACGGCGCCCGTTCTGACAGGCTGCGTTCGGTTCAGCCGATGGATTCGAGCAAGTCGTTGCATGCCTGCTCGCAGCGGCTGCACACTTGGGCGCAAATGCGGCAGTGCTCGTGGTGCTCGGCGTGGCGCTCGCACTCTTTGCGACAGGCGCTGCATGTCACGACGCACGCCTCAACCGCTGCGCGAACAACGCCGACGTCAGATGCGGTCTGGCGGGTCACGATGCGGCCGGTGGACTCGCACAGGTCGGCGCAGTCGAGACAAAGGCGAATGCAGCGCACCAACTCCTGCAGGTCGCTCTCGCCGAGGTCGGCATCGGCGCAGCTCGTACACGTGGCGGCGCAGTCGATGCAGGCCTCAATACAGCGCACCACCACATCGCGATCGCGGCTGGCTGGCTGCGGATGCGTTTCGAGCATCTCTCGAATCGTCACTTTTCCTCCTTCAGACGTCGCGGGGGCGAGACGGAGGATGACTACCGCGTCCAGTCCGGGTACTCGTCCTTGCGCCAAGCGTGGGCTCCTCAGGCTCCGGCTTCGGGGTTCGCGCGAGCAGGAACGAGTCGTACGGCGCGACGAACGGATCGGACGCCGACACGTCCGCACATTCGGGCGGTAGCCGATCGACGCGCACGCCCGACCACTCACTATCGACTAATAGTGAGCGATTTGGTCCTCGAGCGCGGTCGTCGGTGCGCAGCTTGACGACCTTCTGAGCTCCGGCGGTGATCTTCTCGACGATCGCCTCGACCGTAGCGTCGCCGTCGCGTTCACGGAGTTCGACAGAGCGGAGCGAGCTCGTCTCACCCGCGAGACGATCGAGGCCGAGCAGCGCGACGAGGACTCGCGCCAATAGGAATCCGAAAAGCGTCGAATCCGCGCGCCCCCGTTCGACTTATGGGTAGAGGGGGCTTAGAGCGAGCTCCCGTGACCAAAGGAGAATCGAGATGGGAAAGCTGATCGCGACGACGCAGGCCACCGTCGACGGCGTCATAGACCCGGTCGGCGAGTGGGTGCAGGCGGACGGAGATCACGGCCACTACTCGTTCGAGCGTCAGGCGAGATCCAGCGGGATGGTGCTGGGCCGCAAGACCTACGAGGGGCTGGCGGGATATTGGCCGAGCCAGTCGGGCAAGTGGGCGGACATGGTCAACGCGATGCCGAAGTACGTCGGGTCCAACACCCTGTCCGGCAATCTCGAGTGGAACGCGACCCTGCTCGAGGGGGACCTTGAGGACTCGATACCGAAGCTTAAGGACGCGGTCGACGGTGACCTGTTCATGCACGGGAGCGGCGAGTTCGCGTACGCCCTCGCCGAGAAGGGCCTGATCGACGAGTACGAGGTCTACCTGAACCCGCTCGTCTGGGGCGAGGGAAACGTCCACGTGCTCGGCGACAGGGGAACTGTCCGGATGGAGCTCGACGACGTGAAGCGGTTCGACTCCGGAGTGGTCCTCCTCACCTACCTCCCGGCGTCTTGACCGCTTCGAGGAGACCGTTGCGGCGGCGAACGGAGGTGGACCGGAGCGGGATTCGAACCCGGGCGACGCCGTTCGCTTCCATCGCGAGCAGAAGCGCCGTCGCGAGCTCGGCACGCTCACGGCCTGGAAACAGACGTTGGGCGAGTACATCGAGCACACCTGGGCTCCCGACTACACGGTGCCGCTCGCGAGGAACACTCAGCGCGACTACAGGTATCTCGTAGACAACGAGATCAGCCCGAGGCTCGGCGGGATGCGACTCGGCGAGTTGAACGCCGACGTGATCCGGAACTGCGCCGAAGACGGTCGAGAACGATCCGCGATCTACTCAAGCCTCGCGGCCGCGCGCTCGGGTCGCTGCTTGCTTACGGCGGCCTCCGACCCCAAGAGGTCGTTCGGCGACGCTGGCGACACCTCGGAGCACGCACGCTCGTCGTCCACGCGCCAAAGACGCGCCGCCGTAGGCCCGAGCCGCAACGGGCGGTGCGCTGATCCTGATGTTCGCAATTTGTTCGCAGCCGCTGGGGGCGAAGCTCCCGCGCCGGTCGGCCCGATCAGCGGCAAACTCGCTCGCCGAGCACGATTGCGGGGGAAATAGCTCCGCCTGGATTCGAACCATCGACCTCACGATTATGAGTCGTGCTCCGCCGTATAAAGGGCGGAGACGGGCGGGCACAGGAGCTGGAGAAATCCCTGCAAAGCGACCGTTTCGCACGAACTCGGTCGTGCGCGTGAATCCGGACGTATTCAGGCTTGTGGACCCGTGGTGGACCCGCCCGGAGGCGCCCGCATCGACCCTCGACCTGGTCGACCGCGACTTCCGCCCGCCGGACGGCCGCCGGCTGTGCCCGGACTCGGGGTCCTTGGCGGCCTCCTCCTCGTCCGCCGTCGGCCCACCCCTGGGCGTCGACGACGCGCGCACAAGCCGACCGGGAAGGTCGGGTGTTACCCCGATTCGTCTGGGACGCCGGTCAGCCGCGGAACGCGGCCGCCACATCGGCGGAACTACGGATGCGCCAGTCGCCTTCTTCGCGGTCGATCGTGTCCATCCACACCAGCGCCCGCAGGCGGCGCATCCCCTGTGCCGTGCGGAACATGTCGCGCACCCACGTGGCCTTGTCGCCGCCCTCGGTCCCCGAGCCGACCTCGGCGATCCAGATCGGTTGCCGGCCCAGCCGTGACAGCCGCCGGTATGGCCTTCTGAAGGTCTTGCCGAACGAGCGCCAGCCGCCGAACTCGGGCTTCGTGACGCCCCAGTTGTAGCCGTCGAGCGCGAGCACGTCGACGTAGCGCCGCCCCGGGTAGTAGCGCTCAAAGCGATTGGCGCGCGTCATCGGCCAGTCGTCGGTGACCGGGGAGAAGACCCACCGGACGTTGCGCGCCCCGTGCCTTCGGAAGATCCGGTGCATCCGCCGCCAGGCGCGCCTGAACCGCTTCGGCGAGTTGCCGTTGACCGAGCCGCACCACGGGTACCAGTTGCCGTTCATCTCGTGCATCGGGCGGAGGTAGATGGTCGACCGCAGCTCGCGCAGGGCGCGTGCCCAGCCGGCGATGTACCGGTCGAAGGCCCCGCCGGCGATCCGCCGCAGCGAGTACTCGGGCTGCCAGGTTCCGCCCCCCGGCCGCCACGGCTCCCAGGCGATCAGCGGCGCCCGGCCGCCCCGGGTCACCGCGCGGAACACGTGCGGATGGGCCCGCTTGATCCAGGGCTCGCCGCCCCAGCTCTGAAACCACGACACGACCTCGATGCGCCGGCCGATGTCGCGCTCGAGCGCGTCCACCTCGTACGTGTTTCCGTGCAGGGGGTCGTCGGGCGTGTGCACGCCGAAGCTCAGCTGTCGCGCGGAGGCGACCGCCGGGAGCAGGAGCAAGCCAAAGGTCAGCGCGATGGCGACAAGCGTGCTACGCAGCATGAGTCGTACTCGGGAGCTCCGAACCAGGCCCCGCGGGCGCCTCCCGATTAGCGCGGCACCGTAGCAGCTGAGCTGGACGAATCCTGCCGGATCGGAAAGTGGCCAGTTCCGCGGCGCCGGTTGCGCCGTGCGGGCGCCGCCGTCCGATCAACTCCTCATGCCGTGGACGCCCGCCACGTCCGCACGCGCCCCCGTCCCGCTACGCGGTGCTCTTCGCCCCCTCGGCGGTGTCCGCCGGGACCGTGCAGTTTCGGCGCGTGGGCGCCCGGCGACCCTACTACGGCACCACGCACGACGCGGACGCGCTCGAGGCGGCGACCAGCCGGCGCGTCGACCACCTGGTGGCGAACTGGGGTGGAGGCGACTGGATCTCCTCGACGGCTACAACTTGGGCAGCGAGAGGCCCGGGGCGCGCATCGCCCGTCCGGGCCGTTACCGCTGGAAGGTGGTCGGGCGCGACGCCCGCGGCCGCAGGGTCGTGTCCCAGCGGAGAGCCTTCCGCGTCATCGGCTGACCAGGCGCAAAGGCGGGTGCATCGTCGGCCGGCGTGCATTGGCGCGGAACTCGCGCAACGCCCGCCCGCGCAGCGTGAAGTCCCGCCGCGGGTGCGGCGAGTCGAACCACACGATCGCCTTCACGCGCGGGAATCGCCGCGGCGTCGAGGTCATCGCGTCGCGCACCCACGCCGCGGCCCTGCGCGTGTCGGCTGCCGCCGTGCCCGTCTCGGCGAGCATCAGCGGCTTCCCGTAGTGCTTGACGATCTCGTAGCTGGGACGGAACACGCGGTCGAACGACAGAACGCCGCCGAAGCGGGAGCGCGCCCAGTTGAAGCCGCTCAGGCCGACCCAGTCGACAAAGGAGGAGCCCGGGTAGAACTGATCGAGCCGCCCCCGCGGCGTCGGCCTCCCGCCCGCGAACGAGTCGACCGAAAACACCCAGCTGACGTTCGTCGCCCCGGCGAGGCTGAAGATCCGGTGCACGCGCCGCCACGCCGCCTTGAAGGCGGCGGGCGTGTTGCCGTTGGTATTGACCGACCACGGATACCAGCTGCCGTTCATCTCGTGCATGAGGCGGATGATCAGCGGCTTGCCGTACCTGCGCGCGTCGCCCGCCCAGCGGCGGATGTAGGCGTCGTACCGCCCGCGCGCGATCCGGCGCACGATCCCCTGCCGCTGCTTGGGCGCGGCGACCCCGCCGCGGGGCTTTCGCCAGGGCTCCCAGCTCACCATTGGCACCGCCCCGCGGCGCGCGACCGCCGCCAGCCACCTCGGGCCGAGGAACCGGTCCGGGCCCCACCACGCCTGGAATCGGTGGAGGATGCGCAGCCTGGTGCCCGAGTAGCGGCGCAGGCTGACGGGCCGCACCGGCGGGCCTGCGACCGAGGGGTGGAACACGCCCAGGTAGATGCCCCGCGGCGATGGCGCCAGTGAGGGGAGGGGGACGACGGGCGCCGCCGCGGCCTCGTCCTTCGCCGCGCCGTGGGCGGTGAGCGAGCCCGATGAGAACACCGTCAGCGCGACGAGCACGGCCGTGGCGATCGCGGGCGCCGTGATCGCGATCCGCAGCGACTGCGCCGTCTGGCGATGCAGCCCGAGCATGCTGCCGGGCGTGGCGAGCGCCGCGGCGAGCACGCACGCCCACAGAACGACGGCCCACGAGGCGACGCCGGGCCTGGCGATCGACACGCCAATCGCGATCAGCAGCAGCGCGAGCACAGTGTGCTGGAAGGTCGTGATCCAGCTCATCTGGCGCTGGTGGCTCTTGCGCGTAACACCGCTGTGGAGGCCGCGCGCGCGGGTGCGGGGCGACGCCCGCAGCGCCTGCACGACCGCCACCCCGAACACGGGTGCGAGGAAGGCCTGCAGTTGAGCGGTGCGCAAGGCGGCGCGCCAGCCGACGTGCGCGGCCAGCATCAGGGCAACGGGGCCGAGGTAGGCCAGCAGCAGCAGGCCGTAGGTGCTCTCCGTCCCCGGCACGAGCAGCCGCGCGCCGAGAAGGATCGAGGCGATCGGGCTCAGGAGGAAGACGATGTGGGCGGTCGCAATGAGGTACCAGCCAGTGGTGTGCAGGTAGTGCAGCCGCTGGGGCAGCGAGAGCCCGCGCTTGCGAAGCGGGTTGTCCCAGAAGAGCATCCGCAGGCTGTCCGTCGCCCAGCGCAGGCGCTGGCTGGCCATCTCGGCCGCGGTGGCGGGCGCGGCTCCGACGCTCACCGGAGTCCGGACGTAGACCGAGCGCCACCCGCGCGCGTGCAGCTCGTACGAGGTGTGCAGGTCCTCGACGAGGTTCCATTCCGAGAACCCGCCGAGCTGCTCGATCGCCGAGCGGCGGTAGGCGACGCCGCTGCCGCAGGAGAAGGCGGCGTTGTCGCGGTCCTTGGCGGGCTGGATCGAGTTGTAGAACAGCGCCTCCTGGTGGCCCAGCGGATCACCGCCATCAAGGCGGAAGGACTGGCGGCTCGTGACGAACGCGACCTTCGGGTCCTCGAAGTAGCCGAGCAGCAGGTCGCCGAGGTCCGGGCGGGCCACGTGGTCGGCGTCGAGGACGACGATGAACTCACCGCCTGTGTGGGGCAGGGCGGCGTTGAGGTTGCCGGCCTTTCCGCGCGAGCCGGAGCTGCGGAGCAGGCAGGGCACCCGGTAGGTGTTGCAGAGCTCGACGATCTCGCGCCAGTTTTCGAATCCTGCCATGCGCGAGTCGCATAGGACGATCGTGCGGTGCGGGTGCTCGATCGCGAGGGCGGCGCGCAGCGTCGCCTCCACGATCTCTGGGTCCTCCCCGCAGACCGGGATCAGGACGTCCATGTCAGCGAGGGGCGGCGGCGGCGGCGCCGGGCGCCGGCGCGGCGTCCAGAACAGCGCGACCGCCGTGACCAGGGCGAGGTAGTTGACGAGCTCCGCCGCGAAGAAGACGTCGGCGGGAACGCCGAGGTGAGCAAGCTGGCCGGCACGCCAGGAGAGGTACAGGCCGCCGCCAAACACCGCGGCAAGCCCGGCCGCCCGGGCCCCCCACACGAGTCCGCGCGTCACTGGCCGGGCGCGCCCTTCGGCACGGATCAGCTGGACTGGAGCGTTGCCCCCATACACCTGCACGGCGGTCGCCGCGTAGTCGAGTCGCCCAAGCGAGTCACGCAACCGCAAAGTGCCGACCGGCGGATCGGCGATGAGCCACAGGCGGCCGCCGGCCTCCGCCGCGTCGAGCGCGCCCGGCGCCTCGACGGCCGCGTCCAGCGAGCGGAACGCCGGCACCTCGCGAGCGCCCGGCGGCAGCAGCTTCTCGCCGTAATAGGAGAGCGCGCCGTCGAAGCCGAGCAGACCGACCCCGGCGACCGCGTCGCCGGCGCGCCAATGTGCCGCGACCATCGCGACGGCGCTGCGCGTGTCGGGGTTCTGCCCGGACTGCAGCAGCGCCGCGAACAGCCCTGCCGCCGAGACGGTCAACGCCGCCGCCAGGAGGGCCACCGTCAGGGGGCGGGCGGCATGCGCGGCGACCATCCCGATGGCGACGAGGATGAACGGCGCCGCAACCGCCGTGTAACGGGTGAGCGCGATCGGCTGGCCCAGAGCGCTGACGAGGCAGACGACGGCGAGCGGCACGAGCGCGCAGGTGACGATCAGCACGCGCGCGCGCAGCCCGCGGAAGCGCTCGCCCAGGGCGAGCAGGGCAAGCGCGTCGATCACGACGACGGCGCCGAGCTCGCGCCACAGCATCAGCCCCCCCGTGGCCCGGCCGTCGAACGGCGTGCCGGCGATCCGCAGCGCGTTCAGCGTCGTCAACGACGCGTAGGACTCCGTTGCCTCGTGGTGGCCCTGGCCCATCTGAGTGAGCGCGAGCGGAGCGATCGCCGCAAGCGCTGCCGCCAGGACGGCCATGAACCCCAGCCGCCAGCGCAGCTCGAACTCGGACCGCAACATGAGCCAGAGCGTCAGCGGGCCCAGCACGAGCAGCGCGGTGTAGTGCAGCAACAGCGCGCAGACGGTCGCGACCATGGCTGCCACGAGCCACAGCCACGAGCGGTCGCGCGTGGCCTGGATCGCCGCGGCGACGGCAACCGTGACCGCCAGCATCACCCACACGTACGCGCGGGCCTGCTGCGAGTAGAGCAGCACCAGCGGGCTGACTGCGGCGAGCGAGGCTGCCATCAGCCCCGCCGTGCGACCCGCAACGAGCCTGCCCAGCCAGAGGACCACCGCAACCAGCGCGACCCCGGCGAGGACCGAGGGAAGTCGCAGGAGCGCCTCCGAGTCGCCGCCGGTGACGTGCATCCATCCGTGAAGGATCAGGTAGTAGAGCGGTGGCGTGACCTCGCTGTAGCGCAGCGCGTCCTGGAGATCGTCCAGGCTGCCGCGGCTCGCCCGCCAGCTGTACACCTCGTCCATGAACAGGCTCGAATGCCCCAGCTCCAGCGCGAACAGGCCCCCCGCGACGAGGAGCACCAGGACCGGCGCCAGTATGCGCGGGTCGAAGGCCCGCCCGCCGGCGCGCGCGGTCCCCGCGGTCCGTTGCGAGGACCGCACCGTCGAGGTTCGGGAGACGTAAGTCGACATCCGTGTATCGGCGCGGTGCGCTGCGCTACCGGACATAACGGTCCGTAAACCCGAGCCTTTGGGCCACCCTAGGAGAGGGTTGAACCGTTCGCCACCGGCCTCCCGGATGAAATTCGTACTCAGCCACGCTGAAGCTTCCCGTCGTCCGCGACAATGGCCCGATGGCCAGGGCGCTCGTGGGCGTGGCGATCGCCGGCGCGCTGCTCGCCGCGACCGCGCCGGCCCGTGCGCATGACCTCGCCGAGGCCGAGTTGCGCAGGGTCGAGACCGCGGGGCTAGGGGCCGAGCACGCCGCCGCGCATGCGACCCAGCGCCGGCTCGCGAGAGAAGCGGCCGCCGCCGGCGCACGCACTGCGCTCGTGCCGCCGCCGCCGCTGCCGCCGGTGCCGCGCGCAGACCGGCGGCGCGTGGGCGCCCGCCGCCCCGCTTCCCGTCATTGCCATCAACGCAGCGCTGCTGCCGACCGGCAAGGTGCTGATCTTCGCCTACCCCGGTCGCCCGGGCGAGCCGGGATCGGGCTTCGAGAACCGCGCCGAGGCCTACGTCGGGCATCCCGACGATTCCCGGCTCGTGGCGGCAGGTTGATCCGCCCATCGACCCGGCGCACCGGGAAGCCGACCGACATCTGGTGCGCGGGCACGTCGCTTCTGGCCAACGGCCGCGTGCTCGTGACGGGCGGCAACCTCGACGCCGACCCGGCACACGTGTCCACGGGGCTGAAGTCGGTGTTCACGTTCGACCCTTGGACGGAGGCCTGGGAGAGCCACGAGCCGATGCGCCAAGGACGCTGGTACCCGACGCAACTCCTGATGCCGGACGGGCGCACGCTGATCGTGAGCGGCCTCACGGCGCCGGGCGACCCCGATTTCGGCTCCCTCGGGCCGAGCGGGAGCGGCGGGATGGACCACGACGCCGAGGTCTTCGAGCCCGGCGGTGACGTCTCGCAGCTCCACTTCCGGTTCAACGAGCCGGGCCAGCCGCCGCTCTCAGAGCTCTACCCGAAGCTCTTTTGGGCGCAGACCGGGCACGTGCTGGCTGCCGGCCCGCGGCCGACCGACAGCTGGTACCTCGATCCCGGCGGGCCGTCGGCGTGGAGCGACCTGCCCGGCCTCTCGCGCACGCGCGACTGGGGCACCGCGGTCATGCTCGCCGACGGGCGCGTGCTGACGTTGGGCGGCTCGCCACCGGACGAATTCGTCGACGGCGACGGCAACGGCGTCGACGACTTCAACTACCGGCCCGCCACCGCGACGACCGAGATCTTCGACGGGCGCCAGGCGCCCCTCGGCTGGACGCCCGGCCCCGCCATGGGGATCGCTCGCAGCCACGCGAACAGCGTGCTCCTGCCGGACGGGACGGTCGCTACCGTCGGCGGCGGCTTCGGTCAGGACGGCAGCCGCTACTACTTCAACTGGCTCTACGAGGAGGAGCAGCGGCGGGTCGAGCTGTTCGACCCGCGTACGGGCGCGATGATCCTCAGGAGCCGCGCAGGCCGAGGCGCGCACGTACCACTCGACGGCGCTGCTGCTGCCCGACGCGCGGGTGATGTCCGCCGGCGACGACATCAATGGCGCCGACGGCCCGGGGAGTGGGATCACCGACGACACGGTCGAGGTCTACTCGCCGCCGTACCTGTTCGCGGAGGACGGCTCCCCGCTGGGGCCCGACGAGCGCCCGCGGATCGCATCGGCACCGACGTCGGCGACGCTCGGGGACGTCATCGAGGTCGCCACCGCCGGCGTTTCCGCGGCGCGCGCCGTCCTGGTGGCGCCCGGCGCGGCCACGCACGCAACCGACATGAGCCAGCGGATCGTCGAGCTCTCCGAGCCGGTCGCGCTTGCCGGCGGCGGGCTGCGGCTGCGCGTCCCCGCAGACGCGAACGTCGTGGTTCCGGGCTATTACATGCTCTTCCTGCTCAGCGAGGACGGCGTGCCATCCGCCGCGCGCTTCATCCGCGTATTCGCGCCCCCGCCCGCCCGGCCCGCTCCGCCATCCGTGCCGGCACGGGCTGCGCCCCCCCCAGCGCCGAAGGCGCGGCTCAAAGTCACAGGCCGGCTTCCGAGTCTGGGCACGCTTCTGCGCAGAGGGCGCTTCAGCGTCGTCGTCACGCTATCGGCGCCCGGGCGCGTTGAGCTCCGGGCGCTGCTCGAGCGCTCGGGCCGGCGAGCGCTGCCGATCACAGCGACCCGCCGGATACGCTTCCGTGCCGCCGGCCGGCGCCGCGTGACCTTCAAGCTCACGCGCCGTGGCCGGCGGCTGCTGGAGCACCGCCGCCGCGGCGTGGTCCGGATCCGCGCGAGAGCCTGGCTGGACTCGGGCGAGCGCGTCCCGCTCCTGACCGTGCGCCGCAAGCTGCGGTGATCGCGGCGCTCAGGACGCGTGCGCGGTCAGGCGGGACAGAACGCCGCGGCGCCGCGTGGGGCGGGCCGGACGCCGACAGGTTGGAGGTGCGCGATGGCGGCCCCGACCGCGCCGACTGCGGAGGTGGGTCCGACCCTGGCGGCGGACACGACGGGCCTGACGGCCGCTCGCCCTACAGCCTGGCCGAGCGCATCCGGACCTTGAGCTGGCCGTCGCGTTGGAGGAGGGACGCAACGAGCTTGGTGCGGACCGACTTGCGTCGCGACAGGAAGCGTGCCCCGGGCGGTGTTGATGCGAGGCGCAGCCGGACGCGCCCGGGGCGCTTGACGCGCAGGTCGCCGGTCAGGATCGTGAGGAAGGGTCCGGCGCCGGTGCGGCGGTTGTCGGGCAGCGTCACGCCGGCCCTCAGGCGCCCCCGCTTGGGGACCCTGAGCAGTAGCGATGCGCCGCCGCCGCGGAGGCGCTGTACGTCCAGCAGCCGCAGCCGCCGCCGCGCCGCCGGGCCGGCGTCGTCATCGAAGTCGTCGTCGAGTTCGTCGCCCTCCTCGAAGTCATCGAACCAGTCGTCCTCCCAGTCCAGGCCCAGGCCGCCGCCGTCTGGATCCTGGCTCTCGTCGCCGAGCCCGTCCTCGTCGACGTCGGGCTCGACGACGGCGTCATAGAGCAGCTCGACGCCGGTGCCGCCGTCCATCCCGCAGGGCCCGCACGGTTGCCTAAAGGACTGCACGGCGCCGTCGGGGCGGGGACGCACCCTGGCGCCGAGGTCGACCTCGCCGGTCCGGAACAGAAAGCCGACCGAGTCGCCGGCCCTGACTCCCAGATGCAGGCCATCGACCGCGTGCACGGCGCCGCCGGGCGAAGTCACGGGCACGGGCGCCGAATCGAGCACCGAGACACCCGGCCCGCCGCCGCCGGCCGGGCGCAGCACCGCGATGCGCGGCTGCTCGCCGCCCGCGATCCGCTTGGCATAGACGCTGGCCGAGACCAGCACACCGTCCTCGGGCGACTCCGTCAGCGCGCCGCGCAGGGCGAACTGCTGGAGACCGATGCTCGTCGCGGGCGGGCAGGCCGCACAGGCAAAGGCGTCCGGTTGCGCGGACGTATCGGGTGACCCGAGATAACTAGCCGCGTCGGCGCGCGCGGCCCCGAGCACAACCGCCACAAAAATCGCCGCGGCAAGTAGACCAACTCGAACACCGCGCGTCATACCCATCCATTCGCACAAAACGCCCGAATGGCTCACTCCCCAAGACCACCACACCCGCGACGAGAGCGCACATCGGCCCGGCGAGCCCTCAGCGCTGGTTGCCCTCGCCGTCGTAGTAGTCGACCTCCGTCCCGAGCCGGTACAGCCTGCCGTCCTCCCCGGGACGGGTCCAGATACCGATCTTGTTGCTGTCGGGGTAGGTCGACGCCCCGGGGTAGAGATTCTCTCCCCACATGAGGACGCGGACCGTCTTGGCAGTGTCGTTGCGCACCTGGTGCGCACCACCGGGTCCAGGCGGAAAGAACGCTACATCCATGGGTTCGAGTCGGTTCTCGCCGTCGGGCTCGCGCAGCGTGGGGTTCCCATCAAGCACGAGCAGCCACTCCTCCTCGGCGTGTTCGTAGTGATACGGGCAGACCGCCTCGCCGGGCGGGATCTCGTACAGCGTGGTGCCTACCCGCTCGGCGCCGAGCGACTCGCCGAAGCGCCACATGGCGCAGCGGAACCCGGGCGGGTCCTCCGGGTCGAGCTTCAGGTCAGGGCGATTGAGAGAGACTCGCTGCATCGCACCACCCTTGCGCAATATCCGACCGGATTCTACTTCTTGACGAGGCATCAGACGAGCTGCGCGGTGGTCAAGCCGTTCGGTCTCGCCCCGAGAAGCGCTTATCACTCGGTGCGAGGGCCCCGACCTAGACCTGGGCCGGCTCCCTCTGCTCGCGCTTCGCGAGCGCCGACGGCCACCAGACCTTCGGGCCCGATCTCGAGCACGAGCGCCGGCACCAGCACGCTGCGCACGAGGAAGGTGTCGAGCAGCACGCCGAAGGCGACCACGAACCCGATCTCGGTGAGGAACACGAGCGGCAGGACGGCGAGCACCGAGAAGGTGCCGGCGAGCACGATGCCCGGCGCTCGTGATCACGCCGCCGGTGACCGCGAGCGCGCGCAGCATGCCCTCGCGCGTGCCGTGCTTGAGCGTCTCCTCGCGCGCGCGGGCGACCAGGAAGATGTTGTAGTCGACCCCCAGCGCGACCAGGAACACGAACGCGAACAGCGGCAGCGACGGGTCCGAGCCCGGGAAGCCGAAGACCACGTCGAAGACGAAGTAGCCGACGCCGAGCGCGGCCAGGAAGCTGAGGATCACGGTGCCGATCAGGACCAGCGGGGCGACCACCGCGCGCAGCAGCAGCACCAGGATCAGGAACACGACGACGAGCACGATCGGCGGGATCACCGTCGAGTCCCAGGCGGCCGCCTCGCGCACGTCGAACTCGACCGCGGTCGGCGCCGCCGACCAGCGTGCCCGGCGCCGGCCTCGTGCGCGGCGTCGCGGATCGGCTCGATCAGGTCGAAGGCCTCGGTCGAGTACGGGCGGCGGCTCGAGCGTGGCCTGCACGAGCACGCCCGCGCTCGCCCTCGGCCACCGGCGGCGAGACCGCCTCGACGCCGTCGACGCCCTCGACGCGCGCGCGGTCACCGCCGCCACGTCGGCCGGCGTCGCGGCACGATCGATGTCGGTCGGCGCGCTGGCGCCCGCCGGGAAGCTCTTGGCCAGCAGCTCCTGGCCCTCGACCGACTCGACCTCGGTGCGGTAGCTGTCGTTGGTGGTCAGGTCGGTGGAGAAGAAGGCGAGGCCGGCGCACAGGACCAGCAGGACCGCGATCGAGCCGACGCAGCACCCGCGTCGGGCCGCGTCGCCACGCGGTCGCCGACGCGCTTCCAGAAGCCGTGCGTGGCGTCGGCCAGGTGCTCGTGCTTGATGCGGCGCAGCTCGTAGGGCGTGAAGACGGCGCGGTCGAGCGGCCCGACGATCAGCGACGGGATCGCGCGCCGCCGCGATGAGCTCGACGCCGCGAGCAGCGCGTTGAGGAGCGACCAGCGGCAGCAGCACGCAGACGACCAGGCACGCGCCGATGACCGGCAGCAGCGCGCCGACGCGTCGAGCCCTCCACGATCCGCCGGCCGAGCGCCTCCGGGCGGCAGCTGCTCGGCGCGCTGCCAGCTCGGGCGTGTGCGGGACGAACGGCCAGAACGCGCGGCGGCCGAAGATCGTCAGCAGCGCGGGCAGCAGCGTGAGCATCGAGAGCGCCGCGCAGGCCACGCCCATCGCGCCGATCGGGCCGAGGCCGGACGTGCCGTTGACCTTCGCGATCGTCAGGCACAGCAGCGCCGCGATCACGGTCGCGGCGCGAGGCGAACACCGCCGGGCCGGCCGAGCGTCATCGCGGCCCGCATCGCCTCGTGCCTGTCCACGCGTGTGGTGCAGCTCCTCGCGGTAGCGGGCCACGATCAGCAGCGCGTAGTCGGTGCCCGCGCCGAGCACGAGGATCGACATGATCGAGCTCGACTGGCCGTTGATCGTCACGCCCAGCTCGGAGAGCGCCGTAGCCGATCGAGCGCGACGAGCATCTCGGCGAAGATCACCGCCGCGAGCGGGATGAAGAGGAAGATCGGCGAGCGGTAGATCAGGATCAGCAGGACGATCACCAGCGCGACCGCCGCCAGCAGCAGCGTGCCGTTGATGCTCTCGAAGACCTCGATCGCGTCCGCCGCGTAGCCGGCGCCGCCGGTGATCTTCACCTCGAGGCCGCCGCCCGGGTCCGAGACCGTGTCGCGCCAGAACTGCGATCGGGTCGAGGATCGTGTCGGCCTCGCCGTCGCCCTTGAGGTAGGCGGTCACGATCGCGGCCTTGCCGTCCGCCGAGCAGATCGGGCCGACGAACGGCGCGTAGTCCGCGGGCTGGCCCGGGATCGGCGTGGTCGGGCCGCCGCAGCCCTCGGCGCCGCGCCGGCCTCGGCTGGCGCGCGCCGCCGCCGGCCCTCTGGCGCTGCCCGCCTGGCCGCCCGCGGCGGCGGTCGCGCCGTCGGCGACGACGCCCGGGAAGCGCTCGCTCGGTCAGCGCGCCGGACGTCCTCGACGATCTTCTGCCGGTCGGCCGGCGGTGAGCCCGGACTCGCGCCGGTAGACGATCACCGCCGGGCGCGAGCTCGCCGCCCTGCAGCTCCTCGGCGGCCGTCGAGCGCCTTGGTCGACTCGGCGTCGCCGGGCAGGAACGAGGTCGACTCGTTCTCCTCGGCGTCGGTGAACTTGCCGGGCAGGTTGCGCCGGGCCGGCGGCGATGAAGATGCCGACCAGCCAGATCGCGAAGCACGACCCACTTGGCGCGCGGACCGGCGGACAGGGCGAAGATCGAGCGGCGTTCTGACATGCAGCGGCCTTTCTATCGTCAGGCCCCCGCTTGACTTGTTATGGAGCTGCGCCCGGTGGCGAGATCCTACGCGCTCGCTACAGGATCGACAGGTAGCGGTCGAGCTCCCACTGGGTCACCTGGACGCGGTAGTCCTCCCACTCCTGCCGCTTGATCTCGACGTAGCGGTTGAAGATGTGCTCGCCGAAGGTGCGCAGCACGAGCTCCGACTCCGCGGTCAGCTCGATCGCCTCGCCGAGCGTCTCGGGCAGCTGCTCGATGCCCGAGCCGCTTCCGCTCCTCCGGGCTGATGTGGTACAGGTTCTTCTCCATCGGCTCGGGCAGCTCGTAGCCCTTCTCGATGCCCTCGAGGCCGGCCGCCAGCAGGATCGCGAACGTCAGGTAGGGGTTGCAGGCCGGGTCGGGGCAGCGCAGCTCCATGCGCGTGGCCTGCTCCTTGCCGGGGTGGTAGAGCGGCACCCGCACGAGCGCCGAGCGGTTGCGGCGCGACCAGGCGCAGTACACCGGCGCCTCGTAGCCCGGCACGAGCCGCTTGTAGGAGTTCACCCACTGCGCGAACACCGAGGTGATCTCGCGCGCGTGCTTGAGCTGGCCGGCGATGAACGCCTTGCCGACGTCGGACAGGAAGTACTGGTCGTTCGGCGTCGTAGAAGGCGTTGCTGCGCGTCCTTGAAGAGCGACTGGTGGGTGTGCATCCCCGAGCCGTTCTCGCCGAACAGCGGCTTGGGCATGAAGGTCGCGTGCCAGCCGTACTTCATGGCGTACTCCTTGACCGTGATGCGGTAGGTCATGCAGTCGTCCGCCATCTTCAGCGCGTCGGCGTAGCGCATGTCGATCTCGTGCTGCGACGGGCCCGACCTCGTGGTGGGTGTACTCCACGTGGATGCCGAGCTGCTCGAGCGCCAGCACGGTCTCGCGGCGCACGTCGGAGCCGGCGTCGAGCGTGGTCAGGTCGAAGTAGCCGCCCTCGTCGAGGATCTCCGGGCCCGCCGTTCTCGGGCCTGGCGTTGCGGAAGTAGAAGAACTCGAGCTCGGGCCCGACGTAGAAGTTGTGAAGCCCATCGACTCGGCGCGCTCGAGCGCGCGGCGCAGCACGTGGCGCGGGTCGCCCTCGTAGGGCTCGCGGCTCGGGCGTGACGACGTCGCAGAACATGCGCGCCACGCCCTTGTCCTCCGGCCGCCAGGGCAGCACCGTGAAGGTCGACGGGTCGGGCATGGCGATCATGTCCGACTCCTCGATCGCGTTGAAGCCGGTGATCGAGGAGCCGTCGAAGCCCATGCCGCCCTCGAAGGCGTCGTCGAGCTCCTGCGGCGTTGATCGAGAAGCTCTTCAGCTGGCCGAGGATGTCGGTGAACCAGAGGCGGACGAAGCGGATGTCGCGCTCCTCGACGAACGACTTGACGTCGTCGGCGGTCTTGGGCTGGTCGGCCATGCGGGCTCCTTCGGCGGTCGGGTGGCGGAGCCGGGAGCTAACGGCGCGCGCACCGGCCGAGCGAGCGTCGGCCGCAGCAGCCAGGAGCGCGCCCAGACCTTGAGCGCCCGCACGGCGGGCTCGAGCGCGCTGGCCCTTGTCGGTGAGGGCGTACTCGACGCGCACCGGCGTCGCCGTCGCTCACGCGGCGCTCGACGATCCCCTCGGCCTCGAGCTCCTTCAGGCGCTCGGACAGGAGGCGGTCCGACAGGTCGGGCACCAGGACCTTCACCTCGGAGAAGCGCAGCGGGCCGTCCAGCAGGACGAAGACGATGGCGCCGGTCCAGCGCTTCCCGATCAGCTCTATCGCTGCGTGGTATGCCGAGCAACAGCTCTCACGCCGCGCGGCGACGGGATTGCCTTCCGCGGTGGCCTGCTCGGCCATGTTGTA
>CAVVWD010000028.1:0-43734 GCA_963751835.1 uncultured Thermoleophilaceae bacterium | reverse complement strand
GAAGGCGCCCGCCGTGAGGGCCATGCGACGAGACAGGGCCTCATCCACGGCCGGCGCGCCGCGATCGCGCTCGCGCAGGGTTCGCTTCCCGACGCACAGGTCGAGGCCGAGACCGGACTCTTGCTCGTGGAAGAGCCGCATTTCGCTCTGCTGCAGCTCCTCTCGGTGGCGATCGTCGTGCACATCGAGCGCGGAGCTCTCGCGGCCGCGGAAGAGCTGGCGCAAACGGGCGAGGCGCTCGGGATCGCCGAGGATCGCCTGTACGTCGACCAGTACCTGATCGCCCGCGGGCGCCTGCGGATCGCCCAGGGCCACGTGCGCGAGGGCGTCGCCGACCTGATGTGGTGTGGCGAGCGGCTCGAGGCGTACGAGCAGCCCTGGTGGAGCCACTGGAAGGCGTTCGCGGCGCCGGCGCTCGCCTCGCTGGGCGACTCGCAGACGGCCGCCCGGCTTGCCCGCGAGCAGCTGACCGTGGCTCGCCGCGTCGGTGCACCCGGGGCGTTGGGGCGGTCACTGCGCAGCGCCGGCCTGGCGATCGGTGGAGACGAGGGGCTGGCGTTGCTCGAGGAAGCGGTCTCGGTCCTGGAGCGCAGCTCTGCGCGGCTGGAGCTGGCTCACGCGCTCGCCAACCTCGGCACGGAACTGGGCCGCGCCGGACGGCGGCGGGAGGGGCGAGACGCCCAGCGGAGGGCGATCCAGCTAGCCGAAGAGTGCGGTGCGCTCGCGCTGGCCGAGAGCGCGCGGGCCGAGCTGCACGCGGGCCCGGGGCGTCGGGCGCGGGTTGAGCTGACCGGGCCTGGCGCGCTGACCGCGGCGGAGTTGCGCGTTTGCCGTCAAGTGACCGAGGGGCACACCAACCGTGAGGTCGCACAAGCGCTGTTCGTGACCGAGAAGACCATCGAGCGCCACCTCAGCAGCGCCTACCAAAAGCTCGGGATCCGCTCCCGCTTCCAGCTGCAGGCGGCCATCGGCTAGCGGCTCCGAGCAGCGCCCCCTCCCGCGAAACCGTAGGGAAAACACGCGGGGTCCCCCTCTTGTACGCGGTCCGGTACAAGCGGACAATTCGCCTCACGCCGACACAACGCAGCGAAACCGCTGATGGAGGAGGTAGGAGGTTCGGATGACTGGCCTGCTTTACAGACTCGGCCGCGCGTGCGCGCGCTGGCGCTTTGTGGTCCTCGGCCTGTGGCTCGTACTGGTCGTGGCGCTTGTGATCGCCGCCCGCGACGCCGGCTCGGAGACCACCAACAACGTGACCCTGCCCGGGACCGGCAGCCAGAGCGCCACCGACCTCCTGAGCGGCCGCTTCCCGAGCCAGGCCTACGGATCGAACCCGCTGGTCATTGCCACCGACAGCGGCAAGCTGACGCGACTCGAAGTACTCGAAGGCCATCGATTCGTCGGTCAGCAACCTGAAGAAAACGCCGCACGTGACGGCCGCCGTCAGCCCCCTGAGCGATGCCGGGTCCAGCGCGCTCAGCAAGGACAAGCAGATCGGCTACATATCGGTGGCGCTCGACGTGGGTCAGGGCTCGATCACCGAGGACGAGGGCAACGCCGTGCTCGACGCCGCAAACCCGGCGAAGAAGGCGGGGCTCCAGGTGGCGATCGGCGGCTACGTCGGCCAGGAGCTATCCAAGCCGGACACAGGGGCCAGCGACAAGATCGGGATTCTGGCCGCGATGGTGATCCTGCTGCTCGTCTTCGGCTCGGCGGTGGCGATGGGCCTGCCGATCGTCACAGCCGTGCTTGGCCTGCTGTGCGGCCTGAGCGTCGTGACGCTGCTCAGCCACATCGCCGACATCCCTACCACCGCACCCACGCTGGCGACCATGATCGGCCTCGCGGTCGGGATCGACTACTCGCTGTTCATCGTCACCAAGCACCGAACGCAGGTCGGTCAGGGCATGGAGGTCCACGAGTCGATCGCGCGCGCGACCGCGACCGCGGGCGGCGCGGTCCTGTTCGCGGGAGGCACCGTCGCGATCTCCCTGCTGGCGCTCGTGGTCGCCGGAATCCCGCTGGTCACGACCCTGGGCTACACGTCTGCGATCGCGGTGGTGTTCGCCATTCTGGCGGCGCTCACCCTGCTGCCGGCCCTGTTCGGGCTGCTCGGATCGCACGTCTCGGCGCTCACGCTGCCGTTCCGCAAGACCCGTGCAGCCGAGACGCAATCCCCGCTCTGGACGAGGTTGGCCACGGGGATCGCCAATCACCGCTGGCCCGTGATGATCGCGGTGCTGGTTGTTCTGCTGGCTCTGTCGATCCCCACGCTGTCGATGCGTCTGGGGCAGGAGGACGTCGGCGCGGAGCCGACCGATACGACCGCACGCCAGGCCTACGACCTGATCACGGAGGGGTTCGGGGAGGGGACGAACGGACCGTTCCTGATCTCCGTCCAGCTCAGCAAGCCCGCGAAGCCGGATCAAAACAACCTCAACCAGATCGATCAGCAGCAGAAGAAGCTCAACCAGCAGTCGTCCCAGCAGGAGGAGCAACTGACCGAGCAGCTCGAGGCGGAGGGCGTGCCGCCCGACCAGGCATCGACGCAAGCCAAGCAGCAGGTCCAGGCAGGCACGAAGAGCCAGCAGCAGCAGCTCGACAACAAGAAGAAGCAGGCCGAGCAGCCGGCAACCGACCCGCGCCTCCAGACCCTGCGGACAGACCTCCAGAAGACCAAGGGCGTCAAGTCAGTGACGCAGCCGCTCGTCAACAAGCAGGGGACTGCGGCGGTCTACACGCTGATTCCCACGACGTCGCCCTCCGACCTCGACACCGAGGACCTGGTCTCGGACCTGAGGGACACGACGATCCCGAAGGCGACCAAGGGCCAGGGCATGACGGCCTTCGTCGGCGGCACGACAGCCGCCTATGTCGACCTCGCCGACAAGATCACCAGCAAGCTCCCGCTGGTCATCCTGGTCGTCGCGGCGCTCAGCTTCCTGGTGCTGCTGGTCGGGTTCCGCTCGCTCGTGCTGCCCGCCCAGGCAGCGGTGATGAACCTCATCTCGGTCGGGGCGGCCTACGGCGTGCTCACGCTCGTCTTCCAGGAGGGCTTTGCCTCGAGCCTGATCGGCCTCGACGGCGCGATACCCGTCGTCAGCTTCGTCCCGTTGATCATGTTCGCGATCCTGTTCGGCCTCTCGACCGACTACCAGGTGTTCCTGCTGACCCAGATCCAGGAGCACTTCAAGGAGGGCAAGGGCGCACGCGCGACGGTGATCGAGGGGCTCGGCTACTCGGGGCGCATCATCGGGGCGGCGGCGCTCGTCATGTTCTGCGTGTTCGGCAGCTTCGTCCTGAACGGCGACCCGACGATCAAGCAGTTCGGCCTCGGCCTGGCCACGGCGGTCGCGATCGACGCGGTCGTGGTGTGCCTGTTCGTGCCCGCGTTGATCACGGTCGCCGGCAGGAGGACGATCTGGTTGCCCCGCTGGCTCGACCGGATCCTGCCGCACATCAGCATCGAGGGGTCGGGGTACTTCGACGACAAGCCGCCTCCCAGCGGCCCTCCGGAACGCGAGCTGGAACCCGCTGCGAGAGCCTGAGCCTCGCAACCAAAATCAAGCGAGAGGAGTCGCGCAAATGCAACTCGGGATGGTGGGACTCGGACGGATGGGCGCCAACATGGTGCGGCGGCTGCTGCGAGCCGGCCATGGGTGCGTGGCCTTCGACGTGCACCCGGAGCCCGTCCGGCAGCTGGTTGCGGAGGGGGCGACGGGCGCCGGATCGCTCGAGGAGCTCGTCGGCGAGCTCGAGCGTCCCCGAGCCGTGTGGCTCATGGTGCCCGCCGCGGTGGTGGACCAGACGCTCGACTCGCTGGTCCCGCTGCTCGACGAGGACGACGTGGTCGTGGACGGCGGGAACTCCTACTACCGCGACGACCTGCGCCGCTCGGCCCGGCTGGCGGAGCACGGCCTCCACTACCTCGACTGCGGCACGAGCGGCGGGGTGTGGGGCCTCGAGCGCGGCTACTCGCTGATGATCGGCGGCGACGAGGCGGCCGTGGGCCGCTTGGAGCCGGTCTTCGCGTCGCTCGCCCCGGGTGTGGACGCCGCACCGAGGACGCCCGGCCGCGAGGGCGAGCTCGCACCCGGGGAGGCCGGCTACCTGCACTGCGGCCCCTCGGGCGCGGGGCACTTCGTGAAGATGGTCCACAACGGCATCGAGTACGGGTTGATGGCCGCCTACGCCGAGGGTCTCAACATCCTGAAGAACGCGAACGCCGGGGCCGCCGAGGTCGACAAGGACGCCGAGACGGCCCCGCTCGAGCACCCCGAGGCGTACCGCTACGAGATCGACGTCGCGGCCGCGGCCGAGGTCTGGCGCCGGGGTAGCGTGATCGGGTCGTGGCTGCTCGACCTGACCGCCGAGGCGCTCGTGGACTCGCCCCAGCTCGACCAGTTCTCCGGCCGCGTGTCCGACTCCGGCGAGGGCCGCTGGACGGCCATCGCCGCGATCGAGGAGGGCGTGCCCGCGCCCGTGCTCACCACCGCGCTATTCGCGCGCTTTGACTCCCGTGGCCTCGACGCGTTCGCCGACAAGGCGATGTCCGCGATGCGCTCGGAGTTCGGGGGCCACGCGGAGAAGGCGGCTCCGAAGCAATGACGACGACCGCCGCCGCTCCGCAACAGGCCGAGGACCGCAGCCCGGTCGCCGACGTCTTCGTGATCTTCGGCATCACGGGCGACCTGGCGAAGGTGATGACGTTCCGGTCGCTGTACCGGCTCGAGCGCCGTGAGCTGCTGGGCTGCGAGATCGTCGGGGTCGCGGTCGACGACTGGACGGATGACCAGCTCCGAGAGCACGCGAAGACGTCGATCGAGCGCACGGGGGAAACGCTCGACCCGGACGTTTTCGAGCGACTCGCCGCGCGCCTCTCCTACATCAGCGGGGACTTCAGCGACCCGGCCACGTACGAGCGCCTCGGCGAGGCGATCGGCACGGCTGAGACGCCGGTCTTCTACCTGGAGATTCCGCCGTTCCTGTTCGGGACCGTGATCAAGGGGCTCGCCGAGGCCGGCCTCACCAAGGGCGGCCGGGTGGTGGTCGAGAAGCCGTTTGGGCACGACCTTCCCTCGGCCCGTGCCCTGAATGCGGAGGTGCACGAGTACATCGACGAGTCGCAGCTGCTTCGGATCGACCACTTCCTCGGGAAGATGGGGCTCGAGGAGCTGCTCTACCTGCGCTTCGCCAACACGATGCTCGAGCCGCTGTGGAACCGCCAGCACGTGGCGAGTGTGCAGATCACGATGGCGGAGAGCTTCGGCGTCGAGGACCGCGGCCACTTCTACGACCCGGTGGGGGCGCTGCGGGACGTGGTGGCGAACCACCTCATGCAGGTCGTGGCCGCGGCGGCGATGGAGCCGCCGTCCGGGCCCGATCCGGCCACGTTGAAGGACGGCATCTTCAGCGTGTTCCGGTCGATGCCGGACGCCGACCCCGCGTTCTACGTCCGCGGTCAGTACGAGGGCTACCGCGACATCGAGGGCGTGGCGAGGGACTCCGGTACCGAGACCTATGCCGCGCTGCGGGTCGAGGTGGAGAACTGGCGCTGGTCGGGCGTGCCCTTCTTCATTCGCACCGGCAAGCGGCTGCCGGTGACTCAGACGGAGCTGCGGCTCGTCTTCAAGCAAGCGCCGCGCCTCGGGTTCGGGATGCGCAGGCGCGACGACGAGCCAAACCAGCTGGTCCTGCGCCTCGACCCGCGGACGGGGGTGCGGGTCAGGCTCGACGCCCACCGCGCCGATCAGCGCGACCCGGAACCGATCACGCTCGACATGGAGTTCGCGAACGAGGTCGGTGAGGGGGCGACGCCGTACGAGGTGCTGCTCCACGCGGCGATGGCCGGCAACACCCTGCGCTTCACACGTCAGGACAGTGTCGAGGCGGCCTGGCGGGTGATGCAGCCCTTGCTCGACAACCCACCACCGGTGCAGCCGTACGCCAAGGGCTCCTGGGGCCCCGACTCGGCGCAGCAGCTGGTGGCGGGCAACGGAAGCTGGCACGAGCCATGGACGCCGTAACAGGGCGAGCCGGCACCTGGACCACCCTCGAGGCGCACCGCGACGAGCTCGTGGACGTCCACCTGCGCACCCTCTTCGCCGAGGACCCGGGCCGCGGCGAGCGGCTCACCGCGGAGGGGGCCGGGCTCTACCTCGACTACTCCAAGCAGCGGGTGACCGACGAGACGATGCGGCTGCTGCTCGCGCTCGCCGAGGAGTCGGGGCTGCGCGAGCGGATCGACGCCATGTTCCGCGGCGAGAAGATCAACGTCAGCGAGGACCGGGCCGTGCTGCACGTAGCGCTGCGCGCGCCGCGCGACGCGTCGATCCTCGTGGATGGCGTGGACGTCGTCCCCCAGGTGCACGCCGTGCTCGACCGCATGTCGGACTTCGCGGGCCGCGTCCGCTCGGGCGAGTGGCGCGGGCACACCGGCAGGCGGATCCGGAATGTGATCAACATAGGCATCGGCGGCTCCGACCTCGGCCCCGCGATGGCCACCATTGCGCTCCGTCATTACGCCGACCGGGAGCTTGTCTCGCGCTTCGTCTCGAACGTGGACGGCACCGACTTCGTCGAGGCCACGCGCGACCTCGATCCCGAGGAGACGCTCTTCATCGTCGCCTCCAAGACCTTCAAGACGCTCGAGACGCTGACGAACGCCCACAGCGCACGCGAGTGGGCGCTCGCCGGCCTGGGCGGCGACGAGGCGGCGGTGGCGAAGCACTTCGTTGCGGTCTCGACCAACGCGGAGGAGGTTGCGAAGTTCGGGATCGACACCGCGAACATGTTCGAGTTCTGGGACTGGGTGGGAGGCCGATACTCCTACCCGTCGGCGATCGGGCTGTCGCTGATGATCGCGGTCGGGCCGGAGCGCTTCCGCGAGATGCTGGCCGGCTTCCACGCGATGGACGAGCACTTCCGCACGACCCCCCTCGAGCGCAACCTGCCGGTGCTGCTGGCGCTCGTCGGGATCTGGAACAACAACCTCCTCGGCTGCGAGACGGTTGCCGTCCTCCCCTACGACCAGTATCTCGAGCGCTTCACGGCCTACCTGCAGCAGCTCGACATGGAGAGCGACGGCAAGCACGTCGACCTCGACGGCCGCCCGGTCGACTATCAGACCGGGCCGATCGTCTGGGGCCAGCCGGGCACGAACGGCCAGCACGCCTTCTACCAGCTGATGCACCAGGGCACAAAGATCATCCCCTGCGACTTCATCGGCTTCTGTCAATCGCTCAACCCGCTCGGGCGCCACCACGACCTGCTGCTGGCGAACCTGCTGGCGCAGACCGAGGCGCTCGCCTTCGGACGCACCGCCGAGGAGCTGGCCGCCGAGGGCGGACCCGAGCTCCAGGTCCCGTACCGGGTGACCGAAGGCAACCGGCCGAGCAACACGATCCTCGCCGAGCGGCTGACGCCGGGGAGCCTCGGCGCCCTGGTCGCCCTCTACGAGCACAAGGTGTTCGTGCAGGGCACGATCTGGCGCATCGATTCGTTCGACCAGTGGGGGGTCGAACTCGGCAAGGTGCTGGCCAACCGGATCATCCCCGAGCTCGAGTCGGACGACGAGCCCGAGCTCGCGCACGACAGCTCCACGAACGCGCTGATCCGCCGGTACCGCCACCTACGCCGCGGCTGAGCCGCCGGGCCGTGGAGGGTGAGGCCTAAGGCCGAACGTCCGCGCGCAGCCACACCGACCACGGCTTCACGCTCTCGATCGTCAGCATGTCGTCCGTCCAGGGGTCCTCGGCGAGGCGCGCACGGATCTCGGCCTCGCTCTCTGCGTCGACGATGAGCAGGGCGTTCTCGCCGTCGCCTTCGCCTATGGGACCACCGAGCAGGACGACGCCCTCCTCGGCGAGGGCGTCCATGAACGCCGCGTGCGCGTCCCAGCCGTCCTGGTCACGGCGGCCCCGCGAGTGATCCCACGCCGGACCCTTCGCACGTTCGACGAGGTAGTAGTCGCTCACGGCGCCAGGTTACGGGGAGTGCGGGCGGATCAAGCCGGATCGATCACCACACCAATGTCGAGGGCGTGGGCGTGGAGCGGTTGCCGGCCTGGTCCACCGCGCGGACCGCGGAGTTGAACGACCCGCGGTAGGTGGTCCCGGAGACGGCGTAGCGGATCGTGAACAGGTCGCCCCCGAAGTCCAGCAAGATGTCGTAGGCGGGCGCGGGATCGACATTGTCGGTCGAGGGATCCCAGGTCGTGACGAAGTTGTAGTCCTCCTCCCTGACCAGGACGTTCTGCGGCGCCGTCGGCGCGGTTTGGTCGGAGCCCCTGGGCGCCACCGTCACGGTCACCGGATTGCTCGCCGGCGAGAGATCTCCGCTCGAGTGCATCGCCTTGACCGTGAAGACGTGGCTGCCGGGCGCCAGGCGCTGCATCGTGACCGACTGCCACTTCGCCATTGCCTCGGCCCGCCCTTCGTCGTAGACGAGGTAGCGGTAGGGGTCCGCCATGTTCGACGGCCGGTCCCAGGCCAGGCTCACGGTGCCGCCGGAGGCGCCCGTCACCCGCAGGCCGGTCGGCGGCGTCCATTTCGCGGTCGTGGCCGCCCTGGGCTCACTCGGCGCCGACACGTTGCCCGCCTTGTCGACCGCCACGACGGTCAGCGAGTACGTCGTGTCGGACTTCAGCCCGCCGATCTGAGTCCCGCCCGGCGTCGTGGTGGCCTGCTCGCGAACGCCCTCGACGCGCGCCACGTACCACTTCAGCCCGACATTGTCCGTCGAGCCGGTGAACGCGATCGTCACGGTGTCGGGCGTGACCGCGAGAACCCGCACGTTCGACGGCGCCGTCGGCGGCTGCGTATCCGCCGCCCCGGCCACCGGCGCCGCGACGATCCCCAGCCCGGCCCAGACGGCGCTCACAGCGACCAGCCGCATAGCGAACCGCATCTCTCCGTCCCCCTTCAATCGATGAACGAGGGTTCCCGACCCTCGTATACGCACGCGCGCCCCCAAAGGTTCGACCGACGCCGCCCCCTGGTCACACCGACCGCGTCGCTTCCGCCAGTCCCTCCGCTTCTTCGTCAGTGCGTCGTACAAGCCTCAATTTCGGTGCGGGATACTGCACGAGGGGTGTCGCACGAGGACATCGAAGGTATGCGCGAGGGCTACGAGTTGATGAGCCGCCGCGACTTCGACGCCGTTTGGCGAGGGTCCATCACGACTTCGTGTATGAGAACGACCCAGGCGGTCCGCTCAGCGCGACCTTTCACGGGAGAGCTGCCGTGAAGAGATTCTGGGAGGACTTCTTTGGGACCTGGGAAGACTTCCGCATGGAGCCTTATGAGATCCGTGAGGCGCCCGGCGGGCGATTCGTGGTGCGCGCTCACCTGGTCGCCTACCTCGAGGGCACCGCGGAGCCGCTGCACATGGACTTCACGCATCTGTGGGCCATTCGGGACGGCATGCCCGAGCGGGTGCGGGTCTACTTCGACCACGCGAAAGCGCTCGAGGCGGCCGGGCTGAGCAAACAGCGTGCGGGCTGGCTCTCGCAAGCCGTGCGAACCCTTACCCATCGGCACTGACGGAGCGGCTTATGCCGCGGGCGACGCGAGCGCCGGCGCCAGCGCGTCGGCGCTGACCTCCACCCGCTTGGGCATCGTGATGGTGACCTTGCCGTCGCGATCGAGGAGCCAGCGAGCGTTCACGATCGTGACGCCGATCACCTCGCCGTCCGGGCCGTAGCGGACGGCGTGGCCCTCGGGCGTCCCCACAGAGTCAGCGGCCGGTTGTCGCTTGCCGACATGCAGGTAGAGGACATCGCCACGCTCGTCGTAGATCGCGTCGTCGAAGGTGATGTCGCCGATCGTCACCGTCATGTCTTCGACCAGCCCGGCGGATCGTCGCGACGGCCGAAAGCGGTCACCACGCGGGCCGGCCGCTCGCCGAAGTCTACGACCACGAACAGCCATCGGCTGGGGCTCGCTCCACGTCGCCAGAATCGTTCTCGCGCCGGTCTCACGTCCTGGCCGCGGTGATCCGGCCCGGCTACCGCGGCCATCACATCGCCCTTGTGAGCGGCCATCTCGCTGTGCTCCCGGACTATGTGCAGCCAGCCTTCCTCATCGAGGACGACACGGCGGCCATCCGGGTCGTCCACCTCGAGCAACACACCAGATTCGGGCATCGCTGTGAGAAGGCGACCGCGGCCGTAATTCCTCCTGCGCCCCCCGGTTGGAACCGCATCGACGGTCCATCAACCACCCAAGGAGAGGTCACGATGCGCTCCATCCTCAGGCGCCGTCCCTCGGCGTCCATCATCATTTCCTGCTTCGCGCTGTTCATGGCGCTCGGCGGGGTTTCGTACGGGTTTGCGGCCGGTTCCATCGACAGCCGCGAGATCCTCAACAACGACGTTCGCGGCAAGGACGTTCGGCAGAGCACCCTGACGGGCGCCGACGTCAAGCTCGATTCGCTCGGCGGCGCCGATGTCGACGAGTCGTCGCTCGGCAAGGTGCCGGCCGCCGCGGCGGCCGACAACGCGGCGCAGGCCGGGAACGCCAACACGATCGGCGGTGTGCCGGCCGAGGCGCTCACCATCGGTCGCAGCGGGTTCGACGACCTCTGTGAGCCGGGCGTCGCCGCGATCAAGTGCGCCACGGTCACGCTCGGGCTTCCGCGGCCGGGCCGGGTCCTCGTGACCACCGGCGGCCAGTGGCACAGCGACGACCCGGCCGGCACGTCGCTCCGCGGTCTCTGCCGCATCCTGCATAACGGTGCGCAGCTCACGGCCCCGACCGAGGAGGGCTCGCTCTCCCAGCAGACCGACGGCAACCAGGAGCAGGCGATGTCGGCACAGACCATCGTCACCAACGTGCTGGCGGCCGGCGACCACGAGTTCTCGCTGTCCTGCTCGGACGACGTCGGTGACATGGACTACACCGACACCCGCATCTCGGCAGTGCTGCTCGGCTCCAGCTGAGCGAGGCGGCACCAGGCGCAGCGAGGAGGGGCCCCAGACGGGCCCCTCCTCGCATTCGGTACGGGCCGCTTGACGCTCGCCGGCGGCGGAAGCGCTCTCGCCGCCCCCGCGCGTATCCTCGCCCGGCAATGACGGTGGACCCAGCCGCGGTCCGGCATGGTCGTGTTCGCGGCCGTTACTTTCGCGAGAACTTCGCTCAGGGAGGCATCGATCTCGTGCAGATCGTGCCCGAGCTCGTGACGAACGCGGATGCGGCGATCGCCGCACGCGGGCGTGGAGGGCGCATCGAGTTGTCGTTCGGCCCGCCGGATCCCGACTTCCTCGCTCGCTGGAAGTCAGAGCTCCGGCAGTTGGGTGTTCCCGCCCTGCTCGATTGGCGCCACGAGCTGACATGCACTGACGACGGGGAGGGGGTGAACGCGGAGATCGTCGACGATCGGCTGGGGGCGCTCGGCGAGCGCCCCGCCAGCAAGGATCAGCGGGGGTTGTTCGGGCGCGGGTTGCGGGACGTCTGGCTCGCCCAGGGAGGCGGGCGGATCGAAGGCGTCCGCGACGGCCGGCTCGTGGAGACGTGGTTCTTCCCTGCCGGCGGCGATGAGCCCTACGCCTTCGCTCACATCCGCGACGAACCCGCCACGCGCCAGGCTGCGGCGGCTCTCGGGGTGGAGGGAGCCGGCACGCGAGTCGGCGTGCCGCTCGCGCTCAAGCGGCTGCCGCCTCCGGGCCGGCTTCGCACGCTCGTCTCGCAACTCGTCCAGCTACGGCCGGTGCTCGAGGACCCCGACCGCGAGCTGTGGCTCGGCTTGCCGGGCGAACCGCTTCAGCTCGTCACCCACCCGCGGCCCGACCCCGACCCCGAGCGGCCGCTGCTCTTCGACCGCGAGGTGGAGATCGCGCGCGGGGTGACGGCCCGGATCGTCGTCCGTCGCGCCGCCGAGCCGTTTACGCTCGGGCCCTCGCGCGCGACTCGGCGCGGCGGACTCGTAGTCCGGTCCGGCCGCGCCGCCCACGAGGCCACCCTCGCCGGTCACGAGGGCCGGCCTGGAGCCCGCCACCTCTACGGCGAGGTCTGGTGCGAGGCGATAGAGCGTCTGCAGCGCCAGGCGCTCGACTCTCCGCGCCCGGAGGTGGTGGTGAGGGTCGACCGCTCCGGCCTGAGCGAGCACCACCCGATCGTGCGCAAGCTCTACGAGGCCATCGACCGCGTCCTGCGACCGATCGTCGCGGCGGAGGAGCGACGCGCCGGAGCCCACCTCGTCGCCCCCGGTCGCGCGATCAAGGCGCGCGACGCCGAGGGCCTGCGCACCCTCAACGACGCGCTGCGAGCTGCCTTCGAGGGTCCCGGGAGCGCCGCCTTCGTGGCCGGCGGTGCCCCCAGCTCGCGCGCGCCCGTGCAGGCCCCGCCAGAGCAAGCACAGAACGGCGCCGCACCGAGCGGGCAGGAACCGAAGGCACCGACGCCGGTGGAAGCCGAAGCGCCCGCACTTCGGTTCAGGCAGTCCCCGATGCGCCTCCATCCGGGCGAGACCAGGCAGACCTCGCTCGTGATCGATCCGAGGCGCCTCCCACCCGGCGCGCAGATCGGCCTCGCCGCCGATCCCGGTCTCTGGGTCAAGGCACGATCAGACCGGGTGCCGACACCAGGTGCTCGCGGCCTATCAAGCGTCCGCCTCGATCTGCGCGCCCGTGTGACCGTGGAGCCCGGCTCGCGGCTCGCGGTACTGGCCGAGGCCGGCGAGCACACCGCCGAGCTCGAGGTCGTGATCGTGCGTCACCATGCGAGCGGCTGGGTGCGCGAGATCGCTCGCAAGGACGAGGACGCCGTAATCGAGGCACAGTTCGATCCGGAGAGCGGCGTCGTGACCGTCTACGAGGGCCGGCGCGAGTTCAAGGCGCTCGAGCGCTCCGCCCGCCGCGGCGGGATCCCCAAGCGGCGAGTGCGGGAGTACCTGCCCTACCGCATGCTCGAGGTCGAGGTGGCGGCGAACGCGGTCTACGCCTGGGCCGCCGGGCAGATTGTCGAAGGCCGCTTGCCTGGGGAGCGTCCTTCCGACCCAGCCGACTATGCCCACGCCGTCCACGCCGAGGCCCAGGCCCTCCGACATCGATTCCACGAGCGGCTCATGCGGGCCTTCCTCGAGCCAGAGGTATTCGAGGGGCGGGTCCGCGCGGAACCGGAGGAGTCGGCGCGAGGGACGGCCAGGGCACAGCAGAGTCTGCCGGGAGGGTGATCGCATGCGCTCAGGCCTGTTCATTCCCCTATTCGATGCGCTGGCCGACCCGGCGGTCGTCGCGCACCTGTCCGCCGAGGCGGAGGAGGCGGGCTGGCACGGAGTCTTCGTCTGGGACAACCTGCGCTTTCAGGAGCCCGTGGTCGACGTGGCCGACCCGTGGATCACGCTGGCAGCGATGGCCACCGCCACCGAGCGAATCCGGCTCGGCCCGATGGTCACCCCACTCGCACGACGTAGGCCTGTCAAGGTCGCGCGGGAGACCGCGACGCTCGACCGGCTGAGCGGCGGCCGACTCACGCTTGGCGTCGGCCTGGGCAGCGACCAGTTCGCGAGCGAGTACTCGATCACGGGCGAAGAGCTCGACGACCGCCGACGCGCAAGCATGCTCGACGAGTCGCTCGAGATCCTGGCGGCCGCCTGGTCG
Source organism: uncultured Thermoleophilaceae bacterium (assembly GCA_963751835.1). GTDB lineage: Bacteria > Actinomycetota > Thermoleophilia > Solirubrobacterales > Thermoleophilaceae > JACVRW01. The sequence goes on along the minus strand of CAVVWD010000028.1, from coordinate 30,137 downwards.
GGCGAACCGGTGCACCACCGCGGCGAGCACTACACGGTCGACGGCATGCGTTTCCTGCCCCGGCCGGTCCAGCGCCCGGGAGTACCGGTGTGGGTCGCGGGCTACTACGGCAAGCCCAGGCCAGTGCGGCGGGCGGCGCGGTACCAGGGTTTCTTCCCCCTCGGCCTGGAGCACCCGGAACAGCTCGCCGAGATCGTCGCTGGCCTCGCGGCGCGGCGCAGGGAGGCCGGCAGGGACCCCACGGAGCCCTACGACGTCGTCGTCGCCCTCCCGCCCGGCGACGATCCGGCGCCGTACGCCGCCGCAGGCGCCACGTGGTGGCTCGTCGAGTTCCCATGGGATGCGGTATCGGTCGACGAGGTGCGCGGTGTGATCCGCGACGGCCCCGTCCCCGCTGCTACGGGGCGCTGACCCCAGCGTCCGCCTGGCCGGCGAGGTCCTTGTTCTCGGGCACGAACTGGCTGGCGATGAACGTCGCACCCTGCGGGTCTCCCACGATCGTCAGCCGAGACCAGGGAACGTCGAAGGGCGGGACGATCACCGTGCCGCCAAGCTCGCTGGCCTTCTCCGCCGTCGCGTCGGCGTCGTCGACGCCGAACGTCACGCTCCAGTGTGCCGGCGTGTCGGTCTGATCGGCCGGGATCGGGTTGATGCTGGCGACGACGTCCTCGAAGCCCACTGGTCCGCCCATAGCCGCGAGTTGCTTGCGGAGGTCGGGGTTGTCGCGCTCGAGGTAGTCGCCGTAGCCGGGCAGCGTCCACATCTCGCCGGCGTCGAGGGCCAGCGTGGTCCAGCCGAACACCGAGCCGTAGAACGATTTCGCTCCCTCGACGTCGCGGGTGTGGAGGCCATTGAAGTTCACGGAGCCGTGCTCGTTGACGATCCTCGCGCCCCTGTGATCCTTCGCCTGCCAGACGCAGAACGCGGCTCCCTCGGGATCGGTCAGGAACGCCATGCGGCCGAAGTTCATGATGTCGAACGGCTCCATCACGACGCCACCGCCCGCAGCGCGGACCTTCGACGCCGTCTCGTCGGCGCTCTCGACCCAAACGTAGGTGTTCCACGTCGCAATCTGCGGCAGGGCTTCGGGCTGCGATCCCACGGCGGCGACTTCGCCGCCGCGCAGCCGGGCGACGAAGTACTTGCCGTCTGCGCCCGGCGGCATCACGTTCTCGAACTCCCAGCCAAAGAGGCCGCTGTAGAAGTCGAGCACCGCCTCGGGGTCGGGCTGGCTCGTGTCCACCCAGCAGGGCACACCGGGGATGTATCCGTCACGCTCGGGCATCGTTGCTCCTCTTTCGTTCTCGGGTTGGCGGCACACTAGAGCCCGAGCACCGACGGCACGTTCGACGCTGCTGAAGCTCCGCGATCTCGCCGTGGCCGGCCTCCCGGAGTGGCAGACCGACCCCTACCTGCGGGGCATGGTCAACCTGCCGCTCAGCTTCTCCGCATAGGAGCGGCTCAGGCTCTCGGCACCACTCGCAACTGGGTCTCGGGGACCGGGCCGTCCGGGCCTCGGAAGTCGACCGTTCGTGGGTGCGGCCCCCAGAGCTCGCCGAGCGCGACCACGCCGGTCGTTGCGTCGTCGGCGCGCTCGCACCACGGTTTGTCGCGACCCTCGCGATAGACGGTCACCTCGGGCAGGCCGAGCCGCAGCGCCGGGGCGAACTCGGCGTAGGCCGGCTTAACCCCCTGCACGTTGCGCTGAAGTAGCGCCATGAGCATCAGGTAGCGGACGAAGCGATGCTGATCCCATTGGCGCTCGTTGAACGTCTCGAGGATGACCTCGCCAGCCTGGTCGCCTCGCTTGATCAGGTCCTCGATGACCTTCTCGTCCATGTCTAGATAGAGCCCGCCCTGGCCCTTGTCGAATCGGATCTGGCAGACGCGGTCCCGGAAGCCCGGCAGCTCGGACTGCATCGTGTCGCGCCAGTTCTGCATCGTGTCCTTGATCTGGCCGACGAAGCCCGGCAGGGAGTCGATCTCGCTCCAGCGCGGTGGCACGAACTCCTTCGGGTCCTTGGGCATGAACACGTCGGGCTGACTTTGGTCCGGAAGCTCGGCGAGGTCGATGCCGAAGGTCGGCCGTCCGGGGAACCAATCGTCGAAGAAGTGGACCGGGAAGTTCGAGGCAATGCCGCCGTCGGAGAACAGGTGGCGCACCTCCTCTGGCTCCCCGCCGGGATTCGGGAGGTAGAGGGGCATCGCCGACAGGAGGAACGGGAAGCTCAGGCTCAGCCGCACGCCGACCAGCACCGGCAACTTGTCTTCTGGAACGGTCTGCCGAAGCTGGGCGAAGAGTTCGTCCTCACGGGCCACCTCCGGCAGCATCGCCTTGACAACGCTTTCGGGGAAGCGCCCACGCAGGTCGGCCGGATCGAACACGTATGACCCGAGGTCCTCGGGCACCCGGATCGGTCTCGCGAAGCTGAGGTCCGTAGTCATCATTTCCAGCCGGATGCCCTCGCCGCGGAGGTCGCCGAAGGTGAGCGGGGGATCCAAGAGGTCACGCCCGGCACAGGCTTGAATTTGCCCGTGCAGCCAGTCGATCAGGGCCGTCTCGGTTCGCCCCGCCTGCTTGGTGCCGGTGCAGAACCCGTAGTCCGAGGCCTTCAGCGAGCGGACCGCCTGCCGAACGAGCAGCGACACCGAGACGAGCCCGGCGGCCCCGATGATCAACAGCGCGAGGGGGAGCGCAATCACGAGCGCGAGGCCGACGGCCAACCCGTCCGGGAGCGACCCGAAGGAGGCCACGGTCAGTGTCACGAGGCCCGCCAGGAGCACGAAGGCCAATATCGGGATCTCAGGACGCCGCTGTGCGGCGTCGATCGCGGCCTCCTCGATGCGTCTCGGTCTCGTGGCCTTCGCCGTGGACGCGTTCATCAGGACCTCGAAGAGAGGCCGGGTGTCCGCCGTGGGCTGAAAGAGGCCCAGCACGAAACCGGGCTGCTTGAACTGCTCGATCGTCCGCGCAAGCTCCGTCATCCCACCTCGCGGTAGCTCTCGCTGACGGGCGTACTCAGCGGCGCCACAGACCGCGGCGGCGATGGCGCCGGCGGACGTTCCGCCGATGCAGGCGAAGCGGTACCGCTTGGCAAGCTTCATCACGAGACTGGGATAGACCACGCCACTGGTGATGCCGCCCTTCATGACGAGGTCGCAGGCGGGCAGTTTCTTGGCGTCGGCACCCTTCGGGAGCTCGGCTACCCAGGCCGGAGCGTCAGGACCCATGAGACCTCCTCGTCTCGCTTGGTCTAGGCCGTCAGGCGACTCTAACCGGGTGGGAAGTGCGGGTAGCGGGCTCAGAGCCCGAGCAGCTCCGGCACGTCCGCGATCGAGTCCACCGTCGCCGTCGGCTCGATGCCCGAGGAAGCCGCCGCGTCCGGCCGGTACTTGCCGGTGCGGACCAGGATCCCGGCGAGCCCCGCCCCGAGCGCGCCGCCCACGTCGGTCTCGATGTCGTCGCCGACCATCGCCGAGTCGCCGGCGGCGGCCCCCGCCTCCCGGAGCACCTCGTGGAAGAAACCGGGAGCGGGCTTGCCGACCACGTAGGCGTCGCGAGCAGTCGCATACTCGAGCGCCGCCACGAACGGACCCACGTCCAGCGAGAGTCCGTCGGCGCGCAGCCAGAAGCGGTTGCGCTGCAGAGCGATCAGCTCGGCTCCGTCCATCACATGGCGGAAGGCGCGGTTGAGCACGGGATATGCGAAGTCCTCGCCGAGGTCGCCGACTATCACGGCGTCCGGGTGCTCGTCGTCCTCCTCCAGGGCAGCGAAGTCGGCCTTGACTTCCTCGTTCATCAGCAGGGAGACGCGGCGGTGGCCCTCGTCGAGGCAGTGGCGCACCGCCAGCGCCGCCGGGGTCACGAGCTCGTCGGCGTGCACCGGGAATCCCAGCCGGCGCAGCTTGTCGAGGATCGCTGGGCGGGAGCGGGAGGTCGTGTTCGTCACGAAGCGCAGCGCGAGTCCGCCGCCGCGCAAGCGCTCCACCGCCGCGACGGCGCCGGCCACGGGCTCGTCCTCGATGTAGAGCACGCCGTCGAGGTCGAGCAGCACCAGCTGGATCGAGCCGAGAGGAGCGGGCGGCATTCCCGCGGGCGAGCGTACCCCGGCGGAGTCCTCAGCCGGTCACCGGCAGCGGGCTGCGGCGGCGCAGCCTCCGGCGCTCGCGGCGGCGGAGGCCGCTGTACGACGGATCGGCGAGCACGATCTCGTCGGCGCCGCGCGTCAGCGCCTCGGCGGTCAGCGCGTCCGAGGGATGGGCGCCAGTGCACAGGAGCACGTCGAGCTCCACGTCCTCGCTCCCCTCGACAGCCATGTACGCGCGCGTCAGGTCCTCCTGGGCGAGCTCGCGCAGGATCTGATTCCAAAGCCCGCGGCGCGTGTCGCATTTGACCGGGAACGTCGGTTTCTCCTGCTGCGCCAGCGCGAGCACGGTCAACCGGTCGCCGTGCTCGCGCGCCCGCCGGGCAGCCGCACGGAGGCTCTCCTCAGCGCGCGGACTGTGCCCGTACAGGACGAGCGTGTGCACTGAGCCGATGGTACGCCCGCCGCTCAGCCCCTAGCGCGGGCGGCAGCCCACCAGGTCCACCTGCCCGTCCGGCGGCACCTCGCGGATCAGCCCGGTGCCACGGGCGTAGAGCTTGTACTCGATCTCCTTCTGGGGGAGTGCGCGCTCGCGCACGCGGATCACGTCCTGATAGGTCTTCCCACCTACGCGCAGGTTTGCGAGCTTCGACACCACCCGATCCGACTCCACGGTGATCCCGGGCACGTCCTCGAAGCGCCAGCGGTCGCCCACCTGCGGCCCGGCCGGCATGGCCACGCCCAGCTTGGAGGTGTCGCGGCCGTACATCCAGCTGCCCTCGTGGTTCACGACCTTGCCGTTCCTGTAGTTGTCGACGTCCTCGCCCACGTAATAGACGGTCCCCTCGTCGGACTGGGCGAAGTAGTCGAGCGTGCGCTCCACGAGCTCGCCGTCCTCGAACGCGCGGTCCTCGATCACGATGGCGCGCACCGTGCGCCCACCGAACTCGAACGGCTTGGTGCGATCGAGCAGCCGGCGAACGACGCGCGCGCGCGTGCCCTCCTCCTGGCCGCGCAGCTCGCAGCGGGAGAACTTGGTGAGAGGCAGGTACGGGTTGTCGATCTGGCGCGGGTTGCTGAATTGAATCCCGTTCGCCGGTGCGGCTGCGCCGGCGCCTCCACCGGCCGCCAGCACCGCCGCGACTCCCGCAACCGCGAGGCTCGTTTTCCTAAGCATGGGCACCACTCTCGACGCGGTTCCTGAGAGCCAGCTGAGGAAGGCGCAGCCGGACGGTCGTTCGCCCGCGATCTCCGTCGAGTATCTCGGCGCTTCCGCCGTGCGCCCCCGCGATCGCGCTGACGATGGCGAGGCCGAGCCCGGCGCCCCCGCGCGTGCGCGCCGAATCCCCGCGCGTGAAGCGCTCGAAGGCCTCCGTGGCCAGCTCGTCGGGGAAGCCCGCTCCCTCGTCGCTCACGTCGATCTCGACGGCCCCGTCGTGCGAGCGAGCCGACAGCTCGACCGGGCCGGATCCGTGGCGAAGAGCGTTGTCCACGAGGTTGCCGATCGCCTGACGCAGGCGCAGCGGGTCGAGGTCGGCCTCGAGCGACGGCGGCGCGTCGAGCTCGATCGCCCGTCCCTGGGAGCCGGCGCGCTCCGAAAACCGGTGGCGCGCCTGCTCGAGCAGCTCGCGAACGTTGACGGTCTCGCGGCTGACCTCGAGGCCCTTGTCACCGGAGCGCGCGATCAGGAGCAGGTCGTCGGCGAGCTGGGCGAGCTGGTCCGTCTCCGCCAGGGCCGCGCCCAGCGACTCGCGGGTCTCCGCCGGGAGTCCCTCCCGTCGAAGCGTCCCCTCGAGCTCGGCCTTCAGCACCGCCAGCGGCGTTCGCAGCTCGTGGCTCGCGTCGGCCACGAAGCGTCGCTCGCGCTCGTAGGAGTCGCGCATGCGCGCGAGCATCTCGTTGAGCGTCATGCCGAGCCGGCGGATTTCGTCGTGCGCCACAGGCAGCGGCAGCCGGTCGTCCTCGCGGCCGAGCGAGATCTCGCCGGCACGCCTGCGCATCGCCTCCACGGGCCGCAACGCCGAGGCGGCCAGCAGGTAGCCGAGCAGCGACGCCGCCACCACCGCGATCGGCCCGCCGACCGCGAACGACGCCACGAGGCCGCCGAGCGTCTCGTCGCGGTCGTCGAGCGACTGGCCCACGATCACGACCGAGCCGCGCGGGTCGTCCCCCGGCACTGCGAGCACACGAGCCGTGCCCTCGATCCCGGAGACCTCGTGGTCCTCGAGCACGTCGCCGCCGGCTCTGGCGCGGGTGAGCGCGGCCCGGTCGAGCGCCGGCTGCGGCGGGCCGCCCGCTGAATCCAACATCCGGCCGCTGGCCGGGGACACCACCTGCGCGAAGCTCTCCTCGGTGTCCTCGCCCACGCCCGCGTCTGCGTCTCCAGACGCCGACACCGCCGCGGCGCGCGCGTGCAGGCTTCCCTCGACGCTCTCGGTGAGGTCGTCCTGGAGGCGCACGTAGACGAACCACGCAGCGGCCGCCAGCACCAGCACCATCGCGAGCGCGAACGCCGCGGTCAGGCGCCAGCGGATCGGCACGCGGCTCACGCGCCGCCGTCCTTCCGCAGCCGGTAGCCCGCGCCGCGCACCGTCTCGATCGACTTGACGTCGAACGGCCTGTCGACCTTCTCGCGCAGGTAGCGCACGTAGACCTCCACGACGTTCGAGCGGTTCTCGTAGTCGTAGTCCCAGGCGTGCTCCAGCAGCTGCAGCTGGGTGAGCACCTCGCCGGGCCTGCGCATGAACGCCTCGAGCAGCGCGAACTCCTTGGCCGACAGGGCGATCTCGGTGTCGCCGCGGCGCACCTCGCGCGTGGCGGGATCGAGCTGCAGGTCGCCCACCTCGAGCACGGCCGGCCGCTCGACGGGTCCGCGCCGGGCCAGCGCGCGCAGGCGCGCGAGCAGCTCGGCGAGGGAGAACGGCTTGACGAGATAGTCGTCGGCGCCCGCGTCGAGCCCCTGGACGCGGTCGTCAACCGAGTCGCGCGCGGTGAGCATGATGATCGGCGTCCAGACCCCGTCGTCGCGCAGCCGCCGGCAGGTCTCGAAGCCGTCGATCCCCGGCAGCATCACGTCGAGCACCACCGCGTCGAACTCGGCTGAGCTCACCATCCAGAGCGCGTCCTCGCCCTTGACCGCCACGTCGGCGACCATTCCCTCCGCGCGCAGGCCGCGCCGCAGGGCGGACGCCAGGGGGATGTCGTCCTCGACGATCAGGACACGCACACTCTCAAATGATCGCGACGAAGCTGAGAGCCGCCTGAGAGTGGCCTTAGCCCGCGCCAGGCGCCAGGCGGGTAGCTTGCGATGTCGTGCCGCTGACGGACTACCAACGGAAGCGCAACTTCAAGCGCACACCCGAGCCGTCGGGCGGCGGCCGCGGGCGGCGCTCGAGAAAGCCGCGCTTCGTGATCCAGAAGCACGACGCTCGCGCCCTCCACTACGACTTCCGCCTGGAGGTGGGTGGGGTGCTGAAGTCGTGGGCGGTTCCCAAAGGCCCCTCGACCGACCCGCGTGAGAAGCGGCTGGCGATGCCGACCGAGGACCATCCGCTCGACTACGGCGACTTCGAGGGGGTGATCCCGGAGGGCGAGTACGGTGCGGGACCCGTGATCGTCTGGGACGCGGGCACCTATCGCAATCTGACCGAGAGAGATGGAGCGGAGGTTCCGCTCGAGGAGGCGCTCGCGAACGGACACGCGGTTGTGTGGCTCGAGGGAAAGAAGCTGCGCGGCGGTTGGGCGCTGCAGCGCCTCGGCGGCGGCGGGAGGGAGCGCTGGCTGCTCGTGAAGCGGAAGGATGAGGGCGCAGATGCCCGCCGCAAGCCGACCAAGAGCCAGCCGGAGTCCGTGCTGAGCGGGAAGACGATCGAGGACCTGTCGAAATAGTGAGTGCGCTCGACCGGCTCGGGGAGCGAGAGCGCGGGCTGCTGCGTCGAGGCCGCAAGCCCACAAGCTTCGAGCCGATGAAGGCGACCCTCGCCCGCGAGCCCTTCTCCGACCCGGACTGGATCTTCGAGCGCAAGCTCGACGGGGTGAGAGGGATCGCGGTGCGCCACGGCGATGAGGCACGCCTGGTGTCCCGTACCGGCAGGACGCTGACCGCCTACCCCGAGCTCGTCGAGGCGCTCGGCCGGCAGCGCTGCGAGGACTTCGTAGCGGACGGCGAGATCGTCGCGTTCGAGGGAAAGATCACGAGCTTCGCCAAGCTGCAGGGGCGTATGCAGCTGTCCGATCCCGAGGCGGCGCGCCGCACGGGGATCGCGGTCTACCTGTACCTGTTCGATCTCGTGTGGCTCGACGGGTACGACCTCGGCCGGCTTCCGCTGCGAGCGCGCAAGTCGGTGCTGCGGCGTGCGCTGTCGTTTACCGGGCCACTACGGTTCCTGCCTCACCGCAACGAGCACGGCGAGCGGCTCTTTCGCGAGGCCTGCGAGAAGGGGCTCGAGGGCGTGATCGCGAAGCGCACGGACAGCCCGTACGTGCGGACCCGGTCGCGCGACTGGCTGAAGTTCAAGTGCCACCACGAGCAGGAGCTCGTGATCGGCGGCTTCACGGCGCCGAAGGGATCGAGGACCGACTTCGGCGCGCTGCTGGTCGGCTACTACGAGAACGGCGACCTGCGCTACGCCGGCAAGGTGGGAACCGGCTTCAACCAGTCGACGCTCAAGCGCCTCGGCGGGCAGCTCCGCAAGCTCGAGGTCGGGAAGCCCGCCTTCGTGGACATCCACCCGATCCCGCACGGCACGCACTGGGTCAAGCCCGAGCTTGTTGCCCAGATCGCCTTCAGCGAGTGGACCCGCGATGGGCGGCTACGCCACCCCCGTTATCTGGGCCTGCGCGACGACAAGCGGCCGCGCGAGGTCGTGCGCGAGGAGCCGGCGTGAAGCTAGCCCGGGCTCCAGCCGAGCGCCTCACGTAGCCGGCGCGGCAGCGCGGCCACGACCAGGTCGTAGGAGTCCTCGACCATGTCGCCGACCATTGCGTCCGAGAGCGATCCGTCGATCGTGACCGTGTTCCAGTGGCGCTTGTTGAGGTGGTAGCCGGGGGCGATCGCCTCGTGGGCGGAGCGCAGCTGGTCCGCGAGGTCCGGCTCGCACTTCAAGCTCACCTTCAGCAGGCTGGAGCCGAGCGCGCTCAGGGCGAACATCTTGCCCTCGACCTTGAAGACCGACGTCTCGGGTCCGAACGGGAAGTCCTCCACCGCGCCGGGGAACCGGAGGCAGAGCCTGCGCAGCTCGCGGGCGGTCATGGAGGACGATCGTAAGGGGGCGAGCCACTACCCTCGAAGGCATGGACTCGCGGCGAGCCGCGATCGTGCGAATCTCCATCGGCGGCGCCGTCGTCGGCGCGATCTTTCTCGTCTCGCTGGTCACCGGTTCGCTGCCCACGGCATCCGAGGTGCGCGACTTCGGCGAGTCGCTCGGGCCGTTCGCCGTCGCCGCGTTCGTGCCGCTGTTCGTGCTCGCCAACTTCGTGATCACCTGGCCGATCCTGGCCGGCGCGGCGGGGCTCCTGTTCGGCACGGTCGCCGGCACGCCGCTCGCGCTCGCCGGCGTCACCGCCGCCGCGCTCGCCCAGATGTGGGTGGCCCGCCGGCTGGCCGCGGGCCACCACGGGAACCTGCTGCCGCAGCGGACCAAGGCGATCGAGGACTTCCTCACCCGCAACGGTGCGCTCGCGGTGATGGAGTCGCGCATCGTGCCGCTGCTGCCGTACGGGCTCGTCAACTACAGCGCCGGCCTCACGCACCTGCGCTTCCGCGACATGGCGCTGGGAACGGTGGTGGGCGCCGCGCCGAAGGTGTTCGCCTACACGGCGCTCGGCGGCAGCCTCACGGACCTGACCTCGCCGGAGGCGATCGCAGCCGTCGCGTTGATCGTGCTGCTCGGCCTCATCGGCGCCCTGATCGCTCGCAGGCAGATCGCGCTCGAGCGTGGGGCGCGACCCGCCTGAGCCACGTGTCCTACTTCCAGGCCGTGCGGATCTACTCGCTGGTCGAGGTGTGCATCTTCGCCTCGCTGCTGGTCGTGGCGATCGGCGGTCTCAGCGAGGACGCCGAGCGGGTGCTGGGCTGGACGCACGGCATCGGCTGGATCGTGCTCTGCCTGCTCGTCGCCTACGGCTGTCGGCGCGGCACGTTCCCGTGGCCATTGCTGGCGGCCACCGTGTCGCCGCTCGGGCCGGTCGGCAGTACCGCCGGCATCGAGTACCTGGCCCGTAGCCGGGTAGCCTGAGGCCCGGTTGTTCCCGCTCAATCTCCCGAACGCGCTCACGCTGATCCGCATCCTGCTGGTGCCGGTCCTGGTCGTGGCGCTGACGGTCGAGACGCCGGGCGGCTCCGCGATCGCGGCGATCGTGTTCGCGATCGCGGCCGTGCTCGCCCTGATCGCCGCCAACGACCCCGACGCCGCATGGGTGCAGGGACTCGTCTACCTGATGGTCGTGACCACCGTCGTCTCGGGCGCGGACTATTTCCTCAACTTCCGCCGCAAGCTCGAGGAGTCCGGGCGGCGGCGCGCGCCGGTCGAGCCGACGGGTTAGTGACCTGAGTCGTCACTAGGTGTGCGGCGCCTCCGCGGCGCCCGGGCCGACCAGCTTCTCGACGAGCTCCTCGCGTGACGCCCCGCGCAGGTAGAGCACCCGGTCGAAGAGCTTGCCGTACACGTCGAAGACTGCGAATAGGAGATCGGTGGTACCCACGGTCTCGCCCTCGCGCCCGGCCGCGAAGTCCGCGGCGCGGCGGGTGACCTCGTCGAGCACGTCCGGTCCGAGCGTGGGGGTCCCCTCGGTGTGCTCGGGCTCGCTGGTCGTCATCAGCGGCGCCTCGCCGACGCCGAGGGCCTGCAGGCTCGCGCCCACCTGACCGTGCAGGCGCAGCGCGCGCAGCCAGCGCTCCGCCTCGTCCTCGGCCGAGTGGGCGAAGGGCATCGCGGTGCCCGCCAGCGCCACCACCAAGGCCGCGTCCTGTGAGAGAGGGATGTGCCGGCCTTGCGTCAAGTGGGCCTCCGAGCGTCGATAGCTCAAGCTTCCCACACCCGGCGCCCTACGGCGTCGGGTCGCCGACCTCGAGCCACTCGCGCATCGACACGTGATGCGTCGCGCGCTCGCCGTCGGCGATCTCGCGTCGCAGCTCGCCGAGCAGCCCGTGGCGCTCCGCCACCACGTTGTGCTTGTGGATCGTCTCGAGGTTCTCTTGGCGCGCCGAAATGAAGCCCATCTCGCCGACCGAGGCGAACTCCTCGGACGCCATTCGCACCATCTCGCGCACGCAGTCCTCGACGAAGCGCGGGCGCATGTGCGCCTTCTCCACGACCTCGACCTCGTCCGAGCGCTTCATCAGCTCGTAGATCTCCGAGCTCATCGAGGCCTCGACGATCTGCAGCAGCGTCTCGGCCTGAATGGAGTCCTCGCAGCTCTCGGGGCAGCCCACGTGAAGCGTGCCGATCCCGCGCTGATTGTGGGTGGCCACGGGGACGGCCTCGAACACGCGCGCGATCTCGTCCTCGCTGAAGCCCTCCTCGGTGAGCCGCTCGTGCGAGCGCTCCATCACCAGCTCCTGCGCGCACGGGCAGGCGGTCATGCCCTGTGCCTCGACCCCGACAAGGCGGCGTGTGCCCCGCGCCGACGAGACCGCCGAGCCGAACAGCTTGTACATCTCCTGGGTCGGCGTTCCCGACGCCGGGGTCGGCTTGTGCTCGGGGTAGTGCGCCGCGATCGTGACCTCGGCGCGGCGGGCGCTCTGGCGCTCGCGCACGCGTTCGGCGATGTGCGACGCGAGCGTCTCGGCCTTGAAGGCCTCGCTGAGGATCACCTCGTCGATCGCCTCGTTGATGACCTCCTCGAAGCGCGACATGTGCGCGCCCTTCTGCTCCGGTCCCAAATCGACGAAGCACTCGAGCTCCGCGTAGTAGAGCTGCTCGTCCCCGTTGACGCTGATCCGGATGACCTTCTCGACGCCCGTCACGCCCACGCGCGACAGGCTCACGTAGGTGGAGGGGCGGCGCGCCTGGACGTCGCTGCCGAGGAGTGCGATCCGCTCGGTCATTTGGCCGAGACCCACGATACCGACGCTGGATGCGATGCAAATCGCACAAACCCGTTGTACACTGGCCGCGGCTGGACGCCTCTGGAATTGGCCCACAGAGCTCAGCCCCTCGCGGCGAATGCCGCGCACTGCACAACCTGACAGTCGGATCGGCCCGGGTAGCGTTGCCACAGCGGCCTCAAGGAGCGAGGGGTTGACGGACAAGCAAGAGGGTGTCGGACTGCTCGAGGAGCCCGCCGAGGCGGCCTTCCTCGATATCGAGGAGTTGCGCTCGCTCGCCGCCGAGGGTCGTGAGCGCGGCTATCTGACGTTCGACGAGATCGCTGCCTGCCTCGAGGAGGTGGAGGTCACGAAGGAGCAGGTCGTCGAGTTCCGCACCCACCTGCTCGACGCCGGGGTCGAGATCGTGTCGGACGGCGAGCGCCCCACGGGTGGCCTGCTGGCGGTACCGAGCGACGGTGACGGCGCCCAGCCGGCCGCGAGCTCCGCGGCGAAGAAGCCGGAGATCGACCTCACGGTCGAGCCCAGCCTGGACTCGCTGCGGCTCTACCTGCGCTCGATCGGCCGGGTGGAGCTGCTGACCGCGCCTCAGGAGGTCGCGCTGGCAAGGCGCATCGAGCGCGGCGACATGCTCGCCAAGCAGCAGATGATCGAGGCGAACCTGCGCCTCGTCGTCTCGATCGCCAAGGGCTATCTGGGGCGCGGGCTGTCGTTCCTCGACCTGATCCAGGAGGGCTCGCTCGGGCTGATCCGCGCGGTCGAGAAGTTCGACTACCGGCGCGGCTACAAGTTCTCGACCTACGCGACCTGGTGGATCCGCCAGGCGGTCACGCGCGCGATCGCGGACAAGGCGCGCACGATCCGGATCCCGGTCCACATGGTCGAGAAGCTCAACAAGGTCGTGCACGTGGAGCGCCAGCTCGTGCAGGAGTTCGGCCGCGAGCCCACGCCCGAGGAGATCGGGTTCGAGCTCCAGTGGACCACGCGCGAGGTCAAGGACATCCTGCGGATCGCGCAGCTGCCGGTTTCTTTGGAGAAGCCGATCGGCGAGGAGGAGGACTCCGAGCTCGGCGATTTCGTCGAGGACGACTCCGCCGAGTCCCCGTTCGAGCTCGCCTCCGAGAATCTGCGCCGCGAGAACGTGCGCCGGGCATTGCAGGCGCTGCCCACGCGCGAGCGCGAGGTGATCGAGATGCGCTACGGGCTGTCGGGCGGGAAGGCGCGCACGCTCGAGGAGGTCGGGAAGGCCTTCGGCGTCACGCGCGAGCGCATCCGCCAGATCGAGAACAACACGCTGAAGAAGCTCGAAGGGCTCCCCGAGGCCCAGCGCCTCAGGGACGCCTCATGAACCACATCGTGGCGCCGCGCGGGAGGGCCGCGCGGTCGAGCTCCTCGAAGCCGAAGCTCGCGTAGTAGGGCACGTTCGCCGGGTTGGACGTGTCGAGATACACGGGAGCTTCTGCGTCCTCGAATACACGCGCGAGGAGGGCACGGCCGACTCCCCTCCGCTGATGGGCGGGATCGACGGCGAGGAACCACAGGAAGACGTGCTCGCCCTGCGGATGCCCGCGGTCCTGCACGGCCGAGGTTCTCAGCCCGCGCACGACCGGCGCCGGCCCCGCGAGCAGGAACCCGGGCACGTACGTGAGAAACGTCCACGCCGGAGGCGGGTAGCGGCCGGCGCCGAACGTGGCGGCGACGCCGGCGAGCTCCCGCGCTCTCGCCGAACGCCCCGTAGACGGGTCCGCCATAGCGGTGCATGACCTTCAGCGCGGTGCGGTGATAGCGGAGCGCGACGACGCGGCGGTGGTTCCGCCGGTCCGGCCCGACGGCGAGCCAGCCGGGATCGTCGAGGAGCGCGTCGGTGATGACGCGGGCGCCGGCGCCGTAGTCGGCGCGGTGAAGGGGGCGAATCTCCACGGCAGTGATCTTCTCCGAAGAGATGCTGCCGCCGCGCGAGCAGGGTGACATCGGAGAGCTAGCGGCCCTCGTTTGGCTGGCTCGCCAGGGCGCGAAGGTCTCCATCCCGTTGGGTCACAGCCCGCACTACGACCTCGTGGCCGATCTTGAGGGGAATCTTGCGCGAGTGCAGGTGAAGACGTGCACGCTCTTCAGAGGACGTTGGGATGTCACCCTCTGCACGCGCGGCGGCAACCAGAGCTGGAGCGGGTTGGTGAAGCATTTGAATCCCTCCCGCTTCGACTACCTGTTCGTCCTGGTGGGGGACGGTCGCCAGTGGTTCATCCCGGCCCACAGCGTTGGGGGCGGGAGAGGCATTCGTCTCGGGGGCCCCAAGTACGCCGAATTCGAGGTGGACCGCGGCGATCCGATCCCCGCGGTCCAGGCGCGCGGGACGCCTCTACAATCGGCGTCCCGTAGGCTCGGGGGGATGCCCGAGCGGCCAAAGGGATCAGACTGTAAATCTGACGGCTAAGCCTACGCAGGTTCGAATCCTGCTCCCCCCACTTAGCGCCTCGTACTGCCGCGTCGTGCCCCGTCATGCACCGCGGCGCCGCAACCTCGCACCACGACCGGGATAGCGGCGGTTCAGGCCGCGACGATCCCGGTCGGCAAGAGCTCTTGCCGAGGCGCCGATTTCGGGGCCGTGTGCCACGGAAACGTGCCACGAAACCGCCGTGGCACACGCGGCTCGAGGCGGCCGACACGCGGACGCCTGCCGGTGCCACGATGCGGGCGCGGCGAGCTACTCCTCGCCGCCACGCCCCCGGCCGTCGTCAGCGGCGCGGGGGCACTCCCGCATAGGGGCGAACTCCGACCGCCGCCCACTTGCGGGTGGTCAGCGTTTCAGCAGGAGCTTCTTCGTCGAGGTCGTTGCGTTGCCACTTGTGTCGAGGCCCTTGACGACAAGCACGCCGGTGACCTGTGGACGGCCGCGCAACGCCTTCCTCACGGCCGCGAGCGCCTTGCTTCCGAGCTTCAGCCTGATCTTTGACTTGGCGCCACCTGGGAGCGTCTTCTTGGTGCTGGCGAGAGTCGTCGTGCCGAGCTTCACGACCGCAATCAAGCTGCACCTCTCGTTCGAAGTGATGCCGAAGCTAATCGCCTTGCCCTTCAGCGCGCGCTGCGCCTTGGCCGCCGAGATGCTCAACGAGGGCGGCGCCGCGTCCTTGGCCGGAGCGCCGGGGCCGGGTGGCGACGGCGGTGCCGGAGGCGACGACAGTGGCGACGGCGGTGGCGACGGCGGGGCGGGCCCAACGTGCACCGTGACCGTCTCGGCCGCCGTGCTTCCCGCGGCGTCGGTGGCCGTCAGGTGGAACGTGTCGGTGCCCGAGAACCCGGCGGCCGGGGTGTAGCGGACCTGATTGCCGACGATCGCGCCGAGCGTGCCGTGCGCCGGGCCGCCGCCCGCGGCGACGGTGTACGTGAGCGTCGTGCCGGTGCACCCGAGCGTGATCGTCACGGGCGTCACGTAGGCCGTCGACGAGGTCACCGCGGGACAGACCGGTGGCGCGACGACGCGGATCTGTGCGATCGTCGTGCCGCCGTTGGCCTGCCAACCTCTGAGGCAGTTGAACTCCGCCGCGGGCTGGACGACGATGTCGTAGAACCCCGGTGTCGTCGGCGCGTTTCCAAGGTCGACGGTGCCGGTCGCGGTCGCGTAGCCCGGTACGTCGAGGCGCATGAAGCCGCCGAAGCAGCCGGCGCTCGCGGCGGCGCCGCGGAACGCGACGTTGGCGTACATGATGCAACCCGGGCAGCCGGTGTTCTCGTCCGTCGCCGTCCCCGTGATCCGCACGTCGGCTCCCGGGGCCACGGTCAGCCTGTTGCCGGCGTGTCCGTTGAGGCTGATGCCGTCCACGCTCACCGCCCCGGCGTCGATCGGCGCCGCTCCGACGTTGAAGTCGGGTGGCTGCACCCGGATCTGTGCGATCGTCGTGCCGCCGTTGGCCTGCCAACCTCTGAAGCAGTTGAACTCCGCCGCGGGCTGGACGACGATGTCGTAGAACCCCGGTGTCGTCGGCGCGTTTCCAAGGTCGACGGTGCCGGTCGCGGTCGCGTAGCCCGGTACGTCGAGGCGCATGAAGCCGCCGAGGCAGCCGGCGCTCGCGGCGGCGCCGCGGAACGCGACGTTGGCGTACATGATGCAACCCGGGCAGCCGGTGTTCTCGTCCGTCGCCGTCCCCGTGATCCGCACGTCGGCTCCCGGGGCCACGGTCAGCCTGTTGCCGGCGTGTCCGTTGAGGCTGATGCCGTCCACGCTGACCGCCCCGGCGTCGATCGGCGGGGGCGGCACGGTGAAATCTGCCGACGCCGCGGCTGGGATCAGGAGGATGGCGACGACGAATGCTGCGCAGGCCCCGGGCAACCTTCGCGTTCGTAACGAGACCAACGCAGAACCGTCGGAATCCCTGCGGAGACGGAATCGATGCATCTGAATCTCCTTCAGTCCTCGCTGTGGCCCGGAGACGGCAGCGCGGTCAGGCAGGCCCAACCTCTGCGCGATGGAATCACTGCTCCGGTCGATGGATGCGTCATTCAGCGCATCCTCACGTTCGGCGTACGGCCCGACCACGTCGTCGCACACGAAGTTGTGCGCAATCGTTCACAGTCCGCTGCGCCGACGCCCGATGCCGGGTCCCCGACCAAGGAAGCCGGCTGCTCACGCGGTCACCGGAACGCCGGCCCCCGGCGGTAACGTCAACGGCAGGGCCCCGGTGAGCCCTCCGAGGGCCGAGGAGAAGGGCGGCCCGCAGGTCGACAGCGAGCCGCCCGACTCCCATCCGGGTCAAGAACAAGGAGCCGAGGTGTGATGCCCACGACGACGAGGAAGCCGGCCAAGACGAAGACGGTCGACACCCAGCTTGGCGGGCGGCTGGCTTCGAGCACGGCTTATGGGCCGCCCGTACTCAGAGCACGAGCATTTGTCGGGGTACGTCTGGGACCTAGTCGTAGGCCTGATTGCCGCCGGGATCTTGCTCTTGGCAATCAAGGGGTTCATGGAGTACCGGATCAAGGAGACGGTTTTCGATGGCTGGCTCGACAGCCTGGTCGATCTAATCGACGGCTCGAGTGACCGGGACGAGGACGTAGCCGAGTGCATCGAGCTTGCTCGGGGACGACCCAGTTTGTCGCCTGTGATCCAGCATCCTCTTCCTCGCGAGCGGGACGAGGACTAGCCCAACGCCGCCGCGTGTGCCACGCCGCGTGCCACGGCCACGGGCTTTGCAGGGGATCTATCCTTTTCCCCCATCGACATACACGCCGACGTAGCTCAGCCGGTAGAGCACCTCCATGGTAAGGAGGGGGTCCGGGGTTCGAGTCCCCGCGTCGGCTTCAGGTCCCGGTCGTCCGGGTCTACCAGGCCTGTCCGGCGCCGCAGTTCGGGCACGTCACGCAGGTCGTGACGGCCGCCTTGAAGCTATTCCCGCACTGACACCGATACAGCGCCGCATCTTCCGGCGCTAGTCGAGCTCGGCGCAGGGCGGCGGTCCTCGTTCGCGACACCGGCGCGACGAGCGGGACCCGCCCCGGGGTGGGTGATCGACGCGATGCGCACGCGGGGCCGCGCTTCGCCGGGCTGGAAGCCGCTTGTCGAGGTTTCCGCGTTTCAATCACGCCGGGCTCTCCGCGCGCGGCGCTTAGTTCAGCCTCGTGCATATCCAGCTTCATCAGGCCGGTGGCGATGATCCGGTCGCAGGCGAGATGGCGGAGTTCTGGATATTGCATGGCATTCCTCTTTGATCGAGGGTGTCAGCGGCTTGCCTCAGAAACCGTCCCACCCTCGCCCCGCGCTGTCATCGCGGCCAGCGCCCAAATCCAGTGCAGGCCAACCGAACCCTCGACCCTCCCGCTAGCTGCAAGGGGGGCCGTCGGGGTTACCGTCAGCCCGAGATCTCGCTGCGCCTGGCCAGGCGGTAGAGGGTCGGCTCGGCCCGGCGGACCGGAGGGGGCATGTCCTTGGTCACGACCGACTGGACCTCCTCGAGGTCCCAGCCGTCGCCCAGCAGCGCGACGACGTGCTCCCGGTCCATCCCGCGCGGGAGCATGATTCGCCGCCCGGCCTTGAACGCCAGGAAGAGCAGCCGGGCTCCCGGCGCCGCGAGCTCGGTCAGGCCGGCGGCGGCACCCTGGCGCGCCGAGTCCGACAGGCCCTGGATGCAGCCGAAGTCGTAGACGAGGCTGTAGCCGGGCTCCAGGCCGAGTCTCCCCAGCACGCCCACGTCGGCCTTCACCCACCGCACCTCCACGCCCTCCTCGGCCGCCCGTTGCTTGGCCCTTTCCAGCGCCTTGTCGACCAGCTCGACCGCCGTGACCTGCCAGCCGTGCGCCGCCAGATGGACGGCATCCCGTCCCGACCCGCAGCCGATGTCGAGCGCGCGACCGGGTTCCATGGCAAGCGGGCCCTCGAACAGCGGCCGCCATGCCTCTGCAACGTTCCGTCGCTCCCACGGGGCCAACCCGAGGTCGTACATCAGACGGTAAGGAGTGGCCATCCCCAACGGGACTCTACGGGCTGTTTCCGCGCGTTTGGCTCGCCGCGGCCCCGGGCATGGCTTGCCCCGGTAGAGGTGCTTCGCCGGAGATTCATCGCACTGCTCGTCGCGTGCCTGACGCTCGCCGGAGCGGCCGGCGCGCAGGCCGCGCCCGAGCTCGCCGTCTCCGATCGGCTCCAGGATCGCCGCTACCTGGCGTCGTCAGAGCGGGCGTACGCGGTCGGTTTCGAGGATGGTCGCTTCTACGCCAACGGCTGGCACATCACCGGCGAGATGGGCGGGGTATGGACGCCGCCGCTCAAGCTGGTCGACGGCGTCTGGTTCGGCATCGGCGACCAGTGGATCGGCCCGGCGACGGAGTTCCGCAGCGGCTGGGGCTACGCGGAGATGGACCTGCCGCAGACCGCCGGGCTGCGGCTCCGGCGCACGGATTTCGCACCGGACGGTCGCCGCGCGGTGCTGTTCGGGCTGCATCTGACGAACCCGAGCACGGCGGACCGGACCGTGACGGTGAGGGTCGACGCGCACTCGGAGCTGCTCGGCGCCTATCCCTGGGGGTTCGACACCGCGGTCCCCAACGCCCGTGACAACCTGACGGACAGCGCCGCCTTCGACGGCCAGGCGCTCGTGTTCCGTGAGCAGGGCAAGCTCCCGTCACCCGAACGCGGAGGTGCACGACTGGGCCGCGCTCGTGGCGGCGGACCGGAACCCGTCGTCGGGCGTCACCGGTGCAACGCACCGGGGCGACCAGGGCGACAACGTCTGCCGCGCCGAGGAGCCTCCGAGCCAGTGCGACGATGGCCCCTTCGGCCGCGGGCAGGGCGGCCAGCTGCGCTATCAGGTCACGGTGCCGGGCGGGCGCACGCAGACGCTCTGGGTCGCCGTCGCAGGCTCCGACAATGGCCTGGCCGAGGCGCGTTCCGAGCTCGCTGCGGCGCTGCGCGATCCGGAGCGGGCGCTCGCTGCCAAGATCGCGGCGCGCGAGCGCCTCTCGGAGTGGAGCCGGCTGTCCCTGCCGAATGACCAAGCGCTCGAGGACGGGCTCGACTGGGCCAAGCAGAACCTCGCCGACTCAACCCAGGTCGCCGAGGATCTCGAGATCCGCTGGGTCGACCAGGGCAGGCGCTATCCGCCGCCGGCGGGCACGCTCGCGCGCGCCCGCTGGTTCGGCGCCGGCTTCCCGGACTATCCGTGGCTGTTTGCCACCGACGGCGAGTACATGGCGTTCCCGGGTGTGGCGCTCGGGCAGTTCGAGACGGTCAAGGACCATATGCGGGCGCTGCGCACCGCCTCCGACATCGTCAACGAGGGCTCCGGCAAGGTGGGGCATGAGTTCGTGTCCGAAGGCTCGATGTGGTTCGGCCAGAACGCCGACCCGGGCAACACCGACGAGACCGCCAAGTTCCCGAGCGTCGTCGCACTGGTCTGGCGCTGGACCGGCGATGACCGCTTCCGCGACGACATGTACGACTTCGCAAAGAGGAACCTGCGCTACATCGTGCGCGAGCTCGACGCCGACGGCGACGGCTGGCCCGAGGGCCTCGGCAACGTCGAGCGCCCGGGCATGGGCCCCGAGAAGCTGGACAACACCGTCTACTTCATCCGTGGGCTGTTCGATCTCGCCGACATGGCGCGCTCGAAGGGCGACGGGGCAACGCGCGCGTGGGCCGAGGGGCTCGCCCGCGATCTGCTCCGCCGGTTCGAGGCCGAGTGGTGGATGGATAACGAGAGCCTCCACGCGGACTCACTCGGCGAGGCGGGCCAGAAGATCCAGCAGAGGCACTGGATCACGGTCACGCCGATGGAGGCGGAGCTGACTGTCGAGGGCCGTCCGGTCCCGGGCCTGACGACGTTCGACCACGGGACGCGCTCGCTGGCGCTGCACGAGACGCCCTGTTTCAGCGGCGAGCGGCCGCTCAACCGCGGTCTGTTCCACACCGGCTGCGGAGGCGGACCCGCCGGCGCCGGCGAGGCGACGATCTTCGGACTGAACACCGCGATCCAGTCGGTGGGCGAGGGGAACTACGGGCGTCTTGCGCAGCAGCGGCGCTACACGGAGGCCAACATCGAACCGCTGTTCTCCGAGCCGGCAACGGGCGGCACGCCGGACGAGCAGCCCGGCGCGCTCCCCGAGATCCTGCCGTCGCCGGCCTTCGGCAAGAACATCGACCGCTGTTGGACCTGCCGCGCGATGTTCATGCAGGCCTGGGGGCACTACGCCACCGCCTGGCCGGTGGTTCACCAGCACCTCGGCGTGCGGCCCGACCTGGGCCGCGGCGCGCTGACGGTCGTGCCGCAGGTGCCGCCCTACGAGGAGCGCATCGCGGGCCGCAACATCCGGCTCGGCGAGGGCGCTGTTGACGTCGTCGCCGCCGACAACGGCCGCCGACACCGCACGGTCGTCGAGACCGGGCTCCGCCTGCGACGACCTGACCGTGGGCCACACCGTGCCCCGCGACGCCCAGGTCACGCAGGTGCTGCTCGACGGCAACGAGGTGCGCCGTCCGATCCTGCGGGAGACCAACCGCGGCCTCGAGGTGCTGGCCGAGGTGCCCGGCGGCGGGCAGGGCCGGCACGTGCTCGTGGTCGTAGCGGACTGAGCGGCCGTCCCCGGGCTCAGCGGCTGTCGTGGAAGATGATCCCGAGCGCGGTGCGCCGGCCGCGGGTAACGGTACTCACGCCGTGGCGCATCCCGACGCGGTGGTAGCCGTTCCGGCCCCTGTTGGGGCGCTCGCGGGTGGGGAAGATCACGAATGCACCGCGCGGCGGCGTGAGCACATGTGCGCGGCTCTGCGCGCGCGGGCGCTGCTCCATCAGCACGAACTCGCCGCCGTCGTAGTCCACTCCTGACTCCGACAACACGGTCAGCACCTGGAAGGGGAAGTACACGTCGCCGTACAGGTCCTGGTGAAGAGCGTTCCAGTCGCCCTCGTGGTAGCGCAGCATGAGCGGCGTCGGGCGCGCCTGGCCGGCCGCGCGGCAGCGCTCGAGTAGCTCCTCGTGCTCGAAGGGAAACGTCGGGTTGTCGCCGCTCAGCAGCTCCGACCAGTCGTTGGCGATCGGCGCCAGGTGCCGGTAGAACGAGCCGCGCAGCTCGGCGATCGACTCGGGCAGCGGATGGTCGAAGTAGCGGTAGCGACCGTCGCCGAAGCGGTGGCGCGCCATGTCGATCGTCGACCTGAACTCGCCGGCCTCGAACAGATCCTCCAACTCCCGGGTTTCGCGCCTGTGGAGCAGCGGCGCGGTTACGGCGAAGCCGCGCGTGTCGAGCTGCTCGCGGAGGTCGTGCCAGGGGAGGGCGTCGACGCGGTCGGAGAGCGATTTGGAGGCGGGGCGGGTGGCGGTGGTCATTCTCTTAAGACGCCCGGCGGAGCTGCCGTGTGAGATCCGCGATCATTGCCGGCCAGATGAGTCATCGAGTGGTCATCGTCGGCGGCGGCTTCGGCGGCCTTCAGGCGGCGCTCGCGCTGCGCAAGGCACCCGGCGTCGAGATCACGCTCGTCGACCGGCGCAACTTCCATCTGTTCCAGCCGCTCACCTATCAGGTCGCGACCGGGGCGCTCTCGCCCGGTGAGGTCTGTTATCCGCTGCGGGTGATCTTCAAGCGCGACGACAACGTGCGGGTGGTGATGGCCGAGGTCACCGACATCGATCTGGACGCGCGCGAGTTGCGGCTCGAGTCCGTCGTGGGGGTTCCCGTATCCCCGGCTCTGCCCTATGACAGCCTGATCGTCGCAGGAGGGTCGCAGTACTCGTACTTCGGGCACGACGAGTGGAAGGAGATCGCGCACGAGGTCAAGTCGCTCGAGAGCGCCCTCATGGTCAGGGGGCGCATCCTGAGCGCGTTCGAGGCGGCCGAGCTCGATCCGGATGAAGGACACCGCGCCGCCTGGCTCACGTTCGTGGTCGTGGGCGCCGGCCCCACCGGGGTCGAGATGGCCGGCCAGATCGCCGAGATGGCGAACGACACGATGCGTCGCGACTTCCGCGAGGTCGACCCGAGGAGCGCGAGGATCCTGCTCGTCGAGGCCGGCGACCGCGTGCTCGCGGGCTTCGCGCCCACGCTGTCCGGCAAGGCGGTGCGCCTGCTCGAAGAGCTCGGCGTGACGCCGCTCGTGAACCGGCCCGTGGTGGGGATCGACGAGAAGGGCGTCGACATCGAGCCGCCTGGCGGCGAGCGAGAGCGGATCGAGGCGCGCACCGTGATCTGGGCGGCCGGCGTCACTCCCTCCGAGATGGCGGCGACCCTCGGCGAGGCCACGGGCGCAGAGCTCGACAAGGCGGGACGGGTGACCGTCGAGCCTGACCTCACGCTGCCCGGCCACCCGGAGGTGATCGCGCTCGGCGACATGGTGCGCGTGCGCGGCATGGAGCTCCCGGGCGTGGCGCCGGTCGCCATGCAGCAGGGGCGCTACGCGGCGCGCGCCGTCAAGACACGTCTGCAAGGCGAGCAGCCCCCGCCCTTCCGCTACACCGACAAGGGCAACCTCGCCACGATCGGCCGCGCCCGGGCCGTCGCCGAGATCAAATGGCTCAAGCTCAGCGGCTTCATCGCCTGGGTCACCTGGCTCGGCGTCCACCTCTTCTACCTGATCAGCTTCCGGAACCGAATGCTCGTGCTGATCCAGTGGTTCTTCAGCTTCGCCACCCGCGGCCGCGGCGCCCGGCTGATCACCGGACAGGCCACCGAGATTGCCGCGACGGAGCGCTAGACTGGCCGCTTGACCTCGCGGCCGGCCGCGTTCGTTCGTGTGCCTCCGGTCGCTCACGCCTAACCTTCCCAGGAGCCATGGCTCGCGGAGACGTTCGAATCGCCGTCACCCTCGCATGCGAGGAGTGCAAGCGGCGCAACTACCAGACCGAGAAGTCCAAGCGGAACAATCCGGATCGCATCGAGTTCCGGAAGTACTGCCGCTGGTGCGGCAAGCACACGCCGCACAAGGAAACGCGCTAGACCCGTGGCGAGAGACCGTCAACGCGCGAAGCAGCGCCAAGCCGAACGGCGGGCGCGGCGACTCGCCGAGCGCGGCGAGCAGCCGACCCCGCCGGTTGTTGACGAGCAGCCGACCCCGCCGGCTGTCGACGAGGGCAGGGCACCCGAGCCCGGCGGCGACGGCCCGGGCGACGTCCAGCAGGGCGACTTCCTCGGCGTGCCCGGGGTCACCCCCGGCCTCTCGACCGGCGCGCCGCCAGAGAACGTGGGCCGCTCCGACACCGTGGAGGAGGCGCTCCAGGAGATCGAGGACTGGGAGGTCGGCGAGGACGACCACCTTCACCTGACCCAGGACGAGATCGACGCCGAGCTCGAGCACGAGGAGGAGCTGGCGGGCCGGGGCGAGGAGGGCTTCGAGGTCCGCGGCCGCAGAGGACACGAGGAAGCCGAGAAGCACAAGGACCGCCCCCGGGTAATACAGTTCCTGATCGCAGTCTGGGCCGAGCTACAGCGGGTCCAGTGGCCGAATCGCCAGGCCATGATCACGCTCACCGGCGTGGTGCTCGGCTTCGTACTGATCGCGGGCGGCTATCTGGGTCTTCTAGACGCGGTCTTCTCAGAACTCATCAAGGCAATCCTCTAGAGGCGCAGGTCTTTTTCAGCATGTTCCGCTGGTACGCAGTCAACACCTACTCCGGTCACGAGAACAAGGTCAAGCAGAACCTTGAGCACCGACGCATCTCGCTCGGCCAGGAGAACAACATCCGCCAGATCGTCATCCCCACCGAGCAGGTGCAGGAGATGAAGGACGGGCAGAAGCAGACCAAGGAGCAGCGGACCATGCCCGGCTACCTGCTCGTGAACATGAACCTGACCGACGACTCCTGGCAGCTCGTGAAGAACACCCCCGGGGTCACCGGGTTCGTCGGCGCATCGAACCAGCCGGTGCCGCTCAACCAGGGCGAGGTCGACCGCCTCCTTCACCGCGAGACCGCCGAGCGCCCGCGCACGCGCGCGCAGTTCTCGATCGGCGAGTCCGTCAAGGTCGTGTCCGGGCCGCTGTCCGACTTCTCGGGCGAGATCTCAGAGATCAACGAGGACGCAGCTAAGCTCAAGGTCCTCGTCTCGATCTTCGGCCGGGAGACGCCGGTCGAGGTCGGGTTCGACCAGGTCAAGAAGATCTAGATGGCTCGCAAGGTACTCACCCTCATCAAGCTCCAGGTTCCCGGCGGACAGGCGAACCCGGCCCCGCCGGTCGGCCCTGCGCTGGGTCAGCACGGCGTGAACATCATGGAGTTCTGCAAGGCGTTCAACGCGCAGACGCAGCAGGACATGGGGACGATCATCCCGGTCGAGATCACCGTCTTCGAGGACCGCTCGTTCACCTTCATCACCAAGACTCCGCCGGCCGCCGTGCTGATCAAGCAGGCGATCGGGCTCGAGAAGGGCTCGGGCGAGCCGAACCGCAACAAGGTCGGCACGATCACCAAGGATCAGGTCCGCAAGATCGCCGAGCAGAAGATGCCCGACCTGAACGCGCACGACGTGGATCAGGCGTCCAAGATCATCGAGGGCACGGCGCGCTCGATGGGCGTGGAGGTGAAGTAGCGATGCCCAAGCACGGCAAGCGCTATCGCACGAGCCTCGAGGCGGTCGACCGCGAGCACCATTACTCGCCCGCGGAGGCGGTCGGCTTGATCAAGGACTTCCCGCCCGCCAAGTTCGACCAGACGGTCGAGGTTCACATCCGCACCGGTCTCAACGTCCGCCATGCCGACCAGCAGCTGCGCGGGACCATCTCCCTGCCGCACGGGCTGGGCAAGGAGATGACCGTCGCCGTGTTCGCCAAGGGCGACAAGGCGCGCGAGGCCGAGGAGGCGGGCGCCGACCACGTGGGCGCCGAGGACCTCGCCGAGAAGGTCGAGGGCGGCTTCACCGACTTCGACGTGGCGATCGCGACGCCGGACATGATGCCGGTCGTCGGAAAGCTGGGCCGCATCCTCGGTCCGCAGGGCAAGATGCCGAACCCGAAGGTGGGCACGGTCACGATGGACGTGTCCAAGGCCGTGTCCGAGTCGAAGGCCGGCAAGATCGAGTACCGCACGGATCGCCACGCGATCGTGCACCTGCCGATCGGCAAGCTGAGCTTCGACGAGAAGGTGCTGCTCGAGAACTACGCGGCGCTGATCGACGAGATCGTGCGCGCCAAGCCGGCGGCGGCCAAGGGCCGCTACCTGCAGTCGGTCGTGCTCACGACCACCATGGGCCCGGGCGTGAAGGTCGACCCCTCGCGCACGCGAGGAATCGTGGAGGAGCAGGTCGCGGTAGCCTGAGCATTTGAAGCTTCTGCCCGAGACCCCCGGCGGCTTGGCGTAAGTCCGGGGCAGGTGGAGCGAGCGAAGCCCGGCCGATGCGTTCGGCCCGTTCCGTGAGCCCGCCTGCGTGCGGGCTTTTCAATGCCTCGCCATGTGGCGGGGAGCGAGAACGGAACGGAACATGAACAGAGACCAAAAAGCAGCGGTCGTCGAGGAGGTGGCCGCCCAGATCCAGGAGTCGGAGGCGGTGTTCGCCGTCGACTACCGCGGCATCTCGGTGCCCCAGGCCGCCGACCTGCGCGTCAAGCTGAACGAGGCCGGCGCGCGTTTCCGCGTGGTCAAGAACACGCTGACGCTGCTGGCGGCCGACAAGGCCGGCGCCGACTCCCTCAAGGAGGTCCTCGAGGGGCCGACCGCGTTCACCTTCGTGACCGCCGAGGGCGGCGACGTGGCCCTGGCGGCCAAGGCGCTCGCCCAGTTCAAGCGCGAGCACGAGCTGCTCGACTTCAAGGGCGGCGTAATGAACGGCGAGCCGCTGACCGCCGAGCAGATCGGCGAGATCGCGCGCCTGCCCGCCAAGGACGTGCTCTACGGCCAGCTCGTGGGCATGATCGCATCGCCGATCACCGGCCTGGTACGCGGCCTGAACGCGCTGATCGCCGGACTGGCGATCCAGCTGCAGAAGATCGTGGACGAGGGCCTGCTGCCGGCGGGGGAAGCGCCCGCGGAGGAGAAGCCGGCCGCGGAGGAGCCGGCCGCGGAGGAGGAGGCTCCGGCCGCCGAGGAGTCGCCCGCTGAGGAGCCCGCCGCGGAGGAGGCTCCGTCCGCTGAGGAGGAGGCTCCGCCCGCGGAGGAAGCGCCCGCCGCTGAGGAGCCCGCCGCCGAAGAGCCGGCCGCCGAGGAAGAGGCTCCGGCCGCCGAGGAGGAGGCTCCGGCCGCGGAGGAGGAGGCTCCGCCCGCCGAGGAGGAAACTCCGGCCGCCGAAGAGCCGGCCGCCGAGGAGCCTGTTGCCGAGGAGGCTCCCGCTGAAGAAGCTGCTGCCGAGGAGGCCCCCGCTGGGGAGTCCTCCGATGGCGACCAGACCGATGGAAATGACACGCCCTCCGAGGGCGAGAAGGAGTAAGGAGGGCCCATGGCCACTGCCACTGAGTTGATCGAAGAGATCAAGAAGATGTCCGTCCTCGAGCTGTCCGAGCTGATCAAGGCGCTCGAGGAGGAGTTCGGCGTTTCTGCGACCGCGGTCGCCGCGGCCGCACCGGCCGGTGCGGTTGCGGGTGCCGACGGCGACGCCGCCGAGGAGGAGTCCACGACCGTCGACGTCGTGCTCACCGGCCCGGGCGACAAGAAGATCCAGGTGATCAAGGTCGTGCGCGCCGCCACCGGCCTCGGCCTGAAGGAGGCCAAGGCGCTCGTCGACGAGGCCCCCAAGCCGATCAAGGAGGGCGTCGACCGCGACGAGGGCGAGAAGCTCAAGGCCGAGCTCGAGGAGGCCGGCGGGAGCGTCGAGCTCAAGTAGCAGCTCGAAACGCCGACACACCTTCCGCCGAGGGGCCGCCACAGCGCGGCCCCTCGTCGTTCAGACCCGTAGCCTGAGCAACCCGATGCAGATTCGGCTCGACCACGCGGTCATCCACGTGTCCGACTGGCAGCGCTCGAACGACTTCTACCGGCGGGTGCTCGGCGCAGAGCTGATCGGTGAGACGGACGGCCCCTGCCGCTACCGCTTTGGCGAGCAGCAGCTGAACGTGCATGGACCGGGCGTCGACCCGTACCCCGTCGCGCGCCTGCCCGTCGAGCCCGGCAACTCGGATCTCTGCTTCGAGTGGGAGGGACCGATCGAGGAGGCCGTCGCTTGACGACCGGCCGTAAGAAGGATCCTGGATGACCCACCCAGGAGGTGGGCAATCCAGGACGGATCGATGCAGAGGGCGTGAGTTGTAAATGACGGCCCGGGTATGCCGAAAGCATGGTGCTGCTCAGGCTGCTCGTGGCCGCGCTCGTGGCTGTCGTCCTCTTCGATCCCCAGTTCGCGCTCGCGCAGTCGGACACCAAGCAGCCGACGGCGACCGGGCGCGGAGGCGCGGCCGCCAGCGTTGACCTGCTCGGGACCCAGGCGGCCATCGACACGCTCAGGAGTGGCGGCAACGCCGTCGACGCGGCCGTGGCCGCCGCCGGGGTGCTTGGTGTCACTGAGCCCTACTCGTGCGGTATCGGCGGCGGTGGCTTCATGGTGATTCGCACGCGCAAGGGCGAGGTCACCACGATCGACTCGCGCGAGCTGTCGCCGCGTGCGATGCATCCCAAAGCGTTCATGGAGGGCGGCGTCCCGCTCGCCTTCAACGATGCCCGCTACAGCGGCCTGTCGGCCGGCGTGCCGGGCACGGTGGCCGGCTGGGAGCGCGCGCTCGACCGCTACGGAACCCTCGACTTCGGCGACGTCCTGCGGCCCGGAATCGAGACAGCGCGCAACGGCTTCGTGGTGGACCGCACCTTCATCTCGCAGACCGAGCCCAACATCGCCTGGTTCGACGACATCCCGTCGACCGCGGCGCATCTATCTCGACCCCGACGGCACCGCCCGTGACGAGGGCAGCGTCCTGCGCAACCCCGACCTCGCGCGCACCTATGAGCTGATCGCCCGCCGCGGCAGCGACGGCTTCTACGAGGGGCCGGTGGCCGAGGCCATCGCCGACGCGTCCCAGCACCCGCCCGTGGCGTCCAGCGCCGACCACACCTGGCGCCCCGGGCTGATGACCGAGGACGACGTCGAGGACTACACCGCCCCCGAGCGCGATCCGGCGCGCATCCGCTACCGCGGCCTCGATGTCTGGGGGATGGGCCCGCCCTCCAGCGGCGGCTCGACGGTGGGCGAGGCGCTCAACATCCTCGAGGGCTACCGCCTCAGGGCCGCGGATCGCACCCGCGCGCTGCACCTGCTGCTCGAGGCCTCACGCTTCGCCTTCGCCGACCGCAACGCCTACCTCGCCGACCCCGCCTTCTTCGACGTGCCGTTGAGCGGTCTCCTGTCCGATTCCTTCGCCGCCGAGCGCCGCGCGTTGATCAGCCCAACGCTGGCCGCGACGAGCGCCGTGGCCCCGGGCAACCCCTACGACAACCAGGGCGACCGCGGCATGCAGAGTCGCGGGTCGGCGACGATCTCGCACCCACGGCAGTCGACCACCCACCTCGTGGTCTCCGACCGCAGGGGCACGGTCGTCTCGTACACGTTCACGATCGAGTCCACGGGCGGCAACGGCATCGTGGTCCCAGGCTGGGGCTTCCTGCTCAACAACGAGCTGACCGACTTCAACTTCGACTCCACGACACACCCGAATCGCGCCGACGCCCGCAAGCGCCCGCGCTCCTCGATGGCGCCGACGATCGTGACCCGGCACGGCAAGCCGTTCCTCGCGGTCGGCTCTCCCGGCGGCTCGACCATCATCGGCACCGTGGCGCAGGTGCTGGTCGACCGGATCGACCTCGCCGCCGCGCTGCCTGTGGCCATCGCCAATCCGCGGGCCGTGGAGCGCAACGGAGCCACGTCGACGGCCGAGCCCGCCTTCATCGCCTCGCCCGAGGGCCAGGCGCTTCAGT
Source organism: uncultured Thermoleophilaceae bacterium (assembly GCA_963751835.1). GTDB lineage: Bacteria > Actinomycetota > Thermoleophilia > Solirubrobacterales > Thermoleophilaceae > JACVRW01. The sequence goes on along the minus strand of CAVVWD010000028.1, from coordinate 708 downwards.
CCCAGTACCGGCACGTGTTCACCCCGACCCCCGAGATCGGCGCGGCCACGGGCCTCGAGTTCCTGTCTCGCGGCAGGGTCCTTGCTGCTGCCGAGCCGGTCCGTCGCGGCGGCGGCAGCGCGGCGGTGGTGCGTCCTTAGCATTCCGCCGCGTGCGGATTCGCCCGGCCGTTGCCCTTGCCTGCCTCGCCACGGTCGTCGCCGCGGATTGGACGATCCGCCGCAGGCGCCCGCGCTGGATCGTGGTGGGCCTGCTCGACGAGCCGGCGCACCTGGCCACAGCGGGCCTCGTCCTCGTCAACCTCAGGCCCCGCTCGACCGAGTGGGCCGCCGGCTTCATGGCCGGGGCCGCACTACCCGACCTCGACCACATCCCGCTGGCGCTCTCACGCATCCATCCGAGCGTGGACGACCCGCGTCCGGTGACGCATTGCCTGCTCGCCGTCGCGCCGCTGTTCGTGGCGGCGCACCTCGCCCGTCCCGGCCCCGCGAAGGACGCGCTCGCCGGCGCCGGAGCCGGAGCGCTCGCGCACTTCGCGCGTGACCTCGCGGTGGGCACCGGGGTTGCGCTCCTTCAGCCCTTGAGCGGCCGCCACTTCAAGATTCCCTACCCCCTCTACCTCGGCGCCCTGGTCGCCCTCGCTGCCTGGGCCTGTGTCGAACCCATGCCGAAAAACACCCGCGATCGCCTCTAAAGCGCTACGCTTTC
>CAVVWD010000027.1:0-185651 GCA_963751835.1 uncultured Thermoleophilaceae bacterium | reverse complement strand
GGGTTCGAATCCCCGTGGCGGTACTCGACTACCCCGCTCCGGAAGCGGGGTTTCGTCGTTCGAGGGGTCGCCGGGTGAACGTCCGCCCGCTCGATTCGGGCCTGCTCAGTTCGCAGACGCGAACTCGAAGCGGGTGCCGACGCTGTTCTGGATGAACGCCTCAGGGAAGCGGGCGGCCAGGGCGTGGGTGGCGCGCCAGCCGGTGCAGTGGGAGGGGACGAGGTAGTCGGGGGAGAACTCGTCCAGCCCTTGGCAGGTCGAGGGGATGATCTTTTCGAAGAGCGGTCCGCTCAGGTGGAAGCCGCCCAGCACCGCGTGGATGCGGTTCTCGCCGGTCACTTTTCGCACGTAGCGGAGGATGTTGACGATGCCTGAGTGGCCGCAGCCGGTGAGGATCACGAGGCCGTGGCCGCGGACGTGCGCCACCAGGGCTTGGTCGTCGAGGATCAGGGGATCGGGGTGCCAGCTTCCGTTCCGGTGGGCCTGGTGGACGGGGAAGCCCTGCTCGAACTCGGTCGTGCGGTCGACCTCGCCCGTGACCAGGAGCGAGCCGTCGAGGAGGAACGAGGGTTGGCGCTCCTCCACGATCTCGAAGCCGGCGCCCTCCAGCGCGGGCTTGCTCGTCGATGGCAGCCGCATCGGCTCGCGGCCCGGAATAGCGATTCTGCGCCGGCTCCAGAACTCGGGGTGGATGAGAACGGGAACCTGTGCGTGACCCCCCAGCTCGCGCACGAGTCCGTCCATCCCGGTGGTGTGATCCCAGTGACCGTGGCTCAGCACGACGATGTCGATGTCGCGCGGGTTGAGCTCGAGTCGGCGCATGTTGTCCACCAGGCCGTCCGGCGTGACTCCGGCGTCGAACAGAATCTTGGTTGTCCGGTCCGCTTTCGACATCGTCACGAGGCACGAGAAGCCATGCTCGGCTCGCAGCAGGTCGCCTGTCCGGTCGCCCTCGAGGAAGCGCGCCGGGACTTTGGGGTAAGCGGAGAGCGCTAGGGGAGCACGCTTGGCGGGACCTTCGTCTGCGAGCAGCAGGTCGGTCGTGTTGTCGACCAGCGTCGTGACGCTCAGCGAGTCGATTGGGTTGAGCGGAATCGGCTCCATCGTGTCCTCCATGACTCGAGGGGCTTCACCCTCTCACGACTCCAACGCGGGCCGGGTTATTCCGGCGGGTCGAGTTGCCGTGCCAACCAGGCGCTGAGCAGCGCTCCGGTAGCCGCCAGGCCGAGGGTGACGGGGAAGACGCCTGGGCGGAGGTGGTGGCGGGCAAGCAGGCATGCGGCCGCGTCGATGCCGTCGACCACGGCCGATGCTTCGAGCCAGCCGCGCGTGGGCGCGTCGCGGTCCAGGGCGAGCTGGAGCCCGAGGCCGACTCCGAGGTCGCGGGCGCCGACCATGCGTACGAAGAGGCGCGTCCCACCCTCGGAGCCGCCGCCGGTCATCGTGCGCGCCACAAGGCCCGGCGCAAGGAGCGACACGACGCCGAAGGCGATCCGCCCGCGCGCAAGGGTCACCGCCAGGTCCCTTTCCTCCATTGACCGATCCTATGGGCAGCGTCGAGAAGTCGCTGAGGCCCGCCGGCTGTGGCGAGCCTCAGCTCTTCGGGGTCCAGAGCGATCGCCGGGCGAGCTCTGTCCGGCTCGGCTATCTCAGTCGGTTCCCCAGGGGTTGTCGATCACGAAGCGCCAGGTTCCGTCTTCCTGACGACGCAGGACATCCGCGTTCCTTGACGCCAGTTGCACCGGTTCGCCGTCTGGTCCCGTGCCGTTGAATGACCAGACGCCGATCACGAGCGCGAGGTCGTCTACCTCGAGGACTCGTGTCACCTCGAGGTCGAGCTTGCCGTTCATTGAGATGAAGCCGTTCAGGGCTTCGCGGACGCCGGGTGTGCCGGGAGCGAGGCTCCCCGGCTGAGTTGCGAATGCTGCTTCGCCCTCGTAGAGCGGCATGAGACTTTCGAGATTCCCGGAGTTGATTCCAGTGACGATCGATTCGAGCACCTGCTCAGGCGTAGCGGTGGACATGCTGTACTCTCCTTTCGATATACAATGATGAGTCACGAAAGGCGACCATACACGCTCCGAGGCGGTATGGCAAGATTGATGACACAATTATGAGTCGCGAAATCCCACCTAAGCGCAAGTACGAGCTGAAGCAGCGCGCCGAGCAGATGGCTGAGACGCGCCTACGGATCACCGAGGCGGCGATCGACCTGCACGGAACCGTCGGGCCGTCCCGCACGACGATGAGCGCGGTCGCCGAGCGCGCAGGCGTGGAGCGCCGCACCCTCTACCGCCACTTCCCCACCGAGGCCGACCTGTTCGCGACTTGCTCAAGCCACTACTTCAGCGCCCACCCATGGCCCGAGCTCGACAACTGGCGCGCGATTCGCGATCCCCAGCAGCGACTCGAGCGAGCCCTCGACGAGCTCTACGCCTACTACGAGCGCACCGAGCCGATGCTCAGCAACGTGCTCCGCGACGCCGAACAGCTCGACACCGCCCGTGACGCCGTGGCCCCGCTGCACGCCTACCTCGAACAAGCCGCCGAGACCCTCACCAGCGGCCGTCAACCCCGCGGCCGAAGACGACAACTCCTCAAGGCAGCCCTGCGCCACGCCCTCGCCTTTTCAACCTGGCACTCACTCACGACCAACGGCATCGGCCGATCAGACGCAACCAAACTCATCACCACACTCGTCGAAACCGCTGACGGCTATCGCCGAAATTCCCCAGCCTCGGTCACCGAACTTCCCCACCCCGTGAGCTCCGGGCTAGCCGAGTAGGTCAACCCGAGAGGCCCCTCGAACCGGGCGCTGCCAGCGATCCCACGAGGGCCCCGGGAGATGCTCACAGGGGAGGAGGAAAGTTGGAGATCCGTCCCTTGAGTCGATCTCGCCTACTTGCGTAGCGGAGCGACAGGCGACGCTCGAGAAACGGACACCCCGCCCGTGTGCTGGAGCTGATAGGGGAGTGAGCATCTACTGGGTATCTGCGTTGTTCTGCGCGACGTTCATACCGGGTCGGAGGCCTACGATTCGGCGGTGAGTTCCTCGCTGACTGTTCGCCCGGCTCGGGTCGAGGACGTCGCGCAGATGGCGCGCGTGAATGTGGTGAGCTGGCAGGAGACCTATCGGGGACTCATGTCGGACGCGGTGCTCGATGACCCGGGCTTCCTGGCTGCTCGGGAGCGGTTCTGGACTGCCGCGTTGACCGACGAGCGCTATCGCGAGAACCGCGTGGCTGTCGCCGAGCGGGATGGCGAGCTGGTCGGGATCGCCATGTCGGGCCCGCCTTTGGACGCCGTGGCGGCGTGGCCGAGACAGCTGTATGTGCTCTATGTGTATGCAGCCCATCACGGCACGGGTGTTGGGCCGGCGCTGCTGGAGGCGGTCGTCGATCCGGAGGAGTCGGTGGCGCTGTGGGTGGGCGACCCGAACCCTCGCGCACAGGCGTTCTACCGCAAGCACGGCTTCGTTGCCGACGGGACGGCGCAGGTCGAGGACGGGGTGCGGGAGATCCGCATGGTCCGCGGCATGCAGCACAGTCGGTAATCCAGCGCAGCGGGGTGCTCCCGTGGACTAACCGGTAAGCACGGGAGTTCGAGAGACGGGGATAGTGGTGGAGAGGACCCCCTCTTGGGTAGCCCACTATCAGCTCAGCGGCGGCGCGAGCTCGCCGAGGCGACCCCGTGGGTTGGATTGGTTCGGTTTGGGATGGGGCGTGCTCGCAGGGGGACGGTTGCGTGATGCGCGCGGGGCCCTGCCTTAACGCGTTCCACGGGCCCGGGAGGCCCCGGGGCCGGCGAGAGGATGGTTGATCGGAGGGCGTCCTCGCCGAGCTTGCCCCGGCAGGGGACGGTGCTCCTAGTATCTGAAGGCGGTGAGCGAGGCCGAAGCCTCCCCGTTGCCGCTGTCGCGAGGACCCCTTCTGGAAAGGGAACGGGAGGTCGCTTCTCTCGACGCGCTCGTTCGCCAGGCGGTTGCCGGCGAAGCGGGTGTGGCCCTGGTCGAGGGGCCTGCCGGGATCGGCAAGACGCGGCTGCTGATCGAACTCGCAGAGCGCGCGGCGGAGGCGGGCTTCCGGATTCTCCGCGCACGTGGCGGCGAGCTCGAGCGCGAGTTTGCGTTCGGGCTGGTGCGCCAGCTGTTCGAGCCTGTGCTTGTCGACGAAGAGGCCCGCGGGCGGGCGCTAGCCGGGGCGGCAGTCGCCGCTGAACCCGTCTTCGAATTGAAGAGCGACGGCGAGGAGGTGGCCGGCGACCCGTCGTTCGCGCTGCTGCACGGCCTTTACTGGCTCACCGTCAATCTGAGCGCGGATAGTCCGCTGCTGGTGGCGGTCGACGATCTGCAGTGGTGCGACCGAGCCTCGCTGCGCTTCCTCGCCTATCTCGTGCGCCGGCTGGACGGGCTGCCGGTGCTGGGAGCGATAAGCGTGCGGAGCTCCGAGCCGGGGGCGGAGTCGGCGGCATTGGGTGAGATCGCGAGCTACCCGCTGACCGTCTCGATCCAGCCGCGCCCGCTCAGCCCCGGCGCCGCGGCCGATCTCGTCCGCGAACGGCTTCACCAGGATCCCGATGAACGCTTCACGGCCGCCTGCCACCATGCGACCGGCGGCAACCCGCTACTTCTGGGCGAGCTCCTGAAGGCGCTGGACGCCGAGGGCGCGCGGCCGGATCGCGCACACGTTGATGCTGTCTCGGGCCTTGGCTCTCGGGCCGCGTCGCGCGCGGTGCTGACTCGCCTGGCGCGGCTTCCCGAGGAAGCCTGGAAGCTGGCGCGCTCGGCGGCCGTGCTCGGCGATGGCGCGGATCTCTCCATCGCGGCCGACCTCGCCGGCCTCAGCGAAGAGGAGGCGCGCTCGGGGGCGGCGGCGCTGGTGCGGGCGGAGATCCTCGAGGCCGAGCACTCCCTTGCCTTCGTGCATCCGATGGTGGGCACGATCGTCTACCACGAGATGTCACCCCCAGAGCTCGAGCGTCGACACGAGCGCGCGGCCGCGCTGCTGGCGGCCGCGGGCGCCCCGGACGAGCGCGTGGCGGCTCATCTGCTCGAGGTCGCGGTTCGCGGAGAACCCGCCGTGGTCGAAACGCTGCGAAGAGCGGCGTCGGTGTCACTGGGGAAAGGGGCTGCCGAGAGCGCCGTTGCCTACCTAACGCGTGCGCTCGAGGAGCCTCCGCCTGCGGAGCGACGGGCCGAGCTGCTCCTCGAGCTCGGCCGAGCGGAGGCACTCACCAACGGCTCGGCGGCCGTCGACCATCTCACGGAGGCCTACGAGCTCCACGACGACCCCCTGACGCGAGGGCTGGCGGCGCAGACGCTCGCGCGCGCCCTGCTGATAATCGAACGGACGCCGGAGGCCGCGGCTGTGGCGAGCCGGGCTGCGGCCGAGCTTCCATCCGAGGCCCACAACCTGCGGAGCGCGCTGGAGGCCTTCGAGCTGATGGCCGTCGTGTACGGCGCGGGCCACCCCGAGACGCTGCACCGGCTCGAACCCCACCGAACCGGGCCGGTCGGAGATGGCATCGGCGCGAAGATGCTCGCCGCGGTCGCGGCGCGTGATTGGGCGTTCTCGGGCGGCTCGTGCGGGGAGTGCGCCGAGCTGGCGCTCGAGGCGCTTGCGGGAGCGAAGCTGATCGAGGCCGACAACGGCTTCTCTCCGATCATGGCTATCGCGACGCTGGCGCGAGCGGATCGGGCCGAGGCGCTCGACGCCTGCGAGCTTTCCCTCGAGGAGGCCCATCGACGCGGCTCGCTGCTGGCGAAGAGCAGCGTGAGCTGGGCCCAGGCGTTCACCCTGTACCGCTGGGGCGAGCTCGCGGAGGCAGACGAAGCGGCTCGAGCGGCGATCGAGGAGCTCACGCTCTGGGCGAGCGGTCCCACGCTCGAGCTGACCGACGACCTTGCTCTGCTCGCCTCTGTGCAACGCGAGCGTGGCGAGCTCGCCGAGGCCCGCCAGACGCTGGAGCAGGCAGGCGATCCCGGCGACCGCTCCGACAGCGCACGCGTCTGGCTCAACAGCCTGCTCGAGCTGCTGGTGGCGGAAGGGCGGTTCGAGGAGGCGCTGGCCGCTGCAGATGATTTCGCTTCGCGCTTTGCGTACTTCAGCAATCCGTTCGATACGCCCTGGCGCCAGCACAAGGCACTCGCTCTGGATGGGCTTGGCCGCCGGAAGGAGGCGCTCGCGCTGGCGCGCGAGGACCTCGAGCTGGCGCGGCGCTGGGGTGCGCCCGCCACGCTTGCGCGCTCCCTGCGGGTGCTCGGGTCGCTGGAGCGCCAGGATGGCCTCGAGCACCTGCGGGAGGCGGTCGAGGCGGTGGCCGGCTCGCCCGCCCGGCTCGAGCACGCCAAGGCGCTCGCCGCGCTGGGCAGCGGCCTGCGCCGCGCCCGCCGGCCCCGGGAGGCCCGCGAGCCCCTGCGGCGCGCGCTCGCGCTCGCGGACGTATGCGGAGCCGCGGGGCTCGCCGAGGACGTGCGCGCCGAGCTCTACGCTGCTGGAGGGCGCCCGCGCGCGACCGAGCTCAAGGGCGTCGAGGCGCTCACCCCGAGCGAGCGGCGGGTGGCGACCCTCGCCGCGCAGGGCCAGACGAACCGCGAGATCGCCCAGAGCCTGTACGTGACACCGAAGACGGTGGAGGTGCACCTCAGCAACGCCTACCGCAAGCTCGGGATCCGCTCGCGGCGCGAGCTGGCCGGCGAACTTGCAATCACCTAGGCGCCCCGCCACCGAAAGTCTGGGGTACCCGATTGGGGGTCTCCCCGATGCGGCTGCAGCCCCAGTCGAAGATGCTGGCGGCATGAGACAACCCCTTGCCATCATGGCTTCCGTCGTCGTGCTGATCGCCGGCGCCGGGTCCGCCGCGCTCGTCGCGCACGCCGCGAACACATCGAGCGGGCAGAAGGTGGACAGGGTGCCGACCGCGCGGCAGTTCGTCGGCTACTGGATGGGTATCGACCCCTTGGACGGGGGCGACTCCCGGCGAGGGATCATCCGGAACGACGATGGGACCTTCTCGATAATCGGACGCGACACGGTGTTCACGCTGTGCGACGGCACCGACCGAGCCATCGTCACGCTCAGCGACGCCACCGTGGTCGACTCAAGGTTGGTCAGCGACAACCTCCTCATCCGCTGCATCAACGACGGGTCCACCGTGAGGCTGAAGGTCCGCTACGACGTCATCGGCAGGAACATCGTGCGCGAAACGGTCACCAGCCAGGCCGGCGAGCCCGTCGACGAGATCATCTTCCACCGAGTGAGCGAGCGCTAATCGCCGGAGGCCGCGTGACCACCATCCGCGTCGCGCGCTTGGCTTCTCGGTGGCAGGGGCCGGCTACTGCTCATGGGCCGGTGAGTGATTCGACCTTCTCGGACCGGGTCCGGAACGGCGTCGCCGGGGCAGCAAGCTCCTTCTCGGCGACCGTCCGCAATCCGAGCCTGCTGCGCGCTCAACTGGCGTTTGGTGGTGTCTGGACGGCGGAGTGGGCGTTCACTGTGGCGATCGCTGTAGTCGCGTTTCGGGACGGCGGCGCCCAGGCCGTGGGCCTCGTGGCGTTCGCGCGCATGGTTCCCTCCGCCGTGCTGGCGCCGCTCGGCACGACGCTGGCGGACCGCTTCCCGCGCGACCGCTTCTTGATCTGGTCGTGCCTCGTTCGGGGTATCGCGATCGGCGTTGCGGCGATCGTGCTTCTCCGGGGCGGAGCGCATGCGGCGGTATACGGAGTTGCAATAGTCGCCACCGCGGCCTTCACAACGTTTCGGCCGGCTCACTCGGCCTTGCTGCCTGCGCTTTGCCGGACACCACTGGAGCTCACGAGCGCCATTGTCGTGCGGGGCGTCCTCGATTCGCTGAGCATGTTGATCGGCCCGCTCGGCGCCGCATTGCTCATCGATGTCGGCGGCCCTGCCGCGGTGTTTGCGACGTCTGCCGCGCTGACGCTGGGCGCCGCCGCGCTGCTCGTGGGATTGTCCTGCGAAGCGCCGCGCCGCCGCCCGCCGGAGCCGCTGCACCGGATCGCGCACGAAACCCTGGAGGGCTTTCAGGCACTCTTGCGCTACCGCGACGCCAGACTCTTGTTTGGACTCGGGCTTCTGCAGACCCTGACCCGTGGGTTCTTCACCGTCTTGGTGGTCGTCGTCGCACTCGAGCTGCTGGAGATGGGATCGCCCGGCGTCGGCCTGCTGACCGCAGCCGTAGGCGCCGGTGCGGTGGCGGGATCGCTCGGCGCGTCCATGTTCGTCAACGGCCGGCGGCTCGCGCTGCTCGAGGGTATCGGCGTCGTCCTGTGGTGCCTGCCTCTGACGCTGAGCGGGGCGTTCCCGCACGAGCCGGTCGTTCTGGGGCTGATGTGCGCGATCGGGATCGGCAATGCGCTCGTCGACATCGGCCTGTACACGCTTACCGCCCGGGTGGTCCCGGAGGAGATGCTCGCCCGCGTGTTCGGCGCGAAGGAGAGCCTGACCGTCCTGTCGGTGGGCCTGGGCGCATTCATCACACCGTTCACGATCGAACTGCTTGGCATCCGCGGCGCCCTGGTCGTGCTCGGGCTCGTGGCGCCCGCGGCGGTGGCGCTGTCCTGGCGGCGGCTCAATGAGATTGACGCCTTGGTCTTACGCCGCGACGCGGAGATCCAGGTGCTCAGGGGTGTCGACGTATTTGGCCCACTGCCCATTCCGGCACTCGACCAGCTGGGGCCCCACGTCCAGCACGCCCACTTCACCGCCGGCCAAGAGGTGCTCCACCAAGGTGAGCGCGGGGATCGCTTCTACGTCATCGAGCAGGGGGAGGTCGACGTGATCGGAGATGACCGCCTGATCCGGACGATGGGACCCGGCGACAGCTTCGGCGAGATAGCCCTGCTCCGCGACAGGCCGCGCACGACGACCATACGCGCGCGCACACCCCTCCGCCTCTCCAGCCTCGACCGGAGCCACTTCCTGTCGGTCGTCAGCGGCTATGAATCCAGCGCGATGGCGGCGGACGCGGTGGTGCTGGAGCGGCTCGGCACCTTCAACCCGCGCACGAGTTGACAACCGGTGGCGAGCGCGAGCGGCGGCGGACGATCGCCGTGGCGCCGGCGCTCCGCCGCCATGACGACCGGAGCGCGCAGGCCGCTTAACCGTGCGACCCGCCGAGCAGCTCGGGGGCGCGGCGAACGGTGGCGTTCGCCGCCGTACTCATCGGACGCGCCCAATCGTCTCGGCGGACAACCAGTGCCGAGCCGGCGCGAACAGCCGCGTAACCTCGGTGGCATCCGAGTCATACGCCCGGACGCTGTCCTCGTCGGGCGCCTCCACCAGCAACGCGATGCCGTTGTCGCTGACCCAGTGTTTGAGGCAGCGGAGGCAGCTGCCGGCACCCGCGGCCCAGGCGGCCACAAACACCTCCGGCTCGTGCGTATCAAGCTCGTGAACGGCCAGGAACAGGGCCATGTCGGCTCCTTTCTGCTCGCGCTGCGCGCGAGCGCTGTGGAGGGAACGGCCGGCGTTCGCGGCGATCCCGACCGCGCAGGGAATCGCCCTGCTCGACGTCTAGATCGATCATCAGCCGCGTGCGAGCCACACCGACAGCATCCGCGCTCCGCCAGAGGCGCACATCGAGGAGCCCCCTAGACGGAGACCCCAAAGTTTGCGGCGCCGACCACCTAAGGGGTGGCGAGCGCCGGCGCTCGGCGCCTGACGCTCAGGCCTTCGCTGCGAGCTCCAGCAGTCGGTCGGCCTGGTCCGCAGCCGACCCGGGAGCGTCGGCGGCGTCGAGCACGCCGATCTGTACGAGCACCGAAGCCTGGTCCCAATAAATGCGCTCGTAGGCCACCTTGTCGCCCTCGAAACCCATCACCACGACCATCGGGATGCGCACGCTGCGGCCCGTGGGTGCGATCCCGGGGAGCATCCACGGTACGTCGCTGTCGTGCGTGAACCTGAAGATGAACTCGTCGATCACGCGTTCCGGCGACACCGTCCGCGAGATCGGGTGAAGGAACGCACGCACGGCCTCGGCGCCGGCGGCTCCCGGCAAGGCGGGTACATGCCAGACGTAGGGCTCGGCCGTCATCGTGCGCATCGTCGCGTCAACGTCCTTGGCGACGAACTCGCTCGCCACGTGTTCGTCGAAGATCGCCCCGAGATCCGGCAGCGTGCTCACCGTTGCACCTCCGAGCAGACACCGGCGACGCTACCGGAGTAGCTTGCTTGTGGCACGCACCCCGACGGAAGGTGGGCGAAATGTCTGCTCTCAGCGACCTGACGGACAAGGCCAAGGCGATGTTCCAGAAGCGCGGCGGCGCCGATGCCGCGAAAGCGGACGCCCAGGAGCTGAAGGATGTCCACGAGAGCGAGGGGAGCATGACCGACAAGGCGAAGGACGCCGGCGAAGCTCTCAAGGATCCCGGGGCGAAGGGCCCGGAGAACTAGCCGGACGACGCTGCTCGCTCCAGTCCACTAGCGCAGGCTGCGCTCGATCTCCTGGCGGGCCGCCTTGCGGTCCGCATGGGCGACGATCCGCAAGATCGTCTCGCCGCGAACCGTGATCACCAGGAAGGTGGTCTGCGCGACCTCGATGCCGGTCGCCGCGCCGCGTCCGAGCAACCTCATCTCGGCGAGCGCGATGTCCGGCGGTGTCTCCTCGACGTCCACGAGGTCGAAGCGGACATCGTCGAGCGCCCCTTCGAAGCCCGCGAAGTAACGGCGCCCGCCGTCGACGCCCTCATAGGTGTCGGGCTCGGCCGAGGCCTCCGGCGGAACCACGAGAACGGTCTCCGGGGTGATCAACTCGAGCGCGCCGTCGACACCCGCCTGCTGGTAGCGCTCGAAGAAGCGGCGAACGACTGCGGCCGGCGATTCGGTCATCAACGGCGAGCGTACCGCCGGCACGACCGGTAACCGGACCTTCACGACTGTTTCACCACGCCGTCACAGCCCTCCCGGGGCGGAGGCGCAAACTCGCGCCATGGAGGTCACCGGGAGGCTGCTCTTCATGGGAGCCGTCACCTGCTATCTGCTCGGCAGGATCTTCACAGGCGAGGTCAGCCCGATCGAGACCGTCGTCTACGGCCTCACCGCCGCCTTCGGCCTCGATTTTCTCTTGAGCTCCTGGCAGCAACTCTGGCGCCCTGCCGGCCTCGACGCCGACGGCAGCAGCTCGAGTTAGGGAACCCGAACACCGGGCTACCGGACAGGCGGGGCGTGCGCTAAATTCGGAGGCCGTGGAGGAGGCACGGCGCACAGATCTACTGAAGTCCTCGCCTCGGATGTTCGACTCGGACATCCTCGACCGCCTCTCCCGCGTGCACCCGATGGTCCCGCTGCTCATCTTCGGGCCGGCGATCGTCGTGCTTTTCGTCGTCGGCGCCCGTGGCGAGCCGACCACACTGCAGGTCGTCGGGCTGGTCCTCGCGGGCTACCTGTTCTGGACCCTCTTCGAGTATTGGATGCACCGGCTCGTGTTCCACTTCGAGCCCGAGGAGGGCATCGGCGCGCGCATCCACTGGATCATCCACGGCGTCCACCACGACCACCCGAACGACCCGCTGCGGCTCGTGATGCCACCGTCCGTGAGCGTCCCGCTCGCGGCGGCGATGTACGGGCTGTTCGTGCTCGTCCTCGGCACGCCCTGGGCCAACGTCTTCACGGCCGGCTTTCTCACCGGATACCTGGCGTACGACATGACCCACTACCACGTGCACCATCACCGTCCGCGCACGCGGCTCGGCAAGCTGATACGCGAGCTGCACATGCGCCACCACTTCCAGGACGACACGCGCGGGTTCGGCGTCAGCGCGCCCTTCTGGGACTACGTCTTCCGGACCCCGCAGCGCCGCCGCACAAGCTGACGAGTTCGTCTGACACGGCGCTGCAGCCGCCGGCGCGTGACGGATGGCTCAGACCTTCGGGCCAATGAACTCGTCAAGACGCGCGACGTCGTGCTTGCGCGACACATAGACCGTGCGGGGCGCGACGGTCCAGTGGATCCCGAGCACGTCACACCCTTCGCAGAAGAGTCGCCGAATGTCGTCCGACAGGTTGCTGAATGAGTAGCGCGGATGGCGCCAGTTCGTGCCCGTGTTGATGAAACGGCAGCCATCAGAGTGGATCAGCCCGCGGAGCAGGGCTTGTGGGTGACGGACCAAGAGCTCGCGCTGCCAGTCCGCGAGCTCGATGGGACGCTCGTGCTTTCGTCCCGGGCCGTGCTGAGGGAAGAGGCATGGCCACGAGCGCGAGTACGCGGCGATCTCGAAGTGCGAGCCCTCCGAGCTATTGGCGTAGCCACCCGAGCGCAGCCGGCGGCTCACCTTGTTCTCGGGGCGGAGCTTCCTGATTGCGTCCTCGCACTCATCGATGATTCCCGGGTACCCCGCGTCAAGGAAGAACCGCAACTTGTAGACACCGCGCCGGTGGGCAGAGATGCATCCGTCGCCGAGGTAGAGGCCGAGCGCGTACATGTACTCGGCAGGAAGCGCTGAGAACTCGTGCGCGCCGCCGTTGCAGCGACGACACACGCCCTCCGCGGGTCCGTTCGCGCTGCGCGGGACGAGGCCCCGCAGCCAATCGCGGACCGTCGACCGGGGAAGCCCCGTGAGCCGCGCGACCTCCGTCGCCGTGTGCCCCTTCTCCGCCAATCTCAGGACATCGCTGATGAGGCAGGCGGGGTGCATAAGAATCGAACACATGTTCCCACGAGACCCGGACGGAGGTGCGTGCCCGTGGCAAGGCGGACGCGCTAGATTTGATGCCCGCTGCGGCTGTGGCGGAATCTGGTAGACGCGATAGCTTCAGGAGCTATTGGGCTTTTGCTCGTGGGGGTTCGAGTCCCTCCAGCCGCATGCCTCCTCGACGCTCCTGCGGCGGCCCGGCGCCGAGGCTCCGAGTCCCCGCAGCGCATAGAGTGCCAGCCCAACCCTCAGCGAGACGAAGGAGAGAGACGCATGCCGTACGAGGTACCAGCTCTTCCGTACGACTACGCCGCGCTCGAGCCTCACATCGACGAGGCCACCATGCGGGTCCATCACGACAAGCACCATCAGGCGTACGTGGACAAGGTCAACGCCGCGCTCGAGGGAACCGATTGGGCCGACAAGCCGATCGAGGAGGTCGTGGCGAACCTCTCACAGATCCCGGACGACAAGCGCACGGCGGTGCGCAACAACGGCGGCGGGCATCTCAACCACACGCTCTTCTGGGAGTCGATGTCCCCCGACGGCGGCGGCGCCCCCGACGGCGACCTGGCGGCAGCGATCGAGTCGGCCTTCGGCTCGTTCGACGACTTCAAGTCGAAGATGAAGGACGGCGGCGTCAACCAGTTCGGCTCTGGCTGGTCCTGGCTCGTGCACGACGGCTCCGGCCTCGCCGTCGTATCGAGCGCCAACCAGGACAACCCGCTCACCGACGGCAAGACACCGCTGCTCGGCGTGGACGTCTGGGAGCACGCCTACTACCTCAAGTACCAGAACAGGCGCCCGGACTACATAGACGCCTGGTGGAACACGGTCGACTGGGCCAAGGTCGCGGAGCGCTTCAGCGCGGCGAGCTAGGAAGAGTCAGCTCCCCACCGACCCGGGACCCCACCGGTCGGGTCGGGCGTCACCGCCCGGCACAACCGAGCGCTGACACTGAGGGCGGACCCTATCCTTGACGCACAATGAGCGACTGGGTCGGACACGCGCACCAGGCCCTCGAGGGCGGCGGCTACCGCGTGAGCGCGCCGCGCGCGGCGGTGGTGTCGGCTCTCGACGAGCTCGGCTGCAGTGTGACCGCGCAGGAGATCACCGAGCGGCTGCGCGAGCGCGGCGAGGGCGTCGGCGTGGCGAGCGTCTACCGAGCCCTGCAGCTGCTCGACGACATGCGCCTGGTGCGCCGCGTCGACGTCGGCGAGCCCGTTGCGCGCTACGAGCCCGTCCACCCTGACGGCGAGCATCACCATCACCTCGTCTGCGACAGCTGCGGCAAGACCAAGGCGTTCGAGGACCCGGAGCTCGAGCGGGTGATCGAGCGGCTGGCGGGCCGCGTCGAGTACTCGGTCGGGGCACACGACGTCACGCTGCGGGGCATGTGCCCCGCCTGCCGCGGCACGGGCTGAAACGGCGTGCCCGCGCCCTCCGGGGGCGTAGGGTCCACTCCTTCGGTGACTGGCCCCTCTATCGAGTCGGGCCGGCCGAGGCCTAGCGCGGGCGGCAGGAAGTCTTGCCGCCGCTCATCCCCTCGACGAGCGCCGCGGTGTTCGCCGCCATGGCGTCCACGTAGGTCTCCGCCCCGGAGCCCTCCCCGCCGAGAGTGTCGGCGAAGAGCGGGGCGCCAACCGCCACGCCGGCGTCGCGCGAGAGAGCACGCTCGAGGCGCGCGTCGACGCCGGCCTCCGGGAACACCGCCTCGACGCCCTCGTCCCGCACCTGGTCGACGAGGTCGGCGATGTCGCCGGCGGACGGCTGCGCCTGGGTCGAGAGCGAGGGGATCACGGACCCGATCACCTCGACGTCGTAGCGGCGGGCGAAGTAGCCGAGCGCGTCGTGGGTGGTCACGAGCTTGCGCTTGTCCGCGGGCACCTTCGCGACGCAGGCGGCGATCTCCGAGTCGAGCCGCCCAAGCTCACGCGTGTAGGACTCGGAGTTGCGCTCGTAGGTCGCGCGCCCCTCCGGGTCGGCCTCGGTGAGCGCATCCCGTATCGCTCCCACCGCGCGCACCGCGTTGCGCGGGTCCTGCCACCAGTGCGGGTCGGTCTCGTCCTCGCCGTGCTCGTCCCCCTCGAGCGTCTCCACCGAACCGATCAGCTCGACCACGCCGGCCTCGCCGCCGGCGTTGTCCATCAATTCGTCGAGCCACTCGTCCAAGTCGCCGCCGGACTTGAACACGACCGCCGCGTCGGCGATCGCGGCGGCGTCGCTCGGGCGCGGTTCGAAGCCGTGGGGGTCCGCGCCGTGGGCCAGCAGCCCACGGACGTCAGCCCGCTCGCCGCCGACGTTCGCGACGAGGTCCGCCACGTGCGGGGTTGTGGCGACGACTGTGACGGCCGCATCGGAGCCCGAGTCGGAGTCCGAGCCGCAACCGGCGACGAGCCAGGCGGCGGCCAGGGTGAGGACAAGGGCCAGCGGGCGGAGCGAGCGCAGCACGGCGACTCATCCTAACTGAGAATGATTATCGCTCGCAGGACGTGGCCCGCGCCTCCTTTACAACGTGTTGACGGCGCCGCCGGTCGGGCCGGAAGACTTCGCCGCCCGTGGGCCCGCTAGAGCTCGTCGCGTTCGTCGCCTGGTGCTTCGTCGTCGCGCTGGCCGGCGGCCTGGTGGGTCTGGTGCTCGGCAACATCCGGCTGCCGCTCGTGCTGCTGCTCGCCTCCTCCCCCGCCGCCGGCGCGGGGGCGAACATCGGCGTCTCCGGGGTGGCCGCCCTCACCGCCGCCACCGTCCATGTGCGCGCCGGGCGGATCAACTGGCGCCTGTTCGCCTGGATGGCGCCGCCTTCGATCGTGGGCGCGCTCGCCGGCGGCTACCTGTCGGGGCTGCTGCCGGAGGACGCGCTGCTGGCGATCATCGGCGCGCTCCTGCTCTATTTCGGGATCGACCTGCTGCGACCGCGGAGCGCACCGGCGCCCGCCCCGAACCCGGGCGAGCGCCCGCTCGACATCCGGGCCGCCGTCGTCAGCGGCGCGATCATCGGCCTCCTCGGCGGGGTCGTGGGCCTGATCCTCGGCGCGCTGCGGATGCCGGCGCTGCTGCGCTATGTCGGCGAGACGCCCGCGCGCGCGGTCGGGACCAACCTGGCGGTGGGGGTGTGCGTGGGCGTCGCCGGCGTGATCGGCCACACGCCCGAGGGCGTCGACTGGGACCTGCTCGCGATCGGCGCCGCCGCGTCGGTGCCCGGCGCCCTGCTGGGCGCGCGCCTCACTGGGCGGCTGAGCGAGCGGCAGCTGCTGCGGGCGATCGGTGCAGTGCTCGTCGTAGCAGGCTCCGCCACGGTCCTGCAGGCGGTCGTGTGACCCGCTTCGCGGCGGCCCACTCGACCAGGGACATCTCGGCCGGAACGTCGCTCTCGAGCGGGGAGAGCCCCTGTTCGCGCACGCGCTCACTCACGTCCTTGGCGTGAAGCACTCCTGCTCCTCCCGATCCAACTTCCCCCGAACCGTCCTCTTGCTTGTACCCACCTCGTCGCGCTTCATTCACTGAGATGATGCGAACGTGATCTTTCGCCAGATCACTCACGAGGACCTCGGCTGCGCCTCGTACTTCATCGGCGATCTCGACGCCGGGATCGCCGCCGTCGTCGACCCGCGCTTCGAGATCGACGAGTACCTGGAGCTCGCCCGCTACCTCGGCGTCCAGCTCGACCACGTGCTGGAGACCCATAACCACGCCGACCACGTGTCGGGCCACGGGCGGCTTGCGGCCGCCGCAGGAGCCACGATCCACATCCATCGCCTGGCGGAGCCCGACTACGAGCACGCCGCCTTCGATGACGGCTTCGAGCTCGAGCTCGGCACGCTCACGGTGCGCGCCCTCCACACGCCCGGCCACCGTCCCGAGCACACCGCGTTCGCCCTGGTCGACAGGGCGCGCGCCGAGGAACCGTGGGCGGTGCTCACCGGCGACAGCTTGTTCGTTGGCGACGTGGCGCGCCCGGACCTCGCCGTCGACCGGCAGGACGGCGCGCGCGCCATCTTCCGCAGCTTGCACGAGCGGCTCCTGACGCTCGCTCCCGAGACCGAGGTCTGGCCGGGGCACCTCGGCGGCTCGCTCTGCGGGGGGCCGGGAATGGACCTCAAGGTCTCCTCGACGGTCGGCTACGAGCGCCGCCACAACCCGCTGCTCGACGACCTCGAGGAGGCCGCTTTCGTCGAGCAGACGCTCGCGAGCCTGGGGCCACAGCCACCCAACTTCCAGGCGGTGGTGGACCTCAACCGCGGCCCACTGCTCACCTCGGGCGTGGAGGTCATGCCGCTGACGGCACGCCAGGTCGAGCAGCGCCGCGGCGCCGGGGCGCTGATCGTGGACGTACGCACCGACATCCAGTTCGACGAGGCCCACATTCCCGGGGCGGTGTCGATCACGATGCTGCGGCAGGGCTTCGGGACGAAGCTGTCCTGGGTGGCGGACCCGGAGCAGGAGATCGTGTTCGTGGGCCGCGACGACGACGACGCGCGCGTCGCGGCTCGCCTCGCGACGGCCGTGGGCGTGCGCCGGCTGGCCGGCTTCCTTTCGGGCGGCATGACGAGCTGGCGGGCCGAGCGCCGCCACGTCGGGCACGTGACCCGCTGGAACGTCCACGAGCTGGCGAGCGCCGGGGGCGAGGTGCAGATCCTCGACGTCAGGGAGCTGTCCGAGTGGCGTGAGGGACACATCCCGGGCTCGCTGCATCGCCCCTACCACGACCTCCACTCGCTGCCGGACGAGATCGACCCCGCCCGCCCGGTCGCGGCGGTCTGCGCCTCCGGACAGCGCAGCGCCACCGCAGCCAGCCTGCTCGCCGCTCACGGCGCGCACGACGTGATCCACGTCGTGGACGGCGGCGTGCCGCTCTGGGGCCGGCTCGGGAATCCGATCGAGCGCGGGGAGTAGGGCATGGGCAGCACGGGGCGGGCGGAGCTCGCGGCTCGTGCGCGGGAATTCCATCACGAGGTGCAGGCCGCGGTCTGCGATGTGTTCGAACCCTGGCGCCATGGCACCGTCGTGCGAGCCACCCGTTTCCCGGACTACTTCGACTTCAACGTGGTCCGGGTCGAGGAGGATCCGGGCATGAGCGCCGAGGCGCTGGCGGCGTTCGCCGACCAGGCGCTCGACGGGCTCCGGCACCGGCGCATGGATTTCGAGGATTCCGATGCCGCCGAGGCGCTACGGCCCAGCTTCGAGGCTCTGGGCTGGATGACCGAGCGGCTCGTGTGGATGCGCCACGAGACGCCTCCACCCGCCGGACCGGACATCGCCGTTGAGGAGGTGCCCTACGACGAAGCCGTGCACCGCCTGCAGGTGGACTGGTTCTTCGAGGACTTTCCGAACCTCGACCCCGGCGACTTCTTCGCCCAGGCGAAGGAGGCTGACGCACGGCTCGGCTCGCGCGTCCTCGCCGTGCAGCGCGCCGGGGTGCCCGTCGGCTACGCCAAGGTCGACCGCGTCGGAGCTTCGGCTGAGGTCGCCCAGGTCTACGTGAGCCCCGACCACCGGGGCGACGGACTCGGGACCGCGTTGACACGAGCCGCGATCGAGCTGGCAGACGACGCGGACGAGACCTGGATCATCGCGGACGACGAGGGCCGGCCGAAGGAGCTCTACGCCCGGCTCGGCTTCCGGCCCGTCTGGACCGCAATCGAGGCCCTGCGTCCTGGTTGAGCGGCCCGGCCACTTCACAGCCGCTTCACTCGATCTACATGGTTCGGTGACAAAACCCCTGCAAATCGAGCCTACCTTGCGGGTGCGATGCCCCTACGCGAGCCCCGCCACCTTCTGCCCGGAGCGGCCGCTTTTGCGGCCGCTCTTCTTGTTGCGCTCCTAGGCCTGAACGCCGGGGCCGACGAGCCCGCGGCGCCCCCAGACGACGGCACCGTCGAGCTGCAGCTGCTCGGCGTCAACGACTTCCACGGCCATCTCGAGCCGCCGGAGCCCGGGCTCGGCGGCGCGGCCTGGCTCGGAGCGCACCTGGACCGGGCCTCCCTCTCGCATCCCGACCGCACGATCACCGTGCACGCCGGCGACATGATCGGAGCGTCGCCGCTCATCTCGAGCCACTTCCACGACGAGCCCGCCATCGAGGCGACGAACCGGATGGGGTTCGACGTCGGCGCAGTCGGCAACCACGAGTTCGACGAGGGCGGCGCTGAGCTCATGCGCGTCCTCCAAGCCTCCCGCTATCAGTGGCTCGCCGCCAACACGGTCGATCCTGCCACCGGCGCGCCCGTGCTTCCCCCCTACAAGGTGATCGAGCGCGCCGGAGTACGGGTGGGCTTCATCGGCGTGACGACCGACGACACGCCGACCTGGCTGCTGCCCGAGTTCAAGCGCGAGTACCGCTTCCTCGACATCTCCGAGACGGTCAACCGCTGGGTGCCCGAGCTTCGGGCCCGGGGCATCGAGGCGATCGTCGTGCTGGCGCACTCGGGCGCGTTCCAGAAGGGCGAGTCGGCGGCCGGCGAGATCGCCGACGAGACCGCGCAGATGGACGACGCGGTCGACGTTGTGGTGGCCGGACACACCCACTCGGAGCTCAACTTCACGGTCGACGACAAGCTCGTGGTCGAGTCGCTCGCCTACGGCACCGGCTACGACCGGGTCGCCATCACCGTCGACCGCGTGACCGGCGACGTTGTACGGAAGTCCGGCGAGCTTGCGACCACCGTCCATGTCGGCATCTCACCCGATCCGGACCTGGCCGCCTTCGTCGCGGAATACGCCGAGCGTGTCGCCCCGGTCGGCGACCGCGTGGTGGGCGAGCTCGACGACGCACTCGACTCGGACGAGCTCGGCGAGCTCGTGGCCGACGCCCAGCGCGCGTATGCCGGAGCGGATGTGGCGTTCGTCAACCAGGGCAACACCCGTCGTCCAGGAATGGACGCGGGCGAGGTGACCTACGCCGAGGCCTTCCTCGTGCACTCCTACGAGCATCCGATCGTCCGCATGACGATGAGCGGGCGAGACGTGCTCGCGGTGGCGCGCCGGCGACGCGCTGTCGAGCTCTACGAGAGCGGACTCGATGCCGTGCGGCCCGAGGGCACCTACACGGTCGCCGCCAACGCCGTGCTGGTGGCCGGGGCGCGCTTCCGTGCCTTCGAGCGCGCCGCGGACCCCGAGCGCATCGGAACCGACCTCGAGGCGCTCGTGGCCTGGCTCGGCGGGGTGAGTCAGGGGTCGTCCGCCGGATAGTCCGGGTTCGCGCGCCTTACCATCCCCGCCGGAATGGACGCGCTCTGGAACGACTTCCAACGCGCCTACGAGACGCACATCGAGGCCGCCGGAAAGGAGATGCACTTCCTGATCCTGGTCGCGTTCCTCTGCTCGTTCGGTTTCATCCGCACGAGCGCTCACATGATCCGCGCGCAGATCAGCTGGTGGCCGGGCAACGTCGAGACGTCGGGCGGCACGCACATCCACCATCTGGTGTGGGGCATCCTGCTGATCCTCACGATGGGCTATCTCGGCCTGTCCTTCGACTTCGGCAGCCCCTGGCTCGAGCTGACCGGGATCGTGTTTGGGATCGGCATGGGCCTCACGCTCGACGAGTTCGCGCTGTGGCTGAACCTGGAGGACGTCTACTGGTCGCAGAAGGGGCGTCAGTCGATCGATGCGGTGGTGGTGGCCACCACCATGCTCGTCGTCGCGCTGCTCGGGCTGCAGTTCTGGATCGACGTTCGCGAGGCGATCCTGCTTGCTGTGGGAGTAGGCGGCGAGCGCTTCGTAGGCGCCGAGAGCGCACTGCTGCTCACCGCATTGCAGCTGATCGGTGCGGGCCTGGCCGTCGTCTGCTTCCGGAAGGGCAAGACGATGACCGCCGTCGTGGGTCTCTTCATCCCGATCGTGGCGCTGTTCGGCGCGGTCAGGAGAGCTAAGCCGGACTCCCGCTGGGTGAAGCGGCAACAGGCGACGTCACAGGCGAGTTCCAGCGCGTGATCACGGCCGTCTCGCGTTCGAAGCCGAGCACCGACAGCGTCGCCGTCGAGAGTGCGAACAGGGCTCCGTCCTGGGGCGGCAGCCCGAGCCAGCGGGCGCAGAGCACGCGTAGCACGTGGCCGTGGGCGAAGAGCGCCACGTCCCCCTCCCCCTGCTTCAGCTCCGCCAACAACGGATCGACGCGAGCGCCGACCTGCTCGGCGGTCTCGCCCCCCGGGCAGCCGTCGCGCCAGAGGAACCAGCCGGGCCGATCCGCGCGAATCTCCTTGGTCGTGATCCCCTCGTACTCGCCGTAATCCCACTCGAGCAGCGCGTCCACCGTCTCCGCCCGTTCGCCCAGGCCGGCCAGCCGGCATGTCTCCACCGCGCGGCTGAGCGGGCTCGTGAGCACGCGCGTGAAGCTCGAGGCGGCGAGCGAGTCACGCAGCATCCGCGCCTCCTCGCGGCCGCGGTCGGTCAGTGGCACGTCGGTGCTCCCGGTGTGGCGCATGTCGCGGCTCCACTCGGTCTCACCATGGCGGACCAGGACGACTTGCACCATTTGATGCTCGCATGCCGGACGAGGCTTGGGTCGAGCGGCTGGTGGGTACACACGCCGTTGGAGGTCGGGCGGAGCCGAAATCCGCCCCGGGACACGGAGGGACCGATGCAGTTGCCCCGGAAGACCGCGACGGTGCTGCTGGTGCTGCTGGCGGGCGCATTGCCGGCCATGCCTGCCGGCGCCGCGACGCCCGTCGAGGACGAGATGGTCGATCAGGTGAACGCAGTGCGCGCCGGCCAGGGGCTCAAGCCGCTCCGCCCCGAGCCGCGACTGAACCAGTCCGCCGGCAGCTATGCCCAGTGGATGCTGCGCCACGACTACTTCGGCCACCAGGAGCGGATCCGGGCGACGGCAGGCTTCGCTCGCCTCGGTGAGAACCTCGCCTGGCACACCGGATGGCGCCCGCGCGTGGACGGCACGGTTCGGGCTTGGCTCGACTCGCCGGGGCACAGGGCGTTGATGCTGAGCTCCCGCTTCCGCTGGATCGGGGCGGGAACGGCGCGCGGCCGGCTCAACGGACTGGCCGGCACGACCTGGGTACTGCATCTGGGCGGCTGAGCCAGGCTCAGCCTGGAGCCAGGCTCAGTCCGATCGGTCGCGGCGCGCGTACTCGCCGCCGCCGTAGCTCGAGAGGTCGAGCAGGAAGGCGCCGATGATCAGGAACCAGTCGAAGCCCTCCGGGCCTTCGACGGGAGCCCAGGTGAGCGCGTACATGAGCGCCGTGAGCGGCAGGAAGATGAGGCCGAGCAGCGGCACCCAGAAGCTGTCATAGGCGCGGTCGACCTCGTTGGTGAAGATCCAGACCAGGAAAAAGGCCAGGCGAGGGAAGAATCCGGTGAGTAGAGCGAACAGGCAACAACCCATCGGCGCGCCAGCCTACCCTGGCCGGCCTGGGCTCACAACGCCGGCCAGGCGTGCACCGGCTCGTTCGAGTGCATCAGGTCGCGGTAGCGCACGGTCAGCTCGCGGAGCGCGTCGGCGCGATCGAGCCCGCGCTCTCCGTAGAGGCGGTGGAAACCCGCGCTCTGCCAGGCCGCGCCGTTCGTCAGCTCGACGCAGCGGCGCTCGATTATCCCGAGCAGGCGGTCCCGGTCGGAAGCGTCGACGTTCGAGCGTTCGAGGCCTTCGTGGGCGATCGGCAGGAGCCGCCGCAGCACCAGCTCCGCGACCGGGACCTCGCCCACTCCCGGCCAGTACACGCGCGCCTCGATCCCGTCGCGTGCGCCCGCGTGGAGGTTGTCCTCGGCGGCCGAGAACGACATCCGCGACCACACCGGGCGCTCATCCTCGGTGAGCGACTTGATGAGCCCGTAGTAGAAGGCCGCGTTCGCGAGGATGTCCACGACGGTCGGGCCGGCGGGAAGCAGGCGGTTCTCCACGCGCACGTGCGGACGTCCGCGCACCACGTCGTAGATTGGGCGGTTCCAGCGGTAGACCGTGCCGTTGTGAAGCCGCAGCTCTGCCAGGCTCGGCACGTCGCCGCGATCGAGCGTCTCGAGCGGGTCCTCGTCATCGCACTCGGGCAGCAGCGCCGGGAAGTAGCGCACGTTCTCCTCGAACAGGTCGAAGATCGAGGTGATCCAGCGCTCCCCGAACCAGACCCGCGGCCGCACCCCTTGGGCCTTGAGCTCGTCGGGACGCGTGTCCGTCGCCTGCTCGAACAGCGCTATGCGGGTCTCGCGCCAGAGCTCCTTGCCGAAGAAGAAGGGCGAGTTGGCCGCCACGGCCACCTGTACGCCCGCGATCGCCTGCGCCGCGTTCCAAACGCTCGCGAACGCGTCCGGCTCGACCTGCTGGTGGAGCTGGACGCTGGTGCACGCCGCCTCCGGCGCGATCGTGTCGGCGAAGGTCTGGAGTCGCTCGACGCCGGTGATCGAGATCTCGAGGTCCTCGCCGCGGGCGGCGAAGATCTGCTCGTTCAGGAGCTTGTAGCGCGGGCTCTCGCTGAATGAGCCCGCGTTCAGGTGGCGGTCGGCGATCGTGGGCAGGATCCCGATCAGCATCATGTGCCCGCCAACGCCGCGCGCGCGATCCTCAGCCTGGTTGAGGCTCTTGCGGACCTCCCCCTCTAGCTCGGCGAACACCTGCTGCTCGAGCAGCCGCGGCGGGATGTTGATCTCCACGTTGAACTGGCCGAGCTCCGTCTGGAACGCGGCGTCGGCGATCGCCTCGAGCACCGGCGCGTTGCACATCGCCGGATCGCCGGCGTCGTCGGTCAGGTTGAGCTCGATCTCGAGCCCGAAGGAGCGCTGCTCGGGATCGAAGCGCGACTCGCGCAGCATGCGCTCGAAGACGTCGAGGCACGCACGCACCTTCGTCCGGTAGCGCTGCCGGTCCTCACGGCTGAAGACTTTCGCGGCGACTTCCTGTCCCACGCTTTGTCGAGGCTACCCGGAAACAGGGCATGATTCCCAGCCCGTGAGCGGCGTAGCCTTCAGGGCATGACGACCAAGGCGGATTTCACAGACGAGGAGTGGGCACGTCTCGAGCGTGCGCCGATAGTCGCCGGGATGGCGATCTCACTGGCCGATCCCGGCGGGCCGATCGAGGCCCTCAAGGAGACCACGGCCTCGGTCAAGACGATTCTCGAGACCGCGAAGACGGGCGGCGACGGCGAGCTTGTCGAGGCAGTCGCCAAGGACGTGGCGGCGATGGCCCAGCAACGCCAGAACCCGGTCGGAGACTTCAAGCCGAAGGGCGCGATGGCGGGCGAGGAGATCCTCGAGGAGCTCCGCGCGGTCAACGGGATCCTGACCGAGAAGGCGACGCCCGAGGAGGCCGACGCTTTCAGGAAGTGGCTCCTCGGAGCCGCACAGCGAACCGCCGACGCCGCCAAGGAGGGCGGCTTCATGGGCTTCAAGGCCGAGCGCGTGAGCGAGGGCGAGCAGCGCATGCTCGACAAGCTCGGCGAGGTGCTTTCGGCGCCCGAGCGGTGAGGCGGCCGCCCGGGGCGAGCAACAGTGCTCGCCCCGGTGACCAGATGCCTACGGACGGCCGGAACGGCCGGTACGCATGTTGAAGGGGGCCTCGTCCTCGGACTGGGAGGCGCCGCTACCGATGGCCGCGGCGGTGCCGGCCTCGTCCTTCGCGGCGGTGCCGGAGCCGGTCTCGCCGTTCATCTTGGCGGCGGCGGCCGGCGAGGGGATGCCGACCGGGGCGGCCTCGCCCTTCGACTCCCTCGAGACGAGCGGGCTCGAGCTCGAGTTCCCGATCGCGGCGGCCGTGGACGCCTCGTCCTTGGTCTCGCCCACCGGGTAGCCGGTCGACGGGTTCACGGTGACCCCGGTCGCCCCGACCGTGGCCGGGTGGCGGGCGATCGCCGCGGCGGCGGCGGCCTCGTCCTTCGCGGCGGTGCCGGCGCCCGGAGTGACCGGGTCGGTAATGATGACCCGCGCCGAGCCGCTGCCGCCGTCGGTGTCGTCGAGCGCGGCGTTGAGGCCAACCGCGCCGGCAGCGCCGATCGCGAGGGCCAGGACCGGCACAAGAAGATTCTTGGTGCGGGGCTGGCGAACGACGTATTCCATGGTGCAACCTCCTGTGGAGGGCCTGCCGCCGAGAGCCCTGTAGACGTCCCAACGCCTACGGGCTGCGCACTCAGGGCAGGAGGCCATGTATGCGAATCGGGGGGGTTTTTACCTCCCCGCGTCCGCGGCCACTGGGGGGTTCGTCACAGAACGTTGTTCCATCCATCCTCGCGGTAGGCGTCGTGGTAGTTCCACCACTGGCCGGCCGCCGCGGTCTGCGGGTAGCCCTCGGGCGAGTCCTCCCACTCCTCCTGGCGCCCGAGCGCGGTGATGTCGAGGAAGCTCCACGTACTGCCCATGTGCTCGGCGCCGCGGCTATGGACGAAATAGGTGCGGAAGATCCGGTCGCCCTCGCGGATGAAGGCGTTGTGCCCGTGCCACTCGTCGACGCCGAAGTCCTTGTCGAAGTCGTCGGTGATCGTGTACCAGGGGATGTGCTCCCATCCCATGCGCTCCTTCAAGCCCCGGATCTCTGCCTGGGGGGCGCGCGAGGCGTAGACGAGCGTCGTGTCGCGAGCGTTCAGGTGGGCAAGGTGGGCGACCTGGTCGGTGATCATGGAGCAGCCGGCGCAGCCCCGCTCCGGGTACGCCCCACCCGCCTCCGCGTAGGTGGTCACGTCCGGCGCGTAGAAGAAGCGGTAGACGATCAGCTGACGGCGCCCCTCGAACAGGTCGAGCAGGCTCGCCGGGCCGTCCGGGCCCTCGAAGCGGTAGTCCTTCTCGACGGCCATCCACGGCATCCGGCGGCGCTCGGCCGCCAGCGCGTCACGGGCGCGGGTGAGCTCCTTCTCCTTCACGAGCAGTTGCAGGCGCGCGGCCTCCCACTCTTGCGGTGACACGATCGGCGGTGTGTTCATTTCAATCTCCTTCCGGGTCCTGCGAAGTTGCGCTGCTGGTTGAGACACCGGCCGCGACAAGGACGGAACGCCAGCTAGCAGCTTCTCGCCTTGCAGAAGCGAGCTTGAGCAGGTTCGCCGGTCAAGCAACGCTCGCCTGGGCGACCTTCTGAAAACCCTTTGGGCCGGTCGGCCCGGCGCGGGCGTCAGCCGGGCTGGATGTTCTTGTTGTGGTGGAAAGCGTTGTCAGGGTCGTACTTGGCCTTGACTTCGGCGAGTCGCCGGTAGATCTGATCGCCGTACGCCTCTCGAACGCGGCTGGCGTCGTCGTCGGCATCAAGGAAGTTGACGTAGACACCGGCGCGGTGCGGTTGGAGGGCCTGGAGGAACCGCTGCGCCCAAGCGGTCTCGGCCGCGGCGTGCTCGCCGGACTCCTCAGGGAGCCACACGGCATCGATGCTCATGTTGTGGGCAGCGTCGCGACCGGCGTAGGCGGTGGCGTCGCGGGGGACCCGAGCGACGGCCCCACCCATGTGGAACAGCGCCGCATACGACCGGGGCGAGCCGGCGGCGTAGGCGTGATCGGCGATGACGGTGATGGCGTCGTCGGAGAGGCCGGCGAGGTTTGTGGCCTTCCAGTAGTAGTGCCACCCGTGCGGGACGGTGTCGTCGATGCCGCCCTGGAAGGCGACGTACGGCGAGGGTGCGAGCAGGTCAACGAGCGGCGTCCCGAACCGGCGGAGAGCTCGCACCGCACGCTCGCCGTCTTCGACGCCGCCGGCGTAGCAGCAGGCGACGGCGATGGCCGGCCGCCAGTGCAGGTCCTCGGGGATGCTCGGTAGCGGGGGGACGGTGCCGAGCCTGACGACGCTGCCGAGCTCGTCGGGCGCCTCGGCGACGAAGTCCCGGTAGAAGCGCAGCACGTCGGTGGTGTCGTCGGCCGCCCAGAAGACGGGCCCGGCCATCACGGTCGGGCCGAGGGGTGCAGAGAGAAGCGGAACGAGGTGACGACGCCGAAGTTGCCGCCGCCGCCTCGCAGCGCCCAGAACAGATCGGGGTGTTCGTCGGCGGACGCCCGGACGATGCTGCCCTCGGCGGTGACCACCTCGGCGGCGAGCAGGTTGTCGACGGTGAGCCCGTGTTTGCGCATGAGGAAGCCGATGCCACCGCCGAGGGTGAGCCCGGCGACGCCGGTGTGGCCCACGATGCCGCCGGTGGTGGCCAGACCGTGGGCCTGCGTCTCGTGGTCGACGTCGCCCCACAGAGCACCACCCTGCACCCAGGCCGTGCGGCCGGCGGGGTCGACCGACACGGCCCGCATCGCCGAGAGGTCGATGACGACCCCGTCGTCGCACACCGCGGTGCCGGCCACGTTGTGGCCCCCGCCCCGCACGGCGATCTCCAGGTCGTGGTAGCGCGCGAAGCGCACCGCCGCGACCACATCTGCCACGCCCGTGCAGCGAGCGATGCAGGCCGGATGGCGGTCAACCGCGCCATTCCAGATCCTGCGGGCAGTGTCGTAGCCGGGGCTGGTCGGCAGCAGCAGCTCTCCGCGGAAAGATCCGCCGAGCTCGTCGAACGCGGTCGTCTCCAGGGGCCGTGCCTGTGGTGTCTGAATAGCGCTCATCTCGTCCTCCTAGCTGTGCTCGATGAGCGTCCCACCAGCCGGCCCGGGCTGACTAGTTCTACTTTCGAACCAACCGGTCCGAGTAACAGACCTGTGCCCGATCCGCGGCTAGCATGGTGGCGCGATGCGCAGCTACGCGCAGTACTGCCCCGTCGCCAAGGCCACCGAGATCCTCGGCGACCGCTGGACGCTTCTGATCGTGCGCGAGATGCTCGGCGGCGCGAGCGGCTTCAACGAGCTCCAACGCGGCCTCCCAGGGATCTCGCGCTCGGTCCTCACCGACCGCATGCGCGCGCTCGAACGGGCCGAGGTCATCGAGCGCAGGACGGGCCCCAAAGGCCGCACCCTCGACTACCGCCTCACGTCCGCCGGCCGTGACCTCGAGCCGGTCGTGCAGGCGATCGGCGAGTGGGGGGCGACCTGGTCGTTCACCGAGCCGCGCCCCGAGGAACTCGATCCCGACCTGTTGATTGTTTGGATGGCCCGCCACGTAGATCGTCCGCGGCTCCCGCCCAACCGAACTGTGGTTCAGTTCGACTTTCGCGGCCCCAAGCGGCGTTATTGGATGGTGCTCGAGCCCTCCGAGGTCTCAGTCTGCCTCCAGCATCCCGGCTTCGACGTCGACCTGGAGGTCACCGTCGACACCACCACGCTCTACCGCGTCTACTTGGGACGGGCCGAGCTCGGTGGCGCGATTCGAGCCGGCCAGCTGACGATGACCGGCCCGCGGACGCTGCAACGCGGGCTCGGGCACTGGTTCACCTGGAGCGCGTTCGCCCCAGCCAGCCGCGTGGCGCAGGAGCGCCGCGCAACGGCCTCGCGTCTTGCCAGCCCTCATCGCGTACGAATCGCCGAGTGACGGCGATCCGGGCGCTCGCTACCGCCTCGGACGAGCCAGCAAGGGTCCGCTAGCGCGCGATCGGCTCCGATATCGCCCCTGAATCTGTGGAGGAGCAGGACCGATGAGATCGGTGGTGCGGCGCGGTCTCAGCTTACGACGACGGAAGCAAAGAGAAGGGGACCGGACCATGAAGCTGACGACCACCACGCAGGTCTCCGTCGATGGAGTGATGCAGGGGCCCGGCGGGCCGGATGAGGACCGCAGCGGCGGTTTCGAGCGCGGCGGTTGGGCCATGGGGCACTTCGACAACGAGGCCATGACGTTCATCAACCAGGTCTACCAGCGCGCCGACGCGTTCCTGTTCGGCCGGCGGACCTACGAGCTCTTCGCCGGGTACTGGGGCGTGAAGGAAGATCTGGGGCACCCCATCGTCGGTGCCTTGAACACGCAGCCCAAGTACGTCGCATCGACCACGCTCACCGACCCGCAATGGGCGGACACGACCGTCCTCTCCGGTGACGTCGCGGCGGCCATCGGCGAACTGAAAGCCAAGCCGGGAGGCGAGCTGCAGGTTCACGGCAGCGGCGCCCTGATCCGGTGGCTGCTCGAGAACGACCTCGTCGACGAGATGAATCTGCTAGTCGTCCCCGTGGTCGTCGGCCAGGGCACGCGGCTGTTCCCCGCCAGCGGCCCGGACATAGCGCTTGACCTGGTCGACTCGCGAGCCTTCCCGAAGGGCGGAACGATCCAGGTCTACCGGCCCACCGGGCGCCCGCAGTACGCAACGGCCACGGCCGACCAGTAGCACGTGACATAGGTGCCGCGCTAGACGGCGGACGGGGTCCGGTCACACCGATCAACCGCACTCGAGGAGAACGACATGACCGCTACCTACACCTTCGACGTCTTTTCCAGCCTCGACGGCTACGGCGCCGCCAGCGCCAACTGGACCGGCTACTGGGGTAAGCAAGGCCCCGAGTTGCTCGACCACCGCCTTGCCTTGTACGGCGCGGAGCAGCGGATGGTCTTCGGGGCCAACACGTATCGGGCATTCGCGCGGATGCTGGCCTCGAGCAGCGAGGAGTCCGAAGTGCGTGACCCATGGGTCACTCGGATGAGGAGCCTGCCGGCAACGGTGGTGTCGACGACGCTGGAAGGCCCGCTCGACTGGCCGGACGCGACCGTCGTGAGCGGTGACGCCGTCGACGTCGTCGCCCGGCTCAAGGAGGAGTCCGAGGTGCCGTTGCGCTCGCACGGCAGCCTGTCGTTGAACCGGGCGCTGATGGCCGCCGGCCTAGTCGACCGCCTGCAGGTGACGCTCTTCCCTGTCATCACCGGTCAGACCGGGCTGGACCCGATCTTCCAGGGTGCGGCCGACTTCGACCTGGAGCTGGTCGAGAACCGGACGCTCGACGGTCACATCCAGGAGCTCATTTACCGACCCACGCTCCATTGACCTGTACGTCTTTGACCTGACGCATCGCCGAGGTCGCCAGCCCGCCGATCTCCATAACGCTCGGAGGGTCCGACGACCCGAACCAAGGACCCCGATGAAGACCTACGCCATCACGCTGGCGCTCACGACGCCGGGCAACCGAACGCGACGCCGAGGAGCTCGCGGCCGGGCAGCCGAGGGGCGGTGTAGCGGGGTCAGGCGGGCTAAGGGGCGGCGCCAAGCGGGATACTCGCCCGCCGCTGGTATCCCGCTGCGTATCCCACGTGTCCCCGCACCGTCCCGCATGGCCCCGCAGCCTCCGCTTACCTCTGCGGTTTGCGGGGGTACGCGGAGCCGTGCGGAGCGGCGAAAAAGTCGGGGCGACTGGATGGGTTCGGCTCAGTCACCGGCCTCCTCGGCCTCGGGCGTCGGGTCCTCGTCGGGAACCACCCTGAACATGCAAGGGACGACGCTCATCTTGTCGGCCAGGTGGCGCTGCGTGAAGTCGATGAGGGGCTCGGCCTCGCGCTCGGTGGTGGCCTCGGGTTCCTTCCTCATCGTTCCACCGCCTTCAGTGGTACCACCCTCTCATACCTACATTTTCCCAGGTTCGGAGAGCCTCGGATCACGCCACTCCTCCGGGTCGCTGATCACGTCCAGCGCGACGATCTCCCACAGCTCCTCGGCCCGGTCCCGGGCCTCCCTGATCGCCTGCCGCTCCCACGACGGGGCGGCCAGGGCGGCCTCCTCGGCCGCCCGCCACCGCTCGCTGCACGACCGGGGCGCAGGGGTCAACGCGAGGATGCTCCCTGCGGTAACGACGCGCGTACTCCCGGTCATACTCCCGATGCCGAGCGTGAGAACGGCGACTCGCCGCCACCCTGCGATCCCGATTCGTCGGGATCTCGAATGAGGGATCGTCGGGATCAAGTCGGGACGCCCGGAATCCCCGGGAATCCGACCCCAGGCGCGGAGAGGTGTTTTCCGCTCCGCGCCTGGGTTTCGTCCCATCGGGGCGACTGGATTTGAACCAGCGACCTTTCGGCCCCCAGCCGAATGCGCTACCAGACTGCGCCACGCCCCGAGGCGATGCAGGCGTGCATGATAGCCCTCGCCCGGTGGAGTAAGAGTGGCGACGGGAAACGGCTGGGAGACGATCCTTGCCGAGATGCCCAGGTGCGACGTCGTCCGCGAACTGTCACAGGCGCCGGGGGCTCGGCGAAATGGATCCGACGCGCGGCCATTGCCGCCATTCGAATCGAAACTTAAGAGAGCGGGCGGCGGGAGTCGAACCCGTCTCTAAGAGCTTGGAAGGCTCTTGTGCAACCGTTACACCACGCCCGCGGGTGCTCTCAGGATCCTAGCCAGTGCTTGGGGTTCTCGACCATCATCTGGTCGAGCTGGTCGTCGGTCATCCCGCGCTCCTTGAGCTCGGGTATGACCTTCTCGAAGAGGAAGGTCATGCTCCAGTCCGGGACCTCGTTGGCCTTCAGGTAGCCCTGCACCTCGCGCGGGAACCAGTCGAGGGTCGAGCAGTAGTCCTGTGAGAGGAACATGCGCTCGGCATAACCCCGGTCGAGCAGGGCGAGCGTCGTGGCCTGGCGTTGCTCGGTCGGAAGGAAGATATCCAGCCCGTAGCGGTCGAGGCCGATGAAGCAGCCCGTTTCGAGGAGCTTCTCGATGTAGTCGAGGTCGTCCGTGTCGCCGGTGTGGGCGACCTGGACCTTGGCGGGGTCGACCCCCTCGTCCACGAAGACGCGCATCTGCTCGTGTCCGGTTCCGCTCGCCGGGCGCGAGTGGGCCATGATCGGTTTGCCGGTGCGGTTGCTTGCGCGCGCAGCGGCGCGGTGGACCTTGTCGACGTTGGGGGTGAGTCCCGGCTCGTCCGCGGCGCACTTGATGAAAGCCGGCTTGATGCCCGTCCCCTGGATCCCCTGCTCGATCTCGTGGACGAAGATGTCCGCGAGCTGATCCTCGTCGCGGTTGAGGAGCGACTGAGGCAGATGGTCGTAGGTGTAAATGCCAGTGGCGAGCACCACCTGGAGACCGCTCTCGTCAGCGACGCGCTTGCTGAACGCGGCATCCCGGGTGAGGAGCATCGCGCTCGGCTCCACGACTGTTCGAACCCCGTGGTCCTTGACCGCGTTCGCGTCCGCCATCGCGAGCTCCCACTCCTCGGACTCGTCGTAGAGGTGCGGGAACTGGAACCGGGTGGCCTCGTCGATCGTCCGGAAGTGCTCGTGAATCAGCGTCCGGCCGAGCTCCTCGACGTCGATCGGCCCGTTGACGGTCTCGACTGACGGCATGCTGGGTCTCCTCCCGAGGGTGGCGTCGGGGCGGAAACCTAACGGTGCTACGACGACGGCGGGGAAGCGGGGCAGCCAGGACTCGAACCTGGAATCGCCGGTTTTGGAGACCGGTGCCGTGATCCATTTGGCCACTGCCCCTTCGGCCATCGATTCTAGATGCGCACTCCGACTTGATGATCCATCCGGCATCGAATCGCGGTAGGGACCGCCCTTGGGCCATTCGGGACGTTTGTCCATGCAGGCTTTGGGCGGCCCCCCGCGCAGATCCCAGCGTGCGCTGCTAGCGCACTGGGCTCCTGCCTTGGGTGCGGGCGTCGAAGCGCGCGTTGGGGAAGGGGTGCATGCGTTTCGGCGGGTGGTAGCCATCGGGCGCTGATGCGGTCTCATGCGCGTCCCAGTTCAGCCGCTTGCGTTGGCTGCGGCGCCGTAGCGACCGTGAACCAGTGGCGGGTGACCTGGTTGTAGAAGCGCGTTGATCGCGTCGCTGTTGCCGGGCACGGCGTAGTAGGCGTAGTGCCCTCGCACCACGCTTGCCAGCCACCGGCCCTGGTCGGGGATCGAGCTGATGCGCGGCGTCTGCCGCAGTTCGTCCTTGACCTCGCGCAGCTTGGCCCGCATCCGTTTCGCGATCGTGATGCGCTTGAGCATGAAGCGCCCGTTCTTGGTCTTCGCGCAGATGTGCTTGAAGCCCAGGAAGTCGAACGTCTCCGGCTTGCCCATGGCCGCGCCTGGCTCGGTTGCGGGCGGCGAAGCGCCCGAACTCGATCAGCCGCGTCTTCTCGGGCTGCAGCTCCAGGCCGAACTTCGCGAGCCTGTCGCGAAGGTCGGCGAGGAACCGTTGCGCATCGCGCTGGTGCTCGAACCCCACGATGTAGTCGTCGGCGTAAGCGCACGATGATCACGTCGCCGTGCGCGTGCCGCCGCCTCCACTGGTCGGCCCACAGGTCAAAGACGTAGTGCAGGTAGACGTTGGCGAGCAGCGGCGATGCCGATGCCCCTTGCGCCGTCCCCGCTCTCGGTCTGCGACCACTTCCCGTCCTCGATGACTCCCGCGCTGAGCCATTTCTGGATCAGGCGCAGGACCCGCCGGTCCGCGATCCGGTGCTCGAGGAACTTCACCAGCCACGCCGTGATCGAGGCTGGTGAAGAAGTCGCGGATGTCCGCGTCGAGCACCCAGTTCACCTTCTTGCTGTAGATCCCGGCCGCGAGCGCATCCAACGCGTCATGCGGGCTGCGCCCGGGCCGGAACCCGTACGAGAAGCCGAGGAAGTCCGCCTCGTAGATGGCGTTGAGCACCTCGACGACGGCGCGCTGGAGGATCTTGTCCTCCAGCGCGGCGATGCCGAGCGGCCGCTGCCGCCCGTCCGCCTTCGGGATGTACACCCTCCGCGTCGGCCTTGCCCGGTAGCGCCCGCGATGGACCCGGGCGTGCAGATCCCGAAGGTTCGCTTCGAGATCCTGCCCGTAGGCGCTACCACGTCACCCCGTCCACCCCCGTCGCGGCCTTCGGGTTCAACGCCCGGTAGGCCGCCCGCAGGCGCTCGACGTCGACGTGGTGCAGGAGCGCGGTGAACCGCGCCTCCTTGTCCTGCCTGCGACTTCGGCGCACGCGATCCAGCGCACTTGGCGCGTCTTGCCCGGCTCTGTGTCCGGGACGCGTTTTGCTGGCCGCGTTCCCCTTGGCCAGGCCCCCTTCCCTCCACCGCCTCCGCCACCGGCTCGCGCGGCCTTGTTCGGCGGCTTCGCCGGTACTACGGGGCCGTCCGACTTCCCACGGCTCGTGCATCTCAGGCTTACGGCCTCGGCCTTCCCCGAGCGGCCCGCCCGGCGATCAACCGACGACGGGCGAGCCATGGGATCTCCCGGTTCTCGCGCACGGAGATTCCACGCATGCACAGGTTCTTCGACCGCGCGGGGTCCGCCGGCAGCTCGCGATAACGCTGCCAGCGATGTTGCCTTCCGCCTATCGCGACGGCGTCGGCACCCCGAAACCATGGATTTCGCGGCTCAATAACCCAGCCTGCGCGTACCCCTGTCAACGCTTCGCCAGCGCCCTCACGGGCGCCAACGCATGACTCGGGGCCACCGTGGTTCGCTAGACCTTCGATGTAGGGCTCTTTCATCCCTAACTCCATCCCGGTTCATCCGGGCGCTGCGAACATTTGTTCGTATGCGCCGGCGGCCACAGATCGACTTCAAGGAGGTCCAGATGCTGATCGGTGAGGGATTGGGCGATTCGCAAATCGCCCGGCTCACCGGTATTCCCCGCAGCACGATCAGTGCCTGGCGTCATGGTCGAGGCAGCCGTTTCCATGAGCGGCTTGCCTCGGCCGCTTCATCGTGGCGACCGAGCGATGGTGCGGCCTACTGCTACCTGCTCGGCGCCTACCTGGGGGATGGATGCCTGAACGTCACACCCGGCGGGGCCGCGAGCCTCATTGTCAGTTTGGATGGCGGGTATCCCGCGGTGGTCGTTGAGGTCGAGCGAGCCGTTGCGCAGACGTTCCCCGGGGTCGGGACGTGGCGGAGCGCGGTCCAAGGCTCGCGCGTGGCGATCGTTCACGCGAGTCACCCGGCGCTTCCGTTCGCGTTCCCGCAGCACGGTGCTGGACGAAAGCACCTCCGACGCATCGAACTTGTCGCGTGGCAACGCAGCCTGACCCGCGAGTACCCGCGCCCGCTGCTCCGGGGAATGATCCACTCGGACGGTTGCCGGACGATCAACCGCTTCCGGACAACACTGCCGAGCGGCCGTATCGCCGTGTCAACGGCCATCGGTTTCTCCCCAGCGGCGGCCATCGGTTCTCCCCACCGGCGGCCATGTTTTCTCCCCGCTGGTGGCCATCGGTTCTCCCCATTGCATGGGTGCGCGGCCGGTCGTCGCGGAGCCGAGCCCGTAGGGCGAGGCGGAGCGGCGATGGCCGCGCGCGCGACCGTCAGGTCAGGGGCATCACCCCCTTGCCGGCGGTCGCTTGGGCGAGCCGGTAGCTGTCGGTGCCGTCGGTGAGGAGCACGTGGGCGTGGTGCAGCAGCCGGTCGACGGTCGCGGTGGCCAGCGTCTTGGGCATCAGCTCGTCGAAGCCGGCCGGGTGGATGTTGCTAGGTGAGCGCGATCGAGCGTTTCTCGTAGGCGGCGTCGACGACGCGGAACAGCGCCTCGGCGGCGTCGGGCGCGACCGGGAGCATGCCGATGTCGTCGATGACGATCAGGTCGGCGCGGATCAGCCGGCCGATCGCGCGGGCGACGCTGTCGTCGGCGCGGTGGCGGCGCAGCAGCGCCGCGAGCGCTCTCGAGCGTGTGCCAGGCGACCGTCTTGCCGTGATCGATCGCGAGGTGCCCGAGCGCCTCGACGAGGTGGCTCTTGCCGGTGCCGCTCGGCCCGCAGACGCAAAGCGCTCTCCGCGCGGCCGATCCATTCGAGCGTGCGCAGCGCCTGCTGGGTCGGGCCTGGGGATCGGCGAGGCGGCCTCGTCCCAGGCGTCGAACGTCTTGCCGGCCGGGCAGCCCGGACGCGCGGCGGCGCATCGCGATCGTCGCCTGGTCGCGGCCGGCGGCCTCCTCGGCGAGCAGGACGCGCAGGACCTCGGCGGGCTCCCAGCGCTGCGAGGCCGCGGTCGCGATCACCTCCGGCGCGGCCCTGCGGACGTAGGGCATCCGCAGCCGGCGCAGCAGCCGGTCGAGCTCGTCGGGGAGCGGCGGCGGCGCGGGCGTCTTGACCGTCATGCGCCGAAGCCCTCCCAGGAGCGCGTCGAGCGCTGCAGCGACTGCTGCTCGCTCGCGCGCGCGGGGAACTCGATCACCTCGGCGCGCCGCGGTGCGCGAGGATCGCCGCCAGGTCGCCCTCGCCGAAGCGGCCAGCCGCCGCCGCGGCGGCGAGCGCCTCGTCGACGTCGCCCGGGCCGTGCAGCTTGGCGAGCGCGACGGCCTCGGCGATCTTGCGCCGCAGCCGCGACGCGCGCCCGCGGCCGCGGCCGATCAGCCACCGGCTCGGCGCCGGGCCCGATCGCCAGGAACGCCTGCTCGTCGGCGCGTGCTGCGCCCTCGGGCGGCGCTCGAGCGCGCCCGCCGGCCGCGGCGGGTAGTGCTCGTCGCGGATGCTCGGCCGCCCCGGCGTGGTCAGCGCGTGGCGCGCGACCTCGCGCGGCCCGTCCGGCGCGTCGGCGTGCACGATCACCAGCTCGTCGCCGTCGACGCGGGCCCAGACGCGCTCGTCGACCAGCGTCGACGGGACCGAGTAGAGCGCGCCGCCGACCCTGATCGTCGACTGCCAGGACACCTTGCGCGTCTGGCCGAAGCAGACCGTGTGCGGCACCGCGGGCAGCGGGTGCAGCCGCGCGCGTTCCTCGGCGAGCATCACCGCCGGCGCCCGGCGCGTGACCCGGTGCTCGCGCGTGTTGACGCGCTCGCAGAACTCGACGCACGCGGCGCTCGAGCTCGCGCGAAGTCCGCATAGTCCGCCGCGCAGGTTGTGCTCGGTCGGGACCAGATCGGCCTTCGCGATCCGGACCGTCGCCTCCGAGCCGCCCTTGGACTCGCGGGTCGGCCGGCACGCAGGTCGCGATCGTCAGCCCGTAGTGGCGGCCGACCGACGACGATCTGCGGGTTGCGGACCGCCATCCCGCAGACGTGGTCGATCGAGACCGTCCGCTCGTTGTCGGTCAGCGCGTAGGTCGGCGCGCCGCCGAACGCGCCGCAGCGCCCGATCGAGCGCCATCACCACCGACGGCATCGTCCGATCCCACAGCGGCACGCACGACCCGGAAGCGCGACCAGGCCAGCCACGCGCAGAACAACGACCGTCGAGCGGCCCGCCGACCCTCGGGCCCGTCGCCGTAGTCCCACTGCATCCACAGCCCCGGCTCGGTCACCCACGGCCGCGTCCGCCGCCCGTGCTCGGCCCGCCAGCGCCGCTTCGCCGCCGCCACCGCCCGGCGCGTCGTGCGCTCCGAGCCCAGATAGCCCATCGCCACCAGCCGCTGATGCGCGACGTCCGCGCGGATCCGCCCGCGCGAGCGATCGACCCACTCCTCGATCTTCACCGCGAACGCGATCCACCCGCGGCCGCGGCCGCACCGCCACCGGCAGCCCGCCGCCGGCCTCGCTCGCGAGCGCGCACCCAGTGCGCGACCGTCTTGTGATCACACCCCGCCAGCTCCGCCGCACCACGCAGCGTGCCGGTCAGGTCGAACGCTTCCAGGATCTCCATCACTTCCTCCGAGTTCTTCAAGCCCGCCCTCCACGGCACGCCTCGACGACAAGGCGCACCGGAGCTACAGGCCGATCAGGACGAAACCGTGGGGAGATCCGATGGCCACCCATGGGGAGATCCGGTGGCCGCCAGCGGGGAGTTCTCGATGGCCGCCTACGGGGAGATTCCCATGGCCGCCGTCATCCCGAATACGCCTATCCGCGGTACTTCTTCTCGAATCTCTCAGCGGACATCCGCGGGATCTTTTGCGAACACTGCGAGCTTCTCGGGATCCGATGGACCCAGTCAAACGCCCGAAACATCTCAGTTTCGGACCGTCGGAGCGTGATTTTGCTCGACGACTTCGTTGGTCCGAAGCAATAAATGCGGGCGGAGGGAATCGAACCCCCACGCTCTTTCGAGCACCAGGACCTAAACCTGGCCTGTCTGCCTAGTTCCAGCACGCCCGCGTGGGGCGCACGATTCTAGAGCGGCTACTCCTTGCCCAGCAGCACCTCGGTGGCCTTCACGATCGCGACCACCTCGTCGCCCTCGGCCAGCCCGAGGCGCTCGGCGGAACCGCGTGTGATCGCCGAGGCGATCTCCTGCCCGCCAACGTCGACGATCACCTCGGCCATCACGTTGCCGAGCGTCACCGACTTCACCGTTCCACGCAGCTGGTTGCGCGCGCTGAGCTCCACGAGCCGTTCTCCTTGTCCCGCGATCATGTGGGCGCCGGCCGCTACCCGGACCGGCGCACCCCGGCGGCGCACAGGTTAGGGTGTCCGCGATGGCCGACACGGTTGTCGAGCATCCCAACCGGGAGAAGGTCGAGTCGAAGGCAACGAGGGCGATCGTCGTCCTCCTGCTCCTGGTCAGCGCACTGCTCATCTTCGTGGTCATGGTCGGCGGATGGTCCGAGCTCCAAGGGGCCCAGATCGTCTCGATCGGCTACATCGTCGTGTACGTGGTGATGGCCTTCTACGTGGCGCGCTGGAACCGAGGCGTGCTCCCCGTTGCCGCGGGGCTGGCGATCCTGTTCGCGGTGGTGGCCGCGGTGGCCGGCCCAGCCTGGTTCGAGCGCGACAAGGCCGGGTTCGACGATCCGGCTCTGGATCCCGGCTTGCTTGGGCTCCTGACCGTGATCATCGTGCCCGTCCAGCTGCTCCTGATCGCGTTCGCGATGCGCGGCTTCCAGCAGCAGTGGAACGTCGAGGTCGAGATCGCGCCCGACGAGGCGGGACCAGGCGGCGCCGAGGGCGGCCCCTCGGGCGGCCGGATCCAGCCCGCCTGAGCGGCACGGTTCGCTACACCTAGACTTCAGATCCACACGCGGCGGTATCCGAATTGGCATAGGAGACGGTCTCAAAAACCGTTGCCCGAAAGGGCGTGTGGGTTCGAGTCCCACCCGCCGTACTCCTCCTTTGGGTCCGGATGACATGGAAGATGTGCCCTCGAGTCCCGGTGCGCGAAGTGCCTCGTCCGTGATGTCAGTCGTCCTTCGTCCAGCTACGGCTGCCGACGAGCCTTTTCTGCGCGAGATGCTGCGGTTGGCGTCGAACTGGCGAGATGAGGAGGCCGCCAGGCAGCCGCCGGCGCCCGGACTGTCGCATTACGTCAGCGGCTTCGGTCGCGAGGGGGACGTCGGCGTCATCGCCACGGCCGACGGCGAGCC
The DNA here is from genome assembly GCA_963751835.1 of uncultured Thermoleophilaceae bacterium. GTDB lineage: Bacteria > Actinomycetota > Thermoleophilia > Solirubrobacterales > Thermoleophilaceae > JACVRW01. Next base: position 147,092 of record CAVVWD010000027.1, on the reverse strand, counting down.
GGCGGGTGCGGCCTGGGCTCGCCGCTTCCGTGTAGAGCAGGCGGGCTACGGGTTCGTGGCGGAGGACGTTCCGGAGCTGGCCATCGCCGTGCGCCCGCAGTACCGGGGCCGCGGGATCGGCGGGTCGCTGATCGTGGCGCTCAAGCGGGCGCTCGCAGACGCCGGCTACTCGCGGGTGAGCCTCAGTGTCGAGCCTGACAACGCCTCGCGCCGGATCTACGAACGGGCTGGATTCGTCCGCGTCGCCGAGGACGGCGGCGCATGGACGATGGTGAGCGAGCTCGCCTGACCGTGTCTCGCTAGTCCATCTCCCCAACAGAGGGCCCGCGAATCCGTCAAGCTGCTCGACGTTCGTGGGACCGAAGAACTGATCGTGCCTACCCGCTACGTCCATACCAACCTCGTGGCACGCGACTGGCGCAGTCTTGCCGACTTCTACGTCGACGTGTTCGGCTGCGAGCCGGTGCCGCCCGAGCGCGACCACGAGGGCGCCTGGCTGGACAACGCGACCGGGCTGCGGTCGGCGCATGTGCGGGGCGTGCACCTGCGCCTGCCTGGGCACGGCGCCGATGGTCCGATGCTCGAGGTGTTCGGCTACGACGAGTCGCTTCCGCAGCCGGACCCGGCGGCGAATCGCTTCGGGTTCGGGCACATCGCGTTCGAGGTCGATGATGTGGCAGCCACGCTCGAGACGCTCCTCGCGGCGGGCGGAGAGCGGCTCGGGGAGATCTCGCGGACCGATATTCCCGGAGCCGGGCGCCTCGAGTTGGTCTATGCGCTCGACCCCGAGGGGAACGTGCTCGAGCTTCAGGCTTGGGGCTGAGCGGCGCTCTGCTCCAACCACTCTCGGAACGGCGCCTCGAAGCCGCCGGGAATGAACACGTTGAACGCGGTCGCCGGCTCGCTGCCGCGGTTCTCGAAGTCGTGCGTGACGCCCGCCGGCACACGGATGAACGTGCCCGCCGGCGCTTCGGTCCACCTGTCCCCGACGAGGAACGACATCGTGCCGGCGGTGACGAGGAAGAGCTCCTCGTTGGCGTCGTGATGATGGGGTCCCGGCCCTGGCTGACCGGGCTCGACCGACCACTCCGACACGCAGTAGCGATCGTCGGTCTCGGGTCCGTCGGCCTTGAAGACTCCGCGCATCGGACCGAGGTCGTATGCCCGTCCGGCACCTGGCGCCAGGATGATCGGCTCGTGGGTCATCGGCCAGTTGTACCGTGCCGCTCGGGCGATGTCTTGGACAGGTTTGACCTGGTGATCGCCCGGCTCGACGACGAGATCGGGCCCGAGCTGCCCGCCCGAGCGGACGAGACCGCTCTCAGCGAGAGCTGATCTCCGGCGCCCGCGCGGCGAACCAGTCGAGCGCCGCTGGGTTGGCGAGCGAGTCGCGGCTCGCCGTGCCGGCGGGATCCGCGCCGAGCAGGATCTTCTTGACGGGCACCTCGAGCTTCTTGTTCGACAGCGTGCGCGGGACTTCGGGGATGACCTCGATCGAGTCCGGCACGTGCCGGGGCGAGCAATGCTCGCGGACGCGCCGGCGGATCGCGGCCTGCAACTCGTCGTCGAGTTCGGCGCCCGCGCGCAGGACCACGTAGAGGAGCATGCGCCCGTCGACGTCGACGACGAGCGAGTCGAGCACCTCCGGCACGCCCTCGACCGCGCTGTAGATCTCGCTCGTCCCCATTCGCACCCCGCCGCGGTTGATGGTCGAGTCCGAGCGGCCGTAGATGACCGCGCTGCCGCGACTCGTGATCTTGATCCAGTCGCCGTGGCGCCAGATGCCGGGGAACATCTCGAAGTAGCTCTGCCGGTAGCGCTCACCGCCGGGGTCGTTCCAGAAGTAGAGCGGCATCGAGGGCATCGGTCGCGTGATCACGAGCTCCCCCACCTGGTCGACGAGCGGCCGGCCGTCCTCGCTCCACGCCTCGACCGAGGCGCCGAGGCAGCGCGCCTGGAGCTCCCCGGCGTGGACCGGCAGCGTCGGGACTCCGCCGACGAAGGCCGTGCAGAGGTCGGTGCCCCCACTCGTCGAGAACAGCCAGACGTCGGGGAAGTGGCGGTACACCCACTCGAAGCCATCGACCGGCAGCGGCGAGCCCGTTGAGCCGATTGCGCGTAGCGCGGCCGGGCGCGCCGGCTCCACGCCCGCCTTCACGCTGGCGCCGATGAAGCCGGCGCTCGTGCCGAAGGTCGTGACCCCGGCCTCGGCGGCGAGCTCCCACATCCCCTGCGGATCCGGCTGGCCGTCGTAGAGCACGATCGCCGCGCCCGCCAGCAGCCCGCCGACGAGGAAGTTCCACATCATCCAGCCGGTCGTCGTGAACCAGAAGAAACGGTCGCCCTCAGAGAGATCGCTGTGGAGGTGCGCCTTCTTCAGGTGCTCGAGCAGGATGCCGCCGTGGCCGTGGACGATCGCCTTCGGCAGCCCGGTGGTTCCGGACGAGTACAGCACCCACAGCGGGTGGTCGAAAGGAAGCCGCTCGAACTCGAGCTCGGCCGGCTCGGCGAGGAGCTGCTCCCAGCCGGACGGGACGAGCACCGTGTGCTCCAGTGACGGGATCGCGGCCTCGATCTCGCGAACGCGGTCGCGGCGATCGAAGTCCTTGCCTCCGTAGCGGTAGCCCTCGGTGGCGATCAGCACCTTCGGCTCGATCTGGGCGAAGCGGTCGACCACAGTCGGCACCCCGAACTCCGGGGCGCAGCTCGACCAGACCGCTCCGATCGACGCACACGCGAGGAAGGCGATCACCGTCTCGGGGACGTTCGGCATGTAGGCCGCCACGCGGTCCCCGCGCTCGACCCCAAGCCGCCGCAGGCCCGCGGCACAGCGGGCGGTCTGATCGCGCAACTCGTCCCAGCTGAGCTCGGCGAGCGGGCTCGACTCGGTGGCGTGGACGATCGCGGCGGCGCCCGGACGAGCCATACGGAACACATGCTCGGCGTAGTTCAGGCGCGTCCCGGGGAACCACTCGGCGCCGGGCATCTGGTCCCGTCCGAGCACTCGGTCGGGCGCCGGGCCGACCTCGTAGCGCTCCCAGATCGCGCCCCAGAAGCCCTCGAGGTCCTCGACCGACCAGCGCCACAGCTCGTGATAGTCCGAGAAGCCGCGCTCCTCGATGAACTCGGCCATCTTGGACGGGCCGCGCGGCTCCCAGAGCAGATCTCCCTCACGCATGGGCGCGGGATCTTAGGGCTCGACGGGCACCGAGCGCAGGCGCGCGAGGCGTTCGCGCCGCCGGCGGTGCTCATCCTTGACGAGCGGTTCGAGCAAGGCCCGGGCGACGAGCGGGGTCACGCCCATCACCGCGAACGCGACGGGCCAGGAGACCCCCGATGCGAGCGCGCCGAGCGATACCGGCACGCCGGCGGCCGCGACGCGCATCGCCGTGTTCTGGATTCCCATCGCCTTGCCGGCTTGGCGGCGTCCGGAGATCTCGGCGGCCGCCGTGAACGAGAGCCCGTTCCAGCTCATCGCGGCCACGCCGCCCGCCAGCAGCACCGGCACCGCGATTACGGCGGGCGCCGGCGTCAGCGCGGCAGCCGCCAGCAGCAGCACGCCCGCGACGGCCGCCAGGCGGCGGAAGGGCTCGATCCGCTCGTCGCGCAGGTCCGACCAACGGCCGGCGGCCACGCGCGCGAGAGCGGCGCCGAGCTGCATCCCGCCGAGCGCGAGCGCGGCGGTGGCGGCCGACCAGTCGCGCTCGCCGTACAGGTAGAGCACGAGCAGAGAGGTCACCCCAACCTGGCCGACGATCATGAGCGACGACGCGGCGCTCAGCCGCCAGATGCGCGGGTCGCGCGCGGCATCCGGTGCGGGCGGAGCTGCCGTCTCGAAGCGCGGCCCCTCGCGGAGCCAGACGCCCGCGCACAGCGCGGCGAGCAGCATCGCGCCGGCCAGCGCGTAGAGCGCCGCGTCGAGGCTCACCGCGGCCGCGAGCGGCGGCAAAGAGAACGAAGCGGCGGCTGCCCCGACCGGGACAGCCGTTTGGCGCAATCCGAGCGCCAGGCCGCGCTCGTCGCGCGGGAACCAGTTGAAGACGGCACGCCCGCTGGCGGCGATCCCGCTCGCGCCGAGGGCTCCGGCCAGGGCCATGCCTCCGAGCAGAGCCGTGTAGCCGTCTGACGCCGCCACCCCGGCCATCAGCAACCCCGCCGCACCGAGCCCACCTGCGATCACGTACCTCTCCCCGACCCTGTCGGCGAGCACGCCCCACGCCAGCAGCGTGGCGACGGTGCCGAGGGCGAAGGCGGTGAAGACGGCCGTGACCTGGACGAGCGAGAGGCCGAAGGTCTCCTGGATCGCGGGACCGAGCGCCGGCAGGCCGCCCTGGACGGCGGCGATCGCTGCCGTGGCCCCAGCCCCTACCGCCAGCACCACCCAGCGATAGCGGGATGGCTGAAGGCCGGTGGTGACTGTCACGCCTTCGAGTCTATGCAGCCGGCGCTTTAGGGCCTGCGCGCGAGATGGGCGGCGCGGCATGCATGCAAACGAGGGGCGGCCCATGGGCCGCCCCTCGCTTCCGACAGATGAGTCCTCGTCGTTACTCCTCCATGGTCTGCGGGTTCAGGTGGTCCAGAGGTTGGCCCTGTCGGGCCTCGGGATCCTCGGCCCGGTAGACCTCCATGCCCCTTGCGGCGGCGTTGTTCTCAACGCCGTCGGACACGTATACCGGCAAGCCCGGGCCCGGAATTGAACATCGGACCCGTGTACGGGTATGCCGACCACGCGCCGGTCGTCCGCTCCGGGTCGTAGTAGGCGATCTCCCTCAGCCGCGTCGGGTCGGTGAAGTCGATCACGTCCATTCCGCCCGTGTACCAGGCATTGACGAGCAGGTCGCGTTGAATGCCGGTCACGGTCATGCCCATGTGCGAGGAGCAGTACTCGCCCGCACTGATGTCCGGCCGCCGGTCACCGACGTGGAACCGGCTCTGGAAGTTCCCCTCCATATCGGAGAAGAACATGTGGCCGGTCTTGTGCGTCCCGCCGGCCGTGTTCCATGGTCGGGGCTGGTACGTGGTCATCGGCGGGCAGCCACGGCCGAACGACTCGTCCACCCAGTTGACGGTCTCCATGCCGTTGTCGAACATCACCGAGTGGAAGAAGTCGACCGCTCCCGGGAACTGGCCCGGCCGCCCGAGCTGACCTCGTCGTCGCCGATCGATCATCGGGTCCGTCGGTGTCCGGGATCCCGGTGCTCGGGATCGACCTCCCACACCTGGCCCTGCTCGGCGCAGGCGCCGCCGGCGATGTTGTGCTCGCATGTGGACGACGATGTCGTGGCACGCGACCGCCGCCGGCTCGAGCGCCGGTGCAAGTCCCTTCTCGGTCCAGTCCATGCCTCCCGTCAGGGATCGCCCGGGTAGCTGATCGCGCGGCTGCGGCGATCTCGGTCGTGTCCGCCGGGTTGTTCAGCGGCACCGCGAGGACCTGGATCTCGCCGGTGCAACGGGTCGTTCGACGACCTTGTCCGGGTCGTACGGGTTCGCGACGTTGTTCGAAGTTCGGCCTGACCGCAGGTCGGCCCCGGCGCGCAGCGGGTACGACGACACGTAGACGATCAGCCGCGGGTTCACCGGATCCTCCGCGAACCCCGTCCACGCGGTGATCGTGTGGGCGCCGCAGTCGGTGTACTGCATCTTCAGCGGCGTGATGGTCTGCGAACGGGTTCTCCGGGTCGTCGCTCAGCGTCGAAGATCCGGACGCCTTCCCAGCCGTTCGCGGTCGTCATGAGCGCGACCGCGGCGCACCGCAGTTCGGATTCGCCATCGTCCGGTCCACCGCCAGGAGCAGCAGGTCGGCGACGCCGTTCCCGTCCCGGTCCCAGACGATCGGATCGTTCTGGTTCGCGTCGCACGCGAAGTTCCTCACCAGCCGCGGACTCGCTGGATTCGAGATGTCGAAGATCCGCACTCCGCCGCGGGACCCTGTACCGGCCGGGAACCCGGTATCGCCGGTGTAGTAGCCGACGAACGCGTGGTTCCCCCAGAAGGCCAGGTCCGAGTTGGTCGCCTGATTGGGCGACGTGAAGATCTCGGACATATTCCGGCTCTGGTCCACGGTGATCTGCGCGGACGCTGGCCCAGGCACTAGCGCCAGGATCACAACCAATGGCACGACTAAACGGAACGCAAGTCTCATGCGCACCTCCTCGGTCGAGTGGATGGCGAGGGGCCGCGGCTTGTGGCGGGGTTGCGCGGAACTGAGCGCTGTCCCGCCCGAGTCCTTCCCTCCTGCCGCAACCTGCACAAGCCTGAATTCCCCTCCTTAACGAAGGTGAGGCCGGCTACTGCGTACCCCGCGCCACATGGGGCCAAACCCCCGAGGCACGGCCCGCACGGCCCGGATTTCACCCCCGAGCTGGTGCCCACGCCTTGGACGACGGAGAGGGCGGCCGAAGCCGCCCTCTCGTCAAGCACGCCGGGGATGGATGACGGCTAAACCTCAGTCATCACCCGCCGTGATCCATCGTCTGCGGGTTCATGTGGTCCTGGCGGTTGGCGGGGCCCGGCCGCTGGATCCTGCGCTCGGTACACCTCCATGCCCTGCGCCTGGCCGTTGTTGGTCAACGCCGTCCGACACATAGACCGGGACTCCGCGGCCCCTCTGGAACAGCGGTCCCGTGTACGGGTACGACGACCAGTGGCCGTCTCTGCAACCGGGTCGTAGAACGCGATCTCCCTCGGGTTCCTCGGGTTGTTGAAGTTGATCACGTCGGTTCCGCCCGTGTACCAGGCGTTGACGAGCAGGTCCCGTCTCGATGCCTGCGACGGTCATCCCCATGTGCGACGAGCAGTACTCGCCCGGCGCGGATGTCCGGCCGCAGGTCACCGACATTGAACTCGGCTCAGGAAGTTCCCCTCCATGTCGGAGAAGAACATGCTTGCCGGTCTTGTGCGTCCCGCCGGCCGGGTTCCATCGGCCGGGGCTGGTACGTGGTCATCGTGCGGGCAGCCGCGTCCCGAAGGACTCGTCCACCCAGTTCACGACGGTCCCCATGCCGTTGTTGAACATCACCGAGTGGAAGAAGTCGACCGCTCCCGGGAACTGGCCCGAGCCGCCCGAGCTGACCTCGTCGTCGCCCACGGCCATCGGATCCATCGTGTCCGGGATGCCGGTGTCGGGATCGACCTCCCAGACCTGGCCCTGCTCGGCGCAGGCGCCGCCGAGGATGTTGTCAGGCACGTGAATGACGGTGTCGTGGCACGCCACCGCCGCCGGCTCGAGCGGCGCGGGCAGCCCCTTCTCGGTCCAATCCTGCTGCCCGTCCGGGTCACCGCGGCCAGCCGGGGATCTGGTAGCTGATCTCCGGCTCGGCGATCTCGGTCGTGTCCTCCGGATTGTCCAGCGGCACCTCAAGGACCTGAATCACCCTGTGACAGCGGGTCCTCGACCTCGCGGTCGCTCGCATCCTCGAACGGGTTGTTGGTGTTCTTGTACGGCTCCTGTCCCGCCGGCATACCGGTCTGACCGCACGTCGGCCCAGGCCGCAGCGGATACGACGGCACGTACACGATGAGGCGCGGATTCTGTCGATCGTTGGCGAACCGGTATTCGCGGTGATCGTGTGCGCGCCGCAGTCCGTGTACTGGGAGTGGACCTGCTCGATTCTCGCGAACGGAGCGCCGGGGAACCGATTAGAGCCGTCGCTCACGTTGAATACCCGGACGCCCTCCCAGCCGGTGGGCTCCGCGTCGAAGCGAACCGGCGGACCTCCCGGAGTCGGATTCGGCTGCATCGACCGATCGGCGTCGCACGCCGGCCTCTCCATGGTGCGGTCCACCGCCAGCAGCATCAGGTCCGGACCCCGTTGCGGTTGCGGTCCCAGAGGATCGGGTCGTTCTGGTTGCCCGTTGCACGGGAAGTTCCGGATCTCATCCGGGTTGGCCGGATCCGAGATGTCGTAGATGTGCACCCCGCCGGTCGCCGACGCCGGTGTAGTACCCCAGGACGGCGTACTTGCCCCAGAAGGCGAAGTCGGAGTGAGTGGCCGGGAATGGATCGTCGAACTCCTTGATGACCCTGCGAGGCCTCGTCCTGCCGGTCCGAGAACTGCGCGCTGGCCGTGCCGGTCATCACCCCCATCGTCACGAGCACGGCTACGACTAAACGGAACGCACGTCTCATGCGGACCCCTCCACAGGTTGAGTGATGAACGGCGTCGGCCGCCGCAGGCGTCGGGCAAGCGACCGAGGCTTCTCCCCGCCTGGTCCTCGCGTGTTACAGCAGCCTGCACAAGCCTTGGATGTCCTCCGCCGTCGTAAGACCGGCTACTGCGTACCCGCGGCGGTGCTGGGCCAAACCAATGGGTGATCCTTGCCCCGCTAAGTCGCTGGATCGCGATCGCGACACGCGCTTACCCCATCGGACAGCGCCAAAACCCACGTGGAGGACTGATTGTGGGGACCCCGGGTATCTAGGCCGGTGCTTGAAAGGAAGGGGACATGGAGAGTGTCGGTCGGCCACGATCGCCGTCCTGCGGCCGGCGCTCCTTCCGAAACAATCTCTACACGGGGAGGTAGGGAAATGAGACGGTTTACTCGCCTACTGCTGCTGCTCGCAGCGGTGGGCGCAGTCGCAGCAGTCGTACTCCCGGCGGTGGCCGGGGCGGATCACGCCACGCGGCCGAGCCAGAACCTGCAGGCGCTGGGGCATAGCCCCCATCCCGCAACATTCAATGGAACGACGTCGGCACTACGGAACGTCAACTCCGACATTGCCTTCTGGCGGAATCTCAGCTTCAACGGGAACTACGACGGGTTCCGGATCATCAGGAACTCGCCGATGAACCCGAGGGAGATCAACTGGACTCACTGCAACGGGGACCAGGGCGACATCGTCGTCTGGGGCGACATCCTCGTGCGGGCCTGGAACTCGCCGGCGCCCGCCGATGACCCCGCGACCCCGGCTCCGGAAAACCGGTTCTGTGACGGCCAGCCCGTGCCACCCGGCTTCGAGGGCATGCACATCTTCGACATCAGCGATCTGAGCGACCCGAAGCTCGTTGGCGAGGTGGAGCTGAGTGCCCGGCCTCAGGCGGATATGCCTGGCTGCGGAACGCACACGCTGACCCTGGTGCCCGATCTCAGGGACGACCGCGTGCTGATCTACAACGCGACCTCTGGCGGAAACCCTGCGCTGCCGCCCGCGCTGGCGGAGTGCGACTTCCTCGACATCATTCAGGTGCCGCTTGACGACCCGGGCGCAGCAAGCCACCTGAACCGCGTGCCGCTCGAGGGTGGCCACGCGGCTCACGACAACGGCGTCATCCTCGGCAAGGTGAACAAGCTCGCCGTGGCCTCCGGGCACATGTCGAACGTGTTCGACATCGGCCGGAACAGCACGCCGGGCGGGAGCCCCGAGGATCCGGAGCCGCTCTTCACGATCGAGGAAGAGGGCGTCTGCAACACGGGCGGTCCGCTCTGCAACGGCAACTGGCACTCCGCCGGCTTCACATGGGACGGCGAAGTGATCATCATGGGCTGGGAGCCGGGTGGCGGTTCCGCCCCGGAGTGCGAGTCGACCGATCCGGCCGTGAAGAAGTCGGCCTTCTTCTACGACGCGGACACGGGCGAGAAGCTGGGCCAGTGGACGCTTCCGCGACCGCAGGACGGCACTCCCGCTGAGAACTGCACCATCCACAACTACAACACGGTGCCGACGCGGGACGGCAGGTACATCCTGGTAGGCGGCAACTACCAGGCCGGCACGTGGGTCACGGATTTCAGTGATCCTGCGAACCCGAAGGCCATCGGTTTCGCCGACCCGCCGCCGCTGCCGCAGGTCACCAGCCCCACCGGCACGCTCGTCAACGAGCTCGGCGGCGCATGGGCCTCGTACTGGTACAACGGGATCATCTACGAGTCGGAGATCACGAAGGGCCTGAATCTCTTCCGGTACACCGGCAGGGAAACTCGTAAGGCCATCACGCTCAAGCACCTGAACCCGCAGACCCAGGAGTTCTCGCTCAACGGAAAGAGGGGCGACGACGACGACGATGACGATGACGACGACCGCGACGACGACGACTGACGCCTGACGGCCGGGCGGCAGGCTTATTCGTACGAGAGGGCGGCCATTGGCCGCCCCCTCGCTTCTCGCGGCAGGACTGCTTCCGTCGGTAATCGGGTACGGCAGGCACCAGGTTTATCTCCCAGAGGAGGTCAGAATGAGACGGTTACCTCGCCTGCTGCTGCTTCTCGCGATAGGCGCCCTTGCTCTGCTCGCAGCACCCGTGAGTGCGACCGCGGACCGCGATGACCGAGGGTCGAAGCGCTGGGGCGTGTTCCGCACCCTCCCGGCGGGCACCGCGATGGGCCTTAGGATCAAGGGCTTCGCGCTGATCATCCGCAGCTCGCGGGGCACGGACGTCAATGCGCTCGCGTGGGGGCTCGATCCGCGGACGACCTACGGGGCGCACCTGCACAACGCGCCCTGCTCGGACCCTAACCCGGGCGGTGGCCATTACATGGACGACCCGGCAGGCCCACCGATGCCTCCCAACGAGCTCTGGCTGTCGTCCAGCGGTGACCCCATGGCCGGGATCACCTCTAACGCCATCGGCATCGCCTTCGGACGCGGCAGCGCGGACTGGGTGGCTCGACCGGACGCCCAAGCGGTCGTGATCCACGCGATTCCGCCCGGCGGCACCCCCGCCGGCGGAGCGAAGATCGCCTGCGCGGACCTGCGCTGAGGCTGCCGGTGTGGCGGGGCGAGCGCCGCTGAGCTCGCCCCGCCCCGCCGCCGTTCTGGTCAAGACATGCCAAATAGGGGTCGGAAAGTCGCCCTTGTGGGTACAGGGGGGCCTGGGAGTGGAATTATGAGGGAGCAATGAGGGGACGGCAGGCCGCGTGGATGGTCGCGCTGCCGCTGGCGGTGGCGTCGTGGCTTGGCGCACACTGCCTCGCCTACTGGTTCGTAGCGCCCGCCGGCGAGCACCAGATGGGGGTGCATGCGGAGAGCGGCCATGCGTACCTCGGCTACACGCCGGCGATCCTCGATCTGGGGACTGGCGCTCGTGGTCGCCGGTCTGCTGCTCTGCGTAGGGTACGGCCTTCGCGGCCGTCGGCCGTCGCCTCCGCCGCTGCGCCTCTTCGCGCTCGTGCCGCCGGTCGGCTTCACGGTCCAGGAGCACCTCGAGCGCCTGATCGGGACGGGCGGCCTGCCGCCCGACATCGTGCTCGAGCCGACCTTCCTCGTCGGACTCGCCCTTCAGCTGCCACTCACCCTCGCGGCGCTGCTCCTGGCGCACGCCCTTAACAGCTGCCGGCTTCACGCTCGGCCGCATGCTCGCGCCGGAGCTCGCTCCGCTGTGGCCGCATCGCGTCACGCCCGACCTCGCCTCAACGCCTTCCCGCCGCGGCCACGCTGATCACTCCTTCGGTGCTCGCGCTCGGGCACGGACCGCGCGCCCCTCCCGCCGCCTCCTGCTCGTAGTAGGCACCGAGGTCGCGGCCACGCGAGCCGCGACGCTGAAGGAGGGACAAATCCGGCTGCTTCGCTGTGCGAAGACATGCGGGCTCGCGCTTGTGGCCCTGGCGGTGACGCTGTCGCTGGCCCCTGCCGCAGCTTGGGGCCACTCGACCCTGATCTCCACCGAGCCGGCGCGCGAAAGCATCGTCGAGCACTCGCCCGAAGCAGGTCGTGCTGCACTTCGACGAGCCCGTCGAGACGGCGCTCGGCTCGATCATCGTCTACGACGGCGAGGGCGAGCGCGTCGACGCGGAAGAGATCATGCGGCCGTGCGCCGGAGTCGGTGGCGGTGGCGATCGACCGGCGGCTCGAGCGCGGCACATACACGGTGGCCTGGCGCGTGATCTCGGCCGACTCGGATCCCATCAACGGCGCCTGGGTCTTCCACGTGCAGGCGCCGGGGGCGCAGCCGCCGGGGTCGCGGCGCAAGTGCTCGAGGACACGCCCTTCGTGACCTCGGCCTTCTACCTCGGCGGCCGCTTTCTCGACTTCACGCTGCTGCTCGGCGTGCGTGGGTGGAACGGCGGCGCTGGTGTTTGCGCTCACCTTCGCCTCGGAGCCGGTTCGCCGCCGGCTGCTGGCGATCGTGGCGGTGCTGGCCGCCGCGCTGGCCGTCGTTTCATTGGTCGAGCTGGGGCTCCAGGGCGCGGCGGCCGCGGGCACCGGGCTCGGGCAGGGGTATCCAGTGGGACGTCATCTCGTCGGTGACCGGCACGCGCTTCGGTACCTCGCGCTGATCCGAGCCGGGCTGGCGGCGGCGCTCTGCGTCGTGGCCTTGATTGCCCGCGCCCAGGGCGGGCGGCCGTCGAGCCCGACGCTCGTCGTGGCGGTGCTGCTCGCCGCCGGACTCGTGGTGACGCCCGGCCTGTCAGGCCACGCGAGCGTGAGCGGCGCCGTCTCGATGGTCGCCGACGCCGCCCACGTGCAGGCGGCGGCGGATATGGACGGGCGGGCTTGCCTTCGTGGTGCTTGGCCTGGTGCTCACCCGCGGCGGCAAGCGCTGGGAGCTGGCTGCCACGAGCGTGCCGCGCTTCTCGACGATGGCCGTCGTTTCGGTCGCCGTGCTGATCGTGGCCGGGACGCTCAACGGCTATCTCCAGGTGCGCGCCTGGCGCGGGCTCTGGGAGACCGAGTACGGCATCCTGCTGCTCGTCAAGATCGGGCTCGTCCTGCCGCTGCTCGCCCTCGGCGCCTACAACAACCGCTACGCCGTGCCGCGCCTGCGCGCCCAGATCGCCTCCCGCTTCGAGCGCCGCCGCTTCCTGCGCTTCGCGGGCGTTGAGCTCGTGGTCATGGTCGCGGTCGTCGGGGTCACCGCCGCGCTCGTCAACGCACCGCCGGCGCGCACCGAGGTGCAGATGCACGAGCCCGCCGAGATGGAGCTGGAGCTGGGTCCGTTCATGGCGCACATGGAGGTGATGCCCGGCGACGGTCGGGCCAGAACGAGATCCACCTGGAGTTCACCAAGGGCCGGCCCGATGAGGTCAAGGTCTCGGCCCTTCTGAAGTCGAAGAACATCGGCCCGCTGCGCTATCGCGCCCGCCGCGGCATGGAGCCGGGCGCCTACGTCGTCAAGCGGGCGAACCTATCGCCCGCCGGCGAGTGGGAGATCCGGATCGACGCCCGCCGCGGCGACTTCGACCTGTACAGCGACACCGTCCACGTGGACATTGGGGAGGGGGGTGGAATGTGAAGGCGCCCATCGCCGCGCTCGCCGTGATCTTGTCGGCGGCATTCGCGCCCGCCGCGGCCGGGCAGGCGCCCCCGCCATGCGGCGGCCAGGCGCAGATCCCGGACGCCACGGGTGACGGCCACCACAGCACCACGGATGTGCTGTCGGCGTGGTTCTCGGAGTCTGCGGGCCGTCTTCAGGCGGTCATCAAGGTCCAGTTCGGAAACTGGGCCCCGGACCATCCCCCCGGCCCCGCGGAGTGGGCGTTGCTCTTCGACGTTGGCGGTCAGACCCGGTACGTGCGCGCGGTCGCACCCGATCCGCCCGCGATGACGTTCGACCACGGTACATGGACGGCCGCTGGGGGCTTCGCGAGTGCCGGGCCCACGACCGGCTCCGTGATCGGCGGGCCCGGCGGGACGACCACGATCGACGTGCCGAGTCAGACCGGCGCCGTTGCCGGTGCAGTCCTGGCACGTCCGTTCGTCTTGACCTTCGACGGGGATGGGCTCATCGACCGAGCGCCGGGCGGCACGACGCCAGGCGGCGAGTACGGCGCTGACTACGTCGTGGGGTCGTGCGGTGGCACCGGCGGCGGGGGTGGCGGAGGCGGCGGTGGGGGCCCGGCCGGGATCTCGTCGGTCCAATTGCGCGCGCCTGCCAAGCGTGTGGGCGCCGGCCCGGTGCGGGTGCGTGGCAGCGTCGCGCCGGCGCGAGGGGGCGTGCCCGTCGAGCTGTCGGTCAGGGCCCGTAACAGGGTCGTCCGGCGCCTGACCACCCGCTCCGACGGTACGTTCTCGACGTCAATCCGGCTCTCCGAGACGACTCGCGTCCGGGCCACGGCGGGCGGTCTCGGCTCGCAGACGCGCACGGTCACGATGCTCTCGAAGACCCGGATCACGGTGCGGCACGTGCGCGACGGTGGCGTCCTCGTGCGGGGCCGGGTCAACCCCGCGCTGCCCGGGCGTGTCCTGTTGCTGCGCACGACCGCCGTCAAGCCTTCCGCGCGGACCTCTGCCCGCAAGGGCCTTTTCACATTCCGTCTGAAGGACCCACGGCCTGGCCGCTACGAGGCCGTGTTCATCCCATCCAAGGGCCGCGCGGAGCGGTCCACGTCCAACAAGGGAGTAATCCGATGAAGGTCACCCGTCTGGCCGTGCTCGCCACGGCGGTGGCGGCACTCGGCGTTCCGGCGGCCGCGTCAGCGCATCCGTCGGTCTATACGGACGTCGCGAAGTTGGTTCCGAGCCCGGCACCACCCGTGATCACGCCTGCAGATCTGATGAATCAGACGCGGTACGTGGTCTCCAACCACGGCAACAGCTACGTCCTGCGTGAGTCCAACAACGAGACCGGCGGGGGCGTGGTCGACTACAGCCTCGCGCCCGGTGCGTGGCGAAGCCAGGCAACCGTCGATACAGCCGCCCTCATCGCCCAGGCCGGCACCGGCGCCCAGGCGCACCACACCTGCACGACACCCGCGCTGACCGCCATCAGCGCCATCGAGGGGTGGCAGGAGGAGTCTGCTGCGGGCAAGCCCGAGCCGTTCTTCGCGTACGTGCCGTTCCAAAAGGCGTCCGCGGGACTGGATGACCATCCCGAGGTCTGGATCCCACACGTCAAGACCCTCACGGGTGTGGACCTCACGACGGTGAGCAACGATGCGAACGCCGCGACGGCGCAGCTCAAGGCGATGTGCGAGGCCCTTCCCGGCCCGGGCGTATTCGTCCAGGCGGACGCGATGCAGACCGCCGCGACGGCGTTCAACAGTGCGACGATCCTGGAGGCGACCAACCCGTTGAATGCCCGGATCGGTCAGCTCAACACTCTCACCCAGCGGCTCGAGGGACAGAACGCGGCCGCCCAGCAGGCCACAGGCGCGGCTCAGGCTGAGGTCGCGCGACTGAAGACACCGCTGCGCCTCGAGGAGACCGGCAGCCAGTCGCCCGCGCGACTTGCCGCCGACGGTCCGTCCGTCAAGGTCACAGGCCCCGCCGGCATGAAGGTCACGGTCCGGCTGCGGGTCGACAGGGCCACGGGCAAGGCGATCGGCTGGAAGTCGCTCGTGCTCGGCAAGGAGACGGCGACCATCGGACAGGACTCGAGCGCGCTGGTCGAGTTCGCGCTCAGCAGGGCGGCGAAGGCCGCTCTCGGCAAGGCAAGGCGGTCGATGGAGGTCTACTTCGCGGCACGGACCGGGGATCGCTGGACCTCGACGCGCAACCGATGACGGACGAGAAAGGAGCAGCATGCGAATGCGTCTAGCAGTCACCGTCCTGGCCGCGCTCGCCGCGGTGGCCATCGCAGCCACCGCGGCCATCGCGCACGTCGACGTGAAGTCCCGGAGCCCCTCCAAGGGCGGCTCGGCGAGCTCATCGATCGGGTCCGTCAGCGTCACCTTCGAGGGACCGATCCGGAGTGGCGGAATCCGCGTCGTCGGGCCGGGCGGGAGGGTCGTCTCGTCGGGCAGCGGCGGGCGTGATCCGCGCAACATCACGCGCGTCAAGGTCGGGCTGAAGGGGTCGAAGAGGGCGGGCAGCTATCGGGCGAGGTATTCGATTGTTGCCGCCGACGGCCACCGACAGCGGGGCTCATGGACGTTCCGGCTGCGGTGATCACGACGCGAGCATCGCGAGCGCTGATCTCGGTGCTGATCTGCGCGGGCCTCCTCCTCGCGGCCGGGTCGGGACCGGCCGCGGCGCACATCCAGGTGTTTCCGAGCACGGCTGCACCCGACGACGCGGTCCTCTTCGAGGTATTGGTGCCGAACGAGCGTGAGAACCGAACGGTCGAGGTCGAGCTGGCGGTTCCCCCCAACGTACTGCCCTTCTCGTACGAGGACACGCCCGGCTGGCGCCGGACGCTGAAGCTCAACCCCAACCAATCGATTCGCTCGATCGTATGGCGTGGAACCATGGCCTCCGACGGCTTTACGCGCTTCGGGTTCCTGGCCTCGACCCCGCCGCGCGAGGGCGAGATCTCGTGGAAGGCGGTTCAGACCTACGACGACGGGCGCAAGGTGCGCTGGATCGAGCCGCCGGACGGCGAGCAGCCGGCCCCCGTTACAACGGTCTCTGAGCGCGCCCCACGCCAGGACGCGGGCGGGGAGGGGCCGGGCGAGGCGTCCTCCGGGCAGCCGCAGGCGCCCGCTGAGGGCGAGGGCGAGCCCGAGGCCATGGCTGAGGGCTCGGAAAGCTCAGACGGCTCGGACACGACGGCGCGCTGGCTGGCTGCGGGTGCGCTCGCCGTCGCCCTCGGGACACTCGGCCTCACGATCGCGCGACGCCCAAGTACATCAACTCCTGAAAGACGAAAGGAGCCGACAGCATGAGCATCGGCAGATACATCCTCGCCACCGCGCTAGTGGCGGTCCTCGCGATCGCTCCGGCAGCGGGGCCCACGTGACGCTGCAGCCCGAGGAGGCGCCCGCGGGCGGCTTCACCCGCCTCGACGTGCGGGTGCCGACCGAGCGCGACAACGCCAGCACCACGAAGGTCGCCGTCCAGTTCCCACCGGGCTTCCTCTCCGTCTCCACCGAGCCGGTGCCGGGCTGGAACTCAGAGATCACCATGCGCAAGCTCGACAAGCCGGTCGAGCAGTTCGGTGAGCAGGTCACGGAGGAGGTCGGCCAGATCACGTTCACGGCCGACGGCGAAGGCATCGGTCCGGGCCAGTTCCAGGACTTCGGGCTCTCGCTCGGCGTGCCCGACGAGCCCGGCTCGACGCTCACCTTCAAGGCGGTGCAGACCTACAGCAACGGCGAGGTGGTGCGCTGGATCGGGCCGCCCGACTCCGAGTCGCCGGCGCCGCAGGTGAAGCTCACGGCAGCCGAGGAAGAGGCGAAACCGCGGAGCCCGCGGCGCAGCAGCCGCAGGCGCCTGCCGCGGAGGAGGACGACGACAGCGGAAGCGACACGCTCTCGATCATCGCGCTGATCGTCGGCGGCCTGGGCCTCGTGGCCGGTCTCGCCGCCCTTCTCACGGGGCGCCGCCGCGCCGGTGTTGGGGCCGCCTAGCGCGAAGCCATACGGCCAACTCTCAGTTCAGCGTCTCGAGGCGCCTCGCGCCTCGAGACGCGGCAGCGCTGATCGCCGGTAGCCGGGCCTGCGTCGCCGCGAGCGTGTGGGCGGCGGATCCCGCGCGTCCACGACGGCGACGCAGTAGGTCTTCGCTAGCTTGGGTGCATTCCCGCCGCACAGGGACCGAGCTCACGCGAGGGGCTGCCCGCCGGTCCAGGGCGGACGCGCGGCTCCAACCGGTCACGTCCGCGACAAGGCCGAGCGCCTCGAGCGCTTCGTCCGCGGGACCCGGTCCCGACGGCGCATGAGCCTCGACCCGGGAGCCCTGGCCATACTCGCCGTCTCAGGCGCGCTCTACGTGCACGCGCTGCGGCGCCTACACGCTCGCGGCGTGCGCATCGGGGTGCTCCAGCAGCTCGCCTGGTGGGTCGGCCTAGGGCTGATGGGGGTGGCGCTCCTCTCGCCGATCGACACGCTCTCCGAGGACCTCTTCAGCGCCCACATGGCCCAGCACCTGTTGATCGCCGAGATCGCGGCGCCGCTGCTGCTGATCGGGATCCGCTCACCGGTGCTGCTCTTCATGCTGCCGCAGCCGGCGCTCAAGAGCCTGGCGCGCCGGCGGCGGCTGCGGTCACTACTCGCATTCCTCAGCCGTCCGCTGGTAGCGATCCCGATCTACGTGCTCGTGCTCTACAGCTGGCACCTGCGCTTCATGTTCGAGGGCGCGCTGGGCAGCGAACCGCTTCACCTGCTCCAGCACTGGTCGTTCGTCGCGGCGTCGCTGCTCGTGTGGTGGTCCGCGCTCGAGCCCAACCGGCAGAGGATGCGCGGCGAGCTCTGGAAGGTTGGCCACATCTTCGGGGCGCGGCTCGGCGGAATGATGCTCGGCATGGCGTTCCTCGTCATGCGCGCGCCCGCGTACGCGGGCTTCTACGGCGAGCGCGCCCGCGAGCACGGACTGAGCCCGCTGGCCGACCAGCAGATCGGCGGTGGCCTGATGCTGATCCTCGACGCGATCATCGTGATGGGCGCGCTGTGCTACTTCTTCTGGCGCGCCTCCGAGGACGACCTGGAGCGCCAACGCCGGGGTGAGACGCCCACCGCCGACGACCGTTCGGCGGTGTTGAGGTGAGCGTGCACGCCGGTGCCGACACGAAGAGGCGAACCCGAGCGCTCCTGATGGTCCTCTGCCTGACCGCCGGCCTCGCGCTCGCCGCCTGTGGCGGGGACGACGATGACGGAAGCTCGAGTGGCGGCGAGGGCCAGGATGCCGCGTTCGCGCGCGCGATCGACTCGGCGCAGCGGGTGAGCGCCGCCGACTTTCCCGCCGTCCAGGGCCGCACGCTTCAGCAGCTGGGCGACCGTGTGCGCGCGGTCCAGGCCGGCCTCGCGGTCTCGGAGTTCACGCCCGGCTTGAACCGGCTCGCCTTCGGCGTGATCGACGACGCCAACAAGTTCGTCTACGGCAAGAGCGCGGTCTACGTGGCGCGCAGCCCCAACAGCCCGGCACGCGGTCCGTTCCCGGCCCCTGCCGATCCGCTCGTCGTCGAGCCGCCCTTCCGCAGCCAGGGCGCCGCCCTCGAGTCGGATGCGATCGCGGCCATCTACGAGGCCGAGGTCCCGCTCCGCGAGGTCGGTAGCCATGCCGTGCTGGTCGTGACCCAGACAGCACAGGGGCTCGTCGGCGGCGGCGCCGAGATCACGGTGGCACGCGCGAGCCGGATCCCTGAGCCCGGCGAGCGGCCACCCGCCGTCTCGACCGACACGGTCGCGTCCGCCGGCGGCGACATCGAGTCGATCGAGACCCGCGTACCGCCCGACGACATGCACGAGGTCGACTTCAAGGACGCGCTCGGCGATCGGCCGGTGGCGCTGCTCTTCGCGACACCGCAGCTCTGCCAGACCCGCGTCTGCGGGCCCGTCACCGACATCGCCGCCCAGTTCCAGAACCAGTATGGCGAGCAGATGGACTTCATCCACCAGGAGGTCTACGAGGACAACTCGGTCGAGAAGGGGCTGCGAAAGCAACTGCGCGCCTTCGGGCTGCGCACGGAGCCGTGGCTGTTCACCTTCGACGCGGAGGGCAGGGTCGCCGCCCGCCTCGAGGGCTCGTTCGGCAACGGCGCGTTCGAGCGCGCCGTCCAGGCCGCACTGGACCAGTAGCGGCGCTACCGGATCGGGAAGGGTTCGAGGGGGCCCCGCACTACTCGTCGCAGCACGCGTCGCCGCTAGGCCCCGGCGCAGCAGCCGCCAGCGGATCGCTGGTGCAGGCGCAGCCCTCGCCCTGCCATGCCTCGAGACCCTCCTTCACGGCCACAGCGGCGATCAGCAGTCCTACCGCCGGATCGAGCCACCAGGCGCCGAACAGCGCGTTTCCGAGCAGCCCGACGAGTAGAGCTCCGGCCAGGTACGCGCAGAGCATGTTCTGGCGTCCCTCGCCCCTGGTCGCGGCCGAACCGAGCCGGTCGGCGAGCCGCTGTTTGGCGATGCCGAGGTACGGCATGATGACGACGCTCGACGCGCTCAGCGCGATTCCGAGCACGCTCGTCTCGGGACGCTCGCCCTCGACCAGCGCCCTGACCGATTCGAAGCCGACGTAGGGCGCCAAGAGGAAGAACTGGATGGCGACAAGCTTCTGGGCGCGCCGCTCGGCGGCGTCGCTGAAGACCCGGTTGCCTGTGAACCGCCAGACGATGATCGCGCTCGCGAAGCCCTCGATCGCCGAGTCGATGCCGAAGCCGACGAGCGCGATCGAGCCGGCCAGGATGCCCGCGAGGATCGCGACCCCGCCCTCGAGCGTCATCCAGCCGAGGCTGAGCCAGGAGAGCAGCTTCACGCGGCCGGCGAGCCGCAGGTACTCGCCCTCCGGCAGCCGGGCGCCGGCGGCCGCGGTGGTCACGCCTCGACCGGCGCCTCGCCGGCAAGCGCGAGCAGCAGCGTGCGCGCTTCCGGCTCGAGCGCGTACAGCACCATCTTCCCTTCACGCCGCGAGCGCACGAGCCCCGCGCTGCGCAGCGCACGCAGGTGATGGGACACGAGGTTCTCGGCGCGCTCGGCAACCCATGCGAGGTCGCACACGCACAGCTCGTCGGTCTCGGCTAGCGCGAGGGCGAGCGTGAGGCGGGTCGGATCGCCGAGCGCCTTGGCGCGCTCGGCGAGCCGCTGGGCCTGCGGCTCCGGTAGCCGACCGGCACGCAGCCGCTCCGCCTTCGGCAGGTCAAGGCATAGAAGCTCGCAGCGGTCGTCGGCCACACGCGCACCATACCGACATCTCGACGGAGGTTGAGATGTTGCCGCCGTCGGGACGCCTAGCCCGGCGCCGCGTTGCCGCGACGCAGCTGGCGCCGGATCCCTCGGCGCACCAGCCCGCGGCGCGCCCCGCCGAGGCCCGCTGTGGCGATCGGGCCCGCGACCGCGCCGGCGGCCGCCAGGCCGAGTGGCGCGAGCGGAGTCGAGCCGAAGAAGAGGAGCCCGATCGCCGCGCCCAGCTCAGCCCCGATCAGCCCGGCCACGACGACGCGCGGCGCATTCCGTCGTGGGTCGGGGCCGGGCGCGGGCATGGGGGTCGGTTCGCCGAACGCCCGGCGCAATCCTCTCCGCTGCAACAACCCTCCCGGTAGGGTGGCCGGACCATGGGACTTGTGCAGACAGAGGACCGCGGCGCGGTCCGCCACCTCGTTCTCAACCGCCCCGAAAAGCGCAACGCGCTCAACGGCGAGCTCGTGCGCGAGCTCGGCGCCGCGATCGAGGGGGCCGCGGTCGACGACTCCGTCCGGGTGCTCGTACTTCGCGGCGAGGGCCCGATGTTCTCCTCGGGCATGGACGTGGGCGACCTACGCCAGCTCTCCGAGAACCCGGAGGGCCTGAGAGCGTTCCGGGGGCCGCTGATCGCCTGGTGGAACCTGCTCGAGGAGATGCCGAAGCCGACGATCTGCCAGATCCACGGCGCGGCCCTGGGCGGCGCCTTCGAGCTCGCGCTCGCGTGCGACTTCCGCACGATGGCCGAGGACGCCGTGGCCGGGATCATGGAGGTGCGCATCGGCTTGCTGCCGGACGTGGGCGGCTGCTCGCGGCTGCCGGCGCTGGTGGGCCTAGGCAACGCGAAGGAGCTGATCCTCACCGGCAAGGTCATCGACGGGCGCGAGGCGCACCGCATCGGGTTCGCCAACCGGATCGCGCCCGCCGGCTCGCTCGACGAGCTGACCGACGGCCTGGCGAACGAGCTCCTCGGCTGCGCCCCCCGCGCGGTAGGGCTCGCGAAGCGGGTACTGGACGCCGCCGCTAAGCCGGCGCTGGCAACGACGCTCGAGCTGGAGGTGTCGGCGCAGGAGATGCTCGCCGGAAGCGAGGACTTCGCCGAGGGCACGCGCGCGTTCTTCGAGAAGCGGACGCCGGAGTTCGCGGGGCGTTAAGACGCTCTCTGAAGCGCCGCGGGCCCGGATCTGGTGTCCGGGCCCGAGCGCGCAAATGCCGAGGCTGGGTCGGGGGAACCCATATGTGCCGAAAACCGGCCTCGGCGGCTATTTGGGGTATACCCACACCAGAAAGGTTCAACACCTGCAAATTCGTGCCACCTTGCGCCAGGACGCAGTGGCGATGCCGGTCAGGGCAGGGCCGCCCGCACGTCAGGGCCGGGGGACCGCGGCGCGGCGTCCCGCGATCGCCATCACGAGCGCCGCGGCGAGCGCCACGCCCGCGGTCAGGAGCCAGGCGGCGCTGTATCCGGCCGCCGAGGAGAGCGCCCCGAAGGCCGCCGGCCCACCCGCCGCGCCCACGTAGATGCCGGTCTGGCTGATGCCGGTGGCCGCACCAGGTGACTCCCGGTGCAGGTGCACGACCGCCATGTTGAAGATCCCGGGCCAGCCCCATCCGAGGGCGAAGGCGCCGATCGCGCCGACCACGAACAGCGCCGGCGCGCCCGTTGCGAGCAGGGCGAACCCGCCGCAGCCGAGCGCGAGCAACGCGACGACCATTCCGAGCCCGTAGTCGAGCCGGCGGTCTGCCCTGATGCCCACCGCCAGCCGCACCGCCAGTGAGGCCGCGCTCCCCACCGCAGCGAGCACGCCGGCCGCGCCCTCCGCGATCCCGACGTCCACTGCCGACGCGACCAGGTAGGCGCTGAGCGCGCAGGGCGCGGCGCTCCCGAGCGCCGCGCCCAGCGCGATGAGGATGAGGGTCCGCGAGGGCCGGGGCGGCCGGTCACGCTCGGCGGCCGGCCGCAGCAGCGGTGCGTGGCGGGCGAGCACCACGGCCACCGCGAGCGGCCCGAGCGCGCAGATCACGAAGGTCGCGCGCCAGCCGAACGGGATCGCGAGCACAGGCAGCGCCAGTCCGCTCACCAGTACGGCCGCCGGGATCGCCGTCTGCTTGATTCCGAAGGCGAGGCCCTGGCGCTCCATCGGCACCTGATCGGCCATGAAGAGGTTGATGGCGGGCTGCGCCACGGAGTTGGCCAGGCCCGCCACGACCAGGAAGGCGAACAGCGCGACAAGCGAATCCGCGAGCAGACCAGCGGCGAGCAGGCAGGCGCCGGTCACCACGACGCTCGCGCGCATGGCGCGCAGCGCCCCGGTGCGCTCCGACATCCGGCCCCCGGCCCCCGCGCCGATCGCCCCGGCAAGGAAGAACACGGTCACGCCCGCTGCCACCGCCTCCACACTCACGTCGAGATCGCCGCGAATCTGCAGGGCGAGCGCCCCGACCAGGAAGCCGGGCAGGACGGCCGCGGTTCCGGCCGCGACCGCGAGCAGTGAGGGGCGTACGAGCCCTACGCCAGACCCACCAGGTTCGCCATCGCGATCACGCCGATGACGCACAGCACCGCACCGATGACGTCGAAGACGGCACCCGCCTTCAGCATCCGTGTGATCGGAAGCAACCCGGAGGAGTAGACGATCGCGTTGGGGGGCGTGGAGACCGGCAGCATGAAGCCATAGTTTGCCCCGAAGATCGCCGCCAGCGCCGGGATCGTCGGGTTGACGCCCGCCGCGGCGGCTATCGAGATCGCGATCGGGACCATGATCGCCGCGCTGGCCGTGTTGCTGGTGGTCTCGGAGATCAGCACCGCAATCACGACGATCACGACCGTGATCCCGAAGATGCTCGACACGCCGAGCGCATCGGAGATCGAGGTACCGATCTTCTCCGCGAGGCCGGTCTCGCTGAGCATCGTCCCGAGCACGATGCCGCCGCCGAACAGGAGGATCGTGCCCCAGTCGATTCGCGCCGCCTGATTCCAGTTGATCGTGAACTTGCGTTCCTTCCAGCTCACGGGGAGCAGGAACAGCAGCGCGGCCGCCACGATCGCAACAGTGCCCTCGTTGGCTGCCTCGCTCACCTGCACGTAGGCGTCCGAGTCGTCCCCGGCGAACAGCCCGACGACTCCGGGCAGGAACCAGCCGATGAGCGCGAAGGCGAGCACGAGCAGCGTGTTCTTCTCCCCGCGGGTGAGCGGGCCGAGCTTCGCCCGCTCCTCGGCCACGTGTTCCTCGACGCCGTCGACGTGGCGCACCTCGGGTCGGTTCATGAGCAGCACGATCACGATCACCGCCACGAACATCACGATCACGATCGGGAGCGCCAGCTCGAACCACTCGAGGAACGTGATCGGCTCGCCGGTCTCGTCCTCGAGGAGCTGGCGCCCGATCAGGTTCGGCGGGCTGCCGATTGGGAGCAGGAGTCCGCCGACGGTGATGCCGTACGTGATCACGAGCATGAGCGCCGCGCCGAAGCGGAGGCGCTCCACCTTGCGATCGCCCCCAAGCTGGCGCGTGACCATGCTGCCCACCACGCCCATGACCCCGATCGCGATCGGCAGCATCATCGCCGCGCCGGCGGTATTCGACATCACCGGCGAGGTCAGTGCGCCGATCAGGCCGAAGGCGAGGATGATGCGGTAGGTCGAGCCTCCCACGGCCTTCATCGACAGCACGCGATAGGCGAGTCTTCGGTGCAGGCCGTGGACCACCATCGCCTCGGCGATGATGAAGCTGCCGATGAAGAGGAAGACGGTGTCGTCCGAGAAGGCGCCGAACACCACGTCGGTGGCGGCGTCCCCCTCTGGGGGCGGGGGCGTGGCCTCCAGCAGCGCGACCAGCGCCACTCCGAGGAGCGCCGTCACCGGGATCGGTATCGCCTCGCTGACCCACCAGGCCACCACGAGCGCGAGGATCGCGGCGAGCCGGTGCTGGTTCGGCTCGAGGTCGAACGGGATCAGCAGAACGGCGGCGAACAGGAGCGGCCCGACAAACAGGCCGACCGTGCGCCGGCGGCGCTCGAAGCGCTCCTCCGCCGGCGAGAGGCGGCCCATCTCGGTTTGCTCGTCGAGCGTGCGGTAGGTGCCGCCGCGACCGACTTCGCCGTTGGCGCCGTCGGCCCGAAGCTCCTTCTCCCGCTCGAAACGCCGGTCCTTCGTCGGCGTCGACATGCGGGGTTCCTACCCGGGGCGGTCGCCCTTATTCGTGATGCCAGTCAACCGGTCCGGCGGTGAGCACGTGGCTGCCGAGCGGGCGCCCCAGCACCCGCTGCACCTCGCGCGCGCACGCGACCAGCTTCTCGAGGTCGATGCCCGTGTCGTAGCCCATCTCGTGCAGCATCGACACGAGATCCTCGCTTGCGATGTTGCCGGTGGCGCCGGCGGGCACCGGACAGCCGCCCAGCTCGCCGAAGGAGCTCTCGAACGAGCGCACGCCGGCCCCCAGCGCCGCGAGCACGTTGGCGAGGCCCTGGCCGCGCGTGTTGTGGAAGTGCGCGGTCAGCTCGGCTCCGAGGTCGAGGCCCTCGAAGAAGCGGCTCACCTGGGCCGGGTTGGCCATGCCGGTGGTGTCGCCGAAGGCGATCTCCTCGCAGCCTGCATCGACGAGGCGGCGCGCGATGCCTAGCACGCGCTCGCGCGGCACGTGGCCCTCGTAGGGGCAGCCGAAGGCCACCGAGATCACGCCTTCGCAGCGCAGCCCGGCCTCGCGGGCGCGCGCCACAACGCGCTCCAGCCCCGTGAGCGACTCCTCGATCGAGCGGTTGACGTTCTTGCGGTTGTGAGTCTCGGAGGCGGACAGGAAAAGATTGACTTCCTGGAACCGATCTCGAAGCTCGAGCGCGTTGTCGAGCCCGCGCTCGTTCGGGATCAGCACGGTCACCGCCACGTCGTCCGGGATGTCCGCGCGGCGCAGCACCTCGGCCCCGTCGGCGAGCTGCGGGATCACGTCGGCGCGCACGAAGCTCGTGACCTCGAGCCGGCGCAGGCCGGTGCGCGCCAGCATCTCGACCAGGCGCACCTTGTCGTCCGTGGCGATGATCTCGGGCTCGTTCTGGAACCCGTCGCGGGGGCCGACCTCGCGGATGTTCACCATGGCTAGATCCTGGCAAGTCCGCCGCTCACGCCGAGCGACTGACCGGTCACGTACGAGGCGTCGTCGGAGGCGAGGAACGAGATGACGGCCGCCACCTCGTCGGGCTGGCCGAGCCGGCGCAGGTTCGTGGAGCTGATCATCGTGTCGACGATCCGCTTTCCGACGTCGCCAAGCTGCTCGGGTGCGGCCATCAGGAGCGGCGTCTCGATCGGGCCTGGCGCCACCGCGTTGCAGGTGATCCCGTAGCGGCCGTTCTCGACGGCGATCGTCTTGGTGAAGCCGATCACGCCGGCCTTGGCGGCCGAGTAGACGGCCGAGCCGCTCGAGCCGACGCGCCCGGCCTCGGAAGCGGTGTTGACGATGCGCCCGCGGCGGCGCTCCTGCATTCCGGGCAGGACCGCGTGGGTGACGGCGATGACGCCGCGCAGGTTCACGGCGAGCACGCGGTCCCAAAGCTCGGGATCGGTATCCGTGAACCAGCTCCACTCGTCGTAGCCGGCGTTGTTGACGAGCACGTCGACGGGCCCGAGCTGCGACTCGGCTCCTGCGACCGCGGCGGCGATCGACTCGGTCGAGCGCACGTCGAGCTCGAACGGCACGCCCTCGATCTCGCCGGCGACGGCGCGGGCGCCGTTGGGGTTCAGGTCGGTCACGGCGACGCGGGCGCCCTCGGCGGCCAGGCGGCGGCAGGTGGCGGCGCCGATCCCGGAGGCGCCGCCGGTCACGAGAGCTGTGCGGTCCGCGAGTCTCAAGCCGCGGCAGCCTAGCGGCTGCCTTGGCCATATGCTCTCCACGATGCGGCGCCGCATCACCTTCTCGCGCAACGTAACGCTGTCGCTGTCGCGCACCTGCGTGTCGCATTGCAAGTACTGCGCGTTCGCGACCCACCGGCCGCATCTGCACGAGCCGGACGAGGTGGAGCGGCTGCTCGACGCCGCCGTGCGCCGGCGCGTGAAGGAGCTGCTCGTCCTCACCGGCGACGATCCGGCCTACCACCCCGGCGTGCGCGAGCGGCTGCGTGCGCTCGGCTTCGACGACTTCGTCGCCTACGTCGTGTGGTGCTGCGAGCGCGCGCTCGAGCGCGGCATCCTGCCGCACACCAATCTCGGCGCCCTCGGGCGCGACGACCTGGCGCGGCTGCGCGAGGTCACGGGCTCGCAGGGAATGATGCTCGAGTCGCTCCGCGACGACCTCGTCGCCCACCAGGGCTCGCCCACCAAGGATCCGCTGCTTCGGCTCGGAACGATCCGCGCCGCCGGCGAGCTTCAGATCCCGTTCACGAGCGGGATCCTGGTGGGCATCGGCGAGAGCGAGGACGACCGCGTGGCGGCGCTCGAGGCGCTCGCGACCCTGCACGCCGAGCACGGCCACCTCCAGGAGGTGATCCTGCAGAACTTCGTCCCGCACCCGCGCTACTACGGCGCCGAGCCCGCCGAGATCGCCGACGAGGCGCAGCGCGGCGAGCGGCCCGCCGGCACCGCGCTCGAGCTCCCGTCCTGGGCGACCCCGATCTCGCTCGACCACATGCGGCGGCTGGTGCGCGAGTGTCGCCGGCTGATGCCTGACGTGGGCATCCAGATCCCGCCGAACCTGTCGGACTGGTGGATGCCGCTCGTCGAGGAGGGCGCCACCGACCTGGGCGGACTCTCGGCCAACGGCGACCACATCTCCCCCGAGCACCCGTTCCCCTCGGTGCACGAGATGCGCAAGCGGCTCGCCCCGCATGGCTACGCACTGACGGAGCGGCTCTGCGTGTACCCGCAGTACATGGACTCGTCCTGGCTCGAGCAGGGCGTACTCGACGTGATCAAGACGAGCTACTGGTCGTTCATCCCGCGGCGCGGCTCGGGCCGGCGTGAAGACCGGGCGATCCGCTCCGAGCTCGCGGCGGGCGCGATCGCCCGCGCGCGTGACGGCGGCGCGCTGTCGGAGGACGAGCTGACGGCGCTGTTCGGCGAGACCCGCCCCGAGGCGATCGAGGACATGCGCCAGGCGGCGGACGAGCTGCGGAGCGAGCTCGCCGGCGAGACCGTGACGTTCGTCGTCAACCGCAACATCAACGTCTCCAACATCTGCACGGTCGGCTGCGCGTTCTGCGGTTTCGGCCAGGGCCGTCGCTCGCCGGACGCCTACGAGCACTCGGAGGAGGAGTTCCGCCGGCGGGTGCTCGAGGCGGTCGAGTTCGGGGCCACCGAGGTCTGCATGCAGTCGGGCATCCACCCGGACTGGACGATCGCCGACTACGAGAAGTGGCTGCGGCTCGCCAAGGACACGGCACCTGAGATCCACCTGCATGCCTACTCGCCGATGGAGATCGACCATCTGGCGGGCGAGCTCCCGCTCGACGAGGTGTTCGCGCGATTGCGCGACGCCGGGCTCGGCTCCGTCCCCGGCACCGCCGCGGAGGTGCTGCACGACGGCGTCCGCCAGCGCATCTCGCCGAACAAGCTGCCGGCGGCGCGCTGGGTCGAGATCGTCGAGGCTGCCCACCGGGCTGGGCTGCGCAGCACCGTGACCGTGATGTTCGGGCACGTCGAGGAGCCCTGGGAGCTGGCCGAGCACATGCGCGTTGTTCGCTCGCTTCAGGAGCGCACCGGCGGCTTTACGGAGTTCGTGCCGCTCTCCTTCATCCCCTACCACACCCTTCTGGGCCGGACCCACGGCATCGAGGAGCTCTCCCGCGAGGAGAATCTCAAGCACACCGCCGTCTTCAGGCTGGCGCTCGGGCGCACCATCCCGAGCCTCCAGGCGAGCTGGGTGAAGATGGGGCTCGACGCCGCCACCGAGGCGCTGCGCTGGGGTGTCAACGACCTCGGCGGCACGCTGATGGAGGAGTCGATCTCACGCATGGCGGGCTCCCAGCACGGGGTGAGGCTCGAGCCCGGGGACCTGATCGGCGCAGCCCACGCCGCCGGCCGGCCGGCAGCGGAGCGGGACACGCTGTACGGGATCCGGCGCCGCTTCGAGCTCTCGGCCGCCGCGTGAGCGTTCGCATCGGCTACAAGGCGTCGGCCGAGCAGTTCGACCCCGTGACGCTGCTCGACTATGCGCAGCGAGCCGAAGAGAGCGGGCTCGAGATTGTCGCCGTGTCGGATCACTTCCAGCCGTGGCGCCACAGCGACGGCCACTCGCCGGCCGTTCTGCCGTGGTTGGGCGCGGCCGGGCAGCGCACCTCGAGCGCCCTGCTCGGCACGAGCGTGCTCACGCCGACGATGCGCTACGAGCCGGCGGTGGTGGCTCAGGCGTTCGCCACGCTCGAGCGCCTCACGCCGGGCCGGGTGTTTCTCGGCGTGGGGACCGGCGAGGCGATGAACGAAACGCCCGTTTTGGGCAGCGAGTTCCCGGGCCGCAAGGAGCGCCGCCTGCGCCTAGCCGAGGCGATCGAGCTCATCCACCGGCTGTGGACCGAGGAGCGGGTCGACTTCGAGGGCGACTACTACCGGACCGTCAAGGCCACGATCTACGACAGGCCCGAGGAGCCGGTGCCGATCTACGTGGCGGCCTCCGGGCCGCTCGCCGCCAAGCTCGCGGGCCGGGTTGGCGACGGCTTCATCTGCACGAGCGGCAAGGACCCGGCGCTCTACGACGAGCTGCTCGGCAAGGTCGCCGAGGGCGCCGAGCAGGCCGGTCGCGATCCGGCCGCCATCCGCCGCATGATCGAGATCAAGGTGTCCTACGACCGCGACCGCGAGCGGGCGTTCCGCAACACCGAGTGGTGGGCTGCACTCTCGCTGACGCCCGAGCAGAAGGAGGGCATCGAGGACCCGATCGAGATGGAGCGGGTTGCGGACGCCAACGTCGACCAGGCCCCCTCGCGCTTCATCTGCTCGGACGACCCCGAGGAGACCGTCGAGCGCATCGGCCTCTATGCCGACCTCGGGTTCGACGAGCTCGTCCTCCACGCGCCCGGGCCGGACCAGCCTCGCTTCCTCGAGCAGTTCCGCGAGGACGTGCTGCCCCCGCTGCGCGAGCGCGTTGCCCGGGATAAGGTCCCGGCTCCCGCCCTACGGAGAGGAGCACCGGAATGGCAGGACCGCTCGACGGCCGTGTGATCTTCATGTCAGGAGGCAGCCGTGGCATCGGCCTTGCGATCGCCACACGCGCGGCTCGCGACGGCGCGCGCGTCGCCCTGATGGCCAAGACAGCGGAGCCACACCCGAAGCTCCCGGGCACCGTCTACACAGCGGCCCACGAGATCCAGACGGCCGGCGGCGAGGCCCTGCCGATCGTCGGCGACATCCGCAACGCGGACGCGGTCGACGCCGCGGTGGCGGAGACGGTGGAGCGCTACGGCGGGATCGACATCGTCGTCAACAACGCCAGCGCCATCAACCTCTCCCCCATGCGCGACCTCGAGGTCAAGCGCTTCGACCTCATGCAGACGATCAACGCGCGCGGCACCTTCGTGGTCACGCGGGCCTGCCTGCCGCACCTGCGCCAGTCGGACCACGCCCACGTGCTCACGCTCTCACCGCCGCTGTCGGCCGACCCGCGCTGGCTGCGGGGCCACAGCGCCTACACGCTCTCGAAGATGGGCATGACGATGATCACGATCGGTCTCGCGGCGGACGAGGCGGAGGCCGGCGTGGCCGCCAACTGCCTCTGGCCGCGCTCGATCATCGCCACCGCCGCCGTCCAGAACGTGCTCGGCGGTGACGAGGCGATGGCCCGCGCGCGGACCCCGGAGATCGTGGCTGACGCCGCCTACGCGATTCTCGTGCGCGACCCTCGCGAGTGCACGGGCAACACCTTCATCGACGATGAGTTGCTCGCCGAGGAAGGCATCACCGACCTCAGCGGCTACTCGGCCGAAGGGGCCGAGCTCGCGCTCGACATCTTCGTGGACGGGTGGCCGGCGGCTCAGCGCTGACGGTCCTACTGTCGGGCGGCAGCGGCGGGGCCAAGCTCGCCCGCGGTCTGCTCGAGGTTTGCCCCGAGCTGACGGTTGTCGCGAACACCGGCGACGACATCGAGATCTACGGCGTCCACGTCTCGCCCGATCCGGACCTCGTGACCTACTGGCTCGCGGACGAGATCGACGAGCGCGGCTGGGGCCTGCGGGGCGACACCTGGAAGGTGATGGAGGCGCTCGAGGTCGCGGGCCGGCCGCACTGGTTCCGGCTCGGGGACCGCGACCTCGCAATGTGCCTGCTGCGGACGGAGCGGCTGCGCGCGGGCGAACCGCTGACCGAGGCTCACGGCGCCGTCGTCGAGGCCATGGGCGTCGGCGCCGGCGTGCTGCCGATGTCCGATCAGCGCGTGGCCACCTGGGTCGGGGCCCGCGGCCGCACGATGCCGTTCCAGGAGTTCATGATCGTGGAGCGGGCGGAGGGCCCGATCGAGGCCGTCGAGCTTCGCGGGCTGGACCGGGCACGGCCCTCCGATGCGGTGCTGGAGGCGATCGCCCGGGCCGGGACGATCGTGATCGGACCCTCGAACCCCGTCATCTCGATCGAGCCGATCCTGGCGCTGCCGGGTATGCAGGAGGCGCTGCGCTCGGCGGCGGCCCCCGTGGTGGCGGTGAGTCCCTTCGTGGGCGGCCGCTCGCTGAAGGGGCCGACGGTCGAGTTCTGCCGGTTTGCCGGCATCGAACCCAACGCGACCGGCATCGCCGCCGCCTACGGCGACGTCCTCGACGGGATCGTCGCCGACGAGGAGGTGCAGGGTGTGCCCTGTCTCCAGACCGACACGCTGATGGAGAGCCCCGGCGATCGGATCGCGCTGGCGACGAAGACCCTCGACTTTGCGACGAACCTCTCCTCGTGACGGCGAGGCCGAGCGCGGTGCCGCGCTACTCTCGCCCGAGTCGCCCGGCCGTCTCGATGAGAACGATCGCGATCCTCCCGGTCAAGAGCTTCAACGCGGCGAAGCAACGTCTCGCCGGCATGCTCGGAGCCGGCTCGCGCCAGGCCTTGGCGCAGGCGATGTTCTCGGACGTGCTGACGACGCTGCGCCATGTACCAGGACTGGATGCCGTGGCGGTCGTGACCTCCGATCGGGTGGCGGAGTCGGCCGCACTGGGGGAGCGTGTCCAGGTGCTGCGGGACACCGAGCAGGCGGGGCAGTCGGCTGCCACGCTGATCGGCATCCGCTACGCGCAGGCCGCCGGCTACGAGCGAGTGCTGCTCGTGCCGGGCGACACTCCGCTCGTAGACCCACAGGACGTGAGCCGGCTGCTCGGGGTCGAGACAGCGGTCGCGATCGTCCCTGACCGGCAGGGTACGGGCACGAACGCGCTGCTGATCTCGCCGCCCGACGCGATTGCACCGAGCTTCGGGCCCGGCAGCTTCGAGCGTCACGTGGTGGCGGCGCGGGCGGCGGCGCTCGGGTACTCGATCGAACGCGTGCCGGGGCTGATGTTCGACGTCGACACGCCGGACGATCTCGCCGACCTCTCGACCGAGCTCGACGGCCGGCGCGGGAAGGCGCCCTCGACGCGCGGTGCCCTGCGCCAGCTCGACCGCTCCCATGCACGCGCCTCGGCGGCACGGGTGGCGCCGGCGTCGGCCTGACCTTCCGCCCGCGCGTAGCCTCCCGGCGGTGCCGCCGCTCAGCTGTGTGGCCCTTCCCGGGCTCCCGCCCATCGCCGAGGGCGACGATCTCGCCGCCCTGATCGCCGCGGCCGCGCCGGAGGACCTCGCCGACGGCGACGTGTTGGTGGTGGCGCACAAGGTGGTGTCGAAGGCCGAGGGCCGCGTGCGGCGGCTGGCCGATATCGCGCCCGGTGAGCTGGCCCGCGGGCTCGCCGCGGAGCATCGGAAGGACGCGCGCCTGGTGCAGGCTGTGCTCGACGAGTCGGCCGAGGTGCTGCGCGCGGTCGACGGGGTGCTGATCTGCGTGACGAGGCACGGATTCGTATGCGCCAACGCGGGCATCGACCAGTCGAACGCGGCCGCCGGCGGAGAGCTTGTGCTGCTGCCGGAGGACCCCGACGCGTCGGCGCGGCGGCTGCGCGCGGGGATCGCGGCCGCGCGCGGCGTGCGTCCCGCGGTGGTGATCGCCGACTCCTTCGGCCGGGCATGGCGCTTGGGCCAGACCGACGTAGCGATCGGGGCCGCGGGGCTTGTGCCGGTCGATCACTGGCACGGCCGCCCGGACGCCTTCGGCCGCACGCTGCGCGTGACCTCGATCGCGATCGCCGACGCCGCCGCGGCCGCGGCCGACCTGGCGCGCGCCAAGGACTCACGCGAGCCGGCGGTGCTGGTGCGCGGCATCGGGCGCTACGTCACCCACGAGGACGGGCCGGGCGCGGCGGCGCTCCGGCGGCCGCCGGAGCAGGACCTCTTCCGCTGAACGCGGGGCGGCCGCGGGGGCCCCCGATCTCCGGAACAAACCCGCATCGATGTCGTCTGGCGACATCGAGGCGGGTTTGTAGGACCCCAACGCGGGGTCAGACGCCCTTGAAGGGCCCCGTCACCTCGTAGATTGCGCCCGGCCCGGGCTCGGCGTCGCTCTTCGGGAAGGCCCGCTGCGACGCGAAGAACATGCGCCGGCCGCTCGGGTCGAAGGTCACGCCGGTGAGCTCGGAGCGCTCGTGCTGCGGACCGGTCACGGACAGGAATTTCGAGACGCGGCGGTTGCGGTCGATTACGCCCATGTCGATCTCGTCCGTGGCCAGGTCCTCGCAGACGAACACCTCGCCGGCGCGCGAGCCGGTCAGCTGGTCCACGCGCAGGAGCGGGGCGCTGCGCGACGCGAGGCCGTCGTAGACGACCTCGATGCGCTCACGGCGCGTGTCGTAGGCGTGCACACGGTGGTCGGCGGTGGTGGCCACGTAGAGCGTGTGTCCGTCAAGCCAGACGCCCTCCCCGCGCTCGAGCTGCGCCGAGTCCTCGACCTGCCGGCGCGTGCGCTCGCGACGCGCGAGCGGATCGGGTACCTCGACCCACTCGACCGCGCCGTCGCGCACGCGCGCGATCTCCAGCAGGCCCTCGGAGAGGTCGGGCCATTCGGCGGGCGTGTACCTGTACAGGCCTCCGTCGATCAGGTCCTCGGTCAGGTAGACGCGCCTGTCCGCAGCGTCCACGGCAGCGGCTTCGTGCTTGAAGATCCCCATCGCCGGGTGGGCCACCGCCCGGCGGCGCCCGCTCGGGTCGCACTCCCACACCCGGCCCTCCTCGACCTCCTCGCACGAGAGCCAGGTGCCCCACGGGGTGCCGCCGCCTGAGCAGTTCTGCGTCGTCCCGGAGAGGATCCGGTACGCGTCCTCGACACGCCCGTCGCGACCAAACCGGAGCGCGGAGGCGCCGCCCTCGAAGTCCTCGGAGTTCGACACCAGCACGAAACCCGCACGCTCGTCGGGGAAGGTCGCCATGCCGTCCGACGCGATGTGCCAGCGGTAGCCGGTGCCGGGCACGACCTCCTCGCCCCGGGCCACCACCCGTGAGCGGAAGCCTTGCGGCAGCCGCACGCCGTTCTCGTCGGGCGGGCCGAGAGTTCCATAGCCCCGCCCGCGCCGTAACGGCCGGCTCTCGGCGGAGCCGAAGAGGTCATCCCAGAAGGCGGCGCCCAGCGACACCGCCGCCACGCCCCCGATGCCCATTCCGATCAGCTCGCGGCGGCGGACGGTGCGCATGCCCGGCCAGTGTGGCAGCGCACGGTGACCGTCGGTGAAGACCGTGCAAACAGAGGGTGAAGCTCGTGTGACCGCGCCGCGCCGGCGAGCCGGACGCGGTCCGGGCTCAGCCCACCGGCTCCATCCCCGCTTCGCCCTTCTTCCCGGGCTGCACGAACAAGTAGAAGTAGAGGAACGACGCCACGAGCGCGCCGATTAGCGGGCCAATCAGGTAAACGACGAAGAAGTCGTCCCATTCGCCCGAAACGAGCATCGGGGCGAAGCTGCGCGCGGGGTTGAAACCCGCACCGGTGATCGGGGCGAGGACCATGACGCCCATTCCGAGCGCGCCGCCGATGGCGAAGGCGGCCCAGTCCTTGGCTGCGCGCGGGTGGACCGCCACGCCGATGATCGCCCACAGGAGAAAGAACGTGCCGATCGCCTCCACGACCAGCCCCGTAAACGCCGATCCGTCGACGATGTTCGAAACCGCCGGCGCGCCGTAGTTCTCGGCCCTGCCCTCGTCGAGCAGGATCCCCTTCACCAGCAGGGCGCCGGCGACCGCGCCGGCCAGCTGGGCGACGATGTAGATCGCGGCGTCGGCGATCTTGATCTGGCGCAGGGTGGCGAGCGCGACCGTCACAGCCGTGTTGAAGTGCGCGCCCGAGACGATGGCCAGCGTCTGGATCAACACGAACAGCAGCAGGACGTGCACGAGCCCGATCACGCCGAAGTCCACGAACGGGTTGGGGTTGGCCGCGGAGGGCTCCGGACCGTAGAGCGACACCACGGCGCAGATGAAGAAGACGAGCATCAGCGTGCCGAAGAACTCGGCGATATATGCCGCGGGCCCGCGGTCCTCCACGTTCAAAACCTCCTGACGAACACCTGGTCACCGCTCGATTCGGCGCCCGCGCCGCATACCCTTGTCCGCCGTGCGTCGTTTCGCCCTGCTCGCCGCGCTGGTCTCGCTGGCCGCCTGCGGGGGTGACGACAATGGCGGCCCGCAGAGCGCAGCGCTGGCGCTCGACTTCCAGCCGAACGCCGTCCATTCAGGGATCTACGCCGCTCAGAGACTGGAGCTCGACCGGCGCAACGGCGTCGAACTCGAGGTCCGCGTGCCGTCCGCCTCGACCGACTCGCTCAAGCTGCTCGCGGCCGGCCGCGCGGACCTGGCGATTGTCGACATCCATGATCTCGGCCTGGCGCGCGAGCGCGGTCGCGACCTGGTGGGGGTCGGCGGGCTGGTGCAGCGGCCGCTCGCGGCCGTGATCGCCCGGGCCGACGAAGTCAGCCGGCCGCGCGAGCTCGAGGGCCGGCGCGTCGGGGTCACCGGGCTGCCCTCGGACGAGGCGCTCCTGCGCGCCGTGGTCGAGGCGGACGGAGGCGATTTCGAGCGCGTCAAACGGGTGACGATCGGCTTCTCGGCGGTGCCGACCCTGATCGCCGGTCGCGTCGACGCCGTCGTGTCGTTCTGGAACGCGGAGGGCGTGGCACTGCGCCGGCGCGGGGTGCGGACGAGGGAATTTCGCGTCGACGAGTTCGGAGCACCGCGCTATCCGGAGCTGGTGCTCGCGGTCGAGCGGGAGACGCTCGAGAACGAGCGCCCGCTGGTGGACGGCGTGCTCGCCGCTCTCCGGGCGGGAACGCGCGCAGCCCTGGCCGATCCCGCCGCCGCGGTGGAGGACATCGTGCGCGCTTCGGGCGCCGACGAGCCGCTCGTGCGCGCAGAGCTGGCCGCGGTCGGGCCCGCGCTCAGGCCCCCGCTCGAGCTCGACCGCGGCGCGCTCGAGGCGTGGGCCGAGTTCGACGCGCGCTTCGGCATCCTCGAGTCCCCCCCGGACATCGATCGAGCGTTCTCCCTGCCGCAGTCCTGATCCTCGAGTGCCTCGCTCACATCATCTGTCCTGCCCTGCCCACCCGTGCGGTGGGCAAAGCAGGATGAATCGCGATTTCGCCCCGCCGCGAGAGAGAGAACCTGAAGCTAAAGTGAGCTTGCAATGTCGAGCGTTTTGACCATCGGCGAGGTCGCGCGGCGCAGCGGGGTCGCGGCGTCGGCGCTCCGCTTCTACGAGGAGCGCGGCCTCATCTCCTCCGAGCGCGCCGGGTCGGGCCACCGCCGCTATCCGCGGCCTGTTCTTCGCCGGATCGCGTTCATTGTGTTCGCCCAGCGGATCGGCCTCTCGCTCGAGGAGATCGGCACCGAGCTCGGCAAGCTGCCTCCCGATCGCGCCCCGACCCGGCGTGACTGGTCACGTCTCTCGAGCAGCTGGAGCTCCCGGATCGACGACCGCATCGCCGAGCTCGAGCGCCTCAAGCTCGGGCTCACCGAGTGCATCGGCTGCGGTTGCCTCTCACTCGACCGCTGCCAGCTCGCCAACCCCGAGGACCGCGCGGGGCGCCGCGGCCCCGGGCCGCGCTACTGGATCGGCGACCGTCCGCTCGGCTGAAGCGCGCTGAGTCTCAACCGCCTCGGCCGGCGAGCATCGCCTCAACGAGCGCGGGCGCCTCGCGCGCCATCCGCGAGCGCGGCACCACCCGTTCGAAGCCGGCCTCCTCGGCGCGCCGGCGGACGTCCTGCTCGACGTGCGAGTAGAAGCCGAGCCGGGGCACGGTCGAGCCGGCTGACTCCGCGATTCGCTCGTCGGGGTCCGCGGTCAGGTCGACCACGAGGAGCGCCGCCTCCTCCCCCGGCTGCACGACCTCGTGTCCGGCGGCGCGCAGGGCTCCTTGCAGCTTGGAGCCGAACAGAAGGTCCGGACAGAGCAGCGCGACCCGGGCCACTGCGCCTACTGGTCGCGCCGGCGGCGGAACTCCTGGCGCACGGACTCGGTCCGTCCCCACATCTGCACGACCTCGACGCGCCCCGAGCGCGCCTCGCGCACCACGAGTTCCCCCTCGATCCCGTTGTCGTCGAGCAG
Source organism: uncultured Thermoleophilaceae bacterium (assembly GCA_963751835.1). GTDB lineage: Bacteria > Actinomycetota > Thermoleophilia > Solirubrobacterales > Thermoleophilaceae > JACVRW01. The sequence goes on along the minus strand of CAVVWD010000027.1, from coordinate 110,106 downwards.
GCCGAGCGTGCCGCGAACCGTCTCGGGCGCGGCGGCGTGGCCGAACTCGTGGGCCACGCGCAGTCGCCAGTGCCAGTCGTGCTCGGAGTACGGCATCGCGTTGATCGTGACCAGCAGGGTCGCAGCCTCGACGTAGCGGTCCTCGTCGGCGATGCGCAGGTCGAGCTCGAGCTGCGTCCAGTCCGGAGGGAGCGTGTCGAGCACGCCCTGGAAGTCCTCGGCGAGCGCCATCCGGGCCGGAACCCTACCGAGGCCTGCGACCCGTACCCGGCGTCTCGATCCGCATCGCCCTGGCCAGCTGGGGGCCGAGCGCATGCTCGCGGCCGCCGGCCATGACGGTGAGCGGGCCGCCGAAGGGCTGCTGGCCGGTCAGCTCGAGCTCGTCGCCGGGGGCGATGCCCAACTCGGAGAGGTAGCGCAGCATGTCCGGATTCGAGTCGGACACGCGCGAGAAGGTCCCGTGCTCGCCGGGAAGGAGGTCGGAGAGCGCCCGCGTCGGCGGCTCGTCGATCTCGCCGTCGCGGGTGGGGATCGGGTCACCGTGCGGATCGTGGGTGGGGTTGCCGAGCTTTGCGGCGATCAGCTCGGACAGCTCCGGCGAAATCGCGTGCTCGAGCACCTCCGCCTCCTCGTGTACGCGATCCCACGACATGCCGAGGGCCTCGGCGAGGTAGAGCTCGAGCAGCCGGTGATGACGCAGCACCTCGAGCGCCACCCGCTCGCCTGCGCGCGTGAGCCGCACGCCGTGGTAGGGCTCGCGCGACACCAGCCCCAGCGTCTCGAGCCGCTTGATCATCGCCGAGGCGGACGCCGGCGAGACCTCCAGCCGCTCGGCAAGCGCCGACGTCGAGACGGCCTCACGGCTGCGCCGTGCCAGCGACCAGATCGCCTTGGCGTAATCCTGGACCGCGCCGGTGATCTCGCTGGTGTCGTCGCGGATCGCCATCAGACGGAGACCAACAGGCCGGTCAGGTACATCACGAGCAGGCCCGCGAGCAGGCCGGCGCTGGCCAGGGGGTGAAGGAAGCGGCCGCTCTCGTCACGCACCTGCGGCGCGATCTGGACGACAACCTGTGCGATCGCCCCGGCGCCGATCCCGAACATGAGCGCCGCCACGCTCGGGTGGAAGGCCGAAGCCCCGACCCAGGCGCCGAGAACGGCGGGGGCGCCCGCCAGCAGACCGAGCAGAAGCAGCCGCTGCACCCGCGCTCGACCCTCGCGCGCGACCGGCGCGACGATCGCGAGACCCTCGGTCGTGTTGTGCAGCGCGAACCCGACCACGAGCGTCGCGCCGAGAGCCAGCGATCCGATCGCGTAGGCGGACCCGATCGCGAGCCCCTCGCCGAGGTTGTGCAGGCCGATGCCGAGAGCGACGAGGAACGCGGCGCGATAGCCGAGGCCGCGGGCCCCGCCGCCGCCCCCGCCCCCGCCGTCCTCGTCGAGGCGGGCGCGGCGCGCGCCGAGCCAGCCATCAACGCCCGCGAGCGCGAGGTAGGCCGCCGCCGCACCCAGCCACACGAGCGCCGCCCCTCCGAACGAACCGGGCCCGCTGTCCGCGATCTCCGTGCCCTCGAGCAGCGCGTCCACGCCGAGGAAGGCGAGCAGGCCGATCGTGAACGCGAGCAGGAAGCGCATCCAGCGCGCGTCCACGCTTCGCATCCAGGGCAGCCAGAGCATCCCGATCGTCACCGGGATCACTCCCACGTAGATCCCGATCAGCGCCATGAGACCGTAGAAGCCGAGGTCCGCATCCGGCGTCTCGACCGCGGCCTCGATCTCGTGGGTGATCGTCGCGCCCGTGGCGGTGAGCAGGATGACCTCGTAGGCCTGTCCCTCGATCCACGGGTACTGGACGTCGATCGTCGACCCGCCCAGGCGCCCGATGTCGTCGTTCGTCTGCTCGAAGGCGGCGAACGCGTCGTTCACGATCACCTGGCGCACCTCGACCGGGTCCGCCCCGTCGTTGCGCACGTGCAGGTCGATCTCGCCCGGCGCCAGCACGGTCCGCTCGACGCTCAGGTTCTCCTCCGGAACCCCGATCCGGTCGAGCCCGGGCGCGTCGAAGGCCACGAACAGCCCGATCGCAAGCGCGAGCACGACGAGCGGGGCGAGCCCGGCGAGCCAGGCGGGCTTGCGGCGGGTCAGCGTGGCGGCTTCCATCAGTCGACCTCGAAAAAGCCCATCCAGCCGAGCTCAGCGAACTCGCTCACGTGCGCGTGGAACATGTACTTGCCGGTGTAGGGGAAGCGCAGCTCGAGGATTCCGCGCTCGCCCTGGCCCTGGATGACGGTGTCGGTGAAGTCCCTCGGCTCGAGCCGTGTGCCGGTGGGGTAGTAGTCGAAGAAGTTCGCGTGAACGTGGAACGAGTTGAGGGGGTCGAACTCGAGCAGGTTCACGAGGTAGATCCGGACCAGCTCGTCGCGCTTGACCTTGATGGGCCGGTGCATGTACTCGAAGGCGACGGTGTTGACGGCGTAGACCTCGTTCGAGCGGTCGAAGTTGGTGTCGAACCCGTTCATCACCATCACGAGCTCGTCGGCGGGCGGCCGCCCGTCCTTGGGATCGATCACAAATGCCCCATAGAGCCCCTTGGCGATGTGCTCGGCGAGGGGGGTCGAGTGGCAGTGGTAGAGATGGAGGCCGAAGGGTGTGGCGTCGAACTCGTAGACGGTGCGCTTGCCCGGCGCGATGTTGCCGGCGCCGAGCCCGGGCACACCGTCCACCAGGTGGCGGTGGATGCCGTGGAAGTGGATCGTGTGCGGATGCGTCGAGCCGTTGACGAACTTGACGCGCAGCCGCTCGCCCTCGCGCGCCCGGAGCGTCGGGCCCGGCACGCGGTCGTTGTAGGCCCACGCGACGTACTTGACGCCGGGCGCCACCTCGATCTCCTTCTCGTGGGCGACCAGCTCCCACTCGCGCACGCCGCCGACGACCCTGCCCTCGTCGAAGTCACGGACGATCTCCTGAGGATCGAAGCCGTTCACGCGCGGGTCCACGCGGCCCATCGCTCCGAGGTGTCCGGAGGCGCGGTGGGCGTTCTGCGCGTGCTGGAGATGCTCGGCCGCGGCCGCCCCGGTGTCGTGCAGGCCCTGGTGCGGAACGAGCTCGTGGAGCACGGGAATCGCGGCGCCCGCGGCCGCGGCGCCGCCCAGCAGCTTCCGCCGAGAGAGTTTGGTCGATCCGAAATTCACGTTTGGCCAGCGAGAGACACAGGTTTAGGCCCGTCTAAAAGTACACTGGATCCGTGATCGCGACAAGCGAGTACGAGCTCCTCACCGAATCGGCCGGCGTGGTCGACCGCTCGGACCGGGCGAAGTTCCTCGTGCGTGGATCGGAGGCGGCCGACTTCCTCCAGGGCCAGGTCTCGAACGACGTCGAGGCGCTCCGGCCGGGCAGCGGCTGCTACGCGACGATCCTGAACACGAAGGGCAAGCTGCGGACCGACCTGCGAGTCCTGCGCCTGGATGACTCCTTTTGGCTCGACACCGAGGCGATCGGGCACGCCGTGCTGAGCCACATGCTCCAGACCTATTCGCTCGGCCGCGACGTGCAGTTCGATGACGTCACGGAGTCGCGCGCTCTCGTCTCGGTGATCGGCCCCGACGCCCGCGACGCGCTCGAGGTCGAGCCGCCGGCTGACGAGCACTCGTTCGTCGAGGGCGAGCACGGCCTCTACGTGGCGACGCATGTGGGAGTGGACGTGATCGGCGAGCCAGGGCTCGAGCTTGGCCTGCCGGCAGCCTCCGAGGCGGCGGCCGAGTGTGTCCGGATCGAGTCTGGGCGCCCTCGGCTCGGCTACGACATGGACGCCGAGACGATGCCGCAGGAGGCGGGTATCAACGAGCGGGCGGTCAGCTTCACGAAGGGCTGCTACGTCGGCCAGGAGACCGTCGCGCGCCTTCATTACAAGGGCAAGCCGAACCGACACCTGCGAGGGCTGCGGCTGCCCGAACCCGTGGAGCGCGGCACCGAGATCGTGCTCGGCGAGAAGGTCGTGGGACGCGTGGGCTCCACGTGCGTCTCCCCCAGGCTCGGCCCGATCGCGCTCGCGCTCGTGCGCCGCGAGGCCGAGCCGGGCGACAGCGTAACGGTGAACGGCGGCACCGCCGAAGTGGTCGGGCTACCGTTCGCGCGTGGCTGAGCGGCGCACGCCCACGAGCAGAAGCGGCCTGTCGAGAGAAAGCCCGCTGCTCGGCTACGACGCGCGCGGGAACGGTCTCGACATGCCGCGCCACCCGGAGCCCCTGGCCGCGCCCGTGCCCGAGCTTCGCGAGCTGCGGGAGCTCGTTCCCGCGGCCGAACCGGGGCGCGAGGTCGACGACTGGGGGCGCTCGCAGCGGGTCTTCGACCTGATCGAGCCGCTGCTCGACTTCTACTACCGCTACTGGTTCCGAGCGGACGTCGAGGGAATCGAGAACGTGCCGTCCGAGGGCGGCGCGCTGATCGTCTCCAACCACTCGGGAGCGCTGCCGCCCGATGCGCCGATGATCATCCAGGCGATCCGCCACGAGCATCCCCGCCCACGGCCGCTCTACATGCTCGGCGAGCACTGGTTCAAGGGCTACCCGGGAGTGTCGATGGTGACGACCAAGATCGGCCTGGTGGCGGCGCACCCGTCGAACGCCCAGCGGCTCCTGCGCGACGAGGAGCGCCTCGTGCTCGTGTTCCCCGAGGGCCAAAAGGCCACCCGCAAGCTCTACTGGCAGCGCTACCGGCTGCGCCGCTTCGGCCGCGGCGGCTTCGTCCGCACCGCGATGCGCGCGGGGGTGCCGATCGTCCCGGTCGCGCTGATCGGCGCCGAGGAGGCGATGCCGATCTTCGCGCACGTGCCGCTGCTCGAGCGCCTCACCGGGCTGCTCTACTTCCCCGTCACCCACGCCTTCCCGCAGTTCGGGCTCGCCGCCGCGCTCATGTATCTGCCCGCCAAGTTCAAGATCCGCTTTCTCGAGCCGGTCGACCTGTCCCGGTATGGCCCCGACGACGCGGATGACCTCGCGCTCGTGCAGCGGCTCTCCGACCGGATCCGAACGCACATCCAGGAGGAGCTCGACGATCTCCTACTTGCGCGCCGGTCTGTCTGGTTCGGTTAAGTTCCCGCCGTGGGGTCGAGGAGGGTACGAGCGACGGCGGGCTTCGCGATCGCCGCGATGCTGCTCGCGGCCTGCGGCGACGAGGACTTCAAGAACGAGCCCCGCCCTCCCGTGCCCGTCGGGCTCAGCGGCGTCATCCAGGACGAGAGGGTGACCGTGTCCCCGGCGAAGCTTGGTGCCGGCCCGGTCCTGATCACGATCTCGAACCAGGCCGAGGGGCCGCGAACCGTAACGCTCGAGGGGGAAACCCTCGTCCAGCGCGCGGGCCCGATCCAGCCCGGCGATACAGCCACGATCCAGCGGACGCTCGCGCCCGGCAGCTATGAGGTGCGTGCAGGTTCGAGGACCGCGCTGAGGCGGGAGATCGCTCCGGCCGTGCTGGACATCGGAGCAGAGCGGCCCGATTCCAACAACGACCTGCTCCTGCCGTAGCGCGCCTCCCTCTTTGGTGGTGGCGCCGGGTCGTCGCCGGGAAGACTCGATTCATCCTGGATTGGTGGTCCAGGAGGCCACCAAGGCAGGACGGATACGCCAAGTCCGGACGGGGCCTCCCCCCAACCGGAAGCGAGGGGCGCGCCCTAGCCGTCGAGCTCCAGTTGGATGTCGCCGTTCGCCGTCCTCAGGACGGCATCCAGCTCGTCCAGGTGGCCGCGCACGCGGGCGGCCATCGCCTCGACGATCTCGTAGGCCTTGTCGATGCTCGTCTTTGCCCCGGTCAGCTGCTGCTTGACCTTGCGCTCCTCGGCGAGCGCCCCGAGCGCGCGTTCGACCGTGTCGTGCAGCGCGCCGGCGTCGATGCCGTCGGCGTCCGAGCTCTTCATCAGCACGCGCGCGCGGGCGAGCCTGTAACCGAGCTCGAGCGGCAGCGTTCCCGACTCGGGGTCTAGCGCGACGACCAGCTTGTCGCCGTTGTACTCGCGCAGCGGCTCGAGCTTCGCCGGCAGCTCCTCCTCGGTGGGAACGACTAGCAGCGCGAAGTCGGCGCTCCGGTGGGCCAGCGCCTCGTCGAGCTCGGCGATCGCGCCCGGCTTGGAGAGGCGCTTGTCCTTGGCCTCGACAACGATCCGGCCGCGCGCCGGCCCGTGGGCGGCGTCGATCGCCACGACCACGTCGCCGACCTTGCCGGTGGCGTCCTTGTGGTCCCCGACGGCCTCGGCGACATCGCCCTGCCCCAGCGCGATCCGGTCGACTGCGTCGGCGACCTGCTCCTCGAACGTCCGGCCCTTGGCCGTGCCCTTCTCGCGCTCCGCCTCGACCTCCTCGAGCTTCTCCTTCTCGAGTCGCAGCGCCTGCAGCTGCTTCTCGAGCTCGGTCATCTGGCGCAGCAGCGCCTGCTGGCTCTCGTGCTGACGCTCCTCCGCGGCCTTGAGCACCCGGATCGTGCCGGCCTTGAAGTCGGCCAGCGGATTCGAGCCGTCGGCGGCGGAGAACTGCTTGATCAGGTCCTCGCGCGAGCGCGCCATCGTCTCGGCGACGAGCTCGCGCACCCGGTTCTGCACCGATGCGGACGAGCCGTCCGAGAACAGCTTCTCGAGGTCCTTCGCGAGCTGACCGTTCTCCGGGCCGAACACGCTGTCGACACGCTCGCCCAGGAACTCGGCGACAGCGCGGGCCTTCTCGGTGAACTCACTGTTCAGCTGGGTGGCGGCGCGCTCGAACTCCGTCTTGACGAACTCGGCGTTTGCCCCGGCCTGCTCTCGGTCGAGCACGCGCGCGCCGATCTCCACGGCGTCGCGGACGAGCTTGACCGAATCCTCGCCGTTCTGCTCGCGCTCCTTGACGAGCCTGACGGCGCACTCGTCCTCGACGACCAGGCCGTCGATGGCGACGCGGTCTCCGACGACGCGAACATGCGGCGGCCTGAGTGGGGTTGCGGCTTCCATGTTTCTCTGGTCGCACCGTAGGGGTCCGACCTGACGGAACGGTCGAAAACAGCCCAGACTCGGGCGATTCACTGCTTGCCTGCGATACTTGTTTGCGTGCAAGCATCTTCTTCCACCGAGGTACTGGCGGAGGCTCTCTCCCGCGATCTCGCGACCTTCACGAACCGGCTTCTGCAGGCCGGCCACCGCGACCTCTTCGCGGCGATCGAGAAGGCCGGCCTCACGATCACCCAGGTCAAGTGCCTCAAAGTGGTCTGCGAGGCCGAGGGGGCGCTCTCGCTGGGAGCGATCTCGGACGAGCTCGGCCTCTCCCTCCCCGCCCTCAGCCGGGCCGTTGAAAACCTCGTCCGGCGCGGTCATGTCAAGCGTGAGGAAGATCCGCGTGACCGGCGCAGCAAGCTCGTGACGGTCACCACGCGCGGGCGCGCCACATACGAGCAGCTCACCGCGTTGCGGCTGGTGGGGATCAAGAACTTCGTCGCCGGCCTCGAGCCGGCCGAGCAGGAGGCGCTCGCCGCCGCCGTCGGGCCGGTTGTCAGGAGGCTCGAGCTGTGATCGAGCACATTCGCCTCAACGACGGCAACCGCCGCTGGTGGACGCTCGCGGCCATGTGCTTCGCGCTGTTCATGATCATGCTCGACAACACGGTCGTGAACGTCGCGCTGCCCTCCATCCAGGAGGACCTCGGCGCCACGCTCTCCGGGCTCGAGTGGACGGTCAACGCCTACACGCTGACCTTCGCTGTCCTCCTCGTGACCGGCGGCCGGCTGGGCGACATCTTCGGCCGCCGGCGGATGTTCCTGTTCGGCGTCGCCGTCTTCTCGCTCTCGAGCGCGGCGATCGGACTCGCACCCGACCAGGGCTGGCTCGTCGCGGGGCGCGCCGTACAAGGCATCGGCGCCGCGTTCATGATGCCGGCCACGCTGTCGATCATCACGAACGCGTTCCCGCCCGAGGAGCGCGGCAAGGCGATCGGCACCTGGGCGGGCGTGTCGGCGCTGGCACTCGCGATCGGGCCCGTGGTCGGTGGCGCGCTCGCGGAATACGTGTCCTGGCGGGCGATCTTCTTCCTCAACCTGCCGGTGGCGGTGGGCGCTGTCGCGGTCACGCTGTTCGCCACCCACGAGTCGCGCGACGAGACGACCGAGCACCACGTGGACTTCCCCGGCATCCTGGCTCTCTCCGCGGGCCTGACGGCGCTCGTGCTCGCGCTCGTCGAGGGTAACCAGTGGGGCTGGGGGTCTCCGGAGATCGTCGCCCTGTTCGTCGTCTCCGTGATCGCGCTGGTCGTGTTCGCCCTGCTCGAGCCGCGGGTGCGCGAGCCGATGGTCAACTTCTCGTTCTTCCGCTCGCGGACCTTCCTGGGCGCGAACGTGATCGCCTTCATCGTCACGTTCGCGATGCTGTCGACCTTCTTCTTCATCGCGCTCTACATGCAGAACATTCTCGGCTACTCCGCCGTGGAGGCCGGGGTGCGCTTCCTGCCCTCGACGCTCATGATCGTGCTGATCGCGCCGCTCGCGGGCCGTCTCACCGACAGAGTGGGGCCGCGACCGCTGATGGTGTCCGGCCTCGCCCTCACCACCTTCTCGCTCTTCCTGCAGACCCGCATCGACGTCGACACGGGCTATGGCCTGCTGCTGCCCGCGTTCATTCTCCTGGGCATCGGGATGGCGCTCGTGATGTCGCCGATGTCGACCGCCGCGATGAACGCGGTGAGCGCCGACAAGGCCGGCGTGGCCTCCGGGATCCTCTCGATGAGCCGCATGGTCGGCGGCACGTTCGGCGTCGCGGCGATCGGGGCGCTGTTCCAGCATCTCGCTCGGAGCGACCTCCAGGACAGCCTTGCCGGCACGGGCGTGAGCGCCGCCACGCGCGAGCGCATCGTCGAGAACCTGGGCTCGGGGGCCGACGGCGGCCTGGGCCCCCAGGCCACCGAGGCCGCCCACAGCGCCTTCATCCACGCGCTGTCGACCGGCATGTGGCTCGCCGCCGGCGTCGCCGCGCTGGGCGTCGTGATCGCGTTCCTGACGATCGCGCCCAAGCGCGAGCGCCAGCCCGATCCGGCCAGGCAGCCGGACGCGGCAGCCGAGGCAGCGGCGACGAGCTAGATCCCCCGGTCGGCGTGCCGGAGGACAAGCTCGATTACCTGGCGGTCATCCTCCTCGCGGGGGCGGCCGGATTGGTCCTCGGGCTCGTGTGGGCACCGCTCGGCGTGGCCGCCGGGATTGGAGTGGTCACGATCGAGCTGATGGCCGCGGCTGCCCTGGCCCTGCGCGTTGCGACCCTGTAGCGCCGGTAACCTCCCGCTCCCCTGGGATAGACAGCGGAGGGTTGAGACCGAATGGCCGTCGATGTGAGCAAGGTGTCCGAGCTGGACGTGGAGCCCGGCACGCTGCCGGAGACCATGGCCGCCTGGGTGATCCGTGAGGAGCGCTTCGGCGAGCCGCGCGACGCCTTCCAGCTCGAGGAGATCGAGGTGCCCGGGCCGGGCGCGTTCGAGGTGATCGTGCGCGTGATGGCGGCGGGCGTCAACTACAACAACGTCTGGGCCGCCCTCGGCAAGCCCGTTTCGGTGATGCGCTACGGGGACCATCCCGAGTGGGGCCACCACATCGGCGGCTCGGACGCCTCGGGCGTCGTCTGGAAGGTCGGCCCGGGGGTCACGCGCTGGAAGCCGGGCGACGAGGTCGTGCTCCACTGCAACATGGCCTCGTACGAAGACCCCGAGGTCCACGGGCTCGACCCGCTCGCGGCCCCGTCCCAGATGATCTGGGGCTACGAGACCACCTGGGGCTCGTTCGCCCAATTCACGAAGGTGCAGGCGCAGCAGCTCCTACCCAAGCCGAAGGGGCTCACCTGGGACGAGGCCGCGTCCTACGGGCTCGTGTATTTCACCGCCTACCGGATGCTGATCACGCGCTGCGATCTCCAGGCCGGCGACCGCGTGCTGATCTGGGGCGCCGCCGGCGGTCTCGGCGTGTTCGCCACCCAGATCTGCGCGATGGCGGGCGCCCACGCCGTCGGGGTCGTGTCGAGCCCGCAGAAGGGCGAGCTCGTCAAACAACTCGGCGCAGTCGACTACATCGACCGCAACGAGTTCGCGGGCATGATGCGCAAGGGCGGCGAGACGCCCGACGAGGAGAAGGCGCGTTTCGGCGTGTCGCGGGAGTTCTCCAAGCGCGTCAAGGAGATCCTCGGCGACCAGCCGGACATCGTGTTCGAGCACGTCGGCAAGGCGACCTTCTCGACCTCGGTGTTCACGGTCAAGCCTTTCGGCAAGGTCGTGATCTGCGCCGGCACCACCGGCTTCGACCTCGACTTCGACGTGCGCTACCTCTGGATGCGCCAGAAGGAGATCCTGGGCTCGCACTTCGCCAACGCCTACGAGTGCAACAAGGCGAACCAGCTGATCGACACGGGCCAGATCCGGCCGGTGCTCTGGAGGACGTTCGGCTTCGACGGCGTGCCGGAAGCCCACCAGCTGATGAGGGACAACCAGCACTTCGGGAAGATCGCCATCCTGGTCGGCGCCGAGAAGGGCGAGGGCGCGACCGAGGAGGGCCATCCCGGTGCCATCCACGCGGAGGTTGGAGCATGATCGAGGTACAGATCCGCTGGCCGATAAACCCGTTCCGGGGCGACAAATTCGCCGCCGGCTGGCTCCCCGCGGCGGAGGCCGTTCTCGACTTCGGCGCCACCAGGTGGACGTTCACGCGCAACCTCGACGGGCGCCTCGACTTCGTGCAGACGGCGCGGTTCCCCTCGAAGACGCACTTCGAGCGCTACTGGTACTCGGAGGAGCTCGCGACGAAGCGGGTCGAGCTGTCCGGCTGCTACCAGGTGCCGATCCTGCCGACCTTCTGGGAGGTCATGGGCGAGGGCGAAGCGGTCGACCCCGCGCCGCTCGAGCGCGAGCCTAGCCCTGCTCCAGTGGCGCCATCGTGAGGCCCGCCTCCTTGAGCAGCTCCCAGTAGTGCTCGGCGGGCTCGCGCGCGCCCGTCCAGACGATCTCCTGGCCCTTGTTGTGGATCGTGTTGGCCATCGCCATGCCCTTGTCGTAGCTGACGCCGGGGAGGGTCGAGGAGAGGGCGAACGCCACCCCCTCGAAGGTGTTGTGGTTGTCGTTCAGGACGATCACGCGCCAGTTGTCGTCGAGGCCGCTGCCGGGCTCTTTCACGCGCGGGAGCTCGATGGTGCCGGTCATCCGGCCTCGGCCCGCTTTCGCCAGTAGCGCTCGAGCCCCTGATAGAGCTGGTCCGGCGGTGCGGCCTGCTCGTAGGACTCGATCGCCGCCCGATCCGGAACAACCTCGGACAGCTCGTCCTCCAGCCTCGCGATGAAGCGCTCCTCGCCCTCGACGCGGGCGGAGTCGGCCGCGCCGGTGAGCGCGCAGCGGATCCGGTGCAGCTGGTCGGCGACGTCGGTCACCTGACCGAAGTGCGTGAGGCAGAGCGACTGCGGATTCCAGGTGGCGACGGTGTGCAGCGAGTCGAGCCAGGCCTCGAGGTCGATGTCCGGTGGCGGCGTTGGCGCGAGCGTGTGCTCGTAGGGCGGGATCCGGACGCCCCCCATGTCGCCGACGTAGACATCACCCATGTCCTCGTGGAGGTAGCAAACGTGGTGCGAAGCGTGTCCGGGCGTGTAGGCCACGCGGAACCCCTCGACCGTCTCGCCGCCGCGCAGCGCGTGCACGCGCTCCTCGGGCACCGGGGCGACCTCGCCCCACAGCTCCTCCATGTCGTCCCCGTACAGGCGGGTGGCGCTCGCGAGCAGCTTCGAGGGGTCGATCAGGTGGGGAGCGCCGCGCTCGTGAACGTAGACCTTCAGCTTCGGATAGCGGCGGCAGAGCACGCCCGTCGCGCCCGCGTGGTCGAGATGGATGTGGGTGAGCAGGAGCGCACGTGGCTCCACCGGCCCCAGCCTGTCGATCAGCGTGTCGACGCAGGAGGCCGGCCCCGGGTCGACAACCAGGCCGTCGATCTCAAAGGCGCAGATAACCCGGTCGCGCCCCAGGTGCATGACGTCGATCGCGCGGCTCACCGGGAAGCGACCATACAATCATCGGAGTGAGCGAACACCGCCTGCCCGAGCGTGACACCCCCTGGGTGATGCGCACCTACGCCGGTCATTCGACCGCGAAGGAGTCGAACGAGCTCTATCGGCGCAACCTCGCGAAGGGCCAGACGGGCCTGTCGGTTGCGTTTGACCTCCCCACCCAGACGGGTTACGACCCTGACCACGAGCTCGCGCGCGGCGAGGTCGGAAAGGTCGGGGTCTCGATCGCCCACAAGGGCGACATGCACACGCTGCTCGACGGCATCCCGCTCGACGAGATGAACACGTCGATGACGATCAACGCCACGGCGGCATGGCTGCTCGCGCTCTACATGACGGTGGCCGAGGACAACGGGGTCGACCGGCACTCGCTCCAGGGAACCACCCAGAACGACATCATCAAGGAGTTCCTCGCGCGCGGCACGTACGCGTTCCCGCCCGAGCCCTCGATGCGGCTGATCGCGGACATGATCGCCTTCACGGTCGACGAGGTGCCGCACTGGAACCCGATCAACGTCTGCTCCTACCACCTGCAGGAGGCCGGCGCGACGCCGGTGCAGGAGATCGCGTACTCGCTCTCGACGGCACAGGCTGTGCTCGACCGCGTGCGCAAGCGGGTCCCAGAAGAAACGTTCCAGCGCGTCTTCGGCCGCATCTCGTTCTTCGTCAACGCCGGCATCCGCTTCGTCGAGGAGCACGCCAAGCTGCGCGCGATGGGGCGGCTCTGGGAGGAGATCGGCCGCGAGCGCTACGGGGTGGACGACGAGCGCCTGCTGCGTTTCCGCTACGGCGTGCAGGTCAACTCGCTCGGGCTGACCGAGTCGCAGCCCGAGAACAACATCATCCGGATCGTGCTCGAGGCGCTCGCGGTGACGATGGGCCGCGAGGCGCGCGCCCGCGCGCTGCAGCTGCCCGCGTGGAATGAGGCGCTCGGCCTGCCGCGGCCGTGGGACCAGCAGTGGTCGCTGCGGATCCAGCAGATCCTCGCCTACGAGACCGACCTGCTCGAGTACCCCGACATCTTCGAGGGCTCGAAGGTCATGGACGGGCTCGTCGACGAGCTGACCGAGGGCGCGCGCGAGGAGATGGCGATCGTTGCCGAGCGGGGCGGCGCCGTCGAGGCCGTGCCGTACATGAAGACCCAGCTCGTCGAGTCGCACCGCGAGCGGGTACGCAGGATCGAGACGGGCGAGCTCAAGGTCGTCGGCCAGAACGTTTACACGGAGGCCGAGCCCTCGCCGCTCCAGGACGGCGAGGACGGCGGCATCCTGCGGGTGGACCCGGCGATGGAGCAGGGCGCCGTCGAGGCACTCCGCAACTGGCGCGATGGGCGCGACCAGGCCGGCGTGGACGCCGCCCTTGACGAGCTGCGCGCAGCTGCGGCCGACCCCGAGACGAACATCATGCCGGCCACGCTGGCGGCCGCGCGGGCGGGCGCCACGACCGGAGAGTGGGCGGCGACGCTGCGCGAGACCTTCGGCGAGTACCGCGCCCCCACAGGCGTCGGCGAGGCCGCGGCGCCCGCGTCGGACGAGGCCCTGCGGGAGCTGCGCGACCGCGTCGAGCGAGTGTCCGAGGTGCTTGGGCGGCGCATCAAGATCCTCGTCGGCAAGCCCGGCCTCGACGGCCACTCGAACGGCGCCGAGCAGATCGCGGTGCGGGCGCGCGACGCGGGCATGGACGTGGTCTACGAGGGCATCCGGCTCACGCCGGCGCGGATCGCGAGGACCGCGGTGGACGAGGGCGTCCACGTGGTCGGGCTGTCGATCCTGTCCGGCTCGCACGCCGAGCTGATCCCGAGCGTGCTGAGCGAACTCGAGCAGGCCGGAGCGCACGTGCCGGTGGTGGTGGGCGGCATCATCCCGCCGGCGGACGAGGCGGCGCTGCTCGACGCGGGGGTCGCGCGCGTCTACACCCCCAAGGACTTCGAGGTCAGCCGCATCATGGGCGACATCGTCGATCTCGTGGTCGAGCACCACGGGGTCAGCGCCGCAGCCTGAGGTGCCGACCGACGCCGCCGAGCTCGGCCGGCGCCTGCGCGAGAGCGACCGCTCCGCTGCTCCTGCGGCGCTCAATCTGATCGAGGACCGCTCGCCCGGAGGCCGCGAGGCAACCGCCCGCCTGCTCGCGGAGCTGTCACCCGGCGCCCTTGGGGGCGAGGCGCCGGCGCACCTGGTCGGCATCACCGGGCCCCCGGGCGCGGGCAAGTCCACGCTTCTTTCGGCGCTCGTGTCCGAGTGGCGCGCGGGTGGGCGCAGCGTTGCGGTGCTCGCCGTCGACCCCTCGTCGAAGCGCTCCGGCGGCTCGCTGCTCGGCGACCGCGCCCGGATCGACCACGACCCGCGCGACGACGGCATCCTGATCCGCTCGACCGCGGCCGGGAGTCGGCTGGGCGGGCTGGCGCCGCCCACGCGCGAGGCCGCCGACGCCCTGGCGGCCGCCTTCGACCTCGTCGTCGTGGAGACTGTTGGCGTAGGGCAGTCCGAGACGGACGTGGCGGACGTCTGCGACACGGTCGCCGTGGTGGTGCAGCCCGGTTCGGGCGACGTGCTGCAGTTCCTGAAAGCGGGGATCATGGAGGTGCCGGACGTGCTGGTGGTGACCAAGGCGGACCTGGGCGAGGCTGCTGTGCGCTCACGGCGCGACCTCGAGCAGGCGCTGGCCGCTGTCGGCTCCTCCGAGACGCCGGTCATCAGCGTCTCCTCGGTGCCGCCGCCGAGCGGGATCGGCGACTTGGCGGCCGCGCTCGACGCCCATCGCTCGCGAATCGACCTGTCGGAGCGGCGGCTGCGGGCCCGGCGGGCTTCGGCGCTGCGCGAGTTCACGGCCGAGCACGGCGACCGGGCGCTGCGCGCGCTCGGTGGCCGGCGTGAGGCCGAGCGACTGCTGGCGGCACAGGACGGCGGGCTCAGCGTGAACGCGCTCGTGGCATGCCTAGAGGGCGAGGCATGAGCCGTCGCAGCAGGCGCGCGCGCCCACCTGCGCCACGGCCCCGGGCCTCCGAGCCGCCGGAGCCGGCGCCCGAGCGGCCGCGCATGCGTCTCGCGGCCCAGCTTGGCATCTCCCTCGGCGTGTTCGCGCTCGCCACGCTGATCGCCGAGCTCGCCGGGGCCGCCAACCTCGGCGTGGCGCTCGGCGTCGGCCAGATCGCATTCGCGATCACGGTCGTGTGGCTGATCGTCTGGCGCTGACTCCCGGCCCACTCGCTTTCGGTTGAAGGGGGGCGCCGGGTCGGTCTCGCGTGTCGCTGGGGAAGGAGGTGTTGCTCGCCGGCCTGCGGCAAACCGGCCGTGACGGGGTCAAATCAGGACGATGGCCCGAGCCCCAGGGCTCCTGCTGGCGGAGTGCCGAGGAAGATTCGGGTCGATCAAGGATCTGCCGAAGATGTTCAAACCCGCCGCAAATGCCAAACCGGGCCTCGGGCCTAACGCGCCGCCAGGAGCGCCTCCGCCTCGGCAAGCTCCTCCGGGGTGTTGACGCTGCGTACCAGGGCCGGCGGCAACGCCACGCGCGCCGGCTCGAGCGCCTCGATCGTCCTCGTAAGCGGGGTATCCGGCGGCGCCGCCCGTAGCTCGTCGAGGGCGGCCGGCGCATAGAGACCGAACGTCGGCTGCAGCACGCCCGCCGCGGTTGCCACCACGGCGGGCGAGCCGCCCGCGCCCTGCAGCAGTGTTCGGCAGGCGTCGGCGGTCACGAACGGCATGTCCGCCGCGCAGACGAGCACCGGCGCGCGGGCCGTCTCGAGCGCGTGCACGATCCCGGTGAGCGGGTGGCGTGGCTGGTCCGGCTCCTCCCAGCGCTCCGCAAACGGGAGCTCGGGGAGCCGGGTGGCACGCTTGCAGACCACGGCCAGCCGCTCGCAGACACCGGCGAGAGCGGCCAAGGGGTACTCGATCAGCGGTCGTCCGCCCAGGAGCGCCGCCGGCTTCGAGCCCCGCCCGAGCCTCCGGCCTGCCCCGCCCGCAAGCACCGCGCCGATCACAACTCGAGCCTAACCTGCGCAACGGACCCGACTTGATGTCGCCAGCCGACATCAAGGCTGCCGGTAGGCTTGCGCGCGCCGTGGCCCTGGGCTCGTTCATCGGCGCCGGACGCTCGCTCGAGACGGCGATCCAGCGCGCCCACCGGGCCGAGGAGCTCGGCTACGAGTCCGCCTTCGTGACGCATATCGCGGCGCGCGACTCCGTGACCACGCTGATGGCCTACGCCTCGCGCACCGACCGCATCCGCCTGGGCACCGGCGTGATGCCGATCTATTCGCGCACGCCGGTGGCCACCGCCCAGTCGTTCGCCACCCTTGACGAGTTCTCGCACGGGCGGGCCGTGATCGGCCTCGGGGTTTCGCACCGGCCGGTGGTGGAGGCGTGGTACGGACAGACGATCGACAAGCCGCTGCGCGAGACACGCGAGTACGTCGGCAACCTGCGGGCGATGCTGGCGGGCGAGGACCCGCCCGAGTGCGAGAAGTTCCAGACGAGCTTCCGCTTCATGGGCTACCAGGCCCGCGCGGATATCCCGATCTACCTCGCCGGGCTGTCCGAGAAAATGCTGCGCCTCGCGGGCGAGATCGCCGACGGCGTTGTGCTCTGGCTCTGCAACCCGCACTACATCCGCGACGTCGTCGTCCCCGCCGTAACCGCCGGACGCGAGAAGGCGGGCAAGCCCCTCGAGGGGTTCGACATCGTCGCGGCGGTCCCCTCGGCGGTCACCAACGAGCCTGATGAAGCACGCGCCCGGCTGCGCACGGAACTGATCCCGTACTTCTCGCTGCCCTTCTACCGCGCCATGATCGAGGCGTCGGGCTTCGGGAATGACGTCGCCGGCTTCGATAGGGGGATGCAGGACGGCGGCCCCGAGGTCGCAATCCAAGCGATCTCCGACGACTACCTGGGCCTGCTCGCCGGGATCGGTCACCCGGACGAGGCGGCCGCAGCCGTGCGCCGCTACCGCGACTTCGGCACGACCTCGCCGTGTGTCGGCGGGATCACCAAGACGGACTTCGACGCCACGCTCGAGGCTCTCGCCGGCTGCCTCGACTAGCGTGCCAGCGCCTCCAGCCGCCACTCGCCGTCCTGCCTGCGCAGCTCGAGCACGTCGGAAACGGTCTCCTGCCCCTCGGCGCGCGTGCGCACCTCGACCTGCGCGCGCCGGCCCTGCAGCTTGATGCCGCGGATCTCGATCGACGGCCTGCGCACCCCCTCGGCCGCAGAGCGCAAGAGCCGGGCGCAATCGGCGCCGCCGCTGCGCTCGCGGGCCGCCGCGGTGAGGATCTCGTCACACACGGTGGCGAAGTCGCGGGCGGCCGTCGCCCGCTCGAGTTGACCCACAACGGAGGCGATCCCGGCGACCGCGCCGGAGGCCGGCGGGGCCTCCTCATCGGCGCCCAGCGAGCAGCCCAGCGGGGCAAAAACCAGCGCTGCGACAATAATGGGGGCATGGAGGGATCTGCCCCCGAGTCGCTTGGAACCCAGTCGAGCTGGCTTCGCTGCTACCGCTGCTGGTCGCAGAACCTCGAGGTACAGCTTCACTACGAGGGGATCTTGAAGGTCGACCCCGACACCGGCGAGGCGGTCGACCCGGTGGAGGAGGTGCAGGAAGCCGTGGTTCAGTGCCTCGACTGCCTGCACGATCAGCCCCACCTGAGCCTCACCTTCTACGAGGAGAACGGCCGCCGGATCTCGCGCATCGAGCCGGTCGAGGACCGCTGGGAGCGGATGGTCACGGGCACGCCCTGGGTCGCCTCGTGCACGGTCACTGTCGACGCGGACCAGGTCGAGTCCTGCTCGGGGCCCGAGGCCGCCGAGTCGCTCGCCTTCGCGGCGTTCGGCGACCACGGCACGCGCGAGTTCTTCACCCACGTGCGCTTCCACAAGCACGATGAGGAGCGGATCGTGATCCACATGCTGGTGGAGCTCTACGCCCGCTCCTCCGAGGAGGCCACCGACGTGATGGAGCAGGCCGCCCGCGGCGCGCTCACGATCACCTCGCTCGCCGAGGAGTCGCGCCCGCCGGCTTCCTCAGCCTCGGACGAGCACTGAGCCGCCGGCCGCGAGCGCCGCGATCTCGTCGTCGCTCCGCCCGAGCTCGCGCAGCACGTCCGCGGTGTGCTCGCCGAGGAGCGGCGGCGGCAGCGCCGCGTCCGCGTCGGTCGCGCCCCAGATCGGCGAGGCCACCAGCTCGAGCGGCCCCGCCGCCGAGTGCTCGACCCGCATCGTCGCCGGCCGGCCCGCCGCCGCGGCCGCCGCGAGCGCGTCGGGCACCGAGCGCACCTTGCCGCAGGGGACGCCCGCGGCGTCCAGCTCGGGAAGCCATTCCTCGGCAGGCCGCTCCGCGAAGCGCGCCTCGAGCTGCGGGATCAAATCGGCTCGGTTCTCCACCCGCGCCGCGTTCGTCGAGAAGCGCTCGTCGCCTGGCAGTCCGGTGAGCGCCATCACCTCGCACAGGGCACGGAAGAGGCCGTCGTTCGCGGCAGCGACGGCGATCCGTCCGGACGCCGTAGCGAAGTCCTGGTAGGGCACGATGTTCGGGTGCGCGTTGCCGTAGCGCTCGGGGTCGCGCCCCGTCACGAGCGCGTTCTGGGCCACGTTCACCAGCCCGGCGAGCCCGCTGTCGAGGAGCGGCACCTCGAGGCGGCCCCCCTCTCCCCCGTGCAGGGCGGCGAGAATCGCTGCCGCGGCGTGGAGCCCGGCGAGCACGTCGACGAGCGCCACCCCAACCTTGTACGGCTGCCCTCCCCTCGGTCCGGTGATCGACATGAGGCCCGTCTCCGCCTGGGCGACGAAGTCGTAGCCGGGCCTTCCCGGCGGCTCGCGCATCGAGCCGAAACCGGTGATCGAGCAGTAGACGACGTTCGGGTTGCGAGCGCGCACCTGCTCGTACCCGACGCCGAGCCGCTCGGCGCCGCCGACCTTGAAATTCTCGATCACCACGTCGGCGCGAGCGCAGAGCTCGAGGGCGATCGCGCGGCCCTCCTCCTGGCCGAGATCGAGCGCGCAGGAGCGCTTTCCCCTGTTGACGGATAGGAAGTACGCCGCCTCGCCCTGGGCGAACGGTGGGCCCCAGCCGCGTGTCTCGTCGCCGCCCTGCGGGCGCTCGACCTTGACGACGTCGGCGCCCAGGTCGGCCAGCACCATCGTGCAGTAGGGACCGGCGAGCACGCGTGAGAGGTCGGCCACCCGCACGCCCGTGAGCGGGCGCCGTCCCTGTAAGGATTGGTCGCGTGAGCTCATCCCGGACGGGCATGCTGACAGGCGCCGCTCTCGCGGTCGCGGCGCTCGAGCAGGCCGGCGTCGAGGTGGCCTTCGGGCTGCCCGGCGTGCACAACCTGCGGCTCTGGCGTGAGCTCAACGGCTCGCCGATCCGGCTCGTGGGCGTGCGCCACGAGCAGACCGCGGCATATGCCGCCGACGGCTACGCCCGCGCGAGCGGCCGCCTCGGCGTGGCGCTCACGACCACCGGGCCGGGTGCGGCGAACACGCTCGCCGCCGTCGGCGAGGCGTGGGCATCCCGCCAGCCCATCCTCGTGATCGCGACCGACATCCCCTCGACCGCGCGACGCCACGGCGTGTGGCGCGGCGTCCTGCACGAGGCGACCGACCAGGCGGCGATGTTCACCCCGATCGTCAAGGAGGCCTACCGGGTCGCGAGGCCCGAGCACGTGGGCGCGGTGATCGGCGTGGCGGCGCGAATGGCGCTGGCGCCGCCGGCGCGGCCGGTCTACGTCGAGATCCCTACCGACCTGCTGGCCGCCGAAGCGGAGGCGCCCGCGGAGGCCGCGGCAGCACCGCCGCGTGGACCGGGCAAGCCGCCGCACGCCGACGAGGAGCACCTGCAGCGCGCACTCGAGCTGCTCGAGCGCTCGCGCCGTCCGCTCGTCTGGGCGGGCGGCGGCGCGCTCCAGTCGGGAGCCGGGGAAGCTGTCGCCCGGCTCGCCGAGCGCCTGGTCGCGCCGTTGATCCTCACCTACTCCGCACGCGGCATCGTGCCCCCCGGGCACGCCTGCCTGGTCGACGCGCCTCCGCACGTCGAGCAGGTCGGCGCGCTGTGGGACGAGGCCGACCTGATCGTCGCGATCGGCACCGACTTCGACGCGATGATGACCCAGGGCTGGCAACAGCCGCAGCCGCCACATCTCGTCGCGATCAACGTGGATCCCGCCGATGCGTCGAAGAACTACCGGCCCGACGTGCTGCTCGAGGCCGACGCCGCCGACGCCACCTCGATCCTGGCCGACCGGCTCGGCGAGCGCGGCGGGCTCGACTCGCTCGCCCGCAGGCTGCGCGAGCTCGGACAGGCGGTGCGCGCCGAGCTTGCCGAGAGCGACGCCGAGGCGATGGGCTTCCTCGCCGCGATCGAGAACGCCCTGCCGGCTGACGCGGTCGTGGTCTGCGACATGTGCATCCCCGGCTATTGGCTCGGCGGCTTCCACCGCACGCCGGCGCCGCGCAAGCTGTCCTATCCGCTCGGCTGGGGAACGCTCGGATGCGCCTTCCCCCAGGGGCTCGGGGCGGCGCTCGCCGGCCAGGGGCCGGCGGTGAGCATCTCGGGCGACGGGGGCTTCCTCTACGCCTGCGGAGAGCTTGCGGCGGCGAAGCAGGAGAACATCCCGCTCACCGCGGTGATCGTGGACGACGGCGGCTACGGGATGATCCGCTTCGACCAGGACCGTCACGGCGACCCGCGCGAGGGCGTGGACCTGGTCAATCCCGACTTCGTCGCGCTGGCCAGGTCGTTTGGGGTCAGGGCCGACCGGGTCGACGGACTCGGCGAGCACTTCGCGATGGCCCTCAGGGCGCACGTCACGCTCAGGGAGCCGACGCTGCTGGTGGCGAGCGCCGCGCTGGGGCCGCCGCCGAACGTATCGCCACGCTGGTATAGGCGATGAGCGACGGGCCGGAGCGCCCGGCCGTTCCCGGCTCCCGGATGGCCGAGGTGTCGCGCGCCGCCCGGCGCGCGGCGGACCTGCGGCGAGCCCCGGCCCGCGCGGAGCTGCTCGAGGAGGCGGCCGAAGCCTCGCGCGTCGGGCTCGAGGCCCGGCGCGCCCGGGTGCTCGCGACCGCGCGACCGATTCTTCAGAGTGCCGTGGCCGCCTCGGCGGCCTGGCTCGTCGCGACCGAGGTGATTGGCCACGCCACCCCCTTCTTCGCCCCTATTTCCGCCGTGATCACCCTCGGCCTGACGGTCGGCCAGCGCAGGGCGCGCGCCGTCGAGCTCGCGATTGGCGTGACTGTCGGCATTGCGATCGCCGACCTGCTCGTCTCGGCGATCGGAACGGGCGCCTGGCAGATCGGCGTCGTGACCGCGCTCGCCATGTTCGGCGCCACGCTGGTCGGCGGCGGCCCGCTGCTGGCGTCGCAGGCCGCAGCGTCGGCAGTGCTCGTGGCGACGCTGCAGCCGCCCGACGGCGCCTTTGACTTCACGCGCGCGGTCGACGCCGCCACCGGCGCCGCGATCGCGCTCGTGGTGGGCTCCGTGCTCCTGCCGGTCGACCCGCTGCGCATGGTCCGCAGCGGCACCGGCCCGGTGGTGGACAGCCTCGCGGAGGCGCTCGACCACGTCGCGCGCGCCGTCGGCGAGCGCAGCGATGCGGAGGCGGACCGCGCGATCGAGGCCGTGGCCCGGATCCGGCCCCAGCACGACGAGCTCGAGGACGCGCTCGCCGCCGCGGCCGACGCCGCACGCCTCTCGCTCGGCCGGCGCGAGGCGCTCGTCGAGATAGGCAAGCTCTCCGAGCTCGCACGACACCTGCGGCTCGCGATCGCCGACACCCGCTCGCTGGCGCGTGGCGTGAGCCGCGCGGTCGCGCTCGGCGACTCCACCCCGCCGGCCGTGAGGGCCGCGATCGACGCCCTGGCCGACGCCACCCGCTCCCTGCACCTCCTGCTCAGGGACGACGACCCGCGTCCCGCCCGGGAAGGGGCCGTGCGCGCAGCGCGGCTCGCCAACGGAGTTCTGGAGGAGACCGGCAACCTGTCCGCGCTCCACATCGTCGGACAGGTGCGCCTGCTCGTGGTCGACCTGCTCCGCGCGACCGGCATGGAGCGCGGCAAGGCGCAGGCCGCGGTGCGCACGGCGACGCCCGAGGCGCAGGTCGCCCTTGACCCTGACGCAGGGTGAGGGTCTAGCCGACGTCGAGGCGGAAGTCGGGGTTGCCGGTCAGCTCGGCGACGTCCATCTGCGCCTTCTGCAGCTTCCCGGCGTAGTCCCAGTTCATCGACTGCCAGCGGGTGAACTGGTCGAGCACCCAGATTCCTGACTGGCGGCTGCCGTTGCCCGACTTGCCGTTCCCGCCGAAGGGGAGGTGCGCCTCGGCGCCGCTCGTGGAGTTGTTCACCGACAGCATTCCGGCGCTTACCCGCTCGCGGAAGCGGAACCCCCACTTGGCGTTGGTCGTGTAGATCGCCGCGGACAGCCCGTAGCCGTGCCCGTTGGCGAGCGCGACCGCCTCGTCGAACGAGTCGAAGCGCGCCACGCCCACGATCGGACCGAACGTCTCGGTGCTGTAGAGCGCGTCCTCGGCCATCACGCCGTCGACGATCGTCGGGTGGTAGTAGATGCCCGCGTCCGGATCGCCGACGAACCCGTCGCGTGGGTTCTCCGAGCTGATCCGGCCGGTCGCGGTCGACCCGGAGACGGTGTGGTTATCCCGGATCAGGCCGAGCCAGTTCTCGAAGCGCTCCGCGAAGCGCTTGTGGATCATCGGGCCGTAGAGCACGTCCTGGGTCGGGTCACCGATCGCGGCGCTCTCGACGGCTTGCGTGAAGCGCGACATGAACTCGTCATGCACCGAGTCGTGGACGATCACCGTGCCCAACGAGGTACAGCGCTGGCCGGCGGTGCCGAAGCCGCTGAACAGGGAGCCCTCGACGGCGAGATCGAGCTCGGCGTCCGGCATCACCACCAACGGGTTCTTCCCGCCGAGCTCCAGGCAGGGGGACTGCAGGTGGCGCCCGGCGAGGGCGCCGAGCTCGGCGCCCACCGCGGACGAGCCGGTGAAGCCGACCTTGTCCACAAGCCCCTCGCCGAGCGCACGCTCGAGCCCCTGGAAAGCTGTGGGCCCGTCGCACTCGACGAGGTTGAGGACCCCGTCCGGCAGGCCACCGTTGATGAACAGCTGAGCCAGCGCCTCGCCCAGGGCCGGGGCGTACTCGGCCGGCTTCCAGACGACCGCGTTGCCGCACAGGATCGCCGGCACCAGGTACCAGGACGGAACGGCGACCGGGAAGTTGCCGGCGGTGATGATCGCCGCGACCCCGACCGGATTGCGGAACGTGAAGAGCTGCTTGTCCGGCATTTCGCTCGGCACCGTCTGCCCGTAGAGGCGCCGTCCCTCGCCGAGGAAGAAGTCGCAGGTGTCCACGATCTCCTGCACCTCGCCGAGCGACTCGGGATAGGGCTTCCCGATCTCGCGCGTCACGAGCCTGGCGAGTGCCTCCTTGTTCTCCTCCACGAGCCGCCCGATCTGCTGGACCGCCTTGCCGCGCACCGGCGCGGGCACGCGCGCCCATTCGCGCTGCGCCGCGCGGGCCGCGCGGCAGGCGTCGACGAACACGTCGGCCGGGGCCAGCACGGCCTCGCAAACGACGTCATCGAGATTGGCAGGGTTGCGCGACTCGATGCGCTCCCCCTCGGGGCGGACCTCTCCGCCCACGATCGACGCGACCGTCCTCGTCTCCGTAATGCTCATGGCGGCAAGCCTAGCCCGCGGCCGTGATTTCCAAGCGGCACGTTGCAGGATGCGCGGCGTCAACGCCGAATCGTCGCTCGGATGCGTCGACTGCGCTGGGGGCTGCTCGTGCTCGCCGTGACACTTCCCGCAGGCTGGCCCGCTCCGGCGGCCGCCGCGGCGCCGGCAAGCGACGTCGAAGCCCTCGTGAACGCGGCCAACGAGGCGCGTGCCCGCTACGGGCTTCCACCGCTCCGGCTCTCACCGACCCTCACCAGTGCCGCGACCGCGTACGGCGAGCACCTGATGCGCAATGGGGTCTTCGGCCACGCCGGCACGCTGAGCGCGCCGGGGAGCTTCAACCGGCTCGGCGAGGCACTCGAGTTGCACCCCGGCCGCGCCGCGCATCCGCGCCGCACCGTGCGCCGCTGGCTCGCCTCCTACAGCCATCGCGTGCTCCTGTTGAGCCGGGGATTTCGGTACGCCGGAGCAGCCGCCGTCAGAGGTCGCTTCCGCGGCCGAACCAGCACGATCTGGGTGCTGCGGCTCGGGGGCCGCTGACGCTAGCCCTCGATCGCCGACATGACGTGCTTGACCCGCGTGTACTCCTCGAACGAGTACATCGACAGGTCCTTGCCGTAACCGGATTGCTTGAAGCCGCCGTGCGGCATCTCGGCCACCAGCGGGATGTGGCAGTTGACCCAGACGCAGCCGTAGTCGAGTGCGCGTGACACCCGCAGGGCGCGCTTGTGGTTGGTGGTCCAGACACTCGATGCCAGCCCGTACTGGGTCCCGTTCGCCCAGCGGAGCGCCTCGTCCTCGTCGCTGAACGGCTGCACGGTGATGACGGGGCCGAAGATCTCGGTTCGGGCCATCTCGTCGTCCTGTTCGATGCCGTCGATGACGGTGGGCTTGTAGAAGTAGCCGTTGTCGGTCGCGCGCTCGCCCCCCGTCAGCACCTTGGCGTGCGCGGGAGCGCGCTCGACGAGGCCGCCGACATGCGTGAGCTGATTCGGGTTGTTGAGCGGCGGGATGAAGAAATCCTCCGAGCCGGGCTCCTCGTCCTTGGACAGCCTGACCTGGCTCGCCTGCTCGACGAGCGCGGCCGCGATGTCGTCCTCCACCCGCTTGCTCGCCAGTACGCGCGTGGCCGCCGTGCAGTCTTGGCCGGCGTTGAAGTAGCCGGCCACCGCGATGTCCTCGGCCGCCCCTTCGAGATCGGCGTCGTCGAAGACGATCACCGGGGCCTTGCCGCCCAGCTCCAGATGGGTTCGCTTGAGCGTGTCCGCCGCGGCGCGAGCCACCGACTTGCCGGCCACGATGCTGCCTGTGATCGACACCATCTGCGGGGTCGGGTGGCTGACGACGGCGGCCCCCGTGTCGCGATCGCCGCAGACCACGTTGAAGACCCCTGGGGGCAGGATGTCCGCGAACAGCTCTGCCATGTAAACGGTGCTCGCCGGGGTCGTGTCGGAGGGCTTGAGCACGATGGCGTTGCCCGCGGCGAGCGCCGGGGCGAACTTCCACACGCCCATCATCATCGGATAGTTCCAGGGCGTCACCGAGCCGATCACGCCGATCGGCTCGCGCCGGATCGAAGAGGTGAACCCGGTCATGTATTCGGACGTCGCCCGGCCCTCGAGCATGCGAGCGGCCCCCGCGAAGAAGCGAATCTGGTCGCACATCGGCGGGATCTCTTCGCTCAGGGTCAGCCCCTTGGGCTTGCCGGTGTTCTCGGCCTCGATCTCAACCAGGCGCTCGGCGTTCTCCTCGATGGCGTCCGCCATCTTGAGCAGGCAGGTCATCCGCTCGCTCGGGGTCGTATCGCGCCAGCCGTCGTCAAACGCAGCCTGAGCGGCCTTCATCGCGGAGTCGACGTCTGCCTCGCCCGAGAGCGGCGCTGTCGCGTACACCTCGCCTTTCGATGGATTCACGACGTCGAGCGTCTTGCCCTCCTGCGAGGGCTTGAACTCTCCGTTTACGTAATTGCGCAGTTCGCGCTGCTCGGCCATCGATCACCTCACAGGTCATGGGCACTTGGGCGGCGCTGACCAGGCTACGCCGCCCGAGGTCCCTCGGTAAAGGTCTGGGTGTGCTCATCCTCGACGAAGCCGTCGAACGGCTGCGTCCACGTGAGGCCGGGCCAGCGGTATTCGGCGCGCCCTTCCGCCGGGAAGTAGGCCGCCGTGTAGATCGTCCCGAAGCCGCTCGAGAAGGCCTCGCTGTACAGCGGCGGCTCGAGGAACGCCTGAACGAAGCGGTCACGCGTCAGGTCGGCTTCGTCGAGCAGCTCGAGCAGATAGCGCTCGCGCTCGAATGTGCGCACGGCACGGGCGTAGTCGGGCCAGTCGTCCTCGCGCTGGTGATTGGTGGCCGCCGGCACGTCGCTGAACTCGGGCTCGCGATCCGGGCTCAGGCAAGCGGTCACGACCGCTCCGGTCCGGTCGAGCAGAGTGACGTTCTGGGCAGCGTGCACGGGGATTTGCGCGAGCTGTGCGCGCGCCTCCCCCACGGTCTCGCAGGTCTCGAGGAGGTAGCGGATCACGAGCGGGATGCCGAACCCGTCCCCGACCACGCGCCGGCCGCCGAAGGTGAGCGAGGCGGCGAGGCCGGCGTCGTTCACGCCGTCCAGCAGACCCCAAAGGCAGTCGCTCATCCCGATCACCCGCCGTCCCGTCCATTCCGTGGAGTAGACGATGCCCTCGGCCCGGGTCGCCGGGTAGTCGTAGTTGCGGACGAGCACCGGAGCGCCGTCGCGCGTCCAGGCCGCCTGGGAGCAACCCACGACGAAGCCGGGGGGCCGGTAGAGCGAGAGGAAGCGCGCCGCCAGCTCGTCGCCCCCCGCGAGCTCCACGAGCCGCTCGTAGGTGGGCAGCAGCTCGGGCATGTGCTCGCGGAGCATCTGACGGCAGGTGGCGAGGCCGGGACGCGCCGCCTCGCCTTCCTTCAGGTACCAGCCGCGGTAGGCCGGCCACATGGTCCCGTAGGCGGCCTGCCAGCGTTCTCCGGGCTCGCGCTCCTCGATCGCCTCGAAGGCCAACCAGTTGCCGTCCGGGGCAGGAAGGGCCTCGGGCGTCCGGCCGCGGTGGTCGGGCAGCAGGTCGAGGTCATCCTTGATCTCGTCCCAGATGGGCTTCCAGAAGCGGTCGATCGCATCCGCCGCGACCTTGGGGAGGCCGAGCGACTTGACCCAGTCGGGCAGCTCGGGCACGGTCGGCACGGCCGCAACCCTAGCCGCGGACGGCGGGCAGGCTCAGAGAGGCGTGAGGCCGCACCAGTCGCGAATGAAGAGGCCGAGCACCTGGGCCGTCTCCACCATCGACGGCAGCAGGACGCGCTCGTCGACGCCGTGGACGTTCTCCGCGTGCGGGCCGAAGCAGACCGCCGGGCTCTCCCCGTAGAGCTGGAAGTTGCGGGCATCGGTGGTCGCCGTTGAGCCGAACAGCGGCGCCGTGCTTCCGGTGGCCCGTTCGACGGCCTGCCCGAGGCCCGTGACTACGGGCGCCTCGTTCTCGAGCGTGTAGCCCGCGCAGGCGAAGCCGTCGTAGGCGACCTCGACCTTGAAGCCGGCGAGAGCGGGGTCGCCGGCCGCGGCTGCGGCGACCGTCTCCTCGACGCGCGCCTTCAGGTCGTCCACCGCGTCGCCGGGGTAGAGCGCGAGGCGGCAGTAGGTGACGCTCTCGCCCGCCACCGTCGATGGCCAGTCACCGCCGCGCAGCATGCCCACGTTGAGATTGATCGGGTGGGAGTAGACGTCGTACGGCGCCGGGGGGTCGACGTTCAGCTCGGCCTCGAGCTCCCGCAGCGCATCGACGATCGGAAAGGTCGCCTCGATCGCGTTCTGGCCCTTCGGAGCGTCCCCTGCGTGCGCGGGGCGCCCCGCCACGCGGACCTGGAACCACAGCACTCCGACCTGAGAGTTCTGGATCGCGCCGCTGGTGGGCTCGGTCACGATCACCGCGTCCGCGGGCTCGCCCGCCAGCACGCAGGTGAGCGCTCCGTTGCCGCTGCACTCCTCCTCGACAACGGACTGAAGCTCGACCCGCGCGCCCGGCGCGAGCCCCAATCCCCTGAGGCCGCGCACCGCCCCCACGATCGCGGCCAAGCCCGCCTTCATGTCGCCGGCGCCGCGGCCGTAGAGCCAGTCGCCGTCGCGCCTCGCGGTGAAGGGGTCCGACGACCACATCGTCGCCGGCTCGGGACTCACCACGTCGACGTGGCCGTTGAGGATCAGCGAGCGCCCGTCGGCCGACTCAGCGGGCGGCCACTCGGCCACCACGTTCGCTTTGCCCGTCACGTCCCAGCTGAACGGCGAGGCACCCGGGTGCGCGCGCAGCGCCTTCGGGTCGAGCGGCAGGTCTCGGGGCTCGAGGCCGATGTCCTCGAACGCGTCGCGCATGACGGCCTGCCCGGGAGCCTCGTCGCCGAGCAGGGTCGGCGCCTCGACCAGGCGCACGAGCAGCTCCTCCATGGCGGGCCGCTCGGCGGCGACCGCCCCGAGGATCTCCTCGTCGGTCGCGGTCACGCCGGGGGGACGTCGAGGGCAGGGTTGCGGTCGAAGAATCCGACCGGCTTGAGCCAGAAGGAGACCGTGTCGACCGGCATCACCGGCCACTCCTCGGGACGCGTGATGTGGTGGATGCCGAACACGTACCAGAGGACGACGTCCGTGTTCTCTATCGAGCGGTTGGCGGCGGTCCAGGCCGGCAGGCCCGCGTCCTCCTCGCTCTGCACGAGAAACTCGCCGCAGGGCCAGCGCTCGTCACGGTCGTAGGCGGTGACCCACAGGTTGTGGCCGATCACCTGCGCGCGCCGGAACACCCCCGATTCGCGGTCCATCATGGCCGGAAAGCAGCCGCCGGGCACCAGCTTGTAGCCGACCGGCGTCCCGAGCCCGTTCAGGGCACCCTCGTTGACCACCTTCCAGGCGCGCTGGGTGTTCCAGTTGTAGTCCTGTTTGCCTTCCTCCTCAGTGCGCAGCGGGACGCTGCGCTGCACGATCGCGAGCCCGTCGGGGTTACCCTCGCCGATGGGCGGCGCCTCGGACTCCGTCATGTGGACGGTGTTCTGCTCGCCGTCCACGTCGAGGTCGAGCCGGGCCACGATG
The DNA here is from genome assembly GCA_963751835.1 of uncultured Thermoleophilaceae bacterium. Lineage (GTDB taxonomy): Bacteria > Actinomycetota > Thermoleophilia > Solirubrobacterales > Thermoleophilaceae > JACVRW01. The sequence goes on along the minus strand of CAVVWD010000027.1, from coordinate 81,303 downwards.
AAGTGCTGGTGGAACGGTGCATACGTCCGGTCGTCGACCAGAGTCCCGTAGGGCGGCTGCTCGCCGGTCGGGAAGTGCGTCGTGACCATGATGCCGGTGGCGCGCACCTCGCATTCGATGTTTCCATCCTGGTAGAAGCGCCAGTAGACGAGGTACTCGTAGTTGGCGACGGTGGCGTGGCACGACACCACGAGCCGGCGCGCCCGCCGCACCTCGGGCGCGGCGACGGCGTCGACGTGCTTCCAGAGGACGGCGTCGTCCTCCTCGTGGATGCAGATCGCATTCCGGATCGTCCGCGGCTCGCCGTGGGAGTCGTGGACCACGGCGTCGAGATAGGCGACCTCGCCGAGGCAGTCGCAGCCGAGCTCGAGGGAGGTGGTCATGAAGCCGAGGCCCCACTCGCCGATGTCGAACGCCGTCCGTGCGCTGTGGTCCTTCGTCGGGTCGCGGTAGGGCACCACCATCTCGGCGAACGACAGGCGATGCGCGACCGGCCGCAGGCGGCCGCCGTCCTCGTAGCCCAAGGTGTGGATCACCGGCCCCTCGCGCGGGTTGAAGCCGAGCCTCATCGACCACCGCTGCCACTGCAGCAACTGGCCGTCCAGGGTGAAGGAAGCGCCCTCCGGCTGGACGATCTCGAGCGGCGTGACGTCGTCTCGCAGGCGCTGGCCCGGGACGAGACTGGGCACGTACTCGCCCATCGTGCGCGGCCGTTCGACGGGACCCTCGTCGTCGATCTCGAGCAGCTCCATCGTGTTCATGTCGACGATGAGGTTCAGGCCGCTGAGCGGGTTCGCGTAGGGGTTGGACCCCTTCGACTTGCAGTACCAGACATCGGTCCACCCGACCCGCCGGCCGCGGTACTGCTCGGGGACCAGCAGCCCGCCGTAGGCCCAGGTGTCGAACAGCACCAGATCCATGTCGGTGATGCCGTAACGCTCCAGCACCTCGATCACGCGCGGGTCCTTCTTGAGCGCCTCGTTGCACTCGTAGAACTCGTCCTCGGTGAAGTTGGCCTGCTCCCCGGGGCGGTGCTCCCAGGACAGCACGCGGTCCTCGCCGATCGAGACGACCGCCCTGTAGGTCTGGCCGTCGTCGCGGTTCCAGCAGGCGACGACCGCCTCGCGGGCGGGTGGATCGTCCTGCGCGAGGTCGCGAAGCGATGCCTTCGCGGGCTCGTGAAGCTCGATTACGCCGAAGCGCCAGCGCGAACCGACTCCCTGGTCCCTGCGGAGGATGGACGCGGCCTGGCGGATCTCCTCCGCCGAGAGCGGGTCCAGCGGGTGGGCGGCGCTCTCGCTGCTCACGGCTCCCTCCTCCGACGTGCAGGGGTCAGTTCTCTGTCCCGGCATAGAATCGCAGCCGGCCGCGCCACAGGAGGAGGGCCCATGGCCGATACCACGACGACGCTGCGGGGGATCTCCGAGATCCGGGGCTTCTTCCGCACCAACCGGACGCCGCTCTACTTCGTCTCGCCTACCGCGTTCAACCTGCTCGGCATCGATCGCTGGGTGCGGAACTTCTTCTACGTCAACTACTTCGACTCGTTCGAGGGGACGCATCCGCGCGTGTTCGTGCCCAAGGAACGCCGGTACCGCGAGTTCGGCTCGATCGAGGAGATCTGCAACTACCTGCTCGAGCACGAGGAGGTGCTCGACCTCATCCGCTCGCGCGGGCCAGGCGGCAAGGCGCTGTTCGTGTTCTTCGACGAGGAGACCGAGGAATGCGCGGCCGAGGCGGGGCTCGAGGTGGCGCTCCCGCCCGCGGAGCTTCGCCACCGCCTTGACTCCAAGATCGTGACCACCCAGCTCGGGGACGAGGCGGGCGTGCCGAGCGTCCCGAACGTGCTCGGGCGGGCCACCCGCTACGACCAGCTCGTGGCGCTCGCCGAGGAGGCGGGGCTCGGCGACGACCTCGTGGTCCAGACGCCCTACGGCGACTCGGGCAAGACGACCTTCTTCGTGCGCGGCAAGGCGGACTGGGACGAGAACGCGGGTGACATGGCGACCCAGGAGCTCAAGGTGATGCGGCGCATCAATCCGCGTGCGGTGGCCGTGGAGGCCTGCATCACGCGCCACGGCACGGTCGTCGGACCGCTGATGACCGATCTGACCGGGCACCCCGAGCTGACCCCCTACCGGGGTGGCTGGTGCGGGAACGACATCTTCCCCGACGCGCTGGCGCCGGAGCACCGCGAGCGCGCTCGCGAGCTCACGCGCAGGCTTGGCGACCGGCTGGCAAAGGAGGGCTACCGCGGGCTGCTCGAGATCGACTACCTGGTGGACCTGGACCACGGCGAGCTCTACCTCGGCGAGCTGAACCCGCGCCTCAGCGGGATCAGCTCGATGACCAACGTCAGCGCAGGCGCCTACGCCGACATGCCGCTGTTCCTGTTCCACCTCCTCGAGTACATGGACGTCGACTACGAGGTCGACGTCGAAGACATCAACAGGCGCTGGTCGAGCCACGACGCCACGGACATCTGGAGCCAGCTCGTCCTGAAGGAGCCGAACGACTCCGTGGAGCTGCTCACCGGCGCGCCCAAGACGGGCATCTGGCGGCTCGGCGACGGGGGGATCAGCTTCGGCCGCTGGGGCAACGACTGGCACAGCCTGCAGGACGACACCGAGGGCTTCTACCTGCGCGTGCTGGCGGCCGGCGACTACCGCTACAAGGGCGCCGACCTCGGGATCCTGGTTTCGCGCGGGCGCATGCAGACGGAGGAGAACGAGCTGACCGAGCGCTGCCGCGATTGGATCGGCGGCATCCGCTCCGAGTTCGAGGGCACACCGGTCGAGGAGGACACCGACCCGCCGCCGAAGCACGATGCGCTGGCGTTCAAGTTCGCCTGAATGCACGATTTCGACGAGCGAACCGAGCAGATCGCCAAGGCCGTCTACGGCTACACCGACTGGCGGCTGCGCCTCGACCCCGTACCGCTCGACTCGGGCGCCCCGCGCGATCAGCTCGAGGAGCGCATGGCAGGGCTGCTCGGGGCGGCGGGAAACGACCCCGAGGCGGTGCTGAAGCTGTACGACGAGACCGTCTCGCGCGCGGTCATCTCCTGTGACAGCCCGCGCTTCCTCGCATTCATCCCGGCCGCCCCGACGAAGGCGTCGCTGCTGTTCGACATGGTGGTCTCCTGCGCCTCCGTGCAGGGGATCTCGTGGCTCGAGGCGGCCGGGGCGGTGCACGCGGAGAACCAGGTGCTGCAGCTGCTGGCTGACCTGGCCGGGCTACCGGAGCCGGCCGGGGGCTGCTTCGTGTCGGGCGGCTCGGCCGGCAACCTGTCCGCCCTGGTGGTGGCCCGCGAGACGGCCAAGCGCCGAGTTGGGCGTGAGGGCGGCGACACGCCGCCCCGCTGGCGGATCGCGGCGAGCCACGAGGCGCACTCTTCGATCGACAACGCGCTGCGGATCATGGAAGTCGACCCGCTGCACGTGGACGTCGAGGACCATCGCCTCACCGGCGCCACGCTGAGGGCGGCCCTCGAGGCGGACGACGACCCGAACTCGGTCTGCGGGGTGGTCGCCACCGGGGGCACGACCAACGCCGGCATCATCGACGACCTGGCGGGCGTGGCAGAGGTGGCCCGCGAGCACGGACTCTGGTTCCACGTCGACTGCGCCTACGGGGGCGCCGGGCTGCTGGCCCCCAGCGTGCGGGCACGCTACGCGGGGATCGAGCATGCGGACTCGATCGTCATGGACCCGCACAAGTGGTGGTTCGCCCCGTTCGACTGCGCGGCGCTCCTCTATCGCGAGCCCGCCCAGGCTCGAGCGGTTCATACGCAGGACGCGTCCTACCTCGACGTGATCCACGAGCGGCCCGAGGCGTGGAACCCGAGCGACTACGCCTTCCACCTCACGCGCAGGGCCCGTGGGCTGCCGCTGTGGTTCTCGCTCGCGGTGAACGGCACCGACGCCTATCGGGACGCGATCGAGGCGGCGCTGTCCTTGACGCGCGAGACGGCCGAGCTGATCCGTTCGGCGCCGCAGCTCGAGCTCGTGCGCGAACCGGAGCTGGCCGTGGTGCTCTTCCGGCGCCACGACTGGACAGCCGCGGACTACTACGCCTGGTCCAATCGCCTGCTCGCCGAGCAGGTGGCGTTCGTGACGCCGTCGTCGTGGGAGGGTGAGACGGTCGGCCGGCTCGTGTTCATGCACCCGGCGACGACGGTCGGGATGGTGCGGGAGGTTCTCGACGCGATGGGGTAAGCCCCCCGCTCACACTTCTTCCGGGGTTGGTCTCCGTCGGCCGGGCCGGGGCTGGGGAAGGGGTGTGGGATAGCGGTCGCTGTGACTCTCGCGGCGACGCGCTTCACCGAGCACAACGGCCGAAGGATCTTCGATGCCGGCGGGTTCAGCGCGGCCGGCGAGCACCACCCCATACGCGAGACCGACCCTGCGCCACCACCCGTGGGGAGGCGACCGCGGGAACGGGCCCTTAGGAGGACGCCCCCCTCGAGCGCAGCGCCGCGAGCGAGATCATCTCGTGACACACGCTGGCGGCCAGCCATGCCGTGATCCCCGAGGGATCGTAAGGTGGCGAAACCTCGACGCAGTCGAAAGCGCGGAAGTCGATGCCGGTGAGCGCCCGGAGGTAGGCCAGCGCCTGCGCGCTGGTCGGCCCGCCGACCTCGGGCGTGCCGGTCCCCGGCGCGAACGCCGGGTCGACGAAATCGATGTCGAAGGAGAGGAACGCGGGCATGTCGCCAACGCGCGCGCGCACACGCTCGCCGTACTGCTCGGGCGTGAGCTGTTCCAGCTCCACCCACGGGATCGCGTCGTACCCGAGCCGGCCGGGCTCCTCCTCGTCCGCGCTCCCGTAGAGGGTCCCCCGCAGCCCCGCCTGAACGGAGCGGGCGGGATCGACGAGCCCCTCCTCGGCCGCCCGCTTGAAGACGGTTCCGTGGAAGTAGCGCACGCCGTAGTACTGCTCCCAGACGTCGGCGTGGGCATCGAGGTGCACGAGCGCGAGCGTGCCGTGCACCTTGGCCGCCGCCCGCAGCTCGGCGAGCACCATCGAGTGGTCGCCGCCGATGCACAGCGGCGTGACCCCGGCCTCGTGGAGGGGCGCCAGATGCGTCTCGATGCGCTCGAGCGTCTTCTCGTGGTAGCCCGGAACCGTCGGCGCGTCGCCGTAGTCGACCATCGACAGCTGCTCGACCACATCCACCCCGAGGTTGGGGTTGTAAGGGCGTAAAAGGACGGACGCGGCACGGATCGCCTCCGGCCCGAAGCGCGCTCCGGACTTGAACGACACCGCGTCGTCGGTCGGGATCCCCACGATCGCGAGGTCCACGCCGTCCGTCGTCTCGACGTGCGGAAGCCTCATGAAGGTACGCGGGCCGGTGAAGCGAGGCGTCTTCGACGAGTCCGCCGGGCGGTAGTGCGTCACGGTGCGCCGGGCCTAGCCGAGCCGGCGCTCCAGGTCCTCGAGCTGCGAGCGCAGCTCCGCGGGCAGCTTGTCGCCGAACTGCGCGTAGTGCTGCTGCAGCTGCGGCAGCTGCACCTTCCACTGCTCCGGATCGACGTCGAGCAGCTCCTCCATCGCCGCGGCGGCCAGGTCGAGCCCGGACAGGTCGATCGCCCCCTCCGCGGGCACGAGCCCGATCGGGGTCTCGACCGCCTCCGCCTCGCCGTCGCAGCGGCGGAAGATCCAGGCCAGGACGCGGCTGTTCTCGCCGAACCCCGGCCAGAGGAAGCGGCCCTGGTCGTCCTTGCGGAACCAGTTGACCATGAAGATCTTCGGCAGGACCGCGCTGTCGCGCCGCCCGGCCCAGAGCCAGTGCGCGAAGTAGTCGGCCATGTGGTAGCCGCAGAACGGCAGCATCGCCATCGGGTCGAAGCGCAGCTCGCCAACCGTCCCGGCGGCTGCGGCGGTCTTCTCCGACCCCATGACGGAGCCGAGGAACACGCCGTGCTCCCAGTCGAACGCCTCGCAGACGAGCGGCACGACGGTTGCGCGGCGACCGCCGAACAGGAAGGCGTCCATCGGCACCCCGCCCGGGTCCTCCCAGTTCGGCGCGATCGAGGGGCACTGGGCCGCGGGAGTCGTGAAGCGCGCGTTGGGATGTGCGGCGGGCTCCTCCGCGTCGGGCGTCCAGTCGCGGCCCTGCCAGTCGATTGCCTCTGCGGGCGGCTCGGGGGTCATGCCCTCCCACCACACGTCGCCGTCCGCGGTCCTGGCGCAGTTGGTGAAGATCGAGTTCGCGCGCACCGTGGCCATGGCGTTGGGGTTGGTGTCCTCACCCGTTCCGGGGGCCACGCCGAAGAAGCCCGACTCCGGGTTGATCGCATACAGACGGCCGTCGTCGCCGAACTTCATCCACGCGATGTCGTCGCCGACCGTCTCGACCGTCCAGCCCTCGAGCGTCGGCGTCAGCATCGCCAGGTTGGTCTTGCCGGTCGCGGACGGGAAGGCGCCGCCCACGTGCTTGACCTTGCCCTCGGGTGAGGTCAGCTTCAGGATCAGCATGTGCTCGGCGAGCCAGCCCTCGTCCCGCGCCATCACTGACGCGATCCTGAGGGCGAAGCACTTCTTGCCGAGCAGCGCGTTGCCGCCATAGCCGGAGCCGAACGACCAGATCTCGCGGGTCTCCGGGAAGTGGACGATGTACTTGTTCTCCGCGTTGCACGGCCAGGGCACGTCCTCGACCCCCTCGGCCAGCGGCATGCCGACCGAGTGCAGACAGGGCACGAACTCGCCGCTCTCGCCCAGCACGTCGAGGGCGGCCCGGCCCATGCGGGTCATGATCCGCATCGACACCGTCACGTAGGCCGAATCGGTGAGCTGCACGCCGATATGCGCAATCGGGGAACCGAGCGGTCCCATCGAGAACGGCACGACGTACATCGTGCGCCCTCGCATCGAGCCGCGGAACAGCCCGCTGAGCGTCTCGCGCATCTCGGCCGGGTCGCGCCAGTTGTTGGTGGGACCGGCGTCCTCCTCGCGCTCCGAGCAGATGAAGGTCCGGTCCTCGACCCGCGCCACGTCACCCGGATCGGAGCGCGAGAGGTACGAGTTGGGCCGCTTCGCGTCCGAGAGCCGCTCGAAGGTGCCGGCGGCGACGAGCCGCCGGCAGAGCTCGTCGTACTCCTCGGCGGATCCGTCGCACCAGTGAATCGAGTCGGGTTGGGTGAGCTCCGCTACCTCATCCACCCAGGCGAGCAGGCGCCGGTGGGAGGTGGCGGCCGTGGTTGTCTGTGTCACGGGTCTCGCGATCTCCTTCGGTCAGTCCACTGGCCGCAAACCGTATCCCACCATCCCTACACTCCGCCGCAGCGTGACGGCTAGGCCTCGCAGCCCATGGCGGGCCTCGATCCGCTTCCTCGGCGCAGTCATCTTGACGAGCGGCCTCCTCATGATCGCCGACGCGGGCATCACGCTCGCGTGGCAGGAGCCCGTCTCGGCCTTCCTCGCCGAGCGCCAGCAGCAGCAGCTCGAGAAAGAGCTCGCCGACCCGCCACCGCAGGTGGCGAAACGAATCCGCGAGAAGCGGCCGCTCCCCGGGGACGCCATCGGCGAGATCGTCCTGCCGTCGCTCGACAAGCGCTTCTTCGTCGTCGAGGGGACTGACACCGACAACCTCCGCAAGGGTCCGGGCCATTACCCGGACACCCCTCTGCCCGGCGAGAAAGGCACGGTGGCCATCGCGGGCCACCGCACCACGTACGGCGCGCCCTTCCGCAACATCGACCAGGTGAAGCGCGGCCAGCGAATCATCATGTCGATGCCGTACGGCCGCTACGTCTATCGCGTGGAGAAGGAGCAGATCGTGGACGACTCCGCCCTCTGGATCACGGACCCGGTCGGATACGACCGGCTGGTGCTGAGTGCCTGCCATCCGCTGTACAGCGCGGCCCAGAGGCTTGTGGTGTTCGCCCGCCTGACCAAGCGGTTGCCGCCGACCGTCAAGCAGGATTGAGGGCCCGCGGCGGCGCAGCGTCAGGTGCGCCCGACGGACTCTCGGACCCCGGCGACGATGGCGTCGGCGACCTCCGCCGTCGAGGCTCGCGACACGCCCCAGGCCACGTCCCGCGTGAGCGTCGTCCCTTCGGCCACCGTCCGCTCGACTGACGCCTCGAGCCGCTCGGCGCGCTCGTCCTCACCCAGATGACGAAGCAGCAACGCCCCCGCCAGAACCTGCGCGATCGGGTTGGCGGTGCCGCGGCCCGCCTGGGCCTGAGCGGAGCCGTGCACGGTGTCGAAAACGGCTGCCTCCGGGCCCAGGTTGGCCCGCGGCATCATGCCGACCCCGCCGACGAAGCTCGAGATCAGGTCGGTGAGCAGGGCGGCGTGGGCGGTGGGAACGAGCAGCACGTCGAGCCCCGCGGGCCGGAGGTCGAGCTCCTCGAGCGCGACGTCGAGGGAGAGCTCGTCGACCCTCAAACCGGGGAACTCGTGCGCCAGTCCCACGGCGGCCTGTAGGAGGAGGCCGTCGGTGGCCGGTAGCTCATCCGCCTTGTGAATCACGGTTACCCGCCGGCGGCGCTCGGCGCTCGCCCAAGCGAGCGCGGCGCGGGCCACGCGCTCGGCTCCCAGCCTGGTCATGAACTTGATCGAGGGGCCGGCGTCGTCCGGGTCGAGTCCGCTCCCGACCACCAATTGCGTCAGGGTACGAGCCTGGTTGCTTCCCGCCTGGAGGGCGGCACCGGCGTACAGGTCCTCCGCGGTCATGCACGCCAGCACGAGATCGATCCCCAGCCGCACACCCGCGGCGCCGAACATGCTGCGCGCCGGCCGCACGCTCAGCTGGAGGTCGAACGTGCGTCGCAGCTCGTTGTTGGCCGACGCCGGACCCGGCCCGGGGCCGCCCGCGGTCGTGGGCCCCTTGAGCGCGACTCGCGCGTCGCGAATCGCCGTGACCGTCTCCCGCGGCAACGGCGACCCGGCTTGAGAGCGGGCGGCCTGGCCCGCCTGCCGCGCGTCCCAGTCGATCTCGGCACCGCTGGCGTCGACCGCGCGGCGCGCAGCCTCCACCACCTCGGGCCCCACTCCGTCGCCCGGGATGAGCACCACTCGATGGGACATCGACGGTGATGAAAGCACGAGCACTCGCGTGCCTGCACCTTGCCCGTAGCCAGGCGGCTTAGACTGAAGCCGGACGTTCGATCTGGTCGGGGCCTCGCACGCCCTCGATCTCCGACTGGTCCCGCGACTCGAACCACAGGATGAGCCCAATGACGAGCGCGAGGGATATGGCGAGCACCGCCACCCAGTAGAGGACCTTCAAAAGGATGCGCATCGAGAAGAAAGCGCGACGCTACCGGGTCCCGCGGCTGCCCGGCTGGTTGCGTGAGACGCTGAACGAGGCCCCGGCGCTGCCAACGCAGCTGCTGGCCGTGGTCGTCCTTCTCATCCTCGTTGCCTCTGAGGGCGGCTACGGCGCCACGAACTGGCCGCCTGCCGCACTGGTCCTCCTCGGCCTCCTCGTCGTCACCGCACTGACGATCCGCCTGCAGCGCCGCCCAAGCAACCTGCAGCTCGCGGGGCTCGGCCTCTTCGCGGCATATGCGGCATGGAGCTACCTCTCGATCATCTGGGCAGGCGTCGAGGCGGACGCCTGGGAAGCGGCGAACCGGACGGCCTCATACCTCGTCGTGCTCGCGCTGTTCCTGCTCTGGCCCGCCGGCGCCCGTGGCGTGAGGCTGCTGGTCGCCACCTTCTCCCTCGGCGTCGCGGCGATCGGCCTCGTGGAGATCCTTCGGGCCGACAGCTCCGCGGCGCCCGGCAGCTTCTTCATCGACGTGCGGTTCTCGGAACCGGCGGGCTACATCAATGCGAACGTCGCGATGTGGACCATCGGGCTGTTCGGCTGCCTGGCGACCGCCGCCACGCCGCGTGCGCATCCTGCCCTGCGCGGATGCGCTCTCGGCGGCGACCACGCTGCTGGCCGGGCTGGCCCTGCTCGGCCAGAGCCGCGGCTGGGTGTTCGCGCTGCCGCTGGCGCTCCTCGTGCTGCTCCTGATCTCCCCCGACCGGCTTCGGCTCGCCCTCGGCGGCATGCTGGTGGTGGTCGCCCTTCTGCCCATCCGCAGCACGCTGCTGGACGTCCATGACCGGTACAGCCCGTCCCGGCTGGACGCTCTGCTCTCCGACGCCACCGCCGCGCTGATCCTGGTGTCCCTGGTCGTCGGATTGCTGGCGGCGCTCTGGGCCTACCTGGAGCGTCGGCCACAACCGGCCGAGCCCGTGCGAAGACGGCTCGCGCTCGCGACCGGTGCCGTCCTCGTAGCTCTCGCGCTCCTCGGGGGTGCCGCGGCGCTCGCGGTCGTCGACGATCCGGCGGGGCGGGTGAGCAATGCCTGGACGGAGTTCAAGGAGGGACAGTCGGACGTCCCCGGCAGCCGGGACGAATCGCGCTTCGCGAGCGCGGGGTCGAACCGCTACGACTTCTGGACCGTCGCCTGGGACATGTTTCGCGACAGTCCAGTTCGCGGCGCCGGGGCCGAGAACTTCCAGCGGAACTATCTGAAGAGCGGCGAGAGCACGGAGAAGCCGCGTTACCCGCACTCGCTGGAGCTCGAGGTGCTGTCAGGACTCGGCGCCGTGGGAGCGGTGCTGCTCGGCGGCGCCTTTCTCGCCCTCCTGGCTGCCGCCGTCCTGGCTCTGCGAGGTCCGTCGGCGGCACGCGGCGCCGCGGCCGGCGCGCTCGGCCTGTTCATCTACTGGCTGCTTCACGCGTCCGTCGACTGGTTCTGGGCGTTCTTCGCGCTCACCGGTCCGGCCATCGCGGCGCTCGCCATGGCAGCCGCACTCTCCCCGACGCCCACGTCGCCGCGGGATTCCCCGCCGCGGCGCCGCGCCGTCGTCACCGCTTTGGGCCTCTCCGCCGCGCTCCTGCTCGCATTGGCGGTGGCGGCGCCGTGGCTGTCCGCTCGCGAGGTCGACCGGGCCGCCGACATCTGGCGCGAGGACCCCGCCGCCGCTTTGAGCGCTCTCGACCGGGCCGAGTGGCTCAACCCGCTCTCCACACGTCCAGCGGCCACGGCGGGCACGATCGAGTTGCGCCTCCGCCGCACCCGTGACGCGGCGGACAGCTTCCGAGAGGTGCTCCGGGACGACCCGGACGATGCCTACGCGGCGCTCGAGCTCGGCCTGATCACCGCTGCGCAGGGACGCAAGGAGGATGCGATTGCGCTGCTGCGGCGGTCACTGGCGCAAGATCCGCGCGACCCCCTGATAATGGCTGTCCTGAAGGACGTGGAGGCCGGTAAGCGCGTGTCCCCGGCCGCAGTCAACGAGAGGATCGCTCGCGATGCGCTTACGGTGGCCGACTGAGCACACTCATCCCGCATGGCTTCATTCGGCCTCAAGAGACTCGAGAGTCCGGCCGATTAAAGAGAATAGAAGGATTCGCTAGGGCGACTGGCAGGGCCCAGCCGGTCGTGGTAATGAAAACCGGACGACTTTTACGGGCAGGGGTGCCCACGTAAGCCACTCGCCGGCCGACATGGCCGGCGACGTGGAGATCTCGGACACGAGGATGAACATGAAGACGATCAGTTCTCTGCTGCTCGCGCTGGCGCTGTGCCTGGCTCTCGCGACTACAGCATTCGCACAATCGACAGTTGATGGCTACAACGATGCCGCTGGACAGGTTCAGAGCGGAGTCGACGGAGACGGAGGAGACGGAACGCCTCCCACCTCGGCAACCGCCGAGACGAGCAGCGGCACGCTGCCCTTCACCGGTCTTGACATCGCGCTCTTCGCGGGCGGCGGTGCCGTGCTGGTCCTGGCCGGCCTGGGCATGCGTCGCCTGACACGCTCGTCCGGCATGGCCTGAGGCCGAGCTTCCAGCGAGCCCATCGAGTCCCGCGGAATGACCCGATGAGCGAGCAGGCCTACGCAGAGCCCACGGGCGCGGCGATGGAGGCCTTGGCGGGCCCCGCCCGGGCGCTCCCTCGGGAGTGGCCGGGCCGGGCCGCGTCGACGTGGGCGCCCGGCCGCGCGGCGACGCGCCGCGGGCGGATGGTGCACCTCCTGTTCGAGGGGCGTGGCTGGGTCCACCTCCGCCTCGTGGTTGACGCCTCCCTGCTCGTGGTCGGCGTCCTCGCTGCGATTCTCGGGGCGCCGGCGGCGCATGTGGACGCGGCCGGCGCGGGGCTGATATGGCTGCTTCCGCCGCTCTCGCTCGCGCTGCTGGCCGCCCGTGGGCTCTACCGCAGCCGGATCGAGTTCCGGCTCGTCGACAGGATCGGGCAGATCGTGGGGGCGACCGCGCTACCCGCGATCGCGATCATCGCCGCTGTCGCCCTCCTCGATCCGTCGAGCCAGCCGGCCCCGCTCCTTGCTCGCGCCTGGTTGTTTGCGACCGCCTACCTCGTCGGGGGCCGGCTCCTCCTGACCTGGGCCCAGCGGCGCGCCCGCGCAAGCCGGCTCATCGCGAAGCCGACTCTGATCGTGGGTGCAGGTGTGCTCGGCTCCCATATCGAACGGCGCCTGAAGGAACACCCTCGCCTCGGGCTCGAGCCGGTCGGCTACCTCGACTCCGATCCGGCCCCCGCGGACCGGGTCCCGGACCGGCACGCCCCGGTGCTCGGGGCTCCATCCGACCTCGGCCGTGTCGTCGCGGAAACCGGTGCCCAGCATGTGGTGCTCGCCTTCAGCAACACACCCGACCGCGAGCTGATCCCATTCGTGAAGGAGTGCGAGGCGCGCCGGCTCGAGCTGTCGCTCGTCCCTCGGCTGTTCGAGAGCGTCAACGTGCGGGTGGCGCTCGACCACCTCGGCGGTCTGCCGCTCTTCGGCCTGCACTCGATCGATCCCAAGGGGTGGCAGTTCGCTGTCAAGCACGCATTCGACCGGCTGGCGGCGCTGATAGGCCTAGTGACGCTGTCGCCGCTGCTGCTTGCGATCGCTGCGGGAGTTAGGCTCAGCTCGCCCGGGCCGATCCTGTTCCGCCAGCGCCGGATCGGCCGCGACGGGCTCGAGTTCGAGATGCTGAAATTCCGCTCTATGCGCGTGGAGCCGGCTGAAGCCGGGGCGCGGGCGAGCAACGTCGTCGCGCTGCCGACCGACATGGGGCCTGGTGGGATCGAGGGCGTCGACCGCCGAACCGGCTTCGGCGCATTCCTGCGGCGCAGCTCGATCGACGAGCTTCCTCAGCTCATCAACGTGCTGCGCGGAGAGATGAGCCTCGTGGGCCCACGCCCCGAGCGGCCGGAGTTTGTCGAGTTGTTCGGCGGCCGGATCAATCGCTATGAGGACCGCCATCGGGTGAAGTCGGGGGTCACCGGCTGGGCGCAGGCGCATGGCCTGCGCGGAAAGACCTCCCTGCGTGACCGGGTCGAGTGGGACAATTACTACATCGAAAACTGGTCCCTCTCGCTCGACTTCAAGATCCTCCTCCGCACGATCGGCGCCCTCTTCACGGGCTCGCGTGACGCCTGACGTCGGCGCCCTGCGTGACCGCTTCCGGCGGGTCGCCATCTCACACGAATGGCTGACGATCCCCGGAGGATCCGAGAAGGTGGTTCTCCAGCTGCTCGAGCTGTTCCCGGACGCCGACATCTACACGTCCGTGTACGACCCCGAGCCGTGGCCTCCCGCGATCACGAATGCGCGGGTGCACACATCCTTTCTCAACCGCCTGCCCGGGGCGACGCGCTTCTATCCGCGGCTGGTTCCGCTGATGAACACGGCGTTCGAGTCGTTCGACCTCGACGGCTACGACCTCGTCCTCTCCAGCAACCACGCCTGCGCCAAGAACGTGATCACCGCGCCCGGCACTCTGCACGTCTGCTACTGCCACACACCGATGCGCTACGCCTGGGATCCGGGCTTCTTCGGAGGCGAGCGTCTCGGGAAGGCCGAGCGGGTGTTGCTCCCGTTCCTGCTCTCGCGGCTGCGCCGGCAGGACGCGATCGCGTCGCTGCGGCCCGATCTCTACGTCGCGAACTCCCGCCATGTGGCGGCTCGCATCGCGAAGTACTATCGCCGCGATGCCCACGTCGTCCATCCGCCGGTGGATGTGGAGCGCTTCCTCGAGGTGGAGCGCAGGCCGGAGGACTACTACCTCTTCCTCGGGCGCCTCGTGCCCTACAAGCGGGCGGACCTGGCGGTGGCGGCGTGCACTCTGCTCGACCGGCCGCTGAAGGTGGTGGGCGGCGGCCGAGCGGCCGAGGAGCTCCAGCGGAATGCCTCTTCGGGCGTCGAATTCCTCGGTGAGGTGGGGGATGATGAGCTCCCGGGTGTCATCGCAGGGGCCCGGGCGTTGCTGTTTCCCGGCGAGGAGGACTTCGGCATCGTTCCGGTGGAAGCGCAGGCCGCCGGACTTCCCGTGATTGCCTACGGAGTCGGCGGCGCCCGCGACAGCGTGATCGACGGCGAGACCGGGGTGCTCTACGAGGAAGCCGGCGTCGACGGGCTCTGCGGCGCCATCCAGCGCTTCGAAGGCATGCGCTTCGACACAACAGGCGCTGCGCGATCACGCGCGGGGGTTCGCGCCCGAGCACTTCAGGCGGCAATTCGTCGAGCTCCTCCTCGCGACCACGGAGTAACACTCGGGCCCGAAGATCACCTCAGGCGGTTGCGAATCCGCGCGGCTGTATGCCCCGGCCCGTAGAGGCCGGCCACCTTGAGGCGGAGGCGAAACGGCGACGTGCTCGGGTAGACCGGCTCCCGGGGCAGCTCGAGCGCCCGCCACGGCCCGGGTCCCGAGCAGGCGCACGCGGTCTTGTAGCCCGCCTGCCCGGCCGCTTCCACCGCGGCCGCGTCGACGGCGCCGAACGGATAGGCCATGCTCGTGACCGGCCGCCCCAGGATGTCCTCGAGGGTTTGCTTGCTGCGGGTGAGCTGGTCGATCTTCTCGCTCTGGCCGAGCGTGCGCAGGTCAGGGTGGTCCACCGTGTGGGCCCCGATCTCGAGGCCGGCCTGGGCGAGCTCGAGCAGCTCGGACCGATCGACGATCCGCTCGCCCGAGGACAGGTGAGGGTGGGGCTTGCCGAGCAGGCCGGTGGCGATGTACACCGTCGCGGTCTGGCCGCGGCCAAGCAGGATCTCGGCCATCTTCGAGGTGCTGTCCGCCAGCCCGTCGTCGATCGTCAGCGCGCCCACGCGCTGACTGCGGGGATCCGCTTCCAGAAGGTCCCAGAGCTCGGTCAGGTGAACGGTCCGGTAGCCCCTCGCCGCGACGATGTCGAGGTGGTGGTTGAACAGCCCGACCGGCAGCAGCAGGCCGTGATCCCCGTCGCCGGCCCCGTGACCGAGGCCGTGGTAGCAGAGCACGAACGGGGGCCGCCTCCCGCGCGCGGCCTGAAGCGCGGCCGACGCCCACGACGACGACGCCGTCACGCCGTGATCCTCGCCTTCAGGGATGAGATCGAGTACTCGGCCTCCGCGAGCCGGCGCGCCGCCTGGGCGATCTCGCCCGCCCCGCTGCGCAGCACCTGGATCACGGCGGCCGCGAAGCGCTCGGGGTCGCCGCCCTCGAGGTAGTGCTCTCCCGCCCGGACCTCGAGGCCGCGGGCGGCAAGCGGTGTGGCCACGACCGGCACCTGGTAGGCGAGCGCCTCCACGAACTTGAGCGGGGTGCCGGCCCCCTCGAGCAGCGGCACAACCACGCAGTCGGCACTCGCGTAGGCGCCGGCCAGGTCCTCCACGAACCCCGCGACGTCGATACGCGAGTCGCTGGCGGGCTCGTCGCCGAGGCCCCGGCCCACCAGGCGCAGACGCGCCTCGGGCACCGACCTCCAGACCGCGGGCATCACGGCCTCGGTCAGGAAGGCCAGGCCGCTGCGGTTCGGCGCATAGGCGTAGTCCGCGACCATCATCACGGTGGTGCCGTGCTGCTTCACCGGCACCGGATGGATCGCCTCCACGTCGACCACGTTCGGGACATACCGCAGGGTCGCCTCCGGCGCGAGCGCTGCGGCGGCGTCCATGTCGGGCCGGCTGACCATCCAGGACTCGGCGACGGTTCGCAGCAGGCGCACCTCGAGACGTCGAAGCGCCAGGTGGGTCCAGATCCGCTTGCCGTGGCCCGCGTGCCGGTACGTGGACTCGACGTTTTGGGCGTTGTAGATCACCGGGCGCCGCCGGGCGACCGCCAGCATGCCCACGGCCGCGTGCCAGTCCCCGACCACCACCCGTCCGCGCCCGGGGGCGTCGGCCAGCCGCCTGCCGACCTCGATCAGCTCGGGGCTCACTCCTACCGCGTATTGCTTGGGCACTCCACGCAGGCGCGTGCCCAGGTATGTGCGTGCACGGCGCGCTCCGCGTGACGGGTGGATCTCGTGGAAGGCCAGCCCGTCTAAGCGCTCGTACTCCGGCGACGGGCCCTCGCCGCCCAACGGCACGTAGGCCAGGTCAAGCGGTCCCAGCTCCGCCAGCGCCCGCACGCATGTGTACGTGCGCATGGCGCGTCCCGAGCCGAGGGTCGGAGCAAACGACGAGATGTACAGGTCCCTCGTCATCCAGGCTCAGCCGCCAAGGACCGTGGCGATCTGCTCGATCCTGGCCTCCCAGGAGTGGCTCTGGGCGCGGGCCGACCGCTCGCTGCGCGCCGCGCGCGAGTCGTGTTCCAGCGCGTCGTCGAGGAGCCCCGCCATTGCGGCTGCGTCGGCGGCCTTCGCGACCTCGTCGACGTCCCCGAGCGAGTCGAGCGGGGTGGACACCACCGGGACGCCCGCCGCCAGGTACTCGTAGATCTTCATCGGGAAGACGCTGCGCATGGCGCCGCCGGTGAGGTAGGGGACGATCGCGGCGTCCGCGCCGCGGAGCACGGACGGGAGCTGCTCGTAGGGCCTGGTCCCGAACAGGTGAACGTTGGGCGGCTCGCGCAGGGCGTCGACGTTCGTGCGCGGGTCGCCCATTCCGACCGGGCCGACGAAGGCAAAGCTCCAGCTCGGGCGCAGCCGGGCCAGCTCGACCACGAGCGGCACGTCGATCGTGGAGGCGCGGATTGCGCCGATGAAGACGATCCGAGGGGTCGGGAGGGCCGCCACCGATGGGTCCACGGGCCCCTCCTCGAGGGCCGTCGCGAACAGCTTCGTGTCGGCGACGCTCGGCGCGTAGTGGACGTTGTCGTTGAGCGCTGCTCAGGCGTTCGACGATCGCCGGGGCGCTCGCCAGCACGGCGTTCGCCTGAGGCGCGAAGCGATTCTCGGCCTCCCGAAAGCTCGCCTCGTCGATTCCGGGCTTCGCACCGTGGTCGTCGTCGGCGTAGTAGAGCACCTTGGAGGGACGTAGGCGTCCGAGCAGGACCTCCGCCTGGGGCACGAAGGTCCACAGCAGCGGGTCGCGCAATCCGATGCGGTCAGCTGCGCGCTTGACGAGCCACGGCAGGACCTGTGCGTTGAAGCGGCGCGCGGCCGCTCGCGAGTGCACCGGCAGGACGAGCGGGGACAGCACGTGCAGCCCGTCCACGCTGCGGGCGGGAAGAAGCCCTCGAATCGCCCGCCTCGCCATCCGCCGCAGGTCTCGGCCGGCGAGCTGGGGGCGGCGGAGGCCGAGCGACTCGACGTAGAGGATGCGGTTGCGCTCGGCCAGGCGCACGAGCAGGTGCTGTTCGTTGGTCAGGACGTCCTTGCCCCAGTCGGAGAAGCCGACGCAGACGATGTCGCGGCCCTCCAGCGTCATGGGTCATTCATGGCGGGTGGCTTCGACGGCCCTGACGAGAGCGTCGGGGGTTACCCACTCGGCCTGCCCGTCGACGCGGCCGCGCAGGCCCGGCGGCACGGTGCGCAGCAGGCGGCGGGCCTTCGGGCCCGAACGCAATCACCGCGTCGAGCGGGCGCAGCTGCTCCTCCGCAGACAGCGCGCGGATCAGGGCAAACGGGCGCATGCTCTGGACATGATGTTGGCGCACGTTCGAGTTCGGGGGGCCCCAGTCCGAGACCAGCGTCGCGTCGGCGCCGGCCGCCCGCGCCGCGTCGAGCCAGCTCGCGGCGCGGCCGGCTGACCTCGCGCCGGCCGCGACGGCCACCACGCGGGCGTTGCCGAGCCGGCGCTCGAAGGCGCCGTAGTGCGTCGACGCGGACACCCCCGAGCGGCCGCGCAAGCTGCCGCGCCGGCCGGCGAGATGCCGCACCCAGACCACCGTGTCGCCCCAGCACTCGAGGCCGATCTTGAGCACACCCCGCCAGCCGTCGCGCCAGCCGCCGTCCACGATGAGGCGGTAGACCAGCTTGGCGGTGGGGCGCACCACGGCCCCGCGCACGAACCCTGCTGCTGTGGGAGGCGCCGCCAGCTGCCCGGCTTCGAGGCGGGCGTAGCTCCAGGTGTCGGCCACGGCCTGGGACAGGTCGTCTGCCAGTAGGTGGATGAGGTCGCCGCGGAACGGATGCACCTCCCCGTTCGGCACGAGTCCCTCGTGCACGATTCGCGCCTCGTCATGGCGCTGGCTGCCTCGCCGGAACAGGCGGTGCCGGTACTTCGGGTACTTCGCGGACGGACCCAGCATTCGCCCCAGAAAGACCTCCCTGATCGGCAGTCCACCCATGTTCACGCGCTCGGGGGGGTCGGCCAGGAACGCCTCGATCTCCTCCCGCAGCTCGGCACTGACGCGCTCGTCGGCGTCCACCTCGAGGACCCACTCGCTCGTGGCGTTGTCGATCGCGACGTTGCGCTGCGCCGCGAAGCCGAGCCATGGCTGCTCGACCACTCGGGCGCCCGCCGCGCGGGCGATGTCGGCCGTCGCGTCCGAGGACAGCGAGTCCACGACCACCAGCTCGTCGCAGAACGCGACGCTTCGAAGGCAATCGGGGAGCCGCTCCTCCTCGTCGAGCGTCATGATGCACGCCGAGACCGTGGCGCGAGTCACCGCGTCATTGTGACTTGCGCACGAGCCCCAACAGCCTGGCGCGGGCGTCCGTCGGGAGCCGTTCCGACGCCGCTCGCCGGAGGCGCGCCGCGGCCAGCAGCGACCGCACCAGCGGCTGCCGGGGGCCGGGCGGCGCGAGCCACAGCCACTCCAGCGCATCCTCGCCGTCGGCGAAGCGCTGCTTGTAGTCGAAGTCCCCTTCGCCGAGGTCCACCCGGCGGGCGCCGAGCCTGACGCCGTCTTCGATCACGCTCAGGATGCCCAGGCGGGACGGGCTGAGCGCCGCATAGGCGATGTCGAAGCCGTTCAGCCAGTAGGCGAGCTCGGCCCCCGCGGCCACAGCTACGCCCGACGCGATTGTCGCGTCGCCGACGTCCAGCGACAGGACGCGCAGCCGGTCCAGCCCCAGCTCGCGGCCGGACTGGCGCAGCATCCGCTCGACGCCGGGCGTCAGCGCATGCGAGCCGCCGCGCTCCTCCCAGCGCGCCCTGTGCAGGCGGGCGAACGAGTCGAGGTCTCGCTCCAGGCTGTCCTCGGTCGCCAGCCGCTCCGTGCCTCCTTTGGCTGCGAAGTCCTTGCGTATCTTGCGGGCGCGCTGGCGGAAGTGGCCCGTGCGAGTCATGAACCAGTCGTCGAAGTCGCGCCCCCCGAGGTCCACCGTGGGCGCCGTGGAGCCGGCCCGCCGGGCGAGCCAGGGTCGGCGCCGCCCGGGCCAGCCTGTGGCGAGCATGGAGGGCCAGGGGCAGGGGGCCGGCACACCCTCGAACGTCACGACGTCCGGCTTCGCTGCCGCGATGGCCCGAGCGATCGCTCCCGCCACCTCCTGCTCTCGACCCGTCCCGGCCAGCGGCTCGACTCGCTCGCAGGCGCCGGCGCCGAGCGGCCGCCACCAGCGCAGCCCTCCCCTCCGCTCCTCGTAGAGCGGCCCCACGCCGATCAGCTCGTCGCCGTCCAGCACGAGCACCGCCCGGAGCCCCGCTCCCGCCGGCGCCGCGTGGCGCCACCAGGGCATCAGCCAGCCCGGCGCGCAGAACGGCCGCGAGGCGGCGACTGCCAGCTTGTCCCAGGCGCCGTGAAATGCCTGCAGGGCGCCGACGTCGTCGACCACCTTGCCCTCAGCTTCAGGCACGGTGGCATACTATTCAAGGCCTCTGGACCGACTGCCGAAGGGACTCGCATGAGCGACCTCTCACCCAGCGCCCTCGCCGATCACAAGCTGCTGTCCTTCGATCAGGCCGAGGCCAGATCCAAGTTTCGCCGCGAGCCGTTCCGGCTGACCCACACGCTGGCTGACAATCCGCTCTTCACGCTTGACGCCCTCGCCGACCTCGCCGAGCGGCTCCCCGGCGACGTGGCGGAGCACAACCTCGGCAACGTGGGCGCGGTCGAGCCCGGCGGCGAGGTCCCCAAGCTCGATCAGCCGATCGCCGAGGTGATCCGCGGCATCGAGACGAACGGCTGCTGGGCGGCCCTCCCGATCATCCTGCAGCAGCCGAAGCTCAGCGGGATTCCCAAGTACCAGGAGGTTTTCGACGAGGTGATGGACGAGCTCGCGCCGATCGTCCCGGGCGGGCGCGACGCCATGAGCGGCTTCCACTCGGTGATCTTCCTGGCCACCGCCGGCTCGACCACTCCGTCGCACATCGACGGCGAGATCGGCTTCCTCCTGCACATCCGCGGAGAGAAGCGGGTCAGCATCGGCCGCTTCCCCGACGACGCCCGCGAGCGCGAGGAGAGCGAGGCCTTCTACAGCAACGCGCACCGCAACACCGGGCAGCTGCCGGCCGACCCGGTCAACTTCGACCTCGAGCCCGGTCAGGGCGTGCACGTGCCCCCGCTGAAGCCCCATTGGGTCGAGAATGGCCCGGAGGTTGCGATTTCGCTGTCGGTGGGCTTCCAGACGCCCGAGAACATCCAGCGCGCCGGCGTGCATATGTGGAACGGGCGCGTGCGGCGGCTCGGGCTGACGCCGAAGCCGTACGGCGCCGATCCGCGCAGGGACCGCGTCAAGGCGGCCGCGCTGTGGAAGGTCGTGGACGCTCGCCGCCGTATTAAAGACCGCGGCTAGTTCGACAACACGCGGCGAATCGCCGCGGTGAAGTCGCCCTTGGGCCCGCCGCCGTTCTGGACCATGCCGAAGTAGTCCTCGCGCTCCGAGGTAGTGCCCGGGCCGCGCTCGTCGCGGATCGAGTAGAGCATGTACATGCGGAGCAGGCCGCCGTAGCGCGCACGTGAGCTCGCCGTACTTCGACTCCAGCGCCTGCCCGGCGGCGCTGTAGCTCATGCACCTGTTCCAGCCGTAGTTGTCGCTGAGGCAGCGCCCGTTGTCGCTCGCGATCCCGTCCTCGGTGATGAAGATGGGCCGGGCGGCGGACGGGGCGGCGCCGTGGGCCGCCAGGTAGCCGGCGGCGCGATCCATCCGAGCGATGGCGTCGGCCGTGGGCCCATAGGGGTGGACGGTCCAGCCGGCCACGTAGAGCTCCAGCTTGGGCACCGCGGCGAACATCGCGTTGTCCCAGTGCGGGCGTCTCGTCGTCGGCCTGGGCGAGCAGGCCGACGCCGCGGTTGGCGGCGGCGACCGAAAGCGCCGCGTCCTTGAAACGGAGCGCATAGTCGCGTGCGCGCTGGTTGTAGCTCGCAGACCCGTATGCATCTCCGTACTGCCAGGTCTGGGACGTCTCGTTGCCAAATTCGATCCACGGCGTCGGGTGCGGCGTGGGGTCCCCGGTCCAGAACGAACCGCCCGGGCCGAACGCGGCGGCCCAGCGGCCGAGGCTGCGCGCTTGGTCGGCGGTGGCCATCGAGCGCGGGAAGCCCGCCAGTGGGAGGACGGTGATCCCCTGGCTGTCGTAGGCCGAGATCGCCTCGCGCATGGCGGCCGGATCGGTCCCGATCGGGAATTCGATCCGCACGAACTTTGCCCCGATCGAACTGCTCATCGCGGCAAGCTCGGTGAAGTAGCCGGGATTGACGTGCACTCCCGTCAGGGTCGTGCCGCCCGGCGCGGGCGACGGGAACGGCGCGCTTGCGGGCGCCGAGGGCCGGGGCTTTCTCGACTTCGCCGCTGCGCGCCCGCAGAGCGCGGCGCGCTTCTTGAGGCGGGCGGACTTCCTGCTCAGCGCGCGTGCCTTTCGGCGCTCGGCGCGGCGGCGCTTCAAGGGACGGACACTATCGGAGCGTGCGCGCGCCTCACGAGCCTGGTGGCTGGTGCGGGTGGCTTCGCGGCGGAGCCGCTTCGCAGCGGCGGTGGCTGAGGGCTTGCAACCGGTCGACGCGCGTGGAGCGGGCTTGGATGCAGCCATGCCCTTCACCGGCACGAGCAATAGGAGGACCAACGCCAAAATGAGCGCCACAACCGGCAGGGCGGGATGCGAGCCGAAGCGCCCGCAACCCGGGTTCGTCCATGAACTTCCCTCTTTCGGTGGCAGGTCGATCTCCGAGAGATCCCTGCTTTGCGACCCCGCCTCGCGACGGGTGTGCCTTTGTCGTGAGGGTCGACGGGACGGCTAAGCCCGGCGGTCCTCTCGAGCAACTTACCCGAAAGTTGCTCGAGCTACGCCCCAGACCGCTTGGACGTCACTTCCTGGGCACGGCGCTCCCGGCTAGTCTTCGTTGCCCGACCGCTGCACCGGAGGCCTTGCGCCCGCGCGAGACGCCGGTCTCGGGTCCTGCGGCCGAGGAACTGGACTGGCATGGAGCGCGCGCAGCAGCTACGGATCCTGTGGGCCTACAAGTGGTGGCTACTGGCGTTTGCCCTGGCCGCCGGCGTAGCCGCCTACGTGGTCAGCAGCAGCAGGACGAACGTCTACGAGGCGGAGGCGCTCGTCCAAATCGTCTCAAGCCGGCAGGCCGCCGGGGAACAGCTGAGCGAGGAGGAACTCCTCAGCCTCTCGAACGTCTACACCAAGCTCGCTGAAACCCAGAGCGCGCTCGACGTTGCGCATGAGAGCCCCGCGGTCCGCGGGCGCGAGGACGACTTCGACTCGAATGTCTCGGTCGAGCCTCAACAGCGCGTCGGCGTGCTCAGCTTCAAGGCGGAGAACGACGACGCGCGCACCGCCGCGTCCTGGGCCAATGCTTACGCGAACGGCTTCGCCGAGTACAGCGACCGGCTGCAAGGCGAGACGCGCGGCCAGGCGCTGGAACGCATCCAGGAGCGCATCGACGAGATCGCCGCGGAAATCGAGGCGCGCGGGGTCGCTCCCGACGATCCGAGCGTCGCCGGGCTAGAGGCCGAGCTCGCCGCGCTCCAGACGCGCGCGGCCGACGAGACCGCCGCGCCGGGCGACACGGTGCGGGTAATCGAGCGGGCCGTCCCGCCCGCCGACCCGGTCTCCCCGAAGCCGCGCCGGGACGCACTGCTTGCGATCTTCGGCGCACTCATCCTGGGCGCCATCGCGGTCTACATCCGTGAGCTGGTGGTCGACCGCTACAGCTCGCCGGAGGAGGCGGCGACCGAGCTCTCGCTGCCGATCCTCGGCGAGATCCCGAAAGCGTCCCCGGACGTCCCGGTGGTCGAGGCCTTCCGGCGCCTGCGCACGGCTGTGGTGGTTGGGCTGGACCGTGGCGGCGACGGGCGCGACGGCGCCCGGAGCGTACTGGTCACGGGGGCCGAGCCGGGCTCGGGCAAGAGCTTCGTCAGCGCGAACCTCGCTCGGGCGCTCGCGACCGAAGGCTGGAGGGTCGTGGCCATCGACGCCGACCTGCGTCGCCCAACACTTCACAACTACTTCGATGTGGCGCGGGAGCCGGGGCTCGGCGACTACCTCGTCGGCGACGGGGTGGAACGCCGTCCAGACCAGCTCTCCTCCCATGTGTCGCTCCCCGGCGGCGGCGCCGACGGCCACGGCGAGTTGCGCGCGATCACCGCGGGCCCCTACATCGAGGACTCGGTCGAGCGGCTGTCCTCTCCGCGGATGGCCGCGATCATCGAGCGACTACAGGGAACGAGCGACTTCATCGTCTTCGACAGCCCGCCGGTGCTCGCCGTCGTCGACCCCGTCGTACTCGCGCGCTATTCGGACGGCGTCGTCCTGGTGATCGACTCCCGAAAGACCAAGCGTCGCGACGCCCGCCGGGCGGTGCAGACGATCCGGGCGCTCGGCACCCCCATCCTCGGCCTCGTCTTCAACCATAGCCACGCACCGACTACCGGCTACTACTCCTACGATGCGCCCGCGGGGGTGGAGGAGGTTCCCAGGGGGGCAAGAGGGGCGACGCGCTGAACGTCGCTCGCCTCGCCGCTCCGGGAGCCGCCGCGGTGGTCCTCGGCGCGGGGACTGGGCTCGCCTTCCTTTTGGCCATGGAGCGAGCGGGACCGGTGGCGGCGCTGCTGCCGCTGGCCGGCCTGTTGGCCGCCTACCTGATCAGCGCTCCCAAGATCGCACTGGCGGCGCTGCTCGGACTGGTCGTCGTTGTCGAGGTCGACCCGGTCGGGCTCCTGCCAATCGGCCCCAGCGTCTACGAGCCGGTCTGCCCCCCTCCTCCCTGGCCTGACCGCACCCGACCTGCTGCTGGGCATCCTCGTCGCCGGAACGGCCTTCGAGCTGGTTCGGACGAGGAGCCACCCACGCGGAATCGGGCCGATGACGCTTGCCGCTGCTGGCCTTCGCGCTCGCGTGCGCAGGCGGACTCGCCACCGGCTATTTCGCGGGCGCACCGGTGGACGACCTCGCTCGTTCCGCGATCCGCTTCGCGCTACATGCTGCTTCTGCCACTGCTGGTGGTCAACCTGCTCCGCGACGACGCCTCGCTGCGCGCCTTCCTCGGCGGAGCGGCGGGGCTGGCAGCGTTCAAGGCGGTCACCGGGCTGCTCGCGATCGCCGCCGGCGTCGGGCTCTCGGTCGAGGGCGGCACGATCACCTATTACGAGCCGCTCGCGAACTGGCTGCTCTTACTCCTGCTCCTCACCGTGCTCGCGGCGCGCGTGCGTGACGTTCAGCTCCCCGGCTGGGTGCTCTGGACCGTCCCACTGGCGCTCGCGGCGCTGCTCCTCTCCTACCGGCGCTCGTTTTGGATCGCCGGGGCCTTCGCGCTGGTGCTCGTGCTGGTGCTGGGAAGCCGGCGGCGCTCGCGTACCGTGCTCGCGATCGGGGCCGTCGGGGCGCTTCTGGCGCTGGCCTTGACGCTCGTCGTTGGACCGGAGAGCCCAATCGCCACGCGGGCGCGCTCGATCCAGCCCAGCGAGCTCACCGCTTCGCGTGCGGATCGCTACCGCGTCGACGAGCAGCGAAACGTGATCAGCGAGCTGCGCGACCACCCCATCACCGGGCTCGGCGTGAGCGTTCCTTGGTCCGCACGCGAGCCCCTCGCGGAGGAGCACGACCGAAACTACATCCACGTGGTCCTGCTCTGGTACTGGCTCAAACTCGGCATCCTCGGAGTTATCACCTACCTATGGCTGATCGCGATGGCGGTGTGGACAGCGTTCATGGTTTGGCGCCAGCACCCCGAGGGGCTGATCCGCGCGGCGGGGTTGGCGGCAGTCGGTGGCCTCGTCGCGCTCGTGATCGTCGAGTTGACCGCCTCGTTCGTCGGCATCGACCCGCGCTTAACGACCGCATTCGGGGCTCTGCTCGGCTGGATCGGCGCAGCGTGGCACCAGCTCCCTGAGGCTCGCAGGGCGCGCGCCGCCGCCCCTACCGCGACCAGCTGAACCGCCGGGTTCGGCGGCGGGCGGGAAGGGCCGGGGCGGCCGGCAGCGGCTCCCCGCTGAGGATCGCGGCGGGAGCCGTCTCGGTCAACCAGTCGATTTGGCCCGCGATGCCGGGCAGGTGTCGCTCGGAGGCCACCAGGTTCGAGCGCAGCAGCGGCGGACGGCGCTCGGCGTCGTGCGCGTCGGAGGCCACGTCGTGCACGAGCCCGCCGACCAGCAGCCGCTCCGCCAGCTGGCGCACCGGCTTGCCGAAGCGGCCGGTGAACGCCGAGGAGGTCACCGAGCACAGCGCGCCGCGGCCCACCAGCCTGGCGAGGCGCTCGGTGTCACGGTGGAAGGACGGGCAGCGCTCCGGGTGCGCGAGCACCACACCGAATTCGCGGCCCTGGAGCTCAGCCACGGCGTCCTCGAAATCGCCGCCGACAGCGCTGAGCGGCGCCTCCAGCAGCAGATAGGACCCGCCGCCGAGCCTGAGCGCGTGTAACTCCGCGTCGTCGAGGCCGGGGAGCGCGTCGTGCGCGATCTCCGCGCCGGGCGCCACCTCCACAGGGATCTCGGCCTCGCGCAGCGCGCCGTTAAGCCGTTCCACCGCGTCGAGCATCGTCGCTGCCGAGGTCGGGTAGCGGTAGTTCACGTGGGGGGTCGCGACCAGCTTCCGGGTACCCTCGGCCGCCGCCACCCGTGCGAGGTCCAGCGAGTCGTCGAGCCCGGCCGGCCCGTCATCCACCCCCGGCAGCACATGACAGTGGAGGTCGATCACGATGGGCCCGCTCGGGCGCTACTGATCGCCCGGAGTTCGCCGCGGCACAAGCACAGCCCGCTTGAACTCCGCCACCAGCGTGCCGTCCTGGTTGAGCACACGGGTATGCACCTTCACGATCCCGCGGTCCGGCTTGGACCCCGACGGCCGCACCTCGAGCACTTCCGACTCCGCGAACAGCGTGTCGCCGTGGAAGACAGGCGCCGGGTGCGAGAGCTCCTCGGTGACGAGATTTGCGATGGCTTTGCCGGACACGTCCGCGACCGACATGCCGAGCGCGAGCGAGTAGACGAGCGGCCCCACCACCACGTTGCGTCCCTGCTGTGACTCTGCCGCGTACACGTCGTTGATGTGCAGCGGGTGGTGGTTCATCGTGAGCAGGCAGAAGAGATGGTCGTCCGCCTCCGTGACGGTCTTGGCGGGCCAGTGCTTGTACACCGCCCCGACCTCGAACTCCTCCAGGTAGCGCCCATACTGCCGCGCGCCGGACGCTTCGCGGGCCGCTTGGCTCGTCTCGATTCCTTGCGTCTGGGTGTCTGCCATGGGCCGCGCAATCCTAGTGGTAGGTAGATTCCGCCGCGCATGCGCAACCCCCGCGACTTCTTCAAGCCGCTCGCGATAGACGCCCCTGAACCGCTCCGCGAGATCCCCGTCAAGCCCTCGCGGATGATCCATTTCCTCGACTTCTCGAACGAGAAGATGGTCGCCAAGGCACCGGAGATCGCGCCCAAGGTGGACATCCTGCTCGGCAACCTGGAGGACGCGATCCCGGTGGAGCGCAAGGAGGCCGCGCGCGAGGGGCTCATTCGGGTCGGCCGCGAGATGGAGCTCGGCGAGACGGCGCTGTGGACGCGCGTCAACTCGCTCGAGAGCCCGTGGGTGCTGGACGACCTGACCCAGGTCGTGGCCGCGATCGGCGAGCGGCTCGAGGTCGTGATGGTCCCGAAGGTCGAGGGCGCTTGGGACATCCACTACGTCGACCGCCTGCTCGCCCAGCTCGAGGCCAAGACCGGGCTCGAGCGGCCGATCCTCGTCCACGCGATCCTCGAGACCGCGCAGGGCGTGACCAACCTTGAGGAGATCGCCACCGCCAGCCCGCGCATGCAGGGCATGAGCTTCGGCCCCGCGGACCTTGCGGCCAACCGGCGCATGAAGACGACGCGCGTGGGCGGCGGGCACCCGGGCTACCGGGTGATCGAGGACCCATCGCCCGACGACCCCGAGGCGCCGCGCGCCACGGCGCAGCAGGACCCGTGGCACTACTCGATCGCGCGCATGGTCGATGCCTGCGCCGGCGCCGGCATCCTGCCCTTCTATGGGCCCTACGGCGATATCCGGGACGTCGAGGGTTGCGAGACCCAGTTCCGCGCCGCCTTCCTGCTCGGCTGCGTCGGGGCGTGGTCGCTCCACCCGGTGCAGATCGACATCGCCAAGAAGGTCTTCTCGCCGGATCCCGAGGAGGTCAAGTTCGCGAAGAAGGTGATCGAGGCGATCCCCGACGGCCGCGGCGTCCACATGATCGACGGCAAGATGCAGGACGACGCCACCTGGAAGCAGTGCCGGGTGATGGTCGACCTTGCCGAGATGCTGGCCCGCAAGGACCCGGAGCTGGCCGAGGCATACGAGCTCGAGGCGGCGCGGGCTTAGGACGCGCTTCGGCGAATGGCCGCTGCGCGCCGCCATCCACCGAACCGCCGCTACGAGCCCGACTTGATGTCGTCTGACGACACCAAGGCGGGATCGTTGAGGGAATCGGGCGGCCAGAGCGAGTGCGGCCGGCCCATGCGGCTCGGTAGGGTTCCCGGCCCCTCATGAGGTTCTTCGAGTACGAGGCCCGCGAGATCGTCAAGCGCGCGGGCATCCCGGTAACCGACTTCGGGTTCGCCACCACGCCGCAGGAGGCACGCGAGATCGCGCACCGGATCGGCGGGCCGACCGTGATCAAGTCGCAGGTGCTGAGCGGCGGGCGCATGAAGGCCGGCGGCGTCAAGTTCGCCGAGAGCGCCGACGAGGCCGCCGAGCACGCCGAGGCGATTCTCCAGCTCGAGATCGGCGGCCACATGCCGCGCGGGGTGCTCGTCGACCCCAAGGCCGCGCTCGAGCAGGAGTACTACGCGGGAGTCGTCTGGGACGGCCTCCGCAAGAGACCGGTGCTGATCTTCTCGCCGGTCGGCGGCATCGACATCGAGCAGGTGGCCGAGGAGCAGCCCGACAAGGTCGGCCGCCGCCACTTCTCGACGATCGAGCCGTTCAGCGACTTCATGGCCAAGGAGGTGATCGCCGCCACCGGCGTGAGCGGCCGCCAGCTCAACCGCATCACCCCGATCCTCACGCGCCTGGCGCGCGTGTTCGTCGAGCACGACATGACGCTCGCCGAGGTCAACCCGCTGGGCGAGCTCGACGATGGCTCGTTCGTCGCGCTCGACGCCCACATGGAGATGGAGAACGAGGCGCGTCCGCGCCAGGCCGCGCTGCTCGAGGAGCTCGGCGTGGGCGACGAGGAGACACGCGAGGCGCGCGAGCCCACCGAGTTCGAGCTGGCCGGCGAGGCGGTCGACGGGATGGACCACCGCGGCGTGGCCGGCAACGTCACCGAGTTCGACGGCGACCTCGGCCTCGTGATCGGCGCCGGGGGCGGCTCGCTCACGCTCTTCGACGCCGTCCGCGCCCACGGCGGACACCCGGCCAACTACTGCGAGATCGGCGGCAACCCCTCGGTGCGCAAGGCGTGCGGCCTGGCCAAGCTGGTGCTGCAGAAGCCGGGCGTCGACAAGATCGCCGTGATGATGTCGATCGTCTCCAACACGCGCGTGGACATCGTGGCCCGCGGCGTGATCAAGGCCTGCCTCGAGCTCGGTTACGACCCCGCGGAGAAGATCGCGATCTTCCGCATCCCGGGCGCGTGGGAGGAGCAGGGCTTCAAGATCCTCGAGAAGTACGGGGTCGAGTACTGCGACCGCAGCGTGTCGATGCACGAGGCGGCACGCCGGGCGGTGGTGAAGATCCAGGGAGCCCCCGCCTGATGTCGATCCTGATCGACGCGACCACGACCTTCATCGTCCAGGGCATCACCGGGCGCGAGGCGGTCAACCTCACCCGCGAGTGCCTCGACTACGGCGCCGGCGCGAAGATCGTCGGCGGCGTCACCCCCGGCCGGAAGGGCCGCGAGGTCCACGGCGTGCCGGTGTTCGACACGGTCGCTCAGGCGGTCGAGCACCACGGCGGGCCGATCGACGGCTCGGTCGTGACGGTTCCCCCCGCGTTCACGAAGGACGCCGTCTTCGAGGCGATCGAGAACGGCGTCAAGCTGATCGTGATCGTGACCGAGCGGATCCCGCGCGGGGATGTTGCGCAGATGGTCGAGCTCGCCGGCACGCGCGGCGCCCGCATCATCGGGCCCAACTGCCTGGGGATCATCGTGCCCGACGTGATCAAGATGGGCGGCATAGGCGGGCCGGCGCGGGATGCCGCCAAGGCCTACTCGAGCGGGCCCGTCGGCGTGATCTCGCGCTCCGGCGGCATGACGACAGAGATGTCCTCGACGCTCAGCGCGGCCGGGCTCGGCCAGTCCACCGCCGTCTCGATCGGCGGCGACGCGATCATCGGCTCCACCTACGCCGAGTTGATGCCGCTGTTCGAGGCCGACGAGCAGACCCAGGCGATCGTGATCTACACCGAGCCTGGCGGGCGCATGGAGGCCGAGCTTGCGCGCTGGGTGACCGACAACAACTCGCGCCTGCCGATCGTGGCATTCATGGCGGGGCGCTTCATGGACGAGATGCCGGGGATGAGCTTCGGCCACGCCGGCACGATCGTCGAGGGCAAGGAGGACACCGCTGCGGAGAAGATCGCGCGCCTTGCGTCCGCCGGGATCGTGGTGGCCGAGGAGATCGCCGAGATCCCCGACCTCGTCAAGGAGCGGATTGGGGTGACCGCGTGAGCGTTGAGCCCGGAGAGAAGCACGGCATCTTCATCGACGTCGAGGTGTCCCCCGAGGCGCGCGTGGACGCCGAGCTCGCGAAGAAGCTCGAGGAAGCCTGCCCGGTCGACATCTTCGCCGCGGGCGACGACGGGGTGGAGATCGTGCGCGCGAACCTCGACGAGTGCGTGCTCTGCGAGCTGTGCCTCGACGCGGCCGCGCCGGGCGCGGTGCGCGTGGTCAAGCTCTACGACGCCGGTGCGGCGCTCGAGCGCTAACGCCCGAGACGACCGCGTCAGTTCCGCACCCTGAACCGGACGACCCGGGAGGTGGTCGCATTGCCGGCGGCATCGCGTGCCACCGCCGTCAACCGGTGCGGTCCGTTCCTCACCGTACGCGTGTCCCAGCGCAAGCGGAACGGAGAGCTCGAATCGGGCCGCCCGAGGCGCTTGCCGTCGAGTTTGAACCGCACCGCTCTGACGCCGACGTTGTCTGAAGCGATGGCCCGCACCCGGATCCTGCCCGCTACTGTCGCGCGCCGCGCGGGGGCGGTGATTCGCACCCTGGGCGCCAGGACGTCGCGCCCGGCGCGCGACACCGGAGAATTGGTGGGACTCCCGGGGCCCGTGCCGCCGACGCCCCGGTAGACAGCGGTGAGGGTGACGGCGCTCGCCGGGACCGTAACGTCGTGGACCCGGGCACCCCCGTCCGACCAATGGTCGAAGACCCACTCCCGGCCACCCGAGAGGAAGCGGTCAGCGGCCGAGATGGTCGTGCGGTAGCCGATCGCCGCCGTCCTGAACATGGGGTCGAAGCCCTGGATGCCGCTGTAGCTGAGGGGCGCTCCGGGTGGCGCGCTCGTGAGCGCGAGGCCAACCGTCTCAGGCCGGAGCTCGATGCTGTGCGAGCCCCCGAGGCCGTGCGAATCGGTGACCTGCAACTCGATGTTGTAGTAGGAGTCGGCGTCGTGGTCGTTGAGGGCGGTGAAGCTCGGCGCAACCACCCCCGTGTACGTGTTCACAAGGTGGATGTGCCCGCCGTGGTGGAGTCGGACGGTCCACCGGTAGG
The DNA here is from genome assembly GCA_963751835.1 of uncultured Thermoleophilaceae bacterium. Classification (GTDB taxonomy): domain Bacteria; phylum Actinomycetota; class Thermoleophilia; order Solirubrobacterales; family Thermoleophilaceae; genus JACVRW01. Next base: position 50,132 of record CAVVWD010000027.1, on the reverse strand, counting down.
CCGAGGCCGGGAGCTGGCCGTCCTCCGTGTCCGTGGCCGTACCGCGCAACTGGATCGTCTGCCCGTCTCGATACAGGGACCCGTTCGCCGGGCTCGTGATGCTCGCGGTGGGGGGATCCAGGCCCACGGCGATCGAGACGGTCTCCGTGTCACTCAGCCCGCGGCCGTCGCTCACGGTCAGACGCGCGCTGTAGACGCCCCGCTGCGTGTAGGTGTGCGCCGGGTTGCGCACCGAGCTGTGCGGCGTGCCGTCGCCGAAGTCCCAGTCGTAGGAGAGCGGGTCGCCGTTCGGATCGCTCGAGCCCGCGGCGTCGAACTGCACCGGCAGCGGGGCGGGGCCCCTGGTCGGCGTGGCGTTCAGGACCGCGCTCGGCGAGCGATTCGACGGCGTGTAGACGACCCTCTTGATCGCTCCCTGAAAGTCCGGAAAGGCAAGATCGCCGTTGGGAGTGGCCGCGAGGTCCACGCCCACCCAGTCGGTCGCAAACGCCTCGACGGAGGCCACCTGACCGGACGCGCCGAGCTTCAGACGGCTGATGAAGCCGGCCGCGTAGTCGGCGAAGAAGATGTCGCCGCGGTAGGCGGCCGGGTACTCCACGGCCGTGTACTCGGGCCCGGCCATGACGGCGTTGCCGCTGGCCGTGTGTTGGTAGTCGTGCTGGGGTCCGAGGTGGGCGGCCGCCGTGCCCTCCTTCGCGTACTCGGGCACGCACTCGGGGCGGTCCCCGTAGCCGCCCGTCCGGATCGTGCCCTCGTAGCAGGGCCAGCCGTAGCTCCTCCCGCCCGCCGCGATCAGGTTCACCTCCTCGCGCTGGCCCCAGCCGACGTCGGCGACCGTCAGCGAGCCGTTGGGACGCAGCTTGAAGCGGAAGGGGTTGCGGAAGCCCTGCGAGTGGATCTTGGTGCAGACGTGCGTGAGATCGGCGTCGCCCGGGCAGAACGGGTGGCCGGGGAGACCGCGGCCGTCGCGGTCGACGTGGAGGATCTTGCCGGCCATGCTGCGCTCGTCGTAGGTCCGGAAGGCGAGCGGGTCCACGATGTTGAAGTCGGCCGCGTCGCCGTTGCCGATCCAGAGTGTCCCGTCGGGAGCCGAGAGGACCGTGCCGATCGAATGCGAGAGCCCGTTGGAGGGCATGCAATCGAGCGTGTTGGAGGGGGGCGGGCAGGGACCGGCGACGTGCGAGCCGAGCACAACCTGCTCGGGCGATACCACATTGTTCGCGCTGATCGTGTAGCGCCCCACGCGAGAGACCATCGGGGCGTCCGAGTCGCCGACCATCGGCTGAATGTCGTAGGTGTAGGACAGGTAGAGCAACCCGTTGCTCGCGAAGTTGCTGTCGAGCGCCAGGCCCAGCAGGCCGCGGTCGTGGAAGGAATTGACGCGGCCGGAGATGTTGAGGATCGTGGTCGCCTGGGTCGCGCCCGGGGCCACCACCTTCAGGCGGCCGGGTTTCTCGATGATGAAGAGGCGCCCGTCGGGAGCCCAGGCCATGCTGACCGGCTGATCGAGACCGCCGACGATCGTCCTCTCCTCGAAACCGGCGGGGTAGGTGGCGGCGCCCGCGGGGGCCGCGGTCAGGCACGCGGCGGCGGTTGCTCCAGCCGCCGCCAGGGCCACGAGTCCAGGGCGCATCGCGGAACAGCGTACGCCCCGTCTTGCCGTGCTTCCGTGAACTTTTACTCAGCTAGGTCCGGGTGCGCGCCAGCTGACGCTGCATCACGTTCGCGAGCAACTTGATCACCGACGAGTCGCCCGCAACGCGGACGTGGCCGTGCTCGTAGGCCTGCGCCCAGTCGCGGAGGCGTCCGTCCTCAGCGAGCTCGTTGAAGTGGGAGCGCGCGACCGACACCTCGACGCGGGCGTCGCCGGCGGGGTCGCGGTCGATCTTGGGCCCGGGCACCTCCACGCGCCAGATCGGGACGCTCGCGCCGTGGGCGCGCAGCTCGAGCTTCACGACCAGCTTCAGCTGCTTGAGAGAGGGGACCTCCTCGCTGAGGCGATCGATTGCGCGAGCGATCAGCACCTTGGTGTCCGTGGACGACACGCTCAGATCCGGTTCCGCTCGAGCAGCTTCTTGCCGATGACCATCCGCTGTATCTCCGAGGTCCCCTCGCCGATCAGCAGCAGCGGCGCGTCGCGGTAGAGGCGCTCGATCTCGTACTCCTTCGAGTAGCCATAGCCGCCGTGGATGCGGAACGACTCCTCGACGACCTCCTTGCCGGTCTCGGAGGCGAACAGCTTTGCCATCCCGGCCTCGAGGTCGGAGCGCTGCCCGGCGTCCTTCATGCGGGCGGCCTTCAACGTGAGCAGCCGGGCGGCCTCGATCTTCGTGACCATGTCGGCCAGCTTGAACTGGATCGCTTGGTGCTTCGCGATCGCACGACCGAACGTCTTGCGCTCCTGCGAGTAGCGCAGCGCCAGCTCGAGCGCCCGCTGGGCGATCCCGACGCCGCGGGCGGCGACGTTGACGCGCCCGACCTCGAGCGCGTCCATCATCTGCGCGAAGCCCTTGCCGAGCCCGGCCTCCTCGCCGCCGAGGATTCGCTCGGGGGGACAGCGGTAGCCGTCGTAGACGAGCTCCGTGGACTCGACGCCCTTGTAGCCCATCTTCTTGATCTGTGGCGGAACGGTCAGCCCGTCGTTCTCCTCCGCGCCCGGCTCCTTCTCGGTGATGAAGCAGGTCATTCCGGTGTGGGGCGGGTCGGCCTTGGGGTCGCTCTTCATCAGCACGAACACGACACCGGAGCGGAGCCCGTTGGTGACCCACATCTTCTGCCCGTTCAGCTCCCAATGGCCGTCGTCGAGCTTCTTAGCAGTCGACTTGATGCCCTGCACGTCCGAGCCGACCTCGGGTTCCGAGAGCGAGAAGGCCGCCCGCAGCTCACCGGTGGCCATGCGCGGGAGGAAGTGCTCCTTCTGCTCGTCGGTGCCGAACTTCATGAGCAGGTAGGAGCCGATGAAGTGCGTGTTGACGATGCCCGACACCGAGATCCAGCCGCGCGAGAGCTCCTCGACGATCATCGCGTAGGTCGTGAGATCGAGCCCCATCCCGCCGTACTCCTCGGGAATCGTGACGCCGAACAGCCCGAGCTCCTTCATGTGCTCGACGACCGCGTCGGGGAACTTGTCCTCGTGGTCGTGCTCCTCGGCGATCGGGATGACCTCGTTGTCGACGAACTGGCGGACCATCTCGGTGATGGCCTGCTGTTCCTCGGTCTTCTCGGTGAAGGCGCTCGTTGCTACGGCCATGGGTTCAGGCGTGCTCCGGTGTCGTTGACTCGCGAGTCAACGAAGGATATCCCGCAACCGAGCCCGCTCAGTATCCGGTGGGGTGGCGCGCGACAAACGCCGACGACGTGCGCAGCGTTCGGCTCCAGCGCGGGCCGGTGCTCGGCCCGGGGGCGTCCGCATCGCGCATCGAGGTGTCGAAGCGGAAGCCGGCGATGACGGCGTATGCGTGGCCGCCGTGCGCGTAGACGGTGATCCAGCTGCCCGGGCCCGCCAGGCCCCAGCCCATGAGCGGGCCGCTCGGCAGCGGCGAGCGCAGGAAGCGGCCGCCGTAGAGCGCGTACGACACGGCGCCCGAGCAGTCATAGCCCGAATCGAGCCGGCCCTTCCTGTACTGCTGATGGCCGCCGCCGTAGCGGTAGGGCTTCTCGACGATCCGGTTGGCGGCCTCGATCACACGCGCCACCCTCACGGGCGCCGAGGCCGGTGCGATCAGCCGCCCGTCTACGAGCGTCGCCTTCTCAGGCGGAGGCGGGGGCGGCACGAACACCGCGCCGCCGCCGGACGTCGAGGTCGAAACCTGGGCACCGGCGGCGGGCGCGAGCGCGGCGACTCCCGTCAGGCATGCCAGCACTGTGGCAGCATGCAGCAGCTGTTTACGTGAAGGTGAAGGCATTCTCTTTCGAACGCCTGCGGGGTTAGCTGACGGGCTCGCGCTGAAAGAGCTCGCGCGCCCCCTCGAAAGGGAGTTCGCCCCAGTGGCCGAAGCCACCCTTGGTTCCCCCGCTCCGCGCTAACGCGGACTCGGCGTGATCGTGAACCTACCAGATGGTTCGGCAGGTGACTTACCCCCCTTTAATGCGTTTTCAAACAAGTTCGGCGCGAGACAGGGCGGTCCTGCCGGCGCCCGGGCTGGACGAGGGACCGCCCGCGTCCACCCGCAACAGGGCCCATGCCAGGAGCGCGAACAGGGCGACCGCGATCGCGCTCGTCGATCGCCGTGAGGCGCGCGGGCACGCGATCTGCCCAGTGAGCGCGCGGCCGACTAAGCCGCCGAGAGCTCCCGCCGCGACGGCCATCACAAGGCCGGGCGCAGAGCCGCCTCGGGCATCAGCGCCGAGGTCCATGGGATCGGCGCCAGAACATTTGTCCATCCCCACTCGGCGGCGAGGCCGAGCGTGCCGATCAGGACACCCGCCTAAGCTCCCTGTTCGATTGCTGGGACCGCCCCCCGTATCCGTCACAAAGAGCCCATGACCGCAGCCACCCGGCGACGCCTGACCGCCGAGGAGCGCCGCGCCGGCATCTCCAAGGCGCTCATCTACGAGCATTTCGATTCGAAGCAGGGGCTGTGACCGGCGTGGTCGCCGCGCTGATCGCCCAGGACCCCGGCGTGCGGCGGGTGGATCAGGACGACCCGCAGGGCGAGCGCTGGACGCCGCCCGGCGCGTGAGCTTCATCCGCGACTGCGTGGAAGCGGCGGACCCCTCGCGGCCGGCCGTCGTGTGCATCTCGCGCGAGGGCGAGCGGAGCGAGGTGAACTTTGGAGAGGTCGCAGAGCGCTCCGCGAGCCTGGCCGGGGCGCTGGCGGCACGGGGCGTCGGGCGGGGCGACGTCGTCATGACGGTGCTCGGCAACCGGCCCGAGTGGGTCTACGCGATGCTCGCGTGCTGGCGGATCGGAGCGGTCGCGTTGCCGTGCGCGGAGCAGCTGCGGCCCGCCGATCTGCGCGCGCGCATCGACCGCGTCGGGCCGCGGGCCGTGGTGGCGGACGCCCGCGACCTCGACCTCGTGGCAGCCACGGGGTTCGACGGGCTCGTGCTGGAGCTGCCCGACGCGGGCCTCCTCCGGGCCGGGCCTGCGCCGCTTGTGGAGCCGGCGGCCACCGATCCTGCGCTGATCGTGTTCACATCCGGTACCGCCGGCGAGCCTAAGCCGATCCGCCACAGCCACGGGTATCTCAGCGGCCAGCACGTGCAGGCCGAGCACTGGTACGGAGCCCGCCGCGGCGACCTTGCCTGGTGCACGGCCGCAAGCGGCTGGTCGCTGTCCGCGCGCAACGCGTTCGTGGCTGCCTGGCTGCGCGGCGCAACGGCGCTGCTCCACGACGCCCGCTTCGACCCCGCCGAGCGGCTCGAGCTGCTCGAGCGCGAGCGCGTTGCCGTGCTCTGCATGTCCCCCACCGAGTACCGCGCGATCGCCAAACGCGTGGAGCTCCGCCCACTGGCTGATCTGCGTCACGCCTGCGCCGCCGGGGAGCCGCTCAACCCGGAGGTCGTGCGCGCCTGGCAGGAGGAGGTGGGCGTCTCGATCCACGACGGCTACGGCCAGACCGAGACCGGCCATCTGACCGGCATGCCGATCGGCCCGCCGGTCAGGCCCGGGTCGATGGGCAGGCCGCTGCCCGGCTTCCGCGCGTGGACCGAAGAGGGCGAGCTCGTGATCGACCCCGAGACCGTGCCGACCTTCTTCCTCGACGGCCCCCGCGACGAGCCCTGGCGCACCGGCGACCGCGTGAGCGAGGACGAGGACGGCTATCTCTGGTTCGAGGGCCGCACCGACGACCTGATCATCTCGGCCGGCTACCGGATCGGCCCCTTCGAGGTGGAGTCGGCACTCGTCTCCCACCCGGCAGTGGCCGAGGCGGCCGCGGTGGCCGCGCCCGACGAGGTCCGCGGACAGGTCGTGCGAGCGGTGGTCGTGCTGCGCGAGGGCTACGCGCCCGGCGCCGAGATCGCGCGCGAGCTCCAGGAGCACGTGAAGGGCGAGACGGCGCCCTACAAGTACCCGCGAATCGTGGACTTCGCCGAGGCGCTGCCGAAGACGCCGAGCGGGAAGATCAAGCGCGCCGAGTTACGCCGGGGCGGCATGCCTCGCGAAAGCCGTTGACGCGGCCTGTGGGATGTCAGGCGGAGCGATCCAGACTGACGTCCTCGAAGGACGCGGCGTCCTCCCTTGGCTCGACGTGCGTGAACACCGTCGCGTAGGGCAGTCGCTCGCGTAGATCCCGCTCGACACGCTCGGCAAGGTCGTGGCCCTGCTGCACCGTCCACGCGCCTGGCACGAGCAGATGCAACGACACGAACGCCCTTCGTCCTGCCTGGCGCGTTCGCAGCGCGTGGAACTCGACACCGTCTTCGCGATGCGCGTCGAGGACCGCCTGGATCTCAGCCTGCTCCGCGGGTCCGAGAGCGTGGTCCATCAGGCCACCGGCTGAGCGACCGAGCAACTGTATGCCGGTCCGCACGATGTTGATCGCCACCAGCAGCGCGATGATCGGGTCGAGCCGCTCCCAGCCGGTCAACAAGACCGCGATGACGCCGACGATCACACCGATGGACGTCCACACGTCGGTCATCAGATGACGGCCGTCGGCCTCGAGCGTGATCGATCGCTGCTCGTGCCCGACCCGGATGAGAAGCGTCGCCACGATCAGGTTGAGGCCCGCGGCAACCGCCGAGACCGCGACGCCCACCCCCACGTCGCTGAGCGGCTGCGGGTCCAGCAGGCGCGCGACGGCCACCCACGCGATGCCCACCGCAGCGGCGAGGATCAGCGCGCCCTCGGCGCCGGCGGACAGGTACTCGGCCTTCTCGTGGCCGTAGGCGTGATCGTCGTCCGGCGGGCGTACCGATACGCGAACCGCGATCAAGGCCACAAGCGCCCCGACCAGGTTGACGATCGACTCGGCCGCGTCCGACAGGAACCCGACGGAGCCCGTGAGCAACCAGGCCACCGCCTTCAGCGCGATCGTCGCGACCGCAGCCGCGATCGACAAGAACACGAACCGGGTCAACCGGCGGGTCGCCTGAGAACTCACCGCCACAAAGGCATCATCGTGGCACGCCGGTTTGTGGGGCCCAGCAGCAGCGCCGCATCCGCGCTCGCGTCCCCGTAGGGGAGCCGACGCGCGTCACCGACACGCGCGCCGGCCGGCGCCACTCCCCGTTCGCGCGCCTGCGCGAGCGCCTGCTCGACGTGGAGCTCGACCGGATCAAGCAGGTGCACGTCGTAGCCCGCGGCCGCCAGCGGCAGCGCGTAGACACCACTCCCTCCTCCGATATCCACGACGGTCGCCGGTGGGGCGGGCAGGAAGCGGCCGAGCAGCTCCTGAGTCCGCACGAATTCCAGCCGTCCGCCGGGCTCGCGCAGCCGGTCACGTCTCGGCGCCAAGCGCGTAATAGGAGGCGATGCTGCGATCGAGCCGCACGTCGTCGACTTCCTCACGTCCTGGTGTAGGTGAGGTCGAAGTCGTGCTCCCAGACCTTGCCGTCGCTTGAGGTCTCCCAGGCGCCGGTGATCGTCTTCCCGTCGTCGCTCATAGTGCCGGTGAAGCGCTGGTAGAAGTTGAGCGGCGAGAAGTCCGGCTCGTCTCGCCACAGCTTCCAGACTCCGTCGCCGAAGCTCATCTTGTAGACGCGCGCGACGCCGCGCGAGTCGAAGAAGTGCTGGAGGTAGCTGCCCTCGCTCTCGGGGTCGGCGCCGATGATCGCGATCCCGTCGGGCGCCTCCGGAACCGGGACCTCCCAGCGCTCGATCAGGAAGTGCCGTCCCGACAGCCATTCGAAGCTGACCGGGGCGCCCGTGTCCGCCGGCGGCATGCCCTCGAATGTGGGCACCATGCTCCAGTTGCCGACCAAGGGCTCGAGGGTCTCCAGAGAATCACCACTACTCGTTGCTTCCATCTTTTTCCTCCGGTTGCTTGAGTTCGTGGATTAGCGATGAACCGTCCCGAGGCCACAATTCCCACGATCCTCGACTGCGATCCCGGCCACGACGACATGGTCGCGATCCTGCTCGCCGCCGCGCACCCGCGAATCGATCTCCTCGCCATCACCACGGTGGCCGGCAACGGCACGCTCGAACGGACAACCCACAATGCCAGGGCGATCTGCTCGATGGCCGGCATCCACGACGTCGCCATCGCCGCCGGCGCACCGGGTCCGCTGGTCGGCAGCCTGCGCACGGCTTCGCACGTGCACGGGGAGTCGGGGCTCGACGGCGCCGAGCTTGCCGCCGCGGACGTGCCGCTCGCCGCCGAGCACGCCGTGGACCTGATGGCGCGGCTGCTGCGCGAGGCGACCCAGCCGCTCACGCTCGTGCCGACCGGGCCCCTCACGAACATCGCACTGCTGCTCCGGACATATCCGGGCCTGGCACAGCGCGTGCGCGAGATCGTGCTCATGGGCGGCTCGACCGGTGTCGGGAACGTCGAGCCGCTCGCCGAGTTCAACGTCCACGTCGACCCGGAGGCGGCTGAGGTGGTTTTTTCAAGCGGCCTGCCGGTCACGATGTGCGGCCTCAACGTGACGCACCAGGCGCTGGCGACCGAGGCGGTGCTGGAGCGTGTGCGTGGGCTCGGCACGCCCCTGGCCGACACCGTCGTGCGGCTGCTGGGGTTCTTCCGTGACCGCTACCGCGACATCTGGGGGCTGCCGGCGCCGCCGGTGCACGACCCGGTCGCGGTTGCACGGGTGATCGATCCCGGGCTCGTGCGCTGCGAGGAGGCTCATGTGGCGGTGGAGCTGCATGGGACGCACACCCGCGGAGCCACCGTCTGCGATCGCTTCGGGCTGCGCGGCCGCGCTCCCAACGCCAGCGTGGCGGTGGAACTGGACGCGGCGCGGTTCTGGGACCTGGTGGTCTCGGCCGTGGACCGCCTCGGGGCGGCGCGAACCTAGGCGAACGGGTCGAGCGTCGCGAGGTAGTGGCGCAGCAGCGGGTCGATCACGCGCCAGCGGCCGCGCGCCTCGTGCTCGAGGATGCCCGCGTCGCGCAGCAGCTTCAGCACCCGGTCGCGAACGCCCGCGTGGAGGCGCTTCGGCGGCGGCTGGCCGGCGGCCACGGTGCGGGCCACGAGCAGGCCGTGCTTGTGCAGGAGCCGGATGCGCTCCACGATTTGCTCCATCGTCGGCCGGTCGCCCTCGAGGGCGCGCTCGAAGCCGAGCTGCACGAGGTCGAGCCCGATCTCGCGGGTGCCGAGCTCGATCGAGAGGAGGTGGGTCTGCTGGGCGATGCGCATCGTTGCGCGCGGGTGGCCGCCCCCGAGCTCGACGATTCGGTCGAGCGCCGGCTCCCCGATCAGGCAGTCGTCCGCGGCGAAGCGATCGGTGAGGCCGCGCCGCCACTCGTCGTCCGTGATCGGGCGGAGCGAATAGAAGCTCCCGAAGCCGCTGAACGCCCGGCGCGTCGGCGCGAACAGGTCGCGCATCACGTGCTCGATGCTGCCGGCGAACAGATAGCTCACCGCCGTCGAGCGCTGGAAGACCGCCCGCATGCGGTTGGTCACTGCATCCGGATCGCCGTAGGGGCGGCGCGCCGAGGCCAGTTCCTGGAACTCGTCGAAGAACAGCACGAGCCGCTTGCCGTCGGCGAGCGCCACACGCTCGGGCAGCTCGAGCGCCAGATCGAGCGCACGCTCCGGATCGAGCGCGGCACGGCCCGGGCTGAACGCGAGCTCCACCCCCTCCCCCAGTTCCCCCACGAGCCGCACGAGCATCTGCGACTGGACGGCCGAGAGCGCCGCCCGGCCGGCGCCGCGCGCCCGGCGCAGCACCCGGTGCACCCCGGAGCGGTTTGCCACCACCGCGGTGGCCAGTGCCTCGGCGAGCTCGGCAGCGTCCGATACGCGGAACAGGTCGAGCTTTGCCACATATGCACCGCGCCGCCGCATGCGGCCGAGCGCCGCCTCGCAGACGCTCGTCTTGCCGGTGCGCCGTGGCCCTGCGACGATCAGGTGGGTCCCCGCCTCGAGGCGAGTGGCGATCTCGCGCACGTCGTCGCGCCTGCCGATCAGCCGGCTTGCCGGTATGGGCGAGTCAGTGGGGAATAGATCGCCGCTGGCTTGACGCATCGTCGGTAGATTACACGTTTCTTGTGTAACTACTACACATCGATTGAGTAATTACTCATCCGGGTAGCCTCAGCAGTCGAGATGGCAAACCGCCTCGCACATGAGACCTCTCCTTACCTGCTCCAGCACAAGGACAACCCTGTCGACTGGTATCCCTGGGGCGAGGAGGCGCTTACCCGCGCGGTCGCGGAGGAGCGCCCGATCCTGCTCTCCATCGGCTATTCGGCGTGCCACTGGTGCCACGTGATGGAGCGGGAGTCTTTCGAGGATCCGGAGACGGCCGCGCTCATGAACGAGCGCTTCGTCTGCATCAAGCTCGACCGCGAGGAGCGGCCGGACATCGACTCGATCTACATGGAGGCCTGCCAGGCGATGACCGGCTCGGGCGGCTGGCCGCTGAACGTCTTCCTGACGCCCGAGCAGGTGCCCTTCTACGCGGGGACCTACTTCCCGCCCGAGTCGCGCATGGGCATGCCCGGCTGGCGCGACGTGCTCGCCGCCGTGGACGAGGCCTGGCGTGAGCGGCGCGAGGAGATCCGCGCGGGCAGCGAGCGGGTGGCGGAGCGGCTTCAGGGGGCCGCGCGGCTCCAGCCCTCCGCCCAGCCGATGGACCCACGCGTGCTCGACGAGGCCGTGGCGTCACTACGCACGCAGTACGACCCCGCAAACGGGGGCTTCGGGGACGCCCCCAAGTTCCCGCCCGCGTCGGCGCTCGAGTTCCTGCTGCGCCGAGGCGAGACGGAGATGACCGCCCACACCCTGCGCGCGATGGCCTCGGGCGGCATGTACGACCAGATCGGGGGCGGCTTCGCGCGCTACTCGGTCGACCCCTACTGGCTCGTGCCGCACTTCGAGAAGATGCTCTACGACAACGCTCTGCTCGCGCGGGCCTACCTGCACGGCTGGCAGGTCACGGGCGACGGGCTCTTCCGCACGGTCGCCTGCGAGACGCTCGACTGGGCGCTGAAGGAAATGCGCGGACCCGAGGGCGGCTTCCGCTCCGCCCTCGACGCGGACTCCGAGGGGGTCGAGGGCAAGTTCTACGTCTGGAGCGTTGAGGAGCTGCGCGAGGCGCTCGCCGGCGAAGCCGACGCCGACGAGGCGATCGCCTGGTTCGGCGCGACCGACCGGGGCAACTTCGAGGGCCGCAACATCCCGGTCCGCGGTCCCGGGGAGCCCGAGCGCCGCGACGACTGGCGGCGCGCGCTCTACGAGGCCCGCTCGCGGCGTGTCTGGCCCGGGCTCGACGACAAGCGCCTGACGTCGTGGAACGCGCTCATGATCTCGGCGCTCGCCGAGGCCGGCGCGGTGTTGGAGCGCCGGGATTATCTGGACGCGGCCAGCGCATGCGCGGGCTTCGTGCTCGCCGAGCTGCGCGACGACCAGGGCAGGCTGCTGCGCTCGTGGAAGGACGGGCAGGCCAAGCTGAACGCGTACCTGGAGGACCACGCCTTCCTGCTCGAGGCGCTCCTCACCCTTTACGAGTCGACCTTCGAGCCGCGCTGGTTCGCCGAGGCGCGGGCCCTCGCGGAGGCGATGATCGAGCGCTTCGCCGACGAGGACAGGGGCGGCTTCTTCGAGACCTCATCGGATCATGAGCGGCTCGTTGCCCGCCGCAAGGACCTCGAGGACCATCCCATTCCGGCCGGCAACTCGAGCGCGGCCTACGGCCTGCTCCGGTTGGCGGCGCTGACCGGCGAGCACCGCTACGAGCACCAGGCGGTGTCCGTGCTGCGCCTGCTCCACGAGCTGGCGCCCAAGCACCCACAGGCGTTCGGCCACCTCCTGCAGGCGCTCGACTTCCACCTCTCGCCCGTGAAGGAGGTGGCGCTGGCGGGCGCGGATCTGCGCCCGCTCGAGCGCGTCGTCCGGGCGGAGTTCCGCCCCCACATCGTCCTGGCGGGCGGGCCGCACGACGGCGTACCGCTGCTCGAGGGTCGCGACCCGATCGACGGCCGCGCGGCCGCCTACGTCTGCGAGCACTTCGCCTGCCAGCGGCCGGTGACCGAGCCCGAGGAGCTCGAGAAGCTGCTGGCGTGAAGCTGGCCGCGGTCATGCTCGCCGCGGCGGCCGCCGCCGGGGCGCTGGCCGCTGGGCCGCCGGACACCACCCAGGCGCCCGCCGGCGCCTATGAGATCGCGACGCGGCTCGCCTCCTGGGGGCCGCGGCCCGCGGCGGGCGCGACGGAGGCACGCGCCCACCGGCTCGTCGCGCGGGCCTTCGAGCGGGCGGGGCTGCGCGTGGGGATCCAGTCCTTCGAGGTGCCCGGGCTCGGCCGCTCCCGCAATGTGATCGGGGTCCGTGACACGGATGCCACCTGCCTGCGGATCGTCATGGCGCACACGGACTCGACCCCGAACGCTCCGGGAGCCAACGACAACGCCTCGGGTGTCGGCGTGGTCGCCGAGCTGGCCGGCCGGCTCGAGCGCATCGGGCCCGCCTGCGACGTCTGGCTCGTGGCCACCGGCGCCGAGGAGCGGATCTACACGGGCTCGCCGGACCACCTCGGCGCCCTGGCGCTCGCCCGCCGGATGCGCGCCCGCGGCGGCAGGCGACGCCTCGACTGGGCGCTCTCGCTCGACGAGGTCGGCCGCGACCGACCGTTCTGGCTGCGCTCGCCCGTGGCCGCTCCGCGCGGTTCCGTCGAGGGCGCGCTGCTCGCCGCTGCCGAGCGGGTCGGGGTGCCGGTCAGTTGGGTCCGTGACGAGTCGAGCGGCAACTCGGACCACCGCGAGTTCGAGCTGCTTGGTCTGCCCGGCGCGAAGCTCGGCGTGGGCGCCGGGGGCGAGCCCTGCCGCCACAGCCCGTGCGACCGGGCCTCGCGGCTCGACGCGACGTCGCTGCGCATGGCTCGGCGGCTGGTTGCCGAGGCGCTGCGGGCGCCCTAGCCCCGTCCCCCTCTCGCCCGTTGGGTGGTCGCGCCGGGTCGGTCTCGCGCATGGGGCTGGGGAAGGGGGTGTTGTTCGTCGGCCGCGCCTGGCCGGGCGTGATCGAAGATCGTTCGGCCGCTGCGCTCGGTGAAGCGCGAGCTTTCCTGGATTGACCGCCAGGAGCGGGCAAAGTCAGCACGGTGGCCCTGGATTCAGCGTTGGGGCTGCCTCGGTGCCGATGCAGATTCGGGAGCAGCCAGGATCAGCCGAAGATTGTTTGCCCTGGGAGCCGAAGCGGCCATTGTCCACCGCCCCTTCCCCAGCCCTGGCCCGGCCGGCGGAGACCAACCCCGGAAGAAATCGCCCGGGATGCGCGGGGCCCCGCCCTAGCCGCCGGACTCAGCCGACACGAGCTCCTCCTCGCGGCGCGCCGCGCCGCCATCGGTCTTCGCGAGCTCGGAGGGCCACCAGATCTTCGGCCCCACCTGGAGCACCAGTGCAGGCACCAGCACGCTGCGCACCAGGAAGGTGTCGAGCAGCACGCCGAACGCCACGACGAAGCCGATCTCGGTGAGGAAGACGAGCGGCAGCACCGCCAGTACCGAGAAGGTGCCGGCCAGGACGATCCCGGCGCTCGTGATCACCCCGCCGGTGACCGCAAGCGCGCGCAGTATGCCCTCGCGGGTGCCGTGTTTGAGCGTCTCCTCACGCGCCCGCGCGACGAGGAAGATGTTGTAGTCGACCCCGAGCGCCACCAGGAAGACGAACGCGAACAGCGGCAGCGACGGGTCCGAGCCCACGAAGCCGAAGATCACGTCGAAGACGAAGTAGCCGACGCCGAGCGCGGCGACGAAGCTCAGGATCACCGTCCCGATCAGGATCAGCGGCGCCACGACCGCCCGCAGCAGGATCACCAGGATCAGGAACACCACCAGCAGCACGATCGGCGGGATCACGGCCGAATCCCACGCGGCGGCCTCGCGCACGTCGAACTCGACGGCGCTGGCGCCGCCGACGAGCGTGCCCGCAACCGCGCCGTCCGCCGCGTCGCGGATCGGCTCGATCAGATCGAAAGCCTCGGTCGAGTAGGGCTCGGGCTGGAGCGTCGCCTGGATCAGCACACCCTGCTGGCCCTCGGCGACGGGCGGGGAGACCGACTCGACGCCGTCGACCCCCGCAACCGCGTTCGATACCGCCTCCACGTCGCCGCCGGGCGGGACGATCACGTCGGTCGGCGCGGCCGAGCCCGACGGGAAGCTCTTCGAGATGAGTTCCTGCCCCTCGACCGACTCGACCTTGGTCGTATAGCTGTCGTTCGTGGTGAGGTCGGTCGAGAAGAAGGCGAGCCCCGCCGCCATCACGAGCAGGATCACGACGGAGCTGACCGCCACGCGCCGCGGCGCGGTGGCCACCCGATCGCCGACCCGCTTCCAGAAGCCGTGGGTCTCGTCGGCCAGGTGCTCGTGCTGCGTGCGCCGGACCTCGTACGGCTTGAAGATCGCCCGGTCGAGCGGACCGACGATCAGCGACGGGAAGCTCGCACGGCCCCCCGTGACGGCCTTGACCAGGGCGCGCAGTAGAGCATTGAGGATCACGAGCGGCAGCAGCAGGATCGCGACCAGCACGCCGCCGATCACCGGCAGCAGGGCGCGAACGCTGGAGCCCTCGATGATCCTGCGACCGAGGCCGCTCTGGCCCACGTCCTGAGGCGCCGTCCAGCGCGGGGTGTGCGGGACGAACGGCCAGAACGCCCGCCTGCCGAAGATCGTTAGCAGCGCCGGCAGCAGGGTGAGCATCGAGAGCGCGGCGCACGCAACGCCCATCGCCCCGAAGGGGCCCATCCCGGAGGTGCCGTTGACCTTCGCTATCGAGAGGCAGAAGAGCGCCGCGATGACGGTCGCGGCCGACGCGAACACGGCAGGCCCGGCCGACCGCATCGCCTTCTGCGCCGCGATGTGGCGGTCGTCTTCGTGGTGGAGCTCCTCCCGGTATCTGGCGACGATCAAGAGCGCGTAGTCGGTGCCGGCGCCGAGCACGATGATCGACATGATCGAGCTCGACTGCCCGTTGACGGTCACCCCGAGCTCCGTGATCCCGTAGCCGATGGAGCGCGCCAGGATCTCGGCGAAGATCACGGCCGTGAGCGGGATGAAGAGGAAGATCGGCGAGCGGTAGATCAGGATCAGCAGGAAGATCACGAGCGACAGCGCGGCCAGCAGCAGCGTGCCGTTGATCGACTCGAATACATCGATCGCGTCCGCCCCGTAGCCGGCGCCGCCGGTGATCTTCACCTCGAGGCCGCCGCCCGGGTCCGAGACCTGCTCGCGCCAGAACTCGACAGGGTCGAGCAGGGTGTCGCCCTGGCCGTCGCCCTTGATGTAGGCAGTGACGAGTGCCGCCTTGCCGTCCTCCGAGCAGACCGGGCCGACGAAGGGCGCATAGCCCTCGGGTTGGTTCGGGAGCGGCGTGGTCGGGCCCGCGCAGCCCTCGGCCTGCGCGCCACCGCTCGGCGCCTGACCGGCCTCGGACTCGCCGGTGCCGCTGCCGCCCGAGGCCGCCGTTGCGCCGTCCGGAACGACGCCCGGGAAGCGCTCCGACGTGAGCCTTCCGGCGTCCTCGACGATTCGCCGGCGGTCGGCCGCGGTCAGGCCGGACTCGCGCCGGTACACGATCACCGCCGGCGCCAGCTCGCCGCCCTGGAGCTCCTCGGTCGCCTGGAGCGCCTTGGTCGACTCAGCGTCGCCGGGGAGGAACGATGTCGACTCGTTGTCCTCCGCGTCGGTGAACTTGCCGGGCAGGTTGGCGGGGCCGGAGGCGATGAAGATCGCCACCAGCCAGATCAGGAAGACGACCCACTTGGCCCGGCGTCCGGTGGCGATGGCGAAGATCGAGCGGCGTTCCGGATTCATGACCGGGTAGGGTTACGAGAAGTCCCTTGATTGTCAAGATGCTTAGTCGTTAAGATTCCGCATCCGCATGACGGACCCGATCGCACTACTCGTCGCGCTACGCCGCTACGGACTGGAGAACGACCGCTTCGACCTCGCCGTAGCGCGCGCCAACGATGTGTCGATGACGGAGATGAAGGCGATCGACCACATCCAGGCCGAAGGCGAGCTCACGCCGCGCGAGCTCGGGGAGCGGCTCAGCCTCACCTCGGGGGCTGTGACCGCCGTGATCGACCGGCTGGAGCGAAACGGCTGGGTCGCGCGCAACCCCCACCCGAGGGACCGCCGCTCAGTGGTCGTGCGGATGACCGAGCAGTCGATCGAGGCCGGCGCGCGTATCTACGTGCCCTACTCGGAGGCGCTGGCCCGGCTCGCAGCCGGGCTGCCCGGGGCGTCGCGGAAGGCGATCACCGACTTCCTCGAGAAGGCGGCCGAGATCGCCGCGGAGCACGCTAGAGAATGGAGAGATAGCGGTCCAGCTCCCACTGGGAGACCTGAACCCGGTAGTCCTCCCACTCGTGCCGCTTGATCTCCACGTAGCGGTTGAAGATGTGCTCGCCGAAGGTGCGCAGCACGAGCTCGGATTCCGCGGTCAGCTCGATCGCCTCGCCGAGCGTCTCCGGGAGCTGCTCGATCCCTAGCCGCTTTCGCTCCTCCGGGCTGATGTGGTAGAGGTTCTTCTCCATCGGCTCGGGCAGCTCGTAGCCCTTCTCGATTCCTTCGAGGCCCGCGGCGAGCAGCACGGCGAACGTCAGGTAGGGGTTGCACGCCGGGTCCGGACAGCGCAGCTCCATCCGGGTTGCCTGCTCCTTGCCCGGGTGATAGAGCGGCACGCGCACCAGTGCCGAGCGGTTGCGGCGTGACCAGGCGCAGTAGACCGGCGCCTCGAAGCCGGGCACGAGCCGCTTGTAGGAGTTGACCCACTGGGCGAACACCGAGGTGATCTCGCGCGCGTGCTTCAGCTGACCCGCGATGAAGGCCTTGCCGGTCTCCGAGAGGTAGTACTGGTCGTTCTCGTCGTAGAAGGCGTTGCGCTCGTCCTTGAAGAGGGACTGGTGCGTGTGCATGCCCGAGCCGTTCTCGCCGAACAGCGGCTTGGGCATGAAGGTGGCGTGCCAGCCGTACTTCATCGCGTATTCCTTGACCGTGATCCGGTAGGTCATGCAGTCGTCCGCCATCTTGAGCGCGTCCGCGTAGCGCATGTCGATCTCGTGCTGCGAGGGCCCCACCTCGTGGTGGGTGTACTCGACATGGATGCCAAGCTGTTCGAGGGCGAGGACCGTCTCGCGGCGCACGTCGGAGCCCGCGTCGAGGGTCGTGAGGTCGAAGTAGCCCCCCTCGTCGAGGACCTCCGGGACCCCGTTCTCGGGCCTGGCGTTCCGGAAGTAGAAGTACTCGAGCTCGGGGCCGACGTTGAAGTTCGAGAAGCCCATGCCCTCGGCACGCTCGAGGGTGCGCCGCAGGACGTGGCGCGGGTCGCCCTCGTAGGGCTCACGGTCGGGCGTCACGACGTCGCAGAACATGCGCGCCACGCCCCGGTCCTCTGGTCGCCAGGGGAGCACCGCGAACGTCGACGCTTCCGGCATCGCGATCATGTCCGATTCCTCGATCGCGTTGAAGCCGGTGATCGACGAGCCGTCGAACCCCATCCCGCCCTCGAAGGCGTCGTCGAGCTCCTGCGCGTTGATCGAGAAGCTCTTGAGCTGGCCGAGGATGTCCGTGAACCAGAGGCGAACGAAGCGGATGTCGCGCTCCTTGACGAGGGCCTTCACTTCGTCAGCGGTCTGCGGCTGGTCGGCCATGCGGCTCCTTCTCGAAGTTGGGAGCCGCGTAGGCTAAACGGCTGGGGCGCGGGGCTACATCCAGGCCCGGGCCCAGAGCTTGAGCGCCCGGACCGCCGGCTCGAGGGCGGCGCCCTTCTCGGTCAGCGAGTACTCGACCTTGACCGGCGTGTCATCGATCACGCGCCGCTCGACGATGCCCTCGGCCTCGAGCTCCTTCATACGCTCGGACAGCAGCCGGTCGGAGAGATCGGGCACCAGCTGCTTGACCTCGGAGAAGCGCGCCGGACCGTCCATCAGGACGAAGAGGATCGCGCCGGTCCAGCGCTTGCCGACGAGCTCGACTGCGTGGTGGTAATGCCCGCAGCAGGTCTCGCGCTGGAGGACGGTGACAGCGGACTTGGCCGGCTGCGCAGCCATCACCGACATCGTAGCCCTCCGCACGGCTTGCCCGCTCAGGCGGCCTGCGCCAGGCGCGAGTCCTCGCTCGAGCCGTCCACCGGGACGTCGCCGGCTCGCGTGACCAGGTTGCCGAACGTGCCGAGGGCCACGTGCGCGATCGTCTCGAGGATCTGCTCGTCCTCCCAGCCCGCCTCACGCGTCTCCTCGAGCACGTGCCGGGGCGGCGAGCCGTCGGTCTCGATCACCGACTTGACGTAGCGCAGGAGCATCGACTCCTTCTCGTCACGCGAGTCGAACTCGCGCGCGAGCGCGATCTCGTCGAGGCCGAGGCCGGCGTCACGAGCGGTTCGCAAGAGCGTCGAGAGCGCGTACTCGCTCTTCTGGTGCTCGGCCACCGCCAGCGCAATGCGCTGCTGGGTCGCATAGGCGAGCGTGCCGTTGCGCAGCTCCGACCGGAAGCGGGCGTACGCGCGCAGGACGGCCGGGGAGCCGGCGAGCACGCCGAGGAAGTTGGGGAGCTGTCCGCCGCCCGTGAGCGCACCCTTGAGAATCGGGACGCTGCGCTCGGGAGCCGTGAGCTCGTCGTGTACCTGAAACCTGCTCTCCTTGACCTTCATCGCGCTTCTCTTTCTGCGTACGACTTACCTGCGGTAAGTGTAAAGGAAAAAGGCTTGATTTCCACTCCAATGAAGGGATACGGATCAAGCCGCGCGGCGGATGAGCAGTGGGCCTAGGCGTGTGCGGTCCCGGCGGCGACGGCCACCAGGAAGAGGCCCAGCAGGAAGGCCCAGAGGGCGATCCGGTCGGGCTGCGCCATCTGGCTGTCGATCAGCGAGCGGCGCCGGCGCTCGGGCGTCGGCCGGCCCGTGATCGTGATCGTGCGGCGCTCGGCCGCGGGTGCCTCGGCGGACGCGGTGCGCTCGAAGCGACGCGGCTCGGAGTGCGTGGCGTCCTCGGTCGGACGAAGCTCTTCGACGGTTCCACCCTCGCCGTCGTCCAGGTCGGCCCGGCTCGGGCTGCGCTCGGCGACCTCGATCTTCCGCTCCCACTGGAGCAAGACCGCCTCGCGGCTCATGTCGTGCTGATCATCCTCACGCAAAGCGCGGGCACCGGCTGACTGCATCGGCTCTCTTTCGTCTCGCCTGCGGGGTTAGCTGACGGGCTCGCGCTGAAAGAGTTGCGCTACGCGGACCTCCGCGACTCGCCCCAGGCCTACCGGCCAACGGGTCCCCCACGCCCCGATTTTCCGCTCAGGGCCTCGGCTTGGATGGAACGCGGCCATGCTAGCAGTAGCCCTGGACGGCCCGAACGGAAAAGCCCGCAGCTTGCGGGCGTTCTGCAACATTCCGCCCGAGGTGGAGGATTTGGCCCGCCGGCGGCGACGACGGTCTACTGGCCGGCGACCCTGGAGACGTAAATCGCCACGTCCTCGGCGTCCTCCCCCTGGAGCACCCCGGCCGGCATCCGGTCCTGGCCGGTGCCGCCGTTCTTGATCGCGTTCAGAACGCGCTGCCGGTCGAGGGGGGCGAGGTCGTCGAGGTCGGGTCCCGTGACGCCGGTCGCCTGGACGGCGTCGAGGGTGTGGCAGCTCTTGCAGTTCTGGATGAAGAGCTCCTTGCCGTTCTCCTCCTGCGTGGTCGGCGTCTCGCCTCGCAGTGCGCCGACTCCGCCCTCCGCCTCCCCCCTTCCCGCGATCACGGCAGCCGGGATCACCACGCCGAGGCTGAGGTAGAGCACCACGATCACGAAGGTGAAGATCTTGCCGCCGCGCGTGAGATACACCTCACGGGCCGCGCCCGCACCCCCGGCGAAGGCGATGAACAGCACGCCGAGCCCCACGACGACGAAGGGAGCGAGGACGAATACGACATCCATCGGCGCGGCACTCTACCTGCCGCGAGCGACGGGGGCACGGGGTTGCCGGCGGTCCGGGCTAGGGGGAGCCCGCAGCCGCGCGCCGCGCGCGCTTCCAGCTTCCGTAAGCGGCGAAGATCTGGTCGAGGCCGGGCAGCTCGTCGTCGTCCGAGACGTACTGCTGGTAGTCGACCATCAGCAGCCGCTCGGGACGTGCCCCGATGCCCTCGGCCACTGAGCGGATCGCCCGGCAGACCGTCTCTTTCGAGACCCTGCGCTCGGGGCCGGAGCGCTTGGCCTCATGCGCGAACACGCCCGCCGCGCTGCCGCGTGCGCCGGGCTCGGCCGAGGGTTCCGAGCGTGCACGGCCCGTTCCAACCAGCAGCCGGCAATGGGGACAGCGCTGCGGCTCCTTGGGCCATTCCTCGCCGACGCCCTTCTCGATCAGCAGGTGGCAGTGCGGGCAGTAGGCGTCCTCGACCTTGCTCTTCCTGCGGGTGGGTGGGGGTGCGGTCTGCGTCGGCATTTCGAGGGCTGTCTCACCTCGTAGCCGAATTTGGCGGCGCCCAAACCCCGAATGTAGAAAGCACCCCCACATGGGGGTCTGCGGGCGCGCGCGCCGCCTGAACGTAGAAGGCCCCCGCGGGGTGCGGGGGCCTTCCTTAGCCGACCGGTAAGCCGGATCCTGTCGTGAGCAGCCATCCATCTCGCCTTGCGGCGGGGCCTGTCGGCCCTGCGGCCTACCTGGAGCTCGGCGGGCAGCGTCGTCGCTCCTGCTTGGCCTTGCACCGGGCGGGGTTTGCCTGGCCGCCGCGTCGCCGCGACGCCGGTGCGCTCTTACCGCACCATTTCACCCTTGCCTGTGCGGAGCTCTCGAGAGGCCCCGCCATCGGCGGTGTGTTTCTGTGGCACTTTCCCGCGGGTTTCCCCGGGTCGGTTCCCCGACCGCCCTGCCCTGTGGTGTCCGGACTTTCCTCGAGGGGCCGGTTTTCTCCCCGACCTCCCCGCGGCTGCCTGGCCGGCCCGTCAATGGTAGGCCGCCTGGGGCCGGGCGTCGACCGGCACGGGCTCATGATCGAGGCGCGGCACGAGCCTGTCGAGCCAGCGCGGCATCCACCAGTTCGCCCGGCCCAGCACCTGCATGACCGCCGGAACGAGGACCATCCTCACGACCGTGGCGTCCACGAGGATCGCCGTCGCCATGCCGACACCGAACAGCCGCAGGAACTGCTCCTCTGAGACGACGAAGGCGAGGAAGACGACGACCATGATCGCCGCGGCCGCGGTGATCACCCGCGCGGTGCGCGCGAGCGCCTCGGTGACGGCAGTCGAGGTGTCGCCCAGCTTCATGTATTCCTCGCGCACGCGCGAGAGCAGGAACACCTCGTAGTCCATCGAGAGCCCGAACAGGATCGCGAACATCATCACGGGGATGAACGGCGCCACCGGCACTTCGCGGTCGATCCCGATCAGCTCGCCGAAGAAGCCGCCCTGTGCGAACAGGGCGATCATCCCGAAGGCGGCGCCCACCGAGAGCAGGTTCACGACCCCTGCCTTGGCCGCGATGAGCGGGGCCCGGAAGGCCGCCACCAGGAGCAGGCACGAGAGCCCGACAACGCCGGTCACGAACAGCGGCAGCCGCTCGGCCAGGTGGTCGCTCTGGTCGAGGGTCAGCGCCGAGGTCCCGCCGACGTGCGCCTCGCCGGAGAGGCTGCCGGGCAGCACCTCCTCGCGCAGGTCCTCGACGAGGCGCTCCGTCGCGGCGTCCTGAGGCGAGCCCGCGGGGGTGACGGCGAACATCGCGGTGTCGCCCGACTCGGCCAGGCGCGGCTGCGACACCGACGCCACGCCCGGCGAGCGGCGAGGCGCTCCTGTCGCCGAGCGTGACGCGCCGCGTGATCGAGGAGTTCGCGTCGCGCGCGAAGCAGCCGCCTCCCTCGGAGGCGCTCGACGTGCTGACCGAGCGAGAGCGCGAGGTCATGGCGCTCGTGGCGGAGGGCCTCTCGAACGAGGAGATCGCGGATCGGCTCGTGGTCAGCCCGGCCACCGCCAAGACCCACGTGAGCCGCACGATGGTCAAGCTGGGCGCGCGCGACCGCGCCCGGCTCGTGGTGCTCGCCTACGAGCACGCGCTGGGGTGCGGCCGGGCTGGGTCGGGTAAGCGCCGGCCCAGCTGCCCGACCGCCGGCTCAGGCGGCCGCCGGTGACGGGGCTCCGTCGCCCGCCGGCAGGGCGCCACCCTCTGCCTCCTGCATCGGGCCGGTGACCACCGCTCCGTTCAGGTGCTGCGCGGCGTCCGAGCACAGCCAGCACGCCGCCTCCGCGAAGCCTGGGGTGCCCGGGGCGCGCGCCAGGGCGTTGACGCGCACGCTGCCGCGCTGCTCGAGCGCCGTTGCCCGGGTCAGCCCCACGACACAGCGCGCGTCATCGGACCAGCCCAGCGGACCCAGGGTGACATTCACGATCGCCCCACCACCGGTGGCGGCGATTGCAGGCAGCTGGTGACGTACGGCGAAGTAGACCGCTCGGCAATCCGGCTCCGCGAGGTCGTCGAGGCCGCGGGCGCGGCCCGGCCCGTTGACCGCCAGGTCAAGCCGACCGAACACCCTGAGCGCCTCGTCGGCCAGCCGGGCGACCGCCTGCGGATCGCCGAGGTCCGTCGCGATCGCGATCGCGCGGCCTCCGCTCCCCTCGATCTGACGAGCGACGCGGGCGATCGCCAGCTGGTCGGGAGCGCCCAGCACCACGCTCGCGCCGTCCTCCGCAAGCGCGGCGGCCACGGCGGCGGTGGAGCGGCCGGCTCCTGTGACCATCGCCACCCTGCCGTCAAGCGCCCGGCGGGGCCGGGAGGACGGTCGCGCCGCGCGGTCCGAGCGAGCCTGGCGGCCGCCCGCACGGTCGGGGCGGAGCAGACGGCCGGCACCGCGTGCAGGACGAGGCTGGATGCGTCCACGGGGCGGGGCGGTAGTCATCTCATGTCTCCTGTCTCGTAATCGGAGCCAGGAATGGTGCTGGGCCACAGGCAATCCGGCATCGGAGCACGGGAGGATCCGGCCGTACTTCACAGGGAGTACGTCGGGCAGGCGGGGCCGGCCCGGGGAGCGCCTGCTGCCCATCCCCGTGGATTCTTGCCCCATCTGTGACGAGTGCCTCACATCGGGGTCCACTCAGGCTCGAAAGTTCTCTCGACTCACGCCGCACCCGCCAGAAGCGACACGGGAGGCCAAACGGACAATGCTCGAATCGCCAGCGCCGACGACCGGGACCCGATACAGCCGCAGCTACGAGGTGGACCGCTACCCCGCGGATCTGTCCGCCGCACACGCGGCGGCGCCGATTCGACCGGACCGTCTCACGATCTGGCCCACGGAGGACGGCTCGTTCGGGATCGACGTGCGCTGGTACGGACGCGAGTGCATCCTCCGCGCCGTGGTGGTCAGGCGGCTCCTGAGCGAGGCGGGCTATCCCGCGACCGTCGGCAACTCGGTCGATGGGCGCAACTGGGAGCTGACTGTCGGTCCGGTACCCCCCGATGAGGTGGCAAACGTCATCGACAACTACATCTGGTGATCCAGACGTGCTAACGAACTGCAACTTGGTCGCGCGCTCCCTCCCAGCGCGACCTGGGTAGCGCCTATCCCTCCGGGCGCAACCTCCACGACGAGGAGGCTGCGCGGCCCAAACGGTCGCGCGGCCTCCACGTCGTAAACGGTCGCTCAGCTCAGACGACTGCCGCAGGATCCGCACTCGCCAGCTCCGTCCCTGAGCGTCATGCGTGACCCGCACACCGGGCACTCGGCGGCGCCGTGAGCGTTCAGCGCCCGCCACCTTCCCCGCAGCCGCTCCTCCAGCGTCGCGCCGCCGCCGGCCGGCGGCGGGTCACCGGCAGACTCGCCGAACATCCTCGTGGGCGAATCGAGCAAGGCCGTGGTCATGACACCCTCCGGCACACGCCCACCACGCGACCCAGCAGCTGCACGTCGCGGCTGCGGATCGGCTCGAGCGCGTCGTTTTCGGGCTGCAGGCGCACGTGGTCCTGCTCCCGGAAGAAGCGCTTGACGGTTGCCTCTTCCTCCACCAGCGCCACCACGATCTCACCGTCGTCGGCGGTCTCCTGAGGGCGAACGACGACGTAGTCGCCCTCGAAGATCCCCGCCCCCGTCATCGAGTCGCCCTTCACCCGCAGAACGAACCCGCCCTCGTCGCCGCCGGCGATCTGCGGAACCGGGATGTACTCCTCGATGTTCTCCTCAGCCAGCACGGGACGGCCCGCGGCAACCTGCCCGACCACCGGAAGCCCGGCCGGCGCAACCGCCGCCTTCGCCTTGTCGACCAGCACCTCGATCGCCCGCGGCTTGGTCGGGTCGCGCCGGAGGAGCCCAAGCTTCTCGAGGTTGGCGAGGTGGGCGTGAACGGTCGAGGACGAGGTCAGGCCGATCGCCTTCCCGATGTCCCGCACCGTCGGCGGGTAGCCATGCTCCTCGCCGTACCGCTTCACGTATTCGAAGATCTCCCGCTGCCGCTTGGTCAGGTTCAACTCGACCATCAGGACCTCCCTGCGAAGCCGTTTCGATTGCCTGATCCGAACATGTGTTCGCAGAGTACCCGGGCGGTCGGACGGCATCAACCTCGGGCCGGAGCGCAGCGGGTCCCGCTCTATACTCAGCGCTCCACGCGCCTGTGGCGGAATTGGTAGACGCGCAAGGTTGAGGGCCTTGTCCTGTGTAAACGGGGTGGGAGTTCGAGTCTCCCTGGGCGCATCGAAGAGCCCTGCAAACCGCGGCCTTTCGCCGCTTTTTGAAGCGTAGTCTGGGCAGCGCTCGTCAACCCTCATACCAACATCGAGAGTGTTCGCATGCTCGCGGTGGCAACGAACTGACAACGTTTGCGTGGGCGCGCGGGCGTCGAACGTGTTGATGGCGCGCGGCGCGGGCGTCTGGCCAGCAGGTTCGGCGGACGTTTCTACCCAGAGCGGGAGGCGTCGATTCGGGAGCCCGGGGGGCGCGGTCGACGCTGAGCTCCACACCCAGCGTTTACCCGCGCGAGACGTGCGACAGCGATCAGAGCCTCGAGCCGCGCTCCTGCTCTCGCTTCATGCATGAGTGGCCCGAGCGCCAGCGCGGACGCCCGCCGGTCGACGAGTTCCGAGCGTCCGGATCGATCGGGCGCGGACTCCTGCATCGACCTTGGAGAGCGAGCGTCGTAAGCGCCCTCCGCCGTACGAGCGTTGGTCGTCCAACCCAGGAGCCAGCGCGGTGTCTGGCGTCGCTATCGCAATGCGCCGGTAGCGATCACGGGACGTGCCAAGAGCGATAACGGCCCACCTTCTCGCTCCTCTGCCCCGCATGAGCGTCCCTCTGAGCGCGAAGCTGGCTCCTATGTCAAGTGATGTTCGCTCGTAGCGGGCTTTGGCTGGCTCCCGCGCGGGGCGTGACGCTGTCGGGTGTGGGTCAACGGGCGTGTATTTGGGGGTCGTTTCGGTTGCGGGGCGTTCTTCGGAGGCCGCAGACGGCCTTAGAACGCGTCGTTTGGCGGCGGCGGGCGCCCGCGCCGCCGTGATCGCCCCGGTCCGGGTCACGAGGGGACGGTGGTGAGCGTCGCGCCGAGCGGCAGCGAGCCGCGGACGGCCTTCTGTGAGCCGCCGGCGCCTAGGTCAGGCAGACCATGGGCATCGGCGCGGCGCCGACGGTGGTCGTGTCGGTGCGGGTCGTGTCGTGTGGCTTCGGTCGGGGTTGGGCGGACGGGAAGAGGAGCCGGTGGAAGCGCCGGGCGAGGTGGCGTTTGAGGCAGCGCAGGGCTCCCTTCCTGGTCTTGCCCTCGGCCTCCTTGCGCGCCAGATACGCCTTGGTGGCAGGGTCATGGTTGGCGCGGGTGATCGCGACGATGTGTAGCGCGTGGTTGAGTTGGCGGTCCCCGCCGCGGTTGAGCCGGTGCTGGGTGCGCTTGCCTGAGGAACAGGGGATCGGGGCGGTGCCCGATTGGAGCGCGAAGCTCGCGTCTGAGCGGAAGCGCTCGGCGCCGGCGGTGCGGCCGATCAGGATCGCCGCCACCAGCGGCCCGCAGCCGGTCTCGGCCAGCAGCTGGGGCCGGTGCGCCCTGACCAGCTCGAGCAGCTCTCGCTTGAGCTGCTCGATGCGGCGGTTGAGCTGGCGGATGTGGACAACCTGCTCGCGCGCGACGCGTACCCGCGCGTCGGCGGGCAGCTTCCGCAGGCGCCGCTCGACGCGGTCCAGCACGCGCCCCTGGTTAAACGCGCCGGGCTTGAGCGAGCGCTCGAGCTCGGGACAGAGTTGGAGCAGATGCCACCGCAACCGATTAACCGTGCGCGTCCGGTCGGCGACGAGATCGGCGCGGTGATCGAGCAACAGCCGGATCTCCATCGCCCGCTCATCCAGGTGCGCGGCCGGGAACCGCTCGACCCCGTCAGCTACGACCGCGCGGGCGATCGCGAGCGCGTCGATCTGATCGGACTTCCCCGGCCGGCGCTCGCCCTTGCGGGACGCCCCCATTCGATGCGGCGCGACTCTCACCACCCGCTCACCAGCCGCCAACAGCGCCTGCTCGAACCGCCGCGAAACCGCGCGGCAGTCCTCGAGCGCCCAGACGCGCTGCTCATCGAGGCCGCGCGCCCACCGGGCCGCGGCCAAGTGTCCGGGCTCGTCGGCCTTGATCTCCCGCTGGCCGCGCACCCGGCCGGTTCCCGCCTCGACCGCCGCCAGCGCGTGCGACCCCTTGTGCGTGTCCGCCCCGATCACGATCATCTGCACCGTCCCTTCGTTTGGTTGACACCGGCGAAGCGGATCTCCGGCGGACAGCTGTCACTGGGGGCGATGCCACGCTCCTATTAGGTCACGCCGAAGGTCCTCGGGCGGCGGCGGGCGACAGAAGCTTTGCCAGTCAGACCAGGCAGACGACGCAGCACTCGAGAGTCAGCCCGCCGCCAGCCCGAAAACCAACCGAAGCGGTCGGACGTCACCGCCCAGACCACGGCCACCCTGACAGTGACAGCACTCTTGCCGGGCCGAAGGCTCGAATACTGTCGCGGTGTGGCGGAGGGACTATCACGGGGCGAGGAGCGGATCTGTGCCGCGGAGGTCATCGCCGCCCTGTCGTTGGCGACCGATCTCAGCATCGGGTTCGACTTCGAGCATGGGTTGCGAAGCACACTGGTCGCCGCGCGCCTGGCCGAGCGCGTCGGCGTCGATCGGGAGACGGCCTCTCAGACCTACTACGCCTGCCTGCTGCAGCAGGTGGGCTGCACAGCCGACATTCACCTGAGGGCACAGATCCTCGGAGACACGGCGGCCGCCGTGAGGAACCACCTCATGCCGGTGTGGTTCGGCGAGCCCCGGGAGATGATGGCTGCCATGGCGCGCGCTGTGGCGCCCGGAGCCGCGTTGCCGGTGCGCGCCGTCGAGATCGCCCGGAAGGTTCCCAAGGCCGCGCGCGTGATGCCGCGCGTCGACGTCGCCTGCCGGGAGGTGGCACGCATGCTGATCGACAGGCTCGGCCTGCCCGACTCGATCGGCGCGCTGTTCGCGTTCGTTGACGAGCGCTGGGATGGGAAGGGTGCGCCCGGTGCCAAGGGCGAGGAGATCCCGCTAGCGATGCGGATCGCCCATGTGGCCCGGGACATCGACGTCCAGCGTGTGCTGGGCGGTGCGGAGCTTGCCGCGCGGGTCGTCGGCGAGCGAGCCGGCAGCGCGCTGGATCCGGCGGTGGCCGCTCGCTTCGTAGACGAGGCCGAGGAGATTCTGGCCATCGAAGACGAGACCTCGGTGTGGGACCAGACGCTCGCCTGCGAGCCAGAGCCGCGATTCACTCTCGACGGCCCGGCTGTGGAGCGGGCGCTGTCGGCGATTGGCGACTTCGCCGACCTCGTCTCTCCCTACCTGGCCGGTCACTCCGCCGGAGTGGCGGAGCTTGCGCGCGCCGCGGCGCAGCGGTGCCAGTTCGACCCGGACGGAGTGTCGGCGGTGCGGCGTGCCGCGCTCGTCCACGACGTGGGCCGTGTCGCCGTTCCGGTGCCCATCTGGCAGAAGCAGGGGCCGCTCACCGCCGGTGAGTGGGAGCGGGTCAGGCTGCACCCCTACCACTCGGAGCGGATCCTGAGTCGCTCGCCGTTCCTGGCCGCCCTCGCCCCAGTCGCCGCCGCCCACCACGAGCGCCTCGACGGCTCGGGGTACTACCGCGGGGCGGTTGCCGCCGCGCTCACGCCGGCTGCGCGAGTGCTGGCTGCCGCCGACGCCTACCATGCGATGACTGAGCCGCGCCCACACCGCGAGGCGCTCCCACCTGAGCGTGCCGCGAAGACTCTCGGCGAGGAGGCCCGCGCGGGGCGGTTGGACGCCGACGCGGTGCGCGCCGTGGTCCAGGCGGCCGGGCAGCAGGCGCCGCGGGTGGAGCGTCCGGCCGGGCTGACCGAGCGCGAGCTCGAGGTCGTCGCCCTGCTCGCTCGCGGGCGGCAGACCAAGCAGGTCGCCGACACACTCGGCATCTCGGTCAAGACTGCGGACCACCACGTCCAGAACGCCTACCGAAAGATCGGCGTGTCGACGCGCGCGGCGGTCGCGCTGTTCGCGATGGAGCACGGGCTCACGGCATAGGGAGAACTCCCGATTGCGGGCGCCGCCGACCGCTCGTAGCGTCCCAGCCGGCACAACGAGCGCAGCGAGGACGACGCCATGAATTACGAGCTCGCCTACAAGACATCGATGACATCCACCGCCGCGACAGGGGGGTTGACGCTCCGGGACGTCGAGCCCGACGATGCCGACGCGTGCGCGCAGATCTGCTTCGACGCCTTTGCGGCCATCCACGACCACCATCGCTTCCCGCGGGACTTCCCGGTGCTCGAAGCGGCTAGGGAGCTCATGGCGGCGTGGGTCCCTCACCCGTCCATCTGGGGCGTCGTCGCCGAGCTCGACGGGCGGCTCGTCGGTTCGAATTTCCTCGACGAGCGCGATCCGATCCGCAGCGTCGGGCCGATCACGATCCGGCCCGACGTCCAGCAGGAGGGCATCGGGCGCCGTCTGATGGAGGCGGTGATCGAGCGCGGTGCGGCGGCGCCCGGCACCCGTCTGACCCAGGACGCCTTCAACATGCGCTCGCTCGGGCTCTACGAGTCGCTCGGCTTCGTAGTGAAGGAGCCGCTCGGCGTGATTGCCGGGAGCCCGTCGGGTGATCCCGGCGCCGGCGTCGAGGTGCGGCCGCTCAGGGAAGCCGACCTCGACGAGTGCGAGGCGCTCTGCCGGCGGGTCCACGGCTTCGAGCGGACGAACGAGCTTCGCGACGCGGTGCATGCCTTCAGGCCGTTTGTCGCGGTGCGCGAGGGGCGCATCGCCGCCTACGCCTCAAACGTCGTCTTCTGGCCGCTCAACCACGGGGTCGCGGCGAGCGACGAGGACATGCTTGCCCTCCTGCACGGCGCGGCGGCCGCGGTAGAGGAGCCGATCGAGCTGCTCGTGCCGCTGCGCTCGGACCTCTTCCGCCGGTGCCTCGGCGTCGGGTTCCGCCTCGTGAAGCCCGTGAACCTCATGGCCCGCGGTGAGTACCGAGAGCCGCGCGGCTCGTGGTTCCCGAGCGTCCTGCACTGAGAGGAGAGGTGGAAGAAATGCGTGAGCAGCTGCTTGCCGATCTGTCTATCACTGAGCGGCGGCTCGAGCTGTACGGCCTCTCAACGGCGGTGCTGGAGGGCGGCGACGACCCGGCGGTGATCCTGAGCAATCGCTCTCGGCACCAGCCGCGATGATCGCATTCGGCGCATTTCCGATAGCGATGCAGCCACCTGCTGGCTCCTGGGTTGGACGAGCAGCGGGCGTGTCGGCTCGTGCTCCACTCGCGACTGCTCTTGAGCGAAAGCGGTGACGCGGGTCCGCTCGTGATCCCCAATGGCCGCGAAACGGTGACCCGGGCCGCGCTGCGCAGCCGCTGTGCTCCGTCGCGCCATCGAGTCACGCTCGGCGCCAGCTCTCGAGGACCCGCTGCACCTCGTCGCTGACGCTCGCGCGGGCGTCCGACCGCTCAAGCCCCGACATCAGCAGCTCGTCGTAGCGGGTGTCCTCGTGGCGCACGGACGCGACGACGACGAGCTCCAGCGCGTCCGGATCGAGCGCGCGCCCGGCCGCGCTGCGGCCGACCCGCCCGCTCCCGCGGGCGGCGGCGTGGCGCGCGATGGCCTGCGCGCGTTGCGGCGGGCAGCGCGGGAACAGGCGGGCGATCCCCGCGGCCATCCGCGCCTGAAGCTCGAGATCGTGCTCGGCGCGGTGCGCTGCGTCGCGCTCGCGCCGGCGCGCCCGCGCCTGCTCATCGGCAAGGCACTCTTGCTCGGCGCGCCCGAGTGCGTGCTCCTCGACGAGGATCCCCTGGCGTTCGTAACGCCGGCGGGCGCGGCTGAAGCGCACCACGACTGCGGACAGCCCGCTCGCGCGCCTGGCTCGCCGCGTCAGTGCGGCGTCGCCGGCCGCGAGGAAGACGAGGTGGTCCATGTCCGCGCAGGTCATGCACAACGGGCCCGTGTCCTCCATGAGCAGGAAGTCACCGCTGCCGCCGCAGCCTGCGCAGGTCCAGTCCTTGAGGGGCGAGACGACCACCAGGTCGGGCGGGCGGCTCTGGCGCTCCGCCAGGCGGTCGCGCTGGCGCTGGGACAGCTCGGGCGAGACCCAGTGCGTGCGATAGGCGCGCTCTGTCTCCGGGTCGCCGCTCGTCGAGAAGCGCAGCGGCCGGCGGTCGCGCGAACGTGCGACGTAGCTGGCCTCGCTCGGCTTCAGGCCGCGGCTTCGCGCCCAGCCATGGAAGATGCTCATCGCCTTCGACAGCCTCTGTAGGTTCGCCTGGGTGACGCGCTCGAGGCAGTCGACCCGGCCTTGGCGCCACTCGTCCACGTGCCGGGGCTGAAGCCAGCCGAGCCCGACGAGCACGTCGATCGCGGTCACATACCTGTGGTCGGCCAGTGCGGCCTCGGCGGCCTCGCACACTCGGCGCTCGAGCCGATCGCCATCCCCGCTCTCGACGGAAGCGACTCGGCTCGCGCACGCGCTCACAGCGCCCTCGCCGGCTGTAGCCCGCGCCACCTCAAGGCAAGACGCAAGCCCTCCCGCCCGGCCGCGGTTGGTTTCAGCTCCCGGCCGGTGGTCCCGGATTCGCCGTCGTACTCGTAGTCGTACTCGACCAGCCCGAGCGCCTCCGTCAATCGGAGGAGCCCGGCGGCGGCAGCGGCGACCTCGTGCGCGCCCGGTGGCTCGCCGCCGGCGGTCCAGCCGTCGGCGACGATGGCCGCGTGGACAACGCTCTCCAGCCCATCGCGGTCGACCGTCTGCCCGCTCATCAAGACCGCGGCCGCCAGCTCCTGCGCGGCGGCCTCGAAGCCCTCGGCGGCGATCAGCCGGCTCGCGCAGAGGTGGAACAGGCCCGCCGGATCCAAGCGCAGCCTCTCCCCCTGCCGCGTCAGGAACAGCTTGCGGCCACTGCGGCGGAGCAGGCGCAGCCGCCGGGCCAGCTTGTGCACTTCGCAGAGGGAGTAGACGTCGTCCTCGCGGTGCGGAGACCCGTGCAGCTCGGCGTTCCACCAGTCCGGGAAGCGCTCAGCCGCGGCTCGCACCAGTGCCCGGTTGAGCGCTCCGGTCTGCGTCAGGGCGATGCCGCCGGACGCGGCGTCCAACAGCCAGGTGAGCGGCTCCGGCGCGCCGATGGCCGGGGGCGGTGCCTCGGCCGGTTCGGGCTTGCGCAGTAGGGGCAGCACCGCCGCCAACAGCGCCTGCCGCTCGTCGCTGCCTTGCCTGGTCCAGTACGCGAGTCGCTCCTCCGATATGACGTCGATGGGGGCGCGCCCGCCGCGATCTGGGCGCGGCCTGCGCAGCCAGTCGGCGACGAACCCGACCTGACGGCGCTCGAAGCCGCGCTCCCCGAGCTCCAGCTGTCCCTCCTCAAGGGCGCGTTCGAGCTCGAGGGCGACTTCTTCGCGAAGCCGCGCCTCCTCCAGCCCCATCACCGACCCCCACTCGAGCGCGTCCGTGTCCGGGGGCTCGATGCCAGAAGAGGCCAGGGCGGCCCGCAGCATTTCGCCGGCGTCCGGGTCGTCCCCCTCCCATGCCCGCAGCAAACGCATCGTCTGCTCGGATGTGCAGATCCCGGCGTAGCAGTCGCCCGCGCGCCCGCCTACCAGCTCGAGGAACCTACCCAGCCGAGCCGCCACGGCCCACTTCTCATCGACCGGGATCTGCCACTTGCACGGAAGCTCATACCAGAGGAAGACCTGCAGGTCGTGGCGGCTGACCACCACGGGCGCCTCGGCGTCCTCACGGCCCGCGATCCACGCGAGCGCCCCTTCCACGTCGGGCGCCGCGTCGAGATCGTGTTCGCCGAGCCTGGCCAGGGCATCCCCCAGGACCGCCGGTGAGAGCTCGATCGGCACGCCCCTCCCTCAGCCCGACGGCGTGCCGACGGCGTCGAGCCGGATCCGGTCTAGCAGGGCGACCAGGTTCCGCTTTCGGGCGTGGGCAGCGCGGATCTGGCCCACCAGCGCCGGCAGCTCGCGCTCGCGCCCCAAGCGCTGCAGCAGTTCACCCACCTCCTCGATCAGGCCGACCGCGTCCGCGTAGTCGCGCTTGGTCTTGCGGGCGATCGTCGGCTCGATCCGCTCCCGATAGACACGCAGCGCGTCCTCCGGATGGGTCTCTTTGCGCCGCCCGGCGAGCTCGAGCCAGAGCGACTCGTCGCAGCCGCCCGCCTCGGCCTCGCGCCAGGCCGCCTCGAGCTCGCCCTCCCAGAGCAGGATTCGCACCAGCTCCGAGTGATCGCCGCCCCGCAGCCAACCGAAGCCGCGGCGGCTTGCTTCCTCGCGGGCCTCCTTG
Source organism: uncultured Thermoleophilaceae bacterium (assembly GCA_963751835.1). Lineage (GTDB taxonomy): Bacteria > Actinomycetota > Thermoleophilia > Solirubrobacterales > Thermoleophilaceae > JACVRW01. The sequence continues at coordinate 17,344 of CAVVWD010000027.1, read as the reverse complement.
GCCCGCTTCCTCAGCCGCCCCAGAGCCCGCTCACGCCTCCGTGGCCACTCGTCCACGCGCTCGGCGTAGGGCATGAGCCCACGGTAGGAGTCGAGTCCGGGGTGATCGGCGAAGCGGTCCCAGGCGATCTCGAGCGCTCGGGCATGGTCGCCCCGAGCCGCGTAGGACTCGGCGAGGAAGGTCTGCAGGCGCGAGTCAGTGCGCTCGCCGGAAAAGGCCTCGAGGCCGCGCTCCGCCCACTCGATCGCCTCATCGACTCGCTCGGCTCGGCGGTACACCTCGGCGATCCGCAGAAAGCCGAAGGGCAGCGACAGGTCGCGGCGCAGCACCGCGACCAGCTCGTCCACATCGCCGCTTGCTGCGGCCAGGGCTTCCATCGCGCTTGTGATCCGGAAACGTCTGCCGTACTCGCGCTGGTCGCCCGGCCCGAGCTCCGGCACCAGCTCCCACTCCGCGCGGGCGAGCTCCGCGTAGCGCTCCAGGCCCGCCTCGCCGAGCACATCCGCGTACGTGTCGGCCGCGCAGTAGAAGACCTCGAGCTCGGGGCAATCGAGCTGCCACCGGAGCAGGCGCTCCCCCAGCTCCGCCGGCTCCGGACGGGCGCGCCCACAGGCAACGAGATGGAGCCGCTCGAGGCGCTCGCACAGGATCGCGACGTGGCCGTCCGAATCGTCGATCAGGCCGGGGAGCCGCGCCATGGCGGCGAGCGCGTGCTCACTCAACTCGATCACTGCGCCCGCGTGGCCGGCGTCGAGCAGGCTCTCGACCGCGTCGATGACCTCGTCGACGCCGCGGCTCCATTCGTATGCGTCGTGATAGGAGACGAAGTCGCCCGGATCGACCGCAAGCTCGATCGCGCGGCGAAAGCTCGCCAGATCGACCCCGTCCGACTCGGCCGCGAACCTCAGGCGCAAACGCTCGAGGACGCGCTCGTCCAAGCGGGCCTGCTCGAGCAGGAGCGACTGGAGCTCCTCGCGATCGAGGCGCTCGAGCCGGGCGCGGACCGCCTCCAGCGACAGCGGCTCCGGCCCGGACTCGGGAGCATCGGCGCCGGCCTCGAGCAAGGCAAGGCCCGCGGCCACGCAGTGCTTGCAGAACGCGCCGTCGCGACCAAACGGGCAGGTGCACGAATGCTCGAGCATCCCCTCGCCGGGCCGCAGCTCAACCCGATAGCGCTGTGTCCCCTGAACAGTCGCGAGCAGCGACTCGCCTTCGAGCCTGAGCTTCTCGACGCAACCAGCCTCGAAGTAGTCCAGCCCGCGCGCGTAGGACCGCGCTCCCGCCAAGCCCCGCAGGAACGAGCGGTCCAGCATGGACCGCAGGCGGCCGCTCACGCGACGGTCGGCGCCGCCGCAAGGTTGGCGACGAGTCGGCCCGGCTTTCCCATCCGGCCGCACGATAGGCGCCCGAGGAGACGGATGCAGGGCGGCATCTACAGCACGGCATCGTCGGACCCGACGTCGACACCGACATGCAGTTCATCTTCGCGCGAGCAATCGCGGACCATGCGCGCACGCACGGCGTAGGCGAGCAGCAGCTCTTCGACGCGTGCTCAGCGGGACGCGCCGGAAACCGCCATCGCCCAAGCGTGGCCGCGCAGTGGGGCCTCCCGGGGTCGGCCGGCGGCGCGCTCGGCCGCTCCGATCACCGGAGCGCCGCTTTCCCGCAGACGCCGCAGCTCACCACCGTGACAACAGGCTGGCAACGGACATCCCGTCCGATGCTTCCAGGACGTCCAGGCCTGTGGACAGAAAGGACGCAAAGTGCGGGATCGGACGGCGCGCACACCCGTGCCGCAAGGTTGAGGGCCTTGTCCTGTGTAAACGGGGTGGGAGTTCGAGTCTCCCTGGGCGCATCGAAGAGCCCTGCAAATCAACGGCTTTCGCCGCTCTGGGAGCGGAATCTGGACGGCCCGTCAACCCTCATGCGAACATTGAGGGTGTTCCCATGTTGGCGGTGGCAACGATCTGACAACGTTTACTTGGAGTCCCAGCCGTCGTCGTGTTGAGGCCGCGCGCGCCTTATCTCGTGCTGCAGTTCGACCATCCCTTCGTCGAAGCAGCGGGTTCCTCTCAGCTGCATGGTCTACCGGGCACCCGACGGTCGAAGAGCCAGCTGCTGGTCCATGCTTGGCGTCGCTCGCCCATTGTCGCGCTTCGCGCGCGAGTTCGAGACGGGGACGCGGTGGAGGCGCCAGGCGCCACACAGGCGACGATTGGTGCGGACGTCTCGCACCACCGGTCCCACGAGGAGCTCTCATGGTCGTTCGAGCCGGGCTGATCCTCGGAGCTCGGCGCGGTCAGTCGCTGCCGTTGGGGTTGTCGATCACGAATAGCCAGGTGCCGTCCGGCTGGCGGCGGACGACGTCCGCGTACCTGCCGCCGGTCTCGATGTCGTTCCCTTCGGCGTCGCGGGCCTTCAGCGTCCAATTTCCGATGACGAGCGCCGTGTCGCCGGAGAGGAGCGTCTTTTCAGCGTTGACGGTGAGCTCCGGGCTCATCGCCAGGAAGCCGTTGAAGGCGTCACGAAGAGCGTCAAGGCCGGTCACCGACCCTTCACCGAACCCTTTTGGCATCGCGAACGTCCCGCGCGACTGGAGCTCGAAACCAACTACCTCGGTGTGGTCTCGTTGATGCGGGCGTTCGCGCCGGTGCTGGCTCGCAACGGCGGTGGCGCGTTCGTCAACGTGCTACTCGTGGGTCGCGATCCCGCTCTTGTCAACCTATGCGGCATCCAAGGCCGCAGCATGGGAACTTCACGAATGCGGCCCGTATCGAGCTCAAGCGCCAGGGCACCGCCGTTGTCGCAGTGCACAGCGGCTTCGTCGACACGGACCTGACCGCGCCACTCGACGTCGAGAAGATTTCTCCGGCGATGGTCGCGGCCTCGCGCTTGACGCGCTCCAGGCCAACGAGCCCGAGGCCCTCGTCGACGAGTTCAGCCGCACGGTTAAGGCGGGACTCAGCGACGATCAACGGACGCTCTACCCGCGGGTCGAGCAGGAGTTTCTGGCGGTAGCGAGCTAGCGGGCACATCCCGGGTCACTCGACGCACCGCGGTCGGGCGGGCGTCGGGCGTTGCCCGGGTGCTGCTCATGCGTGAGCAGTGCGGGCGACCCTGCAGTGAGCGGCGGCGATGATCTCCTCGGTGTCGATGCCTTGGGGGTAGCTGGAGGTCGTGCCGAGGTTTGCGTGGCCGAGCTGGCGTTGGATGACGTTCAGCGGCACGCCTTCGCGAGCGAGCTCGACGGCGTGTGCGTGGCGCAGCTGGCGAGGCGCGAGCGCTCGACCGGACCTCGTGCGCTACCGGGGTAGGGGGATGGTGGCTGCGACCACGGTGCCGCCGTCGGCCGGGCTTTCGACGCGGAGATCGCCGTCGTGGACGGCGAGCCGGTCCGCCAGCCCGAGCAGACCGCTCCCGTCGGGCCGGGCGCCTCCCACGCCGTCGTCGCGTACCTGGACCCGGAGGGTGCCGTCCTTGACGCGGGCCGTGACCGTGGCGCGTCCGGCGCGGGCGTGTTTCGCGACATTGGTGAGCGCCTCGGCGACGACGAAGTATGCGGTCGCCTCAACCGCGGCAGGGAGCCGGTCCACGGACACGCTGTTCTCGACCGGCACCGGCGTCCGCGAAACCAGCGCCTGTACGCCCGCGCGGAGCCCGCCGTGCTTGAGGACCCCTGGGAGGATGCCGTGGGCGAGCTCGCGCAGCTCGGCCATTGCCTGCTCTGTCTCGTCGAGCGCCTCGCTCACAAGCGCGGGGCCGGCTTCCTCCTCGTTCTTGAGCGCCGCGCGCGCCCGCGTCAGTGTGATGATCGTGTGGACCAGGCGCTGCTGGGCTCCGTCGTGCAGATCGCGAACCACCCTGCGGCGCTCCTCGTCGGTGGCCGCCACGATCCGCGCCCGCGACGCCGCCAACTCCTCCCGCGCTTCGGTGTTCGAGATCGCCGTCGCGACCAGCTCGGTGAAGTTCTCCAGGCGCGACTCGGTGTCCGCCCGCAGCGACCCGCCCTCCGGCGACGTCGCGACCATGACGCCCCAGAGCCGTCCGTCGACCACGATCGGAGCGCCGACCGCGGTGCGGCTTCCCATGCTGCGGACGTAGGCCCCGATTGCTCCGGTGGCCTTCGCGGACTCGATGCGGGCGGGCCGCTCGGTTTCAAGCACCTGCGAGGCGATGTTCTTCCCCCCCATGGGGACACGGGAACCAACCGGGAAGGCGGCGTCGGGCTCGCCCCACTGCGCGACTACGGTGACGGTTGCGTCGGCGTCGTATCTGGCCATTCTCATGTTTTCGACGCCCAGGAGCGCTGCCACCTCCTTGGCGACCGCTGCGGAGACCTCCGACGGCGACGACTCGTGCGCGACGAGCGTCGCGACGCGCCGGAGCGCCGCCTGCTCCTCCGCGAGGCGACTCGCGTCTGCCCGCGCCTCGGCGTTCGAGATCGCCGTCGCCAACAGCTCCGTGAACTGGGCCAGCCGCGTCTCGGTGTCCTCTGGGAACGGCTCCTCACGGGCCGAGGCGGCGACCGACGCGCCCCACACGCGGCCGTCGACCACGATCGGGACGCCCACCGCGGACCGGATCGCGAGCTGCCGCCCCTCCTCGGCGAACGGCCCGTCTAGCGGCAGCTCCATTGGCCCGAACCGCACTGCGTGTCCGCCGTCCCGCATCGACCGCAGCTCGTCGTCTACGGGCCGACGGGCGCCGATCGGAAAACCTGCGTCCGCGGCGCTCCAGGCGGCCACGAGCGTCACCGTGTCGTCGGCCTCGAAGCGCATCAGGGACGTCGGATCGGCGCCCACGAGCCAGCCGACCTCCTCGTTGACCGCCGCGAACAGCTCGCCCTGCGACACGCCGCGCGCGACGAGCGTCGCGACCCGCCGAAGCGCCGCCTGCTCCTCGGCCATCTTCGAGCCTTCGGCCCGCCACGGCACCTTGACTAGGTCCTCGCGGTCCGCGCCCTCGGCCCTGTAGTAGCCCCTGAAGGCGACGACGCGCCCGTCGCGCACGCGGTAGATCTCGCACACCGAGCCCTGCGGGCGCAGCGGCCCGCGTGATGGATCGCCGTTGAGGATCTGGTGCTCGACCACGATCGTGTCGCCGCTCTCGGCGACAACGCGCGCGTCGTGGATGCGCAGGCCGGGGAACTCGCGGAGGACGGCGGCGACGTACGCGCGGGCCGCGGCGACCCCCCGGAACGCGCCACCGTCCACCACGAACTCGACCTCGTCGTCGAACACCTCGCTCCACGCGTCGAGGTCGCGGTCGTTGAAACTCTCGTGGAGGCGGGCGACAAGCGATCTGAGGTTCACGACGTTCTGCACGGCCATCGGGCTCCGATCAGGGAGGTGTCGGTGAGTCCCGACGATCCAGGGCGCTGCCGGGAGCCTGGCCAATCTTCCCACCACAACGCGATCACGGCGACAAGCCGCAGTCCGACCGGGCCGAGCGCGGACTGCTCGGCCCCGTCGGACTCACGCGCCGACACCGGCCGGGACCGTCACCACGCCCGGCAGCGATCCGCAGCTCCCGCACGCGCCGCCCGGTGGCGTGCCTGACCGCGTTCAGGATCGCGGCCGCCACGCCCACCTGCCCGACCAGTCGAAGGTGTCCCTCGCGTCGTCCTCGGAACCACGCTACGGAACCACCGCCTCGGCTGGGCCACGGCGCTGCTGCTTTGACGCAAGCGGTCCTGCTGTCGACGATCAGCCACGCTCTCGCAAGGGACGAGCTCCGAGCGTCCACGCCGACTATCGGCTCGCGCTCGCTCTTGTTGGGCAAGCGGCAGCGGCCGATGCCGACCGTCGCAGTCGGCCCCTGATTCCGCAGGTCATGCTGCCGATCGCCCGTGGCGGCCGTGAGGTCGTTGCGCCTGCGGCTCGCGCATGCCGGTTCGCGCGTCCGGCCAGACTCAGGGAGCAGCCGCGTGAGGTCTCGAGCGGTCATCCTGTAGTGGGAGCAGATGGCATCGATCCAAGTGATGAAGGGGCCGCTTGCCGATGAGCGGCGCGGTGAGGCGCTCTTCCGCGGGGACGTGCTGATCTTCAAGGACGTGGCGCCGCTACGGCGCCTCTCGAGGCTCGCCGGCGAGCTCCTCAGGGCGGTATTCGGCGAGGCGCCGGCGCACGCGCAGTTTGCCCTGGGGCCGGAGGAGTTCGCAGCTCGAGCGGGCGCGCTGGGCGCGCGGTGGCGGCGGCACCCAGCGGCTATCGAGGGCTTCCGGGAGGTGCTGCGAGACGTCGGGGTAGAGCTCGATCGCGGCTACTGGGATTGGCTGCACCTGCGGATCCAACCGCATCAGGACTTCACTGAGACCGGGACGCTGGGCTACCACCGCGACACGTGGTCGTCCAATGTCTACGCCCAAACGAACTGGTGGACACCGCTACTCCCGATCACCCGGGAACGCACGATTGCGCTGTACCCCGCCTACTGGTTGCGCCCGCTCGGGAACACGAGCGCAACATGGGATCTCGAGCGGGTGCGGGAGATGCCGATCGTCCCGAGGCCGACGGAACCAGTGGACGCGGACTCGGAGCTACGCATCGTGATCGAGCCCGGTGATCTGTTGTGCTTCTCGGGCGCTCACCTGCACGCCAGCGTTCCCAACACCTCGGGCGCCACCCGCTTCAGCGTGGAGCTCCGCACCGTCACCGCCGAGGACGTCCAAGGCAGACGCGGCGCTCCCAACGTCGACGGCGAAGCCCCACGGGTGGCCTGGCGGTGGTTCACGGGCATCACCTCGAGCGCCTCGCTGGCCGAGCTGGCCGAGCCGCGGACATGAACCCGCCGAGCAGACGGCGGCGACCGCACCATGTGCGGCCGACGTTGATGGCGCGCGCTCGCGTACGGCCAGAAGGTCGGCGTTCGTTCTATTGCATGAATGGCCCGTTTAGCCGTGTACGCAATGACATGGGCGCGTAAATCCCCGCATCCCGCGATTCGGCGCCACGAGCGGCGCGCTCTTTTGCAGAATTGAGCGAGACTGGGACAATGACCCGTTCCGCGTCGCACACGGACCGTCGCTCACCCTCCGTCTTCCGCAGGCGCGCGCTCTTGCTCGGAGGAGTGGCACTCGGGGGCGTCGCGATCACGGGCGCTCCGCGAATAACGACCGCCTCGCCGCGCGAGAAAGACGTCCGCGCGCTCAACCTTCTGCTGCTCGTTGAGCAAACGCAGGCAGCCTTCTACACGGAAGCGGTCCGCCGGGGCGCTCTCAACGGCGAGGTCCTCCGCTACGCCAGGCAGGTGGCGTCGCAGGAGGACGAACACTTGGGTTTCCTGAAGAGGCTCCTGGGCGGACAGGCGCGCAGCAAGCCGGACTTCGACTTCGGAGACAGAACCCGTCAGCCTGACGCCTTCGTCGCCGCCGCGGCCGAAATCGAGGACCTCGCCGTGGGCGCCTACAATGGCCAGGGCGGCAATGTCAGCCGCGAGGTGCTGGCCGGGGCCGCCACGATCGTGTCGGTGGAGGCCCGCCATGCGGCATGGATCCGGAGCATCGTAGGCCAACTCCCCGCAGCTGACGCGACCGACAAGGCACTGTCGAATGACGAGGTGCTCGAGGGTCTGTCGCGCCTCGGCGTCAGGAGATGAGGCATGGACGACCTCTCGTTTGACCGGCTTGACGTGGACGGCGCGCTCGCGGAGTCACTCGAGCGCACAGGTTTGTCACGCGCCGCGTTCCTGGCCGCGGCGCTGGGTGGCTCTACCGCACTGCTCGGACGGCGGACCACCGAGGATGCGCTGGCGCAAGCGGGCAGCCTGCCCACGACTGACGTCTTCATCCTCAACTACGCGCTCGTGCTCGAGTATCTTCAGGCGGCGTTCTACACCGAGGCGGAGCGGATGGGCGCGCTGCGGGTAGGACCGCCCGTGCGGCGCAGGTGGTTGGGAGCGTCGAGCGCGCGCACGTCAATGCCTTCAGGAACGTGCTCGGGCGAAAGGCGGTAAAGCGACCGACCTTCGACTTCCAGGGCACGACGGAGGACCCGACGGCCTTCCTGAAGACGGCGGTCGCGTTCGAGGATCTCGCGGTGGCCGCCTACAAGGGTCAGGCCACGCGCCTCGAGTCGAAGTCGGCGCTGGCGTCGGCGCTTGCGATCCACTCTGTGGAGGCGCGCCACGCCGCCTGGATGCGCTACCTCTTTGATGTCAACCCGGCCCAGTCCGCCTTCGACCAGCCACGGTCGCGGCCCGAAGTCACTCGGGTGGTGCGGTCGACCAACTTCATTACCGGCCCTCCGGCGACCAACGCCGAGCGGTCCCCTCGCTATATCGGATGAGCCGCGCGCCCCGGGAGCGTCGAGCGCCATCGGCAGCCGCGCAGGCGGCCGCCGGGGCCGGTCTCGGGCTCGCGGTCGTGCTGCTCTGGCCCGCGTTCGACTCGTCGCCGCGCGAGATGCCGCTCGGGGCCCCCGCCGCGTCGGTCCTGGCCGTGCCGCGGCCGGAGCGCTTGGGGCAGGAGCCTCACCTATCCGTCTGGTCTACGGTTCGCCGGGCGGTCCGCGCGCGAAGCGCGCCGGAACGCGCCGCCCCGGTGGTCGCGTCGGTGGGGACTCGAACGCCGGAGGGAACCGACAACACGCTGCTCATACTCGACCGTGCTGCCGACCGGCACGGGCGGGTGTGGGTCCGCGCTCGACTGCCGGCACTTCCGGCTGGCACAACGGGCTGGCTGCCGCGGGATGCGATCGGCGCTTACCGTCCCGTCCGGACCCAACTCGTGGTCGATCTGCGCCGCCTGCGTGCGACGCTGCTGCGAGACGGCCACCGGTTGCTTCGGGCCCCCGTGGCGGTCGGGCAGCCGAGGTGGCCGACGCCGCGTGGCCGGTTCTACATCCGCAACAAGCTCGTCCGCTACCGAAGCAGCTTCTACGGGCCGCTCGCCTTCGGCACGAGCGCCCGCTCGAACGTGCTGACCGACTGGCCGGGTGGCGGCTTCGTCGGGATCCACGGGACCGACCGTCCAGAGCAGGTTCCCGGACGGATCTCGCACGGTTGCATCCGGATGCGCAACCCTGACATCGTACGTCTTGGCCGGCTGATGCCGGTCGGCACGCCACTTACGATCCGCTGATGCCCCGGCTGCTGACAGTGGGAATGCTCGTCGTGTTGCTGTGGCCCTGGGCCGCGCCATCCGACGCGCAAGCGCAGGGCCCCGGTCCCCGCGAGGTGCCATCTGAACTATGGGAGGAGTACCCGCTCGAGGAGCCACGCTCCACACCTCGGAAGGAGACCAGCGAGCGCCGGGGTGACCGGAACCCGCCCGTGCCCCTGGCGACCGACCGGACGACCAGCGATGGCAGCAACGCCACCACGGTCCTTCTGATAGCGGGGCTGCTCCTTCTCGCCGCGTCTGCGATCTTCGTCTTCGCACGGGCGTCGGCGCACGGCGTCACCGAGCGATTTCGAGATAAGAAGCGCGCACTTCGCGGCGGAGCGCCCGGTGCCTCGCCGGCCGCCGACGGTCGACGGCCTCACGATCTCGACGCCACATCGACGGCGCAGTCCACCCGTCGCCCCCCGGTGCCGCGTCCGCCGCCCCCGACTAGGTCCACGCAGTCGTCGGGTCCCGCGCCGGACCGCGACGCGCGAGCGCACCCCTCGCCCGGCAGGCAGCCCGCGCTGGGCTATGCGAGCGTGCCCGGGGGGGACCAGGGCAACGACTCGATGCGCCGCCAGCAGCAGGAGATCGACGCAATCTGCAGCCGGAAGGGCCTGGACTTGCTGAAGCTCGTGCGGGACGTCGAGTCCCGGGGCGGCTCCGACTTGAACCGCCCGGGCCTCGCATACGCGCTGGAGCATCTGAAGGCGCACGACGCCTCCTGCCTCGTCGTGTCGAGCCTCGAGCGGTTGACCCGTTCAGCGGCCAACCTCGGAACGCTCGTCGAGTGGCTCGATCGGCGCGGCGCGCGGCTCGTGGTCGTCGACATCGATCTGGACACCAGCACACCGGAGGGGCGTCTGGTCGCGAAGGCGCTCGCCACGGTTGGTGGCTCCCAGCGGAAGACGCTCATGCAGCGAACACGCAAGGGGCTCGAGGCCGCGCGCCTCGCCGGAAGATCCTCGGGACAGCCGGCCGTGAGCGACGCGCCGGCGCTGAAGCAGCGCATCGTCGATATGCGGGCCGGCGGGATGACACTGCAGGCGATCGCCAACACCCTCAATGCGGAGGGGGTCCCAACGCTGCGCGGCGGCGCACTATGGCGTCCCTCCAGCGTGCAGACGGCGACCGGGTACAAGCGGCCCAACCGTAGGAGCCCGTTGGCTTAGACAGGATGGAGTTGCGAAGCTCATCGGTCGCACCCGGATGACGACCCGATCGCGAGCGTGATGGCGTGGGCGCTGGAACGCCTCCACGAGCCGCTCGACCTCGACGCGCTGGCGGGCCGTGCGTGCATGAGCGTCCGCACGTTCACTTTGCGTCGCCGTGCGGGAGCTCGTACCCTGCCAACGCGAGCTCCTGAACCCCACCCCCGCTGGCTCCTGCCCAGAGCAACGATGAACGAGCACGCTCATACTCATCAGCCGGTGCCGCACGAGCCGGCGTGGCTGCAGCGATTTCTCACGCTGGTCTTCATCAGGGACTGGCACCCGGTCCTGCGCGACCCGCTCGACCTGTTCCGGCTCAGCTTCCCGATCGGGGCGCTGATCTTCGCCATCCTGGGCGACTGGGATGCGGTCGTGCGGCTGTTGCTCCCCGGCTTGGCCGTCTTCGCCGTGCGGGCGCTTGACATCCCGCGCCCGGTCGACTGGGTCTTCTGCTTCGCCATGCTCTTCCAGGGCTGGGGGAACGCCCTCCACCTGTTCGAGGAGTTCTGGTGGTACGACAACAGCGTCCACATCACCCTGCCGATGAGCCTCGCGCCGATCCTGTACATCGGCTTCTCCCGTCTGGACGTGGTGCCCGACCCCTCCGAGCGTGCCGGCAGCCAGTCGGAGCTGCTCGGCATGGCGCTCATCACGATGTGCCTCGGCGTGACCGCGGCGAGCTTCTACGAGATCTACGAATGGGTCGTCGACCACTGGTTCGGACAGCATCTGTTCATAGGCGAGACCGACACGATCACCGACCTGGCCGACGGGTTCCTGGGTGCTGCGATCGGCGGCCTGTTCCTCGCCGGCTGGGCGCTCACCCGATACACGAGCCGGCGCATTCCACGTCCCCTGCACCACAAGGTTCTCAGCCACCGGCGCTGAGCGCGCGCAGGTAAACGGGGTTGGAGAGCAGCCATATGCGGCCGTCGATGCGAGCTTCCACCCGATAGGCGCCCGGGCCCGCGATCGGGACGTCGAGTTCCGCACCGTGCGCTTCCTGGAAGGGAGCGCCATCGCGAAGGACCAGGAGCTGTGCATCCCGAGGCAGGCGCACCCGGAGAGACGACGGGACGGCGGGCCCCTCCCCTCCCATCGGGACGACGGTGCCGTCCGGCCGCTCGGCCCACAGCCGTGCTCCGTGCGCCTGAGCGACGCATGGGCAGGTCAGCCAGGCCGCGCCGGCGGCCAGGGCGGCCAGCACGGTCCGCCAGTCGCCCTCGACGTCGCCGGTCAGCGCTCGCTCGCAGAGCAGGTGGGTTCGAAGCAGGTCGAACGTGCGCCGGTGCGGTAGGGGCGATCTGACCCGCCCGTGGACGCGGATGCCGGGCTGGTGCCCGTCGAGCCCGCCGATCGCCGGTACGCGCCGGCGCGACGACAGCTCGTCCCAGCGGCGCAGGTGATGCGCCGACGGTCCGACCGCGATCGCCCGCTCGGGGTCACGCAGCCAGCGCACCGCCTCCGCGGGGGTGCGCCACGCCTCGGCGGCGTCTGTCGTGAGGCTCCACAGCTCGATGCCGTCGCAGCCGTGTGGATCGTCGAGTGCGGGCCAGCCGTGCGGAAGCACGATCCGGCGGGCCAAACCCGGAAAAAGCATGTGCCCGCCGCTCGAGAAGGGGTGCGCGGCGAAGCCGACGCCGCCGGCATCCCGGACCGCCCCCGCGATCTGAACTGCCGAGCGCCCCACGTGCGAGATCTCCCGGTCCACTCCGAAGGCGAGATAGTGGCCCTGCTTAGGGCTGACCTCCAGTCCCACGAGCAGCGAGACGCCGCCGTGCCTGCCCTCCCAGCCGTCCCGGCGTGCACCCAGCGAGTCGTGGTCGGTCAGAAGCACGAGGTCAACGCCGGCCGCGGCGGCCGCCGCGATGATTTCGTCGACGGTCGCGGTGCCGTCCGAGTAGGTCGTATGGAGATGGAGGACGCACGACACGTCCACGCAGGTGCTGCCGCCGTGCTCCGCCTCGCGCATGAGTGGCCGGACGCTACCCTCGGGTGATGCCGCTCCGACGCCTGGCGGCGGCCGTGCCCGTAATCCTGGTGGTCATTGCGGCGGGCCTGCTGCTGCCCCACTCTCCCTCCGGGCTTCGTGAGCTGCTGCCGGCCGCCGGCGTGGCCGCGCCGGCCGCGGCGCTCGCTGCCTGGATCGTGCTCACCCCGGCGCTCTTCCCCGGACCGGTGCTTGCCGCGGCGGGCGGGTTGGCCTTCGGCGCCGTAGGCGGCACGGCGCTCGCCGTGGCGGGAGCGGTGCTGGGAGGCCTCGCCGCGTTCTGGCTGGCGCGCACGGTCGCCCGTGGCCCGGCCACGCGGCTCGCGCGCCGCAGCGCGAGGCTGGCGTGGATCCATGCTCTGCTCGAGACACGGGGGTTCGTGGCCGTGCTTGCCGCGCGCATAATGCCCGGGGTTCCGGCCACCGGTCTGTACTACGCGGCCGGTGCCTCACCCGTGCGCGTTCGCGCGTTCGCGCCGGCGATCGCCATCGGCGCCCTGCTGCGAACCACTCCGTATGCGCTCCTGGGCCAGGGCCTCGCCTCCGGCTCAGCCGTCAGCATCGGCATCGCCGCCGCCTCGATCGCGATCGGGGGCGCCGGCGCGCTGGTGCTCGCCAGAGGACTGCGAGGCGTCAACGGCCTGCCGGCAGCGCCTCCCGCGGCTCGCCCATAGCGCCGGCAAGCTGGTTACGCGAGCTGATAACGGAGCTTCAAGAAGACCTTGCGGAGGTGATACGCGACGGTGTGCGGCTGATGAAGAGCTGCGCGGCGATCTCGGCGCTCGATTCGCCATCCGAGCGGAGCCGCCGCGCGCCGAACGCCCGCCGGACCGGCGCTTGGCCCGCGCGGTGCGGCGAACGGAGCTCGCGTTAGTCACGGTGGTCCGCCCGTCCCTCGCCCGACAGGGTCTGTGTCGCGGGGCGCGGGCTGTTCGGGCGGGTCGTCAAGGATCGCGGGTGGGCCACCGCGACGAACACACAGTGCCCTGGCGATGCCATCCTGGCCGAGTCGCCGATCCCGACGAGAATGCGCGAAAAGGGGACGACCGATGAGAGTTGTCGTCATCAATCACCTGACGCTGGACGGCGTGATGCAGGCGCCCGGGCGTCCCGAGGAGGACACTCGCGGCGGCTTCGAGCTTGGCGGCTGGGCCGGGCCGAACATCGACGAGGTGGTGAATGCTGCGATGGGGGCGCGGATGCCCCGGAGTGGCGGGCTGCTGCTCGGCCGGCGCAGCTACGAGGACATGCTCAGCTACTGGAACACCCAGGACAGCCCGTTCAAAGACATGCTCAACAGCGCACCGAAGTACGTCGCCTCCCGGACGATGCGTGAGCCGCTGCCCTGGCCTAACTCGACATTGCTAAACGCTGAGGTCGAGGACGCGGTAGCGCAGCTCAGACAGCAGCCAGGGAGGGACCTAAACGTGATGGGTAGCGGCGAGCTGATTCAGACGCTGATGCGCCACGACCTCATCGACGAATATCTGCTCCTCATTCACCCGCTCGTGCTCGGAGCGGGACGCCGGCTGTTCGGCGACGGCGGTCCGCCGGCCTCGCTCCGTCTGGTCGAGAGCACGGCCAGCACGACCGGCGTCCTGATCGCCACCTACCAACCGGAGCAGCTGGACTAGCCGGCCCGGCGCCAACCACCGGAGCCGGGCGCGAACATCGCCTCCTGCTCTGCGCGAGCTCCTCACCCGCCCTGGACTACCGCTGAAGCTCGGGGTGCTCACTCCGACTCGTTGGGCGGTACGCGAGCGGTGAGCCGATCCAATCGGCCGCTCGCTGCGAATAGTCGCTGAAGGGCAACTTGGGGCGCACCGCCCGGGCCGGGCGGCGCTCGACCAGAGGGGAGCACGGACAATGCGAAGGATCATCGGAGCCATTGGAGCGACGCTGGCGGTGGTGGCAGCCGTGGCGACCTCTGCGACACCGGCGAGCGCCGGCTACCACTCCAGCGGGGTCAACGTCGGCATGGCCGATGGCTCAGTGCGGTTCATCCACGACTCCGTGTCGATTCAGACCTGGCGTACCCTTGGCACTCGGTCGGACGGCCAGGTGCTGTCGGACTACTGATTGGCTGGGAACGAACGAGCGCCGCGGCGGCTGTTGGAGGAGCGGTGCGCGGGCTTGAGGTTGTGGGCGTCCCATCGGCCACCGAGTGGTGCGGCACGACGTGGTCGGTGGTGACGTCGTTGGTGATGGGCTCACTGCATATCCAGCAGACGTAGCCGTCGCGTGCGAGCGCACGCTTGCGTGCCCTGCGCTGTCGGCCGCCGCGTCCTTCGCATGCGGCCCTCCAAATCGGTCACTGTGGAGCTGTAAGCGCTCATATCGGTCGGCCTAGCGTGGGCATTGCTTTTCCTTGCGCCGAGGCACCCGGCGGTATGCGGGAGAGAGAGATCCTGTGGCATACCCTCCCCCTTGGGGTGTAAGAGCACTACCGCTGCTGCGGCATCCGGAAGTGCTCAGCAGCGGAGCTTGCGCTCGGTGGCGCGACAGCGGAACATCTTTTCCCCCGAGATCGAGAGAGCCGTTTCCAAGACCGGCCATGGATGATGCGTATGAGGAGCTGGGCCGCTGGATTGACCGGGCACACAGGGAGCTGGCCCGACTGCCTGCTGGCTCCGCTGACGAGCGGTGGCAGGCACGGGCCATCCGCCGGATGGAGCACGAGCGACTGGGCCACTCGATCCGCCTAGCGGACGCCCAGCTCACCCGGCTGCCCGTCCGCTCCGAGGAGAGGCGGCGACTGGCGGAGGCCATCGAGCAGATGCACGACGAGCGCGCCCGCGGGCTTCGTCTGCTCCACTTGGACAGAGCTCGTGTGCGGTCGCGGACGCTGTCTACGCCCGTGGGCGCCAGCGTCGACCTGAAGAGAGCGCTGACCGAGGCGCGGCGGGCCCTGCAGCTTGCGTCGCAGTACCTCAGACACCGCGCTGCCGATGCCGGTCGCGCCGAAGCGATTGCCCAGGTCGAACACGCCCTGGCCCGCCTCAACGAGTAAAGGCGACCTAGGGTTCCGGGACTGGGAAACCGGACCTCGTTGGCAGAGGACTAGAGGGCTGATGTGGGTTCAGCGTCCGTCATAGGCGACGAGCGCCCTCGCCGGGCGACCGGCGAGCAGGTTGCAGAGCATCCCGAGCGTGAGCGCGAGCAGCCGCTGAGCGATTCGCTGGACCAGCCCGCCGATTGTCTTGGCGAGGTGGGCGTCGAGGCGCATCTGGCACTTGAGGTTGGCGAACACCGACTCGATGACGAGGCGGATCCGCGCCTTCTCGACCTCGGCGCGTGGGCGCTCAGCGAGGCGGTGGCGCTCGGGAGTGATGAGCTCGACCTCGGTGAGCGCGAGCACCGAAGCGAGTTCGCGGCCCCAGAGCCCCTTGTCGCAGAAGAGGATCGCGCCCGCCTGCCCGCAGGCGAGATCGACCACAGACTCACGCTCCTGCCCCGTCTTGGGGCCGACCAGGTCATAGCCGACCGGAACTCCCTTCGGGTCGCTTACCAAGACCAGCCGCATGCCCCAGACGAACTGGCTCTTGGAGGGCGAGTAGCCGTAGGCGGCCTCGCCGGCGAAGTGGCTGTGCGATGCGCAGCCGGGGTAGTTGGCGCAGCTGATCAAGGTGCCGTCGGCAAGCCGGATGCGGCCCTCGGCGATCAGCTCGGCGACGGCGAGCTGCACTGTCGTGATCTGCGGCACCAGCCGTCGCAACCGGCGGTTGTACTGGGTCTGGTCGGGCAGGTGCGAAAACCAGCCGCGCAAGCGGTGGGCGATCAGCCCCAGAAACTTGCGGTCCGAGGACTCTCCCATCGCGGCTTGCGCGACCGCCAAAGCGACCAACTCGGCATCCGTGATCTTGCCCGCAGGCCCCGGGCGAGGAATCCGAAGCGCGTCCGCGAACACATAGGCTGCGACAACAAGGGTCTCCAGCGATGCTGTCATCTCGAGCTCCTATCTCGAGGTTGCAGGGCTGGAGGCCCTTTCTCCTATCAGCGACCCGGTTCCTGCTCATGAGCGGCGAACCCACATCAAGCCTCTAGGCGTCCGACACGAGCCGCAGCTTCGGCCGGGTTCTGTTCCGCCTTGATGATCGCCGCCTGCCACTTTCCGGGCAAGTCCTCGAAGCTGTCGGCGGCGAGCAGCGACTCGTTGAACTCGCGTCGCTGATAGTCGCTCATCTCCGACAGCGGCGCATAGCCGACGAGCTTCTCGACCCGGCAGCTCAGCTCCGGGCTCGCCATGGGCAGAGCCGACGCTGGGCGGGATACTGCGCGGGCGATGTCGCAACAGAAGTTCGTCGAAGTGGTACAGCGAGCGTTCGAGGCGTGGAACCGGGGGGACATCGACGCGTATCTCGCCCTCCTGTGCCTCGATGTTGAAGCTGTTCCATTCGGCGCGGCATTGGAAGGCAAGGTTTGCCGGGGGCACGACGAGGTGCGTGCGTGGTGGGTGGCGCACTCGGAAGTTTGGGAAACCTTCTTGCTTTGCGCCGAGGAGTTCATGCCGGTCGGCACGGAGCTCGTGGTGTCGGGGCGCTGGGAGGCGGTTGGACGGAGCGGCGTGGAGCTGTCCACACCGGCAACCTGGGTGTTCGGCTTTCGCGACGGCAAGATCGCCTACTGGCAGGCGTACACGTCTAGAGCAGGCGCCCTCGAAGCCGTGGGGCTTGCGGAGTAGCTGCTGCTCACCACCTAGCTCGTTCACCCGCTAGGCCTCGAAGGTCGCGATTTGGGTCGGCGTGACCGTCTTCCGCTCGGGTTTGGGGGCCTGCTTGTCGGCTGCGTCGAAGAGGGCGAGCATGAGGTCACGCGGTGATGGCTGACCGAATATCCAGCAACGTAGCCGTCGCGTGCGAGCGCACGCTTGCGTGCCTGGCGCTGTCGGCCGCCGCGTCCTTCGGTCATGCGGCCCTCCAATCGGTCTGGATGTAGTCGCTTCCGAGCCGGCGCGAGACCTCGTGCTCCGCAGGTGCGTCACCTCGTCGGCGGTCTGGCCGCTAGCGCGCAGGCGCACGGTGTCGCCCTCGCTGTCGATGA
>CAVVWD010000026.1:0-28151 GCA_963751835.1 uncultured Thermoleophilaceae bacterium | reverse complement strand
AAGGTCGAGGCCGAGGACCCGCTCGCGCGCGTACAGCGCGAGCGGGACGAGTACCTCGATCTCGCCCGCCGGGCCCAGGCCGACTTCGAGAACTACCGCAAGCGGGCCGCCAGGGAGGCGGCCGCCGCGGGCGAGCGCGCCAAGAGCGGGCTCGTTCGCGAGCTGCTCCCGGTCGTCGACAACCTGGAGCGGGCCCTGGCCTCCGCCGAGGAGTCCGAGCAGCACCTCGCCGAGGGAGTGCGCCTCGTCCACTCCGAGCTGATCGCGGTGCTCGAGCGCAACGGCGTCGAGCAGTTCGATCCGAGCGGCGACCGCTTCGACCCGACCGAGCACGAGGCGCTGTCGATGCGCCGGCAGGACGGGTCGGAGTCCGGCGTCGTGCTCGACGTCGTCGAGAAGGGCTACCGCGCGAACGGAACCGTCCTTCGTCCGGCCCGGGTGGTGGTCTCCTCCTAGGAAATGGCCGCCGTCAGGGACCCATACAAGGCGCTTGGCGTCGACAAGAAGGCCTCCGACGAGGAGATCAAGAAGGCCTACCGCAAGCTCGCCCGCAAGCACCACCCGGACGCCAACCAGGGGGACGAGAAGAGCGAGGAGCGCTTCAAGGAGATCCAGGAGGCCTACTCGATCCTGTCCGACCCCGAGAAGCGCAAGGCCTACGACTCGGGCGGAGGGGTCTTCGGCGGCGGCGGGTTCGACCCGGGCTCGTTCCGCACGGGCGCGGGCGGCTTCGGCGGCTTCGGCGACATCCTGTCCGACCTGTTCGGCGGCGCCGGCGGGCGCGGCGGGGGCGCGCAGCGGCCCGAGCGCGGACGCGACCTCGAGACCGAGGTGCACATCTCCTTCGACCAGGCCATGGAGGGAGCGCAGGTGCCGGTGACGGTGCCGCTGTCCGCTCCCTGCCCGACCTGCCGTGGCACCGGCGCGAAGCCGGGGACCCAGCCGACGATCTGCCCGCGCTGCCAGGGCCGCGGTGTCGAGGCCGAGTCGCAGGGCCTCTTCTCGATCACACAGCCCTGCCGGCAGTGCGGCGGCACCGGCACGGAGATCAAGGAGCCCTGCCCGACCTGCGACGGCTCGGGCCGGACGCGGCAGGTAAAGCGCTACAGGGTCAACATCCCCGCGGGCGTCCGCGAGGGCAGCAGGGTGCGGCTCGCCGGGAAGGGCGAGGCGGGGCCGCGCGGCGGCCCGGCGGGCGATCTCTACGCCGTTACGCACGTGAGCGAGTCGCCGATCTTCCGGCGCAAGGGCGATCACCTCGAGGTCGACGTCCCGATCACGATCCCCGAAGCAATTCGCGGGGCGACGATCGAGGTGCCGACGCTGTCCGGGACAAAGCGGATCCGCGTGCCCCCGGGCACCCAGCACGGCACCGTCCAGCGCCTCCGCGGCGAGGGCCCGCCGAGGCTGAGTGGCCGCGGCCGCGGCGACATCCACTACCGGCTCTCGATCGACGTGCCGAGCTCGCTGTCGAAGGAGCAGGCCGAGGTCGTCGACGAGCTCGCGACCGTCATCGACGGCAACCCGCGCGAGCGGCTGCTCTCGCAGAGGGGGTAGCTGCGATGGCGGATGCCCCCGACAGCACCCGCGGCGTCTACATGATCTCGGTGGCCGCCGAGCTCGCGGGCATGCATCCGCAGACGCTCCGGATCTACGAGACGCGCGGGCTGATCACACCCAAGCGCTCGCCCAAGAACACGCGTCTCTACTCGCAGGAGGACGTCGCCAGGCTGCGCCGCATCCAGCAGCTCACGGGTGAGCTGGGGATGAACCTCGCCGGCGTCGAGCGGGTCTTCGAGCTCGAGGATGAGATCGAGCGGATGCGCCGGCGGATGCGCAACATCGAGCGGCAGGCAGAGCGCGTGCAGGCAGAGCTGGCCGCCGAGATCGAGCGGGTGCGGCGCTCGTTCAAGCGCGAGCTCGTGCTCTACCAGCCGCCCGGACAGGCGCTTTTGGCGCGCGACGGAGAGCGGACGGTCCGCATCCCGATCGAGCGGCGCGAGTCCTAGCCGGGGCCGAGGGCCGACTGCTCGGCTAGGGCAACGCAGAGCGCGCGGTTGCGACGCTCGCGAGCTCGCGGCCTCTGGCTCGTCCGTCATGGGCCGGCTATGCGAGCCATCAGGTCGCTCACCGCGGCCGCGTGCATTGCGCCACGAAGGCGGTAGTCGGCGAGTACCGCCTTGTACCAGCCGAGCTCGCGCCTGAAGCGCGCCACCCGGGCCTGCGCCTTGGTGAGCTCCCGGTCGGCTCGCGGTGGCGTGACGCTGCCGGCGTCGCCTCGCGATGCCACGGCGAGCGTGCGGCGCGCCTCTGCCGCGAGCGCCCGCGCCTGGCGGAGGCGCTGGCGCGTGACGATCGCCTGGACGCGAGACAGCTCCGCGGCAGCCTGGTACATGCGTTGCAGGTGCTCGTGCTGGCGCTGTTCCCCGCGCCACGCCATCATCTGATCCCAGCTCTCGGCGACGCGCTTGACGGCGGCGAAGGCGGGGCGGCGCTGCACGGCGTAGCCGGGCGCCTCGACGAGATGCTCGAGACCCTCGGTGGCGTACTCGCCGGCGGCGCCCTGGTCGCGGAGCGTCACGAAGATCTGGCCCGCCCCGGCCTCGCCGAGCCCGACCAGCGACTGCGTGAGGTAGCCGGCCTGTCCCACCTCCCCTCCGGTGAAGGCCGGGTCGGTCTGGAACGCCGGGTCGGCCGAATAGCCGTGCTCGGTGACCCAGACGGGCCCAGTGAATCCGTAGCCGCCGAGCCGGGCGCGGAATTCGCCGAAACGGCCCACCACGGCGGCCACCGAGCCCCGCAGGTGAACGTTCGCGATGTCGAAGCTCTGCGCGGCGCCGGGGATCGCGAACACCTGCGCCAGCCAGGCGGGCTCGTGCGGGCGCATCACCCCGCCGAGCACCACCTTGTCTTCGGGGGCCCGTGCCTTGATCGCAGCGTTAGCGGCCACGAGCATCTGTCCGTACTCCTCGGCGGAGCCCTCGAAGGCCCAGCGGCCGTCGGGCTCGTTGATGATCTCCCAGTGGTCGATCGCGGACCCGGCGTGCGCCGCGATCTCGCCCGCGAGCCGGCCGAACTCGGCCGGGTTCGAGGCGGGGCAGCGCACGTGGTCCGGCAGGCGCTCGGGGCAGGTCGAGAGCCACGATGGCGGATTGAGCAGGATGCCGAGCACCTTCACGCGATGCTGGCGGGCCAGTGCGATCACCTCGTCCAGCCCGCGCCAGTCGGGGGCGGGTGCGGGCCCCCCGGAGTCGTTCTCGAATACGTCGTTGACCTGGACGTCCACGCGCACGAACTCCGCGCCGAGTGCCGCCGACTCGGCAAAGATCCGCTCCTTCATCTCGAGCGGCGTGCAGCAGGCATAGACCATCGCGTGCGAGGAGACGGGCGCCGCCTGAGCGCCTGCCGCGGGCAGTACCGCGAGCAGCAGGCACGTCGCTAGAGCGATTCGCGCGAACATTGCACGATGCATTGTGTCGATAGTGCCCGCCGTGGGTGCGAACCGACCGGCGCCGAGGGGGTGGACGTTTCCCCAGCCTTGCTATACGCTGACTTAGGTTTTCTATGCAAGCTGATCGCTTCACAGTCAAGTCTCAGGAGGCGCTCGCCGCGGCCCAGTCGCTCGCCCGCGCGCGCCGAAACCCGGAGGTGGCGCCCGCCCACCTCCTTGTCGTGCTGCTGGAGCAGGAGAGCGGCATCGTCGCGCCGGTCCTGCGCCGAGCCGGCGCCGATCCGGAGCGGGTCCGGCGCCGTGCGAACGAGGCCCTCGACGCCCTCCCCACGATCGCCGGCGAGGCCTCCGCTGCTCCCGCGCTTGGCCGCGAGCTGATCGAGGTCCTGAACCGCGCCGACGAGGAGGCGCGCGGGATGGGCGACGAGTACGTGTCGACCGAGCACCTGCTCCTGTCGCTCGCCCGCGAGCCCCGCCTCGACGTAGGCGCGTCGCGCGACCAGATCGCCGAGGCCGTGCAGCAGGTGCGCGGGCCGCACCGCGTGACCGACCAGAACCCCGAGGACAAGTACCAGGCACTCGAGAAGTTCGGCCGCGACCTCACCGAGGCCGCCGAGCAGGGCAAGCTCGACCCGGTGATCGGCCGCGACGACGAGGTCCGGCGCGTGATCCAGGTCCTCTCACGACGCACCAAGAACAACCCGGTCCTGATCGGCGAGCCCGGCGTCGGCAAGACCGCGATCGTCGAGGGGCTCGCGCAGCGGATCGTCTCCGGCGACGTGCCGTCCTCGCTGCAGGACCGGCGCGTGATCGCGCTCGACATCGGCGCGCTGATCGCGGGCTCGAAGTACCGCGGCGAGTTCGAGGACCGTCTCAAGGCCGTGCTCAAGGAGATCGCCGAGGCCGAGGGCCAGGTGATCCTGTTCCTCGACGAGCTGCACACGATCGTCGGCGCAGGGGCCGCCGAGGGCGCCGTCGACGCAGCCAACCTGCTCAAGCCGATGCTCGCGCGGGGCGAGCTGCGCGCCGTCGGCGCGACCACGCTCGACGAGTACCGCAAGCACATCGAGAAGGATGCGGCGCTCGAGCGGCGCTTCCAGCCCGTGTACGTGGATGAGCCGACCGTCGAGGACACGATCGCGATCCTGCGCGGGCTCAAGGAGCGCTACGAGGTGCACCACGGCGTGCGCATCCAGGACTCCGCGATCATCGCGGCGGCGACCCTGTCGCAGCGCTACATCGCCGACCGCTTCCTGCCCGACAAGGCGATCGACCTGATCGACGAAGCCGCGTCGCGCCTCCGCATCGAGATCGACTCGATGCCGACGGAGATCGACGCCGTCGAGCGCCGGATCCAGCAGCTCGAGATCGAGCAGCAGGCGCTCGGCAAGGAGAAGGACGAGGCGAGCGTCGCACGTCGTGAGGCGATCGAGCGCGAGCTGGCCGACCTGCGCGAGCGTTCGAACGAGATGAAGGCCCACTGGTCGGGCGAGAAGGAGGCCATCGAGGCGATCCGCTCCGCCAAGGAGCAGCTCGAGCAGGCGCACCGCGAGGCGGAGCGCGCCGAGCGTGATGCCGACCTCCAGCGCGCGGCCGAGCTGCGCTACGGCGAGATCCCGAGGCTGCAGGAGCTCGTCAAGGACCAGGAGGCGCGGCTGCGCGAACTGCAGTCCGACGTGACCTTCCTGAAGGAGGAGGTCGACGACGAGGACGTGGCCGAGGTCGTGGCCAAGTGGACGGGCATCCCGGTCTCCAAGCTCATGGAGGGCGAGGTCGAGAAGCTGATCCACATGGAGGAGCGGCTGCACGAGCGCGTGATCGGCCAGGACGAGGCCGTGGCCGCCGTCTCGAACGCGCTGCGGCGCTCGCGCGCCGGCCTGCAGGACCCCAACCGCCCGATCGGCACGTTCCTGTTCATCGGCCCGACGGGCGTCGGCAAGACCGAGCTGGCTCGCGCGCTCGCCGAGTTCATGTTCGACTCCGACCAGGCGATGGTCCGGATCGACATGTCCGAGTACATGGAGAAGCACTCCGTGTCGCGGCTCTTGGGCGCGCCGCCCGGCTACGTGGGCTACGAGGAGGGCGGCCAGCTCACCGAGGCGGTACGGCGGCGCCCGTACACGGTTGTCCTGCTCGACGAGATCGAGAAGGCCCACACCGACGTCTTCAACGTGCTGCTCCAGCTGATGGACGACGGCCGGCTGACCGACGGCCAGGGCCGCACGGTCGACTTCAAGAACACCGTCGTGATCATGACCTCGAACGTCCCCGGCGGCGTCGAGGGGGTCCGGGCGACGTTCAAGCCCGAGTTCATCAACCGGCTCGACGAGATCGTCGAGTTCCACCAGCTCACCCGCGACGAGATCGCGCAGATCGTCGACCTGCAGGTCGCGAAGCTGGTCGAGCGGGTGAAGGAGCGCGGCGTCGACGTCGAGCTGACAGAGGACGCGCGCACGCTGATCGGCAACCTCGGCTACGACCCGACGTACGGCGCCCGGCCGCTGAAGCGCGTGATCCAGAAGCAGCTCGTGGACAAGCTCGCGCTCAAGCTGCTCGAGGGCGAGTTCGGCCCCGGCGACGTCGTGAAGGTGGACGCGGCCGACGGGGGGCTCGTGTTCGAGAAGGCCGCCGCACCGGCCGTGGCAGAGGTGCCGGCGGCCGCTTCCTAGCGGTAGCCGCTCAGAACACGCGCGACCAGGCGGTTACCGACGCCGCCGACGGCTCGACCACCCGCCGAACGGTGATCGTGAAGCCGACGCTCTGGGGCCGCCGCTCCCGGTACTTCTTGAACGCGTCGAACTGAACGGTGTAGACCCCGAGCGGGGCGCCGCCCTTCAGGAGCCGGCGCTTCGAGCGGAGCTTGTGGCAGGCCCCCTTGAGCGCGCCGATCTTCATGTTGCGGACCGAGTTCCCGCGCACGACGTGCGCCCACAGCGTTTTTCCCTCCGTGAAGCCCACTGCGCCGATCGTGATCCTGCGGCCCGGCGCTCCGCTGCTCGGCCTGAGCCGCACGTCCACCTCGCTCACGACAATCTGCGTCGAGGCGGTGAGGGTGGGGTTCGAGGTGTCGGCGGCCGTATAGGTGCTGGTCCGCCTGCCGTTCCGCTGGCCGAGCCTGAGCGTGCCGTTGAAGGCCCCGCCCGGGTCGGTCGACAGGGTTCCGATCGCCTCGCCGTCCTTGGTCACGTTGATGCCCGACATGAGGTTCGGAGTGAAGCCCGAGCCGAGCAGGCTGACGGTCTCCCCCGACCCGTAGCAGGGCTGCGTCGGGGTCGACCGCGAGTTCGGCCGCGGAGGCCGCCGCGGGCAGGGCGACTGCGGCGAACGCGGTCGCCAGGGCGGTGAGGCTGAGCTTCATCCGTGTCTCCATTACGTGGGTGGGGCGCGCGAGTCGCCGTCAGGCTACATTCACGCGCGACGAGGTCTCCAGCGAAAGGAACACAGTGCCCACCTTCGTGATGCTGTCAACGCTTACGCCAGAGGGCGTGCAGACGCTCAAGAGCAATCCACAGCGCATCCGCGAGGTCAACAAGGAGATCGAGCAGCTGGGCGCGACGGTGACCGCTCAGTGGGCCGTGCTCGGCCGCTTCGACTTCGTGAACATCATCGAGGCTCCGGACGAGAAGACCGTCGCGCGGGTGTCGATGGAGCTCGGCTCGCGCGGGACCGCCCACTACGAGACGCTCTCCGCGATTCCGGTGGACGACTTCATCTCGGCGCTTTGACGAGATCGATCGCTCCGCAGCCGGCCGAGCCGGCTGCTCGCGCCAGGCTCCTCGTCGTTGGCGGCGGCGGCCGCGAGCACGCGCTCGTCCGCACACTGCTGCGCAGCCCACGCCGGCCGGAGGTATTGTGCGCCCCGGGCAACGCCGGCATCGCGCGCGACGGCATCGAGTGCGTTCCCAGCGCCGACGTCACGGCCCTGGCCCGCGAGCGCGAGGTCGACCTCGTTGTGGTGGGACCCGAGGCGCCACTCGTGGCGGGCCTCGTGGACGAGCTGGCCGCGGCGGGCATCGCGGCCTTCGGGCCGGCGCGCGAGGCCGCCCGCATCGAGGGTTCGAAGGCCTACGCCAAGCAGTTGATGAAGGAGACCGGGGTGCCGACCGCCCCGCACGTCCTGTTCCGCTCGCGCGAGGAGGCGGCCGAGCACCTGGCCTGCGCCTCCTACCCGGCCGTGCTCAAGGCGGACGTTCTGGCGGCCGGCAAGGGGGTGATCATCGCCGCCGACGAGCGCGAGGCGCGGGGCGCGCTCGACGTGTTCTTCGCCGAGAAGCGCTTCGGCGACACGCAGGTCGTCCTGGAGCAGTTCCTCGAGGGCGAGGAGCTGTCGCTGCTGGCCCTCTGCGACGGCGAGCGCGCCGTCCCGCTGGCGCCCGCGCAGGACTACAAGCGGATCTTCGACGACGACGAGGGACCCAACACGGGCGGCATGGGCAGCTACTCGCCCGTGCCGGGGTTCGATGACGCCCGTGCGAACGAGCTGGCGGCGATCGTCCACCAGCCGATCGTCGACGAGCTGCATCGCCGCGGAACGCCCTTCCACGGCGTGCTCTACGCGGGACTCATGATGGGCCCCGCCGGGCCGAAGGTCCTCGAGTACAACGTGCGCTTCGGCGACCCGGAGACCCAGGCGGTGCTGCCGCGCCTGCGCTCGGACCTGCTCGACCTGCTCGAGGCCTCCACGAGACTTGGTGGGCTCGCGGGCGTCGATCCGCAGTGGTCGCCCGAGTGGGCCGTCACGGTCGTCCTCGCCTCGCGCGGCTACCCGGAGAGCGCGTCGAAGGGAGACGTGATCGCCGGGCTCGACGAGGCGGCCGACGAGGGCGCCCTGATCTTCCATGCCGGAACTGCCGAGGAGGACGGCCGGCTGGTCACGGCAGGTGGGCGCGTGTTGAGCGTGACCGCGCTCGGAGACGGCCCCGCCGAGGCCCGCGAGCGCGCCTACGCCGCGGCTGGACGAGTCCGGTTCGACGGGCTGCAGATGCGGGGCGACATAGCGCTGCGCGCAGTGGATAGGGTCGAGGCGTGAACGGCACCGAGGAGTACGCCGGCGCGCCCGTCACCGAGACCGCGGTCGAGCACGAGTTCGACGAGCTCGACGTCGACGACGCCCCGCAGGTGGGCATCGTCATGGGCTCGAAGAGCGACATGCCTGTGATGGAGAAGGCGGCCGAGCGGCTCGAGGAGCTGGGCGTCCGCCACGAGATGCGGGTGATGAGCGCGCACCGCGACCCGGACACGGTCGCGGACTACGCGCGCAACGCGCGCATGCGCGGACTGCGCGTGATCATCGCCGGCGCCGGCCTGGCGGCGGCGCTGCCAGGGGTGGTCGCCGCGCACACCGACCTGCCGGTGATCGGCGTGCCGCTCACCTCGAAGACGTCGGTCGGCGGCGGCCTCGACGCGCTGCTCGCGATCTCGCAGATGCCCCCGGGCGTCCCGGTGGCGACCGTGGGCGTGGACAACGCGGGGAACGCAGCCGTGCTCGCGGCCCGGATCCTGAGCGTTTGAGCGCGAGCCGCAGGTGATCGAGCGCTACACCCGCCCGGAGATGGGGGCGATCTGGTCGGAGCGCCACAAGCTCGAGACGTGGCTCCAGGTCGAGCTCGCCGTCGTGGACGTGCTCGCCGAGCTGGGTGTGGTGCCCGACGAGGACGCCGCGACGATCCGCGACCGCGCCTCGTTCACGGTCGAGGAGGTCAAGGAGCGCGAGAAGGTCACCGATCACGACGTGGCGGCATTCGTCGACGTGGTGGCCGCGTCGGTGGGCGACGCCGGGCGCTGGGTCCACCACGGGCTGACGTCATCGGACGTGCTCGACACGGGTCTCGCCCTGCAGCTCTCGCCCGCGGCGCTCATGCTGGCCGGCGGCGCGCGCGACTACCGCGACGCGCTCATCCGCCGCGCCCGCGAGCAGGTCGACACGCTCTGCGTCGGGCGCACCCACGGAGTGCACGCGGAGCCGACCACCTTTGGCGTCAAGCTCGCCGGCTTCGCTTTCGAGGCGCATCGCAACATGCGCCGGCTCGAGCGCGCCGCCGAGGTGGTGTCGGTGGGCGCGCTGTCGGGCGCGGTGGGAACCTATGCGGCCAACGGCCCCGAGATCGAGGAGGCGGTGCTCCACCGGCTCGGGCTGGGCCGCGAGGACGTCTCGACACAGGTCGTTCCCCGTGACCGTCACGCCGAGCTGCTCGAGGCGATCGCGCTCGCCGGAGCGGGGCTCGAGCGCTTCGCCACCGAGATCCGCCATCTCCAACGGACGGAGGTGCGCGAGGTCGAGGAGCCGTTCCGCGAGGGCGCCCAGAAGGGCTCCTCGGCGATGCCGCACAAGCGCAACCCGATCGTCAGCGAGCGGATCACGGGCATCGCGCGGCTGCTGCGCGCCTACGCACTGGCCGGCCTCGAGAACGTGGCGCTCTGGCACGAGCGCGACATCTCGCACTCGTCCGTCGAGCGGGTGGCGCTGCCTGACGCGACCATCCTGCTCGACTACGCGCAGCACCTCGCCATCCGCGTCGTGGAGGGGATGACGATCCATGCCGAGCGCATGCTGGAGAACCTCGAAGCCACCCACGGCGCGCTCTATTCGCAGCGGGCGCTGCTCGCGCTGGTCGAGGCGGGGTGGTCGCGCGACGACGCCTACCGCACCGTCCAGCAGGCGGCCCAGCGGGCCTGGAGCGAGGGCATCCACTTCCGCGTGTTGCTCGCCGACGCCGCTCCGGAGCTCAATCTGGACGCGCTCTTCGACCCGAGCGCCTTCGTCCAGCACGCCCGGACGATCGTCGGGCGCCTCGACAGGATCGCCTAATTCCGGGCGCAAGACGGGTTCTTGGGGCACACTTTCACTTGGTGAGGGACTCCCCTGGCAACGGCCGCGGGCCTCGGCGCACGAGCCGCAGGCTGCGACTGCTCATGTTCGGCGGTACCGCGTGCGTCCTGACGGCGTTCGTCCTCATTGCCTACGCGGCCGACGTCATTCAGGACTCCGAGCTCGACACGATCGACGCTCGCTTCGCCATCAGGGGGGACCTCGAGCCCCCCGCTGACGTGGTGATCGTAGGCATCGACGACGCCACCTTCAGGGAGCTCGGAGAGCAGTGGCCGTTCCCCCGTTCGCTGCACGCCGAGGCGATCAATCAGCTGCAGGGCGCGCGGGCGATCGCCTACGACGTGCAGTTCACCGAGCCATCGAACCCGGCTGACGACCAGGCGCTCGCCGGAGCGATCGAAAAGGCGGGCAACGTGGTGCTCGCAACGACGGTGGTCGACGATCGCGGTCGCCCGACCGTTTTTGGTGGGCCGGCGGTGCTGCGCGATCTGCGCACGCGCGCCGCCCACGCCGGTTTCGAGACAGATCCCGGACGGGTGGTCCGGCGCATGGCTCCCGAGCTCGAGAAGCTCGAGACCTTCCCCGTCGCCGCCGTGGAGGTGGCGCGGGGCAGACAGGTCGACCACGGCTCCTTCCC
Organism: uncultured Thermoleophilaceae bacterium; assembly: GCA_963751835.1. GTDB lineage: Bacteria > Actinomycetota > Thermoleophilia > Solirubrobacterales > Thermoleophilaceae > JACVRW01. Next base: position 17,234 of record CAVVWD010000026.1, on the reverse strand, counting down.
GAAGCGCGCCTGGATCGACTTTCACGGCCGCTCGAACGTCAGCAGGATCCCGTTCCACCGCGTGCTGCGCGGCCAGGCCCCGCGCGCGAGCTACGAGGACAAGATCGTCATCGTCGGCGCCACCGCGCCCTCGCTCCAGGACGTCCATCCCACCTCCGTCAGCGGCGAGGCGTTCATGTACGGGGCGGAGATCCAGGCCAACGCGATCTCGACGTTGCTGCGCGACTTCCCGCTGGGGGAGGCCCCGGGGTGGACGACGGTGGCATTGATCGTCCTGTTCGGTGCGATAGGCCCGCTTCTCGCCGTGCGCTTCGGCCCGGTGCGCGCGGCGTTCGCTGGGGTGCTCCTGGTGGCCGTCTACGCCGCCCTCGTCCAGCTCCTCTTCAACCGGGGCACGATCGTCTCGCTGCTCTACCCGGAAGCCTCGCTCGTCCTCGGTGTCGTGGGAGGCCTGGGCGTCGGGCTCGTGGTCAACGCGTTCGAGAAGGAGCGGGTGCGCGACCTGTTCTCGCGCTTCGTGCCCGAGCAGGTGGTCGACGAGGTGCTCAAGGACGTGGACGAGGACCTGCGTCTCGGCGGCGAGCGCGCCGTGGTGACCGTGCTCTTCAGCGACATCCGCGGCTTCACGACCTTCTCGGAGACGAAGCCGCCTGAGGTGGTAATCGATGTCCTCAACCGCTACCTGACGACGATGACCGACGTCATCCTCAGCCACGGCGGGACGATCGTCTGCTTCATGGGGGACGGGATCATGGCGGTGTTCGGCGCCCCGATTGAGCACCCCGACCACGCGGATCGCGCACTCGCAGCCGCCCGCGACATGACGGGAGGCGCGCTCGATGACTTCAACCAGTGGATGCGGGAGGAGGGGTACGGCGACGGCTTCCGCATGGGCGTGGGACTCAACTCGGGCGCGGTCATGGCCGGCAACGTGGGCTCCGAGCGCCGGCTCGAGTACACCGTGATCGGCGATACGACCAACACCGCCTCGCGGCTCGAGGGCATGACCAAGGGGACTCCGCACATGATCTTCATGTCCGAGGCCACCCGCTCGATGCTGACGCGCGAGCAGCCCGATCTCGTCAACGCCGGCGACCTCGTCGTGCGTGGCCGGCAGCTTCACGTGACGGTCTGGTCGATCGATGGCTCTAACGGCCGCGGCTAGCGGGGCCGTGCCAGGTAGCTCTCGCCTGCCTCGACCAACGTCGTGGTGTCTCGGACAAAGTCGCGAACCGCCACCCGGCCACGGCGGACGGCGGTCAGGGTGCCCTCGCAGCTGTCCTGGGTGAGCCAGCGCGTGCCGCGGACGGCGCTCGACGAGTAGCGGCCCTGGGTGCGGAAGCGCCCGTTCGCGTTCCCCCACAGCTTCCGGCGGCCGGAGCGGCGCTGCGCCGCCGTGGCCTCGTCGGCCCCGGCGCACGGCCCGTACCTGCCGCGCAACACGAGCTCGGTGATGTAGCGCTGGGAGCGACGCTGGCGGACCTTGAAGAGCCCGGCGAAGAACCGCCCCTGCTGGATGCTTCCGCCGCGATCGCGCACGGAGCTCAGCAGCGCCTTGCCGCGGCGGGTGTCCACGACAGAGCCAACGGGGATCACACGCAGCGTCTCGATCCTGACGAAGCTCTCCTCGCCTGGCAGCTGCACCCGCACGCGTCCCTCCACCGGCTCCACGATGACCGTTTCGCCAAGCTCGGGCCGCGGCACCTGGATGGGGGCGGCAAGGGCCTGCGGCGGCGGGGCAGCGCGCGCGATACGGATCACACGCACTGCTTGCGCGCTCGGGGCGCCGTTCTCGATCACCGACGTCCCATTGAAGACAGTGCGTGTGGAGGCGCCCTCGTTGTCGGTCACCGCCAGCCTGACCTCGTAGTCCCCTGGCTGCTTGTAGCTGTGCGAGGTGGTGGAGCGGCCGGTGGCCAGAAGCGTGCCGTCGCCGAAGTTCCAGTCGTAGCGGGTTATCGAGCCGTCGGGGTCGGCCGCGGCCGAGGCGTCGAACGAGACGGTGCTCCCGGCCGGATCGACGCTGAACTCGAAGCTCGCAACCGGGGCCTGGTTCGGGCTCACGGCCACGCCGACGGCGCCGAAGAGGTCGAAGAAGGGCGGGGTCTTGGGGGTGGCCCGCCCGGACGAGTCGATGTCGAACAGGTGCAGGTTCCCGCCGGCCGCGTAGAGGGTGCGCCCATTCGGGGTGAGCGCCAGGTCGCCCAGCTTGGCGCGCGACACGACAAGGCCCGCCGGGTCCTTTGCTACGAGCCCGCCGTCTTGCCCGACCGTGAATTGGAACAAGCGCCCCGAATAGTGCTCGTCCTCGTCCGTCGTCCTCGTCGTCGTCCTCCTCCGAGCGTCCGGCGGCATAGACGCTGCCGCCATCCGGTGACACGGCGATGGTCCTGAGCTTCGTGTCCTTTGCGACCGGGACGGCCGCCGGCGTCACCCGGGAGAGGAGACCCTGCGCTCCGACCCGGAACTGGAAGACGCGCGACCCGGCGCTCGTGGCGTAGAGGTAGCGGCCGTCGGGCGTCAGCGTCACGTCCGTCAGCTCGTCGTCCGTGCGGACGGCGACCAGGCTGTCGGCAAGCAGCTCGCCGTCCGCCCCGACCGTCAGGCGCTTGACCCACTCGTCGACGATCACGTAGGCGCTGAGCCCGTCGGGCGCCACGGCGATGCCGGCCGGCGAGTCATGCAGGGAGAGGGAGCCGCGCGGCTCGAGGCCTCCGCCCGGGGCGACCGCGTACCGGAGCACCTTGGATCCCCATCGGTCTGCTACGTAGAGGACGTTGCCGCTGGGGTGCATGGCGACCGCGACGGGGAGGACTCCCGCTGCCAGCGCCGGCGGGTCCTTCGGGGAGGCCAGGCCGGCGGCGGACACGTCGTACTGGAGCACCCGGCCATGCCCGGGGTAGCCGGCGGTCACGTACAGCGACTTCCCGTCGGGAGTCATCGTCAGCCTGCGCGGCAGTGCCGTCTCGAGCGAGGGAGGCACGAGCGGCGTGAGCGCCCCGCCCGCTTCCACGGCCAGCTGCACGACCTGGCCCGCCGGGCCGTCCGCGACGTAGGCGTCGCGTGCGGCGACAGCTGTGGCGGGGGCAGCGGCCAGCAGGGCCATTGCCGCCGCGAGTGTCGTGCGCGAGATCATGCGAGCCGGTACGGATGCGAACCCATTGGGCACCCTACCAGCGATGCGCTCCTCGCTCACCAATCCGGGCGCATTTCCGAGGACGGCCGTCCGACCGGTTCGGGCCCGAAACTCCTGGAAAATGCGGCTGCCCGTGAGGGCGCGGAGCGGAGCGGTCGGGAGGCGTTGATAGCCTCGAACCCCGTGAGCCACGCCGCCGCTCTGAAGCACCTCTCGAGCGGGAAGGTACGGGACATCTACGCGGCGGGTGAGGATCGCCTGCTGCTTGTCGCGTCCGACCGCATCTCGACCTACGACGTCGTCCATCCGACCCCGATCCCGGACAAGGGGAAGGTCCTCACCGGCCTCACCGCGTTCTGGCTCGAGCGCCTCGGCGGCGTCTGCGCCAACCACCTCGTCTCCTACTCGGACGTTCCGGCGGAGTTCGCGGGGCGGGCGATGCTGGTCGAGCGCCTCGAGATGGTGCCGGTGGAGTGTGTCGTGCGGGGCTACATCACGGGCTCGGGCTGGAAGGACTACCAGTCGACGGGCGCGGTCTGCGGAATCGGGCTGCCGGCCGGCCTGCGCGAGTCCGAGCAGCTCCCGGAGCCGATCTTCACGCCCGCGACCAAGGCGGAGATCGGCGATCACGACGAGAACGTGGACTTCGACCGTGCCGCCGAGATCGTCGGCGACCGGGCGCTGCTCGAGGAGCTGCGCCGCCTGTCGATCGCGATCTACGAGCTGGGCGCGGCGCACGCGCGCGAGCGCGGGATCATCCTCGCGGACACGAAGTTCGAGTTCGGTCGCCGCCCGGACGGCACGGTCGTGCTCGGGGACGAGGTGCTGACACCGGACTCCTCGCGCTTCTGGCCCGCGGAAGGCTACGAGCCCGGCCGCGGGCAGCCGAGCTTCGACAAGCAGTACGTTCGCGACTGGGCATCGGGCTCCGGATGGGACAAGCGCCCGCCCGCTCCGGCGCTCCCGGCCGACGTCGTGGAGGGCACCCGCGCGCGCTATCTGGAGGCCTACGAGAGCATCGCCGGAGAGCCCTTCGCGGCATGGCTGGAGCGCTCGGCTTGAGGGCGCGTGTTCTGATTCGGCCAAAGGAGGGCATCCTTGACCCGCAAGGGCAGGCCGTAGAGCGCGCGCTGCCCGCATTGGGTTTCGAGGGGGTTCATAACGTGCACGTGGGGCGTCTCGTCGAGTTGGATGTGGACGATCCGGGCAGGCTTCCGGAGATGTGTGAGCGATTGCTCGCGAATCCGCTGATCGAGGATTACGAGATAGTGGAGGCGGCGTGAGGTTCGGGGTCGTCCGCTTCCCGGGCTCGTGCGACGAGGTCGACGCCCTGCATGCCTGTCGCCGCTTCGGCGACGCGGAGCTGCTCTGGCACGGCGACCGCGACCTGGGCGGGATCGACGCCGTCGTGGTGCCCGGCGGCTTTTCGTACGGGGACTACCTGCGTGTCGGGGCGATCGCCCGCTTCTCGCCGATGATGGAGGCGGTCATCGACTTCGCGGGCGACGGTGGACCGGTGTTCGGTATCTGCAACGGATTCCAGGTGCTCTGCGAGGCAGGCCTGCTGCCGGGGGCGCTCCTCCCCAACGACTCGCTCCGTTTCGTCTGCCGCCAGGTCGAGGTCGTGGTCGAGGCCACCGACACGCCGTTCACGCGCACCTGCGATCGCGGCGACCTGCTCTCGATTCCGGTCAAGCACACCACGGGGCGCTACTTCGCGCCGCCCGGCACGCTCCCGGAGGACCAGGTCGTGCTGCGTTACGCGCCTGGCCAGAACCCGAACGGCGCCATGGACGACATAGCGGGCGTCTGCAATGCCGCCCGCAACGTGATGGGCCTCATGCCCCACCCTGAGCACGCGGTCGACCCGCTCACCGGCTCGGCCGACGGCGGGCGGTTGTTCGAATCGCTCGCGATGGTTCCTGCGTGAGCGGGGCGGCTCCCGCCGCTCCACATCGCGAGCTCGGGCTGACCGACTCGGAATACGAGGGGATCTGCGCACGCCTGGGGCGCGAGCCGAACGCGCTGGAGCTGGCGGTCTTCTCGCTCATGTGGTCCGAGCACTGCGCCTACAAGCACTCGAAGAAACTGCTGCGTCTGCTGCCGGCACAGGGTCCGCACCTGCTGATGGGGCCGGGAGAGAACGCGGGCGTGGTGGACGCCGGCGACGGCCTGGCGGTGGCCTTCAAGGTCGAGTCCCACAACCACCCGAGCGCGGTCGAGCCCTTCCAGGGCGCGGCCACCGGGGTCGGCGGCATCCTGCGCGACATCTTCGCGGTCGGGGCCCGGCCGATTGCGGTGCTCGACTCGCTGCGCTTCGGCGAGCTCGACTCGCCGCGCTCGCGCTACCTGTTCGAGGGCGCGGTCAAGGGAATCGGGCATTACGGCAACTCGATCGGCGTGCCGACGGTCGGCGGCGAGGTCCAGTTCGAGCCGCCCTACGAGCAGAACTGCCTCGTCAACGCGATGTGCGTGGGCCTCGCGCGGCACGACGCGCTCGTGCGGAGCGCGGCTGCGGGCGCCGGCAACCAGCTGGTGCTGCTGGGTGCCCGCACGGGGCGCGACGGCATCGGCGGGGCGTCGGTGCTCGCCAGCGCGGAGCTGTCCGACGAGGCGGCGTCGAAGCGCCCGAGCGTGCAGATCGGCGATCCGTTCGAGGAGTCGAAGCTCGTCGAGTGCTGCCTCGAGCTGCTTGACCGCGGACTACTGTGCGCGCTCCAGGACCTCGGCGCCGCCGGGCTCTCGTCCTCGTCGTCGGAGATGGCATCGAAGGGCGGGGTCGGCCTTGACATCGACGTGTCGAGGGTGCCGCTGCGCGAGGCCGACATGGAGCCGTTCGAGATCATGGTCTCGGAGTCGCAGGAGCGCATGCTGTGCGTGGTCGAGCCGGCAAGCCTCGATGCCGTGCTCGAGTTGTGCGAGCGCTGGGAGGTGCGCGCGACCCCGATCGGCGTGGTCACCGACTCGCGCCGGCTGCGGGTGCTGGCCGGCGACGAGGTGGTGGGGGACGTGCCGGTTTCGGCGCTCGTCGACGACGTCCCGCTGTACGACCTCGAGCCCGCGGAGCCGGAGCTCCCGGTCTATGGCGATCCCCCAGCGCGGATCGGCTTGGACGCCTCCGCCGGGGAAACACTGCTCGCCCTGCTCGGCTCGGCCAACGTGGCCTCCAAGCGCTTCGTGTTCGAGCAGTACGACTCGATCGTCGGCTCGCGCACGGCGCGCCGGCCCGGAACCGCCGACGCGGCGGTGCTGATGCTGGCGCCGGACGGCGGCAGCGGGGCGCTGGCGGTGTCAATCGACGGCAACGGCCGGCGCGTGGCCTGCGACCCGTACACGGGCGCGGTCGAGGCCGTGCTCGAATGCGCCCGCAACCTGGCCTGCGTCGGCGCTGAGCCGCTCGGGCTGACCAACTGCCTCAACTTCGGCAACCCCGAGAAGCCCCACATCGCCTGGCAGCTCACGCGCGCGGTCGAAGGGCTGCGCGACGCCTGCCTGGCGCTCGGCGTGCCGGTCGTGGGCGGGAACGTCTCGCTCTACAACGAGGGCGGCGACGGTCCCATCTATCCGACGCCGATAGTCGGCATGGTCGGCAGGCTGGCCGACCCGGGTTTGGCACCGCGGGTCGGCTTCGCCGCTCCGGGCGACGCCGTGGCGCTCGTCGGGCCGTTCGCGCCGGCGCTCGAGGGCAGCGAGCTGGAGAAGCTGCGGGGCGGGCTGGCGGGGGGGTTGCCGCCTGTGGATCTCGTGGAGCAGGCGGCGGCGCTCGCGGAGCTGCGCGATGTGGTGCGGGGCGGGGAGTTTTGCATCGGCGCACGACATCAGTGAGGGTGGGTTGGCGTGTGCATTGGCCGAGTGCTGCATCGAGGGGGGGATCGGCGCCCGGATCGAACTGCCCTTGGCGGACGACGCCGCGCTCTTCGGCGAGGGTCCGGGCGGGGTGATCGTCGCCGGGCCGCCGGCGGCGGTTGACGCGCTGCCGGACGCCGTCGTGATCGGCGAGGTGGGCGGCGACTCGCTCGAGATCGCCGGCGCGCTGTCGCTGCCGGTCGAGCGCCTGCGCGCGGTCTACGAGGGAGCGATCCCGGCGGCGCTGGCCTGAGGCCCCGGACCCCATTCGTCCTGTCCTGCCCACCGCATGGGTGGGTGATCCAGGACGGATGTCGGCTTCGGCCTCCGCGGCTGAGATGGCCGAGGGGGCCGACCAGCCCCGCTGGTACCCTCGACTCGTGGCAGGGACCTCGCCGGCCGGCGGTCTCGATACCCCGCAATACGGTCTCGCCTCCCCCTTCATGAATCCTGAGCTTGACCATCGCGACGGACCTCGCGACGAGTGCGGCGTGTTCGGCGTCTACGCGCCGGAGATGGACGTCGCCCGGCTCGCCTACTTCTCGCTGTTCGCCCTGCAGCACCGGGGCCAGGAGTCGGCGGGTATCGCGGTATGCGAGTCCGGCCAGATCATGACCGTGCGCGACGTCGGGCTCGTCTCGCGGGTGTTCGACGAGGAGAAGCTGCGCGCCCTGCAGGGCGAGATGGCCGTCGGCCACGTGCGCTACTCGACCACCGGCTCGTCGGCCTGGGAGAACGCCCAGCCGGTGTGGCGCTCGGACCGCCGCCAGGTGGCGCTCGCCCACAACGGCAATCTGATCAACGCCGTCGAGCTGCATGCCGAGCTGAGCGATCGCGGCGTCCAGTTCCGCGGCACCTCCGACTCGGAGATCATCGCGGCGCTGCTCTCGACCCACGAGGCGGAGCGCATCGAGGACGCCCTCGCCGACGTGATGCCGCGGCTCGAGGGCGCGTTCTCCACGGTCGTGATGACCAAGGAGGCGGTGCTTGCCTTCCGTGACCCCGCCGGGCTGCGTCCGCTCGCACTCGGCCAGATCGGCGACCGCTACTGCGTCGCGTCCGAGAGCTGCGCGTTCGACATCGTGGGCGCCGAGCTGCTCCGCGAGGTGCAGCCGGGCGAGATGGTCTCGCTCGGCGCGCGGGGGATCGAGACCCGGCAGCTCGTCGAGTCCGAGCGCCGCGCCTTCTGCGTCTTCGAGCACATCTACTTCGCGCGCCCCGACTCGATCCTCGAGGGCAATCGCACGCAGGTTTCGCGCCGCAAGATGGGCGAGATCCTCTGGCGTGAGGCGCCCGCCGAGGCGGACGTGGTGATCGCCGTGCCCGACTCCGGGAACCCCGCCGCCGCCGGCTACTCGAAGGCGTCGGGCATCCCGCGCGACGACGGGCTGATCAAGAACCGCTACGTCGCGCGCACCTTCATCCAGCCCGGGCAGGAGCTCCGCCGGCACGGCCTGCGGATGAAGTTCAACCCGCTGCGCGAGGTCGTGGCGGGCAAGCGGCTCGTGGTCGTGGACGACTCGATCGTGCGCGGCAACACGACCCGCCAGATCGTGCAGATGCTGCGCGACGCCGGCGCGGCGGAGATCCACATGCGGATCTCGGCACCGCCGATCCGCCACCCCTGCCACTACGGGATCGACATGTCGACGACCCAGGAGATGGTCGCGCACGGACGGACCGAGGAGGAGGTTGGAGCCGAGCTCGGCTGCGACTCGCTCCGCTACCTGTCGCTCGACGGCGTCTACGAGGCGATCCGCTCCACGCCCGAAACACACTGCGATGCCTGCTTCTCGGGTCGCTACCCGCTCGAGCGAAGCGCCGACGCGAACGGGAAGTTCGCGCTCGAAGAGCTGGCGGTCGTCCGCCGCTAGCAATGGCCCCGCCGGCGGCCCCGCGGCGCCCGGCCGGGGCTCGGCGCGGTTGTTTCGCAACTTCTTCGCGACGAGCGTCACGGGCCTGCAACAGGGGGCCCGGTGCCGCCGCGCGCGGCGCTACTGTGGCCTTCCGCTCATGGACCTGACCGCCGCGCTTCGCAGCCATTTCGGCTTCCTGGAATTCCGTCCCGGGCAGCGCGAGGCGTGTGAGGCGGCGCTCGCCGGACGCGACGTGATGGTGGTGATGCCAACCGGCTCGGGCAAGTCGCTCTGCTATCAGCTCCCGGCGTTCCTGCGGGACGACCTGACGGTGGTCGTCTCGCCGCTGGTGGCGCTGATGCAGGATCAGGTCGAGGCGCTCGCGGCGCGTGGGCTCGGCGAGCGGGTGGCGCTCGTCAATGCCCAGCAGGACGCGGGCACGAATGCCGAGGTGCTCGCCCGTGCGGCGGGCGGCGAGCTGCGCCTGCTGTACGTGGCGCCCGAGCGATTCGCAGCCCCCGGCTTCCTCGACCGGATGCGCGCCGGCGTGCGGGTCGGGCTGTTCGTCGTCGACGAGGCGCACTGCGTCTCCCAATGGGGCCACGACTTCCGGCCCGACTACTTCCGTCTCGCCGATGCCGCCCGCGCGCTCGACGCGGCGGCGATCGTGGCCTCGACGGCCACAGCCACCCCGCGGGTGGCGGCCGACGTCGTGCGCCGGCTCGGCCTGCGCGAGCCACTGCGGGTGGCAACCGGCTTCGATCGCCCCAACATCAGCTTCGCGGTGGCGCGCCCCGGCGGTCACGAGAAGGCTCGGCTGGTGGCCGAGGCGCTGCGCGGCGTGGATTCCCTGCCCGCGATCGTCTACGCCGGCACACGTGCCGGAGCCGAAGAGCTTGCCGAGCAGCTCTCAGGCGCGCTGGGCGAGGAGGCGGCCGCCTACCACGCGGGGCTCGACCGGGCGCGGCGCGCCGAGGTCCAGCGGCGCTTCCTGGCGGACGATCTGCCGGTCATATGCGCGACCAACGCGTTCGGGATGGGCGTCGACAAGCCGAACGTCCGGACCGTCGTGCACGCCAGCGTCCCCTCGTCGCTCGAGGCCTACTACCAGGAGGCCGGCCGGGCCGGGCGCGACGGCCTGCCGGCGCGCGCGCTGCTCCTCGCCGAGAACCGGGACCGGGCGCTCCACGTGCACTTCATCAAGCGCGAGGAGATCGACCCGGATCTGCCGGGTTGGCTCGCCGACCGGATCGCCGCGGCGGCGGACGGCGACGGCCGCTACGCGCTGGACGCACTCGAGGAGGCCCGTGCGCTGCGTGGCGACGGTGATCGGCTGCGGGCCCTGATCGGTCACCTCACGCGCGCGGGCGTGATCGCGCCCTCGCCCTCGGCTCCTGATCGGATCGCGGGCCGGGTGCTGGGTCGTTTCGACGGCCGGGCGGCCGCGCTCTGCCGGTCGTCGATCGAGGAGGCCGCCCGGGCGCGCTGGCGCCAGTACCGCGAGATCTGGGCCTATGTCGAGCAGGAGCGCTGCCGGCGCCTCGCGATCCTCCGCCACTTCGGCGATCCCTCCGAGCCCGCGCCCGGGGCCGCCGGCTGCTGCGACATCTGCGATCCCTCGCTCCGGCCTGTGGCGCCGCCGCTCGACCCCATCGAGGTGGGGAACCTGGACGAGGCGATCCTGGCGGTCGCCTCGAATGCGCGGCCTGCGGTGGGGCGGACGACCTGCGCCGAGATCCTCCACGGCTCGCGCAGCAAGAAGATCCACCGCAACTCATACGATGGGCTGCCGGCCTACGGCACGTCGTCCCACATGCGCCGCGCCGACATCCTCGCGCGCGTCGACGAGCTGATCGACGAAGGGAGGCTCGAGACGACCGGCGGGCACTATCCCGTCCTGCGCGTCGCGGCGTGAGCTTCAGGATCGCCGTCCTGATCTCCGGGGAGGGCACGAACCTCCAGGCGCTCCTCGACAGCGTGCACGGGCGCGACGGGATCGAGGTGGTTGCGGTGGCGGCGAGCCGGGAGGACGCGCGCGGGCTGGAGCGGGCGCGGCGCGCCGGTGTGGAGACGGGCGTCTTCGCGGTCGCCGATCATGCTGACCGGACCGCCCGCGACCGTGCGCTCGCAAGCTGGCTCGACGAGCGCGCGCCGGACCTGCTCGTGCTGGCCGGCTTCATGGAGCTGCTCACGGCCGAGTTCATCCACGCCCACGCCGGACGCATGATCAACGTGCATCCCGCCCTCCTGCCGGCCTTCCCCGGAGTGCGGGCGATCGAGCAGGCGCTCGACTACGGGGTCAAGGTCGGCGGCGTCACGATCCACTTCGTTGACGAGGGAGTGGACACGGGTCCGGTCCTGTTGCAGGAAGCCTTCGACCTTCCATACCATCGGGACATCGCGGCGATCGAGCAGCGCGTTCACGAGATCGAGCACCGCCTGCTTCCGCGTGCGGTCCGGCTGATCGCGGAGGGCAGGGTGCGCATCGACAGCCACAACCCCCGGCTGGTGCATGTCGATGTCCCAGACTGAGCCACGCGGCGTCGACGTGACCGCGCCCGGCGAGGTCCGCATCCGCCGGGCGCTCCTGAGCGTGTCCGACAAGCGCGGGCTCGTCGACTTCGCTCGCGGGCTCGCCGAGCTCGGCGTCGAGATCGTGTCCACGGGCGGCACCGCGCGCGAGCTGGTGGCGGACGGCCTCGAGATCCGCACGGTCGAGGACTACACCGGCTCCCCGGAGATCCTCGACGGAAGGGTCAAGACGCTCAACCCGCGCATCTACGCGGGGGTGCTGGCGGTGCGCTCGGACCGCGATCACGTCGACACGCTGAACACACTCGAGATCGAGCCGATCGACCTCGTGTGCGTGAACCTCTATCCCTTCGAGCGGGTCGCTGCCAAGCGCGGGGTCGACGAGGCGGAGGTGATCGAGAACATCGACATCGGCGGCCCGACGCTCATCCGCGCCGCGGCAAAGAACCACGCCTACGCCGCGGTGGTGGTCTCGCCCGAGAGCTATGACGCGGTGATCGAGGAGCTCACGGAGAGCGACGGGCGCATCTCGTCGCGCACCCGGCAGACGCTGGCGCTCGAGGCGTTCGCCTACACGGCGCGCTACGACAGCGCGATCTCGCGCTGGTTCTCCGAGCGCGAGGAGGACTTCCCCTCGCAGTACACGCGCTCTTTCGAGAAGGTGCTCGAGCTTCCCTACGGCGAGAACCCGCATCAGCGAGCGGCCTACTACGCAGAGGTCGGGGCACGCTCGGACCTCATGTCGATGGTGTCGAAGCTGCACGGCCGCGAGCTGTCGTTCAACAACCTGCTCGACCTCGAGTCGGGGCGGCGATTGGTCGAGGATTTCGAGCTGCCCGCGGCGGCGATCGTCAAGCACAACAACCCGTGCGGCGCGGCGGTGGGCCCCAAGCTCGGCGAGGCGTTCGACAAGGCGCTGGCGACGGATCGCCAGAGCGCCTTCGGTGGGGTCGTCTGTTTCAACCGGCCCGTCGATCGCGCCCTGGCGGAGAAGCTCCACGCGATGTTCCTCGAGGTGGTGTTCGCGCCCGGCTACGAGGACGAGGCGCTCGAGATCCTCATGCAGAAGCGGGGCGTGCGCCTGCTCGACAACCAGGAGCGACGCAAGGAGACGATCAACGAGCACGACTACAAGCGCGTGCGCGGCGGGCTGCTCGTCCAGGACCGCGACACCGGCCTCGAGTTCCGGGACGAAATGCAGGTCGTGACTCAGCGCAAGCCGACCGAGGAGGAGTGGGGAGAGCTGCTCTTCGCGATGCGCGTCTGCAAGTACGTCCGCTCCAACGCGATCGTCCTCGCCAAGGGCCTCGGCACGGTCGGGATCGGCGCGGGCCAGATGAGCAGGGTCGACTCGGTGCGGATCGCCGTCGACAAGTCCCGCGCCGCCGAGCTCACGCTCGACGGCGCCGTGATGGCGTCCGATGCGTTCTTCCCGTTCGCGGACGGTCCCCGGCTTGCGATCGAGGCGGGCGTGGGAGCGATCATCCAGCCGGGTGGCTCTCAGCGCGACCCGGAGGTCGTGGAGGCCTGCGACGCGGCCGGCGTGGCGATGGTCTTCACCGCCCGCCGGCATTTCCGGCATTGACGCTTGTGTGACCAACGCCGCTTCGACACCCATCGAACGGTCGCTAGAGTTGCTCCCGCAGGTCCCCTTATGAGAGAGCCCCACCATCCATCCAGCGCGGAGCTGGAGCTCCCCGCTGTACTGCACGCGCTGAGCGATCCGGCTCGGCTTCAGATCGTCCGCCGGCTGTGGATCGGCGACGAGTGCACTTGCGGCACCTTCGACCTCGGCCTGTCGAAGGCCACGCTCTCCCACCACTTCCGGGTCCTTCGTGAGTCGGGCGTGGTCAGGACCCGCCCGGTGGGCCGCACGCGGATGCTGTCGCTCCGGAAGGACGACCTCGAGGAGCGCTTCCCGGGCCTGCTCGACGCCGTGCTGTCGGCGGAGCCGGCGAAGCCGGTCTCAGCCAGCGCCGCCTGAGCTGTCCCGAGGGGCTCGGCTTCCCCCGGGTGCAAATGGGTCGCCTGGGACTCGAACCCAGAACCAACGGATTAACAATCCCGCACCGGCTCTCACCGGCCGCGTCATACGACGCGTTGCGGGCTGGACCATCTCTTCACCCTCGCCTCGACGTTAGGGTGGGCGGCGTATGGCCTCTGAGGGCTCTCCGGTTACCCGGGTTGCCTGCTGATTGCCCAATCCCGAGGATTGTCACCGTCTCCGGTACCGCGGGCTCTAAGGGGGTTCCAGCAAACAGCCGCCGACCAACCAGCGGTTTCCCTACTGGCGCTCCTTTCCACCAAAGTCCGCTGCTCTACCCATTGAGCTAACGACCCAAGCCGTCCAAGTATGGCGGCTCACGCATCCGACCGCTTGCCTGGGATCCACCGATTCGGTGGATCCCAGGCTTAGGAAGACTGTGCGCCGTGACCGGCCCCGATGCCGACAGGTTGGCGGCCTACCTCGACGAGGCCTACCGGCGCGGGAATGTGCGCACCCCCGGTGGCGACTCGATCGGACTGGCCCCCCACAGCATCGAGCGCGAGCAGGGTGAGGCAATGAGGGAGCTGGCGGTCGCCGAAGGGGCCGAGCGCACGATCGAGGTGGGTCTCGCTCTCGGCATGTCCGCGCTCTTTCTCTGCCAGGCGGTGATCGTGCACGGGGGCAGCCACATGGCGATCGATCCATTCCAGGAGGCGTCTTGGAAGCTCGCCGGCGTAACGGCGCTGGCCGACGCGGGCGTTCGCGAGCTCGTCGAGGTCCTCGAGGAGGAGAGCCAGATCGCGCTGCCGCGGCTCGTGGCCGAGGGGCGCGAGTTCGACTTCGCGTTCATCGACGGCGACCACCGCTTCGAGAGCGTCCTGCTCGACCTCTACTACATGACGCGCCTCGTTCGCCCGCGAGGATTGATCGTCGTCGACGACATGTGGATGCCGTCGATCCGCACTGCCGTTGCCTACGTCGAGAAGAACATGGGACTCACGCTCGAGCCCGAGGCCCTCGCGGACGGCTTCCGCTGGCGCCACCGCCCGCTCGCCCGTGGAGTGCCCGCCGGCAGGGGCGGCCTGGCGGTCCTGCGAACGCCGGCGGAGCCTCCCGACCTGCGCTGGGACGCCTTCGTCCCGCCTTACTGAGCCGCCGGGCCTAAACTCTCGTGCGCCAGGCCCCGTGGTGTAACGGTTCAGCATATTTCCCTTTCAAGGAAAAGGAGCGAGTTCGACTCTCGTCGGGGCTACTGACTGTGAGGTGATGCCATGCGACCGCCCGTGCCGCCGTTTACCGAAGAGACTGCCCGCCAGAAGGTGCAGGCGGCTGAGGACGCATGGAACACGCGCGATCCGGAGCGGGTGGCGGCCGCGTACAGCGAGGACTCGCAGTGGCGCAACCGCGACGAGTTCTTTGCCGGCCGTCCTGCGATCGTCGAGTTCCTCCGTCGCAAGTGGGATCGTGAGCTCGACTATGCGCTTCGGAAGGACCTGTGGGCGTTCACGGACAACCGCATAGCGGTGCGCTTTCAGTACGAGAGCCAGGACGCATCCGGACAGTGGTGGCGCAGCTACGGCAACGAGCAGTGGGAGTTCGACGCCGAGGGATACATGCGGCGCCGTGAGGCGAGCATCAACGACGTGCCCATCGACGAGGCCGATCGCCGCATCCGCGGGCCGCGTCCCGAATCCGAGCACGGCGCGTCGCTGCCGCTGGCCTGAACGATCCATGGCAGTCGACCTGGTCATCGACGTCGAGAACACGCCCGGAGCGCTTGCGCAGGTCGCGGCCGCGATCAGCGACGCCGGCGTGAACATCGCCGCGGCCACGTGCATCGGGCCGGGCGAGCGGGCCGAGTTGCACATCCTCGTCCCGCACGGCGGGGCCGCCAGGCACGCGCTCGGGATCTCCCATCTCGCGGTCACCCGCGAGCGCGAGGTCGTCGTGGTCGACGTCGAGGACCGTCCAGGCGTGCTGGCGGACCTGACCCGCAAGATCGCCCGGGCTGGAGTCGACCTCGATCTCGTCTATGTCGCTACGCGCAACCGCGTGGTCTTCGGGGCGCCCGACCTGGATGGGCTCAAGGCCGCTCTGGACGCCGGGAGCTAGTCGAGCCAGCGGTTGCTCTTGAATCTGAGCGCTCGCTCGAGGCCGGCCGCCAGCGCGGCGAAGCCGAGAACGGTGCCGAGTGCTCCGCCGATGACCAACGGCGGCTCGGCGCCGGTCAGTGAGATCAGCTCGGCCACGCCGGTGACGAGCGCTATTACGAGCACCACCCACGAGATCGCCCCGATCACCCGGCTGAGGCCGGGGTGCTCACGCTCGAGCCGAAGACGCCATGCCTCGGGCGTTCCGTCAACCGGTGCCAGCAGCGTTGTCTGGCCGTCGACCACGAGATCGAGTTGCCGCATGCCGAGTACGCCCATCGACGCCTTGATCGTGGCTCCTGCGCCCAGATCGAAGGTCGCCGGCGACTTGCGGGTGTCCACCAGCATCCCGTCGCGGTAGAGCTTCAGCTTCTGTCCGAAATCGAGGAAGTCGACATCGACCGTCCACGTATGTCCGTCGTGGCGCGTCTCGAATCTCCCACGCGAGACGACGCTCCAGCCATCGAGTGGCTTCAGCTCAGACGTTTCGGTCCCGCCGCGGACGGGTCCGGGTCCTCCTCGAGCGCATCCGGGTCGTAGGTCGCGTTCGAGGAGGCGAATACGAGCAGGGCCACGAGCAGACCCGTCCAATGGCTCGTGACCAGCATGACGAGCGCTCCACAGACGCCGCCGGCGATCGCCGAGAACACGACGTAGCCCACGGGCACGTCGAGCACACGCGCGGTGAGGATGGAGCAGCCGAACCATGCGACCGGCCCGGTGATCCAGCCGTAGTCTTCGAAGAAGTCCTCTCCGAGCGGCAGCGCGACGAGGATCGCGAACAGGACGCCGACGAACGCCGCCTGCACTATCAGGGACTTCCAGAAGAGCCGGGCTTCCACGGAGGCGGATACTAGACTCGGCCGCCGGGGCGGTTAGCTCAGCTGGTAGAGCGCCTGCCTTACAAGCAGGAGGTCGCCTGTTCGAGCCAGGCACCGCCCACTAGCCCGCTATCCCAGTCGCAGAGCCAAATCTGTGGGGTGGACGTCCACCCCACGCTCTCCGGTCACCCGGCCGCTCCGAACTTTCTCCGAACATCGCCGCCACGATCGGGCACGTCGTCAACGGCCTGGTGGTGGGCAGGGTTCGGCGAGCGTGCGGCGAACCTATCGGCCGGAAGCCTGTATCGAGGACGAGAGAGGAGCGCCGCAATGGCGATCGATCCGACCAGCGGGGATCAGCAAGTGTCGGGTTGGGCGATCGGCGGGATTACCTTCGCTGCGGTCGCGATCCTGCTTATCGGTGGCTTTCAGGTGATCGCGGGGTTGGCCGCGATCATCGATGACGAGTTCTTCGTCGTCGGGCGCAACTACGCGTTTGAGGTCGATACGAGCGCGTGGGGATGGATCCACCTGCTGCTCGGGGTCCTGCTCCTCTTCACCTGCTGGGGACTGTTCAGCGGCGCGACTTGGGCAGTGGTCACGGCGATCTTCCTGGCCGCACTCAGCGCGCTCGCGAACTTCTTCTTCATCCCCTACTACCCCTTCTGGGCGATCCTCGTGATCGCGCTCGACGTGTGGGTGATCTGGTCGCTCACACGCCCCGGTGTGATCCAGGGCGACCAGACGAGAGACCGGTAGCCACACGCGCAGCCCGGATCGCGTCCTCGGCGGCGATACGTGGTCGGTGCTCGAGCTCGTCGATGAAGTGCCCGTGCCTGCAAATGCGCGTCGGACCCTTCTCCAGAGCCTGAAGCGCGGTACAAGGGGGGCGTCCTCCGCCGGGGC
>CAVVWD010000025.1:0-83347 GCA_963751835.1 uncultured Thermoleophilaceae bacterium | reverse complement strand
GTGTGGAGAAGAGCGTGCTCGACATCGTCGACGTGCTGGGCGCCGCTTGGACAACGGCTTCCGCCCGGAGCACGCCCCGGAGCGCCCGGGCGAGGTGCAGCGCATCGCGCTCGACCCGTCGCGCGCGCGCGAGGAGCTCGGCTGGGAGGCGAAAGTCGGGCTCGACGAGGGGCTCGGGCGCACGCTCGCGTCCCTCAGGTAGTCCTCAGGCGCTCGTCCCGACCTCGCCGACCGCGCCGGTCAGGCCCGCGCAGCCGACACAGCCGACGCATCCCGTACAGCCCACGCAGCCGACGCACCCCACACAGGCTGCGCAGCCCACGTTTCCCAGGCCGCCGACGATCGCCGCGCTGCCGACCACTCCAATGCTCAAAGCGACCGCGGCGCTCAGAACGACCGCCGAGCTCCCGACTGTGCCGGCGCTCCCTATCACGCCGGAGCTCGCTACTGTGCCGGCGCTGCCAATGACGCCCGCGCTCGCCAGCGTGCCGGCGCTGCCTACCACGCCGACGGAGTTGACCGTTCCGGCGCTGCCAACGATCCCGTGGCTCTCGGCCGTGACAGCTTCGTCGTCGGGCATCGGCGGACTGTACCCCGGCCGCCGTCCTTACCAACTCCTAACCCGACCCTGATCGACCCCTGACCTCGCCCTGGCCATTCCCTTGGGGGCCGCCGCGCATGCTCTGACGCACCCGATTGAAGAAGGAAGGAAGACCAACATGCGCAGAGCACTGACACTCACACTGGCCGTCGCACTGTTCGGGATCATGGCCGCCGTCGTGGTGGCCCAGGTCGGACAGGATCCGGCGACCCCCGCCGGCACCACCGTCACGACGACCGAGGACCGCACGACCACGACCGAGACCACCGACGACGACGGCGTCCGCGACGACCGCGGCGGCGACCGTCGTGATGACCGCCGCGACGACGACCGTCCCGGCGACATCTCCGGCCCCTGCGACGAGGCCGAGCACGCCAACGACCCGCGCTGCGCGGGCGTTGCCACCCCGCGGCCTCAGGCCCCCGTCACGGGCGGAGTCGACATCTCCGGACCGTGCGACGAGGCCGAGCACGCCAACGACCCGCGCTGCACCGTCGTCGGCGCCATAAGGGTTGACGACCGCGGCGGCCGCCTCGACAACTCCGGCCCCGGCAACGCCGAGGACCGTTTCGACGACGACGGCGGCTTCGATGACGACGACAACAGCGGGCCGGGCCACGGCGGCGACGACGGTGACGACGACTCCAGCGGCCACGGCGGCGACAACTCCGGCCACGGCGGCGGCGACGACGACTGAGCCGCCCCTCTCCCCTGCTGCAACGCAAACGGGCGCCGGGACCTCCATCCCGGCGCCCGTTTCGCGCCTACCCTTCGACGTGATGGCCGGCGGCAGGCGCACCGTGCTGATGGTCGAGGACGAGATCTCGATCACCGAGCCCCTGCGCGAGGCCCTCGAGCGCGAGGGCTTCGACACCGAGCTGGCGCCCACCGCGAGCGAGGCCCTGGAGGCCGCCGAGCGGGTGAGCCCCGACCTCGTGCTCCTCGACGTGATGCTCCCGGACGGCTCCGGCTTCGAGGTCTGCCGCGCCCTGCGTGAGCGCTCGCGCGTGCCGATCATCATGCTCACCGCGCGCGGCGAGGAGACGGACCGCATCGTCGGCCTCGAGCTCGGCGCCGACGACTACATCGTCAAGCCGTTCAGCGCCCGCGAGGTGGCCGCCCGCATCCGTGCCGTGCTGAGGCGAGTGGACGAGCCGCCAAAGGCAGCGGAGCCCACGGGCCCGCTCGAGGCGGGCGAGCTCACCCTCGACCCGGCTCGCCGCAGCGCGACGCTCGCCGGCAAGGAGCTCGACCTCACCCGCCGCGAGTTCGAGCTGCTTCAGCTGCTGCTGAGCGAGGCCGGGACCGTGATCACGCGCGAGCGCCTCATCGACGAGGTCTGGGACACCAACTGGTTCGGCTCGACCAAGACGCTCGACGTCCACGTGTCGAGCCTGCGGCGGAAGCTCGGCGACGACTCGGCCGACCCGCGCTTCATCCACACCGTGCGCGGCGTCGGCTTCCGCTTCGCCTCGCCGGACGAGCTCGCGGCCGGCTCATGAGCCTGCGGGCGCGCCTGCTCCTCGCGTTCGCGTACGTGCTCGTCCTCGTGATCGTCGCGCTCGAGGTGCCGCTGGCGCTGAACCTGTCGAAGCGCGTCGACGCCGAGATCAGGAGGGACGCCCAGGGCCAGGCCCAGCTGCTGGCCGCAGGCGCGGCCGGGCGCCTCGATGACAGCGCGCAGCTGGGGCCGCTCGTCGAGAGCTTGGCTCGCGACCTCGGCGGGCGCGTGATCGTTGTGGACGAGGACGGCATGCTGCTGTCCGACTCCGCTCGCGGGGGCGCGGGCGGCGACGAGTCCTACGCGAGCCGGCCCGAGATCAGGCGGGCCCTGAACGGGCGAGGCTCTCAGGGCGAGCGGCACAGCCGGTCGCTCGACGAGGACCTGCTGTTCACGGCCGAGCCGATCGTGGTCGACGGGCGTACGGCCGGCGCCGTGCGGGTGACGCAGGGGGTCGATGCCGTACAGCGCGAGGTCCGTAACGACGTGATCGCCCTGATCGGGGTCGGAGTGGTCGCGCTCCTCCTCGGCCTGGCGGTGGCCTGGCTCCTCGCCGGCTCGCTCGCCAAGCCGATGCGCGGCCTCGCTTCGAGCGCGCGCCGGGTGGCCCATGGCGACCTCGACGCGCGCGCCGACGTCGAGGGCTCGACCGAGCAGCAGGAGGTAGCCACCGCTTTCAACGACATGACGGCCCGGCTCGGCCGCTCGCTGCGCGCGCAGCGGGAGTTCGTGGCCAACGCGTCGCACCAGCTCCGCACCCCGCTCACCGGTCTGCGGCTGCGGCTCGAGGCCGCCTCCGCCAAGACGGACGAGCCGGGCGTCAGGGACGAGCTCGCCGCGGCCGAGCACGAGACCGAGCGGCTCGCCCGGCTCCTGGCCGAGCTGCTCACCCTGGCCGGCGAGCGCGAGCGGCCCGCGCCGCAGCCGGTCGACGTGGGCGAGGTGGCCGCCGGCGCCTACGAGCGCTGGCGTCGGCCGGCGCGGCGGAGCGGCCACGAGCTCGCCGTCGACGAGGGCGACCCGGTCGAGGTCCGCGCCTCGACAGAGGACGTGGCCGCCATGCTCGACAACCTGATCGAGAACGCGCTCCGCTACTCGCCCGCGGGCGGGCGCGTCACTATCGGCTGGCGAGCCGACGGCAAGCGCGTGCGGATCGCCGTGGAGGACGAGGGGCCGGGCATCGACGAGAGCGAGCGCGAGCGGGTGTTCGAGCGCTTCTACCGGGGCTCGGCCAGTCGCGGCGGCGAGAAGGGCACCGGGCTCGGCCTGAACGTGGTCGAGGCGCTGGCGGGGCGCTGGGGCGGCGAAGCGTCGCTCACCAACCGCCCGGCCGGAGGCGCGCGCGCGGAGATCGTGCTGCCGGCGCACAGCTCCTTACCCGCTGCTGACCCGCAGCTCGACGAGGCCTTACCGGGCCGTGGCTAGGGTCAAGTCATGAGCCTGAGACGTCTCGCCCTCGGCGCCGCGCTGGTGCTGGCCGGCCTTGTCGCCGCCGTCGGCATCGGGCTGCTCGCCAACACGATCTCGGGCGACAGCGTCGGACGCTCGGCACAGCCGCTGAGCGCGGGCGACACCCTCGCCCCATCGGCGGCCGAGCGCCGCCGCGAGGCACGCGCCGAGCGGCGGGCGGAGCGCAGGCGCGAAGCTCGCGCGCGCCAGAGGCGACGCGCCGCTGCGCGCGAGCGCGCGGAGACCGCGCCGACACCCACGACGCCGGCGACGACGACCCCGCCCGCCGACGACCACGGCGGCGAGGCCGAATCGGGAGACGACTCGAGCGGTCGCGGACGCGGCCGGGGCCGCTCGGACGACTCGGGTGGCGGCGGGTCGGACGACTCCGGTGGCGGCGGCTCCGACGACAGCTCGGGCAGCGGCAGCTCGGGCAGCGGCTCGGACGACTTCGACGACGACTGACCCAGCCGGGTCGGTCGCTTCGCTCGCCGGCGCGAGCCCTCAAGGCGTCCCTTCAAGACACCGCGCGTAGTGGCCGATACACCGGCGTACCGACCGGTAACCCATGAAGAAGCTCATCCTCCGCGGGCTGATGCTCGCCCTACTCACTCCAATTGCGGCCCTCCTCCTGGTCCCGGCAGCCGCCCAGGCGAGCATGCCGAGTGGGGAGGACCGCGTGGATGCAAAGACCGTCGCGCGCGACTTCTGGGCCGAGGAGTGGGGTGCCCACCCGGATTGCTACGGCGTCGGCTTCCGTTGGCGCTCGCGCTCGTACATGGGGAGGGCGCTCGCCTTCGTGAGGACCGACGGTCACCACTGCACGATCAACTTCAACAAGGGCGTGGACTGGGCCTGGCTACCTGAGTTCGGCCGATCGGATGACTGGTGGCGCTTCTGCATGACGGCGGTCCACGAATACGGCCACCTGCCGGGCATGCCCTTCGATGGCAAGCACGGGAAGCCACATAGCCTCAACCCAAACGCGATCATGGCCGCCACCGAGAACCTGACCCTGCGGGCGTGGTGGTACCCCTACTTCCCCGCCTGCGAGATATAGGTTCTTCGGCAGCCCCCGGCCGTACCGTGGCGAGGCCGATGAATCCTCTCCGGCCCAACGGTCCTAATCCCCAGCGGCGCAACTCCCGAAAGGAGCCAGACGAATGTCCCGGAAACTGGTCGTGACCACCTTCGTGACCCTCGACGGCGTGATGCAGGCGCCGGGCGGCCCCGAGGAGGATCCAAGCGGGGACTTCTCCCTCGGCGGCTGGTCGGTCACCCAGTGGGACGACGTGATGGTCGAGCACATGGGCGAGGGCATGTGGGGGTCGATGTCGTTCGACCTCGTCCTCGGCCGCAAGACGTACGAGATCTTCGCCGCCCACTGGCCGTATTCCGACGAGCCCGGCGCCGACCTGCTCAACAGCGCCACCAAGTACGTGGCCTCCACCACCCTCGACAACGTCGATTGGGCGAACTCGCAGCTGCTCGAGGGCGACGTTCCAACCGCGATCGCGCGGCTCAAGGAGGAGGACGGGCCGGAGCTCCAGGTCCACGGCAGCGCTGTCCTCATCCAGACGCTGCTCGAGCACGATCTCGTCGACGAGTTTCGCCTGATGATCTTTCCGGTCGTGGTGGGCAAGGGCAAGCGGCTCTTCGGCGACGGGACCGTCCCGGGCGGCCTGAAGCTGACCGATTCGAAGACGTCGACGACCGGCGTCGTGATCGCTACCTACGAGCGGGCGGGAGAGGTCCCGCTCGGGTCGTTCGCGTTCGACGAGCCGACCGAGGCCGAGGCCGAGCGCCGGGAGGCCATGAAATGACCGACGCCGTGGCGTCTGACTCCGCCTATCTGCTCGGGCCGGGCGAGGGCGAGCGGCCGCGCGGCGGGGAGTTCGCGATCAAGTCCGGGCGTGAGGCGCTGGTGCTGTGCGAGGCGCAGCACGTCGCGGGCGAGCGCGAGCCGGCGCCCCACATCCACCACGACCACTCGGACGCGTTCTTCATGCTCGAGGGCGAGCTCCTCTTCAAGCTCGGCGAGGGCGAGCAGCTGCTCGAGCCGGGCGACTTCGTGTTCGCGCCGCCCGGGCTCGTCCACTCCTACCGAAGCCCCGGCAGCGAGGGCTGCCGCTTCCTCAACATCCACGCGCCGGGCATGGGCTTCGACGACCGGCTGCGGGGGCTCCTCGACGACTTCGACCAGCACCCGCCGCCTGCGGACGGCGGCCGGCCGGCGAGCGACGGCGTCCTGCTTCGGCGCGGGGAGGGCGAGCCGCTCGACCTCGGCCCCGCGCAGGGTCGGATCAAGGTCGGCGCCGACGACGGGCTCGGCTCGGTGGCGGTGGTCGAGCTCGAGCTCGGTGCCGAGTCGCCCGGGCCGCCGCCGCACTTCCATGCGGTCCTGACCGACTCGTTCTACGTGCTCGACGGCACGCTCACCGTGCTGTTAGGCAACGAGGAGCACGAGGCCCCGGCGGGGAGCTACGCGCTGGTGCCGCCGGGGAACGTGCACACGGTCTCTAACCCGGGCGGGGAGCCCGTGCGCTTCCTGAACGTCTCGGTGCCCGGTGGCCTCGACCGCTACCTGCGTGAGTTGGCGGCCGCCGATCCGGCCGACTTCCCCGCTGTGGTGGCTCGGCACGACGTGATCGTCGCATAATCCGGCCACAATATGTAGTGCTCGGAGAAGGCATCGAGCACTAGGTGTAGTAGAATTCGGCGCGTGCATTGTCCGTTCTGCAGCTCCAGCGAGACCCGCGTCGTGGACTCGCGCCTGTCGGAATCGGGCGATGCCGTGCGGCGCCGGCGCGAGTGCGAGTCGTGCGCCGAGCGCTTCACCACCTATGAGCGGATCGAGGAGCCGCCCGTAACGGTGCTGAAGCGCGGCGGGCGGCGCGAGCGCTTCGATCGCCAGAAGCTCCTGCGCGGGCTCGTGCGGGCGGCCAACAAGCGGCCGGTCTCGGACGAGCAGCTCGAGGCGCTCGCCGAGTCGATCGCGGCGACGGTTCGCCGCGGCGGGTCGGAGGTCGAGGCCGGCACGATCGGCGATCTGGCCGAGCGCGGGCTGGCGTCTTTGGACCCCGTGGCGGCGATCCAGTTCGCCTCCGTCTACCGAAATCTGGCCGACCTCGACGAGCTCGAGGCGGTCGTCCGGCGCTTCAAGGAGGACCCCCTTCCGGCGGCCGATCAGCTCGCCCTCGACGGCCCTCCCGTTCCGTCCGACCCGAAGAGCAGCATCGATCTTTCCCGCCAAGGGGAGCCACCGACAACCGCCAGATCGAGGAGAGGTCATGTCCGACAGCCGTAGCGCCACCGCCCCCGCCATCACCGCAGCCGGTGACGGGGTCAGCGTTCCGAGGCGCTTCACGGAAGCGGGCGTGCACCCCTTCGACTGCGTCGAGTGGGAGATCCGCGACGCCGTCATCGGCGACCCGGCCGCGCCGGCGTTCGAGCAGCACGGAGTCGAGTTCCCGAAGACCTGGTCGCAGAACGCGACCAACATCGTCTCCCAGAAGTACTTCCGCGGCCGCATGGACTCGCCGGAGCGCGAGTCGTCGGTGAAGCAGATGATCGGCCGCGTGGCGGGCACGATCGCCGGCTGGGGGCGCGAGGGCGGCTACTTCGCTTCCGACGAGGACGCCGCCGCTTTCGAGGACGAGCTCACCCACATCCTGCTCCACCAGATGGCGGCGTTCAACTCGCCGGTGTGGTTCAACGTGGGGTTCGAGGAGCAGCCGCAGTGCTAGTGCGTGCTTCATCCTCTCGGTCGAGGACACGACTCGAGTCGATCCTCGACTGGAACACCAAGGAAGGGATCGATCTTCCGCGGCGGTTCCGGGTCGGGGATCAACCTGTCGAGCATCCGCGGCTCGAAGGAGCACCTCTCCAAGGGCGGGCTCGCTTCCGGTCCGGTCAGCTTCATGCGCGGGGCCGACGCCTGGGCGGGAACGATCAAGAGTGGCGGGAAGTGCTTCAAGGAGGGCACTCTCGTAGCCACGCCTGGCGGCTGGCAGCCGATCGAGCGTCTGCGAATCGGAGACGACGTACTCACGCATAAGGGTCCGCGAGCCGTTGCGGACTTCATGCCGAACGGTCGCAAGCAGTGCTATCGAGTACAGACACGCGAGGGGTACGAGGTCGAGGTAACTGCGGGTCATAAGTTCGCCTTCTGGAACGACGCGGACGGTGGCTTCGATGTGAAGCCGATAGAGGACTTCCAGCCGGGTGACGCCCTCTACACGCTGCTCGAACCGAGCGAAGGGGGCACCACGATCCCGCTTCTGCCTCCCGAAATCGCGGATCCCTCAAACGCTACGACCACGGTGGAGATGCAGCTGCCGAGAGAGCTGGATGAACGCCTCGCCTATGTGCTCGGGCTGGTCTACGGCGACGGTGGCGTCCGCACCGAGCCTCCATACCGCGTCGCGGTCGCGTTCTGCAAGGACGAGGCGGGACGCGAGTCCGCCAACCGCTTCAGCGACTACTGCCGTGAGCTGTTCGGCGAGGAGCCGCTGCTGCTTGGCGACTACGACGGTCACCGGCAGCTCGGCTACACCCGCAAGCGCCTGATCGAGTTCCTCGTCGCCAACGGTCTGGCGAAGGGCAAGGCCGACAGCCTCGGCTTCCCCGAGGTCCTGTTCCGCGCGGAGCCGGGCGTCAGAGCCGCGTTCGCGGCGGGCGTGATCGACGCCGATGGCACCTACCAGCGTCGGGGCGGCTGGGCCATCAGCTCCATCGACCGCGCGTTCCTCGTCAGCTTGCAACGGCTCCTCATGAGCCTCGGCGTACCGTCCAAGCTCAAGCTCAACCGGGAGCGCCGGGGGAATTGGCAGCCGCTGTACAAGCTTCACGTCGTCGGCTACACCTTCGTGGAGCAACTCGTCGATCAGATCGAGCCGCATTCCGCCAAGGCCCAGGTCAACTACGTTCCGTCGCCGGGCGCGGACAAGGGGTGGGGCTACCGGCCGTCGGTCTTCGCCCCTCTAACGGAGCGGGTGCAGACGCGGGGTGGGTACGGCCTCGTGGAGCGGAGCGTCGGGATGAACGAGACGAGCGGCTATCGCGCGGTCGCGCGGCTTGCCGAGCATCCCGACACGGCCGTGGCCGACTACGCCGAGGCTCTCTCCAGCTGCGTGCAGCTGACGCTCGAGTCGGTCACGCCGACGGAGATCGCGGAGACCTATGACATCGAGGTCGAGGACGTCCACCTGCTGTGTGCCAACGGCATCTACGCCTCGAACACGAGGCGCGCAGCAAAGATGATTGTGCTCGACGTCGACCACCCGGACATCCTCGACTTCATCTGGTGCAAGGCGCGCGAGGAGGAGAAGGCGGCGGCGCTGCGAGACGCCGGCTTCGACATGCGGCTCGACTCTGAGCACTTCGCCTCGATCCAGTACCAGAACGCGAACAACTCGGTGCGCGTGACGGACGAGTTCATGGAGCGCGCCCAGCACGGCGACGAGTGGGAGCTGACGGCGCGCAACTCGAGCGACGTGCTCTCGCGCGTGAACGCGGGCGACCTGCTGCATCAGATTGCCGACGCGGCCTGGCGCTGCGCCGACCCGGGCGTCCAGTACGACACCACGATCAACGAGTGGCACACGTGCCCGAACTCGGGGCGAATCAACGCGTCGAATCCGTGCTGCTTCACGGGGGAAACGTTCGTACAGACTGAGGACGGCCCGGTCTCGTTCTCGGAGCTCCACAACCGGCACCTGAACCAAGAGGAGCTCCCTCGTGTCGAGGCGTTCGACACCGAGATCGGCCAAGTGTCGGCTCGGCGACCGACTGCGGTGTGGATCGCGGGGTACACGCGCGAGCTGGTCGAGGTGGAGACGGCATCCGGCCAGCAACTTCGCTGTACCCCGGAGCACCGATTCCTTAGCGAGTCAGGCGAGTTCGTCGAGGCACAAGCACTTCGCACCGGCGCTCGTCTCCGTTCGTTGGCTGCCAGGCCCGATGCGGATGGAGCAGTCGCTGAGCGCGTGGTGAGCGCGACTGCCGACACGGTCCGCTCTGTCCGCCGGTACACCCCGGACTCGCCGGTCGCGGTCTACGACCTCGAGGTCGAAGGGCTGCACAACTTCGCGGTCCGCTCACATGAGCTCGGCGACGGAGTGGTGGTCCACAACTCCGAGTACATGCACGTCGACGACTCGGCCTGCAACCTCGCCTCGCTCAATCTCATGAAGTTCCGGCGCGAGGACGGCACGTTCGACGCCGAGGCGTTCGAGCACGCGGTCGACGTCGTGATCCTCGCTCAGGAGATCGTGGTCGGGCCGTCCTCGTATCCGACCAAGGAGATCGGGAAGAACGCACGTGGGTTCCGGCAGCTCGGGCTCGGCTACGCGAACCTCGGCGCGCTCCTGATGGCGAACGGGCTCGCCTACGACTCCGACGAGGGTCGCGCGCTATGCGGTGCGATCACAGCACTGATGACCGGCCGCGCCTACCGCACCTCGGCCGAGGTGGCGGGCGCGCTCGGGCCGTACAAGCACTACGAGCTGAACGCCGACCCGCACATGCACGTGATGCGCAAGCACCGGCACGCGGCCTACGCGCTCGACGACTCGCTCTCAACCGACTCCGAGCTGCTCGCCGCGGCGCGGCGGGCGTGGGACGAGGCGGTCGACATCGGCGTGCGCAACGGCTACCGCAACGCGCAGGCCAGTGTCATTGCACCTACAGGAACGATTTCGTTTTTGATGGACTGCGACACCACCGGCATCGAGCCCGACTTCTCGCTCGTCAAGTACAAGGAGCTGGTCGGCGGAGGGCTGATGACGATCGTCAACCGGACGGTGCCGCTCGCGCTGCAGACGCTCGGCTACGCGCCCGAGCAGATCGAGGCGATCGAGGCACACCTGGCTGACAGCGGGACGATCATCGGTGCGCCCGGCCTGGCCGACGAGCACCTGCCGGTGTTCGACGTGGCCGTCGGCGAGAGAGCCATCTCGGCGATGGGCCACGTGAAGATGATGGCCGCGGCGCAGCCGTTCCTGTCGGGCGCGATCTCGAAGACCGTGAACCTGCCCGAGTCGGTCACGGTCGAGGACATCGCAGACATCTACACCGAGGGCTGGAAGCTCGGGCTGAAGGCGCTCGCGATCTACCGCGACGGGTCGAAGACAGCGCAGGCGCTGAAGACGGACGCGGGTGAGAAGAAGGATGCCGACGAGGAGGCGACCGCCGCGCCGGTCTCCCCAGAGCCGGCTCGCCCGGTGCGCCACCGAATGCCGCGCGAGCGTCAGTCGATCACGCACAAGTTCTCGGTCGGCGGGCACGAGGGCTACATCACGGCCGGCATGTACGAGGACGGCACGCTCGGCGAGGTCTTCCTTACCGACGTGGGCAAGGAGGGCTCGACGATCAAGGGCCTGATGAACGCGTTCGCCACCTCGATCTCGATCGGGCTCCAGTACGGCGTGCCGCTCGAGACGCTGGTGCGCAAGTTCGCCTACATGCGCTTCGAGCCGGAGGGCTACACGGGCAACCCGGAGATCCCCTTCGCGAAGTCGATGCCCGACTACATCATGCGTTGGCTGGCCTCGCGCTTCGGCGACGCCGACCTGCACGAGGAGCTCGGCATCCTCACGCCCGAGGTGCGCGCCCGCAAGGCATCGCAGGAGGCGATGATGCGGGGCGACACCGCGGGCCCGGAGGCGCCTGTTGACGAGCCTCCCACCGCAAAGGAGAAGGGCGGCAACGGTGGGGCGAGCGTCGCGCCGAAGCCCCCGACGTCCGCGCTGACCGACGAGCCACCGCCTATCCCGGCGAAGCTCCACGGTCTCGAGCTGGGCCCGGCCTGCGCGATGTGCGGAGGCATGATGCAGCGGACTGGCTCGTGCTACACGTGCTCGAGCTGCGGGAACAACACGGGCTGCGGGTGAGTGTCGAGCGTCACGCGTTTGTCAGTGCAAACGTCACGACTTGTCAGTGGCAGCGTCACGCCTCCTCAGTAGCCCTGCTCTCGAACCATCTCGAAACCCCGCGGCCTTCGGGAGGCGAGGAGCGACCTTTTGGAGCACTGTCAGGAGCTCGGGGCCCCAGCGGCGTGCAGCTCTCGGGCGACAGCGATGGCCTCCCGCTGGGTCAGCTCAGTTCCGGTGGCGAGCGCGTCCTCGAAGCGGTCAGGCCCCAGCGCCTCTCGTATTTGCG
This sequence comes from uncultured Thermoleophilaceae bacterium, assembly GCA_963751835.1. Lineage (GTDB taxonomy): Bacteria > Actinomycetota > Thermoleophilia > Solirubrobacterales > Thermoleophilaceae > JACVRW01. The sequence continues at coordinate 71,636 of CAVVWD010000025.1, read as the reverse complement.
ATCTCAGCTCGTCCTCGCCTCGCCGCACAGCCGGCCATTGACGATGTCCGCAGCGCTTCCGGAGGCCCTCGGCCGCCGCGGCCAACCGCGCTGCCCGCTCCGGATCGCCCGCCGCGAGTGCCAAACGGGCGAACCCGACGAGGATCTGAATCAGGTTGCGGACGTTGTGAATCGTCAGGCTCAGTCCGAGGCCTTCGTCGAGCAGTGCCCGAGCCTCATTCAACTCGCCATCTGCCACGGCGAGGGTGGCGAGCTGTGTCCGCGACCACGCTGCCAGCCAGTCGTAGCCGAATCGGTCCGCCAACTCGCGGCACTCGAGCAGATGCCGCCGCGCGTCTTCGTAACGGCCGGTGGCGATCTCCAAGCCGGCCACGCTTACACCGGCTACGCCAGTCCAGTACGGCTCGTCGTGGGCGCGGAGGAGTTCCGCGGAGTCCAACGCGTCCCGGAGCGCACCTTCGTCGTCGCCGTCGTTCGTGCGGATCCACGCGAGGGCCAGCAGGGCCACACCTTCTAGTTGAGGATCGTCGATCTCCGCCAGCAGCGGCGCCAGCCGCTGCCCTGCCGCCTGCGCCACCGCGTCGTCACCTACGTCGTTGGCGGTTATGACGTCGACCCACAGAAGTTCGGCCTGAGCCTGGGGAGGCATCGACTCCGCGCCGGGGAGCATCTGCTCGACCCACTGCCGAGCCTCGCCACTGCGCTCGCTCAGCTCCCAGAACAAACCGAGCGATCGGAACAGGTGCGGCAGCCGCCCTCTGTCATGACCGAGGTACCAGCGCACGGTCTGCGGCGAGGTTGCCCGCCTCCGCCTCCAGCCGCTCGAGCGACTCGCGGTGGGGGGTGCTGCGCAGCGGCCGGTCGGCCTGCTCGGCCAGGGACCGGTAGTACTCGGCATGGCGGCGTTGGATCTCGGCGAAGTCGGGCCGTGCCGCAAGCCGTTCGGCGAGGAAGGCGCAGATCGTGTGGAGCATCCGCGGCCGCGGGCCTCGATCGCCGATGTCGAGGCTGATCAGGCTATGGCGGGCGAGCGCCTCGGTGAGGTCGAGGGTCCGCTCCGGATCGAGGTCGGCGACTGCTGCGGCGGCGCTTATCGTCCAGCCGTCGACGAACACCGCCGCGGTCTCGAGCAGATCACCTTCGTCCTCTTCCAGCAGGTCGACGCTCCACTCGACGGTGGCCCGCAGGGTCCGCTGGCGCTCGGGGAGGTCGACCGAACCCGTTCCCAGCGCATCGAGCGAGGCGGCCAGCCGGGTCAAGAGGTCCCCTGGCTCGAGCACGCGGATGCGTGCGGCTGCCAGCTCGATGGCGAGCGGCAGGCCCTCGAGGCGACGGCAGATCTCGGCCACCGCGGCGGCGTTGTCGTCTGAGAGGGCGAACCCGTGGCGCACAGCCCGAGCCCGGTCGACGAAGAGCGCCACCGCGGGTGTCGTCGCCAGCTCCTCGAGCGGCAGCGCGGGATCGTCCGGAAGCGACAGCGGTCCTACGACGTACTCCCGCTCCGCCCGCAGCCGCAGCACCAGCCGGCTCGTGGCCAGGATCGCGACGCCGGGGCAGAGCTCCAGCAGCTCCTCGAGCTGGGGTGCGACGTCCAAGGCCTGCTCGAGGTTGTCGAGTATCAACAGCCACGCACCGTCGCCGAGCTGTTCGATGACAGCCTGCAACGGAGAAGCGGTTCGCAAATCGGCGCCCACCGCTCGGCCGATCGCGGCCAGGACCATGTCAGGCTCTGTGATCGTCTCCAGCGCAACGAAGACAGTGCCGGCACGGAAGGAGCGATCGCCCAGGCGCTCGCCAACCGCCACCGCGAGCCTGGTCTTGCCGACTCCGCCTGGCCCCGTCAATGTAACCAGCCGGACGTCGGGGCTCTGGATGAGGCGGGCTACCTCTTCGATGTCCCGCTCGCGTCCGACGAGCGATGTAGTCCCTGCCGGCAGAGTGCGAGGGCGTTGGCGCGCCGACCCCGGACCAGCCACCGCGGCACGGTCGGCGACAAACCGCTCACTGAACACGGTCGCGAGGTCGTCGCGCAGCAGTCGCTCCAGCTGATCCGAGGTCTCGAACTTGCGGTAAGAGGCCTCCTGGCCGATCCGGAGCATGAGGTGTTCGAGGCGGGGCTCGCGATCGGGCGCCGGCATCTTGACATACAGCAGGCGAGGCAGATCGTGCGACAGCTCGAACTCCTCTTCCAGCCCCGAGAGCTCCATGCCAGATGGGATTTGCCCATAGCTCTGCCAGTAGAGGCCCACGAAGATGTCGCTCTGAGACAGGTAGGCCCGATAGAGGTCGCGCGGAGGGTGCGGTCGCGCGCCTTGCTCGAACATCACGGGGGTGAGCCCGAGCGCCGAGATGGCTGCCGCGGCGGCGTGCCGCTCGTCGGCAAGCTCGACCAGCGTCGAGCTGACGAACACGCGCAGGCGCTGGTCGGGTGTCCTGATGACCGGCGTATCGGGCGACCCCGGGTTCACCGACTGCTCCGCGCCTCGAGGCTGCAGGCATGCAGGATCACGGCGTTAGTTTGGCACCGGGCCGGGCGCGGCCGACGAGTCCAGGTTCCTGATCATCGCCCGTCGGTATCGCGGTCAGATGACCGCAGAGAGCGGCCGGTCGTTCTCACCGCAGAGCCTGTCGCGGTTGGTCCGCTGCGGGCTACCGCCCCCGTGCACTCGGGCGGCGGGACGTCTGAAGCTCGCGCCGCCCTAATCCGCCGAACCTTGGTCCCGCGCCACCCCCGGCGGGCGGCGGCGGACGCGGGTTGGATTTCTCGCGCTCACTGCCGCGCTGGGCTCGTCTCCTCTACGGCGCTCAGGATCAGCCGCGTCACGACTTCCGGCTGCGAAACGAACGACACGTGCGACGCCGCCACCTCCTCGATCCGCGAGTTCGCACGCTCGGCCATGAATCGCTGGGTCGCAGGCGGGATGGCTTTGTCCTCTGTGCCGAGCAGATACCACGACGGGATCGACCTCCACGCCGGCGGGCCCGAGGGCGTGGCGCCCGCGGCACCGCCCCACGGTCGCTGTGCGGCCGCCATTACGTCGGCGGTCTCGGGGTCGACGTCGCCGGCAAACCCCTCGTGGAACCCCTCGCGATCGATGTACAGGTCCACGCCGTCGCTCCCGTCCGGGTTCTTGAACGGCACCTCCCTGAGGAACGGCGGAAGCAGGCTGCCCTCCGACCCTTCGAAGAGCTGCTGGACGCTCTCGCCTTCGTCGGGCATCCACCCGTTGAGGTAGACGAGTGCCTTCACCTGCTCGTTCCCGGTAGCGGCGTTGGTTATGACGGCGCCGCCGTAGGAGTGGGCGACGAGGACGATGGGCCCGGAGATGCTCCGCAGGAAGTCCGCGACGTAGTCGGCGTCTTGCGTCAGGTGACGGAGCGGGTTGGCCACTCCGATGGCGGCAAACCCGCGCTCGTGCAGGGCGCGAATCACCGCGTCGAAGCCGGTCGCGTCGGCCCAGGCGCCGTGTACGAGGACGATCGTCGGCTTGATTTCGTCGGTCATGTGGGGATACCTCCTTGGTCTGGCCGCGCCGGCGACCGCCGTAGGCCGGCGAAGGAATGCAGGGGCTCGCGGTTGACCTCCTCGGCGTCGGTGACGCACATGGCGTGCGGGCCGCCGTCGATCCCGAGGCCCACACGAGGCGGCCGGCCGCATCGACGACGTACACCGGCTCCTGCGCGGTGGTCCGCGCGCACGGCGGCGCTCATGCCCAGAGTATGCCGGGCGGTCGCGCGTCCTTTCGGACGGCTGGTGTTCGTCCACACGGAAGCGGTCGCGAACCACTGTTGATGCCGGTCGGCATCGTTGAGCTCGAACACAACCCAGACGAGCCCCTGGTACAGCGTCTCCTCGATCCAGATCATCGAACGGCGGAGGAGGATGTACTTCCAAACGGGCGCCGACTCGTGGGCGAGATCAGGTGTCCTCGCATTCGCGGCGTGTGGGACGCTACGCGCGGATGCGGGTGCTCCTCAACGTGATCTGGTTCGTCTTCGCGGGCTTGTGGATCGCGATCGGCTACGCCATAGCGGCGCTGATCATGTTCATCCTCATCATCACGATCCCGTTCGGAGTGGCGGCGCTGCGCATCGGGATCTTCGCGCTTTGGCCATTCGGGAAGACCGTGGTTCGTCGAGCGGATGCGGGCGCCGGCTCGGCGATCGGGAACGTACTGTGGTTCCTGCTCGCCGGCTGGTGGCTGATCCTCCTCCACCTGGTGACTGGCGTGTTGCTGTGCCTAACGATCATCGGTATCCCGCTCGGACTTGCGAACTTCAAGCTGATCCCTGTCACCTTCCGCCCATTCGGGCGCGACATCGTTTCGATCGAGGAGGCAGAGCGCCAGGGACTCCCGCAGCAGGCCGCCGTGCCGGGCTGACCCGCCCACCCCAACTCACGTCCAGGGAACGGCGAGCGAACGCGGAAACGCAACGGCTCTCGCTACTTGTCTCTCCACCGATCGCAAGTTGACACCTGCGCCTCCTCAGAGAGGCAAAGAGCGCTAGTAGACGTTCCCGCGGGAACGTCCTGACGGGCTCTGCTGCATTCGCCGTGACATTCGGCTGAACGTCGGCTACTAGGACCACGGCTGCACGCCCCTCTCGCGCGGCGCGGCGACCGTCGTGGTCGCCGCGGAGAAAAGTTCGTGGTCCGCCCCACGATGCGAACCCGCGCACCTCGGTCGAGACTGTTCACCAGCTGGACTCGCACGGCTCCGGACTAGCTGGAGCCCCCTAGATGGAGGTGGACCGATGCATTACGCACCGAACGTGCCACAGCCGAGGCGCGCGTTGGCAGTCCCGCTCATGGCCGCGGCCGTCCTTGGCGCCGGGATCGCAACCGCGACGTTCGCCATCGTGAACATCGAGGACGAGCCGATCGTGTCGTTGCCCACGCCGGCGACTGAGCCTGCCGCAATTCCCAGCGACGCTGTGGCTGGGCAGCGCAACGACGGCGGCCCGGAGGAAGGCATTGCGGTGCAGAGCATGAGGGCGCAATCCGCTCCGTCCTCAGCCTCGAGCGGCGCCGCGGCCGGGATCCGCTATGACGGCGGACCTGAGGAAGGCACGCGTGGCGTGGTCGTCTCGGGCGCCGCGGGCACCGCCGCCGCGGTCGGCATCCCCTCCCCGGCCGCCGCCGCCAAGATGAACGGCGAGGCTGGCTCCGGCACCGCGAGCAAGGCCGCGGCCGGAGTCCGCTATGACGGCGGACCCGAGGAAGGCACGCGTGGCGTCGTGACCGAGCAACCGGACACCACGATCTCCGGCGGGCCCACCCCGTGCTGCGGCGCTCGCCCGTAGCGGTCGCCTGCTGAATGCTTCGAGGGAGAGCGGCGGAATGCCAACTCTCATCTGTTTCAGCGGTCTTGGCGGTGACGGCATCACCGTCGAGGAGACGCCGGAGCATGTCCTAGACGTCCTGAGCGGCGGCCACGGCGGTCCTCTGCTGCTGACGCGAAACGGTCGTCGCGAAGGCGTCTATGTCAATCCCAGCCGGATCGCGTGCTGGTACCCGAGCTCCGGCGACGGCGCGGACCCTTACGTGGTGCCGCGTCCCTTCAAGGGGCCGATATGAGCCGCTTGCGAAGACAGCGGCGGCACAGCGCGCGGCGATGGTGGCTGCGAACCCTGGCCCTGCCCGCGTGCGTGGCCGCGCTTGCCCTGCCGGCAAGCGCGGCCGCGGCCCCACAGGACCTTCGCTCGCCGGACGCGCGCGACGCGGCCGCAGCGCAGTCACCTGCTTCAGAGCCGGCGACCCCGACCGTCATCCACACGAGCGAAGACGGAAGCCAGACGCTGCCGATCGTCCTGTCGAGCATGGCGCTCGTGGTCGCCTTGGCCGGGATCGGCGTGGCGCTGGGCGCTCTCCATCGCCGGCCGCGGCCCCGATGGACGGCCCGATAGCCGCTGCTCCGGCGCCCGCTACGGCTCGAGAACGGGTGCCAGTGAGTCGCGCGAGTCGATGGACAGCTTGCGGTAGACGTGCGTCAGGTGTGTCTCGACGGTCCTCAGGCTCACGAACAGACCCTGAGCGATCTCGCGGTTCATCATTCCCGTCGGCCGCCATACGCGCCACCCGTAGCTCGCTCGCCGTGAGCGCATCTCGCCCGCGCGCCGCGTCGCGCCGCGGCCGGGCGCCCGCCAACACCATCTCGCTGCGGGCCTGCTCCGCCAAGGCGCCCGCGGCGCAGCGATGCGCGAGGTCCAGGCCGTCGCGCAGGCGCTCGAGCGCCTCGGCACGGTGGCCGGCGCGCCGGAGCAGAGCCCCCAGGTCGATGAGCGCACGGGCCCGCTCGAGCACGGCCGGCGTGCCGTCCAGCACCTCGAGCGCCTCGCGCAATGACTCGATCCCGAGGTCGCCACCTTCCACCACGCCGAGCGCGCGCAGCGAGATCCCATGGGCGCGCGACGCACCGAACGCGCGGGTCAGCGCCTCCTCCTCTCGGGCGAGCTCGAGACCCTCCGCGACCTCTCCCTCCCTGGCCAGCTCCAGCGCGTGCAGCGACCGCCAGGGCCAGAGGCAGCTGCCGAAAGCACCGGCGGCGAAGCCTTTCGCGGCCGCATGCATGTCCGCCATTCCGGAATCGATCTCGCCGAGCTTGATCCGCAAACGCCCGCGACTCTGCTGAAACATCAGGAACGGCAGCAGCGGCGGCGCGGTGTCCGGCATGCCACTGGCGGCGAGCACCGTGGCTGCCTCGTCGGGCCGGCCACGGTCGAGCAGTATGTCGATCAGGAATGCGAGCGCGTAGGTCCTTGCCGCCCATCGCCCGCTCGGTGTTGTCTCGATCGCTTGACGGAAATCGCCCTCCGCCGCCGGCAGGCCGCCGATCCGATGCTCGAGCAGCGCCCGGAAGCAGTAGGCGAGCGCCGAGCCGAGCATCGATCCCTTCCGGCGGGCATCCGCCTGTGCGGCATCCGCGGCGGCGCGGGCGGGCTCGAAGGACTCCGCAAGCACGAGCCCGCTGACGGCATACCAATACGACGGCGCCTCTGGGCCCGCCTCGGCGAGCAATCTGCCCTCGCCGAGTGCGCCGCGGGCGCATGCGATCGCATCTTTCGCCGTGGCGACCACGGCATCGCCCTCACCGGCAACTGCCGCCAGCGCGACCCGCTCGGCGAACGTCCGGCCCCGAAGCCCGGCGTCGCGCAGCCTCCGTGCGCGGGCGAGCGCGGCGGGTCGAAGCTCGGGGAGAAGTCGCCCCGCGTTGACGAGGTCGGCCTCGAGCTCGAGCGCGAGCTCGCGGTCGGCGCCCGCCAACTCCTCCGAACTGTGCTCGAGCACCGAAACCGCTTCGCGGACGCGGCCGCTGTGCACCAGTGGTACGGCCAACTCGCGGGTGAGCTCGGCACGTTCCCGAACATCGTCGGTGTGGCCGAGCGCGGCCGCCAGGTGCTCGATCGCCTCCGGACGATGCAGCGACGCCTCGGCGTGCCCGAGCAGACGCAGCACGGTGGCTCTCTGAGAGTCCGCGGGAGGCTCCGCGAGCGCTCGCTTCAGATAGGTGCGCGCCGCCTCGGGCGCACCCGCCGACAGCGCGTTGCCGGCAGCCTCGCAGAGAAGGTCGACGAGCAGCGTGTCGCCCCTCGCCTCCACGGCGAGCAGGTGAGCCGCGATCGCGTCCAGCGGCGCACGGGCATCCTCGAGAAGCTCCGCCGCACGGGCGTGCCACAAGCTCCGCCGGTGGGCGGGGATCGAGCTGTAGACCGCCGCGTGGACGACAGGATGCACGAATTCGAGCGGCTCGCTCGGACCGATGAGCCCGGCGGCCGCAAGCGAGTCGGCGGCCCGAACGGCCAAGTCGTGATCGATATCCGCGAGATTGGCTGCCTGCGCCAGTCGCGGCTTGGTGCCCCACACCGCCACTGCGGCTGCGAGCTCGCCGGCCTCCGGCGGCAGTCGCGCCATCCGCCTCACGACTGCGCGGGAGATCGCCGCGCACTCGATGTCGGGGACGTCCTCGAGCGCACAAGCGCTCGGCCGGCCGTCCTGCTCCCGAAGCTCGTCGACCACCGCGTGGACGAGGAACGGATTGCCCCCGGTCGCGGCATGGCATGCCTCTGCGAGCTCACTATCCGTTCCGAGGTGTTCGTCGACCACGGATCTGGTTCCCGCTTTGCTGAGCGGTGCCGGAGCGAGCAGCGTGGTGGCCTCCGTCGAGAGAGCGAGCGGGAGCTGCCGTTCGCCCGCGCGCTCCGCCGGATTCAGTGCGATCGCCAGCAGCACAGGCAGGTCCTCGACGCGGGCGGCCAGGTAGCCAAGCCAGCGCAGCGACGGCCCGTCCGCCCACTGCGCGTCATCCACAGCCACGAGGAACGGCTCGTCTCCGACAAGGTTGGCGAGCGCCCAGTACAGCCCATGGAGCGCCGCTCCCATCGCGTCGGGACTGGCCGCGAACCCGTCCGTGGGCGCGCGGCGCAATCCGAGCGCCACGTCGGCGAGCCGCGCCGCTCCGGCGAGCAGCCCCTCGGGCTCGCCCTCCGAGGCCCCCAGCGCCGGGGCGAACAGGCTCCGCACGACACCCCACGGATACGCCTGCTCGAATTCGCTCCCGCGGCCGCTGAGCACTCGAATGTCCTGATCGATCGCGCGGCCGCATGCGAAGTCGAGCAGCGCGGTCTTCCCGACGCCGGCTGGACCCTCGATGACGACGACGCCGCCCGCCCCGGTCCGGACTGCCTCCAATCGCTCGCTCAGTTCTGCGAGCTCGCTATCTCGATCGACGAGCCGAGGGTTGACGGTTCGCTGATCTGGGTGAGGCGCTGGAGACACTACGTTGTCAGTCGCGAGGCTTGCGGGGATCAGCGCCGCTGCATGCGGGCGGCGTGAATCAAGAGGGCGGCTCTACGGATGCGAGTCCACTGCCCTCTTGTCCCCAAACAGGGGACGTCCAAGATACCCCGCACTAGTCAACAACGCAAACCCGCCTTCGCCCGGCGAAACTCAGTTCGCGCGCGCGGAGAGGGCGGCGGCGTCGAGTACCTCGATGCGGCCGCGGCGCAGCGCGAGCTCGCCACGCGACTGGGCGTCACGGACGACCCGGTTGACCGTCGCGCGCGAAGTACCGGCGAGGTTCGAGAGCTCCTCCTGTGTCAGCGGCACGACACCGCCGTCGCCGCCCAACTCGGCCAGCCGGCGAATGACGCGCCGCTCGGCGGACTCGTGATGGGCCTCGACGAGCAGCTCGGAGAGGCGTCGGACCTGCAGCGCGAGCGCTCGCGCCAGAATGTCGGCAACGCCTGGGTGCTTCGTGCACAGGGCGTCGAAGTCCAGCTTGTGGATCGCGCGCGTCTCGCCGCCGTCGAGCGCGACGACGGTCGCGCTGCGCGGCGCGGTGTTGGCGAGCAGTGCAATCTCGCCGAACGTCTCGCCCGGGCCGACCATCGAGAGGGTCACGGTGTCCCCAAGCGGCGTCCCGATGTACACGGCGAAGCGCCCGCTGTGGACCAGGTGGAGCGTGTCCGCGGGATCGCCGCGGTGGAAGACGACCTCGCGGCGCCCGAACGTCCGGCGCCGCGCGACCTCCTGTAGCCGCCGCGCGTCCTCCTCGGGAATGCCGGCGAGGATCGGCCACTGCATGCCGGGACCCGGAGGTGCGAGCGAAGTAGTCATGCCTATCAGGAGAACACGGCCCGCTGACATTCCGCTGACGTCTCGCTGACCGAGCGGGCTGAGGGCAGACGGCAAGGGCGCCGGCGAACGCCTCCGCGCGCGACGGCGCCCGCTAGTAGAACGTCAGATACCGCTCCCACTCCCAGTGGGTGACGGGGTTGTGGAAGTCCTCCCACTCCGAGCGCTTGAAGTCGATGTACGCCTGGTGGAGACTCGGCGGCTCCGATGACCGGAGACGCACGGACTCCTCACGAGCCTCGTCGGGTCCTACGCGCAGCCGGGCTGGCTGATCGATCGCGAGCGGCTGCGCGAGCGCTTCCCGCCGCGCGTGCGGGCGACCGAGCTGTGGCGGGTCGATCCGGGCTATCTCGAGGAGGCCCAGGACGACGCGACGCGGCTGGCGATCGCCGATCAGGAGCGGGCGGGGCTGGACATCGTCACGGACGGCGAGATGCGCCGCGAGAGCTATTCGAACCGCTTCGCGACAGCGCTCGAGGGGGTCGACATCGACAATCCGGGCACCGCCCTGGACCGCAGCGGCCATCCCAATCCGGTGCCTCGCGTGGTCGGGCCCGTGGCTCGGCGCCATCCTGTGCAGGTCCGCGACCTGGAGTTCCTGCGCTCGCATACGAGCCGTAGGACGAAGATGACCGTCCCGGGGCCATTCACGATGTCGCAGCAGGCCCAGGACGACCACTACGGAGCCCCGGACGCGCTCGGGATGGCGTACGCAGAGGCGGTCCGCGGCGAGATCCTCGATCTCTTAGAGGCCGGTGCGGACGTCGTCCAGGTGGACGAGCCCTACATGCAGGCCCGCCCCGAGGCCGCGCGAGACTACGGGCTCGACGTTCTGCGCCACGCCACCGACGGCATCGCCGGGACCACTGCGATCCATATCTGCTTCGGGTACGCGGCGATCATCCACGACCGGCCCAGCGGCTACTCGTTCCTGCCCGAGCTGGCGGCGACGGAGTGCGAACAGATCAGCATCGAGACCGCGCAGTCGGGCTTGGCGCTCGACGTACTGGACGCGCTGGCCTCGAAGACGATCATCCTCGGGGTTCTCGATCTTTCCACCGACGAGGTCGAGACCCCAGAGACCGTGGCGGGCCGTATCCGCCGCGCCTTCCCGCACGCCGGTCCTGACCGGCTCATCGCGGCGCCGGACTGCGGCATGAAATACCTCAGCCGGGACGCCGCGTACGGCAAGCTCGAGTCGCTTGTCGCGGGGGCACGCATCGCCGAAGACGCATGAAGCTGGGGCTGTATGGACTGCACAGGGGCAGCAGCGCCGAGCCCGAGACGCTGCATAGACGGGCGCGGCTCGCCGAGGACGCGGGCTTCGAGTCGCTCTGGGTCGGCGACCACGTCGCTCTGCCGTTCGGTGGTGCCGACCCACCGGACGAGCCTCGGCTCGAGGCCGTCGTGGCCCTCTCCCACCTGGCGGCCGTGACCAGCCGGGTGCGGCTCGCGTTTGGCCTGCTCGTGTTGCCGCAGCGGCAGCCGGTGCTCCTGGCAAAGCAGGTCTCATCGATCGACGTCCTCTCGAAGGGCCGGCTGATCGTCGGAATCGGAGTGGGCTACGTCGAGCCCGAGCTGCGGGCGCTGGGCGCTTCGCTCGCCGACCGCGGCGCGCGTACGGACGAGTACCTGTCAGCGATGCGCGCGCTGTGGGATGAGCCCACACCTCGGTTCGAAGGGCGCTTCGTTTCGTTCTCCGACGTCATCGAGCGGCCACGCCCGCTTCAGCAACCCCACCCTCCGATCGTGATCGGAGGCCACTCTCGCGCTGCCTACCGGCGGGCGATCGAGGCCGCAAACGGTTGGTATGGCTGGGAGCTCGACCTCGAGCAGACCGCTCAGGCGCTGTCCGGCCTGCGGGAGGCGGCGAGTCGCCACGAGCGCCCCGCTGACCTCGGCGAGCTCGAGATCACGATCACCCCACCGGGAACACCCGACCTCGAGACCACCCGCAGGTATGCCGAGCTGGGTGTGCATCGCCTGGCCGTCCAGCCGTCCACCACGCAGGGTGACGCGATGGACGAGCTCATCAGCGTGGTTGGTGAGACGCTTATCGGTCGGGTTTGAGGGCCGCCGCCTCTCGACCCGCGCCCTGCGGCTTCGAGGGCGGAGCTCTCATCGAGGAAGAACTGGGCGCGGACGATCAGTCCGTCGCGCAACGACCCGCTCATGCGGATCTAAGTGTGTCGAACGGGGCTCATTCCTCGACGGCCGGCAGCACCGCCGTCGCCGCGAGCTCGATCTGCCGCGGCTCGTCGCCGAGCGGCCAGAGGTGCACGCGCTGACATCCCGCCTGGGCGTAGCGCGAGATCAGCTCCGCGCACCTCTCCGGGGGTCCGATGCAGAGCTGGTCGCGAAGGGCGTCCGGATCGCGCCCCAGCAGCGGCGCCAGCACCTCTCGCAGAACGCGGTCCGCTTCGGGGGCGTCCGTGGTGATCCAGGTCCACATCGTGACCAGTGCGTTGGGGAACCGGTCGGGCTCCCGGCCGCGAGCGCGAAGCTCCTCCGACAGCGAGTCCTTCGCGGCCTGGAAACCCTCGGGGGTTGTGTTGTATGCGGACGCGAACCAACCGTCGCCGAGGCGAGCGACGCGCCGGAGACCCGCCTTCGAGCCCCAGCTCCCGATCCAGAGCGGGACTTGCCGGTGTGGAGCCGGCGCCAGCTGAGCGTCGGGCAGGGAATAGTGGCTGCGGGTCTCGGGTGGCGGGTCGCCTCGCAGGAGCGCCCGTAGGATGGCGGTGGCTTCGTCGAACCGGCTCCAGCGCTCCTCGAAGGGCACGCCGACCGCGCCGTAGTCGCGATCAGATGATCCGGGACCGACCCCCGCGATGACCCGCCCGTCCGACAGCAGATCCAGCGCGACGAGCATCTTGGCCAGCGGCACGGGACCGCGAAGCGCGACGAGCGAGATCGTCGTCGCCAGCTCCATCGCGCCGGACCGTTCGACCACGGCGGCCAGCGCCGTCGGGCCGTCCAGCCACGGCCTCCGAAACAGGAAGTGATCGTTGGCGGACACCGCGGCGAAGTCGCACTCCCGCGCGGCGTCGACGGCGCCTGTGAGACGGCCGAGCGACTGCCCCTCGTCTCCGAACTCCATGAGGGGCAGGTGAACGGCGAGCTCCAAACCGCGCCGATCCTCTCAGGTTTACACGGCCGTGACGACCTTACGCCGCCCGGCGGGTGGCCTGTCGGCCGCCGGCGCCGTGACTCGACGCCGGCGGCCATGGAGGGGCGTGGCTGACTGGCGAGTCATCGACCTCCTCCGAAGAGCCTGGACTCGAACCTTGACTCGCCGCCCCCGCTGACGCAAGCGCCACGACATTTACGTATCCACGGGTGTGCGTACGGGTGCTCGGGCGGTCACTCTGCCGCCAACGTGGCCAACAGCCCGATCTCCGCTTGCGGGGCAACGAGCAGCACGTTGGCGGCGATGTCCTCGAGGTGGCTTCGGACGGCGCTCTCGGCCACGCCGGCCGGCGCGTAGACCGCGAAGAGGACCTCGCGGGTCTCCGGCGTCATGCGGGTTCTCCGGTCGGGTCCCTGGAGGACGCTCGAGATGATGCCCTCGCCGTCCACCATCATCATGTCGCCCGCGGCCGGCACCCGCTCGGTGCCGTTGATCGCGACGTACCGATCGCCCTCGCGCGTCACGTCCACACGCACCGGCAGTGCGACGGCGGTGAGGTCGTGACCGGCGGTCAGCATCAGGTTCTTCAGCTCCGCCATGTACATCGCTTCCACGAGCGCCGCCCTGCTCGGGATCGCCTTGCCCTTGACGGCGACCGATTCCCACTGCGCCTTCACGTGATAGGTCTTGCCGTGGGTCCTGTAGTAATCGAGGTAGGCGCGGAACCTCGGCTGACCGGCGAGACCCTCGGGCCCGACGCGGGCGGCGTCAGCGCGCAAGCTCTCCTCGAGCTCGCGCTTGCGGGTGTCGAGCGGCTCGCTCCGTTCGGGGTTGTCCACCCCGCTCATGACGAGGGCGCCCACCGAAGCGCCGGGGAACGCCGACTTCCACGCATCAGTGGCCACCAAGACGCTGTCTCGCTGCACGCGCCTACCCTGTCATGCCAATGGCGAGCGCGGTATCCGTCTACCTCCATCTGCTGCGCGCGAAGGACGTGATCGACCGCGAGTACGCCCGGGGAGCTGGACGCTCGGGCGACTGGTTCAGCATGACCCAGCGCGCCGAGACCCCGGCCGCCAGCGCCTAAGGCTGCGCAACCGAAGAGACCGCTGCCGCGAGCGCGGTCGGTGACGGCCCAGCACCGGGAGGTAGGCGCCAAGGGTCGCGGCTACGGTCAGCGCGGTTCGTGCTCTGAGGTCCGGCCTGCGCCCGACGACGGCTGGGAGGAAGGCACAGGGAACCGCGATCGGGAGCCGGAGTCCGACGTCCTCCCCAACAAACCCGACTTGATGTCGTCACGCGACACAGAGTCGGGAACGTTCACCAGTAAGACGCCCACGCCCGACGCAGAGGCCTGCCACCCAACCCCAGGTCTCGCCAAGGGGGCTTGTCGAACCCCAGCACCGGCTTAGCTGGGCTAATACAGCGTCCGGATCGCCTGCTGGTCAAGCACGTCGAGTGAGCAGCGAGCGCCTTGGTAGAACGGGTACATCACCGACGCCGTGCTCGAGGCGTGGCCGAGGCCCGCCACGTGGCCGTTCTCGTGCAGCAGCACGCTTTGGACGTCGACGCGGCCGGCGACGTTCACGCAGCCGGTGCTCCAGGGAACCCGTGTGCTGAGCGCCATGTCGGCCTCGTCAACGCCGCCGATCGTCGACCAAGTCACGCCCAGCGTCCCGCCGGACAGCTGCGCCCAGCCGACGTCGTTGTAGCGGTCGAGCCGCTGCGGCCCGGGGCACTCCAGCACGATTGACGGGCAGCGCGAGGTCGTACCGCCGAAGCTCATCCGGAAGCGGGAGCCGGGCACCGAGCTCCACGTGGCCTGAGTTGCCTGCAGGAGGGCGTCCGCGACCACCGGCTCGCCCGCGGGGTTGTAGCTCTGCACCACAGGAAGCGCGTCCCAGACCAGCCCGGTGAAACCCGGGCCGCCCGGCCCGGCCGCGGCCGGCGGCGGCTGGGGCTGCGCGCCCTGCTCGGCCAGCGCCGCGTCGGTGGCTTGACGCGCGCTCTGGCCTCGCGGCACCTCCACGAAGACTTCGACGAGCATGCTCTTCCCCTGGACGTTCGCGACGCCGGTGGCTGAGGCCGTCTGCGACGAGGCGTTCGCGGCTGCCGGGAGGGCGGCGAAGATAAGGGCGGCAAGGGCGATTGCGAGCGATCGGCAGGTCATGCGGCTGCCATACCCGGGACTCCGGATTCATCACCCGGTGCCGCCTGCTCGCGAGCGCCTACCGCCTGCTTCTGACCGTGACCGTGACCGGAGTGCTGGTGGTCGTTGCGCCGGCGTTGTCGGTCGCGCGCGCGGTCAGCGTGTAGGTGGCGACGACCCCGATGTTCCATGTGTACCTGTACGGGGCGCTCGTGTCCTGGCCCAGCTTGGTCCCGCCGTTGAAGAACTCGACCCTTGCCACGCTGCCGTCCGGGTCGGCCGCATTCGCGGCGAGCGTGATCTTCGCCGGCGACCTGAAGCTGGCTCCGTTCGACGGTGACGTGAGCGACACGGTCGGCGACTGGTTCGGAGGGACGAGGTTGACCATCTTCGCCACCGACGGGACGCCGGCGGAGTCGACGATGAAGAGCATGTAGACGCCGGGGACCGCGGTGTGCATGTTCGCCGGCACGCTCGCCGTCAGCGTGCCGTCGCCGGCCGTGAAGCCGAGCGGGAGATAGCGCTGCTCCATCTCGACGGAGTGCGTCTGGGAGCCGAGCCGCATCAGCCCGACCTTCTGGATCGAGGCAGCGTTCGGCGTTGTGATTTGGAAGGACCCGCCGTAGTTGACCGTGCTGGGCGCGCCCGCGATCTCGGGACGCGGCGCGAGCTCGCCGGAGCCGTCCTTCTTGAACAGGTACGGGGGCGTGAAGACCTCGGCGTTCTTGGCCAGATAGCCGACGTCGTCGCAGGTGCCGCAGATGCCGCCACCCGAGGACAGCACGCGGCCGTCGGGGAGCAGCAGCGCGGTCGAGTGATACTGGCGCGTGACCGCCTGCGCCGCGAGGGTGGTCCACTGACCGGTCGCAGGGTTCCACCGCTCCGCGTTGTAGACACCGCCGTTCATGTCGATGAGCCCGGCCCCGGTCGAGTTGCCGCCCGTGGCCAGGACGCTGCCGTCGGCGAGCAGGGTCAGGTTGTGCTGGCGACGGCCGAAGGCCATCGGCGACGTGGCCGACACCTGGGGGGTCGCCCCGTTGATGTCGATCACGCGCGCGTCATTCGACGACGGGCCGCCCCCCGCCACGAGGGTCTTGCCGACGTCGTAGACCGCGCGGCTGCCGTAACCCCGGTTGATCCCGTCGCGCTGGCCGAGGCTCTGCCACGAGCCGGTGCCCGCGGGGTTGAGCTTGCGCATCGTTTGATCGGGGCCGGAGTAGAAGACGCGACCGTCTGGCGCAACGTCCAGCCAGGGGTAGAGCGGCAGGTTGAGTGATGCCGAGCTCAGTGTCCGCAGGCTGCCATCGGTCCTGCGCACCTGCGGGATGTCGGGGCCGCCCTCCGTGATCAGCATCTCGCCGTTCGTCAGCGGGGTGACCGACGGATACCAGCGGGCCGCGGCCATGTTGGGCCCGAGGCTCCAGGCGTTGTTCGCCGGGTTGAACAGGTGCGTCTGGATGATGCCGTTGAGTGCCGAATTCAGGTTGCCGCCGGCGATGAACAGCCGACCGTCGCTCAGGTGAGCGAAGCCCGCGCAGAAGATGTTGTGGCCCGTATTGACGCGGACGTCCGTGTGTGTGCCCGTGGCCGGGTCATAGACGGTGGCCCGTGTGAAGGTGTGGTTCGTGAATTTCTCGGTCGCGGCGTCCCCGACGGAGTCCCAGGCCAGCACCTTGCCGTTCGGTAGCAGGGCCACGTGGATCCCGACGACGGGCCAGCTGTTGACTTGGCCCCACTGCCCGACCTGCCCGGGATCTTCCGCGACCGCAGCGGCGGTCGCGTCCGACGCGGCGGCGGAAAGCACGCGGGTGTTGCTGTTGAGTCGCTTCTCGGTCGCCGCGCTGTGGATGACCTCGTCCTCGGCCTGATGGCCCGCCGCGGTCTTGAAGTGGTGCGCCTGCGCGACCCCCGGGACGGCGAGCGGGAGAGCCAGCAACAGGAGCAGAGTGCGGAGTGCGAGTCGTGACGTGGGGACCATGTGTCCCCAAAACGGGTCAGGCAGAGTTAAACTTGCGTGCGCCGTTCAGCGCCCCGCGCACCTCTCCCCAGAGGGCCGTGTAGGCCTGGGCGGCCGGAGAGCGTGGATGGCTCACCACGACCGGCTCGCGGCGCGGCCCCATCAGCTCGATGATGCTCGCGGACGGGACGATCGCGTGGCCGACTCCCTGAACCGACTCGACGAGCTCGCGGTGCATGCGCTTGCGCCGGTCGACCATCGAGAAGAACGGGAGCACGGCCGGCGACGGCTCCTCCTGGTGCGCGAGAAACCTCCGCAGCTGGTCGAGCGTGCGAACCGACAGCGTCGAGGGGATGAGCGGAACGAGCAGCAGGTCGGCCGCGTCGAAGACGCTCTCGGACACCAGCGAGATCGACGGCGCGCAGTCGAGGATCGCGACGTCGTATTCGTCCGCCAGCGACCGGAGCACGCGCCCGAGGCCGCGCTGCGGCCGCTTGGACTGGTCGAGCACCAGGTCCAGATGCCGGTACGAGAGGTCCGCCGGCAGCAGATCGAGTCCCTCGAAGTCCGTGCCCTTCATGACGCTCAGCGGGTCGCGCCGCCCGCGAACGAGCTTCCGCCCGCCGCCCTTGACCTTCGGCTTCACGCGCAGCAGGAAGGACGCGGCGCCCTGTGGGTCGAGATCCCAGAGCAGCGTGCGGCGTCCGTCCCGCGCGGCAAGCGCACCGAGGTTGACCGCGGCGGACGTCTTTCCAACGCCGCCCTTGATCGAGTAGGTCGCGACGATCCTCACGGCGAGTCGAGCTTCGGGAAGGTGTCGCGTACGAGGGTACGCTGCTCCGGGGCAGCGAACAGCTCGAAGCGCTCGGCGAACCGGGCGCGCGCGGCGCCCTGGTCCGCGTGCAGAGCTTCCATCACGAGCCCCAGTGCCATCAGTGCGTCCGGTCCGCCCTCCGAGGCGGCGAGCTCGCGTCCGAGCCCGCGCAACAGGTCCGCTTGGATGGCGCGGTCCTGGAAACGTCCGAGAACGTCCTGCAGGCCCTTGAGGGCCGACACCATCGGCTTGACCACCGAGCGGGGGAAGAGGGTGCCGAACAGCTCGAGCAGGTAGCGCAGCTCCTTGCCCCGCTTCCGCAGGTCGTGCAGCGCCTCGGGTGGGCTGTCGTCGTCGATCCCGCGCCCGTCGCGAACCATCCGCCGATGCACGGAACGGATGCGATCGCCGGCAACCGCCTCGATCGCGAGCCCGGCGAGCGGCCGCTCGGGCGCCGAGGCCGGCGCGGGCGCGAGACCGGCCAACAGGCGCCAGTCGTTCATCGCATAGGCGAACCGGCGGCTGCGCAGACCCCGCCCGAGCGCCCGGAACTCGGTCGCGCGCCGTTGCGACAGCAGGTCGTGAAGCAGGGCAACGTCCGCGCGGCGCTCAGGTGAAAGCGAGGCGGTGAGCTCGTCCCACTCGAGCAGCTGGACGTCGAGGTCCCGGACGGGCCCGGTGAGCGCCTGCACCCAGCGCAGCTCGGCTCGCAGGTGCGCCCGCTCGGCCGGCGGGAACACGCCGCGAAGCTCGCGCAGCACCGACCGCGCGCGGCGAACGGAGACCCGGAGATCGTGAAGGAACTCGGTGTCGAGGTCGGCGAGCGTCCCGGGGACGTTCTGGTCCGCGATGGCGGCGAGCCGCATCAGCACCCGGCCGCCCGCCTCGTCGGCTCGCGTCCCACGGGCGAGCTCGAGGGCGGCCGTCGACGACGGCCCCCGGGCCCGGCCCCCCACCGCGGCGAGCGCCTGGTCGAGCAGCGGTGCCTCGGCCGCGACCAGCCCCAGATCCGTGGTCAGCACGCGCGCGGTGCGTTCGAATGCCTTGTCGTAGCCGAGCACGGGCTGCACGCGCAGCCGTGGCGCCAGCGGCGCTCCCCCGTTGCCGACGACCTCCGCGTCCTCGAGCTCCATGCGCACCACTGTCTTGGCGTCCCGGTTGAGCACATCCAGCGAGCGCGTCCGGCTGCGAACCCGCACGAGCGGCAACAGCGCGCGCACGCCGAGAGCCGGAGCGAGCCGGTCGCGCAGCGGGCCGCCCGGCAGCTCCTCTGCGAGGTAACGCTTGGCGACGGCCACCTGCGCCTCGCGGAGCGGCGCGCCAGGTTCGCGGAGGGTAATCGCGCGCGCGTCCCCGCGCCCGACGGAGCGCTCGGCTGCCAGGCCGGTCGCCCGCAGTCGACCGTCGAAGGTGTCAAGGAGCTCTCGATCACGCGTGCGTGGTCTGCCGGTCGTGACGTCGAGCCGGTCGCAGAGCAGCTCGGTCAACCCGGCAGCGTCAAGCGTCGCCGGCACCACAAGTTCGAGCTCCTCCCCCCTCACTCGAGGTGAAGTCTCTCAGGTGGCCAGGCGCGATCAACCGCGCGGTGGAGGCCCGCTCGATCGGAGGGTGGAGATGGCCGCGCGAGAAATCGATCGCTCCCGCGCGCGGCTCGAACGTACGGGCGATGGCAGGTGACGACACCAACCGTAGCGTCGGGCACGACCCCTATCGAGGAGCGGAAAGCCATGAAGAAGCCAGGCATGTGTTGCGCCGCCGCAGCCGCCCTACTCGCGACACTCGGCGCCTGCGCGGCCGACGAAACCTCGACCGCACGCGCCCCCTCGGCGGCGCGAGCGCAGCACGTCACCGTCAGCGCGCGCGAGTACAAGCTGGACGTGAGCGGCGACCGAGCCCTTCGGCCCGGCTTCGTTCGCCTGACGATCCGGAACGACGGCCGCGGAGAGCACGGCGTGGAGCTCATCAGGCTCAGGAGAAAGTTCAGCACGCCCGAGCTGCTGGCCGCCTTCGAGAACGAGGACGTGCGGGGGCTGGAAGCGCTCGGTGGCGCTGTCTCCGTCCCGCCCGGCCGTCGGTGGGAGATGACCGTGAGGCTGGGCGCGGGCGATTACGCGCTGCTCGACTTCGGCGAGAACGGCGACAGGGTGAACTTCAGGCGCGGGATGTTCAAGCGCTTCCGGGTCGCCGGTCGACCGCGGGCCGGCGAAGCAAAGCCGCGGACGGTCGGCACGCTGGCGATGCGGGACTTCGCGTTCGACGTGCGTTTCCCGCAACCCTTCCACGGTCGCGGCACGGTCGCGATCCCGAATCGCGGGCGCGCGTTCCACGAGGTCTCCTTGGTGCGCATCAAGCGCGGCCATACGCAGAGCGAGGTCCTGCGCCTGATCAAGGAAGGAGAGGGCTCGCCACCCCCGTGGGCCTCGATCGTCGAGCTGCTCGGAGTGCTCGGCCCCAAGCGGACCGCGTACGTGCGGGTCGACCTGCAGCCGGGCCGCTACGTGGCCCTGTGCCTGATCGGCGATCCGAAGGGGCGTCTCCATGCCGACCTCGGGATGATCAGCACGTTCGACGTCGCGAAGCCGCAGCGATGAAGCGGGGTCAGGGTTCGGCGTCCATGAGCCCGCTCCGGTAGGCGAGCGCGACTGCCTGGACGCGGTCACGCAAGCGCAGCTTGGTGAGGATGTGGTTGACATGCGTCTTGACTGTCGCCTCGCTCAGCACCAGGGTCGCCGCGATCTCCGCATTCGAGCGGCCGTCGGCCATCAGGCGTAACACCTCGAGCTCGCGTTGGGTGAGCTCCTCGAGCTCGGGGGGCGCGCCGGCCGATGGCGGTGGACGCCTGGTGAACCTGTCGAGCAGGCGGCGCGTGATCTCGGGAGAGAGCAGCGCATCTCCCGCCATCACCGCACGCACGCCCTCGACAAGTTGCGGCGGGGGTGTGCTCTTGAGCAGGAAGCCGCTGGCCCCGGCGTGGATTGCCTCGTAGACGTACTCGTCGAGGTCGAAGGTGGTGAGGACCAGCACCTTGGGCGTCGGTTCGCGTCCAGCGAGCAGCTGCTGGGTGGCCCCGAGCCCGTCCAGACCGGGCATGCGGATGTCCATCAGGACGAGATCGGGCTGGAGCTCGCGAGCCTGGGCGAGCGCCTCCCGGCCGTCGGCGGCCTCCCCCACTACTTCGAGATCGGGCTGGGCCTCCAGGATCATGCGTAGTCCGCCCCGCACGAGGGCTTGGTCGTCGGCGATGAGTATCCGGGTCACGTGGGCGCCCGGTCGTAGGGGAGAAAGGCCGACACCGCGAAGCCGCGTGCCCCGCGACGTCGCCCGGCCTCGACCCGGCCCCCATGCTGCGCGACGCGCTCGCGCATCCCGATGAGGCCGTGACCCGTATCGGTGGTGGGCGCCGACTCAGTCGCGCCCTCGTCGAGGATCTCGACCCGCAGACCGTCGGGCGAGTAGCGAATCGTGACCGTCGTGTCGGCCGCGCCTGCGTGCTTCAGCGCGTTTGTTAGTCCCTCCTGGATGACTCGGTACGCGGCGCCGTCCAGCCTCGCCGGCAGCGGCGTGGGCTCGCCCAGAACATGCAGCTCAACCGGCAGCCCAGCGCGGCGGACGGCGGCGAGCAGATCGTCGAGCTGGCCCAGCCCAAGGGACGTCAGCCTTGGGGCGGGCGTGTCCGGGTCGAGCAGGCCGAGCGTGCGACGCAGCTCGGCGAGCGCCTGGCGGCCGACCGCCTGCACAGCCCGGATGGCCTCGCGCGCTCGGTCCGGCGCGCTGTCGAGGACCTGCTCGGCCGCGCCCGCCTGCAGCACCATCACGCTCACCGCGTGCGCTATCGAGTCGTGCAGCTCACGCGCGATTCGGGTGTGTTCCTCGATGAGAGCGAGGCGTACCCGCGCGTCCCGCTCGCGCTCCAAACGCTCGGTGAGGAGGCGCAGGCGGTCGGCCTGCCGGCGTGATGCGCGGACGGCACGCCCGGCCAGCCAGGGCACCATGAACACCGGCGCGATCACCCAGAGGTCGGCGATGTCGCCGTTGTCGGCGGTCACCTCGATAACCAAGGGCACCGCGATCCCCAGCGCCAGGCCGAACGCCGCGCGGCCGAGATCGGCGTGCGCCGCGACGGAGTAGAGCACGAGCAGCACCGCAATAGGGGGCGCCGGCGACTCGGGATCGGCGCTGATCAGAATCGACTCGCCGGCCATCGCCGAGAGCGCGAGCAGCAGCGCCGGGAACGGATGCAGCGAGCGGAGCGCGATCGCGGCGGCCGCCGGCACCTGCACCAGCGCGACCGGTACCCGCACCCCCTCCATGGCCCCGTCGAGGAAGGCGTACGCCTCACCCAGCGCGAGCACGAAGACCGCCAAGACCACGTCGGCCCGTGGCGACCATCCGAGCCGCCGCGCCCACATGGGTTTCCGGTCGGCGTACGGGTCTGGTGGAGGCTCTGGCCGTGCGGGTTCGGGTGGGTCGTCGCGCAGGACGCCCAGCGTCGCGCGAAGGTCGCGGATCGCCTCGCGGCCGGTTTGCTGAACGGCGGCCAGTGCCGGCCGCGCGCGCTCTGGATCGCCGGCGAGCATCTCCTCGGCCGCACCGCCCTGTACGACCATCGTGCTCACGGCGTGCCCAACAGCGTCATGTAGCTCGGCCGCCATCCGCCCGCGCTCCTCGGCGACCGCCAGCTGAGCGCGGACGACCCGCTCGCTCTCCAGGTGCTCGGCGAGCTCCTCCAGCCGCTCGGCCCGTTCGCGATAGCGCCTGACCACGCGCCCAGCCAGCCATGGCGTTCCGACCATGAAGAGCACGAACGGGACGTCGCCCGCGTCCCCCTCGAACAGCACCGCTCCGGCCATCACCGCGACCAACACTGCGGCGCCCACCAGCGCGCGCGTGCGGGACGCGTACGCACCGACCGAGTAGGAGGCCAGGAGGAGAACCAGGAAGCCGGTGTTCGTCTTCTCGGCCCAGTCGCCCCCGAGCGCGAGCGCGACACCACGAACAGCACTGTGAGCACCGGCGCGCGCCGCCGGAACGCAAGTGGAAGCGTTGCGACTCCCGCGGCCAGCAGGGCCGACACCCCGAGCCCCGCCAGCGCAACCTCGACCTCGGCCACCGCGAACAGCGCGATCGCCACCACAGCGTCGGTGCGCGCCGACCCCCAACCTCTTGGCTGGGCCGACTCGGGCATGTGTTGAAACTACCGGCCGCGGCGCCGGCCGCCATCGATCTCGCGATCGACCGGCGGTCAATCCCGCGATGGATCTCAGCTACGACGAACGGCTACTCGTCGGGAGCCAGCTGCGCCGTCGCGCGATCCGCGGCCTTGGCCGGATCCACGGCCTGCTCCTCCGCCTCGACCAGCTGCTCTTCGACGTCTTCGGCGAGAGCTTCGACGTCCTCGACGACCATCTCTCCTTCCGCCTGCGCATGCACGACGAACTCGCTGAGCAGGAACAGGCTCACGTCGTCGTCCGTCCGCTCCTGCCCGGCCTTGAAAGGCGTGCTGATGACGTTCAGCAGCCGGAGCAGTGCGAGGAAGAAGAACGACAGGAAGCCGACCGCGACCAGGGACTCGGCAGTCCCACCAAAGTCGGTGAGCAACAGCAGGATCAGGATGAGCCCGACGAGCGTCACGATCATCGCGTAGGCCGACGGGAGGAACTCCTCGCGTTGCAGGTGGTAGATGCGCAGCAGCGACTTGCGCAGCCCAGCCTGTTCCGAGCGCTGCCGGACGATGTAGTTGGCCGGGACGTCCGTGTCCTCGAGCTCGAGGAACGTCTCCGACAGCTCCTCGACGGCCGCCTGGGCGGTGCGCGAGTCGCCGGCGTCGATGTCGATTCGCAGCGACGTGACCACGGCGATCAGGCGCCGCCGCAGCTCGGAGAGATCGGGCTTGCCCCACGCGGCGTGCATCGACTCGCCCTCGCGGAGGAGCGCGTGCAGGCCGGCGGCGAGGTCAATTGGCGCCCGCTCGGCGTCCTTGTAGTCGGCCAGCGTCCCGGCGAGGACGAGCCCCATCACGAAGATTGCGCCGGCGATGATGCCCGTCGAGAGGGCGGTCGACGCCATCCCGTCGAAACCGACGGCGATCAGCACGGCCCTGATCCCAACGAGGACCACGACGATGAGCGCCGTCGTGGCGCCCAGCTCGATGCCGCTCAACACTCGCCGAACCATCAGCCAACCCCCGTCCTCTTCGAGCGCTGTTCCGCTCGGATTGTCCTTGCCCGAGTGCCGTGCGTCAACGCAGCGCTAGCGTACGCGCCACGCACAGGGGCCAGGCGTCCAACCCCCCGAACGAAGGAGACACGATGGCTCTGCAAATCGGCGATACGGCACCGGATTTCGAGGCCGAGACCACCGAGGGGCCAATCCGCTTCCACGAGTGGATCGGCGACTCGTGGGCCGTGCTGTTCTCACACCCGCGCGATTTCACCCCGGTTTGCACTACGGAGCTCGGCTACATGGCGAAGATCAAGCCCGACTTCGATCGCCGCAACGTCAAGGTCATCGGCCTCTCCGTCGACTCGACCGGCGACCACGAGGGTTGGGCCAAGGACATCGAGGAGACGCAGGGGCACGCGCCGAACTACCCGATCATCGGCGACGCCGACTTCAACGTCTCGAAGCTCTACGGGATGCTTCCCGCGGACACGGCAGGCGACCCCCGCGACCGCACGCCGGCCGACAACCAGACCGTGCGCAACGTGTTCGTCATCGGCCCGGACAAGAAGATCAAGCTCGTCCTCGTCTACCCGATGACGACGGGCCGCAACTTCGACGAGGTGCTGCGGGTGATCGACTCGCTGCAGCTGACCGCCGAGCACAAGGTCGCGACGCCGGTCAACTGGCAGCAGGGCGAGGACGTGATCATCGCCGGCTCGGTGTCGGACGACGAGGCCAGGGAGACCTACCCGGACGGCTGGGAGTCCCCGCGACCGTACATTCGGATCGTTCCCCAGCCGCGCTGATTAACGCAACCGCAGCGGGGGCGGCCGGACGGTCCCGTGAGTGACGAGAACATCGCGCTGCTGCGCGAGCTCTACGCGTCCTGGGGCCGCGGGGACTTCGCTACCGCCTACGGGTTCGATCCGGAGGTGGAGTTCGTGCGCGTCGGGACGGGCCCCGGAGGCCTTGACGGTGCGTGGCACGGGCTCGACCAGATGTGGACCGTCATAGTGGATTGGCTGCGGACCTGGGAGTTCCTCAAGATCGAGGGTGAGGAGTTCATCGAGCTCGGCGACCGCGCCCTGGTTATCGCGCGGCATTCCGGCCGAGGGAAGCACAGCGGCGTACCGATGAACCGCGAGGTCGGCGATCTCTTCACCTTCCGCGCCGGCAAGATCGTTCGCTACGAGAGCTACTGGGACCGCGCGGAGGCCTTTCGTGCCGCCGGGCTGGAACGGTGATACGCCGAGGGGCCGCCTCAGGTGAGGCTCACGGTCCCCTTGACGACGAGGTAGCCGCCGAGCACGAGCGAGCCCGCGACGACGACGGCATGCTCGTGACGACGGACCCACGCCGTCGCGTCCTCGAGATAGACGAGGGCCGCGCCCGGGCGCACCAGCACCAGCACGAGCGACGCGAGGGGAACCAGGAACCAGAGCGCATCGTAGATCGCGACCCGGAGGCCGACGCCCACCGGGCTGGGCCGCTCGGAGGCGATCGCGTTGAGCGCGGCCAGGTAGATGAGCCCGGGTAGGTGCGTGCCAACCCCGGCGGCGGCGGCGACCCGGGCGGAGGGGCTGTGCAGGCGCCGGGCGAGCCGCGAGGGAGTGCCCGCCTCTGGCGGGCTCGAGCTGCGCAGACGCGTCGGTTGAACCCAGCCCCGCTGGAGACCCGCCCCGAACCCGAGCGCCGCCGCACCAAAGGCGACGTCGAGCACAGCCGTGAACGTCGATCCCCCGAGAGCCACGTTCGCACCGTGGAAGACCCCGACCACGAGCACTCCGATCACCCAGCTCCAGATCAAGCCCGCCGCAATGAAGAAGATCAGTGGACGCTCCGGCTGGGGCGTCTTGAGCAACGCGAGGACCGCCGCGAGGCTCGTCCCGGGCCGTAGGCCGCTGAACAACCCCAGGACGAGCGCCTCGAGATTCACGGTGAATTCGGCGCCTGCTTCAGCGCGGCTGGAACGGGCGTTGTTCGACGGCCCCGTTCGCGACGACGAGGGCCGTGGATTCAGGAACCTCGAGCCAGGCACCTGACAGGTCGGCGAGAGGCTCCGAGACGACAACGCGGTCTCCCTCGCTCAACTGTTGGAGTCGCTCGTTGTCGGGGTGGAGCCGGCGCACCGCGTCCAGGTCCTCGGATACGAAGAGCGTGCGCGAGTCGTGCTGCGACGAGTAGCGGATGGCCCACAAGTGTTCGCCGTCGCTGATTCCAACTGTCATCTGCACGGGGCTCTCAACCCCGTGCTCGCGGGCCTTCGACTCGACGTAGCCGACCGCCCGCTCCATCGCGCCCAGCGGATCCTTTTCGAGTCCGAACGTGAGCGCCAGGTGGAAGAGGAGCTCCGAGTCGGTCGATCCGGCGATCCCGAGGAAGAGCGACGGATCGACCTCCAGCAGCAGGTCTCGCCGAACGGTCTGGAAGTCCTGGATCAGCCCGTTGTGAACGAACAGCCAGCGGCCGTGACGGAAGGGATGGCAGTTCGTCTGCTGGACCGGGCTTCCTACCGCTGCGCGGATGTGAGCGATGAATAGCGGCGACTCGATGTGGTCTGCGAGCTCGCGCAGGTTGAGGTCGTTCCACGCCGGGTTGACGCTGCGGTAGCGGGCGGGAAGGGTGCGGTCGCGGGCGCCGTACCAGCCGACCCCGAATCCGTCGCCATTCGTGGTCTCGGCGCCCATTCGGGCGTGGAGGCTCTCGTCGATCAGTCCGTGCTTGGTCCGGTAGAGCAGCTCGCCGATCACGAGGGGCTCTCCGACGTAAGCGTTCCAGCGGCACATCAGCGACTCTCGTCCGTGCGGACCACGACGACCGGACGCCGGCAGCGCGCGAGCAGCTGCCGCGAAGTGCTCCCGAGCAGATGCGATCGCAGCCCGGAGATGCCGTGCGAGCCGACCACGATCGCCGCCGCGTCACGCTCGGCGGCAAGGTCGACGATCGCGTCGGCCACGTGCACCTCGTCCGGAATCGCGTGGGGCTCGGCATCGAGCCCCATGGAACGAGCGAGCCGGGCACCCTCGCCGGCGACCACCGCGGCGTGATGCTCCCCGGCCTTGTCAACCTCCGTCACAAACTCCGGATCAGGCGGGACCGGGACGGCTCCAGCCGGGTCCAAACCGGGCATGAGCGCCGCCGTCGCGCCCAGCCCCGGCTCCCAAACCGTGACTACCAGCGCGGCGCTGCCGGGGAACAGCTCGGCAGCACTACGCACCGCGGCGTTCGCAAGATCAGAGCCGTCATACGCAATCAGCAACCGCGGCCTCCGCCCAGACACGGGCCGTAGCGTAAACGCGCCGCGCCCGCTTGGCGCCTATGTCGGCACGGATCGGTCCCCGCCCAGCCCGGCGCGGGGCGGACGGCCAGTCGATTTGGGCCCCTCCTGACTTGGTATGGGTTGTGGCCGACCCGGGTAAATAGCCGCAACCCCGGAGCCAGGATGCCATGGCGTCAAATCCAGACGGAAGCCTTGTCCAAGTCGGCGAGGCGACGGTCGCATGCGGGCCCGAAGCAGCGCACGCCGCACGGACGGCGGTCTCCCTATGGCTCAACGGCCGGGCGCACACCGAGTCCCGCGATGACGCTTGCCTGCTCGTGTCGGAGCTCGTCACCAACAGCGTTCTGCACGCCAATCAGCCCGCCGGTGCGCCATTGCGTATCAGTGGGTTCGCCCTGAACGGCATCGTTCGGGTCGAAGTGGAGGATGACGGTGAGGGTGTGGTCCGCAAGCGTATGGCCGACCCCGCGAAAGGTGGCTTCGGGCTGCAGCTCTTGGAGCTGCTCGCCGTTCGCTGGGGCGTGACCCACGAGCACGGCACGCGCGTGTGGTTCGAGCTCGCCGCACGCGGGAGTGGCACTTAGCCCCCTAGCCGGTGTGCTTCGTCGACTAGCGTCGCTGGCACGGTGCTCGAGCTCGACCACGTCTTCTGCATGGTGAGCGATCCCGGTCAGGCCGCGCGGCGCCTCGAGGACGACGGGTGGGTCCTGGACGCTGGGCAAGCGCACCGCGGGCAGGGGACGCGCAACCGACGCCTGATGTGGCCCGAGCAGCTCTTCGAGCTCCTATGGGTGACTGACCCGACCGAAGCGCGCTCCAACCCGTTGCGCCTCGACCGTCGCGCCGAGTGGGCCAGCACCGGCGCGAGTCCGTTCGGCCTGGCGTTCCGCGGCCGGCTCGACCCGGCGCACGGCGACGAGTTCTGGCTCTACGACGCGCTCGGACCACGGATCTGGATTCATCGCGACAACGAGCGGGCCCCGGAACGGCCTCTGGTGTTCGTGCTCGAAGCCGCCGAGGAGGAGCTGGAGCAGCGCCGGCTCCGGATGTCCGAGGGGGTCGCGCATCGCCGTCCCGGCGAGCTGTGCGAGGTGCGGGTTCGCGGTCCGTCCCGGCCGTTCCTGCCGCCGTTCGCGGGACCGCCGATCGTCTACCTACCTGGCCCCCATCTGCTCGAGTTGGTCGTGGATGAGGAAGGCTCAGTCCGGCAGGTCTCAGACGGCCTGGCCATCCGCTCGTTTCACTCGTAGGGCGGCCAGTCCTCGCGACGCATCGAGCCGACCATGCGGAAGCGTGGTTTGCGGTCGACGTCCAGCCAGCCGGGCCGCGATTCCGCGCCGAACAGCGGGCCACCCACGATGACGAAGAGAAGCACCCCTACGAGGATGATCGCCATGGTTCCGTCCATGTGACGAACGTTACGCTCTCCCGGCGAACAGCGCGTAGACGGCAGCGCAGCGGCGCATGGCGGCTTCGTCGATGAACTCGTCCGGGCCGTGGGAGACGTCGAGTCGGCCTCCGCCATACGCGAACGCCGGGATCCCGAGTTGGGCATACCAGCGGATCTCGAGCGTGCCCGGGCACAGCTCGAACCGCGGCGCTGTGCCCTCGATCTGCTCGATGCAGTTGGCGAGCGTCCTCGCCGTCGGGTGTGAGTCGTCGGTGCCGGCCGAGGGTGCCCGCTGGAGCACGTCGACCTCCACGTCGGCGCCCGCATCTCTGGCGGCCTGGGCAATCGTGTCGGTCAGCCGGGCGAGCTCCTCGTCGAGCTCTTCCTCCGGGTTGAAGCGGCGATCGACCGAGAACCACGCTGATCCCGGCACGACGTTGAAGTTGGCGCCGCTGCCTGTCGAACCGCCGACCACAAGCACCGAGCCGCGTGCATCGTCGCCCTCAATTGGGAACGCCGTGCGCTGTTCCAGCAGGTCGTGCGCAAGTCCCGTGAGCGGCTCAGCCACCCGGATCATTCGCTCGAACGCGTTCACCCCCAGATGCGCCTGCCCCACGTGCGCCTCCCGGCCACGCACGCCGACCCGCAGCGTGATCCCACCGCGGCACGCGTGCCAGACGACACCCCCGGTCGGCTCGGCGGTGAGCATGGCGAGCGCGTCCGGGTCGATCAATCCCGCCTCGCGCAGATGTCCCGAGCCGGCATCGCTTCCGGTCTCCTCGTCGCACACGAAGTGGAACACGATCCGACGCTGACCGAGGAGACCGAGCTCTCTCGCCGCGAGGGCGCCGTAGAGCATGCTCACCAAGCCGCCCTTCATGTCGGCGGTCCCGCGTCCGATGATCCTGCCGTCGCGCCGTTGCGGCTGGAACTGCGCGGGGTCCTGGGCCGGGACGACGTCGAAGTGCCCGTGGAAGTAGATCGTGCGAGGGCCTTCGCCGACGGCGGCGCGAACGATGCACGGGTCCTCGAGTTCGCGGGTGGGCGCGAGCTCGATCACCTCGGGCGATAGGCCCAATTTCTTCATCGCGTCGTGTAGAACGCGTCCGCACTGACCGAGCCGGCGCCCCGGCGGGTTCTCCGTATCGATGGCCACCAACTCCTCCAGCAGCGCGGCCATCTCATCGGCGCGCGGCTCCAGCCAGGCCTCTACCTCGGCGGCTGCTCCCGGTCTTAGTTCCACACCAGCTCCGCTCGGGTCCGCCAGTAGGCCCCCGGCTCCTCGGCCAAGCGGTCCAGCGATTCCGCGGGCTCGCGGTCCCACGCCACCTGCCGCGCCGCGAGGTTGCTGGTGATCTGCTCCTTGCTGGCCGCGCCGCTCACACGACGTCCGCCCACGGTCGCCCAAGAGCAGCGAGGCCGAGGCCGATCGCGGTCACGGGCAGCTCTGCGGGTCCGAGGGTGCGCTCCCATGGTCCACCGGTCATCGAAGAGGATCCTTGCTCGGGCGATGAATTTCGTTCCGGCCGGCGGTCGTAGGCGCAGGAGGTGGTTCGATGACCAGGACTGTGACATCAGCCGACGGGACCGCGCTCGCGTTTGACCAACTGGGTGCGGGGCCGCCGGTCGTGATGGTCGTCGGCGCGTTCAACACCCGCGCGACCACCGGTCCGCTCGCTGCGGCGCTTCAGGACCGGTTCACGATCCTCAACTACGACCGGCGCGGCCGCGGCGAAAGCGGTGACACGACGCCTTACGCTGTCGAGCGCGAGATCGAGGACCTCGACGCGCTCATCGCCGAGGCCGGGGGATCGGCGGCGGTTTTCGGCTACTCCTCCGGAGCAAATCTGGCGCTCAAGGCCGCCGCCCACGGCCTGGCGATCACCAAGCTGGCGCTCTACGAGCCGCCCTTCGTGATCGACGGGAGCCATCCACGGCCACCGGCCGAGCTGCCCGAGCAGCTCGCCGAGCTGATCTCCGCCGGCCGGCGAGGCGACGCGGTCGAGCTCTACCAGACGAAGGCGATCGGCATGCCCGAGGAGGTAGTCGCCCGGTTGCGCGACGCGCCCTTCCGCCCCGGGCTGGAGGCCCTCGCCCACACCCTGGTCTACGACGCGACGATCATCGGAGACCTCACGCTCCCGACCGAGCTGATCGCGTCGATCGCGACGCCAACCCTCGTGATCGACGGCGAGAAGAGCCCGCCGCTGATGCGCGACGCGGCGGGAGCCGTGGCGGATGCGCTCCCGAACGGCCGGCGCGTGACGCTCCCCGATCAGACTCACGACATCTCGCCCGGCGCCACGGCGGCCGAGCTGGAGGGCTTTCTCTCCTAGCCTGCCGACCCTACGCGGCGATCGCCGCTGCCCGGGTTGCCCGCGGCGGGAGTCCCAACGGCTGCTCGGCGAACGCCTGCTCGGCGTCGACCTCGTAGCACGTGTTCTCGCTGGAGTCCTCGAGCGTCGTGTCGACGTAGCGCTGGATGTCCTCCACGGAATCGGCCTCCCAGAGGCAGGTGGCCGACGACCGGTCCCGGCTCGGGTAGAACTGCAGGCCCCGTACCCCGGGGGGCGCGCCATCGTTCTTGATCAGCTTCTCGCCTCGCGAGAGCGCCGTCTGCGGGTCCTTGAACCGGTGTTGCACGACTACATACATGCCCGGATCTCCTCTTGCCGTGTTGCGAGTCGCGTACGACGCTATCCCCGGGCGGTGGCCTGCGCATCGCCTGGATTCACCAACTTCGCGGCGGGGACAGCGTGGTCATTTCTGACCACGCGGCGCGTCAGACGAGGTGGTGCTCGAACGCGAACGCGCTCGCCGCTGTACGCGACGAGACGCCCAGCTTGGTGAAGATGTTCTGCAGGTGTCGGGCGACCGTGTGCTCGCTGATCACCAGCTCCTCGGCGACCTCGCGGTTGCTCCTCCCGGCCGCGACCAGGCGCAGCACCTCGAGCTCACGGGCCGTCAGCCCCTGGGCTTCTCCAGGCTCGGCTCCGCGGGCGACCGAGTCGAACTCGGCGAGGTCGGGCGCCGCACCGAGCTGGGCGAAGCTGGCGCCGGCCGCCTCGAACTCCAGCGCGGCACTGTCCGCGTCTCCCAGCGACCGGCAGGCCAACCCCACCAGCACGCGCACACGCGCGGCCTCATAGGGCGCCTCCAGCTCCTGCCACGCGTGCCAGGCGCGACGCAACGCCACCAGCGCGGCGCCGGCATCGCCCTCGGCCAGGGTCACCGCTCCTCGGGCGTGCGCGGACATCGCATCGAGCGCCTCGCAGCCTTGGCTCTCGGCGATCTCCTCGAGCTGGCGACTGGCGCTGCGCGCCCCCTCGACTTCGCCGGCGGCCAACATGATCTCCACGTAAGCGGGCAACAAGGCCGCACGCTGCAGCGGCTGGGTGGCCTCGCCCACCGCCCGACGGATCGCGGCGGCTGCCGCGTCACGCTCGCCTTGTGCGAGCCGCAAGAGGGCAAGGCCCGGCTGCGGTTCGCAGCCGCGCCGACTCGCCTCCCGATATGCCGCCTCGGCAGCGCCGAGCTCGCCCCGCAGCCGATGAATCTCCCCCTGGCGGTAGAGGGCCTTGCCGACGGCGAGCTGATTCAGCGCACCTGATGTGAAGCGCTCGCTGGCCCGTTGCGCTTCCTTCAGGGCGTCCTCCCATGCCCCCTGTAGCTGCATGATCTCGGCGCGATGGACCAGGCAGAGGCCGTTGTGGGCAACCATCTCGGGCTGGCGCTCGCACCAGCCCGTCAGGGCCTGTGTCCACTCCCGGACGTGGCGCAGCTCATACACGTCCCGACAGAACGCGATCGTGTTGCAGTAGACGATGCCGGTGACGATCGCCGACAGCTCACCGGCGACGGCGACCACCAGGGCTTCGTCCACAAGCCGCAGCCCCTCCTCGACCCGACCCTGCTTGAGCAGGGCACGGCCCTGATCGTCCCTCGCGAGCCAGACGAGGTCCAAATCGCCGAAGCGCTCGCCGATCTCGGCGGCCTCCGCTGCAGTGGCGCGCCCGGTCTCCCAGTCACCCCTGGCCAACTGCTCCAACCAGGTCGGGATCAGGAGATAGCCGCGCTCGACGCAGTCCTGCTCCCCTTGGTCCAGCAAGCGCTGCGCGCGACCGAACCAGCCCCTCGCCCGAGCCGCCTGGCCTCGGAACAGCATGTTGTGGCCGATCCAGAATGCGCAGCGCGCAGCAGGCGGCGCATCGCCGGCATCGAGGTGCGCGTGGTGCGCCCGTTCCAAGCCGCGGACGTAGTCGTCGTCGCGGCCGAGCAGGTACGCCGACCGTGCGAGCAACTCGAGATCCTCCGCCCCCAGCGGCGTCGCCTGATCGGCGCTCGTGAGCGACTCGAAGGCGTCCCGCCACGACTCCCGGGCATACGACTGACGACCCCGTTCGAGTTCAGCGATCACACCCACCAGGGTCTGATTATCGTCGCCAGATCGGCCCCCGGCGGCTCTGTTGGGACGGCGTCAGGTCGTGTTCCCGTGGAAACTGCACGCTCGACGGCGCGTGCGACTTCGACCCGGGAAGAAACCTCGAGCTTGCGAAAGATGTTTCGCATGTGCGTCTCGACCGTCTTCGGACTGAGGAAGAGCGCGTCGGCGATCTCCGGGTTCGTCCTGCGGTCGACGACGAGTCGCGCGACCTGCAGCTCACGCCCCGTCAGGGAGGCGACGCCACTCCCATCGCCTTGGCCGGGTCGCGTGCGGCGGTGGACGCGATGGCCGAGCTTTCGCAGTTCCCGCTCGGCCGCGCCGCGGTATCCAAGCGCACCGCAGGCGTGTAGCTCCGCGGCGGCGCGCCGCAGTTCGGCGGTCGCGCGTTCGGGCTGACCGGCTTTCGCGAGTGCGCGGCCCGCGAGCGTCCGCGATAGCGCAGCCTCGATCGGGGCGGCGATCTCATCCGCCGCAACCGCTGAGGCGAGGGCGCGCTCGGCAGCGGCGTCAGGATCGCCGGCATCGAGTGCGACGGCCGCCGCGGCGCGCTCGGCCATCGAGTCCGCCATGCGCAGCCGCAGCGCCGCGGCCCTGGCCTCCGTACGGGCGGCGGAGCGCGCGGCTTCGCTCGGCCGACCGAGCGCGAGCCAGCAGCGGGTGAGCAGCTCGAGCGACCTTGGCCTCCACACGCCCGGGATCAGCCGGAGGTCGTCGCCGCCCGACGAACCGATGAGGACATCGACGGCGCGCTCGGGATCGCCGTTCTCGAGCAGCGCGGCGGCGAGCGCCACGCCCGCAGCACAGACGAGGCTCTGGTCCAGCCCCTCAGTGAGCTCGTAGTTCTCCTCCGCGGTCGCGCGCGCGGTGTCAAGGTCACCCGCGGCGAGCGCCGTGAGCGAGCGGTTGACGAGGTTCCCCGCGAGTGCCTGAACGTTGCCCGACAATCGTGCGCCCTCGACGGCGTCGTCGAGCAGCTCGGCGGCTTCGGCCAGCTGCCCGCGCAGCAACTTGACCTGTCCGAGAATCGAATACGGCAGCGGGATGTACTCGCTCTGCCCCGTCTTGCGCGCGACGGACAGCGCTCGTTCCGCGTGGGCCTCCGCCTCCTCGTAGCGGTCGAGGTAGAGCTCCGCGCCGGCGAGGTTGGCGGCCGCGTCGAGGCGAAGCGCGAGTTCGGCGTCGTCCAGATCAGCGACGAGGGCCTCCGCCTCCGAGAGGTGGGTTTTTGCCTCGTCGGTGGCTCCACTGGCCGCGTTTCCGAAGGCCAGCACTGCGATCGCTGCCGCGGTCAGCGGCCGGTCGCCGAGCGGCCGTGCGGCACCGAGCGCTCGCTCGGCCCACTCCCGCATTCGCCGGTAGTCCATGCGGAAGAAGCCGTCCATCGCGAGCTCGACCATGAGCGTGGCGGCCTCGGGCGACCCCGGGTCGAAGAGGCTGTCCACAGCCCCGACAAGGCGGGCGTGCGCCTCCTCGTGGTGGCCCAGCAGGTGTTCGACCCCGGCACAGGCGGTGGTGAGACGCACGCGTAACGAGACCGATTCGGCGGGGACGAGTCCGATGCTCTCGAGCAGGGCGGCGTGCCCGTCGGCGAACTGCCCGGTCGCGACGAGTGCCCTCGCGCGGGAGAGGAGCAGCTCGACCCGCACCTCGTCCGGCGCCGTGCCGGGCAGGAGTCGTAGCGCTTCGCCAAACCACGCAGCGGCGCTCGCGGGAACGCGCAGGGCGGCGGCCTCCCCCGCCTCACGCAAGGTTGCGACGGCAGCCGCGTCGCCCTGGCGCGCAGAGCGCTCAACATGATGCGCCCGCTCGGTCGCGGGTGCACCGCGGGAGGCGAGGGACTCGGCGCTGCGCTCGTGAGCGCCGAGTCGCCAACCGGCGGGCGTCGATTCGTAGACCGCCCTTCGAATGAGCGGGTGCCGAAAGCGAAAGCGCCGGGGCACTTCGGTCTGCCGAACGAGGTCGAGTTTCAGCAGCTCGTCCAGCGCTTCGAGCGCCAGCGCCTCGGAGATCGCCGCTGCGGCCGCCGCAAGCTCGGGCTCGAACGGATCGCCCGCTACCGCTCCGCCCTCCAGCACGTGGCGTGCGGCATCTGACAGCAGAGCGAGCTCCTCGGCGAGCGCGGCAGCAACCGCCGGCGGCACGTCGAGATCCGTGGGCGAGAGGTCAGGACCGCCTGAGGTGTGCTCACGAGCAAGCGAGCTGGCGAGCTGCTGCAGATAGAACGGGTTGCCGCCGCTCTCCTCGTACAGAGCGTTTGTAGCCGGGTCGTCGACCTCCTCACCGAGGAGCTCGCCGGCCTCGTCACGCGTCAGAGCGCCGACCTCGATACGGACCAGGGTCCCGACTCGCTGTGCTCGCTCGAGGGCGGCTGCGACGCGCTCCGGCGCCTGACGGGGACGGACGGCCAGCGCCACGAGCACGGGCGCGGCCGGCGGCCGGCGCAGCAGGGCCCCGAGCAGTTCGACTGATCCGGAGTCAGCCCAATGGAGATCGTCCAGGACCAGCACGAGCGGTGTAATCGACGTCAGTCGCTCGAGCAGCTCGCGCACCGCGCGGTGGGTGCGATAGCGCTCGTGCTGTAACACGGCGCCGCCGGTTGCCTCGAACCGAGACAGTGAAGGCAACACGTGCGCGAGCTCACTACGAACATCGTCGTCGAGGGCCTCCAGGCGACGCGGCGGAAGCCCTTGAACGTACTCGTCGAGCGCGTCAACGAACACCCAGAACGGCAAGTCTCGCTCGAGCTCCGATGCCGACCCGCCGAGCACGAGGTGCCCACGCCCATCAGCCCTGGTCGCAAGCTCCGCGAGAAGCCGCGTCTTGCCAATCCCCGGCTCACCCACCAGCGCAATCGCAGCGGGCTCGCCACGGTCCAACTCGACGAGCAGATCATCGAAAACACCGCACGTTGCGGCGCGCCCAACGAGGTCCTCGGCGATCGAGACCACTTTCGTTCACGCCGAGCATAAGTCAGCGACCCGGACCAAGAAATCAGGGTGTCCACCGGATGTCGCCGCGTCCACCAGGCGTCATGCTCACTGCATGTCCCGCTTCGTCCTCCACCACCGTCACGAGGCGCACGAATGCGGAGCGGTGTTCGCCTCCTTCAAGGGACACAAGAGCCCGCTTCGCCGCCAGACTACGCTCGCCTCGTGCCGCTGCGGCGGACATGCCATCTGGTGGACCGTCGACGCCGCATCCGAGGCAGAAGCCCTCGCGCTGCTGCCCTCCTACGTCGCCGAGCGGACCGCCGCGGCACGCGTCAGCGCGGTCGACATCCCATGAGTCCTCCGAAGGGAGCAATGTGACCACATCCGCTACCCACATGACGTCGGACCCCGTCTTGGGTCCGGTCGCCGACGACCAAGGATCCCGGCCAGTCGCCGACCAGCCCCGTGCCTTCAGCTTCGGCGAGCTCGCCTTCCTGATCGGCGTGCCGCTCCTCTGGGCGATTCTGCTCCTCTTCCACCCCGGCGGGGAGGGCACCGAGGTCACCTACGCGGAGCTGCAGGACAAGGTGACAGCCTGGATGGTTGTTCACCTCGGGATGATGCTCTTCATCCCCCTGTTCGCCGCCGTGCTGTATCTGCTGTTGCGCGGCGTCGAAGGTACCGCTGCCTGGGTCAGCCGCATCGCGCTCGTGCCGTTCGTCATCTTTTACGGCGCCTGGGAGGCGCTGCAAGGGATCGGCGTCGGGATCCTCGTGGACGAGGTGAACGGACTCCCGCAAACCGAACGGGCGACGGGGGCCGATCTGGTCCACGACTTCGCCGACAACATCCTGATCCGCAATTTCGGTGTGTTCGGCAGCATCGGAAGCCTCGCCTTGATCACCGCAGCGATCGCGGCTGGCGTTGCCCTCCGCCGCCACGCCGGTGCGCCGCTCTCCGTGGCGGCCTTGCTCGGCGTCTCAGGCTTCCTGATCACCGCCCACCCGCCACCCTTCGGGCCGGCCGGGCTGGTCCTCTTCATCGCCGCGGTCCTGCTCTTCGCACGAAGCCAAGCGTCGGCGGGAACATCCGCTCCGCAAACACCGGCGCCTTCCACGTCTTGACTTCGACCGTCCGGCCCGCGAGCGTGTCCCCGACTCGTACAAAAGGGGGCAGTGATCATGGCGGAGATGGGCGTGTTCATCGGTTGGGGAGAATCCATCCCGGGCCGCGAGGCCAAGGGGCTCGAGGTCTTCGACGAATCAGTGGCCTACTGGGGGCGCCTCCAGGAGGAGGGCGAGATCGAGAGCTTCGAGGTCGTCATCCTCTACCCGCACGGCGGTGACCTGACCGGCTTCGCCCTGCTGCGCGGCAGCGGCGAGTCGCTCGACAAGATCCGGGCAAGCGACGAGTTCAACCGCCTGACGGCACGCGCCGGGCTCGTGGTGCAGGGCCTCGGGGTGGTGTCGTGCGCGCTCGGGGACAGCCTCGGACCACAGGTGCAGCTGTACCGGGAGCAAATCGGCGAGCTCGCCTGAGGGCTCCTCGCCGGCGGCCTACGAGGACCCGAGCCCTACCCGGCAACGCGCTTGCGCGGAGGGCCCGCAATTGCGGGCCCTCACGTACGCTTGACCGCACTAGTCGTCGTCGCCGCCGTGGCCGCGGTCGTCGCGCGGCTGCCAGTCGGGGGCGTAGTCGAACGTGTCCCTGTTGGTCAGATTCACCTGGTTGAGGCCGTCGGCGCGCATCGTGTGGATGTCGGGGGAGCCCGCGCGATTGCTGGCGAACGCGATCCTTTGCCCATTGGGCGACCAGGCGGGCAGGCCATCGCCCGCCTCGTTGAAGGTCAGCCTGGTCACGTCGCCGCCCCCGGCGCGCATCGTGTAGACCTCGTAGTTCTCCTCGAGAATGGGGTCGGCACGGTTGCTGTTGAAGGCGATCCGCATACCGTCGGGCGACCAGTTCGGATACTCGTTGTCGAAGGCGTCGATCGTGAGCCGCGTCCGGTTCGAGCCATCTGGGCGCATCTTGTAGATGTCGTTGTTCGCGCCCGCGTCGGGGGCGCTGGCGAACACGATCTGCCTGCCGGTCGGCGACCAGTTCGGCTGCCAGTCCAGGACGCCCGGGCTTTTCGTGAGGTTGACTTCACGGGCGCCCTCCGCCGTCATGGTGAAAATGTCGTAGTCGATCTCCCCCTGGACGGGATCGAAGTCCCGCTGGAAGACGATTCTCCTACCGTCCGGGGACCAGGCGGCGTTCTCGTCGTCGAGCTCGTTGAACGTGATCTGGGTCTGGTTTGACCCGTCCGCGTTCATGACGAAGATCTCGAAGTCGGGTGCTTCAAAGCCGGGGACCGTGGGATTGAGCGGCGTCTCGCGGTCGCTGACGAACACGATCTTTCGGCCATCCGCCCGCCAGTTAGGTTGCCCGTCCGTGCCGTCCGACTTGCGGGTCAAATTGTCGAGGTTGCCCCCATTGGGGTTCATCGTCCAGATGTCGCTGTCGCCACCGTGGCGGTCGCTCTCGAAGGCGATCTTGCCGTTCTCGCCCGGAAACGCCCGGAGCACCCGCGAAACCCCCGCCGCCAGGCCTCCGTCTCCATTGTGGCCGGGGTGTCGCCGCTCTGGCCGCAAGTAGCGGTCGACGGCACGGTCGCCGATCTTGCTGCCGTGCTCGATTCCCTCTTCGACGGCCTTTCGGAAGTGAAAGCCGACGAGGATGCGCGAGAGCCCGTTCTCTTGGGCCGCCTGGGAAAAGCTGGCGTAGCGGCGCAACACCTGCGACGCGTCGTCGCAGGTACTACCGGCCGGCAGCGTCAGGCTGCAGGTTTTGAAGTCGATGTGATCGGTGCCGAAGAACCGCTTCAGCACCTGGGCCGCGACACCGCCTTCGACACTGTGCGCCGAGTCGTAGTCCGGGATGGGGGGAGTCGGCACCAACGGCGTCCAGGTGGGGTCGCCGCTCGTTCTCCGGTTACCGTCGGCATCCGCATTCTGAATCGCGGTGACCGGCCGCCAGTAGTTGTAGTGGTACTTGGTCTCGAACGAGCCGACGTAGCCATCGGCGAGACCCATGTTGAGCAGGCCGAACAGCCGTGCGTTCTCCCACAGGTCGAGCCCTTCGCCGGCGGAGACGGTTCTGGCGATCCGATTCCACTGCAGTGGTGAGCTCTCGACCCAGAACCGGGCGATCTCGGTTTGCTCGGCGGTGCGGTCGCTGGGAGTGGTGACGCCGTCGCCACCGAGATGCTTTACCTCGTTTAGGTCTGCCGCGTACTTCCTCCCGGTCACGGGATCGGGCGGGCCCGGACGGAACTGTGAGCTGTCGTTCAGCACGAAGGGCGTCACGTCGGCCCATCCCGGTGCGAAGGCGAACGGGAAGCCAGGAGTGAAGCGGTACTCGCCGGGCTCAGTGCCCTGGGGGTACGCGGGGTCCGCCAATGGCGTGTCCGCACCGTCAGCAGCCCTCAAAGCGAGAATCGCCGCGGCGGCGGCCTGACCCAGCTGAACTCCCCGGACCTTTGCCGTACCGTTCGGAAGCGCGCCGAGCGCGGCTGCATAGTCGGCTTCGACACTCGCGACGCCGGCGTCGATGCAGGTCTGGGCCACGGGGAGCTGTTGGAGGCCCGGAACCAGCACATGGCGCGCAGCCGCAGCCACAGCGGCATCGGGAGACGTTCTGCGTTTCGCGTTGCCATCGAAGGCATAGGGCTCAAAGCGAGAGTCGATTGCGTTCAATGCATCGTGGACGGCGACATGCGTCATGGCATAGAGACGCGATTCGTGGAGCGGGTTCTGGATGGGAGAGAGGCACGCGGCGCGAGCGGCCTCGCCGGCGTTCGCGTTCCAGGCGGTAACGGCATCCGCCACGGGCTCGGTTCCGCGAGCCGGCTCAGCGCTCACCGGACCCGCGGGGACGGCAAGCACTGTCGCTGCGGTGAACACCACGAGCAGCGCCCGCGCGAGGCGGCGAACTCGCCCCGCTCCCGTTGTCGAGAGGGACGGATGGACGAAGGGCATGACGGCCTCCTCGAGCGCGGGTCGATTCACGCCGCGGACGCTGCCCCATGCCGGTATATGCCGAGTCGATGCGCGGTCGACGCCGCGTTTGCTTTCCGCGCCCGGGCGGGGGTACGCTCCTCGTTCACGTTTCCACTGGGGGCTCCCTGGCATGGAGATCCGCCTCCTTGGCCCTATCGAGGCGAGCTTTGACGGCCGGCCCGTGGCGCTCGGCCCTCCACAGCAGCGCGCCGTGCTGGCGATGCTCGCGCTGCAGGTCAACCGCACGGTCTCGACCGATCGGTTGATCGAGGGTCTGTGGGATGAGCGGGCGCCGCCCAGCGGGCACAAGCTGGTGCAGCTTTACGTGTCCCATCTACGCAAGCTGCTCGACGGATGCGAGGCCCAGATCGTCACTCGCGGGCGCGGCTACGAGCTCCAGCTTGCGGCCGATCGGGTCGACGCGGCTCGTTTCGAGCGGCTGGTAACTGCGGCAGTAGACGCCGACTCGTTCAACGGCGAGGCGCGTAAAGCGCTCGCGCTGTGGCGCGGCGCGGCTCTGGCCGACGTGGCCGACGAGCCGTTCGCGGGCCCCGAGATTCGGCGGCTGGAGGAGCTGCGTCTGCGCGCGGCCGAGTTGGCGATCGACGCCGATCTTGCGGCAGGCCGTCACGGCGAGCTGATCGGCGAGCTCGAGGCGCTGGTCGCCGAAGACCCGCTGCGCGAGCAGCTGCACGCGCAGCGCATGCTTGCGCTCTACCGCTCCGGCCGGCAAGCGGAGGCGCTAGAGGCCTACCGCGAGGTGCGCGAGATACTGGTCGAGCAGATCGGCGTCGAGCCTGGGCCCGAGCTGCGGCGGCTGCACGAGGCGATCCTGCGCCAGGACGCCGAGCTCGAGCCGCCGACGGCTCTGCCGCCCGAGCTCGATGCGCGAACGCCGCTGGCGGGCCGCGAGGCCGACCTGGAGTGGCTGCGAGAGCAGTGGCGGCATGCGAATGGCGGCGCCGGCAGGCTCGTGCTGGTCACCGGTGCGCGCGGGATTGGCAAGACACGCCTGGTCGCCGAGCTCGCGGGCGAGCTGCACGCAGAGGGCACGCGAGTGGTCTACGTCGGCGGGGCGGCGCCCCGCGGTAATGTGGCCGCGGCCCTCGGCCGCGCACGCCGCGCAGCCGGACCGGCGCTGCTCGTCTTCGACGATCTGGATCGGGCGCCCGCCGAGATCGTGGGTGGTGCCGCGGACGTGGCAGTCGGCGCTCGGGAACGCAGCCTGCTCGTCGTGCTGGCCTACCGTGACGACCCGCCGCCGGCTGCGGTCAGTCGCCTGGCGCGCGAGCTCGAGGGGCAGGGGGCAGAGCGTCTGGCGCTGCGCCCGCTCGCGGCGAACGGCGTGCGGGAGATCGCCGAGCTGTA
Source organism: uncultured Thermoleophilaceae bacterium (assembly GCA_963751835.1). Classification (GTDB taxonomy): domain Bacteria; phylum Actinomycetota; class Thermoleophilia; order Solirubrobacterales; family Thermoleophilaceae; genus JACVRW01. The sequence continues at coordinate 30,338 of CAVVWD010000025.1, read as the reverse complement.
TGCGGGACACCGGGCCGCTTCCGCGCCGGTCGACCAGCTGCTGGAGGCGAGCGGCGGGGTGCCGCGGCGCATCCACGGGCTTGTGGCCGACTGGGCGACCGGGGACACGGTCGAGCGCGTCGGGGCGAGGGCCTGGCGCACGGCGACGCGGCGCGGCGAACTCCGCGCCGTCGAATCAGAGCTGGTTTCGGACGTCGTGGACCTCCAGACCGTGCGCGAGAAGGCCGAGCTGTACTTGCCGACCCAGCGGCGGGAGGAGCCGGGCGGCGGCGATGGGCGCGGCGTAACCGTCTGTCCTTTCAAGGGCCTCGCGTCCTTCGAGGTCTTCGACGCGGATTACTTCTTCGGCCGCGAGCGGCTTGTCGCGGAGATGGTCGCGCGGCTCGTAGGGGCCGATCTGCTCGGGGTGGTCGGTCCATCGGGCAGCGGCAAGTCGTCCGCGGTCCGAGCGGGGTTGCTGCCGGCGGTGGCGAGCGGAGTCCTTCCGGGCAGCGAGGCCTGGGAGCGCGTCCTGCTCCGCCCCGGCGAACATCCGCTGGCGAGCCTGCGACGCGCGCTTGGGGTGGACGGGTCTGAGGACCCGATCTCGACCGCTCTCACGCGGCTCGGGCCGGAGACAAAGCTGCTGCTTGTCGTGGATCAGTTCGAGGAGACGTTTGCGGCGTGCCGCGACGAGTTGGAGCGTGCCGCGTTCATGGATGCGCTGGCGGACGCCGCGCAGTGCCGCGACGGCACGGTCGCGATCGTGCTGGCCCTGCGCGCCGACTACTACGGCGCCTGCGCAGCCCACCCCCGGCTGTCGCGCCTGCTCGGAGAGAGCCAGGTGCTTGTGGGACCGATGCAGCCGAACGAGCTTGCGCAAGCCATCGAGGGACCGGCAGGCAAGGCAGGCCTGGTTGTCGAGCCCGAGCTCGTGGCCAGGCTCGTGGAGGACGTAGCGGGACAGGCGGGCGGGCTCCCGCTCCTCTCGACCGCGCTCCTCGAGCTCTGGCAGCGGCGTGAGGGCGTACGGATGCGCCTCGTCGCATACGAGCAGACCGGGGGTGTGCAGGGAGCAGTGGCGCGGCTCGCCGAGCAAGCCTATGCGAAGTTGACCCCCGACGAGCAGCGCGCGGCCCGGCGCATCCTGCTGCGGCTGGCCGGCTCCGGCGAGGACGATGCGGTCGTGCGCCGCCGGGTAGCGCTCGGAGAGCTCGAGGTCGACCGCGACGAGCAGGCCGCCCGAGTGCTCGAGGTGATGGCCGCTAGCCGCCTGGTGACGGTGGGCGAGGGAACCGCCGAGGTGGCACACGAAGCGCTGCTACGCGAATGGCCCCGCCTGCGTGGCTGGCTCGAAGAGGATGTCGAGGGGCGCCGGCTGCACCGGCGCGTCACCGACGCGGCGCGGGACTGGGACGCCGCTGGGCGCGACGAGGGTGGGCTCTACCGCGGCGCGCGGCTGGCGTCCGCGCTCGACTGGGCGGCGGAACACGGCGGTGAGCTCAACCGGCTCGAGCGCGAGTTCCTGGACGAGAGCCGTCTCGTCAGCGAGCGCGAAGCCGAGCGCAGCCGCCGCGTGAACCGCCGCCTGCGGACCCTGCTCGCCGGGGCCGTCGCGATCCTCGCCCTCGCTGTCGCCGCGGGCCTTCTGGCGCTCGACCAGCGAGGGAACGCCCGCGACGCTCTCGTGGCCGCCGACGCGCAGCGCCTCGGCGCCCAGGGCCAAACGGCCGAGCGCCTCGAGAACGCCCTGCTGCTCGCGCGCGCCGGCGTGGAGCTCGACGAGTCCGCCGCCACGCGCAGCAGCCTGCTCACGGTCCTGCAGCGCAGTCCGGCGCAGCTCGGCACGCTGCCCGGCACCGCCGGGTGGGAGCTCTGGACGGTGGCCGTGAGCCCGGACGGGCGGCTGGTGGCGGTGGGCGGCGAGAACGGCACCGTCAACGTCTACGACGCGGCCAGTCGCCGCCCGCTGGGCGAGCCGTACTGGGGGCTCCGCGGGGGCGCGGTCAACAAGCTCGGTTTCTCGCCTGACGGGTCCACGCTCGCCGTTTCCGGCGCCGAGAGCCTGACAGCTCCCACAGTGGTTCACTTGATCGATCCCAGCACGCGCGAGCGCAGTCAACGCGTCGTGCTCCCCTCCTATCCGTATCCAATTGAGTCCGTCGCGGCGCCCGGGCTCGTCTTCCTACCCAACGGCCGCGACCTGGTGGTCGAGCAGACCCACTACGACTCTCTCGACGCCCCGGCCTCGATGTTGACACGGGTGAACCTTCGGACCGGGGCCGTCGAGGGGCGGTCACTGCGCGTCGGCCGCCGGGCGTCGAAGGGACTGTCCGCGACCGCCGACGGCCGGCGTCTGTTCGTCACCGTCCAGCAGGAAAACGCGACGTACGCCGTCGACCCTGTGCGCCTGCGCGTGCTCAAGCGCTATCCCGTCGGCGATGTCGCAGGCGCAGTCAGCCCCGAGGGCCGGCTGTTCGCGCTGGGCTCGGCCAGGGGCGGCCTCCGCCTGCTGGACCTGCGCTCGGGACGGGTCCGGCGCTTCACGGGCCGTCACGAGGCGTCCGTCGAGTTCATCAGTTTCACCCCCGACGGACGGACACTGGTCAGCTCGGGAGCCGACGGCAACGTGATCGCCTGGGACGTCGAGCGGGGCGAGCTCCGCGAGACTTTCGCTGGCCATGACGAGGGCGACATCTGGGGACTGGCCGTCTCTTCCGACGGTCGCACGCTCTACAGCGCGGGAAGCGACAGTCGCGCGATCGTGTGGGACCTGGCGGGCGATCGGCGGCTCATCCGGCCGTTCGAGGCGGGCCGGCCGTTCGCGACCGACGACGGCGACCGGTACCCGGTGGAGCTCGCGCTCAGCCCGGACGGCCGCACACTCGCCCGGACGCACGACGAAGGGACGGTCGAGCTCATCGACACGCGGACGCTCCGTCGGCGCGGCCGAGTGCGGGCGCTGCGCGGCTTCGCCGCCGCGGTCGACTTCAGCCCCGACGGACGCCTGCTCGCGGTCTCGGGGGAGGGCGGGCAGGTGACGCTGTGGGACGCCCGCACGCTGCGGTCGGCCGGGCCGGAGCTCAGGGGGTTGCGGACCACCTCCCAGGCGCTCGCCTTCTCACCCGACGGCGAACTGCTCGCCGTCGGCGAGCTCGGCCGGGCAAACGAGGAGGTCACGGCGTACCGGGGTGGGAAGGTCCGGCTGTGGGACGTTCGCCGACGCGCGCCGACTGGTGTGCGCTTCCCGGTGGCGTCGCTTTCGGTCGCATTCAGCCCCGACGGCGAGACGCTCGCTGCGGCCGGGCGCGAGCACCCCACCCAGATCCGGAACGCGCACAGCGGCGAGCTCGTAGCGAGGCTTCGCACCGCCGACTGGGGCCGATCGGTGGCGTTCTCCCCCGACGGCAGCCTTGTCGCCACCGGCGACTGGGCCGGCAGGGCACAGCTCTGGTCGACCGAGACCTGGAAACCGGTGGGCCGCCCGCTGGAGGGTCAGAGAGGCGCGCATCCTCACGCTGGACTTTTCCCGCGACGGCCGCACGCTCGCCTCGGCCAGCGAAGACGGGACGGTCGTGCTCTGGGACGTGGACAGCCGAACGCCGGTCGGATCGCCGCTGACCGTCCAAGCCCAGGCGTGGGTCTCGGCCGCCTTCACACCCGACGGCTCGCACCTGCTCGCCGTCTCCGACCAGGGTCACGGCGTGCGCTTCGACGTCCGCCCGGAAGCCTGGAAGCGGCACGCCTGTCGCGTGGCCGGCCGCGAGTTCACCGGGCGGGAATTGGCCGACGCACTCGCCGACCGGCCCTACCGCGACGTCTGCCCGCCCGGATAGGGCAACTCGCGCACACCTGGTCGCCTGCCGCCCGCTCAGGACTCGGTCTCGTCCCCGTCCGGGTCGTCGCGCGTCTCGACGAACTGCTCCTCCTCATGGGCGACCTCGCCGGCCTCGAGCGCCCGGCTGCGCTCGAGCTCGGCGTTGAGCTCCGCGCCGAGCAGGATGCAGATGTTCGAGATCCAGAGCCACAGCAGGAACACGATCGGGCCCGCGAGTGCCCCGTAGGTCTTGTTGTAGGAGCTGAAGTTCGAGACGTAGAAGGAGAAGCCGATCGACGCGATCACCCAGCCCAGCACGGCGAGCAGGCCCCCGGGTGAGAACAGGCGGAACGGCAGCTTCACGTTCGGGGCGCCCCAGTAGAGCACGGCCAGCAGGAAGCTCACGAGCAGCAGGAGCACCGGCCACTTGGCGAGATTCCAGACGTCCACGGCGGTGTCGCCGACGCCGACCAGGTTGCCGGCCTCCTTGGCCAGACCGCCCGAGAGCGCGACGGCGAACGCGATGATGCCGGCAAGCACCATCAGCAACAGCGTGAGCCCGATGCGCGTCCCGAGTGTCTTCGTGAGCGGGCGGCCCTCCTCGACGTCGTAGATCGAGTTGGAGGCGCTCATGAAGCCGTTCACATAGCCCGACGAGGCCCAGATCGCACCCAAGAGGCCGATGACGAAGGCGACCCCCGAGGCGCTCCCGGCGTCCTCGAGGTTCCGGATCGCGTTGGTGAAGATCTCCTGTGCCGGCCCGGGAGCCACGTCTTCCAGGTTCTTGATGAGCTCGTCCGTGACGGACGGGCCGATCAGGCCCAGCACCGACACCACCACCAGCAGCGCCGGAAAGATCGCGAGGACACCGAAGTAGGTGAGCGCCGCGGCCCAGTCGCTGAGATTGTCCTCCTTGAACCCCTTGCGCGCGCGCTTGAGAGCGTCGATCCAGGAGCTCCTCGAGAGATCCGTCAGGCCCTCGGGCGCGTCAGCGCTCGCCGCCCGTTCGTCCGACGTGGCCATCGTCGCCCTCCTGGTGAGAGATCAGCGGTCCTCGGCTGACTGGAGGCTACTCCGAACTTTGGTTCAGCAGGCAGCTCTGGCCACCGGTGACCTGCGCGCCGCGCCCGGCGGACAGGGGGCGGACGGGCGAACGCGCACCGAAGCGGACGCGAGCCGCGCCGCCACGTTGGAGCCGGTCACGATCACTCTGTTGCGCAGCACGCCCGCGCGGGCGTCCGTGCGTGCCGTCAGTTCGAAGGCGCGCGTCTCGCCGGTCGCCAGGCGGGGCACCGTCCAGCACGGGAGACCCTTGCCGAGCCGAGCACCGGGGGCACGCATCAGCGTCAGCCTGTCAGGCATCCGATCGCACACATCGAGGTTCGTTGCAGGGGCCGGGCCGAGCGAGCGCACCGTTACCCGGAAGCGCACGGGCTGCCCCGAGCGGACGGCGCTCGCGTCCGCGGTCTTGCGCACGGAGATCTCGGCCTGCTGCTCCGGCGGGACCGGCAGCACGGTGGCAGGCGGCTCCGGGACCGGAGGAGGCAGCGGCTCCGGCGGAGGCGGAGTGGGCGGTACCGGGCTTCCCCTGCGCACGTTTGTGACCAGGCAATGCAGGTGGTCGGCGGGCTCGAACTCGAGTTCGAGGAAGCGCCCGCGCACGGCCTGCGCGAGCGTGCCGTCCGCGCGCACGCAGGCGATCAGCGAGCGGTAGTCGGACATGCGGGTGCCGCGCGCAGCCCGCTCTCGGACGCGGGCGGTGCCGGCCGGAATCGGGATCGGGCCGGTCGTGCCCCGGTGGCCGACCCGGCGCGCGCTCACGACACCGTCGACCAGCAGGTTGAAGCGCCCTGGATCATCCCGTGGCAGCACCGCCTTGGTCACGGTGAGCGTGCAGGTCGAGGACGAGAACTCGACCCCGTCTATGAAGTTGCCGATGCTGAGGTTGCCGGACCCGGTAGCGATGGCCTTGAAGCCAAAGCGAGTTGAGGTCTGGCCGGGCGGCACCAGGTAGGTGCCCGCCACCTCGTTCCAGGCGGTAGTGCCGGTCAGCACGCTGCGCGTGAAGTTGGGTTCCCCCGCCGGCGGTCCGATCCGCACGTCCATCGTGTCCACGCCGCTGCGCCCGCGATGGAAGACGCGGTAGGCGACGAGCGCGCCCGGGGTGGTCGGTTGCGCTTGGAACAATTCCGACGGCACATTCGCGTTCAGTTCCGCGAACTGCTCGCCGTCGGCCGCCGGCACGTCCAAGTAGCCGTTCTGCCATATCTCGATTTTCTGGTCCGAGGCTGTCGTGTCCCAGCCGGGCACGTTCTGGGCGGGCATGATTGCGAACGCTCCTACCGAGGACGGGTCCTCAAAGCTGCCGTTGACGAGCTTGATCGGGCCCTGGCAGGGGTCGTCCTGAGCATGCGCCGCCGCGGGCATCACGAGCCAGGCACACAGCAGGGCGGCCAGCCACGGCAGGGCTCCGCCGGGTGAGAGCATCGTGGCGGGAGTTCTACTACGCGAAGGGCCCTCCGCGAGGAGGGCCCTTGCGCGGTTACTGCGTGCGAGTCCGGCCTAAGGGGTGAGCGGGCCGCGGCTGCCCTCCTCGGGGCCGCCGTCATAGCGGAGCCCGTCGGCGCTTGCGCTGCTCGGCTGTGCCGGGGACACGTCGGCGCTGCCCTCCTCGGGGCCGCCGTCGTAGCGAGCGGCGGGGGCGCTGTTGCTCGTGGTCGGCGCCGCCGCGGCTCCGATGGCGCGCGTGCCCTCCTCCGGCCCGCCGTCGTAACGGGTCGTCCCGACCGGCGCCGCGACGCTGGTGCTGCCGGCGCTCGTGCTCAGCTCGTCGCTCTCGTTGGCGAGGATCACCACGGCGATGGTCAGGCCGACGACCGCGATCATCGCGACCGCGAGGAGTGCGCGGACCAGGGTGTAGTGGGAGCGGAGAACCACTGCGGGGTGCTGGCTGGGGATTGCGTTGCCCATGACTGCCTCCTGTCCGAGAGCCGCCGCAACGGCTCGCTGGGGGTGGGTGACTTCGGCCACGACCCTGCAGGGGGCCGGTTTCGGCGCGGCAAACCGGCGGTAACAGCGCGGCAACGGCGGCCGTCAGCCCCGCTTGCGGCCGGGATACTGTGGTCCTGCGCAGCGCGGAGCTCTTCGAGCGAATACGGGCGGCCAACGAGGCGACCGGGGAACTGGATTGGTCGCTCGTGCGGCCTGACTTCGAGATCTACGACCACGAGCTGGTCGACTCGCGTGTTCACCGCGGGCGCGAGGGCTGGAAGCGGTGGGTGGACGACTGGCAGCAGGCGTTCGAGGACTACGACCTCGAGCCCCTCGAGCGGGTCGAGGTCGACGAGAGCCGCCTCCTCAGCGTTCACCGCCTCCGGGCGCGCGGCCGCGCGAGCGGCGTGGAGCTCGAGCGCACCGATGCCCAGCTATGGACGTTCAGCGGCGACCGGCTCGTCAGGATGGACTACTACCCCGACTACCGGGGGCTGAGCGCTCTCGGTCTCGAGCACGGCGGCGGATCGCGGTGACGTCGACGAGCCCGTGCGCCGCCACCTCTCGCACGCGCTCCGGCCGGGCGCCGAGGTTGGCACCGGCACTCAGCTCACCATGAGGGGGCGCATCAAGGTGGGCACATGGCTGCCCTTCCGCGGCGTTTGCCCCTCGTTCACGCCGACGACGAGGACACGATCCGCTCGGGTGCCGGCCGCGCCGCGCTCGAGGCCGCCACCTGGGCGCCGGCGAGCCTTCTGCACGTGCCGAGGTGACCTGGCCGCCGAGAGCGACGATCTGATCGCGCGAGCTGGGACGTGCCGGATTTCTCGCCAACAGTGTCGCCTTAGTGTCGTGAGACGACACCAAGTCGGCACGCTGGACCACTTTCGCGGCCGATGGCCAGCCGCGCCGATCCGGACCCGATCCCCTCACTGCTGTCGTTGTCCTCGACGAACCCCGGGCCCGGCCGAACCGCAGGCCGCCTCAGCGCGCCTTCGCCTGCTCGAACCGCTCCAACCCATCGTCCGGGACCGGCTCCCAAACCGCCGCGTTCGCCACATACGCGCGCCAGCTCGGGCGCACGCCCGGATCACCGTCGAACGCTCCCAGGCGGACGCTCATCTGCGTGGGGTCGTCTGGGTTGCGGCTGAACAGGTGGGAACCGCACTCGCGGCAGAAGCATTTCTCGAAGCCGCCGTCGGGGTGGCGCCAGGCCTGGACGAGCTCCTCGCCCTTGACCAATCGGAAGGTGCGGCCGTCGATCCGCGCCTGAGCCGACGACCCGGAACCGGTGCGGCGCTGGCAGCGCGTGCAGTGGCAGTAGCCGGCATCCGTGGCCGGCTCGGTCAGCTCGAAGCGCACGCCGCCGCAGAGGCAGCCACCGGTCACGGAGGGCTCGTCAGCCATGGGCCCGAGTGTTGCACCACACGGCTCGCCGAAGTGACCCTGACCGGTAGCTTGAGGGAGCGTGCCCGACGCCGAAGAGACCCTCCGCTCCGCCTACAACGCCTTCAACACGCGCGACATCGACGCGGCGGTCGAGCTCATGCACGCGGACGTCGACTGGCCCAACGCCTGGGAGGGCGGGAGGGTCGTCGGCCGCGACGCGGTCCGCGAGTACTGGAGGCGGCAGTTCGAGGCGATCTCGAGCCAGGTGGAGCCCGAGGGCTTCACCGAGGAGCCGGACGGCTCGATCACGGTCGACGTCCATGCCGTGGTCCACGACGCCGGGACCGGCGAGCTCCTCTCGGACTCCCGCATCCGGCACCGCTACCGGCTCGAGGGCGGGCTCATCACGCGGATGGACGTGCTCGAGGCCTAACGCGGGATCCCGTCGGGCCGAAATCCACCTCGACGCGATGCGTTGAGCGGCAGATACTGGGGGGTGGATGTCGACGCCGGCGACGGCAAGGTCGTCCTGGTGGCTCGACTTTCCGCCCGGGGCAAAGGAAGCGGCGCGCCGGTCGAGCGGCTCGACGGGATGGTGTGGACCATCCGCGACGGCAAGACCGGTGCGGCTCGACTACTACGGCAGCCGGGCCGAGGCCTTCGAAGCCGCGGGGCTGCCCAAGGACTGACGCGTCCGTTCCTGGCGGCTCGTCAGGTAGGCGCCGGCGAGCACCAGCGCCGTCCCGAGGATCGCCGCCACGTGGATCGACTCGTCGAGAAGGAGCGCCCCGAGGACGATCGCCACGACCGGGATGAAGTAGATCGTCAGCGAGCCGCGCGTCGGCCCTACGCGGCCCGCGAGCGTCGCGAACCAGACGAAGGCCAGCGCCGTCCCGATCGAGCCCAGCGCGATCATCGCGGCCAGGCTCGACCACTCGAAGCTCGACCCGGCCGCCCCCGCCGCCCCGAGCGGCGTGAGGAACACCAGCGCCACGAGCTGCGCCCGCCAGATCACGGGCAGGGCGCCGTTGCGCCGCTGGAGCGGCCCGGCGAGGTTGAACGCGCATCCGTATAGGACGGTGGCGAGGAGGACCAGCAGGATCCCGAGCGTGCTCGACTCACCCTGGCCGAGCGAGGGTGAGGTGATCGCCACCACCCCGAGGAACCCCACCCCGAGCCCCGCCGCCTGGATACGGCCCGGCAGGTGCCGCACGGCGATCGCCGCGATGACCGCGGTGAAGAGCGGCGCGGCGGCGTTGATCATCCCCGCGAGCGAGGAGTCGATCCACTGCTGAGCGATCGCGAACAGCATGAACGGCACGGTCATCCAGACCACGCCGAGCAGCGCTATCCGGGGCCACTCCGAGCGCGGCACCGCCCGCCGCGCGCCGGGGATGAGCGCGAGCGTCGCCGCGCCGAAGAACACGCGCAGGAACGCCACGAGGCCGGGCTCGAAGTGGTCAAGCCCGAGCTCGATGAACAGAAACGACGCTCCCCACGCGAGCGCCACGCCCGGTGACGAGCGCCCAGTCGAGCGGCGCGAAAGCGTCGGCCGACGCCGTGTGCCCCGGCGGCGCGGCGCGCTCGGCGATCGCTGCTCGGGGCGGTGGGCTCACCCCTCGAGACTAGGCAGGGCCCGCCTGCATCAGGAACTTGGTTACCTCGGAGGTAAGCGCCGCCGTGCCGACCCGGCGCTAGGGTCCGGACGGATGACCACGGCAGCCGGAGTTCGGGTTGGATCGCTCCTCAAGGACTGGCGCCAGCGCAGGCATCTCAGCCAGCTCGACCTCGCGCTCGAGGCCGGCGTCTCCGCCCGACATCTGAGTTTCGTCGAGACCGGGCGCTCGCGGCCGAGCGCCGACATGGTCCTCCACCTCGCCGACCGGCTCCAGGTGCCCCTTCGCGACCGAAACCGTCTGCTCCTGGCGGCCGGCCATGCGCCCGTCTTCGAGCAGCACACCCTCGACGATCCCGAGATGGCCCCGGTGCGCGACACGATTCGCCTCGTGCTCGACGGCCACGAGCCGTATCCCGCGCTGGTGGTCGACGGCGCCTGGGAGATGCTGGCCGCCAACCGCGCGGTCGCGCTCCTCATCGAGGGCGTGGCGCCGGAGCTGCTCGCACCCCCGCTCAACGTGCTCCGCGCCAGCCTTCACCCGGACGGCGTGGCGCCGCGGATCGTGAACCTGGGCGAGTGGCGCGCGCACGTCTTCGAACGCCTCGAGCGTCAGATCGCCGTCAGCGGCGACGCCGCGCTCGCCAATCTGCTCGACGAGCTCCGCGCCTACCCGGGCCCCGACGCGGCCCCGAACGCGCGCCACGACATCGCCGTCCCGCTCCGCGTTTCGAGCTCCGTCGGCGAGCTCGCCTTCATCAGCATCGTCGCGACCTTCGGCACCGCGGTCGAGATCACGGCCAGCGAGCTGTCGATCGAGTCGTTCTTCCCGGCAGACCAGCAGACGGCAGACGCCGTCCGCTCGTATGTCGAGGCATTACCTCCCACGTAATCGACGCGGCTCCCCAATCGCGCGACGCTGCAGCGCGTGATCTGGATCGAACAGGAGGTGAGGCCGATGACGGCCGAATCGATGCCCGCACGCGTGGCGGCTCTTCCACGCGAGACCCTGCTGCGACTCGTGCTGAAGCTCGACGCCGTGGTGACCGGCGCCAACGGAGTGGCGTACCTCGCCGCGGCGGAGCCGCTCGAGGACCTGCTCGGGGTCTCGGCGGGGCTGCTGAGGCCGGTCGGTGCGTTCCTCGTGCTGTTCGCGGCCGCCGTCTGGTTCGTGGCGACCCGCCGTGTGGTCCCGCGCCCCGCGGTGCTCGCGATCGCCGCGGCGAACGCGGTCTGGGCGCTCGGCTCGCTGGTGTTCGCCGCCGCCGGGGCGTCCTCGCCGAGCACGGTCGGGACCGTGTGGGTGCTGCTGCAGGCGCTGGTGGTCGGCGGCTTCGCGGCGCTTCAGGCGCTGGCGAGCCGCCCGGAGTAGCCGGCGAAGGGGGCGGCCCGACGGCCGCCCCCTTCGTTCAGCCGGACTGGCCGATCAGTCGTCCTTGTCCTCGAAATCGTCCTCCTCCTCGAAGTAGTGCCTGTCGCGCCAGCGGGCCACCTGCTTGCCGATGCGGGCACCGTCCTCGTCGGCGTTCCGGAAGTGGATGCCCGACCACACGCGGGCGTCGACCACCTCGTCGGTTGTCTCCGAGAACGCGTCGAAGTCGCGGGTGCGGGTGACAGGGGGCACGCCCCTGATGCTCACCGCGGTGAACCGGATCCGGTCGGTCCCGAAGAAATCCTCAAACGTCTCAGCCATCGCACTTGTCACGCCGGACAGGCCGGACGAGTGATCCGGATAGGGCGGCGTGTCGATCAGCGGCAGCCAGTCCGCATCCGCCCCGGTGGCGGGGTTCCCGTCGGTCGCGGCTTCGCGGATCGCCGTGATCGGACGCCAGAACAGCCACGCCGCCTTGTCGTCCCAGACGCCGATAAAGGCGTCGGCGCCGGTCAGGTACTGCATGGCGAACATCCGGGCGTTGTCGGCGATGCTCAGATCGAAGCGAGCAGACAGGTCGCGCGCGACCCGGGTCATGATCATCGTACCCTCGGCCCAGAACTCGGCCGCGTGGGTCTGATCGGCGCTGCGGGCCGTGCTCGTCTTTGAGCCGAGCAGCTTCACCTCCTCGAACTCACGCGCGTACCTGCGGCTGTCGAGGTCGTACGGTCCGCGCGAGCGGAACTGCGAGGGACTATCGATCAGGAACGGCTCGACCCTGGCGACCCAGGCGTTGGGGTCGTTGACGAACGCGGGCAGAACGGGCCGCCATTCGCCGGCCTGCAGGTCCGCTGGCGGGTCGACCGGGAAGCGGTACGGGCCGAAGCGGCCATCGTCCGTCCGTGCGGCGATCATCGCCCACGCGGCGGCCTCGCCCACGGCGATCCCGCCTTGCTTGGGGACCCCGTCTTGTATCCCCGCCAGCGAGGCCGCGTAGTGGCCGTCGAGCGTCGCCTTTTGCGCGGGGACGATGTTCACCAGGACGCGGTAGGCCGCGGTCGCGGCAGCCGCGTCCATCGAGTACGACGAGCGCGCCCGCAGGCGCACGAGATAGGGCTCGTACTCCTTGTCGATCGCTGTCACGGCGTCGTAGACGGCGCCGTGCACCATGGCAAGGTTGATCGTGCTGACGGTGGGTGCCTGACCGGTCAGTGCGGTCGTGGCGTGCACGTTCCATTCCGTCACGGTGTCGGCGCGGGCCGGGGCGGCGGCCAGCGCAACCACTGCGGCTACGGCCGCGAGCAGGCCGGCGCCGCGCATGCGGGAGGGGCGCATGTGATTCTCCTTTCCGAATGGGTGAGCGGCGCTCAGGCCGCTCGCAGCGCACGCGCGCCTAGGCGCGGCGCCGAAGGAGTGCGAGTCAAGGTCCGACTATCTACTCCTGTGAACAAGATGTCAACCCGCCGAGGCGGCTACCTCCGGCGGGCGCTCGCCTCAAGGGCCGGGGTCTGCCAGCCGTGGTCGCCGGGGTTGAGGTTCACGCCCGGCGCGACGATCTCGTCGATCCGGTCGAGGAGCTCGTCGGACAACTCGACCTCCGCGGCCGGCAGCTGGGACTCGAGGTGCTCCATCGTGCGCGGGCCGATGATCGCCGCGGTCACCGCCGGATGGCGGATCACGAACGCGAGCGCCATCTCGATCAGGCTCATGCCGGCCTCGTCCGCGAGCCGCCCAAGTGCGTCCGCCGCGTCCAGCTTGCGCTGGTTCTCGGGCAGCGAGAGGTCGTAGCGATCCGGCACCATGGCCGAGCGCCGGGAGGTGAGGTCGTCGGCGTCCTTGCGCCAGCGCCCGGAGAGCCAGCCGCCCCCCAGCGGGCTCCACGGGATCACACCCATGCCGTAGCGGAGGCAGGTGGGGAGCACGTCCGCCTCGACGCCTCGATGGAGGAGCGAGTACGGCGGCTGCTCGCAGACGAAGCGCTCCCGTCCGCGCCTCTCCGCCACCCACTGCGCCTCGACGATCTGGCTCGCGGGGAACGTCGAGGAGCCGATGTAGCGAACCTTCCCGGCGCGCACGAGGTCGGTGAGCGCGCCGAGCGTCTCGTCGATGTCCGTGTCGAGCTCGGGGCGATGGATCTGGTAGAGGTCGATCCAGTCGGTGCCGAGCCGGCGCAGGCTGTTCTCGACCTCCCGCACGATCCAGCGGCGCGAGTTGCCGAACTCGTTCGGGTCGTCGCCCATCTTGCCGTGCACCTTGGTGGCGAGGATCACGTTGTCGCGGCGACCGCCGGCGAGGGCCTCGCCCACGATCTCCTCCGACTGGCCGCGCGAGTACACGTCCGCCGTGTCGATGAAGTTGATTCCGGCGTCGAGCGCCCGATGGATGATGCGGATCGACTCGTCGTGGTCTTCCTCGCCCCAGGCGCCGAACATCATGGCCCCGAGACAGAGCGGGCTGACCTTGACGCCGGTGCGTCCGAGGGTGCGTGGTTCCATGCCGGCCGAGACTAGTGGCGCAGGCTGGCCTGGGATGATCGCCGGGTGCTGCTCAACCACGTCGCGCTGACGGTCGGCGATCGGGAGGCGTCGGCCGCCTTCTACGGTGAGCATTTCGGACTCACCGAGCGCGTGCACGACGACGAGCACCGCCTGATCCTCGGCGCGCCCGACGGCTCGCTGCTCGCCCTGAGCGAGGGCCCGGTTCCGACCGGGCTGCCGGCCGACAACCACTTCGGTTTCCAGGTCTCGGACCCTGACGAGGTCCGGAGCGCACGGCGGCGGCTGCGCAGAGCCGGCGTGACCGAGACCGACTGGCAGGACGATGGTCGCTTCGTCCGGGTCCAGGTCGCCGACCCGGACGGGTATCGGGTCGAGCTGTTCGCCATCGAGGCGTCTCCGGCGAAGCGGCCCCCGCGCTCGCGCTGGACCTCGTTCGTGGCGGACCCCGGCGAGGAGAAGCCGCGCATCCTCAGCGAGCAGGGCAACGCCGCCCACCGGTTGCGCGTCGAGCACAACCGGGACACGCTGCTCGTGCACCTGAGCGACGAGGACGGCAAGGGCTGGACCGTCCTGGCCGTGGACAGGGCGACCAGGGACTGGACCGTCGCGCAGGCGCTTCGGCAGATGGAGGCTGCCGAGGAGGCGTACGAGCGGCTCTACTCGGGCTTGCGGCCCACCACCAGCAGGTACTCGTAGCGATACTCGGCCGGGCCGCCGGGCGGCCCCTGGTTCGAGCGCGTGGCGAACTCGAGGAAGTCGCGATCGAGCGCCGCGAGCGTGTCGGGCCGGTCGGCGAGGACGGCGTATAGCCCGGCCACGGGCCCAAAGGTCTCCCGGAAGAACTCGCAGTAGGCGGCCGGGTCGGGGCTGCGCTCGACGTAGTGCCTGCGGGTCAACTCGAGCGCGGCGAGCCTGTCGCCGAACAGATCGCGGACGTGCTCCTCGCTGCCCCACAGCACGGGCGCCTGCGCCCCGTCTGGCGGCGGCGGCGCGTAGCGGCCGAAGAGCTCGAAGAACTCGCCGGCCAGGCCCTCCGGCGTGAAGTTGATCATCCCGATCGTTCCGCCGGGCCGGCAGACCCGCACCAGCTCGTCGGCGACGGCCTGATGGTCCGGGGCGAAGATCGCACCGAGCGAGGAGGTGACGACGTCGAAGGCGCCGTCCTCGAACGGAAGCGACTCGGCGTCCGCCTCCACCCAGTCGAGCTCCACGCCCCGCGCGCGGGCCTCGCGCCGGCCCGCTTGGAAGTTCTCGGGCGTGAGGTCGGCCGCGACCACGTCCGCACCCGCCTCGGCCGCGCGGATCGCCACGTTCCCCGTGCCCGTGGCGACGTCGAGCACGCGCTGGCCGGCTGCAATCCCGCACGCCTCCACGAGCACCGGTCCAAGAACCCAGACGGTCTCGGTCGCGAACCTGTGGTAGTCGCCGAGCGCCCACAGGGCCCGCTGCTCCGCCTTGTCCGCCATCTCCTCGATCCGGGCGGCGGCCGCGGCCCGCATGGCTGGGCTGTGTCGTTGCATGCCGGCACCGTAGGCTCCGGGCGCCGCGCGCGGCTTCGCCACAAGCGGCCATCTTTCGAGAGGCCGGAGATGGCCGAATCTGGCTATGCGGGCGAGCTGTCGAGCAGGCCTGAACGCACGGCGTAGGCGGCCGCGGCGGTGCGCGATGGGAGCTCGAGCTTGCGCAGCAGGTTCGTCACGTGCCGGTGGACGGTGTGCTCGCTCACCACCAGCCGCTCAGCGATCTGGCGGTTGGTCAGCCCGTCAGCCAGCAGCCGCAGCACCTCTCGCTCACGCGGCGTCAGCGTCCCAAGCGGCGGGCCGCCTTCGCCCGTGGACGCGAGCAGGCGGCGCGCGCGTGCGGCGTCGAGCTCCGCCCCCAGCTCGACCAGGCGCTCGAGCGCGGCGGTCGCCTCGCGCTCCGCGACCTCCACGCGGCCGAGCGCCATCAGGCACGTGGCCAGCTCGAGCCGCGCCCGGGCGGCCTCAAACGGCGCACCGCCGCGTTCGAAGACATCGACCGCATCCTCGAGCAGGGTGCGAGCGCGATCGTGGTCGCCGCGGGCGCAGGCGAGCACGCCCTCGGCCACGTCGGCACAAGCGCCCAACGGCGCGGTGCCGACCTGGCGCTGCACCTCGCGGAGCGCATCGCACGCAGAGCCCGCCTCCTCGAGCTCCCGGCGTGCCGCGCGGGCATGGACGAGCAGCTCGAGCGCCGGCGCCCGATCGAGCGCGTTATCCAACGGCAGCTGACGGAGCAGGCGCTCGAGGAGTTCGACCGCCTGGAGCGTCTTTCCCTCGTCCAGCGCGAGCCGGGCACGGCACAGGTGGGCCCTGGAGGAGCCGCCCGCCTGGTCGAGCAGCTGCGCCGCGTCCGCCGGTCGCGCCTGCCGCCGCCTCAGCTCGGCCAGCGCCACCAGCGGACCCCCGACCCAGGCCGGGCGTGTGACGGAGTAGTCCTCGATGGCGGCCTCCAGCATCGCCTCGGCCTCCCCCCAGCGGCCCCGCCAGAGATGCACCGCGCCGTATTCGGCACGACAGAACGCCAGCATGTAGCGGCTCCCGTAGCGCTCCGCGAACTCGGCTATCCGGTCACACCACTCGGACGCGCGCTCGAAGTCGAGCGCGGCTATGCAGGAGCTGACCAGGAAGCAGAACGTCCACGCGCCCGAGATCGGGATCGTGGCCTCGCCCTCGAGAGCCGTAGCCGTGGCCTCGTCGAGGCAGCGCATGCCCTCGTCCACCCGGGCGCCGGCGACCAGCGTCGCGCCCTCGAGCGCGAGGCCGAGCATTTCGAGGTCGGCGACGCCGAAGCGCCGGCCGAGCTCTGTCGCGCGGGCGGCCAGCTCGCTCGCCCTTGCGGTGTCGTTGCCCCCGTACGCGAAGTAGCCCTCCTGGAACGCGAGCCAGCCGTGCTCGGGGCCTGGCTCGAGCGGGTCGAGCAGGCGATGCGCCCGCTGCAGCCACCCGTTCGCCACCGCCGAGGCGCCGCGGAAATCGAGCTGGTCCACGGCCAGCCAGGTCGCCATACGGGCCGCCGCGGCGCCGTCCGAGCGCTTCCTGTACTGCCGGTAGGCGGCCTCCCGAGCCGCGAACACGGCCTCCCCGTCATCGAGCCACCAGGCCGCCCAGCTCAACCCCTCCCACGCCTCGGGCGACTCCTCGACGGCGAGGGCCGTCTCGAATCGTTCCCGCGCCGCGCCCCAGCGCGCCTCGCGCAGCTCGCCCCAGCCGCCGGCCACCAGATCGGCGGTCGTCCCGTGCGATGCCTCGGTCACGACAGCGCATTGTCCCGCTCGTGCGTCAGGGAACGCGTCCCGTGACGCACCAGGCGCGGGCGCTGAGCCGGAACGGGCTTTCGCCGACGTCGAGCCTGCGGCGAAGCTCGTCCCGCAGCTGCGCGCGCTGCTCGGCCGGCAGCGCGGCGACGTACGCTCCCGCCGGCCCGACGCCCGCCTCGAGCGGCTGCCACAGGTCATCGAAGTCGTCGTAGTCGGCTCCGACGCTGAGCGCCGAGGTTGCGACCTCCTCGAGCCCTGCCTCCGCCCAGAGCTGCGCCAGCTCGTCCGGTTGGCAGTAGTGCATGGTCCGGCCTTCGTCGAGGCGCTCGGCCTGCGGGTCGAGCGCGACCGCGGCGTCCCAGAAGCGGCGCAGGAGCGTCATTGCAGTCCGCGTAGTCCCAGACCGCCGCAGCCACGGTCCCGCCCGGCCGGGTCACCCGCCGCATCTCGCGCACGCCGGCCGCGGCGTCGGTCATGAAGTTCACGACCAGCTGCGAGAGAGCGGCATCGAAGGAGGCGTCCGCGAACGGCAGCGCCTCTGCCGCGGCGACCTCCACCCGGACTCCCGGCAGCCTCGCGGCGCAGGCCTGGGCGAACGGCTCGGAGGGGTCGACGGCGGCAACGCTCTCTGCCCCGAGCAGCTCCGACAGCGCCGTCGTCAGCGCCCCGGGACCGCAACCCACGTCGAGCGCCCGCTGGCCCGGCTGGAGCCCCGCAGCGGCGATCAGCGCCGCCGCCAGCTCGGGGCCGTAGCGGCCGATGTGGCGGTCGTACGCGTCCGCGGAGGTGCGGAACGTCGCCGCTCCCCGAACCTCGCTCACCGCCCGGAGCCTGACCGGTCGCGGTGACCACGTCAACCCTGCCGAGCGCGCCCCCACCGGTCCGACTTGTTGTCGTCTGACGACATCAAGTCGGCATCGTGCGCCGCCACCACCGCACGGTCCCCGCCGGCGCTCAGAACAGCCAGACGATCAACAGCACGATCAGGGCCACTCCGATGCCGACGCCGGTGATCGAGAGCGGCGTTCGGTTCTGGTACCAGAAGCCGGGGTTGGCCCGGTCGCGGGTGATGTGACCCTCCGGGGGTGTGCCGCGCCAATCGTCGTCGTCGTCCCAGCCGCTCATGGCAATGTTGTACCCGACGCGGCTGTCGGGGTTCGGCCGTGGCCGACCGGGTACCGCAACGCCAGCTGCGCCACCGAGCGGCGCATCAAGCAGCTCGGCGGCAAGGTCGAGACGGTCCCCGCGCCGGTGGCCGAGGCGGCTTCGGCGGTCCAGGCCGTCACCTCGAAGGCCGTGTCCGCCGCCAAGGGCCCGCTCCACGCGCTGCGTGGTACCGGCGAGCACGAGAAGATGCTGAAGAACGCGAAGACCGAGTTCTCCGAGGAGCACGAGGAAATCGCGATGTACTCGGGCATCGAGGCGCTCGCCGAGGCCGTGGGGGACCGCGAGACCGCCAAGCTCGCCCGCGACATCCGGCGCGAGGAAGAGCGGATGGCGAGCTTCCTCGAGAAGCAGATCGGGACGCTCGCGAAGGGCGTTGCGAGAGAGGAGATCCCGGCGGCGGAACGCCGCAACGGAGGCTCCCCGCGCCGGCGGCGCACGTCGAGGCGGTCCAGGACCACGGCAAGCCGCTCGCGCTCCACGGCGAGCCGCTCGCGCTCCGGCTAGCCCGGCCTCGGTGATAACGGTGTAAACGCCCGCGCGGCGGGGTAACCCTTGGCCGCATGGAACGAACCACCTCGGGCGCCGGACGGCACGAGAGCGAGGAGGAGCGGCTCGACCGCAACCTCCAGGAGCTACTTCAGGAGCTGCGCGTCGCGCTGCCCGGCGTGCAGGTGCTGTTCGCGTTCCTGCTCGTGGTGCCGTTCAACCAGCGCTTCCCGCAGATCACGAACTTCCAGCAGACGATCTACTTCGTGACGCTGCTGCTCGCCACCGGAGCCACGTGCTTCCTGATCGCCCCGACGGTCCACCATCGGTCCAGTTCCGCCAGCAGGACAAGGAGCGGATCGTCATGACGGCGAACCGCTTCACGATCGTCGGGATGGCGCTGCTCGCGGCGGCGATGACCGGCGCGATCCTGCTGATCACCGACATCCTCTACCGCGAGACGACGGTCACGATCGTCGCCGGCGCCGTCGCGCTCATGTTCGCGCTGCTCTGGTACGCCGTGCCGTTGCGGCGCTCGCTCCAGTCGGACTCGTAAGAGCGCCCCATGGTTGGCGAAGGGCTCCCCGGAGGGAGCCCTTCGCCCTGGCCCACGCACGGCGCCGTCATGGCGCCGTCACGCTGTCCATGGTGTCCCCTAACGCCTCCTTGAACGCGCGACCAGCGCCAAGGTTCGAGAGTTATGAACGCCTGGCCCGACGACGGAGGGGGCCCCGCCGCCTGTCGGCGGCGGGGCGCCTCCTCCCTACGGCCCCGCCGTGCTCGCCGTGGTGGCGAACACGTCGGTGCGGTTCAGCGGGTTGAGCGGGCTGTTCGCCCGCACGTGGAACGGCTTGAAGCCGGGCCTCTCGCCGTCGGCGGCGAAGTCGAGGCCGGCATAGTCGCCCACGAAGTAGCCGAGCGCGTCGGGAGCGATGGTCATGTCGAAGGACGTGTCACCGACCCTCTCCTCGGTCCAGATGTCGCCGCCATCCTCCGAGCGCAGCAGCCAGACGTCGGTGGTCAACGGCGGCGTGGTCGCCGGGTTGTCGTTGCGGAAGTCGTAGTACTGGACTCCGACCGTCCCGTCGTCCGCCACCCGCACCGTCGGCGTGAACGCCTGGGTCACGCCTCCGACCGTGCTGATCCGCCGCGTCGGACTCCAGGTCAGCCCACCGTCGGTCGAGCTCGAGAACGCGATCTGCTCCTGGCCCGTGAAGCGGTCGTCCTGCCAGACGACGTAGAGATCGCCGCTCTCCTCGTCCACCGCGATCTGCGGGATGATGTCGCCGGTGCGCACGTCGTGACCGTCGGCCGGGTCACGCACGCCGTCCGTGAACATGCGATCGATCAGGATCGGCCCGGACCAGGTGTCGCCCCGGTCCGTCGAGCGCATCACTGCCGCGGTGTATGGACGGTTCTTGCGGTCGCCGGTGTTGCGGATCAGGTTGAACAGCATCACCAGGTCGCCGTTGGGCAGCACGACGATCTGGTTGCCGATCGTCTGGTTCTTGTTGCCCGGGTCGAAGATCGGCTTGACGACGTCGTATGACGCGCCGCCGTCATCCGAGCGCGCGAACCACGCAATCGACCTGAAGGCGGCGGCCCGGATGGCCGCCCGCGAGCTCGCCTGCTCGTTCGGGGAGACGATCCGCTGCCAGGTCACGTAGACGAAGTCCGAGTCGAGCGGATCGGCCGTCAGCGTCTCCTTGTCGTTGAAGACCGTCGCGTTGTCGTCGAACTTCACGACAACCGGGTCCTCCCAGTTCGCGCCCTCGTCGAACGAGCGCGAGGTGAGAACCGCGTTCGCGACGTTCGAATCATTGATCGAGAGCGCCACCTGGTGCGCCGTGCCGTCGGGCGAGATCGACACCCAGGGGTCGGTCGCTCGCTCGAAGTCGCCGCCGTTGGCCGCGGTCCCCCCGGTGCAACGGCTGAACTTCGCCTGCCCCGTGTCCGGCGCCGCGCTCACAGGCGGGATGGCCCAGGTCAGCCCTCCGTCCAACGAGTACCCGCTGCGGTTGCCCCTGGCGCCGCCGTTCGAGTACCGGTCCTGCTGCCAGTCCCCGATCACGTTGTCCGGGTTGGCCGGGTTCACATCCACCCAGGGCTCGACCTCGGCCCCTGGATAGACGGTCCCGGTCTGCGGCACCCCCTCGCAGCCGGCCGCGAACGGGCTGGTTCCGGTGACCCGGACCAGCGGGTCGACAGCCGCGCCCGCCACCGCCGCTCCCGCCAGCGTCGCCGCCGCCACCACGAAGCAGACGAGCCTCCGGCTCGCTCTACGTTGAGGTATGAGCATCTCGCTCCCCTCCTTCTGTTCTGGCATGCGTGCCTCGAACAGGCGTGGGCCACTGAGGCACTTCCCCGAATGGGCAGGAGCGAAACGGTGCTCACGCGCCAGGCTTAGAGCGGTCGCAGCGAGCGGGCGATCTCGAGCGCCCGCTCGAGGCCGAAGCCGCCCTCGAGGCGGACAAGCGTGTCGCCGCGCTCGAGCAGCAGTACGTTGGCCGCCAGGCGAAGCGTCCGCTCGCTCGAGAGCCCGTCCGGGCGGCGGTAGAAGAAGAAGTGCGGCGTGCCCTCGATCCAGATCGCCCGTTCGCCGCCCAGGCGCAGGCGCTCGATGCGGGTCGCCTCGGGGGCGAGCTTGCCCACGTACTCGGGCACGAGATCGCCGCGGAACTCGCTGACGAGCAGACCGAGCCCGGTGGAGGCGGCCTCCGGGAGACCGGGGCGCGGCCGGTACGCGAGCGA
The DNA here is from genome assembly GCA_963751835.1 of uncultured Thermoleophilaceae bacterium. Taxonomy (GTDB): domain Bacteria; phylum Actinomycetota; class Thermoleophilia; order Solirubrobacterales; family Thermoleophilaceae; genus JACVRW01. The sequence continues at coordinate 8,993 of CAVVWD010000025.1, read as the reverse complement.
GAGCTCCCCGCCGGGAATGTCGCGGCGGACGAACACCGAGTCGGGCCGTCCGGGATCCGCCGGCACGAGCGGAGTGAAGCCGAGCGCTTGCGAGGCGTCATCGAGCGTCATCCGCTCGCCAAGCTGCAAGGGCCGCGGCTCGGGCGCTGCCGGCAGCTGCTCGCGGCGCTCGACGGTCGCTCCCTGGAGCCCGAAGAACTCGAGCACGGCGTCGCGGACCGACGGCACGGCGGCGAGCACGCCTCCGGCGAGCACGAGCAGGGCGACCAGCGCCAGGGCCAGCGCGCGCCGCAGCCCCGCCGGCGGCAGCAAGGCCAGGCGGCGCCGGCGCGGAGCCTGCAGGCGGGCCCGAACCCCCGCCGCCAGGTCGGGCGTCTCGGGATAGTCGAGCTCGCGCCCGAGCTGGACGAGGCTCCGCTCGAGCTCGGTCATCGGAGCGCCTCCTCCCCCAGCTCATCACGAAGGCGCTCGAGCGCCCGCGACAGCCGCGACTTGACGGTCCCGCGCGCGCAGTCGAGGACCGCCGCGGTCTCCTCCTCCGAGAGCTCGAGGAAGTAGCGGCAGGCGACCGCGCGCCGGTCGTTCTCGGAGAGGCGCGCGAGGGCCGCGAGCAGCTCGTCGCGCCGCTCGGAGTCGAGGAGCGCCGCCTCGGGCGACGGGACCGCGTCACCCGGACGGCGCTCCTCGGCCACGCGCAGCGCGAGCGCCGAGCGGCGGCCCGCGGCCCTCACCCTGTTGCGCGCCTCGTTGGAGACGATCGCCAGCAGCCAGGGGCGGAAGGGAGCGCCTTCGCGGAAGCGCCCCAGCGCGCGCTGCGCCTTCACGAAGCCGTCCTGAGCAGCCTCCTCGGCGTCCGCCGCCGAGCCGGTGATCAGCCAGGCCGTGCGGAACGCGACCGTCCCATGCATCTTCACGATCTCCTCGTAAGCGTCGAGCTCGCCGCGCTTCGCTCGTGCGACGAGCGCCGCCTCCTTGGGTGGCCGGTCCTCCACCGTGCCAGTACTACAACGGGCGGGGCGGACCGGTTCCCGGCCGGGCGGCGCGCGGAAGCTGCGCTCGATCCTCGATCACGAGTTCGGAGGCACTCGACCCCGAGCCACTCCTCGCGGAAGCTTCGCGCGCCGAGCGCGTTCGATCCGCCCAGGCCGCCAAGCTCGCCAAGGTCCTGCCCTCGCTCACGGCCAGCGCCTCGAGCTCGGCGCGCGCGATGAGCAGCCGCCTGCCTTCCCGACGCGCCGCCAGGCGACCGGACCCCACCCACCGGCGAATGGTTTCGGGGTGACGCCCGACGAGTGCCGCCGCGCCTCGCACGTCGATCAGGTCTTCGTTGCGCTTCTTCGTGGGAGGCATGGCCCCGCCCTCTCAGGAACGAGTGTCGGGCGCCTGTTCAATGCCGAGCACGAAGCCCAGCGCGCTTTCGACTGCGCTGAGCGTGTCGGGCTTGGCTCTGCCTATCCGACGCAGCAGCCGCGTGCGCGCCACCGCTCTCACCCCCCGGCAAAGGGCGACGCTCGGGCTGTCAACGCCCTCGTCGCGCGAGACCTCGGGCCGAAGGGGAGATCGGGCGCGCGAGCTTGAGAGCGGTACGACCACCATAAGCTCGTCCTCGACACCCGCCGAGATCTCGTCTACCGAGACCACGATCGCCGGCCGGCTCTTGCCGGGCTCGCCCCTCCGGGCAGCCCCCAGCGCGACGAGCCATATCTCGCCGCGCCGCGGCTCACTCGATGCCATCGTCGAGAGCGGACTCCCAGTCGCGCTCCTCGGCCCTTACGGCGGGCTCGCCGGCGTCAACCCGCGCTGCCTCGCGCTCAGCACGGAAGAGCGCCTGCCGCTCGGCCTCGCGGGCCAGGTCGGCCAAGAACGATGAAAGCGAGACTCCGCGGCGGCGCGCCTGCTCGGCGAGCAGATCGCGGGTTTCCCGGGTCACCCTGATTGTCGCGGTTTCGACCGCCATAGGCGCCAAAAGATAGCGCTAGAGCACGGCGATACGTCAGCGGCCCGCGCGGTCGGCAGTGAGGCTCCGGGCTACACCGACCGGAGCGCCTCGGTGGGCGCCAGCCTGCCGGCACGCGCCGCCGGGTAGAGGCCGGCCAGGGCCCCGATCGCCAGCGCGGCACCGAACGCTCCCGCGAGTGCCACGGCAGGCACCACCGCCGGCCAGCCCTGACTGAGCGCGTAGGCCGCCGCGACCGCGGCCCGAGCCCCGCTCCTGCCAGGCCTCCCAGCAGCGCCAGCAGCAGCGACTCGGTCAGAAACTGCGCCGCGATGTGGCGGCGCGTGGCCCCGAGCGCCCGGCGCAGGCCGATCTCGGACCGGCGCTCGAGGACGGAGATGACCATCACGTTTGCGATCCCCACCCCGCCCACGACCAGGGCCACTGCGCCCAGCCCGAGGAACAGGGCGGTGAAGGCGCTCTTCGCGGCGGCCTCGGCGACGAGCGCGTCGCTCGGGCGGCTCACCTCGACCTCCTCGGGGTGCTCGGGGTTGGTCGTGGCGGCGAGCAGGTCGCGGGTCTCCTCGACCTGATCGTCGGACGCGCACGTAGATGCTGGTGGGTGAGCGGTCGGCGTCGAACAGCCGCTCCGCGACCGGAAAGCCGATCAACACGGCGCTGTCGAGGTCGGGGTCGAGCGTGACGGGGGCGAGGATTCCGACGACGCTGAACCAGCGGTCGCCGAGCCACACGTTGACGCCCGGCCGGCTGATGCCGAGCCGCTTGGCGGCGGTCGCGCCGAGCACAACCGCAGGCTGGAGCAGCTGGCCGAGCGTGCGAGCGCATCGCCGAGCAGATCGCAAGCCGCGCCCGCGGCGAGAAGATCAGCGACGGCTGGTCTCGATCGCCGACCCCGACGCTCGGCCGATCCGCAAGGGCAAGCTCGGCAAGCCGACCGAGTTCGGCTACGTCGCCCCGCTCTGCGAGCTGACCGACTCGACCAGGCCCGGGCAGCGCGGCCTGATCCTGCCGCCCGCGGCCGCACCCGGCAACCCGGGCGAGAATACGCTGCTCCCCGACACCGTCGCCGAGCTCAAGGCGTTGGGGCTGCGGCCCGGCGAGGTCGCGCTCGACGGCGGCTTCGGCGACCAGCGCTCGGCCCAGCAGCTCGCCGATGTCCAGCCCGAGCGGCTCTTCGTCGCCGGCCGCTAGGAGCCCGGCTCGCGCTAGCGCCCGCCGGCAGGCCCATCCGGGGCCTCGTGCCGATCGGGAACGTCATCTGTCGCCGATGCGCTCGCGCAACGCGGCGCGCAGGTGCGATTCGACCTGCTTGCCCGAGCGCCTCCAGGATTTGTTGCCCGCCGCGGTGAGCCCCTCGTCGCTGCAACGCTGGCGCTCCGCCGGATCGTCCAGCAGCCGCTCGACCTGTCGGCGATGGCGACGGGATCGAACGCGGCGAACGTGACCCCGCCGTGATCGCCGTACGTGGCTTCGGCGGCCCCGCCCGCGAGCTCTACACACGGCAGGCCGCAGGCCCTCATGTCCTGCGGCACGAGGGAGGTGTTGGTCATCGACAGTGCTATCCCGACGGTGGCCTCCGAGTAAGTCCACGCCAGCCGCTCGGGCCGCACCAGCCCCAGGAACTCGAAGTCAAACGGCGCGTCAGGTATGGGGTACTCGTCTCCGAACATCTGCACGCGCACCGTGCGCGCGCGGTTGACGATCAGCTCCTCGAGGGCCAAGACCGCGAGCGCCGCGGCACGCCGATGCGTGACGGTCCGCGCGTAGACGACGACGGTGTCGTCGCGGCGCTCAACCGGTCGTACCGAGTACGCCGGCGCCACCGTGTAGTCGAACCAGCCGCCGTGCGCCCCGTCGCGCTCGCGCAGGAGCTCGAACATCCACGCGTGCCGGTGATGCAGTAGAGATCCTGCCGGTACGTCTCGCCGGCGAGCTCGGACTCGACCGAACGCGGATAGAAAGCGGGCTCGTCGTCGTTAACAAGGTAGGCGCGCGCGTGAACCCCGCGCAGGCCCAGTAGCGGCCACACGGTCTGCCAGCCGGTGGCGACGGCGACATCCGCCCCGAACCAGTCCCACAGACCGAGATGCAGGGGCGCCCGCAGGCGAACGCCGAAATCGTCCTCAATACGCCGCAGCAGGACCGACGCGGACGTCTCGGTCACGCCGAACGGATCGTCGATCCACAGCGAGACTGTGTGGCCCAGCGCCTCCAGCTGCTCGGTGAGTCGGAACACGACTTCGTGCCCGCCGCTCCCGAAGCCGAACGGTGGGATGACAACCGCGACGTGGAGCGGCGTCGCGTTCTCGCGGCCACCGGGCAGCGGCTCGAGCGCCGCGACGCCGCTCCGGCGGACGGCCGCCCACGCGGCGTAGGGGTGATGCTCCACCTGCGCGGCCACGTGGCGGGCCGGCGGCGGCCCCTCGCCCCGCACGGGCCCGCGTGGAACGGAGAGCTCGCGTGCGACCGCGCCGAACCGCCTGGCCACCTCGCGCAGGCCGGGGCGCTCTGGACCCGTCGACGCCGGCGAGGTCGGGCCAGAACGCGCGCCGCTGCGCCGCGCCGAGGCTGTCGTTGGCGACCTTGATGCGTCGGGCCCGAGCATTGGCGGCTTCCGCGGCACGCAACGGCTCGTTAGCCTCCATTAGCGAGGTGACCGATCCGGCCGAGCAGCGAGCAGTGCGCGCCGAAGAGCTTGCCCGGCGCGAGGAGGCGAGGGTCGCCGACTGGGACGCTGGCCGGGCCTGGGCGCTGGCTCGATGGACCTCGCGGAGCGGCGCTCGCCGCCGGCTCGCAAGGCTGCGACGCGGGTACCGACGATTGCGCGCGGCGCTGCGGCTCCCCACGTAGGGCTCATGCGGGGACCCGGAGCGCGCGCTCCACGCGATCGGCGACGCGGGACACGTCGTCTTCGCTCATGCCCACCCACAGGGGCAGGCGCAGCAGGCGAGCCGCCACGCTCTCGGTGTGTGTCATATCGCCATGCACGCGGCCGAGTCGATGGCCGGCGGGTGAGGCGTGCAGCGGCTCGTAGTGCGACGACGCGCCGATCTGGTGCTGGCTCAGGATGCGGATAATGTCGTCGCGCCGGCCGGCCTCCTCGAGCAGCACGTAGTAGATATGGCCGTTGTGCTCAGCGCCGTCTATGAACCGAGGCCGGCGCAGGATCCCGGCGTGCTCGAGGCCCTCGAACGCGGCGTGGTAGGCGTCCCAGATCGCCAGCCGTGCTTCGGTGATCACGTCCAGCCGTTCGAGCTGTCCCCGCAGCAGCGCCGCCGTCACGTCGCTCATAACGAAGGACGAGCCGGTGTCCACCCACGTGTAGCGATCGATCTCGCCGCGCATGAAGCGCGCACGGTTGGTGCCCATCTCCCGCAGCACCTCGGCCCGTTCGATCCAGCGCTGCTCGTTGATCAATAGGGCCCCGCCCTCGCCCGAGGACACGTTCTTGGTGTGGTGGAAGCTGAACGTGCCCAGCTCCCCGAGAGTGCCGAGCGCGCGCCCGTCGAGCGAGGCACCTACGCCGTGCGCGGCGTCCTCGACGACGACCAGCCCGTGGCGTTGGGCCGTCTCGAGGATCGGCCCCATCCGGCTCGCGCCCCCCGCGTAGTGGACGGGCACGACCGCCGCGGTCGCCCGCGTGACCGCCGCCTCGACGGCCGCCGGGTCGATCGTGAGCGTGTCCGGATCGATGTCCACGAATACCGGCGTGGCACGGTGGCGGGCGAACGCGTTGGCGGTCGAGACGAACGTGAACGAGGGCACGATCACCTCGCTGCCGACGCCGACGCCGATGAGCATCGCGGCCATCTCCAACGCCGCGGTGCACGACGGGGTGAGCAGCGCTCGCGTCTTTTCGCCAAGCAGGTCCTCGAGCAGCGCCTCGGTTCGCGCGCAACCGTTCCGGCGCCAGCGACCGACGCCTGCGCCAGCGCGTCGCGCACGAGATCGGCCTCCCGCCCGGTAACGTATGGACGGCTCGACGGGAGCGGCCGATCGCCCCCGCGCAGGCCGGGAACGACACTGGGTGCAGGGACTCGCGTAGTCCGTGGCACGCGATCAAACATACCCGCGATCACAGCGCGGTGGCCCGGCTGGACGCATCGCTGCGCGGCACGGTGCAGGGATATGCTCGCGCCGTGCCCGATCCGTCCAGCCCACCCATGCCGCCGCGGGAGCTGGCGGCATACGTGACGGGGGGCATCTCCGGCGAGGATTGGGCGTACAGCTTCGACGGCATGGGGCGCCGCCTGAAGGCCGATCTGCTCCGCGTCTTGCCCGGCGGCCTGCCGCTCGGCGGTCGCGTCCTGGATTTCGGCTGCGGCTCGGGGCGGCTGATGCGCCACCTCCTGGCCGAGGCCGAGGGAACCGAGATCCACGGTTGCGACATCGATGCCCCATCGATCGCCTGGGTGCAGCGGCATCTGTGTCCGCCGTGCCGCGCCTACCTTTGCGGCCGGCAGCCTCCCCTTCCCCATCCCGATGGCTTCTTCGACGTCGTGGTGGCCGTATCGGTGTTCTCGCAGCTCGCCGACGGATGGGAGGCCTGGCTGCTGGAGCTGCGGCGGGTGCTGCGGCCGGGCGGCACCTGCGTCGCCTCGTTCATGGGACCGTGGAACGCGGAAGTCATTGCGGGGAGGCCAGTCGACGACGCGGAGATAGGCATGAGCATCCACGGCTTCGGACGTCCATGGTCGGCCGGCGGCCCGATGATCCTCCACAGCGAGTGGTGGCTACGGGCCCACTACGGCCGGGCCTTCGACGTCCTCGCTTTCGTGCCGCGGGCCATCGGGGGCCAGGACGGCCTAATCCTGCGTCGCCCGGCACGGCCGGCGCCCTCGGAGGCGGAACTCGAGGCGCCGGAGCCGGGCGAGGAGCGCGAGCTCCGCGCCGCCCGGTCGGATCTCATCCGGCTACACCGCGAGTACGCGGCGCTCAACGCCGCGCATGACGCCTATGCCGCAGCCTACGCCCACCAGGTACAACGGGTGTCTGACCTCCAGACCCAGCGTGCCGCGCTGCGCCTGGCCCGCCGGTGCCGGAACGCCATCCGCCGGATCGCTCGAGACGGCAGGGGGCGGGCCTAGCCACGGGTCCCGTCGCTGTTTCTTTGCCAAGGAGCTCGACCCAGACCGACCGAGGTGAGCCGCTACATCGACGAGCACCGCGGCCGCTTTGGGGTCGAGCCGATCTGCCGCACCTGGGCGTGTCGGCGTCCGCCTACTACCAGCGCTGCTAGGGCGAGCGCTCGGCTCGGGAGCTCGAGGACGAGCGCCTCGTTGGGCTGATCCGCGAGCTGCACGAGGCGAACTACTATGCCTACGGCTACCCGTGCATGTGGAAGCCGTGCGGCGGGCCGGCGAGCCGGTTGCTCGCTGCACGGGCGCAGGCGAGCCGTCGACGAGGGTCTCTTCTGTGTGCAGGTTGATCTCGCGGCCGGGGTGCAATCTTCGTGCGCGGGCCACCGCGTCGCTCACGAGCAGGTCGAGCCGCACCGGCTCGAGGAGCTCATCACGCTCGCCGTCGCGGGCGAGGTCGACGAGGTCGCCGACGAGACCGGTCAGCTCGTCGAGCTGGCCGGCCACGGCCTGGAGCATTCTCTTGCGCTCCTCGAGCGGCAGGGCGCCGTTGGAGCCGGCCAGCACCTCGACGTTGGTGCGCAGGCTGGTCAGCGGGGTGCGCAGCTCGTGCGACGCGTCCGAGACCAGCTGGCGCTGCGCGCGCATCGAGCGGTCGAGTGCCTCGAGCATCGTGTTGAAGGAGGTGGCGAGGCCGCTGAGCTCGTCGGCGCCCGATGCCTCGATGCGGCGCGAGAGGTCGCGCGTCTTGGCCACATGCTCGGCCGCCGCGCTCAGCTCCCTGACCGGGCGCGTGGCGGTGCGGGTGACGACGAGGCCGAGGCCTCCGGCCAGCCCCACGCCCCCGATGCCGACGAGGGCGAGGATCACGGCGAGCCGGTCGATCGCCTGGTCCTGCTCGTCCACGGTCTGGGCGGCCTGGATCGCGAGGCCGGGCTCGATCGCTTTCGTGAACACGCGCGCGTGCGAGCCGCCGAGTTGGACGTCCGAGAAGTAGGAGCCCTCGCCGCTCGCCATCACCTGCTCGGCGCGCGCGTCCTCCGGCAGCTCGGCCCGTCGCGTCGGCCGGCGGGATGACCCGGTCGGGGGTGAGAAGCTGGACGTAGCGGACCTTCTCCTCGAACGGGCCGTCGGTCGCGGCAAGCCGCCGGCGGATGAGCGGCACAGCGGAAGGCCCACCCGCCTCGAGAGGCTCTATGCCGAGCAGGTCGCGAGCGAGCGTGAGCTCGCGCGTGCGCTGATCGGCCACGGTTTGGAGCGACTCGTCGACCTGGCCGCGCAGCTCGGCGCGCACGACGGCGAAGGCGGTGCCGAGCGCGAGCAGGATGGCGATGGCGACCGCGGCGGTGCCGGCGAGCGTGAGACGGCGGCGGAAGGACATCGTTAGCGCTCCTTCAGCACGTAGCCCACGCCTCGGACCGTGTGGAGGAGGCGCGGCTCGCCTTCGGCCTCGGTCTTGCGGCGCAGGTAGCCCATGTAGACCTCGAGCGAGTTGGAGCGCGGGCCGAAGTCGTAGCCCCAGACGTTCTCGAAGATGACCGAGCGCGTGAGGACCTGGCGCGGGTGGCGCAGGAAGAGCTCGAGGAGGAGGAACTCGGTGCGGGTGAGCTCGATCGGGCGGCCGTTCCTGTGGACCTCGAACGAGAGCGGATCGAGCTCGAGGTCGGAGAAGCGGAGCGTCTCGCTGCTGTCTTGGCCGTCCTCGTTCTCTGCCCTCCTGAGCAGTGCTCGCACGCGGGCAAGGAGCTCTGGGAGCGCGAAGGGCTTGACCAGGTAGTCGTCGGCGCCGGCGTCGAGGCCGGAGACGCGGTCGGCGACGGCGTCGCGGGCGGTCAGCATCAGGACCGGCGTGCGGTCGCCGTTGTGGCGCATCCGCTTGCAGAGCTCGATGCCGTCGACTCGTGGCATCAGCAGGTCCAGGACGACGGCGTCCGGCGGGCCCTCGTCCAGCGCCTGTA